>NZ_JARGER010000042.1 GCF_029210375.1 Nocardioides sp. YIM 152315 | reverse complement strand
TCGCTCAGCTCGGCCCAGAGATCGTCGAACGTCTTCACGCGGGGTCCCTGCGAAATCGTGCACTGGAGGAGCGCAGCGGGGGAAGCGCGCGAGTCCGTGGGGTGCTCTTCACGCGGGGTCCCTGCGAAATCGTGTACTGGAGGAGCGCAGCGGGGGAAGCGCGCGATTCCGTGGGGTGCTCTTCACGCGGTCAACCCTACGGCGTGCGCACTCCGAGCTCGCGCAGGGTCCGGGCGGTGAGCAGCGCCGCCGACGCGGCCTCGTAGCCCTTGTCCTCGCGCGAGTGAGCGAGTCCGGCGCGGTCGAGCGCCTGGGCGTCGTTGTCGCACGTGAGCACGCCGAAGCCGATCGCGACCGTATGGTCGAGCCCGACGCGGACGAGCCCGTCGGTGGCGGCGTTGCAGACGTAGTCGAAGTGCGGGGTGCCGCCGCGGATCACCACGCCCAGCGCGACGACCGCGTCGTACCCCTGCTGCGCGAGGGCGGACGCGACGACGGGCAGCTCGAACGTGCCCGGCACCCGGTGCACGACGCCGGTGGCGCGGAAGTCGGCGAGGGCGCGCTGGACGCCCTGGATCAGTCCGTCCATCACCTGGGTGTGCCAGCTCGCCGCGACGATCGCCACCCGCAGGCCGCTGGCGTCGAAGACCTCGGTCTCCGGGGCTCCGTCTCCGGCCATGTCAGGCTCCGTCCTTGACGTCGGGGTCGAGCTCGAGGTTGGGCAGGTCGTGACCCATCCGGTCGCGCTTGGTGAGCAGGTAGGCGATGTTGTGGTCGTTGGGGTGCGGCGTCAGGGGCACCCGGGCCGCCACGTGGACTCCGAAGTCCTCGAGGTTCTCGACCTTGTCGGGGTTGTTGGTGAGCAGGCGGACGCTCGTCACGCCGAGGTCGCGCAGCACCTGGGTGGCGGTGCCGTAGTGCCGGGCGTCGGCGGGCAGGCCGAGATCGAGGTTGGCGTCGACCGTGTCGCGGCCGCCGTCCTGGAGCTGGTAGGCCTGCAGCTTCGCGACGAGCCCGATCCCCCGCCCCTCGTGGCCGCGCAGGTAGACGACGACGCCGCGGCCCTCCGCGACGATCCGCTCGAGTGCCTCCTCCAGCTGCGGGCCGCAGTCGCAGCGGTCGCTGCCGAACACGTCGCCGGTCAGGCACTCGGAGTGGACCCGCGTGAGCACCGGCTGGTCTCCGGAGATGTCGCCGTGGACGAGCGCGATGTGCTCGGAGTCGTCGACGGTGATCCGATAGCCGTACGCCGTGAAGTCGCCGTGCCGGGTGGGCAGCCGGGTCTCGGCGACCCGGTCGACGAGGTTCTCGTGACGGCGTCGGTAGCGCACGAGGTCGTCGATGGAGATCATCGCCAGGCCGTGCTCGTCGGCGAACTCGCGCAGCTCGGGGGCGCGCTTCATGGTGCCGTCGTCGTTGACGACCTCGACGAGCACCCCGGCCGGCGTCAGGCCGGCGAGCGTGGCGAGGTCGACGGCGGCCTCGGTGTGGCCCCGCCGCACCAGGACGCCGCCCTCCCGGTAGCGCAGCGGGAAGACGTGGCCGGGTCGGGTGATCTCCCACGGCTCCGTGGCCGAGTCGGCGAGCACCCGCACGGTGTGGGCGCGGTCGGCGGCCGAGATGCCGGTGGTGACGCCGTCGCGGGCGTCGACCGAGATGGTGTACGCCGTCCGCATCTTGTCGCGGTTGTGCGGCGTCATCAGCGGGATCTCGAGCCGGTCGAGCATGTCGGCGGGCATCGGCACGCAGATCACGCCGCTGCTGTGCCGGATCGTGAACGCCATCAGCTCCGGCGTGGCCTTGCTGGCCGCGAAGATGATGTCACCCTCGTTCTCGCGGGTCTCGTCGTCGACGACGATGACGGCCTTGCCTGCGGCGATGTCGGCGATCGCCCGCTCGACGGTGTCGAGGCGGACCCCGACGTGCTGGACCTCGTGACTCATGCTGCCGCTCCTTCGTGTGCCGCCGCGGCGGGTGCCGTGGCCGCGCGGCGCTCGATGCGCCACCAGGTGAGGAATCCGACGACGCAGAAGCCGCCGTAGAACAGGTACATCGCGGCCGTCGGGTAGTAGCCGGCCCGGACCAGCGTGGTCACCCCCACGACGTCGACCGCGACCCACACCAGCCAGAACTCGACCCAGCCGCGGGCCATGCCGTAGGTCGCGAGCAGCGAGCCGGTGAGGATCCACGCCTCGGTGGCCGGTCCCCACGACCCGATGTGCTGGAGCACCTCGTAGGCGACGGCGTACCCGACCACGGCCAGGCCGAGCAGCAGCAGCCGCTCGCCCGCGGTCGCCCAGCGGGGGCTGATCGCCCCGCCGTCGGCGGCGCCGCGCGACTGCCGCCAGCGCCACCAGCCGTAGACGCTCACGGCGGCGAACATGACCTGGCGCCCGGCCTGGCCCCACAGCGGCTCGGAGACGGCTCCGCTGAGCTCGCCGCTGACGAACACCGTGAAGAGCAGGACGTTGCCGACCAGCCCGACCGGCCAGGCCCAGACGAGCCGACGCATGCCGAGCAGCGCGCTCGCGAGGCCGAAGACGTTGCCCACCACCTCGCGGACCGACAGGTAGCCGTCGCCGACCGTGATCGTGCCGTGGAGCAGCCAGTCCAGGCTCTGTTCAATCACGGGGGTCGTCCTTCCCGGCATGCGCCATCAGCCGCTCGACGTACTTGGCGATCACGTCGACCTCGAGGTTGACGCGGTCGCCGGGTCGACGGGTGCCGAGCGTGGTGCGGGCGAGGGTCTCGGGGATGAGGCTGACGGTGAACCGGTCGTCGCCGGCCCCGACGACCGTCAGGCTGACGCCGTCGACGGTGACCGAGCCCTTGTCGACGAGGTAGCGGCCGAGCTCGGCCGGCATCGAGATCTCGACGACCTCCCAGTGCTCGCTGGGGGTCCGGCTCACGACCTCGCCGACGCCGTCGACGTGGCCCTGGACGATGTGTCCACCGAGGCGCTTGTCGGCGGTGACGGCGCGCTCGAGGTTGACGCGGTCGCCGGGGCGTACGCCGTGCAGGCTGGTCTTGTCGAGCGTCTCCTGCATGACGTCGGCGGTCCAGGTGTCTCCGTCGACCGTCGTGACCGTCAGGCAGCAGCCGTTGACGGCGATGGAGTCGCCCAGGCCGACGTCCTCGAGCACGGTGGCCGCGCGGATGCCGAGGCGGATCGCGTCGCCCTGGTCCTCGACCGCGGCGACGGTGCCGAGCTCCTCCACGATTCCGGTGAACATCTCAGTCCTCTCCAGGCACGAGGGTCAGACGAACGTTGGGCTCGTCTCCCTCCAGCACGGTGATGTCGGTCACGCGAGGGCGCAACGCCTCCGCGATGGTGCTGATTCCGAGGTCGGCCACGGCTGAGCGGCCGGCGCCGAGCAGCATGGGCGCGAGGTAGACGACGATCTCGTCGACCAGGCCGGCCCGGAGGAAGGCCGCCGCGAGGGTGGGACCGCCTTCGAGGAAGACGTGGCGGCGTCCGCGGTCGAAGAGCTCGGCGAGCGCCTTCTGCGGGTCGCGGGTCCGCAGGTGCAGGCTCTCGGCGTCGCCCGCGGACGACTGAGCGAAGACCCGGTGACGGGGATCGAGGTCACGCTCCCCCATCACGACTCTCAGCGGCTGATGCTCCAGCGGCCGGTCGCGCTCGTCGCGGACCGTGAGCAGCGGATCGTCGACCGCAACCGTGTTGGTGCCGACCAGCATCACGTCGCACAGTCCGCGCAGACGGTGGGTGTCGCGCCGCGCCGCCGGCGAGCTGACCCAGCGGCTCGTGCCATCGGGGGCGGCGCTTCGGCCGTCGAGCGTGGTGGCGAACTTCCAGGTGACGAACGGGCGACCGTGCTCGATCCCGAAGGTCCAGGCGCGGTTCAGAAGTCCCGATTCAACCGTCAGAAGTCCCGACTCGACCTCGATCCCCGCAGTCCGCAGGGTCGTTGCGCCGCCGGCGGCGGCCGGGTTGGGGTCGGACTGGGCGTAGACGACGCGTCGTACGCCGGCCCCCACCAGCGCCCGCGCGCACGGGCCGGTGCGTCCGTGGTGGTTGCAGGGCTCGAGCGTGACGACGGCGGTGGCTCCCCGCGCGCGGGCTCCAGCCCGGGCGAGCGCGTCGGCCTCGGCGTGCGGGGTGCCGGCGCCACGGTGGTGACCCTCGGCGACGGTCTCGCCGTGGTCGTCGACGATGACGCAGCCGACGCGAGGGTTGGGGCCGAGCGGCAGCCCGGGCGACGCCGCGAGGTCGAGCGCGCGCCGCATCGCGGCCCGCTCGGCTGCGGTGGTGCTCATCGGGTGGCCCCTCGTGTCCGGTCGCGGACTCCGGGGCTGGACGGGTCGTCACGTACGACGTACGTGACGACACCTGCGTGCGCTTCCCATCCGGACTTTGACCGTCGGTCCAGGAGTTCCACCTGGTCAACCGATCGCTGGCTGCGAACGGGTCGCGGACTTCTGAGCGAAGCGAGGAGGCATCGATCAGTCACCGCCGGCTCGGAATTTCACCGACCCCAGAGCACGCGAGCATGTTGGCTCGTCGGGACGAGTGTGCCACAGCGCCCGTCGTACGGCGCCGTGGGTCACGTCACACGGACGTCGCGGCCGCTGCCGTCGCGCGGAGCTCGGCCACCATCCGGTCGGGGTCGTCGGCGGAGTAGACGGCCGAGCCGGCCACGAACACGTCGGCGCCGGCCTCGGCGCAGCGCTCGATGGTCTCGAGGCTGACACCCCCGTCGACCTGGAGCCAGGTCTCGAGGCCGTGCCTGGACATCAGCTCGCGGGCCCGGCGGATCTTCGGCAGGCACAGGTCGAGGAACTTCTGGCCGCCGAAGCCGGGCTCCACGGTCATGATCAGCAGCATGTCGAGCTCGGGGAGCAGGTCCTCGAAGGGGTCGACCGGCGTCGCCGGCTTGAGCGCCATCGACGCCCGCGCGCCCGCGGCCCGGATCTCGCGGGCCAGGCGCACCGGCGCCTTCGCGGCCTCGACGTGGAAGGTGACCGAGCCGCAGCCGGCCTCGACGTACGCGATCGCCTCGCGGTCGGCGTCCTCGATCATCAGGTGGGCGTCGAGCGGGACGTCCGTGGACCGCGCGAGCGCCTCGACCATCGCCGGCCCGAAGGTCAGGTTGGGCACGAAGTGGTTGTCCATGACGTCGACGTGCACCCAGTCGGCGCTGCCGATCCGGGCGACCTCCTCCCCCAGCCGCGCGAAGTCGGCGTTGAGGATGCTCGGCGTGATCTGGATGTGGCCCACGGCGGGGAGTCTAGAGGCCGCTCACTCCTCGTCCGGCTCCGCCGGGGTCTCCGCTCCCGCGCGCTCGTCGCGCTCCGCCCACTCCAGCAGCGGCGCGATGTCGTAGGCGCCCTTGCCGCCACCGTCGTCGATGTCGGCGTGCAGGTCGCCGAGCGCCGCGAACCGGTCGGGCACGGTGAAGATCGTGAAGTCGCGCGGGTCGGCGTCGTCGACCTCGTCCCATCGGATCGGCGTCGAGACGCGGGCATCGGGCAGCCCGCGCACCGAGTACGCCGCCGCGATGGTGTGGTCGCGGGTGTTCTGGTTGTAGTCGACGAAGACCGTGGCCGGGTCGCGGTCCTTGCGCCACCACGTGAGGTCGACGTCGCCGCCGGCGCGGCGCTCGACCTCACGGGCGAACGCGTGCGCGGCGCGGCGTACGTCCTTGAAGCCGTGATCGGGCCGGATCCGCACGTAGACGTGGAGACCCTTGCTGCCGCTGGTCTTCGGGAAGCCGACGACGCCGAGCTCGTCGAGCACCTCGTGGACGACGTGGGCGACGCGTCGCACGTTCGCGTAGTCGCACAGCGGGCCGGGGTCGAGGTCGATGCGCCACTCGTCGGGCCGCTCGGTGTCCTCGCGTCGGCTGTTCCACGGGTGGAACTCGACGGTCGACATCTGCACCGCCCAGATCACCGAGCCGAGCTCGGTCACGCACAGCTCGTCGGCGGTGCGACCCCAGCGGGGGAAGTACAGCCGCACCGTCTCCACCCACGGCGGCGCGCCGGCCGGCAGCCGCTTCTGGTGCACCTTGTCGCCGGCGAGACCCTTCGGGAACCGGTGCAGCATGCAGGGCCGCTCGAAGAGCGCGTTGACGATGCCGGGTCCGACGGCCAGGTAGTACTCGACCAGGTCGAGCTTCGTGGCCCCGCTCTCCCCGGATCTCGTGGGAGGGAAGTAGACCCGGTCGGGGTTGCTGACCCGCACCACCCGGTCGTCGACCTCGATCTCGACCGACGGCGGCTTCGAGGGCATGCCGCCACCCTAGGGGGTGCCGCGGCCTACGGTTCGGACATGGACTTCGACCAGCCGCCCGTGCGGCGCGTCGCCGCTACCTGCGCCACGTCCTCCGACTGGGCTGCGCGTCAGCGACGCCGGAGCACCGCCACGAACATCGCGTCCGTGCCGTGCCGGTGCGGCCAGAGCTGGATCGTCCCCGGAAGCGGTCCGGTGGCGTCGGACACCTGCGGCAGCAGCGGGGCCGCGTCGTCGAGCGTGACGTCGCCGCGGCCGGCCAGGACGGCCTCGACGATTCCGCGGGTCTCGGCGAGCACGGGCGAGCAGGTGGCGTAGAGGACGATGCCACCCGGCCGGGTCAGGTCGAGGGCAGCGTCGACGAGCCGGCGCTGGAGGGGCACGAGCTGGTCGAGGTCGGCCGGGCGGCGCCGCCAGCGCGCCTCCGGCCGGCGGCGCAGGGCGCCGAGGCCGGTGCACGGTGCGTCGACCAGCACTCGGTCGAAGGCGGCGGCCCGGTAGGGCGCGGCTGTGCCGTCGGCGGCGACCACGGCCGTGACGCCGTCGGCGCCGCGCAGTGCGGCGCGCACGAGCCCGGCGCGGTGGGGCTGGCGCTCGGAGGCCACGAGGCCGGCGCCGCGCTCGGCCGCGAGCGCGGCGAGCAGCGCGGCCTTGCCCCCGGGACCGGCACACAGGTCGAGCCAGCGGGAGTCACGACCGTCGACGGGCGCGGTGGCCGCGGCGATCGCGACGAGCTGCGACCCCTCGTCCTGCACCCCGGCCCGACCGGCGGCGACCGCCGGCAGCTCTCCCGGGTCCCCGCCGGCCATCGTGACGGCGTACGGCGAGAGCGCGGTCGGCTCCCCCGGCAGCTCGTCCCGGCTCGCCCGACCGGGCCGGGCGACGAGCGTGACCCGCGGCGGCTCGTTGTCGGCGGCCAGCAGCGCGGGCAGCTCGGCGTCGTCGCCCAGCGCCTCCCGGAGGCGGTCGACGACCCAGACCGGGTGGCTGAAGGCGGTGGCCGGGTCGGGTGCCACCTCGGCCACCCAGCTCGCGCGGTCGCGCTGGGAGACCGTGCGCAGCACGGCGTTCGCGAAGCCCGCGGCCCCCGCGCTCACCCGGTCACGGACAAGGTCGACCGTGGTGCTGATCGCGGCGTGGCTCGGCACCCGCATCGCGAGCAGCTGATGGCAGCCGAGCCGCAGCGCGTCGAGCACCTTCGCCTCGACCTTCGCCAGCGGCCGGTCGATGCACGCGGCGAGCACCGCGTCGTAGAGGCCCCGCCAGCGGATCGTGCCCGCAGCGAGCTCGGTCGCGAACGCCGCGTCGCGCCCGGTGAGGGCGTGCCGCCGCAGCAGGGAGGGCAGCACGAGGTTGGTGTAGGCGTCGTCGACCCGCACGGCCTTGAGCACCTCGAAGGCGACCAGGCGCGCGGGGTCGACGCGGCTGCGGCCGGTCATGTCCCGAGGACCGCGCCGCTCTCCAGGCGCAGCCCGCGGGCCCAGTCGGCGGCCGGCATCTGCCGCTTGCCGAACCCCTTCACCTCGCCGAGGCGCACGGCGTGGGTGCCGGTGCCGACGAGGACGTCGGACTTGCCGACCTCGAGGCGCCCGGCCGGGACCGGCAGGTCGGTGAGGGTCACCGGCCCGAGCTTGACCCGCTCCCCGTCGTACGTCGTCCACGCCCCGGGCGCCGGCGTGCAGGCGCGCACCTGCCGGTCGATCGCGACCGCGGGCTGCGTCCAGTCGACGTGTGCGTCGTCGACCTGCACCTTCGGGGCGAAGGTGACGCCCTCGGCCTGCTGCGGCCGCGCTTCGAGCGAGCCGTCGCCGATACCGTCGAGCGTGACCACGAGCAGCCCGGCGCCACCCTCCGCGAGTCGCTCGAGGAGGTCGCCGGCGGTGTCGGTCGGACGGATGCGCTCGGTCATCACGCCGAAGGTCGGGCCGGCGTCGAGCTCCTTGACGATGCGGAACGTCGTCGCGCCGGTCACCTCGTCGCCCGCCCAGATCGCGTGCTGCACCGGGGCGGCGCCGCGCCACGACGGCAGCACGGAGAAGTGCAGGTTGACCCACCCGTGCGTCGGGATCTCGAGGGCGGACTGCGGCAGCAGCGCGCCGTACGCGACGACCGGGCAGCAGTCGGGTTCGAGGGCCCGCAGCGCGGCCTGGAACTCCGGGTCGCGCGGGTGCTCCGGCTTGAGGACGGGTACGCCGAGCTCCTCCGCCCGCCGGGCCACCGGGCTGGGCGTCAGCCGGCGGCCGCGCCCCGCCGGGGCGTCGGGTCGGGTGACGACGCCGACGAGGTCGTGCGCCGAGTCGGCGATCGCGTCGAGGGCCGGGACGGCGACCTCGGGGGTGCCGGCGAAGACGACGCGCATCAGAAGCCGAGGCCGTTGGTGGCGTGGGGCGAGACCTTGACCGTGGGCTGCTCGAGACCGAACCACTCCGCCTCGCGGATCGCCTTCATCGCGGCCTTGCGGGCCTGGGTGTCGAGGCGGTCGACGAACAGCACGCCGTCGAGGTGGTCGGTCTCGTGCTGGATCGCCCGCGCGAGCAGGTCGGAGCCCTCGACGACGACGGGCTCGCCGTGCATGTCGAAGCCGTGGGCGACCACCGACAGCGCCCGGGTGCAGTCGAAGCTCAGGTCGGGGATCGACAGGCAGCCCTCGGGGCCGTGCTGGGTCTCCGACGACAGCGAGAGCCGGGGGTTGACCAGGTGGCCGAGCTCGCCGTCGACGTACCACGTGAAGACGCGCAGCCCGACGCCGATCTGCGGCGCGGCCAGGCCGGCTCCGGGCGCGTCCCTCATCGTGTCGGTGAGGTCCTCGACGAGGCGGCGCAGCTCCTTGTCGAAGTCGACCACCTCGATCGCGGGCTTGCGCAGGACCGGGTCGCCGAAGAGGCGGATGGGCTGGATGGGCACGGCGCCCATAGTAGGGAGGGGCTCACAGGGTGGGCGGATCCACCTGCACGCGGACGGCGTCGAGCTTGCGCGCTGAGCGGACCCGCTGGAGCTCGCCGAGTGCACGGGACAGCTCGACGCCCTCGGCGCGCGGCACGCGCACGACGACGCGGCACTCGCCGTCGGCGAGATCGACGGGCCCGAGCACCTCGGCCGACGGCGGAGCGGCCAGCAGGGTCACGGCGTCGTCGACGGCGCCCGCTGCGCCGGTGATCGTGGCCAGCCGGCTCGCGGGCGGCAGGTGGGCGGCGATCCGCTCGTCGGTCTCCCGCGCGGCGTGCCCCGCGGGGTCCCAGCGCACCAGCGCCTGGAGCGTGGGATGGGCGGGGTCCCCGACCGCGAGCACCCGACCGCCCGGCCGGACCAGCGCGGCAGCGTCGGCCCACCGGCGCAGCGCCTCCTCGCCCGCGCGCAGGTCGATGCGCGAGAGCAGCAGCCAGGTGTCGAGCAGCACGACGGCGGCGTACCCGCCCTCGGCCACGGGTTCGGCGCCCGGCGTGGCCACGACGACCTGCTTCGTGGTCGGCACGGTGGCCAGCACCGATTCGCCGGAGCTGGTGCGGACCCGGACGCCAGGCAGCGCCCGGCCCAGCTCTTCGGCGGTGCGGGCGTCGCCGAGGACCGGCGCCCGCAGCCCGCGGTGGCCGCACTCCGCGCACGCCCAGGCCTCGACGGGGGTGCCGCACCACCGGCAGGCCGGCGGCGTGGCCGGCCCAGTGAGCGCGAGCGGTCCCTGGCACGTCGTGCACCGCGCGGGGGTGCGGCACCGCTCGCACGCCAGCGCGTTGACGTAGCCGAGCCGCGGGGTCTGCACCAGCACCGGGCCCGCCTCGATGGCCTCGCGGACGGCCACGTGCACCTCGCGCGGGATGCGCGCGCCGCGGGCATGCACGTCGCGGTGGGTCTCCTCACCCGCGATCGTCACGGTGAGCCGGCGGCGCACCTCGGCCCGGTCGGGGCCGATCTCGCGGGCCCAGCCGGTGCGGAGCAGGTAGGCGCTCTCGACCGTGCGGACGAAGCCGCCGATCAGCGCGCCCGCGCCCTCGCGCTCGGCGCGCAGCAGCAGCGTCTCGCGGGTGTGGGGGTACGGCGCGCGCGGCTCGGCGTGCAGGTCGTCGCCGTCGTCCCAGATGACGACGAGCCCGAGGTCGGCGACCGGCGCGAAGGCGGCGGCCCGCGTGCCGACGACCACCCGGCGGGCGCCGCGGCTGAGCGCCAGGAAGTCGCGGTAGCGCCGGGCGGGTCCCGACTCGGCGGTGAGCGTCACGTGCTGGCCCTCGCCGAGCACCTCCGTGAGCGCGCGGTCGACCCGCGTGACGTCCTTGCCGTCGGGGACGCAGACGACGACGCCGCGACCCGAGGCGTACGTCGCGGCGGCCGCGTGCGCGACGAGGAGCGGCCAGTCGGTGGCGGGCGCCGCCGCCCAGACCGCGCGCGGACTGCCGCCGTCCGCCAGGTGCCGCAGGAATGCGGCCGCCGGCTCATGGCCCGCCCACGCGGCCTCCCCGTCGGCGGGCTCGTGGTGCCACGGCCCGGCGGGCGCCGACGCCTCCTTCTCGGTCGTCGCGTGCCGGGCGGGGATCGCGAGCCGCAGGACGTCGGACCGCGTCCCGGCGTACCTCTCGGCGAGCTCCCCGGCCAGTGCCGCGATCTGCGGGTGCAGCACCGGCTCGGGGCTGACGACGCGCCGCAGCGGCGAGAGCCGACCGGTGTGGTCGCTCTCGCTGCCGCGGGCCACGACGAAGCCGTCGACGTCCTGTCCGGCGAAGCGCACCTTCACCCGCGCACCCGGCACCGCCGCGTCGGCCATCGCCGCCGGCACCGCGTAGTCGAACGGCCGGTCCAGGTGCGCGAGCGGCACGTCCACGAGCACCCGGGCGACCGGGTCGAGCGTCGCCGGCGCCGCCTCGGCGGCCTTGCGTGCCCGGGTCGCCCGGGCCTTCGCCTGCGACGCCTTCACCTCCGCCCGGGCGAGACCGGGCAGGAGCTCGGGGTGCTCGTCGTCGGCCATGGGCGAAGTTCTACCAGCGCGCGTCGACGGCCCCACAACGACGCTGACCCGCCCGAAAGTTTCGGGCGGGTCAGCGTTCGGGTGGGCTCAGACGCCGGCGGCGCGCTTGAGCGCATCCGCGCGGTCGGTCCTCTCCCAGGTGAACTCGGGGAGCTCGCGGCCGAAGTGACCGTACGCCGCGGTCTTGGCGTAGATCGGGCGGAGGAGATCGAGGTCGCGGATGAGCGCGGCCGGGCGGAGGTCGAAGACCTCGAGCACGGCCTGCTGGATCCTCTCGTCGGCCACGGTGCCGGTGCCGAAGGTCTCGACGAAGACGCCGACCGGCTGCGCCTTCCCGATCGCGTAGGCGACCTGGACCTCGCAACGCCGCGCGAGGCCGGCGGCGACGACGTTCTTGGCGACCCATCGCATGGCGTACGCCGCGGAGCGGTCGACCTTCGACGGGTCCTTGCCCGAGAAGGCGCCGCCCCCGTGGCGGGCCATGCCGCCGTAGGTGTCGACGATGATCTTGCGCCCGGTCAGGCCGGCGTCGCCCATCGGGCCGCCGACGACGAAGCGGCCGGTCGGGTTGACCAGCAGGCGGTAGCCGTCCGACGGCAGGTCGAAGGTCGCGAGCACCGGGTCGATGACGTGCTTCTTCACGTCGGCCTCGAGTGTGTCGAGCTGCGTGTCGTCGTCGTGCTGCGAGGAGAGCACGACGGTGTCGACGCGCACCGGCCGGTTGTCGTCGCCGTACTCGATCGTGACCTGGGTCTTCCCGTCGGGACGCAGGTAGGGCAGCGTGCCGTCCTTGCGGACGAAGGTGAGGCGCTCCGCGAGGCGCTGGGCCATCACGATCGGCAGCGGCATCAGCACGTCGGTGTCGTCGCAGGCGTAGCCGAACATCAGGCCCTGGTCGCCCGCGCCCTGCTTGTCCATGGCGTCGGTCGAGCCGGTGCGGCTCTCGTGTCCGGTGTCGACACCCTGCGCGATGTCGCCGGACTGGCCGCCGATCGCGACCATGACGCCGCAGGACGCACCGTCGAAGCCCTTGTGCGAGGAGTCGTAGCCGATCTCCAGGATCTTGTCCCGGACCTTCTGCTTGATGTCGACGTAGCCGGTCGTGGTGACCTCGCCCGCGACCACCACCAGGCCGGTCGTCAGCAGCGTCTCGACGGCCACCCGGCTGTGCGGATCCTGCTCGAGCATGGCGTCGAGGACCGAGTCGCTGATCTGGTCGGCGATCTTGTCCGGGTGCCCCTCGGTCACCGACTCCGACGTGAAGAGACGTCCGGTCACTGCTGCTCCTAGCTGTGGGTGTTGCGGTTCGGGCACACCATATCCGGCGTCCCGCATGTCGGGATGGGAGTCTCAGGCTCCCTCATCAGAGTCGGTCAGCGACCTGGTCCCAGATGACGTGGGCGAGGGCGGCCTTCGAGCCGCGGGGCACGTCGACCGCGGCCCCGTCGGCCGCCAGCACGACGGCCTCGTTGTCGGGGCTGCCGAAGACGGCTCCCCCACTGACGTCGTTGACGACCAGCAGGTCGCAGCCCTTGCGGGCGAGCTTGGCGCGAGCCAGGTCGAGGACCGAGCCGGTGTCGTCGCCGGTCTCGGCGGCGAACCCGACGATCACCTGCCCGGGGCGAGCCCGCTCGGTGCTGATCTCCAGGAGGATGTCGGGGTTCTGCGTCAGCCCCACGACGGGGGCGGAGCCGTCGCTCGCCTTCTTGATCTTGGCGTCGCTGACGGCGGTCGGCCGGAAGTCGGCGGGCGCGGCGGCCATGACGACCGCGTCCGCGGACGCCGCGGCGGTGACGACCTCCTGGCGCAGCTGCGCCGTGGTCTCGACGCGCACGACCTTGACGCCGGCCGGGTCGGGCAGCGTCACGTTGGCGGCGACCAGGGTGACCTCCGCGCCCCGGGCGGCCGCCGCGCGTGCGAGCGCGTAGCCCTGCAGGCCGGAGGACCGGTTGCCGAGGTAGCGCACCGGGTCGAGGTACTCGCGGGTGCCACCCGCCGACACCACGACGTGCCGACCGGCCAGGTCGAGAGTCGTCGTACCCCGCACGAGGACCTCGCGGCAGACCTCGAAGATCTCGTCGGGGTCGGGCAACCGGCCCTTGCCGGTGTCCTTGCCGGTGAGCCGGCCCTCGGCGGGCTCGATCACGAGGACCCCGCGATCACGCAGGGTGGCGACGTTGGCGCGGGTGGCGGGGTGCTCCCACATCTCGGTGTGCATCGCCGGCGCGAAGACGACCGGACAGCGCGCGGTCAGCAGGGTGCTGGTGAGCAGGTCGTCGGCCTGGCCGTGCGCGGCCCGGGCCAGCAGGTCGGCGGTGGCCGGGGCGACCACGACGAGGTCGGCCTCCTGGCCGATGCGGACGTGCGGCACCTCGTGGACGCCCGTCCAGACGTCGGTCGCGACCGGCTTGCCCGAGAGCGCCGACCACGTCGGCGCGCCCACGAACTCGAGCGCCGCGGCGGTCGGGACCACCGTGACGTCGTGCCCGGACTCGGTGAGCAGCCGCAGCAGCTCGCAGGCCTTGTACGCCGCGATGCCGCCCGAGACCCCGAGGACGACCCTGCTCAGGGAAGTGCCCGTTGCTCAGGCGTCGCCGGCGTCGGCGGCGGCGGCCTGGGCGGCGGCCTCCTCGGCGGCGAGCTCGGCGGGGTCGATGTCCTCGCAGACCAGGAGGTCGTCGTTGATCTCGCGGAGCGCGATCGAGAGCGGCTTCTCCTGCACGTGGGTGTCCACGAGCGGGCCGACGTACTCGAGCAGGCCCTCACCGAGCTGCGAGTAGTAGGCGTTGATCTGCCGGGCGCGCTTGGCGCTGAACAGGACCAGCTTGTACTTGCTGTCGGTCTTGGAGAGCAGGTCGTCGATCGAGGGGTTGGTGACGCCCTCGGCGGCGATGTTGGGGGCAGACACGCGGAAGCCTCACTGATCGGTCGGGGATTGCGTCATCAAGGCTACCAACTCCTCGGCGGCAGCGTGAACTTCGTGGTTGACGATGCTCACGTCGAACTCGGCCTCGGCGGCCAGCTCCTCCCGGGCGGTCTCGAGCCGCCGCTGCCGCTGCTCCTCGGTCTCGGTGCCGCGGCCGACCAGGCGGCGCACCAGCTCCTCCCAGGACGGCGGCTTGAGGAAGACGAAGAGCGCGTCGGGCATCGACGCGCGGACCTGCCGGGCGCCCTGGAGGTCGATCTCCAGCATCGCGGGGCGCCCCGCGGCCAGTGCCTCCTCGACCGGTCGCCGCGGGGTGCCGTAGCGGGCCGCCTTGTGGACCACGGCCCACTCCAGGAGCTCGCCGCGCTCGACCATCTCGTCGAACCGCGCGTCGTCGACGAACCAGTAGTGCACGCCGTCCTGCTCCCCCGGTCGCGGCGCGCGCGTCGTGGCCGAGACGGACAGCCAGACCTCCGGGTGGCGCCGGCGTACGTCGGCCGCCACGGTGCCCTTGCCGACCGCGGTGGGTCCCGCGAGGACGACGAGCCGGGACCGCCGCGCCTCGTCAGTCACGCGAGGCGAACTCCTTCTCGAGCGCCGCGACCTGCTTGGTGCCCAGCCCGCGGACCCGGCGGCTCTCGGCGATCCCGAGCTTCTCCATCAGCTGACGGGCGCGCACCTTGCCGAGGCCGGGCATCGACTGCAGCAGGTCGACGACCTTCATCTTCCCGATCACCTCGTTGCGCTGGCCCTCCTCGATGACCTCGGAGATCGAGGCACCGGAGTTCTTCAGCCGGTTCTTGACCTCGGCCCGCTCCCTCCGGGAGGCGGCGGCCTTGTCGAGAGCCGCCTGGCGCTGTTCGGGGGTGAGCGGGGGCAGAGCCACGAGCGTGGTCCTTCTGGTCGAGGTCGGGTGACGGTGCCGAGAGCACGTCGATCAAGTGGTCAATCTAGTCAGAACCGTCTCGCCCCAGCAATCGGGACGCTCAGAGCGTCAGCGGTGTGTGGCAGACGTCGCGCGCCTGCTGGTCGAGGTCCTGCAGCGCCTGCGCGGTCTCGGCGCTGCCGAGTCGCGTGGCCGCGTCGGCGATGGCCTTCCTCTGCGCCGCGGCGAGGCCGGCGGGCGGGTGCTGCGGGTCGTACGCGGCGGCGTCGACACCGGCGTCGTCGAGCGCGTCGCGGAGGCCCTCGATGCTGCCGACCACCTGCTGCCACTCGTCGGAGATGTCGGACGGCGCCCGATCCTGGAGCTCGCGGAGGATGTCGAGCGACTGGAGGAGCGCGTCGGGCTGCCCCGCACCAACGACCTCGCTCAGCTCCTCCTGGCGGTCGGCGACCGCGTCGCAGTAGTCGTCGGCGTCGTCGCCGCACCCGCCGAGCAGGACCACGGCCAGCAGCAGGACGAGGAGTCGCCTCACCTGCGCAGCTCGTCGTTGGTGCGTCGTACGGCGTCGCGCAGCGCAGCGACGTCGGGGCCGAGTCGCAGCACCTCGCGCGAGGAGCTGGGGGTCACGACGGCCGCGCTGGCGCCGAAGATCCGGCGCACGTCGGCCGCGGTGCCGCCCTGGGCGCCGTAGCCCGGCGCGAGGATCGGTCCGTTGAACGCGAAGTCCTCGGTGCTGTCGTCGATCGTCGCACCGATCACGGCACCGAACGAGCCGAGAGGCGTCGCGTCGGCGTTGAGGCGGCGCAGGTGGTCGAGCACCCGTCCGGCGACGGTGCCGCCGTCGGCCCGGGCGTGCTGGACCTCGGGGCCCTCCTTGTTGGAGGTCAGTGCCAGCACGAAGACCCCGGCGTCGTGCTTGCGGGCGGTGTCGATCATCGGGTCCAGGGACCCGAAGCCCAGGTAGGGGCTGGCGGTGATCGCGTCGCTGGCGAGTGGCGAGCTCTGGTCGAGGTAGGCGTCGGCGTACGCCTGGCTGGTCGAGCCGATGTCGCCGCGCTTGACGTCGAGCAGGACCAGGGCGCCGGCCGACCGGGACTCGGCGATCACCCGCTCGAGGACGGCGATCCCGCGACTGCCGAAGCGCTCGTAGAAGGCCGACTGCGGCTTGACGACCGAGGCGTACGGCGCGACCGCCTCGACGACCGTCAGCGCGAGCCGCTCGAGCCCCGCCACGTCGTCGCCGAGGCCCCACTCGTGCAGCAGCGCGGCGTGCGGGTCGATGCCGACGCAGAAGGGTCCGCGGTCGGCCAGTGCGGCGTGGAACCGGTTGCCGAACGTCATGGTGCTCCTTCGGTCCAGTGTGCGATGGGAGATCCACCGATCTCCGCGTCCGAGGCGGTGGAGGAGCCACCGCCGGCGAGCGCCGTCACCCCGACGCCCCTCGGACGATCCGGCGGGGCCAGGAGGGGCCCTCGTAGATGAACGCGGTGTAGCCCTGCAGGAGCGTGGCGCCCGCGTCCAGGCGCGCGCGAGCGTCCGCGATCGTCGTGATGCCGCCGACGCCGATCAGACACAGGTTGGGGCCGACCCGGCCCCGCAGCAGCCGGAGCACCTCGAGCGAGCGATCGGTGAGCGGGCGTCCGGAGAGGCCGCCGGCGCCGATCTCCTCGACCTTCGAGGACGGCGTGCGCAGCCCGTCGCGCGAGATCGTCGTGTTGGTGGCGATGATCCCGTCCAACCCGATCGCCAGCGCCAGGTCGGCGACGTCGAGCACGTCGTCGTCGGCCAGGTCGGGCGCGATCTTCACGAGCAGCGGCTTGCCCAGGGCCAGCCTCTGCACCGAGGTGAGGATCGGCTCGAGCTTCTCCACCGCCTGGAGGTTGCGCAGGCCGGGCGTGTTCGGCGAGCTCACGTTGACGACCAGGTAGTCGGCGTACGGCGTCAGCAGTCGCGCGGACTTCTCGTAGTCGCGGACCGCGTCGTCCTCCGGGACGACCTTCGACTTGCCGATGTTGATCCCCAGGATCGGCCCGGGCCGGCGGCCGCGGGCTCTCAGCCGGGCCGCGACCACCTCGGCGCCGTCGTTGTTGAAGCCCATCCGGTTGACGACCGCACGGTCCTCGGTGAGCCGGAAGAGCCGCGGCTGCGGGTTGCCCGGCTGTCCCTCCCCCGTCACGGTGCCGATCTCGACGTGGCCGAAGCCCAGCGCGCCGAGGCCGTCGATGCCCACGGCGTTCTTGTCGAAGCCCGCCGCCAGCCCCAGCACGTTCGGGAAGGTCAGCCCCATCGCGTGCACCGGCGTGCCCGGCGTACGACGGAGCCGGGTGACCGGCCGCGCCGCGCGGATCGCCCGGAACGCGGTGCGGTGGGCCCGCTCGGCGTCGGTCCGGGTCAGGCCGTGGTCGAAGAGGGTGCGGTAGATCATGGTCGGGCCGCCCAGTCCTGCAGCGACCTCACCCGGATGTCGCCGCGCTCCAGCGCCTCGATGCCCTGGACCGCCGCGCCGAGACCCTGCACGGTCGTGACGCACGGGATGTTCGCCATCACTGCGGCGGTGCGGATGTCGTAGCCGTCGGCGCGGGTCGAGCCACCGCCCGCGCTCACCCCGTGCGGGGTGTTGATGACCAGGTCGATCTCGCCGTCGAGGATCAGCTGCACCGTGGTCGGCTCGCCGTGGGGGCCGACGCCCTCGTGGTGCTTGCGCACGATCGCGGCGTCGACGCCGTTGCGGCGCAGGACCTCGGCGGTGCCCTGGGTCGCGAGGATCTGGAAGCCGTGGTCGGCGAGAACCTTGATCGGGAAGATCATCGTGCGCTTGTCGCGGTTGGCCATCGAGACGAAGACCCGACCACCGGTCGGGAGCGGCCCGAACGCACCGGCCTGCGCCTTCGCGAACGCCGTGCCGAAGTCGGCGTCGAATCCCATCACCTCGCCGGTCGACTTCATCTCCGGACCGAGCACCGTGTCGACCTGGCGGCCGTCGGGCGTGCGGAACCGGTTGAACGGCATCACGGCCTCCTTGACCGCGATCGGCTGGTCGGGCGGCAGCGTGCCGCCGTCCCCCGACGCGGGCAGCAGGCCGTCGGCGCGCAGCGCCGCGATCGACTCCCCCATCATCACGCGGGCCGCGGCCTTCGCCAGCGGTGTCGCGGTCGCCTTGGAGACGAAGGGGACGGTCCGGCTGGCCCTCGGGTTGGCCTCGAGCACGTAGAGGACGTCGGAGCCGAGCGCGAACTGGATGTTCAGCAGCCCGCGTACGCCGACCCCGCGGGCGATCGCCTCGGTGGCCTCGCGGATCCGCCGGATCTCGGCGTCACCGAGCGTGATCGGCGGCAGCGCGCAGGACGAGTCGCCGGAGTGGATGCCGGCCTCCTCGATGTGCTCCATCACGCCGCCGAGGAAGAGCTCCTCGCCGTCGTAGAGCGCGTCGACGTCGATCTCGACCGCGTCGTCGATGAACCGGTCGACCAGCACCGGGTGCTCGGGGCTGATCTCGGTCGCCCGCTCGATGTAGCCCTCGAGCGCCGCGTCGTCGTACACGATCTCCATGCCGCGGCCGCCGAGGACGTACGACGGGCGCACCAGCACCGGGTAGCCGATCTCGGCGGCGACCCCCTGCGCCTCGGCGAAGCTGGTCGCGAGTCCGTGCTTGGGCGCCGGGAGGCCGGCCCGCGCGAGCACGCGGCCGAACGCACCGCGCTCCTCGGCCAGGTGGATCGCCTCCGGGGAGGTGCCGACCACCGTGACGCCGTTGTCCTTGAGCGCCTGCGCCAGCCCGAGCGGCGTCTGCCCGCCGAGCTGGCAGATCACCCCGGCGACCGGCCCGGCCTGCTCCTCGGCATGCACCACCTCCAGTACGTCCTCGAGGGTCAGCGGCTCGAAGTACAGGCGATCGGAGGTGTCGTAGTCGGTCGACACCGTCTCGGGGTTGCAGTTGACCATCACGGTCTCGTAGCCGGCGGCCGACAGCGCGAGCGACGCGTGCACGCACGAGTAGTCGAACTCGATGCCCTGGCCGATCCGGTTCGGGCCGGAGCCGAGGATGATCACGGCGGGTCTCTCGCGCGGGGCGATCTCGCTCTCCTCGTCGTATGACGAGTAGTGGTAGGGCGTCGCCGCCGCGAACTCGGCCGCGCACGTGTCGACGGTCTTGTAGACCGGGCGGATGCCGAGCGCGTGCCGGACGCCGCGCACGACGTCGGCCGTCATGCCGCGGATCTTGCCGATCTGCACGTCGGAGAAGCCGTGCCGCTTGGCCTTGCGCAGCAGCGCGGGGGTCAGCTCGGGCGCGGCGGTGACCTCGGCGGCGATCTCGTTGATCAGCATCAGCTGGTCCACGAACCACGGGTCGATGCCCGTCGAGTCGAAGACCTCCTCCGGGCTCGCTCCGGCGCGGATCGCGTCCATCACCTTGCGCAGCCGGCCGTCATGCGGCGTGCGGATCTCGTCGAGCAGCGCGACCTTGTCGAGCTCGACCCACTCCTGGTGCCAGTCGAACAGGGCGTCCCTCGACTCCAGCGAGCGCAGCGCCTTCTGGAGCGCCTCGGTGAAGTTGCGGCCGATCGCCATCGCCTCGCCGACGGACTTCATGTGCGTGGTGAGGGTCGGGTCGGCCCCCGGGAACTTCTCGAACGCGAACCGCGGGACCTTCACGACGACGTAGTCGAGCGTCGGCTCGAAGGCCGCGGGCGTGCTCTGCCCGTCCTCCCGGGTGGTGATGTCGTTGGGGATCTCGTCGAGCGTGTAGCCGATCGCGACCTTCGCGGCGATCTTCGCGATCGGGAAGCCGGTCGCCTTGGAGGCCAGCGCGCTCGACCGGGAGACGCGGGGGTTCATCTCGATGACGATCACGCGCCCGTCGACGGGGTTGACGGCGTACTGGATGTTGCAGCCGCCGGTGTCGACGCCGACCTCGCGGATGATGCCGATCGCGAGGTCGCGCAGGTGCTGGTACTCCCGGTCGGTGAGCGTCATCGCGGGAGCGACCGTGATCGAGTCGCCGGTGTGCACGCCCATCGGGTCGAGGTTCTCGATCGAGCAGACGATGACGACGTTGTCGGCCCTGTCGCGCATCACCTCCAGCTCGTACTCCTTCCACCCGATGATCGACTCCTCGATCAGCACCTCGGTGGTCGGGCTGGCGGCCAGGCCGGCGCCGGCGATCCGCGCGAGGTCGCCCTCGTCGTAGGCGATGCCGGAGCCGGTGCCGCCCATGGTGAACGACGGGCGCACGACGACCGGGTAGCCGAGCTCGGTCACGGCCTTCTCGCAGTCCTCGAGCGTGTGGCACACGAAGCTGCGCGCCACCTCGCCGCCGACCTTGTCGACGATGGCGTTGAAGAGCTCGCGGTTCTCGCCGCGGTGGATCGCCTCGAAGCTGGCGCCGATCATCTCGACGCCGTACTTCTCGAGCACGCCGCGCTCGTGCAGCGCGATCGCGGCGTTGAGCGCGGTCTGGCCGCCCAGCGTCGGGAGCAGCGCGTCCGGACGCTCCTGGGCGATCACCTTCTCGACGAAGTCGGGGGTGATCGGCTCGACGTAGGTCGCGTCGGCGAACTCCGGGTCGGTCATGATCGTGGCCGGGTTGGAGTTGACCAGGATCACCCGCAGGCCTTCGGCCTTGAGCACGCGGCAGGCCTGGGTGCCCGAGTAGTCGAACTCGCAGGCCTGACCGATGATGATCGGCCCGGACCCGATGACCATGACGGACTTGATGTCCTCGCGCTTCGGCATCAGGCGCCCTCTCCCTCGACGTGGTTTCGAGACGGTTGCTGCGCAACCTCCTCAACCACCGGAACGTCGGTTGAGGAAGGCGCGCTAGCGCCTGTCTCGACACCACCCATCAGGTCGACGAACCGGTCGAAGAGGTACGCCGCGTCGTGCGGTCCGGCGGCGGCCTCCGGGTGGTACTGGACGGAGAAGCCCTTGAGCCTCCCGCCGGCGTCGCGGAGCTCGAGCCCCTCGACGACGTCGTCGTTGAGGCAGACGTGGCTGACGCTCGCCTCGCCGTACGGCGTGGTCGTCGACCCGTCGAGCGGGGCGTCGACGGCGAAGCCGTGGTTGTGGGCGGTGACCTCGGTCTTGCCGGTGGTGCGGTCCATGACGGGCTGGTTGATGCCGCGGTGGCCGTACTTGAGCTTGTAGGTGCCGAAGCCCAGCGCCCGGCCGAAGAGCTGGTTGCCGAAGCAGATGCCGAAGTAGGGGATCTCCTCGGCCAGGGCGCCCTGCAGCACCTCGATCTGGTGCGTGGTCGCGGCCGGGTCGCCGGGGCCGTTGGAGTAGAACAGGCCGTCCGGGTCGATCGCCTTGACCTCGTCGAGCGTGGCGGTGGCGGGCAGCACGTGCACCTCGATGCCGCGCTCGGCCATCCGGTGCGGCGTCATGGACTTGATGCCGAGGTCGAGCGCGGCGACGGTGAAGCGCTTCTCGCCGACGGCCGGGACGACGTAGGTCTCCCCCGTCGACACCTCGGAGGCGAGCTCGGAGCCGGCCATCTCGACGGACGCCTTGACCCGTTCGAGCAGCGCCGCCGGGTCGGCCCCGGTCGACGAGATGCCGACCCGCATCGCGCCGCGCTCGCGCAGGTGGCGGGTGAGCGCGCGCGTGTCGATGCCGGAGATGCCGACGACCCCCTGCTCGCGCAGGGCGTCGTCGAGGCTGCGGCGCGACCGCCAGCTGGAGGCGCGGCGCGCGGGGTCGCGGACCACGTAGCCCGCCACCCAGATCCTCCCGCTCTCCGGGTCCTCGTCGTTGACGCCGGTGTTGCCGACGTGGGGCGCGGTCATCACGACGACCTGGCGGTGGTAGGACGGGTCGGTGAGCGTCTCCTGGTAGCCGGTCATGCCGGTGTTGAAGACCGCCTCGCCGTACGTCTCGCCGACGGCGCCGTAGGCCTCGCCGTGGAACGTGCGGCCGTCCTCGAGGACCAGGACCGCGGGTCCCGACCGAGCCGGGGTGTCAGGGGCATGCGGGGGCACGCCGTACCTCCTTCTCCGCCTCACGGGACGGGTCGTTAAAGGATGTCGAGCGTCGCCGATGCTATCAGCGGCTCGGCCGCAGGACGCGCGTCGTCTCGCCGGAGCGGTGCCGCGTCGGCGCGCCTCAGGCGGCGAGCACCGGCAGCAGCGCGGACTCGGCGGAGGAGAGGAAGCCGCCGAGGTCGACCAGCACGGGTGCGAACATCGCCCGGACCCCGGTGCCGACCCGTTGGCGACGCGTCAGGCGTCGGGTCGCCCCGCGGACGGCGACGTCGACACCGTCCGGCGTCCAGGCGAGCTCACCGTCCTGGACGAGTCGGCGCACCGTGCGGCACAGCCGACCGGCCAGCCCGCCCGACGTGGTCCACAGCCGCGCCTCCAGGGGCGGGGCCGCACGGTCCTGCAGCAGCTGGCTGAGCAGCGCGCGGAACTCGACGCGGCCGAGTCGCCCGACTTCGACGACCACGTCGCCGCCCCGGACCGCGTCGTTGATCTCGCTGCGGATCGGGACGACGAGCACGCACTGGTCCTCCCGGGCCTCGCGGCGCAGACGCTGCGCCTCGAGCGCGTCCACGTCGACGATCTCGGGGAGCACCTCGACCGCGGCCGAGGTCCGGCCGAAGGCGCTCTCGGCCAGCCGGGCCGCCTGCCGGGCGACGGTGCCGCGGCCCGAGCCGGGCTCGCCGAGCAGCCACACGATGCCGCTCGCCGCCGGGCCCGCACCGAGGAACCTGATGACCCGTGCGACCTCCTCGACCAGGTCCGCGTGGTGCTCCGCGGGGGTGCACCGCTGCTGCTCCCCCGCGGTCACCACCTGCAGGTAGAGCGCGCGGGACCGGGGCGACGGCTGCACCCCGTAGTCGTCGGCGAGCTGCTCGCGCAGGCGCTCGAAGGTGTCGATCGCCAGCCGGGTCTCGCCCAGGCCGGAGTGCGCGACCATGAGTGCCCGCGCCGACGCCTCCGTCCGGCCCAGGCCGTCCGCGAGGTGCGCCATCTCGAGGCTCTCGCGCATCCAGCCCAGCCGAGCGGCGGCAGCGGCACCGTCCAGCAGCATCCGGTGCCGCAGTCCCCGGAGCTCGTCGCGCAGCTCGTAGACGGCGTCGCAGGAGGATCCGGAGACGACGAGGTCCCCGCCGCAGGTCTCCATCGCCTCGCGCACCAGCGTGACGACCTCGAGGCACTGACCCGAGTGCCAGGCGTGGTCGGCCTGCTCGGACAGCTCTCGAAGCCGACCGACGTCGCTGCCGACCTCACCGAGCGCGATGAGGTCGCCCGACCGACTCAGCACCTCGGGGCCGAGGACCTTGCGCAGCTGTGCCATCGCGGTGCGCAGGCTGCCCCGGCCACGACCGGTGTCGGCCGCCGGCCAGAGCTGCCCGACGTAGTGGTCCGCACACGTCCAGCCCCGCGCGCCCACCAGGAGACGGAGCAGGTCCAGCGCCTTCACGGTCGGCACCGCGCCCGCGTCGACCACGACGCCGTCCTGACGCTCGAACACCATGGTTCCCAGCAGGTTGAGCCTCGCGGGCATGCGCACCTCCGCCAGATGACCGGGGCCGACCACACTCGTCCCCCGTGGTCCGACTACACGACTCATCACGTGGTGCGCGCAGCGTCTTCCGCACCGGGTCCCCAAATTTGGACGATCCTCGCCGACAAGACAGCACGACGGCCCGGACCAGGGGGGAACCGGTCCGGGCCGCGTGCCTCTCGTCACCTACCTCACCGCGCGGTCACCCTCTCGGAGACGGCCTCCAGCCCTCGACCGGACCTGCTCCAGGCGCTGACGCGGACTCGGTAGGTGCCTTCCGGCAGGCGGAAGGAGAGGATCCCCCGGTCCGGCCCGACCTGGCGGCTCCGGACCGCCTTGCCGCTCGCGGCGCGCACCACCGTCACCCGGTAGCCCCGGATGGTCCGACCGCCGGTCGCGGTCGGTGCGGTCCAGGCCGCCCGGACGGTCGTGGCGCCGCCACGCTTGCCGGGCTTCACGCGCACGCCCGGGCGACCCGGAGCGGTGCGCCGCACCTTCACCGCGGCGGACACCCGGCTCTCGGAGAACCCGGCGCTGTCCGAGAACGCCGCCACCGCGCGGACCCGGTGGCCGCGCAGCCGGTCGGTCACCGGCAGCCTGCTGCCGCTGGCCGGCAGCGCGACCCAGCCGGCGCGGGTCCGCCGCTCCCAGCTCCAGTCCAGGTCGCCGAGGCCGTTCCCGTCGGCGACGGTGCCGCGGGTGGCCTTGAGCAGCGTGCCTCGAGCCGCGAACCGGACGGCCGGCCTGCCGGTGGCGAGCCGGTTCACCGGACCGGTGCCCGGTGCGGCACCCGCGCCGGTGCCGGTCCCGGTGCCGGTCCCCGTGCCGGTGCCGGTCCCCGCACCCGGGCCGGGGTCCGGGTCCGCGCTGGGCCGGACCGCCTCGCTCTCGCCGGACTCCGGACCGACGCCGGCGGCGTTGAGCGCCGCGACGGAGAACCGGTACGCCGCGCCGGGGTCGAGGCCGGTGAACACCATGCTGGTCCGGTCGGACCCGACGGTGCGGTGGGCGGCCACCTCGCCGCCGCGCCGTGCCGTCACCCGGTAGCCGGTGATCGCCGAGTTGCCGTCGAACTCCGGTGCCTGCCAGCTCACGGTGATGCCCTGGGGGCTCACCGACGGTGCGGCCAGCAGGCTCGGGGCCGCCGGTGGCACCACCGCGGGAGCGCTGCCGTCGCCGGCGATCCGGTTGGGCGCCGGAGCCGACGCGGCCTCCTCCGCGGTCCCGTGGTCGTCGGTGTAGCTGGCGACGACGCGCACGAACCGGTTGGCGTGTGCCGGGGTCGGGATGTAGCCCCTGATGTTGAACGGGTTGTCCGCGACCGTGGTCCACGGCCCACCGAGGTCGGCCGAGGTCTGCCACAGCCACCGCATGGTCTCCCCGGCCTCCTCGAGGCCGTCGTCGTCGGCGAGGCCAGAGGCACTGATCCGGCTGCCGACGACCGGTGAGTCGGTGCTCAGCACCGGAGATGTCGGCGCGTCGTTGACCCCGATCACTCCGGCGGTGGTCACCGGCGAGATGATCGAGCGCAGCACGCCGCCGTCGAGGAAGGTGACCTCGATGCGCAGCGCCGTGTCGAACTCCGCATCACCGGGCCGGAACTGCACGCTGCAGGTGAGCGAGCCGTCGACGGTGGTGCAGTCCGCGTCGCGATCGACCGACTGGACCTCGGCCGTCAGCCAGTCGGCCTGGCCGTTGACGTCCTCGAAGTCCGTGGCCATCCACCGGAAGGAGATGTCCTGCGGATCGGCCACGACCTCGCTGTCGAACGTCACCGTGCCGGTCACCGGCTGGTCCTCGACCGGAGCGGCACCCGGGTAGGTGATCTCCGCGCTGCCGAAGTCGCCGCACGACTCCATCGTCGCGAGGACGAAGCAGCCGTTGGAGAACCGGACCAGCTCCACGTTGCGCAGGATGTCCTGGCCCTCGGCCTCCTCGGCCTCCTCCTCCGTGAGGTTGTGGGCAACCTCCCAGTACCCGTCGCCCAGGTCCCGGATCGTGTACTGGGCGCTGCTGGCGCTGAACACGGCCGTGTCGAGCACGCCCGTCTGGTCCGGGTCGACCACGATCTCGCGGACGATGTCGATGCTGCCCGGGTCGATCGTGCCGTCGAAGACGCCGGCCTGCAGCTGGGCGTCGGCCGCGTCGTCGTACCGGACGCCGTCGGCGACCAGGTAGACGTCGAGGTAGGCGTCCCCGTCGATGAAGTCGTCACCGACGCGGCTCTCGAACAGGTCGCTTCCCGAGCCGCCGATCAGCAGGTTGCTGACGCCGTCGGTGTCGAACCCGACGTCCTGCGGCATGAACCGGTCGGCGTAGTTCTGGACGTGGCCCGGGTCGAGCATCGCCTCGAGCCCCGCGATGCGGTCCAGGGACGCCTGGCTCAGCTTGTGCGAGTCGAGGTCGGCGTCCGGGATGTCGTCGACCGACTTGCCCATGCCGCGCAGCACGTCGTCGCCGCCACCGCCCGAGATCGCCTCGACCAGGTCGAACCGGTCGCGGATCGCCTGGTTGTCCGGCCGCTGCAGCGTCGTGAACAGCAGGTCGACGTCCACGCCGCTGTCGTCGCCGCGGTAGGTCACCCAGTCGTACCCGTGCATGCCCTCCATCCGGTCGGTGCCGGCGCCGCGTCCGATGAGGATGTCGTCGCCGCCCTCGCCCTCCACGTCGTCGTTGCCGGGCCCGCCGTCGACGACGTCGTGCCCGCCGTGGGGGTTGTTCTGGAACTGGTTGGCGTTGTCGCCCTGGAGCAGGTCGGCGTGCGCGCCACCCTGCAGCCAGTCGTGACCCTCGCCGGCGAAGACCGTCTCCCGGCCGTTGCCGCCCATGATCACGTCGTCCCCGGTGCTGCCGAAGACCGACTTGAGGTCGTTGCCGGTGGTGACGAAGTCGGCACCGTGCCCGGCCAGCACCAGGTCGTCGCCGGCACCCGCCTTGATGGCGTCGTCGCCGAACCCACCCTTGATGTTGTCGTCGCCGAAGGTGTCGGTGAGGATGTCGTCACCCTGCCCACCGACGTGTGAGTCGTTGCCGGAGCCACCCTCGATGCGGTCGTCGCCGCCGTAGCCCCACAGCGCGTCGTCACCCTGACCGGCGCGGATCCGGTCCGCCTCGGTCCGGTTGCCGTGGATCTCGATGTGCTCGTCGCCGTCCCAGCGCCAGGTGCCGTCGGGTGCCTGGGTCAGGCCCTCCGGCAGCGGGTCGGGGAGGCTCTCCAGGTCGATGAACGGGTCCTGGATGGCGAAGATGTCCGCGGGCAGCAGCGACGCGTCGGTGTTGCGCTGGATGAGCCCGGCGAACGAGTTGCCCTCGAGCGCCGAGAACAGCTGGTTGCCCTGGTTGCGGAAGAGGTAGTAGAAGCGGTCGCCGAACTGGAGGTCCTCGAGCTGCTTCTCGAAGACGTAGTTGAACGTCGAGCCGAGCATGCCGCCGAACGGCTCCAGCGCCTCGGCCAGGCCGCCGACCCAGAAGTCGACGTTCTCCAGGCCGGTGTTGGTGCCGTCCGCGACGGCCCAGCCGCCGGTGCTGTTCATGAAGGCCTCCCGGTCGGCCGGCGCGCCCTCGCCGCCGTTGACGAGCAGCGTCGCCGCCGCTCGCTTGCCGACGACCGTGCCGACACCGGTGATCGACGGGTGGGTGCCGTAGGCCGCCACGAAGTTCACGAGCGAGGCGTTCGGGTACGACGTCGTACGCCCGAAGTTGTCGCCGTTCTTCAGGCTCAGCCCGAAGTCGGTCCAGCTGCTGTAGGGCTCCAGCATCGGGTCGCCGCTCTCGTCGAAGAACGTCTTGCGTGCGACCTGGAGCGGCGGCACACCGGCGTCCCGGCTGCGCGCGATGTTGATGGTCGCGAGGTCCAGCGGCAGGCCGAGCAGGTTGTTGCGCAGGGTGCCGATCACGAACTCGTCGATCTGGCCGCCCACCTGGTTCGTCGTGCCGTTGACGATCGCGCCGGCGGCCTGCTCCGGGGTGAGCGTGCCGTTGTCGTCATAGGAGCGCGGGTTGAGGAACCCGGCGAGCAGGCTCACCGACCCCACGTCCGTCCCTGGCAGGTTCCGCTCGATCTCCTCCGTGAGCATCGAGTGCCCGAACCGGTAGACGACGTGCGCGAACTCCGCCTTGATGGCCGGGTTGATCGTGGCGTCGTAGCTGTTCTCGTTCAGCACGATGGCGTCGATCGCGGGCTGCACCTTGCGGGCGAACTCCTCGAACACGAGGTGCTGGTACTGCATCTCGGTCGGGAACTTGGCCGCCTGGAAGAGGCGCTCCTCGTAGGACCAGTCGTCGGCCTCGGGCCCGGACGGCAGCCGCTCGCCGAGCAGCTCGGAGTAGTCGTTGTCGAGCCCCTGGAAGGCCTTCTTGAGCTCCGCGTTCTCGGGCTTGTCGAGGATCTCCTCGATCTCGCCGATCATCCGGTTGTGCTCGGAGTGGAAGATGTGGTGCACCGCGGTCAGGCCGATGTTCTCGTTGCCGCGACCGTCACCGGTGACGAAGTGCTCGCCGAGCGCCACGTTGTCGTATCCGGGCGGCGCGTTCGGATCGGAGTTCTCCACCGGCGTCGCACCGTTGGCGATGTCGTCGAGGAAGGCGTGGTTGGTGCGCATCGCGTCCGCGGTGGGGATCGCGCCGGCCCCGGCGGCTCCCTCCACCGCCCCGCCGGCCGTCATCAGCTGCGGGAAGCCGTTCGGCCCGGGCACGAAGTTGCCGTAGAGGTCCGTGGCCAGCATCGGCACGTTCAGCGCATCGGTGTCGACCAGCTCGATGCCGAGCAGGTCGCGGGCCTGGGCCTTGACGTCGTTCCAGGTCGGCAGGCCACCGGTCGAGCCGTCGGGCAGGGTGCCGTCGAGCAGCCTCCCGGTCGCGTGCGGCTTGCCGTCGACCAGCTCGTACTCCCTCAGGAACACCTGGTGCGACGGGTGCGAGGTGTAGGTCTGGTTCTGGTCGATGAACGGCGTGGTCTGGTTGTTGTGCTGGTCGTCCGCCGTGCCGATCGTGCCGTCCGGCCCCGGGAGCCGGGTCGCCCGGGTCAGCATCAGGAAGCGACGCGAC
This sequence comes from Nocardioides sp. YIM 152315, assembly GCF_029210375.1. Taxonomy (GTDB): domain Bacteria; phylum Actinomycetota; class Actinomycetes; order Propionibacteriales; family Nocardioidaceae; genus Nocardioides. The sequence continues at coordinate 234,569 of NZ_JARGER010000042.1, read as the reverse complement.
GGGGGCAGGTCGTCGGCGGTGTCGAGCTCGCCGTCCGCACCGGCGATGAGCGGGTCGTCGGGCTGCAGCGGGACGACGACCGTGCCGTTGCCGCCCTTGTTGACCAGGTCGAGGCCGTGGTCGAAGAACTGGCCGAAGAAGGTGAACCAGGCGTTGAACGGCGCCGAGAGCGCCTCGTCGGCGGTCGAGTTGGGGATGAAGACCTGGCCGTCCTCCAGCGTGGCCGGCTGCCCGGCCTCGACCGACGCCTCGTACGCGTTGAGCGCGGCGGGGTTGGCCTCCGACTGGTCGACGATGAGGTTGCTGATCGTCCGCGGGTCGGTGTCGTAGACGAAGCCGGACGTCTGCGCGTAGCAGGTCGGAGCCGCGTCCTGGCAGGGGTCGGTCGCGCCCGCAGGGTTGGGCGGGGCGCCGGGCGGGGCGGCCTCGCCGGGCCGCCACACCGAGGGCAGGAGCCGCGGGAAGGCCCGGTCGGAGGAGCCGAACGACGGGTGCAGGAGGTTGTTGAACGAGCCGTCGACGGTCCGCAGGCCGACCGGCAGCGCCGGGTCGGTCACGCACTTGCCGCTGGTGTCGGTCGGCTGGTCGCACAGCAGCCGCTTGCCGGCCGCGTGGGCCTCGGCCACCTGGATCTGCTTGAGGATGTGCTCGAGGTCCTCCTCGATCAGCAGGAAGTCCGGATCACCGTCCGTCGCCGCCCGGGCCGGCGCCGTCGCCAGGCCGACGCCACCCACGGCGAGGGCCAACGCCACGAGTCCCCCCACGCACGGTCGCGCCAGGCGCCGGATGCGCACCGCGCTGCTGCCGTCTCTCTTCATGATGAGCTCCCCTCACTGGCTCGCCGCAGACACGCGGCTGCGGGCCGGTCGTGCCCGTGAGAGGAGTGTCCGGAGGGGGCATCACAGGTTCGTGAAAACGCCCGGCGCGGGCCGGGCGGCCCGCGTCAGTAGCGCAGTCAGGCGAGCTTGCCGTCGAGCACCGTCGCCCGCCCGCGCAGGAACGTCGCCACGACGCGGCCCGGCAGCTCCATGCCTCGATAGGGCGTGTTGCGGCTCAGGCTGGCGGACTCGCTCGGCTCGATCGTGCGCCGGGCCGCCGGGTCGTAGAGCACGACGTTGGCCGGCTCGCCGACGGCGACCGGACGCCCGTGCCGGTCGGAGACCCGACCGATCCGCGCCGGGGCATGGGACATCCGCTCGGCGACCCCGGCCCAGTCGAGGCTGCCGGTGTCGACCATGGTCTGCTGCACGATCGAGAGCGCGGTCTCGAGGCCCAGCATCCCGAAGGCGGCGGCCGCCCACTCGCAGTCCTTGTCCTCGTGGGGGTGCGGCGCGTGGTCGGTGGCGACGATGTCGATGGTGCCGTCGGCGAGCCCGGCCCGGAGCGCCTCCGCGTCGGCGGCCGTGCGCAGCGGCGGGTTGACCTTGTAGATCGGGTCGTACGTCGCGGCCAGGTCGTCGGTCAGCAGGAGGTGGTGCGGGCAGGCCTCAGCGGTGACCTGGACGCCCTTGGCCTTCGCCCAGCGGATCAGCTCGACCGAGCCGGCGGTGGAGACGTGGCAGACGTGCAGCCGCGACCCGACGTGCTCGGCGAGCAGCACGTCGCGGGCGATGATCGCCTCCTCGGCCACCGCGGGCCAGCCGGCGAGCCCGAGCCGTCCGGAGAGGTCGCCCTCGTTCATCTGCGCGCCCTCGGTGAGCCGCGGCTCCTGGGCGTGCTGGGCGACGACGCCGTCGAACGCCTTGACGTACTCCAGCGCCCGGCGCATCAGCACCGCGTCGCTGACGCACTTGCCGTCGTCGGAGAAGACCCGGACCCGAGCCGCGGAGTCGGCCATCGCACCGAGCTCGGCGAGCCGCTCGCCCTGGAGGCCGACGGTGACCGCGCCGACCGGGAAGACGTCGCAGTAGCCGGCCTCGCGACCCAGGCGCCAGACCTGCTCCACGACGCCCGCGGTGTCGGCGACGGGCTCGGTGTTCGCCATCGCGTGCACGGCGGTGAAGCCGCCGAGCGCGGCCGCGTGGGTGCCGGTCTCGACGGTCTCGGCGTCCTCGCGGCCCGGCTCGCGCAGGTGGGTGTGCAGGTCGACGAGGCCGGGGAGCGCGATCAGCCCGGTCGCGTCGACGACCTCGAGCTCGGTGGTCGAGGAAGGCGCCCTGGCGCCTGTCTCGACACCACCGGGCTCCTCGATGCCGGCGATCATCCCGTCCCGGAGCAGCAGGTCGGTCGGCTCCCCGCCGAGGACGGCGACGTTCTTGATCACATAGGTAGTGCTCACTCGTCTCCTCCGACGGCGGGGGCGCTGCCGCCCAGAAGCAGGTAGAGCACGGCCATCCGGACGGCGACGCCGTTGGTGACCTGCTCGACGATCACGGACCGGTCGCTGTCGGCGACGTCCGCGGTGATCTCCATGCCGCGGACCATCGGCCCGGGGTGCATGACGATCGTGTGGTCCTGGAGGGTCGCCATCCGGCGCCCGTCGAGGCCGTAGCGCCGGGAGTACTCCCGCGCGGTCGGGAAGAACCCGCCGTTCATGCGCTCCCGCTGGACCCGCAGCATCATCACGGCGTCCGCCTTCGGGATCACCGCGTCGAGGTCGTAGGACACCTCCACCGGCCACGTCTCGACGCCGACCGGCAGCAGGGTGGGCGGCGCGACCAGGGTGACCTCGGCGCCGAGCGTGTGCAGCAGCAGCGCGTTGGAGCGGGCGACCCGGCTGTGCAGCACGTCGCCGACGACGGCGATCCGGCGCCCGTCCAGTCTGCCCAGGTGCCGTGTCATCGTGAACGCGTCGAGCAGTGCCTGGGTCGGGTGCTCGTGGGTGCCGTCGCCGGCGTTGACGACGCTGGAGCGGACCCAGCCCGAGTGGGCGAGGCGGTGGGGCGCGCCGCTGGCGCCGTGTCGTACGACGACCGCGTCCGCGCCCATCGCCTCGAGGGTCAGCGCGGTGTCCTTGAGGCTCTCGCCCTTGGAGAGGCTCGAGCCCTTGGCGGCGAAGTTGATGACGTCCGCGGACAGCCGCTTGGCCGCGGCCTCGAAGGAGATGCGGGTGCGGGTGGAGTCCTCGAAGAAGAGGTTGACCACGGTGCGGCCGCGCAGCGCGGGCAGCTTCTTGATCGGCCGGTCGGCGAGCTCGCGGAGCTCCGCGGCGGTGCTCAGGATCAGCTCCGCGTCGTCGCGACCGAGGTCGCCCGCGCTGAGCAGGTGGCGCTTCACCGAGCCTCCACCTCCTGGCCGGCGACGCCCTGGATGGTGACCGCGTCGACGTCGTCGACGTCGGCGAGCGTGACCTTCACCCGCTCGACCAGCGAGGTGGGCAGGTTCTTGCCGACGAAGTCGGCGCGGATCGGCAGCTCCCGGTGGCCGCGGTCGACGAGCACCGCGAGCCGCACCGCGCGCGGCCGGCCGATGTCGTTGAGCGCATCGAGCGCGGAGCGGATGGTGCGGCCCGAGAACAGCACGTCGTCGACCAGCACGACGGTGCGGCCGTCGACGCCGCCCGGCGGGATCTCGGTCGGCAGCAGCGCCCGCGCGGGCTTGAGGCGCAGGTCGTCGCGGTACATCGTCACGTCGAGCGACCCGACCGGCACGGCGTACCCCTCGACGGAGGCGATCCGCTCGGCGATCCGGCGGGCGAGCGGGACGCCGCGGCTCGGGATGCCCAGGAGGACGAGGTCGTCGGCGCCCTTGTTGCGCTCGAGGATCTCGTGGGAGATGCGGGTCAGCGCCCGCTGGATGTCACCGGCGTCGAGGACGACGCGGGACCCGTCGGGCGACGCCGACGGGCTGGACTGAGGGTGCGCAGACAACGACCTCGGACCTCCTTCTCCGCCTCACGGGACGGCTCGTTAAAAAAGGTCTTGCGCGGCGGAGCCTAGCAAACGCGCGGGCCTCCCCGGATCACTCGCGTCCGCGCATCAGCCGATCAGTGAGGGCCTGTACGTCGCGATCGAGGTGGTCGAGTTTGACGTTCACGACCGAGAGCTCGGCCCGCACGGTGCGCAGGACCAGGGCGATCATCGCCACCACCAGGGCGAAGAATCCCCCGATGAGGGTCCAGGTCTGCGCGTCGTTCACGGTGTCAGTGTCCCCCAGGGCGCACGACGCCGCCACCTGACGCCGTCCGTTTGTGGAGTCGTCAGTCGGTCACGTCGATCAGCACCTTGCCGACCACGCCACCCTCGACCGCGTCGTGCGCCGCGGCCGTCTCCTCGAGCGGGTAGTGGTGCAGCGGGAGGCCCGCGGCGTCGCCGACCCGCAGGGCGCCGTCGGCGACCGCCGCGCCGACGTCGTCGACCGCGGCCCGGAGCAGGCCGGGGTCGAGCGTGTAGAGGATCACGAACTGGAAGCGCAGGTTCTTCCCGAACGCCGCGCGCAGCGGCATGGTCATCTGGTCCCCGCCGTTGTTGGCGTAGATCGAGACCAGGCCGTGCACCTTGACGACGTCGAGGTCGAGGTCGACGTTCTGGGCCGGCGCGACCTCGACGGCGATGTCGACGCCGTCGGGCGCGAAGGTCCGGATCGCGTCGGCGGGGTCGCCGACCGTGTAGTTGACGGTGTGGTGGGCGCCGGCCGCGACGGCGAGTGCGCCCTTCTCGTCGCTGCTGACGGTCGCCACCACGGTCGCGCCCGCCCAGCGCGCGAGCTGGACGGCCGCGTTGCCGACCGCTCCCGCGCCCCCGGCGACGAGCACCACCCGCCCGTCGAGGGCACCCGGGCCGAGTCGCGCGGGGCCGAACTCCGAGGCGGTGAGCGCGCGGTGCGCGGTCACGGCGGGCACGCCGATGCTGGCGCCGAGGTCGAAGTCGACGCCCTCGGGGAGGGGTACGACGTTCGCGGCCGGCTGGACGGTGTGCTCCGCCGCCGTGCCGTGGGCCCGGCCGTGCTGGGCCAGCACGAGCCACACCCGGTCCCCCACCGCGAACCCGCTGACGCCGTCGCCCACCGCGTCGACGACGCCGGCGCCGTCGTGGCCGGGCGTGACCTCGGCGTACCCGCTCATCATGCCGGCGCGGAACTTCCAGTCCGTCGGGTTGACCCCGGCGCGGACGACGCGGACCCGCACCTCACCGGGTCCGGGCTCCGGCAGGTCGCGCTCGACGACCTGGAGGACGCTCGACGGGCCGGTCTCGCGGTAGACGACTGCGCGCATGGCTACAGCATGGCCTACAGCGCCGCCGCCATCCCGGCGCAGGCCTTGAGCCACTCCATCCGGGTGTGGTGGGACAGCTGCGAGTAGGGCACCACGGAGCCGGCGACGAGGGCCGGGTCGTAGGGCACCCGGTAGACGCCGCGGGTGCGCTGCTCGTAGACGTCGACCAGGTCGTCGGCGAGCTTGCTGTCAACCGTCGCGGACGGGTCGGAGAGCACCGTGACCGTCTTGTGCTTGAGGTTCTGGTAGCCGGCGTCCTGGAGGGCGTCGAGCATCCACAGCCCGCTGTAGCCGGTGTCCTCGCGGACCGTCGAGGTGACCACGAGCAGGTCGGCGGCGCCGGCGGCGGCGAGCCAGTTCTCGGCGCGCATGTTGTTGCCGGTGTCGATCAGGATCACCCGGTAGAAGCGCTCGAGCAGCTTGTGGACGGCGTCGAAGTCCTGGGCCCGGATCGTGCCGGTCACGTCGGGGCGCTCGTCGGAGGCGAGCACGTCGAAGTGGGCGTCGCCCTGCGACCGCACGAACGCGCCGAGGTCGCCGATGCGGGACTGGTAGACGTCGGTGAACCGCTCGAGGTCCTCCAGCAGCTCCCGGGTGGTGTTGCGGTGGGCGCTGCGGGTCCCGCGGATGCCGAGCGTGCCGCGGGTCTCGTTGTTGTCCCAGGCGACCACGCCACCACCGCGGACGGTGCCGAACGTGTAGCCCGCCGCGAGCACGCCGGTGGTCTTGGCCGCGCCGCCCTTGGGGTTGATGAACGCGATCGTGCGCGGCCCGTCGAAGTCGCGCTGGATCAGCCGGCGGTCCTCGAGGTAGCCGCGCTCCTCGGCGCCCATCCGCGGGTTGACCAGGCCGCCGGTCCAGCGCCGCATCGCGCCCCGCCAGCCCCAGGTCGCCGGTCCGAGGTCCTGGTCGGCGTCGCGGCGGTCGAGGAAGTCGGTGGCGGACATGAAGCGCCGCAGGTCCGGCTCGTCCGCGGCCGGCTCGGGCGCGGCCTCCGGCTGGTGGCCCACGTGCGCCGGCGGCGGGGCCGCGGGCGGCGGCGTCGCCGGGCGGTACGACGGCGGCGGCGTGGTCGGCCGCGCGACGATCTCCGACCCGGGAGACGGCGTCTCGGTACCCGGCAGCGGGTCCGTCAGCGGGTCGCCCGGGCCGTCGGTGAGCGGATCGCCGTACGTCAACGGCTCGCGTCCGCCGGCGCCGCCCTGCCGGGCGTCGCGCCGCGCGGCGTACGCCGCGAAGTCGTCCGGCGTGTAGAGCCGGTCACTGGTGTCGTCGGCATCGTGTCGCGAGCCCCCGGAGCGCCATGCTTCCTGCGACATCGTTCCTCCCTCGTCGGCAGGACGGTCCTGCACAGCCAACGTCCTTCCCCCAAAACAGATGAGTCACACGCGCGTTCGGGTCACAGGTCGGCGAGGGCCCGGGCGATCGCCCGGTGGAACGTCGGGTACGCGTACTGCATCTCCCGGAGCGTCGTCACCGGGATCGCCGCGTGCACGGCGGCCGTGAGCAGCCCGACCACCTCGCCGCCGTACGGCGCGGCGACGGTCCCGCCCACCAGCACGCCCCGGTCGGCGTCGGCGACCACCTTGACGACGCCCTCTGCCTCCGCGATCCATCCGCGGCTCGAGGCGGCGATGTCGGCGCGGGCGACCGCCACCCGGAGGCCACCCTCGCGTGCCTGCTCCTCGGTCATCCCGACCGCACCCACCTCGGGGTCGGTGAAGGTGACCCGGCTGATCGCATGGTGGTCGGCCCACGGGCCGTCCTCCCCGAGCAGGTCCCGCACCGCGATCCGGGCCTGGTAGAGCGACAGGTGGGTGTAGGCGCCCAGCCCGGTGATGTCGCCGACCGCCCACAGCCGCTCCCCCGCCCGCATCCGCTCGTCGGTCTCGAGGTGGTCGGCGCCCGGGTCGAGCCCGACAGTCTCCAGCCCGATGTCGGCGAGGTGCATGCTGCGGCCGGTGGCAACCAGCAGCCGGTCCGCGACGACGGTGTCGTCACCGACCGCGAGCGCGAACGTGCCGTCGTGACGGACGCCGGTCACCTCGACGCCGGTGCGCACCTCCACGCGGTCGCGGCGCAGCGCCTGGGTGACGACCTCGCATGCCTCGGGCTCCTCCGGGCAGAGGATCCGGTCACGCATCTCGAGCATGGTCACCCGGGTGCCGAAGCGCGCGAACGCCTGGGCGAGCTCGCACCCGATCGGCCCGGCGCCGAGGACCGCCAGCGTCTCGGGCGGCTCGGTCTGCCGCATCACGTCGCGGTTGGTCCAGTACGGCGTGCCGGCGAGCCCGTCGAGGTCGGGGACCGACGGCTCCGTGCCCGTGTTGAGCAGCACCCCGAGGCGGGCGTCGTACGTCGCGCCGGCCACCTCGACGCGCCCCGGGCCGGCCAGGCGCCCGTGGCCGCGCACGATCCGCACGCCCGCCTCCTCCAGCGGGCCGGCGTGGGTGTGGTCGCTCCAGTCGTGGTTGGCCTCGCGGATCCGATCCGCGGCGCGCGACCACGGCTGCCCGCGCTGGGCCGAGTGGATCAGGAGCTTCGAGGGCGTGCAGCCCCAGAACGGGCACTCGCCACCCACGAGGTCGCGCTCGACGCCGACGACCGTCAGGCCCGCCTCGGCGAGCTTGCGCGCGGCGTACTCGCCCCCCGACCCGAGGCCCAGCACCACCACGTCGACCTGGTCCGTCATGCCGACCACCCTGTCAGTCGCCGGAGAGATGCCGCGCCTGGGCGAGCGTGAACACCCCGAAGCAGGCGAGCCCGATGCCGATCGCACACAGCAGCGCGGGCCCGAAGGGCTGCTGGAGGACCTCCATGAGCGCCTGGTCGAGGCCACCGGACTTCGACGCGTCGTGCGTGACGGCGGCGTAGCCGACGAGGCCGCCGACGATGGCGAACGCGACGCCCCGTGCGGTGTAGCCGATCTTGCCGAAGGCGAGGTAGGCCGTGCCGGACCTGCCGCTGCGGCCCTCGGCGTCGAGCTTCTCGGCGAGCTTGTCGGTCCAGGCGCGGTAGATCTCGACGAGCCCGAAGCCGATGATCCCCAGGGCCACCAGCCCGACGAGGACCTGTCCGGCGGGGGCGCTCATCAGCCGGGCGGTCCACGTCTCCTCCCCCTGGCCGGACGACCCGGAGCCGACCGCGACCTTGACTCCGCTGGCGCCGATGGCGACGTAGACGAGGGCCTTGCCGACCGAGGCCACTCGCTTGCCGGCGCGCGTGGCGCCCTCCTCGTCGCGGTGGCCGACCGCGGCCTCGAGCAGCTGCCAGGCCGCGAGCAGGAAGAGCCCGACGGCGACCACCCAGATCAGCACGTCGCCGAAGGGCTGCTGCGCCAGCTCGCGGAACGCGCCGCTGCTCGACGGCTTGCCCTCGCTGTCGCCGAGGGCGAGCTGGATCGCCAGCCAGGCGATCAGCAGGTAGACGACGGCGTAGGCGACGAGTCCGACGCGTGCGACGTGCTCGATCCAGCCGCTGTCAGGAGAGATCGGCGAGCGCCGACTCGATCGCGCGGTGGAACGTGGGGTAGGCATAGATCATCGTCCTGAGCGTGTCGACCGGGACCTCCGCGTGGACCGCGACGGCCAGGAAGCCGAGGATCTCACCGCCCGCCGGCCCCATCGCGGTCGCGCCGACGAGCACCCCGCGGTCGGCGTCCTCGACGACCTTGATGACGCCGTGCCCACCAGGGCCGTGGGTGAAACCGCGCGACGACTGCTCCAGCCGGGTCAGCCCCGTGCGCACGGACAGTCCGGCGTCGCGGGCCTGCTGCTCGGTCATCCCGACACCCCCGACCTCCGGGTCGGTGAACGTCGTGTGCGGGACCGCGTGGTAGCGCGCCGGGGCGCCCTCCTCCCCCAGCACGTCGCGCAGCGCGACGGCCGACTGGTACATCGAGACGTGGGTGAAGGCGCCCTTGCCGGTGACGTCGCCGATCGCCCACAGCCGCTCCTGGACGCGCAGCCGCTCGTCGGTCTCCAGCACCCGGGTCGCCGGGTCGAGGCCGACGGTCTCGAGCCCGAGGTCGTCGAGGTTCGGGGTCCGGCCCGCGGCCACCAGCAGCTTGTCGGCGCTCAGCTGCTCTCCCGTGTCGAGGTCGAGGGTGAACGAGCCGTCTGCGTACGACGCCCGCCGGGGCTCGACCCCCGTCAGCACCCGGATGCCCTCGGCGGCGAAGGCCTCCGCCACCAGCGCGCTCGCCTCCGGCTCGTCGGCGGCGAGCAGCCGCAGGCCGTGCTGGACGACGGTCACGCGGACGCCGAAGCGCGCGAACACCTGCGCGAGCTCGCAGCCGATCGCTCCGCCGCCCACGATCACGACGGAGCCGGGGAGCTCGGTGGCGCGGACGGCGTCCCGGTTGGTCCAGTACGGCGTGTCCGCGAGCCCGTCGATCGGCGGGATCGCGGGGCGGGTGCCCGGGTTGAGCACCACGCCCCGGCGCGCCGTGAAGGTCTGGAGCTCGCCGGCGACGTCGACCGCCACCCGGCCGACGCCGGTCAGCCGGGCGACGCCGTGGCGGACCGTCGCCCCCGCGTCGAGCAGCCGGTCCCACGCGATCGAGTCGTCCCAGCCGGTGGTCGCCTCCTCGTTGATGCGCCGCGCCACCGCGGACCAGGCCGGGGAGATCGTCGCCTCGCCGGCGACCGCGGCGGCCCGGCGTACCTCCGCGACCACGTCGCTGCCGCGCACCATCATCTTGGTGGGGATGCACCCGTAGTAGGGGCACTCGCCTCCGACGAGGTGCTTCTCGACGGCGACCACGTCGAGCCCGGCCTTCGCGGCGCCGGTGGCGAGCGCCTCACCGCCCGGGCCGGTGCCGATGACGACCAGGTCCACCTCACGCTCAGTCATGGACTCAGCGTAGGGGTCAGGCGAGCGTCGCCTTGTTGCGCTGGACGGCGCCCAGCACGCCGTTGACGAACTGGGGCGACTCGTCGGTCGACAGCTCGGTGACCAGCGTCATCGCCTCGCTGACGGCGACCGCGTCGGGCACGTCGTCGGCGTACAGCAGCTCCCAGACGCCGAGCCGCAGCACGTTGCGGTCGACGGCGGGCATGCGCTGGAGGGTCCAGCCCTCGGCGTACTCCGAGAGCACCTCGTCGATACGGGCCCGGCGCTCCTCCACGCCGCGCACCAGCACGGCGGTGTAGTCGTTGGTGGGGCTCTCACCATCGGCGATCGCGCGCTCGAGCGCGTCGCTCGCCGACTCGCCGCGCACGTCGGCGGCGAAGAGGACGTCGAGCGCGCGCTTGCGCGCCTTGGTGCGAGCGGCCATCAGCCCTTCACGCGGCCCAGGTAGGACGAGTCGCGCGTGTCGACCTTGACCTTCTCACCCTGGTTGATGAACAGCGGGACCTGGATCTCGTGACCGGTCTCCAGCGTCGCGGGCTTGGTGCGGCCGGTGGCGGAGTCACCGGCCAGGCCGGGCTCGGTGAAGGTGATCAGGAGCTCGACCGACGCGGGGAGCTCGATGAAGAGCACGCGACCCTCGTTGGTGGCGACGATCGCGTCCTGGTTCTCGAGCAGGAAGTTCTTCGCGTTGCCGACGATCTCGGGCGCGATCTCGAGCTGCTCGTAGGACTGGACGTCCATGAAGACGTACGACGAGCCGTCGTTGTAGAGGTACTGCATCGTGCGGCGGTCGACCGTGGCGGTGTCGACCTTGGTGCCGGCGTTGAACGTCTTGTCGACGGTCTTGTTGGACTCGACGTTCTTCAGCTTGGTGCGCACGAAGGCGGGTCCCTTGCCCGGCTTCACGTGCTGGAACTCCACGACCGACCAGAGCTGACCGTCGATGTTGAGAACCATGCCGTTCTTGAGGTCGTTCGTGGATGCCATGCGCGCGTGTCAGCCTTCGTACGTCGGGTGGGTTCGTGGGCCAGCCCCCCCGATGGAGGCGCCAACGCACGAGTCTATCGGCAGCGCCGTCGAGCGTTGAATCGGGACTTCTGACGGTTCAATCGGGACTTGATGCCGTCCAGCGAGCAGGAACTCCCGACTCGAGTGGTCAGAACTCCCGACTCGAGTGTCAGGAAGTCCCGACTCAACCGTGGGCGACGACCTCGAGGGCCAGCCGGTAGCCGTCGATGCCGTGGCCGGCGATCACCTCGGTGGCGTACGGCGTGACCACCGACGTGTGCCGGAACTCCTCCGGCCGCTGGTGCGGGTCGGAGATGTGCACCTCGACCAGCGGGGCGACCAGCTGACCGCAGGCGTCGAAGATCGCGTACGAGTAGTGGGTCCAGGCGCCGGCGTTGAGCACGACCGGCGTGGCGTCGTCGGCGGCGGCGTTGAGCCAGTCGAGCATCTCGCCCTCGTGGTTGGTCTGTCGCACCTCGACCTCGAGGCCGAGCTCGCGGCCCCAGCCGACGCAGAGGTCCGCGAGCTCGTCGTGCGTGGTGCTGCCGTAGATCTCCGGCTGGCGGCGGCCGAGCCGCCCGAGGTTGGGTCCGTTGAGGACCAGGACGCTCCTGGTCTCCGTCATGACGACCCTCCGATCGCGGCGTAGGCGGCGCGCAGCAGGTCCTCGTCCGGTCCGGCGAGGACGGCGGGACGGGCGAGGTCGTGCAGCACCACCAGTCGCAGCAGGGTGCCGCGCGCCTTCTTGTCGACCTTCATGGCGGCGAGCAGCGTCTCGAACGGCGCGCCGTCGTACGTCGTCGGCAGCCCCACCCGCCCGAAGGCCGCGCGGTGCCGCGCGACCACGTCGGGCGCCAGCAGGCCGGCACGACCGGCGACCTCAGCGACGAAGACGCAGCCGATCGCGACGGCCTCGCCGTGCCGGACCCGGTAGTCCTCGGTGCGCTCGATCGCGTGGGCCAGGGTGTGGCCGTAGTTGAGCACCTCGCGGCCGGGATGCCCGTGGGCACCCCCGGTCTCCCTCAGGTCGGCGGCGACGACCTCGGCCTTGACGCGGATCGCACGCTCGACGAGCTCCCGCAGCTGCGTGGACCGGGCGGCCAGGTCCGCCGGGTCGGTGGACTCCACGACGTCGAGGATCACCGGGTCGGCGATGAAGCCGCACTTGACGACCTCGCCGAGGCCCGCGACCAGCTCCTCCCTCGGCAGGCTCGCGAGCGTCGCCAGGTCGCAGAGCACGCCGGCTGGCTCGTGGAAGGAGCCGACGAGGTTCTTGCCGGCGCCGGTGTCGATGCCGGTCTTGCCACCCACCGCCGCGTCGACCATCCCCAGCAGCGAGGTCGGCACGTGCACGACCCGCACGCCGCGCAGCCAGGTGGCCGCCACGAAGCCGCCCAGGTCGGTCGTCGCTCCCCCGCCGTAGGTGACCACTGCGTCCGACCGCGTGAAGCCGGCCGCGCCGAGCGCCTCCCAGCAGGCCGCCGCCGTCGCGGCCGTCTTCGCCGCCTCGCCGTCGGGCACCGGCAGGTCGAGCACGTCGTACGTCGCGGCCAGGGAGCCGGCCACCTCGCTCGCGTCCAGGCGCTCGGAGTGCACGACCGCCACCCGGGTGACGCCCGCGCCGAGCAGGCCCGGCAGCCGGTCGAGCACGCCGTGGCCGACCACGACGTCGTACGGCTCGGGCCCGGCGACGGGGATGACGGTCGCGCTCACGGGCGGGCCGCCAGGGCGGTGACGATCTCGTCCGCGATCTCCTGCGGCGGCCGGCCGTCGGTGTCGACCACGAGCGTGGCCAGCGACTCGTAGACCGGGGTGCGCTCGTCGAGGAGGGCCTTGATGCGGCCGCGGACGTTGCCGAGCAGCAGGGGGCGCGACGTGCCGAGCCCGACGCGCTTCACGGCGTCGGCGAGCCCGACGCGGAGGAAGACGACGTCGTGTCCGGCGAGCAGCTCGCGGGTGCCGGCGTCGAGCACGGCGCCGCCGCCGAGCGCGACCACGCCGTCGTGGGTGGCGATCGCCTCCGCCACGGCGGCGCGCTCGAGGGCGCGGAACGCCGCCTCGCCGTCGTCGACGAAGATCTCGGAGACGCTGCGACCCGCGGTCTCCTCGACGTCGTGGTCGGTGTCGCGCACCGACGTGACGAGGCGCTCGGCGAGCAGGCCGGCGACCGTGGTCTTGCCCGCCCCCATCGGGCCGATGAGCACGATCATCGGTAGCGCAGCGTGTCGAGGTAGGACTCGGCGTTGCGCCGGGTCTCCTGCACGGAGTCGCCGCCGAACTTCTCCAGCACGGCCTCGGCCAGCACCAGCGCGACCATCGCCTCCGCGACGATGCCCGCGGCCGGGACCGCGCAGACGTCGGAGCGCTGGTGGTGGGCGACGGTCTCCTCGCCGGTCGCGACGTCGACGGTGCGCAGCGCGCGCGGCACGGTGGCGATCGGCTTCATCGCGGCCCGGACGCGGAGGATCTCCCCGGTGGTCATGCCGCCCTCGGTGCCGCCGGAGCGGCCGCTCACGCGCCGGATGCCCTCCGGCGTCGGCACGATCTCGTCGTGCGCGAGGGACCCCGGGGTCGCGGCGAGCTCGAAGCCGTCACCGACCTCGACTCCCTTGATCGCCTGGATGCCCATCAGCGCGCCGGCGAGGCGGGCGTCGAGGCGGCGGTCCCAGTGCACGTGCGACCCGAGGCCGGGCGGCAGGCCGTGCACGACGACCTCGACGACCCCGCCGAGCGTGTCGCCGTCCTTGTGGGCCTGGTCGATGCGCTCGACCATCAGCTTGCTGGTGTCGGGGTCGAGGCAGCGCACCGGGTCGTCGTCGAGCCGCGCGACGTCGTCGGGCCGGGGCCAGCTGCCGGCGGGCGCCCGGACTCCGCCGAGCTCGATGACGTGGGATACGACGCGGGCGCCGACCGCCTGCTCGAGGAAGTTCGACGCCACCCGGCCGAGGGCGACCCGGGCCGCGGTCTCGCGCGCCGAGGCGCGCTCGAGGATCGGGCGCGCGTCGTCGAAGGCGTACTTCTGCATGCCGACCAGGTCGGCGTGACCCGGCCGCGGGCGGGTGAGCGGCGCGTTGCGGGCCAGCGCCTCGAGCTCGACGGGGTCGACCGGGTCGGCCGACATCACCCTCTCCCACTTCGGCCACTCGGTGTTGCCGACCTCGACGGCGACCGGCCCGCCCTGGGTCGCACCGTGGCGGACGCCGCCGACGAGGGTGACCTCGTCCTGCTCGAACTTCATCCGCGCGCCGCGGCCGTAGCCCAGCCGCCGCCGCGCGAGGGCGTCGGCGATGTCGTCGGAGGTCACCCGGACGTGGGCGGGCAGCCCCTCCAGGATCGCGACCAGGGAGGGGCCGTGGGACTCGCCCGCGGTCAGCCAGCGCAGCATGGGGTCAGTGTTTCACGGTCGGTACGACGCGACGCCCCGGTCACCCGGAGACGAGACTCGACCAGACGTAGCCGCCGACGGCCACCCCGACCAGCGCGCCGCCGAGCAGGAACGGCCCGAAGGGCAGCGCCGTGCGCAGCGCCCCGCGGTCGCGACGGACGACCGCCCGGACCAGACCGAGCAGCGCGAAGACGACGAACGCTGCGTACACGCCCACCAGGAGCTCGAGCCTGCCGAGGTAGCCGAGAGCGAAGCCGACCAGCGCGGAGAGCCGCACGTCGCCGTAGCCCATCCCCGCCGGGTGGAGCCACCAGAGCGCGTGGAAGCACGCGAACAGGACGACGCCGCAGATCGCCGCCCGGACGACGGCGTCGAGGTCGTCGTCGAGCAGCGCGGCGACCAGCGCGAGGACCGCCGTGACCGCCAGCGCCGGCCAGATGACCCTCGTCGGCAGCAGGTGCGTGTGCAGGTCGACGATCCCGAGCGCGACGGCGACCGGCACCAGCGGCAGCAGGTAGAGCAGCGGCCACGACATCCCCACGGACGCGCCCACGACGGCACCGCAGACGGCGGCGACGACGACGGCCCTTCGGGCCAGGCCCGGACGGGTGGCCACCGGTGCGTAGCGGGGCGGGTCGCCGGGCTCGGCGGACGCGGGCTCCGGGATCCGCGAGATCAGGGTCGGCACACCGAGCGCGCCCACGCCGCAGGCGGCCGCGCCGAGCCCGGCCGCCGCCAGGTCACTGCTCACGGGTGGTGCCTGGCCCGGAGCTCGGTCTCACCGGCCGTCCGCATCTCCTCGAGCGGCGCGGGGACGCCGGTGAACATCTCGAACTGGAGCACCGCCTGGTGCACGAGCAGGTCGAGTCCGGAGACCAGCACGCGGCCGTCCGCCGACGCCGCGAGCGGGGTCGGCCACGGGTCGTAGAGCGCCTCGAAGACGACCGGCGCCTCCGCGACCCGGGCGACCAGGTCGGCGCTCTGGGCCTCGGAGGGGATCGTGGAGACGACGACCTCGCCGTCGACGACACCGTCGGCGAGCGCGCCGACCTCCACCGTCGGCGCAGCGGGATGGGCGGCCACCGCCGCGGCGGTGGCGGCGGCACGGTCGGCGGACCGCGCGAGGAGCCGCACCCTCCGCGCACCGAGGTCGCACATCGCCAGTCCGGTCGACGCCGCCGTCGCCCCGCCGCCCAGCACGGTGACCGCGGAGACCGGGCCGTCGTACCGCTCCCTGACGGCGGCGGCCGCGCCGGGCAGGTCGGTGTTGTCGGCCAGCACCGGCCTGCCCTGCTCGAGCAGCAGCGTGTTGGCGCCACCCGCGAGCCGGGCCCGGTCGGCCACGCGCGGCGCGAGGTCGAGCGCGAGTCGCTTGAGCGGCATCGTCAGCGACAGTCCGCGCCACTGCGCACCGAGGCCGTCGACGTACGCCGCGAGCGCGGCCTCGCCGACCTGCACGGAGTCGTAGCTGACGTCGGTGAGCCCCGCGGCGGCGTACCCGGCGCGGTGCAGGACCGGCGACAGCGAGTGGGCGATCGGATCGCCCAGGACGGCACAGCGCATGGGTCGCCCGCTCAGCAGGCTTCCGAGGTCTCGCAGTACTGCAGGAACTCGGCCTTGTACTCGTTGAACTCGTCGAGCGTGGTGGCGAACTTCGTCTCGCCGGTCTTGAGGTTGACCGTCACCCAGTAGTACCAGGGGCCCTCGGCGGGGTTGAGGGCCGCGTTGATGGCGTCGTCGCCGGGAGCCTCGATCGGGCCCGGGGGCAGCCCCGGGTAGAGGCGGGTGTTGTACGGCGAGTCGACCGCGAGGTCCTCCTCGGTCAGCGCGACGCCGAGGTTGCGTCCGAGCGCGTAGTTGACGGTCGCGTCGATCTGCAGCAGCCCGTTGGTCTCGGTGTTGTCGGGCTGGAGCCGGTTGTAGATGGCGCGGGCGATCTTCGGCATGTCGTCGCCGCGCCCCTCGGCCTCGACGAGGCTGGCGACCGTCATCAGCTCCTGCGGCGTGTAGCCGAGGTCGGCGGCCGCCGCCTCGAGGTCGGCGTCCTCCGCCGCCTGCCTCCACCGGTCGACCATGTCGGTCAGCATCGACTCGGGAGTGGCGTCGGGACCGAAGTCGTAGGTCGCCGGGAAGAGGTAGCCCTCGGGATTGCCGTCCGCGTAGTCGGGCAGTCCGAGCTTGTCGGGCTTGTCGAGGACCTTCTCGAAGTCCTTCTTCGAGTAGTCGGTCTGCTCGGCGAGGATCTTGACCATGTCGACGACCCGCAGGCCCTCGGGGAACGTGACGGTGTCCTTCACCATGTTCGAGGGGTCGACGAGGACGTCCACGACGTCGGCGGCGGCCATCTCCTTCTTGAGCGGGAAGTAGCCGGCCTGGATGCCGTTGGACTCCGGGTCGGCGTTGGCGGCGTCGATGAAGGCCTCGACCGAGGCGACCACGCCGTCGCTCTTGAGGTTGCGGCCCATGACTGCGGCCGTGTCGCCGCTGTGCACCTGGAACGTGACGTTGCCGTGGCCCGGACCCGGGTAGTCGTCCGCGGAGGAGAACTGGTCGCCGATCTTGTCGATCCCCCAGGTGACGACGAAGTAGAAGCCGCCGACGATGACGGCCAGCGCGACGATGACGGCGAGGCAGCCCGGGACGCTGCGTCGCTTGCGCGAGCGTCGACGGCCGGGCTCGTACGGCGTGCCGTCGTCCGACGACCCGTCGATGAGCGGAGCGGACCCCTGGTCCGCGTCGTACTCGTCCGTCATGAAGTCTCCTCGAGCGTCTCCCCCGGCGCGTCCCCCGTCGCGCGCTCGGCGTCCAGTGCGTGCTGCAGGATGAGGACGGCGGCAGCCTGGTCGACGACGGCTCGCCGCTTGCCCCCCTTGCGGCCCTGGTCGCGCAGCATAGCCTCCGCGGAAAGCGTGGTCATGCGCTCGTCGACCAGTCGCACCGGCACGGGCGCGACCCTCCGGGCCAGTGCGGCCGCGAACTCCCGCACCTTCCGGGCGGCCGGCCCCTCGCCCCCGGAGAGCGACCGGGGCAGGCCGACCACCACCTCCACGACCGTGGACTCCTCCTGCTCGGCGGCGAGGATCCGCGCGATCCGGGCGAGGTCGCCCTTGCCGCGGCGCACGGTCTCGACGGGGGTGGCGAGGAACCCGGACGGGTCGCTGCGCGCGACCCCGATGCGGGCGTCCCCGGGGTCGATGCCGAGGCGTACGCCGTGGCGCATGGCGACCGGGTCCGTCAGCCGGCCGCGACGCGGCCGACCTCGGCGGTCACGACCGCCATGGCCTCGTCGAGGCGGGAGGCGTCGGTGCCCCCGCCCTGCGCCACGTCGGCCTTGCCGCCGCCCTTGCCGCCGACCAGCGGCCCCACCGCGCGCACCAGGTCGTTGGCGCTCAGGCCGCGGGCCCGGGCCTCGTCGTTGAGAGCGGCGACCACCGAGACCTTGCCGTCGAGTGCACCGATCACCACGACGACGCCCGGCTCACCCTGCGGCAGCCGGCCGCGGACGTCGAGGGCGAGCGTGCGCACGTCGCCCCCGCCCGCACCGTCGGCCCGGTGGGCGACCAGGTTGACCGGCCCGACCTTCGCCGCGCCGGCGGCGAGCGCGCCACCGGCGGCCAGCAGCTGCCCGACGCGGACCTTCTCGATCTCCTTCTCGGCGGCACGCAGCTTCTCGACGATGTCGTTGACGCGCTCGGGCAGCTGCTCCGGGCGCACCTTGAGCACCTCGGAGAGCTGGTTGACCAGCACGTGCTCGCGGGCGAGGAAGCGGTAGGCGTCGCTGCCGACCAGCGCCTCGACCCGGCGTACGCCGGAGCCGATCGACGACTCGCCGAGCAGCTTGATGACGCCGAGCTTGCCCGAGCTGCCGGCGTGCGTGCCACCACAGAGCTCGCGCGCCCAGTCACCGACCGAGACGACCCGCACGCGGTCGCCGTACTTCTCGCCGAAGAGCGCCATCGCGCCCGACCTCACCGCCTCGGCCTGGCTCATGACCTCGGCCTCGACCGCGAGGTCCTCGAGCACGACCTCGTTGACGCGCGCCTCGACGTCGGCCATCACCGACGCGGGGACGGCACCGGTCGCGGAGAAGTCGAAGCGGAAGCGTCCCGGGGAGTTCTCCGAGCCGGCCTGGGTGGCGGTCTCGCCGAGCGCTTCGCGGAAGGCCTTGTGCACCATGTGGGTCGCGGTGTGCGAGCGCGAGATCGATCGGCGCCGCTCGAGGTCGACGAGCGCGTGCGCACCGAGCCCGGCGCTCACCTCGCCGTCGAGGACCCTGGCCTTGTGCACGATCAGGCCGGTCACCGGCGACTGCACGTCGTGCACCTCGAGCCGCGCGCCGTTGGCGAGCTCGATGACGCCCTGGTCGGCGAGTTGGCCGCCGCCCTCGGCGTAGAAGGGCGTGCGGTCGAGGACCAGCTCGATCTCGTCGCCGGGGCCGGCCGACGCCACCACGCCGCCCGAGGAGACGATGCCGCGCACGGTGCCCTCGTCGACCGTCAGGTCGTAGCCGGTGAACTCCACGGCGCGGCCCATCGAGTCGGCGACCTCGCGGTACGCCGTGGCGTCGCGGTGCTGGCCCTTCTTCGAGCGCGCATCGTCCTTGGCGCGCTGCCGCTGCTCGTTCATGAGCCGGCGGAAGCCCTCCTCGTCGACGGAGAGCCCCTGCTCCGACGCCATCTCGAGGGTCAGGTCGATCGGGAACCCGTAGGTGTCGTGCAGCGCGAACGCCCGGTCGCCCGAGAGCTGGGTGCCACCGGACTGCTTCACCTCGGTGGTGGCGAGGTCGAAGATCTGGGTGCCGGCGCGCAGCGTCTGCCGGAAGGCTTGCTCCTCGGCGTAGGCGACGGTCGAGATCCGCTCCCAGTCCTGGTGCAGCTGGGTGTAGGTCTCGCCCATCTTGTCGCGGCTGATCGGCAGCAGCTCGGGCAGCGCGGGGTCGTCGTACCCGAGCAGACGCACGGAGCGGACCGCGCGGCGCAGCAGCCGGCGCAGCACGTAGCCGCGCGCCTCGTTGCCGGGGGTGACGCCGTCGGCGATCAGCATCATCGAGCTGCGGACGTGGTCGGCGACCACGCGGAACCGGACGTCGTCCTCGGGGTCGGCGCCGTAGCGGCGGCCGGTGAGCGCCATCGCTCGCTCGATGACCGGGAACATCACGTCGATCTCGTACATGTTGTCGACGTCCTGGAGCATGAACGCCACGCGCTCGAGGCCCATGCCGGTGTCGATGTTGCGCTTGGGCAGCGAGCCCGCGATGTCGAAGTCCTCCTTGGACCGCACCGCGGACAGCTCGTCCTGCATGAAGACGAGGTTCCAGAACTCCAGGTAGCGGTCCTCGGCGGAGAAGTCGCCGTCGGGGCCGTACGCCGGCCCGCGGTCGATAAGGATCTCCGAGCACGGGCCCCCCGGCCCGGGGACGCCCATCGACCAGTAGTTCTCCTTGGGGCCGAGGCGGATGATCCGCTCGTCCGGCAGCCCGGTGATCCTCCTCCAGAGGCCGAGCGCCTCGTCGTCGCCGTCGAGGATCGAGGGGTAGAGCCGGCTCTCCTCGAAGCCGAAGCCGCCGTCCGCGATCGGCTTGGTGACGAGCTCCCAGGCGAGCTCGATGGCGCCCTGCTTGAAGTAGTCGCCGAAGGAGAAGTTGCCGCACATCTCGAAGAACGTGCCGTGCCGGGTGGTCTTGCCGACATCCTCGATGTCGGGGGTGCGCACGCACTTCTGCACACTGGTGGCGCGCGGGTAGGGCGGCTTCTCCTGTCCGAGGAAGTAGGGCTTGAACGGCACCATGCCGGCGTTGACGAAGAGCAGGTTCGGGTCGTCGAGCAGCAGCGAGGCGGACGGCACCGGCGTGTGTCCGTGCGACTCGAAGTGAGCCACGAACCGGCGGCGGATCTCCGCGGTCTCCATCAGTTGCTGCCTTCCTGTCCATCGGTGGTCGAGCCCGTCGGGACCGGACCGGCCGCCTTGTGACGACCGCCGGTGAGCTCGGGGGTTCCATGAGGCACGAGCCCGAGCCGCTCGCGCAACTCCGATTCCTTCTCGGCCTGCCCCTGCGCGACCTCGTCGCGCAGCATCCGGGCCCCCACCTCGAGGGCGCCGAGGCGGTCCTTGAGGCCGTCGACGGTGAACGCCTCGGCCGCGCGCCTGCCCCGGACCATCGCGTAGATGGCGGTGCCGGCTCCGGCCGCGAACCAGAGCCCGCGCCTCATGCCGGGGTCCCCGCGAAAGTGTGGACTGGAGGAGCGGAGCGGGGGAAGTCCGCAGTTTCGTGGGGTGAGCTCATGCCGCCGAGCCCTCCCCGTCGAGGCCGGCCCGCTGGCGGGCCTCCCACTCGCGGCGGGCCTCCCGGGTGTCGACCTTGCGCTGCTTGCGGGCGCGGCGGACCTCGCGCCTCATCTCGAAGCGGATCCGGTTGCGGGTCTCGGCGTCGAGCGCGCGGCGTACGCCATGGGCGAGACCGGCGGCCTTCACGACGGTCTCGCGCAGCACGAGGTCGGCGAAGAGCGCGCCGCCGACCTGCGTCGTCGGCTCCGACTCCGGTTCCGGTTCACCGAGGTTCGTGATCACGAACTCGGATTGGGACGACGAGCGTGGCGCCGGCCGCGAGATCCGCCGCTCGAGCTCGTCGAGCTGGGCTCGCAGCACGGCGGTCTCGGCGCGCGCGGCCGCGACCTCGCGCTCGGTGCGGGACCGGGCGCGCACCAGCGCGACACCGAGTGCCAGGGCGGTCAGCGCAAGGAGCCCCGCCGCCGTGGGCACGATCCAGTCCTGCATGGTCCCCGACCCTATCGCGCGTCACGGCAAAGGCTGACCCGCCCGAAACTTCACGCCGACCCGCCCGAAAGTTTCGGGCGGGTCAGCCTCGCTCGCCGCGGATCAGGCGCCGCACCCGCTCCCAGCGCTCCTTGATCGCGGCCTCGGCGCCCAGGGACGTCGGCCGGTAGTACTCGCGGTCGAGCACCGCGTCGGGCGCGTACTGCTGCTCGGCGATGCCGAAGGGCTCGTCGTGGCTGTACTTGTAGGTCGCGCCGTGGCCGACCTTCTTCGCTCCCGCGTAGTGGGCGTCGCGCAGGTGCGGCGGCACCTGCCCGATCCTGCCGGCGCGCACGTCGGCGAGCGCGGCGCCGATCGCGGTCGTCACGGCGTTCGACTTCGGCGCGACCGCGAGGGCGATGGTCGCGTGCGCGAGGGTGAGCTGGGCCTCCGGCATGCCGATCAGCTGCACGGTCTGGGCGGCGGCGACCGCGGTCTGCAGCGCCGTCGGGTCGGCGAGCCCGACGTCCTCCGAGGCGAGGATCATCAGCCGCCGCGCGATGAAGCGGGGGTCCTCCCCCGCCTCGATCATCCGGGCCAGGTAGTGCAGCGCGGCGTCGGCGTCGGAGCCGCGGACGGACTTGATGAAGGCGCTGACGACGTCGTAGTGCTGGTCGCCCTGGCGGTCGTAGCGCACGGCCGCACGGTCGACGGCGGTCTCGGCCGTGGCCAGGTCGACCCGGTCCAGCCCCTGCGCCACGGCCGCGCCGGACGCCGCCTCCAGGTAGGTCAGCGACCGGCGGGCGTCGCCCCCGGCCAGCCGGACGAGGTGCTCGAGCGCCTCCTCCTCGACCTTGACCGCGCCGGCCAGGCCACGCTCGTCGCCGATCGCCTGCTCCAGCACGGCGCGGACGCCGTCGTCGGTCAGCGACTCGAGGCGGAGCAACAGGCTGCGCGACAGCAGCGGCGAGATGACGCTGAAGAACGGGTTCTCCGTGGTCGCGGCGATCAGCGTGACCCAGCGGTTCTCGACGCCCGGGAGCAGCGCGTCCTGCTGCGCCTTCGAGAAGCGGTGGACCTCGTCGACGAAGAGGACCGTCTCGCGACCGCCGGCGACGAGCTCGGCGCGGGCCGCGTCGATCGCGGCCCGCACCTCCTTCACGCCGGCGGAGACCGCGGAGACCTCCACGAAGCGACGGTCGGTCTGCCGGCTGACGATGGACGCGATCGTCGTCTTCCCGGTGCCCGGCGGCCCCCAGAGGAGCAGCGACATCGGCTGGTCGCCCTCGACCAGCCGCCGCAGCGGCGAGCCGGGGGCCCGCAGCTGCTCCTGGCCGACGAGCTCGTCGAGGGTGCGCGGACGCATGCGTACGGCGAGTGGCGCCGACGCGTGCGTGTTCGCGTTCAGGGAGCCGCCGCCCCCGGGCCGGGAGCCGGCGCCGGGGGCGGCGAAGAGTCCCTCGTCCACGTGCTCAGCCTACGAGGTGGACGGACAGGTCAGGCGCTGGCCATCGTCTTGCGCTCGAGGTCGTACCACGTGTCCGAGTAGCCCGGCTCGTTGGCGGCCAGCGGCGACGGCGTGGCACCCGGGTCCGGGGCACCGGTGTCGTCGACGCCCAGCAGCGGCGCCGTCACCGGCCGGTCCGGGTGCTTGCCGAGCTCGCCCGCGAAGTGACAGGCCACCTTGTGGCGCTGGCCGATCTGGAGCAGCGGGGGCTCCACGCGGGCGCAGATCTCCTGGGCGATCGGGCAGCGGGTGCGGAACCGGCAACCCGAGGGCGGGTTGATCGGGCTGGGCACGTCGCCCTCGAGGCGGATCCGCTCGCGGCGACCCCCGACCGCGGCCTGCTTGACGTCGGGCACGGCCGACAGCAGGGCCTGGGTGTAGGGGTGGTTCGGCCGGTTGTAGAGCGTCTCGCGGTCCGCGATCTCGACGATCTTGCCGAGGTACATGACCGCGATCTCGGGGCAGAAGTGCCGGACCACGGCGAGGTCGTGCGCGACGAAGAGGAACGCGATGTTGAACTCGCGCTGGACGTCCTGGAGCAGGTTGATGACCTGCGCCTGGATGGACACGTCCAGCGCGGAGACGGGCTCGTCGGCGACGAGGACCTTGGGCTGCAGCGTGAGCGCTCGGGCGATGCCGATGCGCTGGCGCTGGCCGCCGGAGAACTCGTGCGGGTAGCGGTTGTAGTGCTCGGGGTTGAGGCCGACGATGTCCAGCAGCTCCTGGACGCGCGGCAGGATCTTGTCCCTGGGCACGACCTTGTGGATCGCGAGCGGTGCGCCGATGATCGAGCCCACCGAGTGCCGCGGGTTCAGCGACGTGTAGGGGTCCTGGAAGATCATCTGGATCTCGCGCCGCAGCGGCTTGAGCTGCCGGGCGCTGGTCTTCGAGATGTCCCGACCGTCGAAGTTGATGGTGCCGCCGGTGGGCTGGTAGAGCCGCGTGATCAGCCGACCGGTCGTCGACTTGCCACAGCCCGACTCACCCACGAGACCGAGCGAGCCGCCCTCGGGCACCTGGAACGACACGCCGTCGACGGCCTGGACCTGCCCGATCGTGCGCCGGATGATGCCCGAGGACTTCACGGGGAAGTACATCTTGAGGTCGCGGACCTCGAGGATGGGCTTCGCGTTCGGGTCCGCCACCGAGGCGGCGTGCGCCTCGAGCGGCGCCACGTAGTCGATCTCGTCACTGTCGACCGGGTCCTCGCCCCGCGGCCGAGGGTCGTCGTTCGGCATGCCCGCGCTCACGGGCAGCTCGTCGCTCGTGCGGTCGCTCATGAGTGGCTCTCCTCGACGAGGTCCGGCGCGATCTCCGGCAGGACCTCGCGCTCGTAGACGGCGTCGGGGTCGGTGAGGTGGCACCGCTTGAGGTGGGTCTCGGTCCGGGTCCCGGGCGCCAGCTCGGGCAGCGTGGTGAAGCACAGGTCGCCGGGCACCTTGTCGCGGTGCGGGCAGCGCGGGTGGAACGCGCAGCCGGAGGGCGGGTTGAGCAGCGACGGCGGGTTGCCCGGGATCGGGATCAGCCGCGCGTCGGTGTCGCCGCTGACGTCGGGCACGCTGGAGAGCAGGCCCCAGGTGTAGGGCATCTCGGGGTGGGTGAGGATCTCGTTGCCCGAGCCGTACTCGACGGCTCGGCCGGCGTACATCACCAGCACCTCGTCGGCCATCTCCGCGATGACGCCGAGGTCGTGGGTGATGATGATGACCGCGGACTCGAACTCCTTCTGGAGATCCTGGAGCAGGTCGAGGATCTGCGCCTGGACGGTGACGTCGAGTGCGGTGGTCGGCTCGTCGGCGATGAGCAGGCTCGGGTTGTTGATCAGCCCCATCGCGATCATGGCGCGCTGCCGCATGCCGCCGGAGAACTGGTGCGGGTAGTCGTCCACGCGCCGGTCGGGCTGCGGGATGCCGACCCGGTCGAGCATCTCGACGGCGCGGGCCTTCGCGGCCCTCTTGCTGACGTCGTGGTGGACGCGGTAGGCCTCGGCGATCTGGTTGCCGACCGAGTAGTAGGGGTGCATCGCCGAGAGCGGGTCCTGGAAGATCATCGCGACGTCCTTGCCGCGACGCCGCCGCATCTGCTCGTCGGAGAGCGTGAGCAGGTCGGTGCCGTCGAGCAGGATCTCGCCGCTGACCTTGGCGCTCGTCTTGCGGTGCAGGCCCAGGATCGCCGAGCTCGAGACCGACTTGCCGGAGCCCGACTCGCCCACGATGCCGAGGGTCCGGCCCTTCTCGAGCTCGAAGGACAGGCCGTCGGTCGCCTTGACGACGCCGTCGACCGTCGGGAAGTGGACCTTGAGGTCACGGACAGAAAGAAATGCCACTGCAGGATCCCCCTCAGCCCACGCGCACGCGCGGGTCGATCACGGCGTAGAGCATGTCGACGATGATGTTGGCCAGGATCACGAACGTGCCGAGCAGCAGCACGAGGCCGATGATCGTCGGGAGATCGTTCGTGGTGTTGGCGTCGTAGGCGAGCTTGCCCAGGCCGTTGTAGTTGAAGACCGTCTCGGTGATGATCGCGCCGCCCATCAGGCCGGCGAAGTCCAGTCCGATCAGCGTCACGAGCGGGGTCAGGGCCGCGCGCATCGTGTGCTTGACGAGCACCTTGTTCTGGCGTAGGCCCTTGGCGCGCGCCGTGCGCACGTAGTCCTCGGTCATCGACTCCAGCACGAAGGCGCGGGTCATCCGCACGTAGCCGGCCATGTAGAGCATCGCGAGCGTGACCGCCGGCAGCAGCAACGACGACAGCCAGCCGCCGATCCCACCCTCGGCGATCGTGGTGTAGACCGGGACGTCGACCAGCTCCCACTTGATCGCGATGAACTTCAGCAGGAAGAGGCCGATGAAGAAGGAGGGGAACGCGTAGAGGACCAGCGCCGCCGCGACGATCCCGCGGTCGACGATCGTGCCTCTTCGTATGGCGGCCATCACCCCCAGCAGGACGCCGAAGAAGAGCCAGAGCACGACGGCCGCGACCGAGATCGAGAGCGAGACCGGGAAGGCCTCCTTGATCTCCTCGTTGACCGTCTTGGTGTTGACGACGGAGTAGCCGAAGCACGGGGCCGGGCAGTGCGTGACGAGCTCGGGCGCGGCCGCGCGGAGCTCCGGGTCGTCGGGGTAGTCGCGCCCCTGGACGATGCCCTTGAGGAAGTCGGTCCACTGCACGATGACGGGCTTGTCGTAGCCGAGCGCGTTGCGGGTCTGCTCGCGCAGCTCCGGCGAGCAGTTCTTCCCGCACGCGTAGCGCGCCGGGTCGATCGGCGACGCGAAGAACAGGACGAACGTCACCAGGCTCATCGCGATCAGCATGATCACGCCGACGAACAGGCGTCGGACCACGTAGGCGTACATCGGGGACCACCTCGGACTGGTCGAGAACTGGCGGGTGCGACAGGGCCGGCACTGTGGTGCTGGACCCAGCATGCACCCTGGGCGGTGTGGCGGGTGAGGGAACCCTCGACGAGGACCCCCACCCCGAGGCCGGGCGGCCGCATCGTGTGCGACCGCCCGGCGAGGTGTTGCGGGTTCTACTCGTGGATCAGGACTCCACGCCGATGGCACCCAGGTCCGGGTACATCGAGCTGGCCGGCGTGGTGGTGAAGCCGGTCACCTTGGAGCCGTAGAGGAAGTAGAACTGCGCGATCTCCAGCGGGATGTAGGCGACATCCTGGCCGAGCACGATGTCGGCCTCCTGGAGGGCGGCGGTCTGGTCCTCGAGCGTGCCGGCCTCCTGGGCCTGGTCGACGAGCGAGTTGAACTCGTCGCTCTTGTAGGCGCCGTAGTCCTGACCGTCGGAGTTCTGGGTCAGGTTGATCCGGCTGTCGAACAGCGGCGGGGTCACGGTGATGGCGGAGGGCCAGTCGGCACCCCAGCCGCCCCAGATCACGTCGCTCTCCTTGTTGGGCTTCTGGATGACGTCGTAGTAGGTGTCACCCAGGCCGTCGAGGGTCACGTCGAAGCCGGCGGCGTCCCAGGTCTCCTTCAGCGCGGCGGCCTGCTTGTCAGCGGTCTCCGAGCTCGGGTAGGTGAAGGTGATCGGGAACGGCGTCTGGACTCCGGCCTCCTCGAGGAGCGCCTTCGCGGCCTCCGGGTCGCCCTCCTGGGGGCCCGAGAACGCCGGGTTGTCCTGGTAGCCGACCACGGCCGGGTTCACGATGGACTCGGCGGGGGCGTAGGCCTTCTCGCCACCACCGGCGTTGATCCAGGCCTCCGCGTTGGTCGCGACCTTGAGGGCCTCACGGACCTTCGGGTCGGTCATGTTGCGGAAGTTCGGCACCAGGTAGTCGACGTACGGCGACGCCTGGAGCGACGAGCGGTCGGCGACCGCACCCTCGATCTGGTTGTAGTACGCCGGCGGGACCCGCTGGCCGGTGACGGCCGTCTGCGCGTCGCCCGAGTCGGCGATCAGCTGGTCGTAGATCGTCTCGGTGGTCTGACCGATGTTGAAGACGATCGACTCCGGCAGCGCCCGGCGGATGTTGTCCGGGTCGTCGGTGGCCGGGTCGTAGTTCTCGTTGCGGACCAGCGTCGCGCCCTTGTTCTTCGACCAGGTGCCCTCGAGCTTGTAGGGACCGTTGGAGAAGATCTGGAAGTTGGACTTGTCGCCCTGGTCCTTGTCCTGGCGGTACGGGTCCATCATGTGCAGACCCGCGACGGCCAGCGGGAAGTCCGGCCACGGCTTCTTGAAGTTGTACGTGATGGTGTTGCCGTCGCAGGTGATGGCCTTGTCGAACAGCTCCTGGCCGTCACCCTTGTAGGGACCGTTGTAGGCCGGCAGGCCGGTCTTCTCGTCGGTCGGGATGTCCAGGTAGCTCAGCAGGTAGTTCGGGCCACCGGTGATGACGTCCGTGGCGAACACACGCGAGGCGCCGTACTTGAAGTCCTCGCACGTGATCGGCTGGCCGTCCTCCCACTTCACGCCGTCCTTGACCGTGAAGGACCAGACCTTGCCGCCCTGCTCGGAGGTGCCGGTGTCCGTCGCCAGGTCGGGGACCGGCGTGTTGGAGACCTCGGGGTCGGTGGAGATCGGGAACGTCACCAGCTGGCGGTAGACCGTCCGGCTGAAGTTGGTGATGTCGCGACCCACGTAGATGCGCTGCGGGTCCACGTGCTCGATCGGGGCGTAGATGAGGTAGTTGAGCGTGCCACCAGCCTCACCCGTCGCCGCCGCGTCGCCGGTGGGGTTGTCGCTGCTCTCGCCGCCGTCGTCGCCGCCACACGCCGCCAGCCCGGCAGCGAGAGCGATCGCAGCGGAGGCAGCGAGCACCCGCTTTCGATACTTGAACATTACTTCTCCTTGAGTGTGTGTCGCGCCTGGAGCGGCGGCACCTTCGGCGACTCCGTGCCGCCGAGATCGTGGGGGGTGGGACGCGACCTCACCGGTGCGTCTTCGGGTCGAGAGCGTCGCGCAGGCCGTCGCCGAGCAGGTTGAAGCTCACGACGATGATCATGATCAGGAAGGCCGGGGTGAAGAAGAAGATGAAGTCGGCCGACGAGTAGTTGATCGAGCTGCGCAGGACGTTGCCCAGCGTCGGGGTCGGCGGCTTGATGCCGACGTTGAGGTAGCTCAGCGCCGCCTCGGCCGAGATGTAGGCGGGCATGGTCAGCGTGAACACGACCAGGATCGGCGCCCACAGGTTCGGCAGTATCTCCTTGAAGTAGATCCGCCGGCGCGAGGCGCCGAGCAGCACCGCGGCGTCGACGAACTCCCGCTCACGCACCGACAACACCTGGCCGCGGATGATGCGCGCGACGCCGGGCCACCCGAAGAGGGCGAGCACGAAGACGACGTACGCGCCGTTGGGCAGCGGGTCCGAGAAGGTGCCTGGGAGGATGTCGGCCATCAGCTGGATGCCGATGCTCGAGAGGGCCAGCAGCATCAGCGTCGACGGGAACGACAGCGTCAGGTCGATCGCGCGGCCGATGGTCGCGTCGACCCAGCCGCCGCTGAAGCCGGCGATGATGCCGAGCACGGCGCCGAAGACGATCGCGAGGATCGTCGCCGTCAGCGCGATCGCCAGCGAGAAGGTCAGGCCGTACCAGACCCGCGACAGCACGTCGCGGCCCGTCTGCGGCTCGACACCGAGCGGGTGCTCCCAGCTGATGCCACCGAGCTTGCCGATCGGCAGGCCGCCGGTCGACGGGTCGGTCAGCTCCTGGTTGAAGCTCGTCGGGTCGAGCACCCCGAACTTGACCAGGAACGGCGCCGACAACGCCGCGAGGATGTAGAGCGCGACGACCACGAACGCCACCATCGACAGCTTGTCGCGGCGGAAGCGACCGAGCGCGAGCCGGGTGGGTGACTTGCCGGCCAGCTTCGAGACATCACCTTCGGGGGCGCCGGAGGGGTCCGGCAGCTGCTCGCTCTCCAGGTTGGAGGCCTGAACGGTCATGGCACCTCTGTCTTCTCGGTTGAGCCCGGCGTCGGGCGTGGCACCCGGATTGCGAGTGGTCCGCTGGTCGACGACCGCAGCGACTCTATGTGACGCACACGCATCATCGGGTCTTCGGCGTGTAACGATCTGGTCTCGACGCGTTCACCTGGCGTATTCGCCGGAAGGGCGGTCTCGCGCGACACCCTGCGCCCTCACGGCACCCCGGCCGCGCTCCTTCCGTCGCCTCGCCGACTCCGCGACAGAACCTGCAGGTCGCGGTCCGGCGGCCCGGTGGCGGGAGCGACGCAGGCCACTTCCGGACGCCCGTCATCCGTGATGCGTCCGTTACCCGGACTGCTCCTCGGTGGCGGGTACGGCGTCGACGCCCGCCTCCTTGCGCTGCTCCGGCGTGATCGGCGCCGGCGCGGCCGTGAGCGGGTCGAACCCGCCGCCGGACTTCGGGAACGCGATCACGTCGCGGATCGACTCGCTGCGCGAGAGCAGCGCGACGATCCGGTCCCAGCCGAAGGCGATGCCACCGTGCGGCGGGGCGCCGTACTTGAACGCCTCGAGGAGGAAGCCGAACTTCTCCTGCGCCTCGGCCTCGTCGATGCCCATGATCGCGAACACGCGCGTCTGGACGTCGTCGCGGTGGATACGGATCGACCCGCCGCCGATCTCGTTGCCGTTGCAGACGATGTCGTAGGCCCACGCCAGGGCGTTGCCCGGGTCGCCGTCGAACGTCTCCAGGTCCTGCGGCGAGGTGAAGGCGTGGTGCACGGCGGTCCACGCGCCGCCGCCGACCGCGACGTCACCCGCGGCCGTGGCCTCGTCGGCGGGCTCGAAGAGCGGCGCGTCGACGACCCACAGGAAGCTCCACGCGTCCTCGTCGACCAGGCCGCAGCGACGGCCGATCTCCAGGCGCGCCGCGCCGAGCAGCGCGCGGCTGGCCTTGACCGGGCCGGCCGCGAAGAAGATGCAGTCTCCCGGCCGGGCACCCACGTGCGCCGCCAGTCCGGCCTTCTCCTCGTCGGTGATGTTCTTGGCGACCGGGCCGCCGAGCTCCCCGTCCTCCTGCACGAGCACGTAGGCGAGGCCCTTGGCGCCGCGCTGCTTGGCCCACTCCTGCCAGGCGTCGAGCTGCTTGCGGGGCTGGCTCGCTCCCCCGGGCATCACCACGGCGCCGACGTAGGGCGCCTGGAAGACGCGGAACGGCGTGTCCGCGAAGTACTCGGTGCACTCGACGAGCTCCTGGCCCATCCGCAGGTCGGGCTTGTCGGAGCCGTAGCGGGCCATCGCCTCGGCGTACGTCATCCGCGGCAGCGGCACGGGTACGTCGTGGCCGATCAGCTGCCACAGCGCGACCAGAACCCGCTCGGCGACGGCGATGACGTCGTCCTGCTCCACGAAGCTCATCTCGATGTCGAGCTGGGTGAACTCCGGCTGCCGGTCGGCGCGGAAGTCCTCGTCGCGGTAGCAGCGCGCGATCTGGTAGTAGCGCTCCATGCCGGCGACCATGAGCAGCTGCTTGAACAGCTGCGGGCTCTGCGGGAGGGCGTACCAGCTGCCGGGCTGGAGGCGGGCGGGCACGAGGAAGTCGCGGGCGCCCTCCGGCGTCGACCGGGTGAGCGTCGGTGTCTCGATCTCGACGAACCCGTCCCGGTCGAGCACGTCGCGCGCGGCCTTGTTGACCTTGCTGCGCAACCGGATCGCGTCGCCGGGGCCGCGACGGCGCAGGTCGAGGTAGCGGTGCCGCAGGCGCGCCTCCTCCCCGACGTCCACGTGGTCGCTGATGGGGAACGGCAGCGGCGCGGCCGCGCTGAGGACCTCGACGTCGCTGGCGACCACCTCGATCTCGCCGGTCGCGAGGTTGGGGTTCTCGTTGCCCTCCTTGCGCCGGGTGACCTCGCCGGTGACCTTGAGGCAGTACTCGGCGCGCAGGTGGTGGGCGACGGCCTCGTCGCGGATCACGACCTGGACGACGCCACTCGCCTCACGAAGGTCGATGAACGCGACTCCTCCGTGGTCGCGCCGGTTGGCCACCCACCCCGCGAGGGTGACGGTCTGGCCGACGTGGTCGGCGCGGAGCGCGCCGGCGTCCTGGGTGCGGATCACTGCTCTGTCTCCTTGATCGTGACCTGCGGTCGCAGGTCCTCTGCGGGCGGCGTCCAGGCGGCGGGATCCGCCGCGGCCTGCTCCCCCGTCCGGATGTCCTTGACCTCGTCGCCGTCCGCGCCCGGGAACCACACGAAGGGGATGCCCCGGCGCTCGGCGTACCGGATCTGCTTGCCGAACTTCTGCGCGCTCGCCGCGACCTCGCAGGGGATGCCCCGCGCGCGCAGGGCGTCGGCGACCGCGAGGCTGGCGCCGCGGGACTCCTCGTCGACGACGGCGACCAGCACGGCGCTCGGCACCGGCCGGCTCCCGGCGAGCACGCCGTCGGCGAGCAGCGGGATCAGGGTGCGGGAGACGCCGAACGAGACGCCGACGCCGGGGTAGGTCGTGCGCCCGTCGGACGCGAGGGCGTCGTACCGCCCTCCTCCGCCGACGGACTTCAGGCGCTCGTAGCCCTCCATGAAGATCTCGACCACGGTGCCGGTGTAGTAGTCCAGGCCTCGCGCGATGCGCAGGTTGGCCTCGACCGTCACGTGGCGGTGCCCGCCGGCCGCGCAGCCCTCGACGACCGCGGCGAGCTCGGCGAGGCCCTCCTCGAGGAGCTCGTCCTCGACGCCGAGCGCGCGCACCTGCTCGACGAACGAGGTGTCGGGGACCCGGATCGTCGCGAGCTCGAGGCAGCGCTGCGCCTGCACCGGCGTCGCGCCGGCGTCGTCGACCAGCAGCTCGGCGACCCGCTCGGCGGGCAGCTTGTCGAGCTTGTCGATCGTGCGGATCGCCGCGGTGACGTCGGGGACGCCGAGACCGCGGTAGAAGCCCTGGATCAGCTTGCGGTTGTTGAACTGGAAGCTCACCGGCGGGATGGGCAGCGCGTCGAGGGCGTCGACCATCACGCGCATCACCTCGACGTCGTGGTGGAACGGCAGCACGTCCCTGCCGACGATGTCGACGTCGGCCTGGGTGAACTGCCGGAAGCGTCCCTCCTGCGGGCGCTCCCCCCGCCACGCGGGCTGGACCTGGAAGCGCCGGAACGGGAACTCCAGGTGGCCGGCGTGCTCGAGCACGTAGCGGGCGAACGGCACGGTGAGGTCGAAGTGCAGCCCGAGCACCCGGTCGTCGGCGGCGTCGCCCTCGTCGTCACCGGCCTGGAGGCGGCGCAGGACGTAGATCTCCTTGTCGATCTCGCCGCCCTTGGCGAGCCGGTCCAGCGGCTCCACGACCCGGGTCTCGATGTTGGCGAAGCCGTGCAGCTCGAAGGTCTGCGACAGCGAGGCGATCACCTCGCGCTCGACCACGCGGGCGGCAGGAAGCAGCTCGGGGAACCCGCTCAGCGGGGTGGGCCTGGGCATCTCAGAGGTCCTGGAGGAACGGGTTGGTCACGCGCTCCCGGCCGATCGACGTCTGCTCGCCGTGGCCCGGGAGCACGACGACGTCGTCGGCGAGGGGAAGCACCTTGCTCTTGAGACTCTGCAGCATCGTCGGGTGGTCGCCGCCCGGCAGGTCGGTGCGGCCGATCGACCCGGCGAAGAGCAGGTCGCCCGAGAACATGACCTCGGAGACGTCCTCCTGCGCGTACGGCGTCCGGAAGGTCACCGATCCGCCGGTGTGCCCGGGGGTGTGGTCGACGACGAAGCGCAGACCGGCAAGCTCCAGCGCCTGGGCGTCCTCGAGCTCCTGGACGTCGTCGGGCTCGGCCCACCGGCTCGGCCCACCCAGCAGCAACTCGGCGGACTCCGGGGACAGCCCGGCCAGCGGGTCGGTGAGCAGGTGCCGGTCGGAGGGGTGGATCCACGCGGTCGCGTCGTACGCGCCGGCGACCGGGGCGACGCACCACATGTGGTCGACGTGGCCGTGGGTCACCAGCACGGCGACCGGCTTGAGCCGGTGCTCGCGGACGACCTCGGCGACGCCGGCCGCGGCGTCCTTGCCCGGGTCGATCACCACGCACTCGGCGCCGGGTCCGGTCGCGGCGACGTAGCAGTTGGTGCCCCAGGGACCTGCGGGGAAGCCGGCGATCAACACCCCGGCAGACTATCGAGCCGTCCCGCGCCACGCCGCACCGGTGGTGGGCGACCGGTCAGGGCAGCGGCCGGGCTTGACTAGCATGGAGCCGTGATCAGTCACCAGTGGGGTCGAGTCGACGACGACGGGACCGTGTACGTGAAGACCGCCGACGGCGAGCGCTCCGTGGGGCAGTACCCCGAGGGCTCGCCCGAGGAGGCGCTCGGGTTCTTCACCGAGCGGTACGACGCACTGGCGTTCGAGGTCGAGCTCCTGGAGAAGCGGGTGGCCAGCGGGGTGATGTCGCCCGAGGAGGCCGCCACGTCGGTGCGCACCGTCCACGACCAGGTCGCGACGGCCAACGCGGTGGGTGACCTGGCGGCGCTGACCGCCCGGCTGGACGCGCTGGCGCCCCTGCTCGAGCGGCAGCGTGAGGCACGCAAGGCCGAGCGCGCCCGGCGCTCCGCCGAGGCCCGCGCGGGCAAGGAGCGGATCGTCGCCGAGGCCGAGGCCCTCGCCGAGGGCTCCGACTGGCGGCACGGTGCCAACCGGATGCGCGAGCTGCTCGACGAGTGGAAGGCGCTCCCCCGCATCGACCGCTCCTCCGACGACGCGCTGTGGCGGCGCTTCTCGACAGCGCGCACGGCGTACACGCGGCGGCGCAAGGGACACTTCGCCGAGCAGCACGAGAAGCGGGACGCGGCCCGCGCCGTCAAGGAGCGGCTCGCGGACGAGGCGGAGTCGATGGCGACGTCGACCGACTTCGGGGCGACCGCCGCTCGCTACCGCGACCTGATGCGGCAGTGGAAGGCCGCCGGTCCCGCGCCGCGCGACGTCGACGAGGCGCTGTGGAAGCGCTTCCGCGGCGCCCAGGACACCTTCTTCGGCGCCCGCGACGCCGCGGCGGCGGAGCAGGACAAGCAGTTCGCGGCCAACGCGGAGGTCAAGGACGCGCTGCTGGTCGAGGCCGAGGCGCTGCTCCCCGCGCTGCAGTCCGAGGGCGACCTCGACGCCGTCAAGCGCGCCTTCCGCGACCTCGCCGACCGCTGGGACGCCGCCGGGAAGGTGCCCCGCGACCGGATGAAGGATCTCGAGGCGCGCTTCCGCCGCGTCGAGCAGGAGATCCGCGGCGTCGAGGACGAGCAGTGGCGGCGCTCCGACCCGGAGAAGTCCGCACGCGCCGACGACATGGTCACCAAGCTCGAGTCCGCCATCGCCCAGCTCGAGGCCGACCTCGACAACGCCCGGGCCGGCGGCGACGAGAAGCGGATCAAGGAGCTCGAGGAGAACCTCGCCTCCCGCCGCTCCTTCCTCGAGATGGCCAGGCGCGCCTCGGCTGACTACTCCGGCTGAGGGGTTGAGTCGGGACTTCTCGACGGTTGAGTCGGGAGTTCTTTCCGTCGCCTTGCGACCGGAAGTCCCGACTCAACCGTCACAAGTCCCGACTCAACCCGTTACTGCGTGACGCGGTAGGCGTCGAAGACGCCCGGCACCGAGCGCACCGCCTTGAGCACCGTGTCGAGGTGCTTGGCCTCGGCCATCTCGAAGGTGAAGCGGCTCTTGGCGACCCGGTCGCGTGAGGTCGACAGGTTGGCGCTGAGGATGTCGACGTGGGCGTCGCTGAGCGCCATCGTGATGTCGGAGAGCAGGCGGGCCCGGTCGAGGGCCTCGACCTGGATGTTGACGAGGAAGCTGGACTGGCCCGTCGGCGCCCACTCGACGTCGACGAGTCGCTCCGGCTGCGAGTTCAGGCTGGAGGCGTTGGTGCACGACCGGCGGTGCACCGACACTCCCCCGCCCTTGGTGACGAACCCGAGGATCGGGTCGGGCGGCACCGGCGTGCAGCACTTGGCGAGCTTGACCCACACGTCGGGCGCACCCTTGACGATGACACCGGAGTCGCCGCCCGGCTGGACCTTCGACCGCGACCGGCGGCCCGTGATGGTGACGCCCTCGGCGAGGTCCTCCGCGGCCCCGTCGTCGCCGCCGTGCAGGTCGATCACGCGGCGTACGACGGCCTGCGCGGACAGGTTGCCCTCGCCGACGGCGGCGTACAGCGCGGACACGTCGGCGAGCTTGAAGTGGACCGCCGCCAGCGTCAGCGCCTCGTGGGACATCAGCCGCTTGAGCGGCAGTCCCTCCTTGCGCATCAGCTTGGCGATCTGCTCCTTGCCGCGGTCGATCGCCTCCTCGCGCCGCTCCTTGGTGAACCACTGCCGGATCTTCGAGCGGGCCCGTGGCGACTTCACGAAGCCGAGCCAGTCGCGGGACGGTCCGGCCGTCGGCGACTTGGAGGTGAAGACCTCGACGACGTCGCCGTTCTCGAGCGCGGACTCGAGCGGCACCAGGCGGCCGTTGACCCGGGCGCCGATCGTGTGGTGGCCGACCTCGGTGTGGACGGCGTAGGCGAAGTCGACCGGGGTCGCGCCCGTCGGCAGCGCGATCACGTCGCCACGCGGGGTGAACACGTAGACCTCGGCGCGGTTGATCTCGAAGCGCAGGGACTCGAGGAACTCGCCCGGGTCCTCGACCTCGTTCTGCCAGTCCAGCAGCTGGCGCACCCAGGTCATGTCGTCGCCGTCGGCGGAGCGGTCGGTGTCGAGCCCGGCGCGGCTGTCCTCCTTGTACTTCCAGTGCGCGGCGACGCCGTACTCGGCGCGGCGGTGCATGGAGTACGTCCGGATCTGCAGCTCGACCGGCTTGCCCTGCGGACCGATCACCGTCGTGTGCAGCGACTGGTACATGTTGAACTTCGGCATCGCGACGTAGTCCTTGAACCGGCCGAGCACCGGGTTCCACCGCGAGTGCAGGACGCCGAGCACGGTGTAGCAGTCACGGTCGTTCTCGACGAGCACGCGGATGCCGACCAGGTCGTAGATGTCGGAGAAGTCCCGGCCCCCGACGATCATCTTCTGGTAGATCGAGTAGTAGTGCTTCGGGCGGCCGGTGACTGTCGCCTTCACCTTCGCCTCGCGCAGGTCGTTCTCGACCTGGGCGATCACCTCGGCGAGGAACTGGTCGCGCGAGGGCGCCCGCTCGGCGACGAGCCGGACGATCTCGTCGTAGATCTTGGGGTGCAGCGTCGCGAACGCGAGGTCCTCGAGCTCCCACTTGATGGTGTTCATGCCCAGCCGGTGGGCCAGCGGGGCGTAGATGTCGAGGGTCTCGCGCGCGACCCGCTCCTGGGTCTCCTGCCGCACGTAGCGCAGCGTGCGCATGTTGTGCAGCCGGTCGGCGAGCTTGATGACGAGCACCCGGATGTCGCGCGACATCGCGACGATCATCTTGCGGATCGTCTCGGCCTGCGCGGAGTCGCCGTACTTGACCTTGTCGAGCTTGGTCACGCCGTCGACGAGCTGAGCCACCTCCTCACCGAAGTCGTGGCGCACCTGGTCCAGCGTGTACGGCGTGTCCTCGACGGTGTCGTGGAGCAGTGCGGCGGCGAGCGTCGGCTCGGTCATGCCGATGTCGGCGAGGATGGTGGTCACCGCGAGCGGGTGGGTGATGTAGGGATCGCCGGACTTGCGGGTCTGGGTCCCGTGCAGCTTCTCGGCGGTCAGGTAGGCGCGCTCCAGCAGCGCTAGGTCGGCCTTCGGGTGGTTGGCGCGGACCGCGCGGAAGAGCGGCTCGAGCACCGGGTTGGCACTCTGGCCGCGGGTGCCCATCCGGGCGAGCCGCGCCCGCATGCTGCGCGTGGACGGCCCCGGCTCGGACGCACGGCGCGGGCCGGCCGGGGCCGGCGGTGCGGTGCGTTCCTCGGTCACGCGCTTCAGTCTAGGCGTCAGACGGTCAGCAGCGTGGTCAGCGCGACGTCGTCGCCGACGGCCCGTCGACCGGGCAGGAATCCCAGCTCCATGAGCACGGCGACGGCATGCACCTCGGCGCCGCACTTCTCGACCAGGTCCATCGTCGCCCGGGCGGTGCCGCCGGTGGCGAGCACGTCGTCGACGACCAGCACCCGGTCGCCGGGCCGCACCGCGTCCCGATGCACCTCGAGCGTGGCCTCGCCGTACTCCAGCGCGTAGGAGACGGCGTACGTCGCGCGCGGGAGCTTGCCGGCCTTGCGCACCGGCACGAAGCCCACGCCGAGCTCGAGGGCCACCGGCGCCCCGAGGATGAACCCGCGCGACTCCATGCCGAGCACCTTGTCGACCACCGGTCGCCCGTCGTCGTCACGACCGACGGCGGCCAGCGCTCCGACCACGGCCCGCAGCGCCGCGTGGTCGGCCAGGAGCGGGGTGATGTCCTTGAAGAGGATCCCGGGCTCGGGGAAGTCGGGGACGTCCGCGATCAGCGCCAGCGCCGACTCCAGGTCGGAGCCGGGCTCAGCCATGGCCGGGGGTCACTTCCGCCCCCGCTTGGACCTCGTCTGACGGGTCGGCTGCTGACGGCCCGAGGCCCTGCTCTGCTCGACCGGGCCCCGCGCCGGCGGCGCGACCCGGCCACGGCCCGCGGCTTCGGGGCGACGCGGCTCCTGGGTGCTGGGCGCCGGACGGGACACCGGGGCGCCCTCCTCCAGGTCGCCCTCCGCCTCGTCGACCGGCCCGGTCTCCTCGCGGACCGGCATGTCCTCGGTGAAGACCGGCACGGACGCGTAGGGGTCGGCGTGACGCTTGGCTGCGGCGCGGGCGCGCCGCTCCGCGAGCTTGACCTCGGACTCGGTGGACTTCATGTGCACCAGCGCGCGGGGCGCGATGAAGACCGACGAGAAGACGCCGGCGGCCATGCCGACGAACTGCGCCAGGGCCAGGTCCTTGAGCGAGCTCGCGCCCAGCTGCACGGCGCTGACGTAGAGGATCGCGCCGATCGGGATGAGCGCCACGATCGAGGTGTTGACCGAGCGGACCAGGGTCTGGTTGACGGCGAGGTTGGCCGCGTCGGCGTAGCTCTGCCGGCTGGTGCGCAGCTCGTGGGTGTTCTCGCGGATCTTGTCGAACACGACGACCGTGTCGTACATCGAGAAGCCGAGGATCGCGAGCAGGCCGGTGACGGCCGCGGGCGTGACCGGGAACCCGGAGAGCGCGTAGATGCCGATGGTCAGCGCGATGTCGTGGAAGAGGGCGATGAGCGCCGCCACGGACATCTTCCACTCGCGGAAGTAGCCCCAGATGAAGAGCACCACGAGCCCCAGGAAGATCCCGACGCCGATGATCGCCCGCTTGGCGACGTCGCGCCCCCAGCTGGCGCCGATCTCGTCCTTCGAGATGTCGCCCTCGGCGGCGCCCGTGACGTCCTCGATGATCCCCCG
Organism: Nocardioides sp. YIM 152315; assembly: GCF_029210375.1. GTDB lineage: Bacteria > Actinomycetota > Actinomycetes > Propionibacteriales > Nocardioidaceae > Nocardioides. Next base: position 196,167 of record NZ_JARGER010000042.1, on the reverse strand, counting down.
GATCTCCCGGTCGCCGGCGACGTCGAGGTCCTCGGTCTGCACGATGATCGCGCTGTCGCCCGAGGTCGTGACCGTGGGCTGCGCCTCGGCGCCCACGCTGGAGTCACCGATGGCGTCGCGAAGCTCGTCGACGGTGTCCTGCGTGGCCACGCTCGCCGGCAGGTCGTCGACGCGGTACTGCGTGCCGCCGGTGAACTCGATGCCGAAGTTGAGGCCCTTGATGACGATCACCAGGATCGCCAGGCCCACGAGGGTGCCGGAGATGGCGTACCAGAGGGCGCGCTTGCCGATGAAGTCGAAGGACTCCCGGCCCTGGTAGAGGTCGTTGCCGAGCCGCGAGAACTTGCCCATCAGGCCTTACCTCCCGTGGCGACGCGGTCGATGCCGAGCGTGCTGGCGCTCAGGCCCGAGAGCTCGCCGCCGCCGTTGAAGAACGTGAAGCGTGCCAGGTAGGTCACCAGCGGCTTGGTGAACCAGAAGAGGATCGCGAGGTCGATCATCGTCGAGAGGCCGAGCGCGAAGCCGAAGCCCTTCACGACGCCGGAGGCGAAGAGGTAGAGCACGGCCGCCGAGAGCAGCGAGACGACGTTCGCGGCGAGGCGCGTCTTGCGGGCCCGGCGCCAGCCGGTCTCGACCGCGACCCGCATCGACCTGCCCTCACGCATCTCGTCGCGGATCCGCTCGAAGAAGATGATGAAGGAGTCCGCCGTCACCCCGACCCCGATGATCAGGCCGGCGATGCCGGGGAGCGTCAGGGTGAAGCCGGCGGTGTTGCCCAGGAGCAGCACCATGGCGTAGGTGATCGCCGCGGCAGTGGCGAGGGACATCAGCACCACGAGGCCCAGGCCGCGGTAGTAGACGAGGCAGTAGCCCATCACCAGCAGCAGGCCGAGCGCACCGGCCGTCAGTCCGGCGGAGAGCTGGTTGCCCGCCAGCGACGGGCCGATCTGCTCGGTGGAGATGCCCTCCTCCTCGAAGGAGATCGGCAGCGATCCGTACTTCAGGCTCGTGGCGAGGCTCTCGGCACTGGTCTTGGTGAAGTTGCCGGAGATCTGGGCGTTGCCGTCGGGGATCCGGCCCTCGAAGTTCGGCGCCGAGATCACGAGCCCGTCGAGGACGACCGCGAACTGCTGCTCGGTGCCCGCCATCGCGTCGGACAGGTCGGCGAAGACGTCCTTGCCGTCGCCGCCGAGCGAGAGGTTCACCTGCCAGGCGACGCCGCCCTGCGGGATGCCGGCCGAGGCCTCCTCCAGGTCCGTGCCCTCGATCGCGGCGGGCGAGAGGAGGTACTTGGTCGCCGCGTCCTCCTCGGTGCCGCAGGTGACCAGCCAGGTGGTGGGGTCGTCCTTCGGCGGCTCCGCGGTGGGGCACGTGTACGCGGCGTACGCGTCGATGGCCTCCTGCGGCGGGTTCGAGATGAAGTCGAGCGCCTCCTGCGCCGTCGCGCCCTTCGCGTCGGCGGGCGCGCTCGGCGACTCACTGGGCGACTGGGTGGGCGACTGGGTGGGCGACTGGGTGGGCGACTGGGTGGGGCTGGGCGACTCGCTCGCCGTGTCGTCGGCCGCGAACGCCGGGCGGTTCTTCGCCGTGCCCTTCTTGCCGGGCTTCTTCGTCTGCGATGGCTCGGCGGGGAGCGTCACGCCGGATCCCGGCTCCGCGTCGGGGCTGGCGTTCGGGCTGGCGTTCGGGTTGGTGGGGGCCGGCGCGGTCGCGGTGGCGCACGGGCCCGGGGCGGTGCTCGTGCACGCGACGGTGCGGAACCGCAGCTGCGCCTGCCGCTTGACCGTGTCGATCAGCGAGTTGGACGTGTCGCCGGGGATCTCGACGATGATCACGTTGTTGCCCTGGGTGGTGACCTCGGCCTCGCTCACGCCGGTGCCGTTGACGCGGTCGTTGATGATCCGGGCGGCGGTGTCGAGGTTCTCCTGCGACGGGTCGCCCTCCGCGGTCATGGTGACCCGCGTGCCGCCCTGGAGGTCGAGCCCGAGGGCCGGCTTCCAGGTGCCACCGAGGGCGACCAGGCCGTAGAGCACCGCGACGCCGAGCAGGAAGATCAGCAGCGTCCGCCCGGCGTGCGCGGCTGCGTTGCGTGCCATCTCAGTTCCCCTCCGGGCCGGTGCCGGGCCTTCCGTTCTCGGCCTCGGTGTCGGCCTGCTCGTCACCGGCGTCGTCCGCCTCGTCCGCCTCATCCGTTTCGTCCGGACGCTGCACCTTGCTGCCGATGGCACCCCGGGCGACCTTGATGTCGACGCCGTCGGCGATCACCACCCGGAGGTGGTCGTCGTCGACATGGCTGACGGTGCCGAAGATGCCGGACGTCAGCACGACCTCGTCACCTTCGGACAACGACGACTGCATGCGTCCGAGTTCCTTCTGGCGCTTGGAGGCCGGGCGGATGATGAAGAGCCAGAAGAGCAGGACGATGCCGACGAGCGGCAGGAACTCCACGACGAATTGACCTCTCGAGCGTTGTTCGGGGCACACGACCCAGAGCGGGCGGGCCGACGCGCCAGTGTAACCAGCGGGGTGGCCCGCCTCACCAATCCGCCCCGGGCCACCCGGGCCGGGCGCCGGTGTCAGTCCTCGAAGAGCGTGGCGTCGCCCGCGGCGGGCTCCGGCTCGAAGGCGGGCGCCGGGGGGGCCGTCAGGCCGAGGTGCTGCCAGGCGGCCGGCGTGGCGACCCGCCCGCGCGGCGTACGCGCCAGGAAGCCGTTGCGGACCAGGAACGGCTCCGCGACCTCCTCGACGGTCTCGCGCTCCTCGCCCACCGCGACGGCCAGCGTGGAGATGCCGACCGGTCCTCCGCCGAACCGGCGGCAGAGCACGTCGATCACCGCGCGGTCGAGCCGGTCGAGGCCGAGCTGGTCGACCTCGTAGAGCTCGAGCGCCGCCCGGGCGACCGCGAGGGTCACGACCCCGTCGGCGCGGACCTGGGCGTAGTCGCGGACCCGGCGAAGCAGCCGGTTGGCGATGCGGGGCGTGCCGCGCGAGCGCGAGGCGATCTCGGCGGTGCCGTCGTCGACGACGTCGACCTCGAGGAGCCGTGCGGAGCGCTGCACGATCAGGTCGAGCTCCTCGGGCTCGTAGAACTCCAGGTGCGCCGTGAAGCCGAAGCGGTCGCGCAGCGGGCCCGGCAGCAGCCCGGCCCTGGTGGTCGCGCCGACGAGCGTGAACGGCGGGATGTCGAGCGGGATCGCGGTCGCGCCCGGTCCCTTGCCGATGACGACGTCGACCCGGAAGTCCTCCATCGCCATGTAGAGCATCTCCTCGGCGGGCCGCGACATCCGGTGGATCTCGTCGACGAAGAGGACGTCGCCCTCGTTCATGCCGGAGAGGATCGCGGCGAGGTCGCCGGCGTGGGTGATCGCCGGGCCACTGGTCAGCCGCAGGGGTGCGCCCATCTCGCTCGCGATGATCATCGCGAGCGTGGTCTTGCCGAGGCCGGGCGGCCCCGACAGCAGCACGTGGTCGGGGGCGCGGCCGCGGCGTCGGGCGGCCTCCAGCACCAGCCCGAGCTGGTCGCGGACGCGCACCTGCCCGACCACCTCGTCCAGCGTCTTCGGGCGGAGCGCGGCCTCGACGGCCCGCTCGTCGCCCTGTGCTTCTGCGGAGAGCGCCGCGCCCGCCGTCAGGGACCGCAGGTGGGTCGCCTCGGCCTCGTCGATCTCGTCCTCGTGGAAGGGCACGGCCTCAGGCCTTGCTCAGCGTCCTGAGGGCGGCACGCAGCAGGGCCGCGACGTCGGGGGCGTCGCCCGCCTCGTGCGCGACCGTGTCGACGGCCTTCTCCGCGTCCTTGGCCGACCAGCCCAGCCCGACGAGGCCCTGGTGCACCTGGTCGCGCCACGGGGCGGACGCCACGGGCGCCGCGGCGGAACGACCACCGGTCGGGGCGCCGATGCGGTCCTTGAGCTCGAGGATGATGCGCTGGGCGCCCTTCTGGCCGATGCCGGGCACCTTCATCAGCGTCTTGACGTCGTCTCCGGCGATGGCGACCCGCAGGTCGTCGGGGCTGAGCACGGCGACCATCGCCTGCGCGACCTTCGGGCCGACCCCGGAGGCGGTCTGCACGAGCTCGAAGGTCTGCTTCTCGTCGTCGTCGGCGAAGCCGAAGAGCGTGAGGGAGTCCTCGCGCACGACCATCGAGGTCGCGAGGGTGGCCTTGGCGCCGGGCCGCAGGGTGGCGAGCGTGCCGGGGGTGCACATCAGCTCCAGCCCCACTCCCCCGACCTCCAGCACGGCGCTGGAGAGGGTCAGCGCGGCGACCTCGCCGCGGACGAACGCGATCACGTGCGACTCCTCGCTGCGGCCATCGCCGCGTCGATCCGGGCCTGGGCGCCACCGCGCCAGATGTGGGTGATGGCCAGCGCCAGCGCGTCCGCCGCGTCGGCCGGCCGGGGCATCGCGTCGAGCCGCAGGATGCGGGTCACCATCGCGCCGACCTGGGCCTTGGCGGCGCGACCGTTGCCGGAGACGGCCGCCTTCACCTCGCTGGGCGTGTGCAGCGCGATCGGAAGCCCCCGCCGCGCCGCGCAGACCATCGCGATGCCGCTGGCCTGCGCGGTGCCCATCACCGTGCTGACGTCGGAGCGCGCGAAGACGCGCTCGACCGCCACGGCGTCCGGGTGGTACTCGTCGAGCCAGGCGTCCACGCCCTTCTCGATCGTCACCAGGCGCTCGGGCACGGACAGGTCGGACGAGGTCCGCAGCACGTTGACGTCGACCAGGCTCAGTGGCCGCCCCACCGAGCCCTCGACCACGCCCATGCCACAGCGGGTCAGCCCGGGGTCGATCCCCAGCACGCGCATCTGACGACCTTTCACATCGAACATCTGTTCGGTGTCCACGTTAAGGTCGACGCTCGTCCCACCTGGTCTCGACACGCCGGTCGCGTCCTCGCTACGCGTCGATGGAGTCCAGGACCTCGTCGGGGATGTCTGCGTTGCTGTAGACGTTCTGCACGTCGTCGAGGTCGTCGACGGCGTCGACCAGGCGGAACACCTTGCCCGCCACGTCGACTTCGGCCACGGGGATGTCCATGGTCGCCACGAACTGCACCTCGGCGGAGTCGTAGTCGATGCCGGCGGCCTGCAGCGCCGTCCGCACCGCGACCACGTCGGAGGCCTCGGTCTGCACCTCGAAGCTCTCGCCGAGGTCGCTGACGTCGTCGGCGCCGGCGTCGAGGGTGGCCTCGAGCACGTCGTCCTCGCTGACCTCCCACGGCTTGCCGGCACGCTCCTGCTCCTTGCCGACCACCACGACGCCCTTGCGGGTGAAGAGCCGGGACACCGAGCCGGGGTCGGCCATGGTGCCGCCGTTGCGGGTGACCGCCGTGCGGACCTCCATCGCGGCGCGGTTGCGGTTGTCGGTGAGGCACTCGACCAGCAGCGCGACGCCCTGGGGGCCGTAGACCTCGTACATGATCGTCTCGTAGTCGACGCCGCCGCCGTCGAGACCACCGCCGCGCTTGACCGCGGAGTCGATGTTCTTGTTGGGCACCGACTGCTTCTTCGCCTTCTGGATGGCGTCGTAGAGCGTGGGGTTGCCGGAGGGGTCGGGGCCGCCCATCTTGGCCGCGATCTCGATGTTCTTGATGAGCTTCGCGAACAGCTTGCCGCGCTTCGCGTCGATCGCGGCCTTCTTGTGCTTGGTGGTCGCCCACTTGGAGTGGCCAGACATCCGTCCCTCTTCTACTAGCTCTGTTGCACCAGGTCGACGAACAACCGGTGGACCCGGGTATCACCACCCACCTCGGGGTGGAAGGACGTCGCCATCACCGGGCCCTGTCGGACGGCGACGATCCTACCCGCGGCCGGCCCGGCCCCCACCCGGGCGAGCACCTCGACGCCCGCGCCGGCCTCCTCGACCCAGGGAGCACGGATGAAGACCGCGTGCACCGGGTCGTCGAGCCCGGCGAACGCCAGGTCGTCCTCGAAGGAGTCGACCTGGCGGCCGAAGGCGTTGCGGCGGACGGTGGCGTCGAGCCCACCGAGGGTCTCCTGGCCGGGGGCGCCGTCGAGTATCCGGTCGGCGAGCATGATCATGCCGGCGCAGGTGCCGAAGACCGGCATGCCCTCCTTGATGCGCTGCCGGATCGGCTCGTAGACGTCGAAGGTGCGCGCGAGCTTCGCCATCGTCGTCGACTCGCCGCCCGGGACGACGAGGCCGTCGCAGGCGTCGAGCTCGGAGGTACGCCGTACCGTATGGGCCGCGACCCCCAGCGCGCGCAGGACCCGCAGGTGCTCCCGGACGTCTCCCTGGAGCGCGAAGACGCCGACGGTGGGGATCCTCGTGGGGGTCGTCACCAGCCCCGCTCGGCGAGCCGGTGCGGCTGCGGGATCTCCTCGACGTTGATGCCGACCATGGCCTCGCCGAGGCCGCGGGAGACCTTGGCGACCACGTCGGGGTCGTCGTGGAAGGTCGTGGCCTTGACGATCGCCTCGGCCCGATGGGCGGGGTTGCCGGACTTGAAGATGCCCGACCCCACGAAGACGCCCTCGGCACCGAGCTGCATCATCATCGCCGCGTCGGCCGGGGTCGCGATGCCGCCGGCGGTGAAGAGCACCACGGGGAGCTTGCCCTTCTCGGCGACCTCCTTGACCAGGTCGTAGGGCGCCTGCAGCTCCTTGGCCGCGACGTACAGCTCGTCGCCCTCCAGCGCCCCGAGGCGGCGGATCTCCTTGCGGATCGTGCGCATGTGGGTCACGGCGTTGGAGACGTCGCCGGTGCCGGCCTCGCCCTTGGAGCGGATCATCGCCGCACCCTCGGTGATCCGCCGCAGCGCCTCGCCCAGGTTGGTCGCGCCGCACACGAACGGGATCGTGAAGGCCCACTTGTCGATGTGGTTGTCGTAGTCCGCGGGCGTCAGCACCTCGGACTCGTCGATGTAGTCCACGCCGAGCGACTGCAGCACCTGCGCCTCGGCGAAGTGCCCGATCCGGGCCTTGGCCATCACCGGGATCGAGACCGTCTCGATGATCCCGTCGATCATGTCGGGGTCGCTCATCCGGGAGACGCCGCCCTGCGCGCGGATGTCGGCGGGCACCCGCTCCAGCGCCATCACGGCGACCGCGCCCGCGTCCTCGGCGATCTTCGCCTGCTCGGGCGTGACCACGTCCATGATCACGCCGCCCTTCAGCATCTCGGCCATGCCGCGCTTGACGCGGGTGGTGCCGGTGCCGGACGTGCTGGTGCTGTTCTCGGGAGCGCTCTCGACCATGCTCAGATGGTAGTGCCGGCGTCGGCCAGGGCCTGCTTCCGGACCACCCACACGCGCTGGGCGACGGTGATCGTCGACGCGGCCGCGAGCGCCCACAGGGCGATGTAGAGCAGCACCGGCAGGTCGAAGATCGCGCTGAAGCCGGTCATCACCAGGATCGCGACCAGTCGGTCGGCCCGCTCGGCGATCCCGACCTTGACGTCGAACCCGAGGGTCTCGCCGCGCGAGCGGGCGTACGACGTGACCGCGCCCATCAGCAGGCAGACGAGGCTGAGCACGAGGTAGAGCCGGCTCGGCTCCTCCCACGCGAAGTAGAGCGCGAGGCCGATGAAGATCGCGCCGTCGCCGACCCGGTCGAGCGTCGAGTCCCAGAACGCCCCGAACTTGCTGACCCGACCGGTCGACCGCGCCATGTGGCCGTCGATCAGGTCGCTGAACACGAAGGCGGTGATCACCAGGACGCCGGTGAGCAGCATGCCCTGCGGGAAGAAGACGAGCGCACCCGCGCACACGCCGAGCGTGCCGACGAAGGTCACGGCGTCGGGGCTGACGCCGAGTCGGATCAGCAGGTTGGCGACCGGCGAGATGACCTTCGTCCAGAAGGCGCGGAAACGTTCCATCATGGCGGCAGCAGGCTACCGGTCCGCTCAGACGGCCTGCGGAACGGTCTGCGGGTGGTCGAGCACCGGCTCGAAGGCCAGCTCGGCGGCACCGACGAGCGACGAGTCGTCGCCGAGGCGGGCGGAGCGGATCGTGGTGTCCGCCCGTGGTGACATCAGGCTGCTGCGCTCGAACGAGTCGAGCACCCGCGGCTCCGCCGCCCGCCACACCTGCGAGAGGCAGCCGCCGAGTACGACGGTCTCGGGGTTGAAGAGGTTGACGATCGCCCGGATCCCGACGCCGCACCAGTCCGCGACGTCGTCGACGGCCGCCTGGGCCCGCGCGTCGCCCGCGCGGGCGGCCGCGATCACCTCGGCCACCGCGGCCGGGCCACCGCCGGCGAGCCGGCCGGCGTTCTGCAGCAGGACGTTCTCGCCGACCTTCATCTCCCAGCAGCCCACGGCGCCGCAGCGGCACGTCGGTCCCTGGGAGTCGACCTGCATGTGGCCGACCTCGCCGGCGTACCCGCTCGCTCCGGTCAGCGGGCGTCCACCGACGAGGAAGCCGCCGCCGATGCCCACGCTCGCGCTGAGGTAGACGACCTCGGAGAAGCCGACCGCCGCGCCACGCACGTGCTCGGCGAGCACGCCGAGGTTCGCGTCGTTCCCCGTGGAGATGGGCCGCTGCAGCCGCTCGGCGAGCAACGCCGTGAAGGGCTCGTCGTACCACCCGAGGTTGGGCGCGAACCGCACCATTCCGTCGCTGGCCCGCACGGCCCCCGGCACCGCGACCCCGACGCCGAGGCACCGGCGGTGCTGCGACGTCGCGAGGGTCTCCTCGATCATCTGGGCGGCGGAGTCCACGACGTGCGCCACGTCGTGCTCGCCGCGCTGGTGCCCTCGGGTGCGCCGGTCCAGGACCTGTCCCCCGAGACCGACCAGCGCGACCGCGATCCGGTCGACGCCGACGTCGGCCGCGACCACCACGTTGTCCTCGCACGGCACCACGAGGTGCGACGGCCGTCCGCGCCCACCCACCACCGCCGTCCGCTCGGTCACCAGACCGAGCGACTGCAGCTCCCCGGTCAGCGCGCCGATCGTGCTCCGGTTGAGCCCGAGCTCCTTCGTGAGCACGGCACGCGTCGTGGGGCCGCGCCGGTGCACCGTCTGGAGGATGACGCGCAGGTTCGCACGCCGGAGCTCCTCGGCGCCGACGCCGGTGGGGGTGGGCATCGGGCTAGACCCGTCCGGTCGCGGTGGCGCGGCGCCTGCTGAGGGCGTCGACCGTCGCGGCGACGAGCAGCACGATCCCGGTCACGATGAAGACGACGCCGGCCGGCTGGTTGAGCAGCCCCATGCCGTTGCTGACGACCGCGATCACCAGGCCGCCGATGACGGCGTCGGTGACCCGGCCCTTGCCGCCGAAGAGGCTGGTGCCGCCGATGACGGCCGCGCCCACGGCGTACAGCAGGGTCTCGTTGCCACCGGTCTGCGGCGAGACCGAGTTGCTGCGGCTCGCGAGCAGGATGCCGCCGAGCGCGGCGACCGTCGAGCTCATCATGAAGCACGACACCTTGATCCACGCCACGTTGATGCCGGCCCGGCGAGCGGCCTCGGCGTTGCCGCCGACCGCATAGATGTGCCGGCCCCAGGCGGTGCGGCTCAGCAGGTAGCCCAGCACGACGACGAGGACGAGGATCACGAGCACGACGTTGGGCACGCCCTTGAGCGATTTCAGCGTCGGGTTCGGGCTGCGCTCCGCCGAGAGGTACGCCGTGACGGCCAGCACCACGATCGCCAGCGCGCCGGTCTTCATCGCCCAGAGCAGCATCGGCTGCGCGACGAGGCCGTTGCGCCGGCGGGCCCGGCCGGACAGGAACGTCGCCAGCCCGTAGCCGACGACCACCACGGCCGCCAGCGCCCAGCCCGCCCACAGCGGCATCGACCCGTTGTTGAGCTTGAGGACGAAGTCGTTGCGGTAGCCGATCGTGCCACCCTCGCCGATGATCTGGAGCATGACGCCCTGGAGGCCCAGGAACGCCGCCAGCGTCACGACGAACGACGGGACGCCGACCTTCGCGGTGAAGAGGCCGAGCACCAGGCCGATGAAGGTGCCGGCCAGCAGCGCGATCACGAGCGAGAGGACGACGTTCCAACCCTGCTCGGTCATCACGACGCCGAGGACGGCGGCCGCCGTGCCCCCCGTGACGCCGGCGGAGAGGTCGATCTCGCCGAGCAGCAGCACGAAGACCAGGCCCATCGCGATGACCATGACCCCGGCGGACTGGCCGATCAGGTTCGCGAAGTTGAGCTCGGTCGTGAACGTCTCGGGCCGCAGCGCCGAGAACACGATCACCAGCACGACCAGGCCGAGGATCGCCGGCAGCGAGCCGACGTCTCCGCCGCGGACCTTCGCGACGTACGCGCTGACGATGCCGCCCAGGCTGCTCTGCTCCACCGGAGGAGTCGTCGCCGTGCTCATCGGATCTCTCCGTCGGTGGCGGCGTCGCCGCGCTTCTCGGACGTGCCGGTCGTGATCAGCTCGACCACCTCGCCGCGGGTGACGTCGTCCTTGCGGACCTGGGCCACCAGCTGGCCGAGGTAGAGGACGGCGATGTCGTCGGCGACCTCGAAGACGTCGTTGAGGTTGTGGCTGATCAGCACGACGCCGAGGCCGCGGTCGGCCAGCCGGCGCACGAGCTTGAGCACCTGCTCGGTCTGGGCGACGCCCAGCGCGGCGGTCGGCTCGTCGAGGATGACGACCTTCGAGTTCCAGAGCACGGCGCGGGCGATCGCGACCGTCTGTCGCTGGCCGCCGGAGAGCGCCGAGACGTGCGTGCGCACCGACTGCAGCGTGCGCACCGAGAGCCCGTCGAGCGTCTCCCGGGCGCGGGTCTCCATGGACGTCTCGTCGAGCCGGGCGCCGGGGCCGATCTCGCGTCCGAGGAACATGTTCTGGACCACGTCGAGGTTGTCGCACAGCGCGAGGTCCTGGTAGACGATCTCGATGCCGAGCGCGTTGGCGTCCTTGGGGCCGTGGACCTTCACGGGCCGGCCCTCGAAGCGGTAGTCGCCCTCGTCGAAGGCGTGGATGCCGGCGATGCCCTTGATCAGCGTGCTCTTGCCGGCGCCGTTGTCGCCGACGAGCGCGGTCACGTGACCGGGCCGGACGTCGAGGTCGACACCGCGGAGCACGTGCACGGCGCCGAAGCTCTTCTGGATGCCCCGCAGGCTCAGCAGCGGCTGGTCCGACGTCGTCGGTGCTGCCTGTTCGGTGGCTGGGACGGACACAGCGGATCTCCTCCGTCAACGATGGGGCGATGGTGGACGACCCGGACCGGTCACCCGACGTCCGGGCACGCAAGGTGGCTCGAGGGCCCGCCCCCGCAGGAACGGGCCCCCGAGCACGGGGTGCTACTGGATGCCGGCCTTCTCGCAGGCCTTCGCGAACTCGTCGACGCAGATCTCCGCCGGGTCGGCGAAGCCGTCGTCGATGACCTGCTGGACCTTGTCGGCGGTGATCCACACCGGGGTGGCCAGCGCGGACGGCACGTCCTCGCCGGTCTCGGTGTCCGGCACGGAGCCGGTCGCCAGGGCGGCAGCGCCCTCGTCGTCGCCGTTGATCAGCGCGATCGCGAGGTCGGAGGCGGTCTTGGCCTCGAGGTCGGTGTTCTTGTAGACCGTGCCGCACTGGTTGCCCGCGAGCACGTTCTGCAGACCCTCGACGGAGGCGTCCTGACCGGTGACCGGGATGGTGCCCGCGACGCCCTGGTCCTTCATCCGGGCGATGATGCCGCCGGCCATGGTGTCGTTGGCCGAGACCACGCCGTCGATCTTGCCCTTGTTCTGCGTGTACAGCTGCTCGTACGCCGTACCGGCCTTGTTGGCGTCCCAGAAGCCGCTCTGGTCACCGACGAGGGTGTAGTCGCCCGAGTCGATCTTGTCGGCGAGCGCCTCCTCGTAGCCCTGCTTGAAGAGAGCGGCGTTGTTGTCGTTGGGGTCGCCGTTGATGTAGATGATGTTGGCCTTGGTCTTGCCGGCCTCATCGAGGCACGCCGTCAGCCCCGAGCCCATCAGGCCGCCGACCTCGACGTTGTCGAACGACACGTAGTACGACGCGCCGCCGCCGAGGGTGAGCCGGTCGTAGTCGATGCTCTGGACGCCGGCGTCCGCGGCCTTGGAGAGGCACGCCTTGCCGGACTCGGAGTCCAGGTTGACGATCATCAGCACGGTGACGCCGCCGTTGATCATGCTGTCGCAGAGCTGACCGAACTTGGCGGTGTCGCCGCCGGCGTTCTGGATGTCGTACTCGACGCCGGCGTCCTCGAACGCCGCCTCGAGGCTGGGGCGGTCATTGGCCTCCCAGCGCGGTGACGTGGTGGTGTCGGGCAGGATCACGCCGACCTTGCCGGCGGCCTCGCCGCCACCTCCGCCCCCACCGTCGTCTCCCCCGTCCGAGTCGTCCCCGCAGGCGGCGAGGGCGCCGAACGCCAGCACTCCCACCGCCACCAGGGACGCGAACCGCGCACCCTTGTTCCTGACCATTTCCTCGACCTCCATGGCTGGGACCCGTGCGACCCCCTCGACCGAACACGGTCGGCTGACCCTGTTCTGTGACGGCCATCACGGTATATGTTGTCCGGGACAACATACTGACCGCGACAGGGCCCGGCAAGCGGTTGTGGACGCGGGTTTTGTTGCACGTTCCAACCAAGCGCTCGCGCGGTCGCGCGTGACCGAATCGTGATGGAAGCAGAGGGACCGATGAGCTCCAGCAGCACCGACGCCACCGACTTCACCCCGACCCGCGAGGACCGGTTCTCCTTCGGGCTGTGGACGGTCGGGTGGCAGGGCGTCGACGTCTTCGGCGGCGCCGTGCGCCCCGTGCTCGACCCCGCCGAGGCGATCCACCGGCTCAGCGAGCTGGGCGCCTACGGCGTCACGTTCCACGACAACGACGTCTTCCCCTTCGACGCCTCCCCCGCCGAGAAGGAGCGCCACCTCGCGCCGTTCCGCAAGGCACTCGAGGAGACCGGCCTCGTCGTACCGATGGTGACGACCAACCTGTTCTCGCACGCGGCGTTCCGCGACGGCGGGTTCACGAACAACGACCGCGACGTACGCCGCTTCGCGATCCGCAAGGCCGCCGACCAGATCGACCTGGCCGCCGAGCTCGGGGCGAAGATCTTCGTCGCCTGGGGCGGCCGCGAGGGCGCCGAGTCCGGGGCCGCGAAGGACGTCAAGGACGCGCTCGCCCGCTACAAGGAGGCGTTCGACGTCCTCGGCGCCTACTCCGAGGAGCAGGGCTACGGCCTGCGCTTCGCGATCGAGCCGAAGCCCAACGAGCCCCGCGGCGACATCCTGTTGCCGACGATCGGCCACGCCCTGGCGTTCATCAACGAGCTCGAGCGCCCGGAGCTCGTCGGGCTCAACCCGGAGGTCGGCCACGAGGAGATGGCGTCGCTCAACTACGCCCACGGCCTGGCCCAGGCGCTGTGGCACGGCAAGCTCTTCCACATCGACCTCAACGGCCAGACCGGTCCGCGCTACGACCAGGACCTGCGCTTCGGCGCCGGCAACGCGCGCGGCGCCTTCTGGACCGTCGACATCGTCGAGAACGGCGGCTACGACGGTCCGCGACACTTCGACTACAAGCCGCCGCGCACCGAGGACATCGACGGCGTGTGGGAGTCCGCGCGTGCCTGCATGCGCAACTACCTCATCCTCCGCTCGAAGGTGCAGGCGTTCCGCGCCGACCCGGAGGTCCAGCAGGCCCTGCTCGACGCGCGCCTCGACCAGCTCGCCCAGCCGTCCCTGGCCGCCGGCGAGACGATCGCCGACCTGCGCGCCGAGTCCTTCGACGCCGAGGCCGCCGCCCGGCGCGGCATGGCCTTCGAGCGCCTCGACCAGCTCGCGCTCGAGCACCTCTACGGCGTGCGCTGACCCGCGATCACGCTGACCCGCCCGAAACTTTCGGGCGGGTCAGCGCGTTCTCGACGTCGGCCACCGCGGTCGGGGCGCCGGCGGCGTACCACGTGACGCCGCCGGCCTCGACGTGGGCGGTAGCGCCACCGACGCCACGGATGAGCGCCGCGCCGGGCAGCTCGTCCCACGGCGGCACGCTCTGCTGGCAGAGCACGTGCAGCCGCCCCTCGGCGATCGAGACAGCGTCCATGGACCCCGACCCCATCACGCGGAGCGTGGCGGCGCCGCCGGCCATCCGGCGGAAGACCGCACCCACGTCGTCGTCCAGCAGCGGCGGGTGGAGGTAGGTCAGCAGGCACGACTCGGCCAGCGGCCGGTCCGCGAGCGGCGCCAGTGGGACGCCGTCGACGGTGGTCAGCAGTCCGGGTCCGCCGACGAACGTGCGGCCCGTGGCGGCGTGGTGCACGGCGCCGAGCACCAGCTCGTCGCCGTCGGTGAGCGCGAGGGCGGAGCACCACCAGTCCAGGCCGGCCACGAAGTTGTAGGTGCCGTCGACGGGGTCGATGACCCAGGTCCGACCGGAGGTCCCGCGGCGGGAGGCGCCCTCCTCGCCGAGGACCCCGTCGTCCGGTCGCTCGGCGGCGAGCGTCTCGACGACCTGCCGCTCCGCGGCGTGGTCGGCGGCGGTCACGACGTCGGAGATCGAGGTCTTCGTGTCGGCCTCGAGCCCGGCGGCGCGCATCCGGTGGGCGAGCCCGCCGGCCTCGCGCACCAGCCGGGCCGCGAGCGCGGCGTCGTCCCGGAGACTCACGCCCACGCCTCGGCGACGAGCGCGCGCGTGTCGGCGAGCAGCTGCGGCAGGGTCTTGGTGGCGCCGAGCACCGTGATGAAGTTCGCGTCGCCCGACCACCGCGGCACGACATGCTGGTGCAGGTGCTGCGACAGCGAGCCGCCGGCGACGCCGCCGAGGTTGAGGCCGACGTTGAAGGCGTGCGGCCCGCTGACCTGACGCAGCACCCTCACCGCGTCCTGGGTCATCGTCATCAGCTCGGTCACCTCGTCGGTCGTGAGGTCCTCGAGCTCGGCGACGTGCCGGTGTGGCAGCACCATCATGTGGCCGGGGTTGTAGGGATGCAGGTTCAGTACGGCGAAGCAGCTCTCGCCCCGGTGGACGACGAGGCTCTCCTCGGGCGACTGCTCGCCCATCGCGCAGAACGGGCAGCCGCGGTCGTCGCTCGGCGGGCTCGGCACGACGTACGCCATCCGGTGCGGGGTCCACAGCCGGTCGAAGCCCTCGAAGCCGTCGCGCTCGTGGCCGACCGGATCGCTCATGGTCCCAACCCTAGGGGTGGCCGTCAGTACTGCTGGAAGAGCCCGCTCAGGTCGGTGACGCCGGCGCAGGTGACGTCGTGGTCGCGACCATCCTCGACCCATTGCCCCAGGGTCGCGTCGCCGCCCTGGATCTGCCAGTCCTCGCCGCAGCGCGACAGCGCCTCCTCACGGGAGGTCTGGCCGGCGGCCCGCCACTCCGGCAGGCCGAGGGCGAGGTCGCCGACCACCTCGCGCCACAGGATCGGGGTGGAGTAGACGCCGACGTCGTAGCCGGCGTCGGCGTAGCCCCGCGTCGCGCCCTGCACGACCGCCCCGTTGGCCTCCGGGTCGCCGCTCCACTCGAAGTCGGGCACGTGCTCGACGTCGACCCAGACGATCGGCGACGCGAGGCCCGCGGCCCGCATGGTCGCGACGTTGGCGAGCGCCTGCTGGTAGCCGGTGTTCGCGAGCGCCCCGAGCGGCGTGGCGGCGTCGAAGGGCCCGTGGACGCCGTGCTCGGCCAGCGCCGCCTCGTCGGGTTGGCTGACGACGGCGTACGCCGCCGCCAGGAGGTGTCGCTCCCGGATCCAGGCCACCTGGTCGGCCAGGCACGGATTGGCGGTGAAGCCCGGGCCGTTGGTGAGGCCGACGACGACGTACTCCGCCTCGGGGAGCGGCATCGGCAGGCCCAGGGTCGGCCGTTCCGGGATGCCCATCCCCTTCGGGCACTGCGGCCAGCCGATGTCGGCACCGAGGACCGGCTCGCCCCGGGTCGGCGCCGCAGCCGACCCTGACGGCGAGACGCTCGGCAGCGCGGCGGCCTCCTCCTCGGCCAGCTGGGCGAGCGCCTGGAGGCGTGCGGCCTCGGCGTCGGCGGTCGGCGTCACGACCGCGGTCGGTCGCGCCGTCGACGGCACCGGCACGGACGGCACCGACTCGGAGGCCAGGGGCTCCGCGGTCGGCTCGCCGTCGGAGCCGCCCGACGAGCACGCCGACAGCAGCGCGGCCGCGGCCACGAGGGCCGGGCCGGGCCGCTTCACGATCAGACCTGCTCGCGCGAGGCCACCGCGTCGACCACCCGCTGGATCGCCTCGTCGAGGGGTACGCCGTTGTCCTGGCGACCGTCGCGGTAGCGGAACGACACGGCGCCCGCAGCGACGTCGTCACCGCCGGCGATCATCATGAACGGCACCTTCTGCAGCTGCGCGTTGCGGATCTTCTTCTGCATCCGGTCGTCGGAGTCGTCGACCTCGACGCGCAGCCCGCGGGCGCGCAGCCGTCCCGCCACGTCGTGCAGGTAGTCGGCGAACGCGTCGGCCACGGGGATCGCCTGCACCTGCACGGGCGCCAGCCACGGGGGGAACGCCCCGGCGTAGTGCTCGACGAGCACGCCGATGAACCTTTCGATCGAACCGAACTTCGCCGAGTGGATCATCACCGGCTCCTGCCGGGTGCCGTCGGCGGCCTGGTACTCGAGCCCGAACCGGTGCGGCTGGTTGAAGTCGTACTGGATCGTCGACATCTGCCAGGTCCGGCCGATCGCGTCGCGGGTCTGGACCGAGATCTTCGGGCCGTAGTAGGCCGCTCCGCCCGGGTCGGGCACGAGCTCGAGGCCGGACTCCGTGGCGACCTGCTCGAGGACGGCCGTCGCCTCGGCCCACTGCTCGTCGGTGCCGATGAACTTGTCCTTCGCGTCGTCGCGCGTCGACAGCTCCAGGTAGAAGTCGTCGAGCCCGAAGTCCTTGAGCAGGCCGAGCACGAAGTCGAGCAGGTGCTTGATCTCGCCGGGCGCCTGCTCGCGGGTGACATAGGAGTGGGAGTCGTCCTGGGTGATCATCCGGACCCGGGTGAGACCCTGGAGCACGCCCGACTTCTCGTCGCGGTAGACGGTGCCGAACTCGAAGAGCCGCAGCGGCAGCTCACGGTAGGACCGGCCGCGCGAGCGGAAGATCAGGTTGTGCATGGGGCAGTTCATCGCCTTGAGCCGGTAGGCGTGGCCCTCGGCCTCGAGCGGCGGGAACATGCCCTCCGCGAAGTACGGCAGGTGGCCGGAGGTGTAGAAGAGCTCCTCCTTGGCGATGTGCGGCGTCCCGACGTACTGGAAGCCGGACTCGATGTGGCGCGCGCGGACGTAGTCCTCCATCACCCGCTTGACCACCCCACCCTTCGGGTGGAAGACCGGGAGGCCCGGGCCGATCATGTCGGGGAAGCTGAAGAGGTCGAGGTCGCGGCCGAGCTTGCGGTGGTCGCGGCGCTCGGCCTCCTCGATCCGGTGCAGGTGGGCCTCGAGCGCCTCCTTCGACTCCCACGCGGTGCCGTAGATGCGCTGCAGCTGCTTGTTCTTCTCGTCCCCGCGCCAGTACGCCGCGGCGGAGCGCATCAGCTTGAACGCCGGGATCCGCTTGGTCGTCGGCAGGTGCGGGCCGCGGCACAGGTCGCTCCACGCCACGTCGCCGTTGCGTCGGACGTTGTCGTAGATGGTCAGCTCGCCGGCGCCGACCTCGACGCTCGCGCCCTCGACCGCCTCGGCGGTCGAGCCGGTCGAGGCGCCGGAGCCCTTCAGGCCGATCAGCTCGAGCTTGTAGGGCTCCTCCTTGAGCTCGGCGATCGCGTCGTGGTCGGTGGTGACGCGACGGGAGAAGCGCTGGCCCTCCTTGATGATCTTGCGCATCCGGGACTCGATCTTCTCGAGGTCCTCGGGGACGAACGGGGTCTCGACGTCGAAGTCGTAGTAGAAGCCGTTCTCGACCGGCGGGCCGATGCCGAGCTTCGCCTCGGGGAAGAGCTCCTGCACGGCCTGCGCCATCACGTGCGCGGTGGAGTGTCGCAGGATGTCGTGGCCGTCCGCGCTGTCGATGGCGACGCCCTCGACCGCGTCGCCGTCGGCGAGCTCGTGGGAGAGGTCCCTGAGCTGGCCGTTGACCCGCGCCGCGATGATGGTGGGGTCCTCGGCGAACGGCTCCCACGCCTTCGTGCCCGTCGTGACCGTCCGGTCCTCACGCGCGTCGGCGTGGACGAGGACGATCTTGAGGTCGGGCACGGCTTCTCCTTCGCGGTGTGCCCCGTCGCTCGGGGCGTCCCGACGATCGTATCGACCGGCGGCGTGGCCTCGCGCGGCGGTTTCCCGGCCGCGGGGGTTCGTCAGCGCAGCTTCTCGGGGACCGCGGTGTCGTAGCCGAACACCTGGAAGTCGAGCGCGTAGAGCCGCACGATCCGCTCGCCGAGACCCGGGCCGATCCGCACCGGCTCGGGAGGCGTCGCCGAGACGTTCTGCCGCGGCAGGGGGATGTCGCCCACGCCGAGCAGGCCGCAGACCCGCTCCCAGTCGTCCTGGAGGCGCTCCATGCGCCCGAGGAAGGCGAGCCGGTCCAGCGGCAGCGTGGCGGTCTGCGGCTTCACGTGCCGGTTGGTCACGAGCAGGTCGGTCGTCTCGAGCGCGGTCACGAACTCCTCGAACGTCCCGCCCTCGACGCCGGTCGGCCGCGACGTGCCTCTCCCCTCGCCCACCACCTTGTCCTGCCAGCAGGAGACCAGCCTGGCGAACGGGTTCCGGACGAAGCCGAACGCCGTGTACTGGCGCTGCGGGCCCTCCGGCCAGCGCCGCAGCCGGCCGCGGTGCATGACGACCTCGAGGTCGGGTCGGCTGTCGAAGGCCGCCGAGATCGACCGGGTCGCGACCTTGGCGGTGCGCACGTAGACGAAGCGCCCCGGGTCGCTGACCGACAGGCTGAAGCGCTTGGCCGCGGGCCGCGTGACGATGCCGTGAACGTCCGAGGTCATGGGCCCATCCTCGCTTGCGTTGCCGAGCCGGCGCCGATCAGATGTCGATCAGAGTGGAGCGCATCGGTGGGCGATACTGGGTTCGAACCAGTGACCTCTTCGGTGTGAACGAAGCGCGCTACCACTGCGCCAATCGCCCGTGCGGTCGCCGACTCTAGCCTACGTCGAGGGGTCCTCCACATTCGGGCCGGATTCCCGTCGTTCTCCGCGTCACGCCTGCGTCGGAGCCCCGTCTCCTAGGCGTGAACCAGCAGTCGATGCCGCGTCGTCTCTCCCAGGACGTCACCCTCCAGTGCCTCGACGCGCGGGGCCGCAGCATCGACCTGCCCGCCCTGCTCGCCTACGACCCGACGGATCCCTGGGCGGTCGAGTTCACGTTCGGCAGGCCGTCGGGGACGGTGCGCTGGCTGATCGGCCGTGACCTGCTGCTCAGCGGGATGACCGACCCCGCCGGCGAGGGCGACGTGCTCGCGTGGCCGAGCATCGACGAGTACGGCCGCGCGGCCGTGGTGCTGGAGTTCAGCTCGCCGCACGGCAGGCTCGTCACCCAGCTCTCCACCCGAGACCTGGGGTCGTTCCTCACCCGCACCCTCACGGTCGTGCCACGGGGTGAGGAGCGGATCGACCTCGACCTGCTGGTCGAGTCCCTCACCGGCTCGCAGACCCAGTAGACGGTCCCAACAGCTCCGGCTCGCGGCGGCGCCACAGCGCCGCGACGTCGGCAGTGACCGGACCCGGCGCCGGCAGCTCGCGGCCGTTCCACCGCGCGACCGCCTGCACGTCGCGGGTGGTGGACACCAGGAACACCTCGCTCGCCGCGTCGACGACCTCGATCGGCTCGTCGACCTCGCGACCGCCGCACCACTCGAGCACGAGCCCCCGGGTCACGCCGGCGAGGCAGCCGCTCGCCAGGGTCGGCGTGCGCAGCTCACCGTCGACGACGTAGAAGACGTTGGACCCGGTGCCCTCGCACAGGTGCCCCGCGAGGTTGGCGAAGATCGCCTCGGTGGCGCCCTGCCGCTGGGCCGCGGCGAGCGCGATCACGTTCTCGGCGTACGACGTCGTCTTGAGCCCCGCGAGCGCCCCGCGCTCGTTGCGTGGCCACGGGACCGTCACCACCGCCGTCGTCTCCGGCCACCGCTTCAGGACGTCGGCGACCACGATCACCGTCGGTGAGGCGTCGCCGCGGCCCGACCCCATCGGCGCCGGACCGCCGGTCACCGTGATGCGGAGCCGTCCCAGCGGCAAATCGGCTCCCTCGAGCACGGCCGACACCCCCCGGCGGACGTCGTCGAGGTCGACGCCCGCGAGCCCGAGCCCGTCGACGGACCGCTGGAGCCGCGCGAGGTGGAGGTCGAGCGCGAAGGGCAGCCCGTCGACCACCTTGACGGCCTCGAACACACCGTCGCCCACGGTCAGCCCGTGGTCGGTGACGAGGAGGGCCGGGGCGGTCGCATCGGGCAGCAGCTCACCGTTCATCCACGCACGCATGCCGCCACCCTAGGACCCGCCAAATGACGGGCAACGCGCCGTCCAGACCTGGATTTTGCATGGTCTGGGGCATCGGCTACTGTTCTCACGCACGCCGACCGGGAGACCGGCCGGACGCGCAGGCGGACGTAGCTCAGTTGGTAGAGCGCAACCTTGCCAAGGTTGAGGTCGCGAGTTCGAGCCTCGTCGTCCGCTCGGAGAGGTCTCTCCCTGGTTTGGCCTCCATGGTGGGTTGGCCGAGAGGCGAGGCAACGGACTGCAAATCCGTGTACACGGGTTCAAATCCCGTACCCACCTCCACGCAGTCCCTCCGACAAACTCAAGACCCGGGCGATTGGCGCAGCGGTAGCGCGCTTCCTTGACACGGAAGAGGTCACTGGTTCAAACCCAGTATCGCCCACCACCGGTGGAGGCCCTCTCGAGGGCCTCTTTCCGTCTCCCGGGGGTGTCAGCGGCGGAGCGGGCGGGTATGCGAAGGTCATGGACGCCCAGTTCCTCAGCTGCGAGGTCACCCGGTGCCCCGCCTGCGGGCGGCGCTCGATGGTCGTGACCTACGAGGGTCTCGCGGACCCGGCGCAGCCCTACGAGGCGGCGGTCTGGATGCCGACGCACGGTGCGTGCGAGCACGGCTGCGACACGCGCGACCACCCGCTCCCGGGCCTCTCGCAGGAAGCCGCCTGACCGGTCCCACCGCTCAGGCGTCGTACGCCGGGAGGGTGAAGCGGAAGACCGAGCCCTGGCCCGCGGGGTTGGGCAGCGCCGCGATGGTGCCGCCGTGGCGGGTCACGATGCGGCGGACGATCGAGAGGCCCAGGCCGCTGCCCTCGTACTCGCGGTGGTGCGCGCGGTGGAACTCGTCGAAGATCCGCTCGCGGTCCGCCGCAGGTACGCCGATGCCGTGGTCGACGACCTCGACCGCGACCAGGCGGGCGTCGACGCGCCTGCCGCGCACGGCGATCTCGGGCTCCTCCCCCGGCGCGACGTACTTGACGGCGTTGCCGATCAGGTTGTCGAGCACCTGGCGGACGAGGACGGGGTCGGCGTGCACGGCGGGCACGGGCTCGGCGCTCACGAGGCCGCCGACGTGGCGGGCGGAGGCGACCTCGTGCACGATCGCGGTGACGTCGACGCGCGAGACGGCGAGGGCGCGCGACCCGCTGGTCGCGTGGGCGAGCAGGTCGCGGATCAGCTCCCGCATCCGCCGCGACGACGACCGCACCCGGGAGACGAACTCGCGCGCCAGGTCGGTGTCGAGCCGACCGGTGTCGAGCTCGTCGGCGATCATCTCCGTCCACCCGTCGATCGCGGCCAGCGGGTTGCGCAGGTCGTGGGCGACCACGCCGGCGAAGGCCGCGAGCTCCTCACGGTGGGTGTGCTCGGTCGTCGTGTCGCGGAGCAGCAGCAGGGCACGTGCCCGGTGGTGGGCCTCGTCGCGGGGCAGCGGCACGGCGGAGATCGTGAGCACCCGCTCGCCCACGTCGGCGACGCGGACGACGACCAGCTCGCCCTCGACGGTCTCGCCGCGCAGGGCGCGGGTCGTCGCGCGCTCGTCGTCGGTCAGCTGCACGCCGTCGAGCGTCCAGCTGCTCAGCGAGAACTGCACGTCGCTGCCGAGCTCGTCGCCGAGTCCCAGGATCCGGCCCGCGGCGGCGTTGCGGACGAGGAGCTCGCCGGCCTCGTCGACCACCAGCACGCCCTCGACCATCGATCCGATGACGGCGGCGCGCATGCTCGCCTCGTAGACGGCGTCCTCCTGGGCCTGGCGCAGGTCGTCGGCGAGCGCCTGTCGCTCGTCGCGGCCGGTCGCGATCGCGAGCCCGGTCACGGCGATGGTGGCGACGTAGAACTGGGCGATCATGAACCCGAGATCGGTGTCGGCGACGTCGGCGAACGGGCCGAGGCCGCCCAGGGTCAGCAGTGCGGTCGCGATGCCGACGACGAAGGAGTGTGCGGCGCTCAGCAGGGTCGAGAAGCGCGCGCCGAACCAGACGGTCGCCGCGAGCAGCGGGAACGCGAGCGGGAGCTCGTCGAACCGGAACGCCAGCCCGTACGTCGCGATCGTGAAGAGGATCGCGACCACCAGCTCGGCCGGCCGGGCGTCCGCACCGCGCAGGGACGGACGCGGCGGCGCGCTCGCCAGGCGATGGCCGAGCAGCACGGCGAGGGCGACCACCATCAGGGCGCTCGCGAGGTTGCGCCCGAACCACAGTCCGCTCGCGACGGGCTCGAGGGCGACGTCCGCGCCGGGCAGGTACGCCGCCGCGGCACTGCCCAGCGTCGTACCGACCGCCGTGGCGAGGCAGAGCGCCGCGCCCAGGCGGGCGACGTCGCGCGGTCGGGAGATCGCGCGCTCCCCGCCGAAGCCCCACAGCTCGCCACACCACCGACGCAGGAGGAGGACG
The DNA here is from genome assembly GCF_029210375.1 of Nocardioides sp. YIM 152315. Lineage (GTDB taxonomy): Bacteria > Actinomycetota > Actinomycetes > Propionibacteriales > Nocardioidaceae > Nocardioides. Next base: position 173,443 of record NZ_JARGER010000042.1, on the reverse strand, counting down.
GCCACCCAGCACTGGACGGTGTTCGCGACCGCGAAGACCGCCGCCAGGTCGGTGTCGGCGCCGGCGATCAGGTTGGCGGCGAGGGCCGCGGCGCCCAGCAGCACGGTGTCGATCGACGGCACCCGCGCACCGCGGAGCATCAGCCACACGATCGGCAGACCGCCCGCGGGCCACAGGTCGCCGAAGCCGAAGCCGACGAAGTCGTCGCGGTGGGTCACCAGGGCCGACGCGGCGACGACGACCGCGAAGCACACAGCACCGGCGAGGCCGACATACGCACGCGGCCCCATCCGGACGTCCGGCAGCGCGCCGGCACCCAGGCCCCCACCCACGTCCCGCAGGCTAGTGGGCGGCGCGCGCCGCGTGGTGCGGTTCTCGCGATTCAGGCGTCGTCTGTGGCGAAGTCCTCGTCGTGGGTGCCGGGGCGGGGCGCCCACGGCAGCTCCCGCGCGGGGCGTACGACGATCAGTCGGTCGCCGCGGGCGAGCTGGGTGACGACGGGGTCGAAGTAGCGGTAGACGCGCTCGTCGCGCACGACCGCGATGACCTGGTCGGGCAGCTGCTGGGGCTGCTTGCCGACCTCGGAGACGATCAGGTCGCGCTCGGCGACCTCGAGACCCTCGCCGTAGGTCAGCAGGTCCTCCATCACCTGGCCGAGCATCGGCGACAGCGACGAGAGGCCCAGCAGCCGGCCCACGGCATCGGAGGAGGTGATGACGGAGTTGGCGCCGGACTGGCGCATGAGTGGCACGTTCTCCTGCTCGCGGGCCGCGACGACGATCCACACGTCGCGGTTCAGCTGACGCACGGTGAGCGTGGCGAGGACGTTGGAGTCGTCCCGGTTGGTCGTGATGATCACCTGCTCGGCCTCGCCGACGCCGGCCCGGCGGAGCACGTCGCGACGCGTGGCGTCGCCCGTGACGACCGCGAGCCCGTCGGCGTGCGCCTCCTGGAGGGCAGCGGCGCCCGGGTCGACCACGACGATCGACTCCCGGTCGAGGCCGTTGTTGACGAGGGTGCCGACGGCGGCCCGGCCCTTGGTGCCGTAGCCGATGACGACCACGTGGGATCCCATGTGCTTCCTCCAGCGGGCGATGCGGAACAGCTCGCGGCCCTGCGAGGCGAGCACCTCCAGGGTGGTCCCGATCAGCAGCACCAGGAAAGCGATGCGGAGCGGGGTGATGACGAACGCGTTGATCAACCGGGCGTGCGGCTCGACCGGCGCGATGTCGCCGTACCCGGTCGTGCTCAGCGTGACCGTCGTGTAGTAGATCGAGTCGACCAGGTCGACGGCGTAGTCGTGGGCCGGGTCGTTGCCGTCGCGGTAGGCGGCGCGGTCGAGGTAGACCAGCAGCACGGTGCCGACGAGGATCCCGACCGCCAGCAGCAGCCGGCGGCTCATCTCCCACCAGGGCGAGCGCGCCGGGTCGGGGAGGGAGACCTTCCCCCGGGTGCGGCCCTGGGTGATGTCGTTGGAGTCGTCGGCCACGCGCGTGAATCTAGTCCGTCTCGGGTCGCGAGCCGATGCGACGCAGCCGTTGCACGAGCTCGGACCGCGCCAGCATCGTCGAGGACTGTGGGAAGACCGTGTCGAACGCCGCGTTCACGGCGGCCCCGATCAGCACCGCGATCGAGACCAGATAGAGCCAGAGCAGCACGGCGATCGGTGCGGCGAGCGGGCCGTAGATCGAGCGCGAGTCGGCCGCGGTGACGGTCAGGAACCAGCGCAGCAGGTAGGACCCGACGATCCAGCAGAAGAGCGTGAACGTCGCGCCCGGCAGGTTGAAGCTCCAGTTGGTCCGCGCCGGCACGGAGACGTGGTAGAGCGTCGCCAGGAAGCAGATGCTGATCAGGATGACGACCGGCCAGTAGAAGGCCACGAGGAGGTCGAGGCGCTCCGGCAGCCAGTGCTCGACCAGGTCGGGACCGGCGACCACCAGCGGCACCATGAAGACGGCCAGCACCATCGCCACCACGTAGAGGACGAACGAGAGTGCCCGGGCGCGGACGATCCCCCGCTGCCCGCCGAGCCCGTGCATGATCGTGATGGTGTCGACGAAGACGTGCAGCGCGCGCGAGCCCGACCACAGGGCGAGCACGAAGCCGAGCGAGATCACGTCGAAGCGCCCGCCCTCGAGGACGTCGTTGATCGTGGGCTCGATGATCTTGTGCACCGCGCCCTCGGTGAGCGCCTGCTCGGAGAGGTCGATGACCGCGGTGCGCACGTCGGCGACCTGGGCCGGGCTGAACTGGTCGGTGACGAATCCGATCGCACCGGCCATCGCGAAGATCAGCGGCGGCACCGACAGCACGGCGAAGAAGGCGGCCTCGGCCGCCAGCCCGGTGACCCGGTAGCGCAGGCACGAGCCCACCGTCGCGACGACAAGCCGCCACAGCACCGCACGGGTACGCCGCAGCCACTCGACCACGGTCGCCTGGAGGGTCCGCGAGGGCGCGTGCTGCTGGGACTGCGCGCGCTCCGCCGGGGGCATGGACCTACCGTAGACACATGGGTTCCGACATCCGGGTAGCCACGAACCAGGCGCCCCCGCTCGTTGGTCACAACATCGTCACGGGCGACGCCGCGCTGGTGGAGGCGATCACCCGCCACGCCACCGCCGAGGTCGTCGACGACGTGGCTCCCATCGGGGCGCTGGCCGGCACGGCCGAGGCCCGCGAGCACGGCATGCTCGCCAACGAGTTTCACCCGCGGTTGACGCCCTACGACCGCTATGGGCACCGGATCGACGAGGTGCAGTTCCACCCCTCGTGGCACTGGCTGATGGACCGCGCGGTGTCGCAGGGCCTGGCCGCGGCGCCGTGGGAGTCGGACTCCCCGCACGCACACGTGCGGCGCGCGGCCGGCTTCATGGCGTGGTCGCACACCGAGCCGGGCCACGGGTGCCCGATCTCGATGACGTACGCCGCCGTGCCGGCTCTCCGCGGCGACGCGATCGCCAAGGAGTGGACGCCCCTGCTGGCGTCGCTGCGCTACGACCCCGGCCTCCGGGTCGCCTCGCAGAAGCTCGGCGCGCTCGCCGGGATGGGCATGACCGAGAAGCAGGGCGGCTCCGACGTCCGCGCCAACGTCACCGAGGCGCGGCGTACCTCCGTGGAGGGCGAGTACACCCTGCACGGCCACAAGTGGTTCACCTCGGCGCCGATGAATGACGTCTTCCTCGTGCTCGCCCAGGCTCCTGGCGGCGTGACGTGCTTCGTGGTGCCGCGGGTGCTCCCCGACGGCACCCGCAACCGGCTCGACGTCGTGCGCCTCAAGGACAAGCTCGGCAACCGGTCGAACGCGTCGTCGGAGCTCGAGCTCGACGGCACCGTCGCGCGGCGCCTCGGCGACGAGGGCCGCGGGGTGCGCACGATCATCGAGATGGTCGCCGCGACCCGGCTCGACTGCGTGCTCGGCTCGGCGTCGCTGATGCGGCGCGCGGTCAACGAGGCCACGTGGCACGCCGCGCACCGCTCGGCGTTCGGCTCGCCGCTGATCGACAAGCCGCTGATGCGGAACGTGCTTGCCGACCTGGCGATCGAGGCCGAGGCCGCGACGGCCCTGGCGATCCGGCTCGCGGCCGCCGTCGACGGCATCGCCGACCCCTACGAGGCGGCGCTGCGCCGAATCGCGCTCCCGCTGTCGAAGTTCTGGGTCTGCAAGCGCACGCCCGCGCTCGTGGCGGAGGCCCTGGAGTGCCTCGGCGGCAACGGGTACGTCGAGGAGTCGGGCCTGCCGCTGCTCTACCGCGAGGCGCCGCTCAACTCCGTGTGGGAGGGGTCGGGCAACGTCAACGCCCTCGACGTGCTCCGCGCGCTGGGCCGCGAGCCGGAGGTGCTCGACGCCTGGATCACCGAGGTCGGCCGGGCCCGGGGTGGCGACGCCCACCTCGACCGCGCGGTCGAGGACACGCTCGCGCTCATCGGGTCGCTGATGGGCGAGCCCGCGTCGCTGGAGGTCAACGCGCGCCGGCTGGCCATGCGGATGGCCCTGTGCCTGCAGGGCTCACTGCTGGTGCGGCACTCCCCCGCCGAGGTCGCCGACTCCTTCTGCGCCTCGCGCCTCGGCACGGCGTACGACGGCGTCTTCGGCACCCTCGACGGCGGCGACCTGCGGGCGATCGTGGAGCGCGCGACACCGGTGGTCTGATCCGCCGCCCACGCGGTCGAGGGTTTCGCCGCACCGCAGCCGGGTACGGCCCTGTGTGGTCTAGACCACACAGGCGGAGGTGCCCGATGTCGACCACGCAGCGCAACACCGAGGGCGGGGGGCGTCGCACCGACGTCGACCGGGCGTTCCTCGACAACGCCACCTACCGGAGCCTCGGCGAGCAGCAGCTCTCCGAGCGCGAGGAGCGCTTCGAGAAGGCGCGGCGCACCGTGGGGCTGGCGCTCGCCCCTCTCGTGACGATCGTCTTCCTGCTGCTCCCCCTCGACCTCGAGGACCAGCAGCACAAGCTGGCCGCGGTGCTGCTCGGCGTGATCGTCCTCTGGATCACCGAGGCGGTGCCGATCCCGATCGGCGGCTTCATCGGCATCGTCGCCATCGTGCTGCTCGGCGTGGTCACCGCCGACGAGGCGCTGGTGCCGTTCGGCTCCTCGACCGTGTTCACCTTCATCGGCGCGTTCATCCTCGCGCAGGCGATGCTCAAGCACGGTGTGGCGCAACGCTTCGCGATGTTCGTGCTCAACCTGCCCGGGATCGGCAACTCCACGATCCGGGTCGTCATCGCCTTCGGGCTGATCACCAGCGCCCTGTCGGCGTTCGTCTCCAACACCGCGACCGTCGCGATGCTGCTGCCGACGGCGATCGGCATCCTGACGGTGATCGCCAAGCTCCTGCAGTCGCGCGGCGAGGTCGCCGAGGACTTCGATCCGCTCCGGCTGCGGGTGGGGGCCGCGCTGATGCTGATGCTGGCCTACGGCGCCAGCGTCGGCGGGCTGCTCACCCCGGTCGGCTCCCCGCCCAACCTGATCGGGCGCGGCCTGATCGAGGAGGCCACCGGCGAGCGGATCGCCTTCCTCGACTGGGTGCTGATGGCGCTGCCCATCTGCGCGCTGATGTTCGTCGCGCTCGCCGTCGTCATCCTGCTCCTCAACCGCCCGGAGACCCGCCACCTCGAGGGCGTCGACGACTACGTCCGGGAGGAGAAGGCCAAGCTCGGCCGGATGTCGATCGCCGAGCGCAACACGCTGATCGCCTTCGGCATCACGGTGACGCTCTGGATCGTGCCGGGCATCGTCGCGCTGGCCGCCGGCACGGAGTCCAGCGCCTACGAGACCGTCAGCGGCCGGCTCGACGAGGGCGTGGTCGCGGTGCTCGGCGCCTCGCTGCTCTTCGTGCTCCCCACGAAGTGGGAGGAGCGCGAGTTCACCCTCCGGTGGAGCGACGCCGCGAAGATCGACTGGGGCACCGTCGTGCTCTTCGGCACCGGCATCATCTTCGGCAGCCTGCTGGCCGACACCGGTCTCGCCGAGACCCTCGGCAACGGCGCCTCCGACGCCCTCGGCCTCTCGAGCGTCCTGTGGATCACCGTCTTCGCGGTCATCCTGGCGATCCTGGTCTCCGAGACCACCAGCAACACCGCGTCCGCGGCGGTGGTCGTGCCGATCGTCATCCCGATCGCGATGGCGGCCGACGTCAACCCGCTCGTGCCGGCGCTGGCGGCCACGTTCGCGGCGTCGTTCGGGTTCATGCTCCCGGTCTCGACCCCGCAGAACGCCGTCGTCTACGGCTCCGGCACGGTGCCGATCACGACGATGATCCGCACCGGCGCCTCCTTCGACGTCATCGGCGCGATCCTCATCGTGATCTTCGTGCCGGTGATGGCCGCCGCCATCGGGCTGGTCTGACCGTGGCGCACCAGATCGGGGTGATCCCCGGAGACGGCATCGGTCCCGAGGTGGTGGCCGCGACCCGCACCGTGCTCGACGCGGTCGCCGGCGTGCACGCCCTCGACCTGGCGTACGTCGAGCACGACTGGTCGTGCCGCACCTACGCCGAGACCGGCACGATGATGCCGGACGACGGCCTCGACCGGCTCGCCGAGCACGACGCGATCCTGCTCGGCGCGGTCGGCTGGCCCGGCGTCCCCGACCACGTGTCGCTGTGGGGGCTGCTGATCCCGATCCGCCGACACTTCCGGCAGTACGTCAACGAGCGCCCGATCGCGCTCTTCGAGGGCATGGAGAGTCCCCTGCGTCGCCTCCGGCCCGGCGACCTCGACCTCGTCGTGGTGCGGGAGAACGTCGAGGGCGAGTACTCCGAGATCGGCGGCCGGCTCAACCGCGGCTTCCCCGACGAGATGGCCGTGCAGGAGGCCGTCTTCACCCGGCCCGGGGTCACCCGCATCGTCGACCACGCCTTCGGGCTGGCTCGCAGCCGCAGCGGCTACCTGACCTCGGCGACGAAGAGCAACGGCATCGTGCACACGATGCCCTTCTGGGACGAGGTCGTGCGCGAGCGAGCCGCCGAGCATCCCGACGTGCGGTGGGACCTGGAGCTGATCGACGCGCTCGCCGCCAAGGTGGTGCTGGAGCCGGAGCGGTTCGACGTGATCGTCGCGTCGAACCTCTTCGGCGACATCCTCAGCGACCTCACCGCCGCGGTCGCGGGCAGCATCGGGATCGCCCCGTCGGCGAACCTCGACCCGACGCGGGAGCACCCGTCCATGTTCGAGCCGGTGCACGGGTCGGCGCCCGACATCGCCGGGCAGGGTCTCGCCAACCCGATCGGCACGGTCTGGTCGGCCGTGATGATGCTCGACCACCTCGGCCATCCCGAGGCCGCCGCGCACCTGATGGACGGGGTACGCCGCAGCCTGCGCGATCCCACCACCCGCACCCGCGACCTCGGCGGCACCGCCGGGACCGCGGACGTGGTGGAGGCCCTGGTGGCCCACCTGCGGCGCTGACCCGCCCGAAAGTTTCGGGCGGGTCGTCGTCAGGCCAGGTCGAGACCGGGGTAGAGCGGGTGCCGGTCGAGCATCTCGGCCGAGGCGTCCTTGACCTTGGCGGCCACGCCCTCGCCGAGCGTGTACGACGCCCTCGACGGCCTGCCGTCCTTGGTGGTGCCCGGCTGGGTGTTCTGCAGGACGTGCACGATCAGCTCCGCGACGGCGTCGAACTCGTCGTGGCCGAACCCGCGCGTCGTGAGCGCGGGGGTGCCGAGCCGGATGCCGGAGGTGTACCAGGCGCCGTTCGGGTCACGCGGCACCGAGTTGCGATTGGTGACCACGCCGGCATCGAGCAGCGCCGACTCCGCCTGCCGGCCGGTGAGGCCGAACGACGAGACGTCGAGCAGCACGAGGTGGTTGTCGGTGCCGCCGGTGACCAGGTTCGCACCCCGCGACAGGAAGCCGGCGGCAAGCGACTGGGCGTTGTCGGCGATCTGCTGGGCGTAGGTGCGGAACTCCAGCCGGCGCGCCTCGGCGAGGGCGACGGCCTTCGCGGCCATCACGTGCGACAGCGGGCCACCGAGCACCATCGGGCAGCCGCGGTCGACGTCCGCGGCGTACTCCTCCTGCGCCAGCACCATGCCGCCCCGCGGCCCCCGCAGCGACTTGTGCGTCGTCGTGGTGGTGACGTGGGCGTGCGGCACCGGGTCCTCGTCGCCGGTGAAGACCTTGCCGGCGACCAGCCCGGCGAAGTGCGCCATGTCGACCATCAGGGTCGCGCCGACCTCGTCGGCGATCTCGCGCATCTTCGCGAAGTTCACGCGCCGGGGGTAGGCCGAGTAGCCGGCCACGATCACGAGCGGCTTGAACTCGCGCGCCTTCGCCGCGACCGCCTCGTAGTCGAGCAGCCCGGTCTCGGGGTCGGTGCCGTACTGCTGCTGGTGGAACATCTTGCCGCTGATGTTCGGGCGGAAGCCGTGGGTGAGGTGGCCGCCCGCGTCGAGCGACATGCCGAGCAGGCGCTGGTTGCCGAGCTCGTGGCGCAGGCCCTCCCAGTCCTCCTCGGTGAGCTCGTTGACGTTCTTGGCCCCGAGCCTCTCCAGCGCCGGCGTTTCGACCCGGTGGGCGAGGATCGACCAGAACGCCACCAGGTTGGCGTCGATCCCGGAGTGCGGCTGGACATAGGCGTACGGCGCGCTGAAGAGCTCGCGCGCGTGCTCGGCGGCGACGCTCTCGACGGTGTCGACGTTCTGGCAGCCGGCGTAGAAGCGGTGACCGATCGTGCCCTCGGCGTACTTGTCGCTGAACCAGGTGCCCATGGTGAGCAGCACGGCCGGGGAGGCGTAGTTCTCGCTGGCGATCAGCTTGAGCGAACCTCGCTGGTCGACGAGCTCCTGGCGCGTGGCCTCGGCGATCCGCGGCTCGACCGAGGCGATCACCTCGAGGGCCTGCTGGTACGCGCTGCTGGTGAGGGCGGAGGTGCGGTCGTCGCTCATGACCGCAGCCTAGTGTCGTCCGCCGCCGTGGATCGAGGAGGAATGTCCGCGCCGATCGCGTGGTTCGGTGTGACGTGGAACGCAGCCGCGGTCGGCTCCCGTCGGGAGATCGCCGCCAACGTCTCACATCATGGATCGTCATCTCACACCACGAGATTCCGGCTTGTGGGGCCGGAGTCCGGAGCGTGAGACTCCTTGACATGAGCTTCGCTGCGACGCACGCCTACCTCGTGGTTCGACGCCACGTGGACTTCGGGCGCACGCGCAGCATGATGTGTTGGCCCTCCTGACGACAGAGCCTGACCAGCCGCCCAGTCCGCGCAGCTGACCCGCCGGCCGCCGAGGATCCCGACGACGTGATCCCGCACCGGAGCGAGAGTCCTGCGCCTCCCGTCAAGGAATCCCCCGCATGTCGGACCTCCGCTACACCGCCAAGCGTCCCGAGCGCACCGAGATCCCCCGCACCAAGCGCGGCGAGGGCCAGTGGTCGCTCGGGTACACCGAGCCGCTGAACAAGAACGAGCAGTCCAAGAAGGACGACAACCCGCTCAACGTCCGCGACCGGATCCTCCACATCTACTCCAAGCGCGGCTTCGACTCGATCGACCCGGCCGACCTGCGCGGCCGGTTCCGCTGGATGGGCCTCTACACGCAGCGCCGACCCGGCATCGACGGCGGCAAGACCGCGGTGCTCGGCGAGGAGGAGCTCGACGACCGCTACTTCATGATGCGGGTCCGCTCCGACGGCAACCTGCTGGGCGCCGACGCCCTGCGCACGCTCGGCGGCATCTCGACCGAGTTCGCGCGCGGCACCGCCGACATCACCGACCGGCAGAACATCCAGTTCCACTGGATCGACATCGTCGACGTGCCCGAGATCTGGGACCGGCTCGAGGCCGTCGGCCTGGACACGCTGGAGGCCTGCGGCGACTGCCCCCGCGGCTTCCTCGGCTCCCCCGTCGCCGGCGTCGCCAAGGACGAGCTGATCGACGGCACCTCGGCGCTCGCCGAGATCCGCCGTCGCTACATCGGCAACCCCGACTACTCGAACCTGCCGCGCAAGTTCAAGACCTCGGTCTCCGGTCACCCCAGCCTCGACGGCGCCCCGGAGATCAACGACGTCTCGTTCGTGGGCGTCGTGCACCCCGAGCACGGCCCGGGCTTCGACCTGTGGGTCGGCGGCGGGCTCTCCACCAACCCGATGCTGGCCCAGCGGATGGGGGTCTGGATCCCGCTCGACGAGGTCGCCGACGCCTGGGAGGGCGTCGTCGGCATCTTCCGCGACTACGGCTACCGCCGGCTGCGCTCCCGGGCCCGCCTGAAGTTCCTGGTCGCCGACTGGGGCGTCGAGAAGTTCCGCGAGGTCCTCGAGAACGAGTACCTCGGCAGGCCGCTGGTCAGCAACCCGTCGCCGGAGTACGCCACCCGCAACGGCGACCACATCGGCGTGCACGAGCAGAAGGACGGCAACTTCTACGTCGGGGCCACCCCGACGGTCGGTCGGATCGACGGCGCCGCCCTCACCGCGCTCGGCGAGCTCGTCGAGAGGTACGGCGCGGCCGGTGCGCGTCTCACGGCGTACCAGAAGATCGTGGTGCTCGGCGTCGCCCCGGACCGGGTCGACGCGCTGGTGGCCGACCTGGACGCGATCGGGTTCTCGGCGACGCCGTCGACGTGGCGCCGGTCGACGATGGCCTGCACGGGCATCGAGTTCTGCAAGCTCGCGATCGTCGACACCAAGCAGCGCGCCATCGACCTCGTCGACGAGCTCGAGCGCCGCTTCCCCGCCCTCGACACGCCGATCAGCGTCAACGTGAACGGCTGCCCGAACGCCTGCGCCCGCACCCAGATCGCCGACATCGGCCTCAAGGGCCAGCTCGTGCTCGACGAGGACGGCCACCAGGTCGAGGGCTTCCAGGTGCACCTCGGTGGCGGCATCGGGCTGCACAACACGCTCGGCAAGAAGCTCCGCGCCCACAAGGTCACCAGTGCGGGTCTCGACGACTACGTGACCGCGATCGTCACCAACTACCTGGCCGACCGCTCGGACGCCACGGAGAGCTTCGCCCGGTGGGTGGTCCGGGCCGACGAGGAGCTGCTGCGCGGCGAGAAGACCCTGGAGGCGGTCGCAGGATGACCGAGCGCGCCGTCCCCTTCCACTGCCCCTACTGCGGGGAGGAGGACCTGCGCCCGCACGACGGGGCGCACGGCGCCTGGGAGTGCCGCGCCTGCCTGCGGGCCTTCAGCCTGAAGTTCATCGGGCTCCTCCGCCCCGGCCTCCGCGGGGACCCCTCATGACCGCCGCCACGACGATCACCGCCCGCAACAACCGCGCCACCGAGACCGACGGGCGTGCCCCCGAGGAGCTGCGCGAGCTCGTCTCCCACTGGGGCGCCGAGCTCGAGCTCGCGCCGGCGGAGCACATCATCGAGTGGGCGGTCGCGACGTTCGGCGAGCGCTTCTGCGTGACCTCGTCGATGGGCGACGCCGTGCTGGCCGACCTCGCGTCGAAGGTCGCCCCGGGCATCGACGTGGTCTTCCTCGACACCGGCTACCACTTCGTCGAGACCATCGGCACCCGGGACGCCGTCGAGGCCACCATGCCCGTCAACCTGCTCACGATCACGCCGGAGCAGTCCGTGGCCGAGCAGGACGCGGCGTACGGCAAGGATCTCTACAAGACCGACCCCGACCGGTGCTGCGCGCTGCGCAAGGTGCGGCCGCTCGCCGAGGCGCTGGCCGGCTACGACGCCTGGGCGACCGGCCTGCGCCGGGCGGAGACGCACAACCGCATCATCGCGCCGGTCATCGGCTGGGACGCCAAGAAGCAGAAGGTCAAGGTCTCGCCGATCGCCCGGTGGAGCGACGAGCAGGTGGAGCGCTACATCGCCGAGAACGGCGTGCTCGTGAACCCGCTCGTCTACGACGGCTACCCGTCGATCGGCTGCTGGCCGTGCACGCGCCGCGTCGCCCCGGGCGACGACCCGCGCAGCGGCCGCTGGGCCGGCACCAACAAGACCGAGTGCGGGATCCACTCATGACCCGATCGACACGGACCCGCACCCCGCAGGCCGGCAGCGTGGCCGGACCCGCATCCGCATCAGCAACACGCACAGCGAAGGAGGCAGTGTGATGACTGCTCCTGCTCTGGTGGCCCTGGCCCACGGAAGCCGTGATCCCCGGTCCGCCGCCACCATCAAGGCCCTCGTCGGCGAGGTCAAGGCCATGCGCCCCGACCTCAAGGTCGAGCCGGCGTTCCTCGAGCTGTCCAAGCCGTCGTTCCAGACGGTGGTCGACCGGCTCGTGAAGGCGGGCCACGACGAGATCGTCGTCGTGCCGCTCCTCCTCACCGAGGCCTACCACGCCAAGGTCGACGTCCCGGGCGCCATCGCCGCGGCGACCGCGCGCCACGAGGGCGTGCAGATCCGGGCCACCTCGGTGCTCGGCCTGGAGGCGCAGTTCCTCGAGGTGCTCGACCTCCGCATGCGCGAGGCCCTCAAGGCGTCGCGGGTGCGCGAGCTCGACGCGCTGGTGCTCGCCGCGGCCGGGTCGAGCGACCCGCTCGCCAACCAGGCCGTCGCCCGCCTCGCGCGGGTCTGGGGGGCCCGGCACAAGCTGCCCGTGACCGCGGCCTACGCCTCCGCGACGCCGCCCGCCACCGGCGAGGCCGTGCGCGCCTTCCGCTCGGAGGGCCGTCGCCACATCGCCGTCGCCTCGCTGTTCCTGGCGCCGGGCTTCCTGCCCGACCGGGCCGCGGAGCTCGCGCTCGAGGCCGGCGCCGTCGCGGTGTCCGAGCCGCTGGGTGCTCACCCGGAGCTGGCGCGGACGATCCTGGCGCGGTACGCCGTCGGCGCCGTCGAGCTGGTCCCCGTCTGACTCGGTCGGGCGTACCGCCGACTCGGCACCCGAGGACCGCCCACCGGCACCACAGGTGGAGGCGGGTGACGGGCGGGCGTCCCTAGCGTTTCCGGCATGTCCCAGGTTGCCGCACGCACGTACGCCGCTCCGCACAGCCGCCCGCTCCTGACGATCGACCTGACCGCGGTCGCCGCGAACACCCGGCTCCTCGCCGACCGCGCCGCCGGGGAGCTCATGGCGGTCGTCAAGGCCGACGGCTTCGGCCACGGCGCGCTCGACGTGGCCCGCACGGCGCTCGCCCACGGTGCCACCCGGCTCGGTGTCACCAGCCTCGAGGAGGCGTGGCGGCTGCGCGACGCCGGACTCGCCGCGCCGGTCCTCAGCTGGCTCAACCCGGCCGACGCCGACTGGGCGCAGGCCGCGCTCCGCGACGTCGACGTGGCGGTGCCGAGCCTGCCGCACCTGGCCGCGGTCGCGGCCGCGCCCGGGCGCCACCGGATCCACCTCCACGTCGACGCGGGGATGGCCCGCGACGGGGCCGACCCGTCGACGTGGGTGCGGCTCTGCCACGCCGCTCGCCGGGCCGAGGTGCGCGGCGAGGTCGAGGTCGTCGGCGTGATGGGCCATCTCGGCTGTGCCGACGATCCCGGCGACGACTGCAACGCCCTCGGCCGGACGCGCTTCGCGTGGGCGATCGAGATGGCCCGCGCGGCCGGGCTGCGCCCGCGTCTCCGCCACCTCGCCGCCACCTCGGCGACCCTGACCGACCCTCGCGCGCACCACACGATGAGCCGCGTCGGCGCCGGCCTGGTCGGCATCGACCCCACCCGCACGACCGCGCTGCGCGCCGCGATGACCCTGACCGCCCCGGTCGTGCAGGTGCGGCGGGTCCGCGCGGGCACACCCGTCGGCTACGGGCACGTCCACCGCACGTCCCGCGCAACGTACCTCGGGCTCGTCCCGCTCGGGTACGCCGACGGTCTCCCCCGGGTCGCGTCCGGCACGGCCGAGGTGCAGGTGCGTGGCGCGCGCCGTCCGGTCGTCGGACGCATCTCGATGGATCAGCTGGTCGTCGACCTCGGCGGCCGCGGCGTCGACCTGGGCGAGACCGTCACGGTCTTCGGCCCCGGAGCGCGGGACGAGCCGACGGTCGCCGAGTGGGCTGCCTGGGCGGACACCATCGAGCACGAGGTCGTCACCGGCATCGGCTCCCGCGTCGAGCGCCACGCGCCGGCTCTCGCGCGCCTGCGGAGCCTGCCGTGAGGACGCGGGTGGCGGTCGTCGGGGGCGGGCAGAACTGCGAGCACGACGTCTCCCTCGCCTCCGCCGCGGCAGTCGCGGCCGCGCTCGATCCCGCGGCCTACGACGTCGTGCCGCTCACCATCGGTCGCGACGGCATCTGGCGCGACCGGGGGCTGCGGCCGATCGGGCTCAGCGGCGCGGCCCAGGTGCTGCGCGGGTGCGACGTGGTGTTCCCCGTCGTCCACGGCCCGCGCGGCGAGGACGGCGCGCTGGCCGCCCTGTGCGAGCTCGCGGGCCTGCCGTACGTCGGCTCCGGGGTGCGGCCCGGCGCCCTCGCGATGGACAAGTGGGCGACCAAGCTGGTGGTCCAGGCGATCGGCATCGCGACCGCACCCGGTCTGCTGGTCACGGGGACGACCGCCGCGCACCTGCTGTGGTCGCACCCGGTCGTCGTGAAGCCGGTGGCCGCGGGGTCGAGCCTCGGCGTCAGCCTGGTGTCCTCCCCCGAGGCCCTCCGTCCGGCGCTCGACGCCGCGCTGGCGCTCGACGAACGGGTGCTGGTCGAGGACGTGGTCGTCGGCCGCGAGATCGACGTCGCGGTGCTGCGGTGCGCCGACGGGACCCTGGTCGCCGCGCCCGCGCTCGAGATCGTGGTCGACGGCCTCTTCGACCACGGCGCGAAGTACGGCGGTCACGCGGACTTCCGGGTGCCCGCCCGCCTCGACGAGAGTGAGGCCAAGGCGCTGGAGGACGCCGCCGTCGCGGCGTACGACGCCCTGGGCTGCTCGGGCGTCGCGCGGATCGACTTCTTCCTCACCGGGTCCGGCCCGGTGCTCATCGAGGTCAACACGGTGCCCGGGATGACCGAGCACTCGCAGGTGCCGCGGATGTTCGCGGCGGCCGGGCTCTCCTACCCGGAGCTGCTCGACGAGCTCGTCCGCGGCGCCCATCGTTGAACCGCGCACCCACTAGCCTTCGCGACATGAGGCACTGGCAGCGATGGTGGCCCGACGTCGCCGCGGGGCTGTTGGTGCTGCTCGTCGGCGTGCTCGAGGTCTTCAACATCGATCCCTACTACTACGTCGACGACCCGCGCCCCGGCCTGTTGCTCATCGTCGTCGGCATCGCGCTGGCGGTCTCGCTGTCCCGGCGACTGCCGGCCGCGGCCCTCGCCGTGGTGTGGGTGGTGTGCGCGCTGCAGGTCGTCACCGGCACCCAGCTGCTGATGGTCGAGCTGGCCATCGCGGCTGTCGCCTTCGGCACGGCACGCTGGGGCAGCCTCGGCACCGTCTGGCTGAGTGCGCTGTCGATCCCGCTCGCGGCCGTGATCACCGTCTACTGGATCGACTCCAGCGTGTTCTACGCCGCGCTCGACACCGCCGGCTTCCGGGAGCTCATCCGGCAGACCTCGCGCTTCGGGGACCGCTGGCAGGTCACCGCCGCCGTCGCCGGCATGGCCGTGCTCGGCGTGCCCTGGCTGGCCGGCCTGGCGCTGCGCTTCTCCGCGCGGGCCGATCAGTCCCGTGCCTCGCAGGTCGTCGCCGAGGCCGAGCGCGACCAGGCCGAGGAGATCGCCCGCCTGCGCGAGGAGCAGGCACAGCTCGCGCGCGACGTGCACGACGTCGTCGGACACTCCCTGGCGGTGATCCTCGCCCAGGCGGAGTCGGCGCAGTACCTCGAGGACGCCGACACCCAGCGGCTCAAGCAGACGATGGCGAACATCGCGACCTCCGCGCGCAGCTCCCTCGACGACGTCCGCCAGGTGCTCGCGTCGACGGCGGTGAACACCTCGGGGGTCGCGCCCCGCGCCCGACCCACCGACCTCGACAGCCTCGTCGACGGGGTCCGCGCGAGCGGGCACGAGGTGGTCACGACCGAGGTGGGCGCCCCGCAGCCGATGCCGCCCGAGCTCGAGGTCGTCGCCTTCCGCGTGCTGCAGGAGATGCTCACCAACGCGATCAAGCACGGGCGGCGCGACCGGCCCGTCCTGGTCGAACGACACTGGGAGGGTGACCTGCGCATCGAGGTTCGCAACACTCTCGGCCCCGGCGGCGACGAGACGCGACCGATCGCGCTGCCCGTCGATCCCGCCGCGCCGACCGATCCAGCGGCGGCGGGCGGTCAGGGTATCGACGGCATGCGCCGCCGGCTCGACGCGGTCGGCGGCCGGCTCGACGTACGCCGACGCACCGATCCGCCGACCTTCACCGCCACGGCATGGGTGCCGGTGAGGACGCGGCGATGACTCATCCCACGAAGACGATCTCGGTGCTGCTCGTCGACGACCAGGAGCTCTTCCGTGAGGGCGTCCGGGTGATCGTCGACGCGCAGGAGGGCATGGAGGTCGTCGGCACGGCCGCCGACGGCGTCGACGCGGTGCGCCTCGTCGACGAGCTCGCGCCCGACGTCGTGCTCATGGACGTGCGGATGCCGGAGATGGACGGGGTCGAGGCGACCCGGCAGATCTTCCTGCCCGACCGCGCCGCGCGCCGGGAGGAGCCGGTGCGGGTCATCGTGCTCACGACCTTCAACCTCGACGACCGGGCCGCGGCGGCGATCCGCTACGGCGCCAGCGGCTTCCTGCTGAAGGGGACGACGCCCGTGATGCTGCGCGACGCGATCCGGACCGTCCACGCCGGCAACGCGGTGCTGGCCCCGGCGGACCTCTCGACGCTGCTCGACAGCCAGTTCCGGGCTCCGACCGCCCCGCCCGCGCCGTACCTCTCGCTCACCGGCAAGGAGCGCGAGGTGTTCGGTGCGGTCGCGAGGGGCCTGTCGAACACGGAGATCGCCGGCGAGGTCTTCCTGAGCGAGTCGACGGTGAAGACGCACGTCGGGGCGATCCTGCGCAAGCTGGGCCTGCGCGACCGGGTGCAGATCGTGGTGTTCGCGCACGAACACGGACTCGTCGCCCGCTGACGACGATTCATCCGGCAACCCGTCACGGGGTACGTTGACGCAATGACGGCAGTACTCGAGCGTCCGGTGACCACCCCCGGCGGGCTCACCCAGGAGCAGGTCGACCTGCTCGGCACCGAGCTGGACCGCATCCGCCAGGACGTCCTCGACTCGCGGGGCGCCCGCGACGCGGCGTACATCCGCCGGCTCGTCCGCGTGCAGCGCGTCCTCGAGCTCGGGAGCCGCGTGGTGCTGCTCGGCAGCCGCAACCGGCTCGCGTGGGTCGCGGGCACCGCCGGCCTCACCCTGGCCAAGGTGCTCGACAACATGGAGATCGGGCACAACGTGCTGCACGGCCAGTGGGACTGGATGCGCGACCCCAAGATCCACTCCACGACATGGGAGTGGGACAACGCCTCGACCGCCGACGGCTGGAAGCACTCCCACAACGAGATCCACCACACCTACACGAACATCGTCGGCAAGGACAACGACCTCGGCTACGGCATCATGCGCGTCGACGAGGCCCAGGAGTGGAAGCCCCGCTACCTCGTCCAGCCCGCGTGGAACTTCGTGACCGCCTGCATCTTCGAGTACGGCATCACGATGTTCGACCTCGACCTCGGCGAGCACGTCCGCGACAAGCGGACGATGTCCGAGGAGAAGAAGGCCGAGGTGAAGGTCGCGCTGGCCAAGATGCGCCGCCAGCTCGGCAAGGACTTCGTCGTCTACCCCGCCCTCTCCGGACCGGCGTGGCGCTCGACGCTGGCGGCCAACGCGACCGCCAACCTGCTGCGCAACCTGTGGAGCCACTCGGTGATCATGTGCGGCCACTTCCCCGAGGGCGTGGCCACCTTCGAGCAGGAGCAGCTCGACGAGAACGAGTCCCGCGGACACTGGTACCTCCGGCAGATGCTGGGCTCCGCCAACATCTCCGGCTCGCGGCTGCTGCACACGCTCACGGGCAACCTGTCCCACCAGATCGAGCACCACATCTTCCCGGACCTGCCGAGCAACCGCTACATGGAGATCGCCCCGCGGGTGCGCCAGGTCTTCGCCAGGTTCGACCTGCCCTACAACTCCCGTCCGCTCGTGCGTCAGGTCGCGAGTGCCTGGCACAAGGTGGTGCGGCTCTCGCTGCCCAACGGCTGGATGGCCGAGACCAACCGCCGCAACCTGGTGCCCCAGCTGCGCCGCCTGGCGGCCGCGACGCGCCGGCCGCGAGCGCTCCCCGCCGTCAGCTGACCAGCCGCTCGAGCAGGTGCTCGAGCTGGCGGGCCGGATCGGCGGTGACCCCGCCGTGGACGGGTCCGGGCTGGATCACCGTGCTGCGCGGGGCCTTGACGAAGCCGAAGCGCTGGCTCAGCGAGGCCTCGGCCGCGGCTCCCCCACGGGCGTCGCCGGCACAGACGCCCTCGACGAACTCCAGTGCCTCGCAGACCTGGTCGAGGTCCAGCCCCGGGTCGAGCGCGGCCAGCCGGTCGCGGTCCACGTGCCAGGCGGCCTGCAGGAAGTCGGTCGCGTGGCAGTAGAGGACGACGCCGACGTTGACGAACTCCTCACGATCGACGCGAGGGACGCAGCGCAGCACGACGTACTGGTAGGCGAGGTTGCTCATCGCGTCGCCACCTCCGGCTGGTCCTTCTCAGGCAGCCACTGCCTGGTCTCCAGGCGGGCGGTCAGGAAGCGCACGTACGCCGCGCGGACTGCGTCCGGCGTCTCGGCGCCCGGCACCGGCTCGAGCCACCCGTCCGGCACCAGCGCGAGGACCTCGGCGAACGTCTGCTCGTCGAGCTGCGCGCGGATCCGCTCGTCCGCCGTCCGCAGGTCGTGGGCGTGGGACAGCAGCACGTGGTCGGCCGGGCTCCACGGCTGGTGCGCGAACCGTGCGGGGCCGCCCTCCTTCACCAGGGCCCCGCTCGACCAGGCGTGGTGGAAGTAGAGGCAGGCGCCGTGGTCGATGACCCACAGGTCACCGTGCCAGAACAGCAGGTTCGGGTTGCGCCAGGACCGATCGACGTTCGCGGTGAACGCGTCCAACCACAGCACGGTCGACGCGACGCCGTCGCCGAGGGGGAGGTCGCCGTCGAACCCGAAGGCACCCGGCAGGAAGTCGACGCCGAGGTTGAGGCCGGCGCTGGCGTTGAGCAGGTCCTGCACCTCCTCGTCGGCCTCGTAGCGGGCGATCTCCGGGTCGAGCTCGAGCGCGACGAGCCGCGGCGTACGCAGCCCGAGGCGGCGAGCCAGCTCGCCGACGATCACCTCGGCGACCAGCACCCGCAGCCCCTGGCCGGCGCCGCGGAACTTGCAGACGTACGTGCCGAGGTCGTCGCCTTCGACGATGCCGGGCAGGCTGCCGCCCTCGCGGAGTGGTGTGACATAGCGGGTCACGCCGACGGTGGGGATCACGCAGCGATCATCCCAGCACCCGTCGTACGTCGAGCGAGCAGCCGACGACCGTGTCCACGCCACCGTCCTCCTGCGGCTCGTCGAACCAGACACCCTCCTCGAACCCGGCCTTCGCGAGCATCCGCAGCGAGGGGGCGTTGCGGTGGTCCGGCGCGGCGAAGAACGTCCCCGCGTCCGGGAACCGCCGCCGGGTGCGCAGCATCCACGCCCACAGCACGCGCACGCCCAGGCCGCGGCCGCTCCACTCCTCGGCCAGCGCGTAGTCGACGCCGATCGCCGCCGGGTCGGGGCCGAGCACGGCGTAGTCGGGATAGTCACCGATCCGATAGTCCTGCACGAACCCGACCGAACGGCCGTTGACCTCCGCCACCCACATCCGGGTGGGGCTCATCCCGTCGATCCGCGGCCCGTAGCGCGCCTCGATGCGCTCCGGGGTCGGCTCGCCCTCGGAGGACCACCAGCGGGCCACGTGCGCGGACCGCCGCCAGCGCACGAGGTCGCCCAGGTCGCCGCGGGTCATCGCGCGCACGGACACCCGGGTGTCGTGGTCGACCACGAACTCCTTGACCTCCCCGGAGAGGTCGCGCGGCACCGGGTCGGCGTGGATGCTGGCGCAGGTACGCCGCGCCGCCGCCGCCCACGGCTCCCCGGGCCGCACGACCCCGCTCAGGTCGCGTCCGCGCTCGTGCACCACCACGCGCTCCGACACCCGAGCATTCTGTCGGCTCACCCCGGCGCCCGCATCCCGAGGCGGCTCGACCGGACACGACGCCGACCCGTCAGAAAGTTTCGGGCGGCTCGGCGCGACCGGCGGCCGCCAGCTCCTCGCGGACGACGGCGAAGGACAGCCCGGAGCCGTAGCCCTTGCGGGCCAGCATGCCGACCAGCCGCCGGGTGGCGGTGGCGTCGTCGACCCGGCCGAGCGAGCGGAGCTTGCGACGCACGAGCGCGCGGGCGGCCTCCTCCTCGTCGGCCGGGTCGATCTCGTCGAGCGCCTCGCGGGCGACCTCGTCGTCGATCCCCTTGCGGCGCAGCTCCTGGGCCAGCGCCCTGGTCGCCAGGCCCTTCCCGGGCTGTCGGGAGGAGACCCAGGAGCGCGCGAACGCCGCGTCGTCGACCAGCCCGACCTCCTCGAACCGGTCGAGCAGCCGGGCCGCCACCTCACCCGGCACGTTCTTCTTCGCCAGCCTGTCGGCGAGCTCCTTGCGGCTGCGCGCCTGCCCGGTCAGCTGGTCGAGCAGGATCTTGCGGGCGACCGCCTCCGCGTCGGCCTCCGGCACCTGGGCTGCGGTGTCCTCGGGGGGCCGCCTGGTCCACGCGTCCACCCCGGCCGAGACGTCGCCCAGCCACTCCGGCGGCGGCCTGTCCTCAACCACCGATCAGAAGGAGTCGACGCCGATCGGCTCGTCGGAGAGCGGAGCCTCCTGGTCGACCTGCGGGCCGACGCCGAGCTTCTCGAGGATCTTCTTCTCCAGCTCGTTGGCGAGGTCGGGATTGTCACGCAGGAAGGTGCGCGCGTTCTCCTTGCCCTGGCCGAGCTGGTCGCCCTCGTAGGTGTACCAGGCGCCCGCCTTGCGGACGAGGCCCGCCTCGACACCGACGTCGATCAGGCCGCCCTCGCGGCTGATGCCCTTGCCGTACATGATGTCGAACTCGGCCTGCTTGAACGGCGGGGCCACCTTGTTCTTCACGACCTTGACGCGGGTGCGGTTGCCGACCATGTCGGTGCCGTCCTTGAGCGTCTCGATGCGACGCACGTCGAGGCGGACCGAGGAGTAGAACTTCAGCGCCCGACCACCGGTCGTGGTCTCGGGCGAGCCGAACATCACGCCGATCTTCTCGCGCAGCTGGTTGATGAAGATCGCGGTGGTGCCCGAGTTGTTGAGCGCACCGGTCATCTTCCGCAGCGCCTGGCTCATCAGGCGGGCCTGGAGGCCGACGTGGCTGTCGCCCATCTCGCCCTCGATCTCCGCGCGCGGCACGAGCGCGGCCACCGAGTCGATGACGATCAGGTCGAGGGCGCCGGAGCGGACCAGCATGTCCGCGATCTCCAGCGCCTGCTCACCCGAGTCGGGCTGGGAGACCAGCAGCGCGTCGGTGTCGACGCCGAGGGCCTTGGCGTACTCGGGGTCGAGCGCGTGCTCGGCGTCGATGAACGCCACGACGCCGCCGGCGCGCTGGGCGTTGGCCACCGCGTGCAGGGCGACCGTCGTCTTGCCCGACGACTCCGGACCGTAGATCTCGACCACGCGGCCGCGCGGCAGGCCACCGAGGCCCAGCGCCACGTCGAGGGCGATCGATCCGGTCGGGATGATCTCGAGGGGGGCACGGGTCTCGTCGCCGAGGCGCATGACCGAGCCCTTGCCGAACTGCCGCTCGATGTTCGCGAGCGCGGCGTCGAGCGCCTTGTCGCGGTCTCCTCCACCAGCCATGGGTTGCTTCCTTGTCTCTCGTCGGGTTCCAGGCACGTCGGCGACGCTAGAGCGAGCCACCGACAACGCCTGATCAGCGCCGCCGACGCCTGTGGAGAACCTCGTCCGCGTCATGCCTGTGGAGACAACCTAGCCCGAACACCTGTTCGATGCGGGCATTGGGACCGGCGTGTTGCCGCCGTTGCCGCCTCAGACCGGCAGCCGCACCAGGAAGCGGCACCCGGCCGGCGCCCCGACGTTCTCCACGCGTACGTCGCCGCGATGCGCCTCGACGATCCCCTTCACGATCGCCAGGCCCAGCCCCGCCCCCTGGTCGCCCACCCCGGTGTCGTCGGGCACCGGCGTGCGCGCGCCCTCCCCGCGCCACGCGAGGTCGAACACGCGCGTCATCTCCTCGGGCGTCAGCCCACCGCACTGGTCCCGGACGCTGACCTCGACGCCGTCGGACGTCGCTCGCCCGTGGATCACGACCGACCCGTCGGCCGGGGTGTGCCGGATGGCGTTCATGATCAGGTTGCCGACCACCCGCGACAGCCCCGCCGGATCGGCCGTCACGCGGACGCCGTCCTCGACGCTGCCGGCCAGCCGGACGCTGTGCGCCCGGGCCACCGGGTCGGCGCCCGCGATCGCCTCGCTGACGAGATCGCCGAGCACGACGGGCTCCGGGCTGATCCGGAGCACCCCGGCGTGGATCCGCGAGAGCTCGAAGAGGTCATCGACCATGCGCACCATCCGGTCCACCTCGGCCCGGATCTGCCGGTGGTACCGCGACGGGTCGGACGCCATCCCGTCCTCGAGCGCCTCCGTCATCGCGCGCATCCCGGCCAGCGGCGTGCGCAGGTCGTGGGAGACCCACGAGACCAGCTCGCGGCGGGACTCCTCCAGCCGGGCCTCGCGCAGCCGCGACTCCTCGAGGCGTTCGCTGGTGCGGGCCAGCTCCTCCGACAGCGCCTGGAGCTCGCTGGGCCCGCGCGGGTCGGCGACGTAGGACCCGTGCGCGTCGAGGGTGCGCGCTCCCCGGCGCAGGTCCTCGGACCAGCGCGAGATCGCCATCCCGAGCGCCAGCGCGACCACGAAGGCGACGGCGCCGGCGACCGCTGCCACCAGGCTGACCACCTGCCAGTCGTGGCGCGAGATGAACATCATCCGCGACACCGCGACCACGCCGACCAGCACGGACCCGATCGAGACCACGACGATCAGCCCGAGCTGCCACCGGATCGACCGGTGCCGCACCAGCCAGGCGGCCACGAGCCCCACGACGCCCACCGCGACCGCGCACGCGGCCGCCACGAGGACGATCTTCACCTCGTCAACCGACACCGTCGGCCTCCCATCGGTAGCCGACGCCCCACACGGTCACGAGGCGCTCGGGGTGGGTCGGGTCCTTCTCGACTTTCTCCCTCAGTCGGCGCACGTGCACGGTCACCGTGGACTGGTCGCCGATCGACCAGCCCCAGACGTGGCGGAGCAGGTCGTCACGTGAGTACGCCGTGCCCGGGTGGGCGACGAGGAAGCGGAGCAGGTCGAACTCGCGCCCCGTCAGGGCCAGCGGCACGCCGGCGCGGTACGCCGTGTGTGCCGCCTCCTCGACCACCACGTCCCCGTCGACGAGCCGCCGCGGCGCGGGCGGCGTGCTGCTGCGTCGCAGCACCGAGTCGACGCGCAGCGCCAGCTCCCGCGGGCTGAACGGCTTGGTGACGTAGTCGTCGGCCCCCACCTCGAGGCCCATGACCCGATCGGTCTCCTCGCCGAGCGCCGTCAGCATGACCACCGGCGTGTCCCCGGCCAGCCGCAGCCGCCGACACACCTCGATGCCGTCGATGCCGGGCAGCATCAGGTCGAGCACGACGAGGTCGGCCGGGGTCTCGCGCATCGCGCGGAGCGCGGCCTCGCCGTCGCCCACCTCGACCACCTCGTGCTCGTGGGCGCGCAGGTAGGAGACGACCACCTCGCGCACGGTGCGGTCGTCGTCGACCACCAGGACCCGCGCCATCGTCATCCCTCCCCGCGCCTACGTCGCGAGCGTACGAGGGCGGCGCCGACCACCGCCACGAGGGTGAGGCCGGCGAGCACGAGCCAGCCGGACGTGTAGTCGCGGTCGAGGAGCGTCGGGTTGTCGGGACGGGCGCCGAAGCGCCCGAGCACCGGCACGGCGAGCAGCGTCGCCGACCCGAGCACGACGAAGCCGACCACCGCGGGAGCACGGGCCGGCGCCGGGAGCAGCCGGACGGCCAGGGCGCCGAGCGCGACGGTGACGACCGCGAGCACCCCGTCGTGCAGCACGACGCCGGCGGTGAGCCAGACGGCCACGTCCAGCAGGTCGTGACCGCGGCTGACCAGGAGCCAGGCGCCGTACGCCGCGAGCAGCACGCCCAGCGCACCGGCGGCGCCTCGCACCGCGTTCATGCGCGTGCCTCGATCCGCGAGACCCACTTGGTCTGCAGCACGCCCGGTCGGTTCGGGGCGATGATCCGCGCCGGGTAGCCGTGGTCGAGCGAGAGCGTCTCGCCCTCGAGCCCCAGTGCCAGCAGGGTGCGGTCGTCGTCGGCGAAGCTCGCGTGCAGGACCGTGGTCGTGTAGGGCCCGGACTCCTGGAGCGACGTCACCACGACGTCACTGCCCGGCGGGATGCCGACGAGGTCGAGCAGGTCGCGGATCCGTACCCCCTGCCACCGGCCGCTCGCGCTCCACCCCTCGACGCACGCGATCGGCAGCTCGGAGTCGTGCTGCGGCTGGGCGAGCAGGTCGTCGCGGGAGAGGTCGAGCGACCGGTCGCCGTTGCGCAGCGACAGCCGCCAATCGGGGTGGGTCGCGGTGGCCGTGACCGCCGCGGCCACCGCGGACTTGTTGATCGGGACGCCCCCGGGACCGTCGCCGGAGCGGACCCCGAGCACCGACACGTCCCGCAGCAGCGGCACCGAGCTGCCGGCGTTGGCGAGCACGGCCACGCCGGCCGCGAGCCAGGTCGTGCGGAGCAGCCCGCGCCGGGAGAGGATGCCGGGCTCGGTCGCCGCGGGACGGTCGTACGACGTGCCGTCGACGTCGTCCCCGAGCACCCCGCGGATCACCGGGAGCTTGACCGCGACGTGCACCAGCAGGGCGCCGATCGCCACCCAGGCGAGGGCGTAGTGGGTGGCCCGGAAGGAGAAGGCCCACGGGTACCACGTGGTGGCGTTGGCCAGCCCCGTCGCGAGCTGGAAGACGGCGGCGGCCACCAGCACCGCGACGGAGCCGCGCTCGAGGAGGTCGAGCACCAGCCGGCCGGTCCCTCGGGCGGGGCGCCGGAAGAGCCGGGGGTAGACCGTCCACACCTTGACGAGCAGCAGCGGCACCGCGGCGGCCCCGCTGAGGACGTGCAGGCCCTGGGTGACCCGGTAGCCCCAGGCCGGGCTGGCGGGGAAGGTCACCGGATGGTCGGGGTTCTGGGCGTAGTGGCTGAGCAGGCCGGTGGCGAAGCAGACCAGGAAGCAGACGCCGAGCCAGAGCCCGACGCGCGCCGTGACGGCAGCGCTGCGCAGCCGCGACCGGAAGTCGCGCTCGTCGGGCAGTCTCACGACGCCGGCTCCTCGAGCACCACGCACCAGCGCGCGCCCGCGCGGAACCGGTCGACGACGGCGAGTCCGGCACGCGCCGCGATGTCGTCGATGTCGTCCGCACCGACCACCGACCAGCGCACCTGCTGCCGATCCTCGCCGCACTCCAGGGTCGCCCAGCCGTCGGCGTACGCCGTCCCGGGTGGCGCGACCTCGGCGACCACCCGACCGCGGGGGTCGAGCAGCTCGCGCAGGCGCCGCAGCAGCGTGACCGGGTCGCCGCCGATGCCGAGGTTGCCGTCGGCGAGCAGCACGGTCTCCCAACGGCCCTCGCCGGGCAGCGACCCGAACACGTCGCGCTGGAGCGCCGAGCCGCCCCGGTCGACGGCGCGACCCACCGCACCGCGCACGACGTCGATGCCGAGCGCCACGTGGCCGCGCTCGGCGAGGGCCGCGGTCAGCCGCCCCGGCCCGCACCCGACGTCGAGCGTGGGTCCGGCACATCGGGACAGCACGGCGCGGTCGTGCTCGTCGACCGGGTGGTCCCACCGCTCCAGACGCAGGCTGACGAGCGGGCGGCTCACGGCTCGACCTCGCGCCAGACGCGGGCGAACTCGCCGTCGGCGGCGAGGGCGGCGACCGCTGCGGCGTCACCGATCCGGTCGACGTCGCGCAGGATGCTCGCGCGGCCGACGTCGAGCCCGGCGTCGCACAGCGCCGCACGCGTGTCGTCGTAGGTCGTCGGCGTCGACATCGGCACGTCGTGGAGCGCCGCCGCTCGAGCCGGGTCGCGCAGCCCGAGCACCCACCAGCCGCCGTCCTCGGCCGGGCCGAGGACGGCGTCGTGGACGTCGAGGCAGTCGGCGACCTCGTGCAGGTGTTCGGTCGTCAGCTGCGGGGTGTCCATGCCGACCTGGACGACGGGGTCGCCCGCCGGGAGGTCGACGTGGGCGTTGACGAGGCGCTCGGCGAACGTCGCGCCTCGCTGGGCCGCGACGCCCCACCCCGCCAGGGCCCGGGTGATCTCCTCGCCGCGTACGGCGTCCGCCAGGTCGCCGGCCAGCGCCAGCAGGCACCGGCCGGGGCCGAACGTCGCCCGGCACGCGGCGATCGTGTCGAGCAGCGACGCGGCGGCGAGCTCGGCGGCCGGGCCGTCTCCCACGTCCGCGGCGAGTCGGGTCTTCACCCGCCCCGGCACCGGCGCCTTGGCCACCACGAGTGCGCGCGCACCGCTCACGTCAGCACCCGCCAGAAGTCACGGGCCGTGCGCACCGTGCCGAGCACGGACCCGGACACCTTCGAGCGGGTGCCCGCGGCGCGCGGTCGGTAGGGCACGTCGCGCTCGACGACGCGCCAGCCGGCCAGCGTGGCCTTCTGCAGCAGCTCCACGGGGTACCCGAACCTCCGGTCGCGGACATCGAGCACCAGTAGTTCGTCGCGGCGGCAGACCCGGATGGGTGCGATGTCGTGGACGTCGAGCCCGATCCGGCGGCGCAGCCACCACACGACCAGCGCGTTGCCGGCGCGGGCGTGCCACGGCCAGGCGCCGCGCGTCACGGGCCGCCGGCGCCCGACGGCGAGGTCGGCGCCGCCCCCGCTGACGTCGGCGAGCAGCGGCGCCAGGTCATCGGGGTCGAAGGAGTCGTCGCCGTCCATGAACGCGACGTACGGCCGGGTGGCGGCCAGCAGCCCGGCGTGCACGGCGGCGCCGTACCCGGGCTGCCGCTCGCTCACGACGGTGGCGCCCAGTCGGCGCGCCACGGCCGCCGTGTCGTCGGTGGACCCGTTGTCGACGACCACCACCGCGAACGCCTCGGGCACCCTCGGCAGCAGCCGCTCGAGGGCGGCCGCCTCGTCCCGACACGGGAGGACGAGGTCGCAGGCGGGCTCCATGCCTCGAACGTAGGCAGCCGCCGACGCCCACAGGCGGCTCAACCCTTACGAGACGGTGACGGACCGCCCGATCCCTTGGCCCCGACCCTAGGGTCGGGGTCATGCCGACGCGAGCCCGAGCAGCCTGGATCGGGCTCGTGGCGGCGCTGCTGCTCGTGGCGGCCGCCTTCGTGCTCCCCCGCTGGCTCGGGTGGGAGGTCTGGCCGCGGGCGCCGCGCAGCGCGTCGCCGCGCGAGATCCCGCCGCTGCACGGCCTGTGGGAGCCGAAGTGGTGGGGCCCCGGCACGCTGCCGGCCGTCGCGCTCGCCGCGCTCGCGGGCGGTTTCGGCCCCGCGCTCGCCCGTCGTCTCCCGTGGGGCCGGCTCCTGCTCACGTCGTACGTCGTGGGGCTGGCCTGGCTGCTGTCGCTGGCATTCGTCGACGGCAGCGACGGGATCTCGCGGGTGCTCGGCGGCGAGTACGAGTACCTGAGCTCGGCGCGGGACGTGACCGACGTGTCGGCGCTGCTGCACGGGTACGTCGACCGCATCCCGATCGACGCGCCGGACGCGTGGCCCACGCATCCGGCGGGCCACCCGCCCCTCGCACTGCTCTTCTTCGTCGGCCTGGTGAAGGTCGGCCTCGGCGGATCGTTCGCGGCCGGGCTCGTGGTGACGGCGGCGGCCGCGACCACCGCGCTCGCCGTGCTGGTCGCGCTCCGCGCGCTGGGCGCGGAGGAGTCCGCTCGCCGGGCGGCTCCGTTCGTGGTGCTCACCCCGGCCGCGGTCTTCATGGCGGTGTCGGCGGACGCCCTCTTCGCCGCCGTCGGCGCCTGGGGGCTGGCCTGCCTCGCGCTCGCCGCGACGGCGTCGTCCCGTGGTCGGCGGCTCGGGTGGTCCGCCGTCGCGGGCCTGCTGCTCGGCGCCGGCGTGATGATGTCCTACGGCCTGCCGCTGCTCGGCGTCGTCGCGGTCGCCGTGCTGGTGGCGGCCCGCTCCTGGCGTCCGCTGCCGATCGCCGCGGGTGTCGCGCTGGCGGTGGTCCTCGGGTTCGCCGCGGGGGGCTTCGCGTGGTGGGACGCGTTCCCGGTGCTGCGCGAGCGCTACTGGGACGGCATCGCGGCGGACCGCCCCGCGGCGTACTGGCTGTGGGCCGACCTCGCCGCCCTCCTCGTCAGCGCGGGTCCGCTCCTGGGCGCCGGGCTCGCGCGGACGGCCGCGTCGTGGCGCCGCGCCGATCGCGTGGTGGTGCTGCTGGTGGCGGCCGCCGGTGCGTGCATCGTGCTCGCCGACCTGTCGCGGATGAGCAAGGCCGAGGTGGAGCGGATCTGGCTGCCGTTCGTGCCGTGGCTGACGCTCTCGATGGCGCTGCTGCCCGAGCGCTGGCGGCGCTGGGGGCTGGTGCTGCAGCTCGCCTGGGCGCTGGTGGTGCAGCACCTGCTCTACACGTCGTGGTGACCCCGCCGCCAGGTCACGGAACGGTCACAGCCCCGCAACGCTTGGTCACGATGCGCGCCCACCCCGTGCGCTGGCGCCCGGCGCCGGGAACGGGACCGATGACACACACCCGGCAACGAAGGAGGAGCGACACCCATGCTCACCCTCACCGACGCGGCGCGTGACGTCATCCGGATGATCCCGGAGCAGGCGCAGTACGCCGACACCGCAGGTCTCCGCATCCGGCGCCCGGCCGGCGCCGACTCCGGATTCACCGTGAAGCCCGCCGACGCACCCGGAGCCGACGAACGCGCCGTCGAGCTCGACGGCGCGCGGCTCTTCCTCGGGCCCGAGGCCGCGGAGTCGCTGCGCGACGCCCGTCTCGACGCGCAGTTCGACGCCTTCGGCCGGGTGCACTTCCACAGCACCGCCGGATCCCGCTGACGCCGAGCCGGCTCAGTCGCGCAGGGGCGCCGACGCGAACTCCACCAGGCCGCGGCCGGGGGTGACCTCGGCCGCGAAGCCGAGCTCCCCCCGCGCCCGCCCCGGTGACGCGACCACGTGCCGCACGTCACCGAGCCGGTAGCCGCCGGTCACCTCCGGCTCGATCCCCGAGCCCGCGCCGACCAGCCGGGCGACGTCGAGGATGCTCACCGGCCGCCCCGAGCACACGTTGTAGGCGTCGAACCGGCCAGGTCGCCCGGCGACCACCGACTCGAGCGCCAGCACGTTGGCGCGCGCGACGTCGGCGACGTGCACGAAGTCGCGCATCTGCCCGCCGTCCTCGAAGACCTGCGGTCGCTCGCGGCGCTCGAGGGACGACCGGAACATCGCGGCCACGCCGGAGTACGGAGTGTCCCGCGGCATGCCGGGCCCGTAGACGTTGTGGTAGCGCAGCGCGACCGCCGACGCGTCGGCCTGGCGGACCCACGCGGAGGTGTAGTGCTCCTGGGCGACCTTGCTCGCGGCGTACGACGAGCGCGGGTCGAGCCGCGCCGACTCGTCGACCAGCGCCCAGCCGAGCGTGGCGCCGCAGCGCGGGCAGTGGTTCTCCAGGTCGCCCGCCTCGAGCGCCTCACGGGCGCGCGGCGGCGGGACCTGGTCGCCGTGCGTGGGGCAGGTGTAGCGGCCCTCGCCGTAGACGACCATCGACGAGGCGAGCACCAGCCGGTCGACTCCGGCGTCGTGCATGGCGGCGAGCAGCGCGGCGGTGCCGAGGTCGTTGTGCGAGGCGTAGTCGGGCAGGTCGCCGACCCGCACCCCGGCGCCGACGACGGCGGCCTGGTGGCAGACGGCGTCGACGCCGTCGAGTGCGCCGGCCCACGAGCCGGCGTCGCGGACGTCGAGCCGGTGGGTGCCGGGCGGCGGCGCGGTCGCACCGTGCGCCTGCGGCAGCATCAGGTCGACCCGGACGACGTCGTGGCCGGCCGCCTCGAGGGCACCGCCGATCGCCGTGCCGACGAAGCCGGCGGAGCCGGTGAGCAGCACCCTCACGGGATCTCGTAGGTCAGCTCGATGCCGTCGGCCCACGTCGAGCAACCGCAGCCGTCGGGGTCCGGGAGCCCCTTGACGGTGCGGGTGAGCAGGCCGCCGAGCCGGTCGAGGTTCGCCCGGAACAGCGCGAACACCTCCGCCTGGCTCACCCCCTCACCCGTGTCGGCGCCGGCGTCCATGTCGGTCACGAGCGCGATCGCCGCGTAGCACATCCGCATCTCCCGGGCGAGCGCCGCCTCGGGGGCGCCGGTCATGTTGATCAGCGCCCAGCCCTGCTCGGCGTAGTGGCGCGACTCCGCTCGGGTGGAGAAGCGCGGCCCCTCGATGACGACCATCGCTCCCCCGGCCTTCACCGTGGCGTCGGCGGCCGCGACCGCGGCAGAGACGTGGGGGCAGTAGGGGTCGGCGAACGGCAGGTGGACGGCCCCACGCTCGACGTACGACGAGGCCCGTCGGACGGTCCGGTCGACCAGCTGGTCGGGGACGACGACGTCACCGGGGGCGACCCCGTCGCCGAGCCCGCCGACCGCGCAGGGCGCGAGCACCTGGCGCACGCCGAGCGCGCGCAGCGCCCAGAGGTTCGCCCGGTAGGGGATGGCGTGCGGAGGATGCTCGTGGTGCGGGCCGTGTCGCGGCAGGAACGCGACCCTCCGCCCGGCGAGCTCTCCGACCGCGACGGGCGCCGAGGGCGCGCCGTACGGCGTATCGACCACGTGCTCGTCGTAGTCGTCGAGGAACGAGTAGAAGCCGGTGCCGCCGATCACGGCGACGTCAGCGATGCTCATGCGCTCAGACTGCCATCCGCGTGGTGGCGCGGGCGCCGAGCCCGGCGACGGCGACGAGCGCGACCAGTCCGATCGAGCAGACCGCGAGCTCGGGGTAGCCCCAGACCCCGACGATCACGCCGGCCAGTCCCCCGGCACCCGCCGCGGTCAGCCCCATCACCAGGTCGGCGGCGCCCTGGACGTCGGTGCGCGCGTCGAGGGGCGCGTGCTGGGCGATCAGCGTCGACGCGGCGACCGTGGCGAACGACCAGCCGAGGCCGAGCAGGAAGAGGCCGGCGAACATCTGCCACGACGAGCCCTCCGGGGCGGCGGCACACAGCAGCATCGCCGCCAGCAGCAGGACGGCACCCTCGACGAGCACCGTGGCCCGGCCCGTACGGTCGGCGAGCATGCCCACGAGCGGCGAGAAGGCGAACATGCCGAGCACGTGCAGGCTGATGACGAGCCCGATCACCCGCAGCTCGGCGTGCCCGTGCTCCATGTGCAGCGGCGACATCACCATCACGCCGACCATCGCGGCGTGCGCGCAGGCCATGCCGAGCACGGCGAACGCCAGCACCGGCTGGACCCTGGCGGCGGCGACCGCCCGCGACCACGCGGTGCCGGGCGGTGGCTCGGGCGCCACGCCGGCCGCCTCGCGCGCGAGCAGCAGCGGGTCGGGCCGCAGCAGCACCCACACGACCAGCGCCGCGGCCAGCATGCCGATGCTGCCGAGCGCGAACGGTCCCGTCAGCTCCGGGATCCCGACGGCCTCGGCGAACGCGCCGGAGGGCCCGGTCAGGTTGGGGCCCGCGACCGCCCCGATCGTGGTCGCCCAGACGACGGTCGAGAGGGCCCGGCCCTTGTGGGCGTCCTCGGCGAGGTCGGTCGCGGCGTACCGCGCGCCGCTGTTGGCCGCCGTCGTCGCACCCAGCAGCACGGCCCCGACCAGCAGCACCAGCATCGAGTCCAGCACACCGGCGAGCACGGCCAGCAGGGCACCGGCCGCACCGATGAGGTAGCCCGCGCCGAGGCCGACGCGTCGGCCGCGCCGGGCCATCAGGCGGGCGAGCAGGTACGCCGCGACGGCGGCGCCGAGCACCTGGAAGGTCTGGGCGAGCCCGGCCAGGCTCTCCGAGCCCGAGAGGTCGCGCGCGAGCAGCGATGCGGTGGCGATGCCGATCGTGATGCCGATGGCACCGACGGCCTGGGCGATGACGAGCGTGCGCACCGTCCGCCGCTGGACGGCCGCCAGGTCCGGGAGGGTGCGGGTCGGTGCCGTCACTCCGGCGTGCTCACTTCTTGTTCGCCGGCAGCTCGAGGGCCCGCCAGACGGCGGCCCAGATCTCCTTCGGCGGCACGCCGGCGTCCAGCGCCTCGGACACCGTCCGCCCGCCGAGCTCGCGGATCACGACGCTGGCGGCCCAGGAGCGGGAGTACGTCGGCCCGAGCGCGTCGTCCATCCGCGCCCAGAACTCGGTGTGTCTCATGCGGGCCGCGTGGCGCGCTCGGCCGCGGCGCGCACGTCCCAGGCGTGGTGGACGATGTCGTGCAGGTGGTAGAGGCCGATCGTCTCGATCGTGAACTCGCTGCCGTTGCTGCGGAAGCCGCGCCGGCTCCACGCGCCGGGCGGCACCGACTCGTAGCGCTCGGCCACCCGCTCCGCGGCGTCCAGCAGGTCGGTCGCGACGGTGGCCGGCACCTGCTCGCCGTACCCCTCCTCGACGGCGGCCTCGTCCTGGTCCCAGTTGGGGAACCGCGGGTCGACCTCGTCGAGCATCATCGCCACGCGCACGTCGAAGATGCGGTGCACGTCGCGCACGTGGCAGGCGTACTCCAGCGGCGACCAGGTGGTCGGGACGGACCGCGACGCCGCGTCGCCGAGCGTGAGCACGGCCTCCCAGGTGGTGGCGTTGTCGCGGATCACGGCCGGGATCCGGTCGACCGTCACGCTCGACGCGTCGAACCCGCACTCCGGGCAGCTGCGGTCGAGGACCCAGGTCCAGTCCTTGGTGTCGGGGACGATGGTCTCGGCGTTCATGGGCACATCCTCCCAGCCCGGGCCGACCACGTCGCGGGAGATCCGGACAAGGTCCGCGAAGATGGCGCCATGGTTCTCGTGCGCACGGCGCTGCCGGACGACATCGTCGACATCGCCGCGATCTATGACGACGAGGTGCAGCACGGCATCTCGACCTTCGCGACCGAGCCGCCCGGGCCGGACTACTGGCACGAGCGGCTCTCCTCGACGCATCCGGGTGACCACGTGCTCGCGGCCGAGCGCGACGGCGTGGTGATCGGCTACGCCTACTCGAGCAGCTACCGGCCACGGGCGGCCTACCGGCACACGCGGGAGACGTCGATCTACCTGGCGGCCGGAGCGCGCGGCTCCGGGATCGGGCGGGCGCTGTACGACGAGCTGCTCTCGCGGCTGCGTGCGGGCGGCGTGCGCACGGTGGTCGCCGTGGTCGCGCTCCCGAACCCCGGCAGCCAGGCGCTGCACCGCGCCTGCGGCTTCGAGCGGGCCGGGGTGCTGCACGACGTCGGCCGGAAGTTCGACCGGTGGATCGACACCGAGTTGTGGGAGCGGAGGCTCACCGTCAGCGGAGATCGGTGAGGAAGGCGTCGACGTCGTCGATGCTGAGCGTGAGCTCGCGGACCCGGACCGGGAAGCCGAGGACGCGCCCGGGCGTGGCCGGGTCGACCCGCACCCGGACCAGCGGGCCGGTGGCGGTGTTGACCAGCCAGCGCCCGCGCCAGCCGTGGGCGCCGATGCTCATCCGCCTCCACGGCACAGCGGCGACCTCGGTGACCGTCGCGCGCGGCACGACCGCCCGGAACGCCCAGCCCATCGACACCAGGAGCGCGCTCCGCGACACCTCGACCCGCGGCCGGGTGAACGTGACCGCCAGGAGGCCCCGGACGACCGGGTTGGCCCGCGGCATGGCGTGGCGGGTCACGTGAGCAGCAGCCGGTCGAGGCGGCGGCGGACGACGAGCAGGCCGACCACGCCCATGGCGACCAGGTAGACGACCGAGAACGCACTCCCCCACGACAACGTCCCGGTCGTGAGCTCGCGGCAGAGCACGACCCCACGGTAGAGCGGCGTGACCTCGACGAGCCAGCGGATCGCGGAGGGGTAGGCCTCGACCGGGAAGAACGTCGCCGAGAAGAGGAACATCGGCATGGTCGCGAGCGTCACCCACTCGAAGTCCTGCCAGGAGCGCATCCAGGTCGTCAGCGCCATGCAGACGCCGCCGAAGGCGAGTCCGATGAGCAGCGCCGCGGGCACGACGAGGACGGCCCACCAGGACGACACCAGCCCCATCGCGACCATGACGGCGAGGAAGCCCGCGGAGTAGAGGCCGCCGCGCATCAGCGACCAGCTGAGCTCGCCACGAGCGACGTCCATGGTGGTCAGCGGCGTGGCCAGCATCTGGTCGAACAGCTTGTTGTACTTCAGCTTGAAGAAGAAGTTGAAGGTGCTGTCGAGCAGGGAGCCGTTCATCGCGGAGGCGGCGAGCATGCCCGGCGCGACGAACTCGGCGTACGGGATGTCCTGGCCGTTGAACTCGAACCCGGTGACCAGCTGGCCGACGCCGACGCCGATCGAGAAGAGGTAGAAGACCGGCTCGAGGAAGCCGGTGAGGAAGATGTACCAGGCGCGGCGATAGGCCAGGTAGTTGCGGTAGACGAGCAGCCCGGTGGCCTCTCCCGGGCTGACGGGGCGGGCCGCGGTGTGCGCGACGGCGGTGGCGGTGAGGGCCATCAGGACATCAGCCTCCGGCTCAGGCGGTGCACGGCCCAGAGCCAGCCGAGTGCGGCGAGGACGACGAGGTAGGCGACGTGCACGAGCGCGGCGGACCCGTCGACCGTGTCGAGGGTGAGCATCCGGGTGAGGTCGACGCCGTGCCACAGCGGGGTGGCCTGCGCGAGGACCTGCATCCAGCGGTCGAGGTTGTCGATCGGGAAGAACGCCCCGGAGAAGAGGAAGAGCGGGATCATCCCGAGCCGGAAGACGAGCGCGAACGGGCTCTCGTCCTTCAGCCCGGCCGAGAAGGCGTAGATCGGGGTGGCGAAGGCCAGCCCGACGAGGAACTGCACGAGGAACGCCAGGACCGCGCCCCACACGGTCTCGAAGACCCCGAACGGCGCCATCACGAGGACGAACACGCCGCACGTGAGCCCGACCCGGAACATCACGAAGCCGAGGTGGCCGAGGATCACCGACCTCACGCTCAGCGGCGAGGCGGTCATCGCGTAGTAGACGCGCTGCCACTTGATCATGCCCATGACCGGGTAGGTCGTCTCGCCGAACGACGTCTGCATCGCCTGGCCGGCGAGGAGGCCGGGCGCGATGAAGGCGAGGTAGGACGTGGCGCCCTCGAGCTGGCCGGGGTCGCCGCTGATGTAGTCGCCCAGCAGCACGCCCATCGCGAGCACGTAGAAGAGCGGGTTGACGAACGACGAGATCGCCGTGCCCTTCCAGGTGCGGCGGTAGCCGATGGCCCAGTAGTCGAGCAGCCGGGCGGCGCCGGCAAGGTCGTTGGCGGGTGCGGTCGACTCGGCCATCAGTCGACCAGCGTCCGGCCGGTGAGGCGCAGGAAGACGTCCTCCAGCGTGCTGCGGCGTACCAGCGTCGCCACCGGCTCGAGACCGCGCTCGTGGACCCTGGCGACGGTCTCCTCGCCGTCGGCGGTGTAGAGCAGCAGCCGGTCGGGCAGCACCTCGACCCGGTCGGCGAGGTCCTCGACCTTGCTGGCGGCCGCCTCGTTCTCCCCCACCGCGAAGCGGAGCTCGGCGACCTCGCGGGTGGAGTGCTCGCCGATCAGTCCCAGCGGCGAGCCCTCGGCGACGATCACGCCCTTGTCCATGACGACGAGGCGGCTGCAGAGCTGCTCGACCTCGTCCATGTAGTGGCTCGTCAGCACGAGCGTGACGCCCTGCTGACGGAGCCGGAACAGCCGGTCCCACACGACGTGGCGGGCCTGGGGGTCGAGGCCGGTCGTCGGCTCGTCGAGCAGCAGCACCTCGGGCCGGTTGATCAGGCTGCGCGCGATCGTCAACCGGCGCTTCATGCCGCCGGAGAGGTCCTCGACCATGGCGCCGGCCTTCTCGGTCAGCTGCACGAACTCCAGCAGCTCGTCGACGCGCTCGCGCACCTCGCGGCGCGGGAGGCCGAAGTAGCGGCCGTAGATGTAGAGGTTCTCACGCACCGTGAGCTCGGTGTCGAGGGTGTCCTCCTGAGGGCAGACACCGATGCGGGCGCGGATCCGCGGCCCGTCGGTCGCCGGATCCATCCCCAGGATCCGCAGCGTGCCGGCGCTCACCGGCGAGACGGCCGCCACCATGCGCATCGTGCTCGACTTGCCCGCCCCGTTGGGTCCGAGGAAGCCGAACGCCTCGCCGCGGCGTACGTCGACGTCGATGCCGCGCACGGCCTCGAAGCTCCCGAAGGACTTGCGCACGCCCGAGGCGTGGATCATGGAGTCGGCGTCGACGGTGCTCACTGTCCGAACCCTAGGACCCCGCTCCGACATTTCGCCTCCGGTTAAGCGTCGGTGTCGACAGGTCGCGGCGCATGCAGACTCGCGGCCACCGGTCCAGGCGGGCCACGTCAGGGCGCGAACGGCGGCGGCCCGGTGACCGTGACGCCGAGCGGGTCCAGCACCTCCTGGAGCCGGGCCACCGCCTCCGGCGGCACCGGGGCGGGGACCGGGAGCTCGCCCTCGAACGGGACTCCTGCCGCGTGTCCGGTCGCCCTGAAGAACGACTCGAACCCCGACGGCGTGACCAGCATGTAGAAGTGGGCGGTCTCCGACGCGATGCGGAAGGCGTGCTCCAGTCCCGCCGGAAGGTGGATCATGCTGCCCGCCTCGACGAGGGTCGCCGTACCGTCACACCAGCCCTCGAGCGCTCCGTCGAGCACCATGAACGTCTCCGCCTCCCGCGTGTGCACGTGGCGCGGCGTGCCGGCGCCGAGTCGCGCCCGCTCCTCCACCAGGGAGAACGCGCCACCGGTGTCACTGCCGGAGAGCGCGACCCGACACAGCATGTCGAGGTGCTCGAGGACCTCGGTGTCACCGGGTCCGACCACCGGTCCGGAGATCAGGTGCGTCATGGATCCAGCGTGGATCGTGCCCCGGTGTCGGACATCCCCTCTTCCGGGGAGCCGCACCATGCGGCGCCGGCGACGTCTGCAGCTCCCGGCGGGTTGGTCACACGGTGCGGGTCGACGCGGGGCCTCTGGGACTACGGTGTCACCCATGGCTGAGGCCTGGCTGTCCGAGACCCGCTCGTCGTACGACACCGACGCGTCCGGCTACGCCGACGAGGTTCGTGGACTGCTGGAGGCGAGCCCCTACCTGCGCGCGAGTCTGGCGTTGTTCGCCGAGCTCGTGCGCGGTGTCGGAGGTGGGCAGGTCGTCGACATCGGCTGCGGGCCGGGGTACGTGACCAACCATCTCCACGACGCCGGACTGGACGTGTTCGGCATCGATCTCGCGCCCGAGATGATCGCCGTCGCGCGGCACGACTATCCACACCTGCGCTTCGAGGTCGGGACGATGACGGACCTCGACCTCGCCGGGGACTCGGTCGCCGGCATCGTCGCGTTCTGGTCCGTCATTCACGTGCCCGATCACGCGATGCCCGGCGTGTGCGAGCAGCTCCGTCGCGTGCTGCGACCCCAGGGGCCGCTCCTGGTCGGCTTCCACGTCGGTGACGAGACGCGACACACCTCCCAGGGCTACACGGGTCTTCCCATCAACGTCGACAGTCACCATCGACCGCCGAGCAAGGTCGAGGGTTGGCTTCGTGACGCGGGCTTCACGATCGACGCCGAGCTGATCATCGGGCCGGACGAGGACGTCCCGGGCGCTGTCATCATCGCGCACCACGACGCCTGACCCGCCCGTCGGCGCGGCCTCGCACTCGGCGCTCCGCTCAGACCGTCGCCCGCGCAGGGTGACTGGCTCGGTAGTGTCTCAAGCCGAGCC
Source organism: Nocardioides sp. YIM 152315 (assembly GCF_029210375.1). GTDB lineage: Bacteria > Actinomycetota > Actinomycetes > Propionibacteriales > Nocardioidaceae > Nocardioides. Next base: position 136,112 of record NZ_JARGER010000042.1, on the reverse strand, counting down.
AGTCGCGCGTGTGAAGGGTGAAGATGATGGAGCCGCAGCTGCAGTGCCCGCTGTGCCACGGCACGGAGTTCGACCGCGAGTCGTCGCGACAGGACTCCAGGTGGGGGTTCACCTCCCACAAGATGACGCTGATGATCTGCAGGCGGTGCCGCTACGTGCTGCACTTCTCTGGCGGACGGTCGATCTTCGACTTCGACTGAGGTTCGTGGTCTCGCGCACCGCCGGACGGTTGCGCCCGTGCCGCCGCGGATGCGTCGCGGGCTTGCTCAGGCGATGAGGACCCACCGGCCGACGGCGACCTGCTGGTAGGCGGCGGCGCGGACCGCGGTCTGGGGTGGGGCGTGTGAGGTGTAGGTGTGGCCGGTCGGGGTGGTAGTCACCACCGTGTGGGCGCCGTTGGCGGGGTCGGGTGATGGTCGGGCCCGCCAGCCGGGAGCGGTCTTCGTGTAGTTGCAGGCCTCGCAGAGGCCCTGCCCGTCGGCGGCGGTGGTCTGGCCGCCGTCCGCCGCGCCGGTGACGTGGTCGCGGTGGCGGATCGGCGCACCGCACCAGGGAGTGCGGCACCACTGGTCGCGCAGGTCGAGGTACTCGCGGAGCGAGTCGCGGAACAGCCGCTGCCGGGAATCCATGGCGACCAGCTCCCCGGTGGTGGGGTGGGAGTAGAGGCGGGGCACCGGAGTCCAGGTGGTCGGCGACAAGCTCCCGGGCGAGCGAGGCCGGGATGGGGCCGTGACCGCTGAGGTGACCGGTTTCGTGGGCGGTGTCGTGAGCGGCCTGGAGCAGGGCGCCGGCGGGCATCACCAGCCCGATCGACACCGGGGCCACGGGTCGCGGACCGCGGCCGTCACGCGCGTCGTGGGTGGCCGCGCCGGTGACGCGCTCGACGAGCAGGTCCGCCATCAGCTGGCTGCGGGTGCGGGGGTCACCGGCCGCGACGGCGGCGTCCGCGACGGCGGTGAGGGCGGCGACGCAGGCCACGACCTGAGCCACCGGGGCGAGGAGGGTCAGATAGCCCATCGTGTCCGGCGCGGGTCGCGAGGTCACCCGCCGCTCGGACTCCGCCCGGCGGCGACGGTCGGCGACCGAGGCCGGGTCGAGCCGGGCGGCGAGCTTGAGCAGCTCGCCGAGCAGCACGCGGTCGGAGTAGGACTCCAGCGCATCGGGGTCACCGGCGATCGCGCGGTCCACCGTGGTCCGGTCCTCCCGCGAAAGGCACGCGGTCTCGCGGGCGATCGTCGTGGCCCGCCACTCGCTGATCCGACCCGCCCGGAACGCGGCGCGGGTGTGCGGGAGCTCCGGCAGCACCCGCGCCAGCGAGAGGTGCCGGGACCCGCGGTGCGGGGACTCGCGGCGCGCCAGCGCCACCTGGGCGGCCACCCCGTGGTCGCCGGCGAGGGTCGCGGCCAGCCCGGCCTGGGCGGCCTCGGCCGCGCACTTGAGCCGTTCCAGCCCATGGATCAGGTCGATCCGCTCGGCGTCGTCGGCGATCCCGGATCCGTCCAGGCCCGCCAGGCGGGCGACCAGGGACGGACGGTCGGGTACCGGGACCGGGTGACCGACTGGTTCGTCGCCGAGCAGGGCTGGCTCGCCAGGGAGCTCTTCCAGCGGGCACTGGCCGTGGTCTACCTCGTCGCGTTCGTGGCTGCCGCCCGGCAGTACCGCGGTCTGCTCGATGACCACGGCCTGACCCCTGTGCGCGACTACCTCCAGCGAGTGTCCTTCCGCCGGTCGCCCGGCCTCTTCCACCTGCACCACTCGGACCGGTTCTTCCTGGGCGTCGCCTGGACCGGCGCCGCACTGTCGGCGGCAACGATCGCCGGGCTGACCGATGCGCTGCCTCTGGCGCCCGCGATGCTGGTCTGGGTCGTGCTGTGGCTGCTGTACCTGTCCATCGTCAACGTCGGGCAGACGTGGTACGGGTTCGGCTGGGAGTCGCTGCTGCTGGAGGCGGGGTTCCTCGCGGTCTTCCTCGGCAACGACTCGGTCGGCCCGCCACTGCTGACGCTGCTCCTGCTGCGCTGGCTGCTCTTCCGCGTCGAGTTCGGAGCCGGGCTGATCAAGATGCGCGGGGACCGGTGCTGGCGCGACCTGACGTGCCTGGACTTCCACCACGAGACCCAGCCGATGCCGGGCCCCTTCAGCTGGCACTTCCACCGCCTACCCCGCCGGGTGCACCGGGTCGAGACGCTGGCCAACCACGTCACCCAGCTCGTCGTGCCCTTCGCGCTGTTCCTCCCCCGGCCGGTCGCAGGAGTCGCCGCGGCAGTGATGATCGTGACCCAGCTGTGGCTGGTCGCCAGCGGCAACTTCGCCTGGCTGAACTGGCTCACGATCGTCCTCGCGCTGTCCGCCCTCCCGGACTCGTGGCTGGCCCCGCTGCTGCCCGGCTCCGGAGCGCACGACGGCAGCGCGCCGCTCCCGTTCGTCGCCGTGGTGGCGCTCGTGACGATCGGCGTCGCCGTCCTCAGCTACTGGCCGGTGGCCAACCTGCTGTCCTCGCGGCAGCGGATGAACACGTCGTTCAACAGGTGGCACCTGGTCAACGCCTACGGCGCGTTCGGGCACGTCACCCGCTCGCGCTACGAGATCGTGCTGGAGGGCTCACGCGACGGCGGGACGTGGGCGGAGTACGACTTCCGCGGCAAGCCCGGCGACGTACGCCGTCGACCGCGCCAGTTCGCGCCGTACCACCTGCGCCTGGACTGGCTGATGTGGTTCGCCGCGATCTCGCCGGCGTACGCCGAGCCGTGGCTGCCGGTCCTCGCCCAGCGGCTGCTCGAGGGCGACCGGGACGCCCTCGGCCTGCTCCGCACCGATCCGTTCGACGGCGAGCCGCCTCGGCTCGTCCGGGCCCGGCTGTACCACTACGAGTTCACGACGCGTCGCGAACGCCGGGAGTCCGGTTCCTGGTGGTCGCGGCTCGTCCGTGAGTTCCTGCGTGCCACGGAGCTCCGCGGCGGACGGTAGAGTTCCGCCCCGGACGTCCGCCTGCGGAGACGACGCTGCCGTTGCGCGTCCCGAGTCCCGCACGTGAACGGAGATCCCCTGCCATGAGCACCAGCGTGAACGTCTCGGACGCGCCGGACCGCAGTGTCCGCACCACGCTGCGCTCGCCACGCCTGCTGCGCACCGAGGTCCTCGCCGGCCTGGTCGTCGCGCTCGCGCTCATCCCCGAGGCCATCTCGTTCTCCATCATCGCCGGTGTCGACCCCCGCGTCGGGCTGTTCGCGTCGTTCACGATGGCCGTCGCGATCTCGTTCCTGGGCGGGCGCCCCGCGATGATCTCCGCCGCCACCGGCGCCGTGGCCCTGGTCATCGCACCGGTCATGCGCGACCACGGCTACGACTACCTCATCGCCACGGTGCTCCTGGGTGGGGGCATCCAGGTCCTGCTGGCGGCGGCGGGGGTGGCGCGGCTGATGCGCTTCATCCCCCGGTCGGTCATGGTCGGGTTCGTCAACGCCCTCGCGATCCTCATCTTCGAGGCGCAGATCGACCACATGGTCGACGTGCCGTGGGCGGTCTACCCGATGATCGCCGTCGGCATCGCCGTCATCGTCGCCTTCCCGCGCCTCAACAGGGTCATCCCCGCACCGTTGGTCGCGATCGTCGCCCTCACGGCGTTCACCCTCGTCTCGGCCGTCGGCGTGCCCGACGTCGGCGACCAGGGCGAGCTGCCCGACTCCCTGCCGTCGTGGTTCCTCCCCGACGTGCCGCTCGACCTCGGCACGCTGCAGACCATCGCGCCCTACGCGCTGGCGATGGCCCTGGTCGGCCTTCTCGAGTCGCTGCTGACCGCGAAGCTCGTCGACGACATCACCGACACCCACTCGGACAAGACCCGCGAGGCGCTCGGCCAGGGCGCCGCGAACGTCGTCACCGGCTTCTTCGGAGGCATGGGCGGCTGCGCGATGATCGGCCAGACCATGATCAACGTGAAGGTGTCCGGGGCACGCACCCGGATCTCCACCTTCCTGGCCGGCACGTTCCTGCTCGTCCTGGTGGTCGGGTTCGGCGACGCCGTCTCCCGGATACCCATGGCCGCCCTGGTCGCGGTGATGATCATGGTGTCGGTCGGCACCTTCGACTGGCACTCGATCCACCCCACGACCCTGCGCAGGATGCCGAGGTCCGAGACCGCCGTCATGGTCGCGACGGTCGCCGTCACCGTCGCCACCCACAACCTCGCCATCGGCGTCGTCGTGGGCGTCCTGGTGGCGATGACGCTGTTCGCCCGCCGGGTCGCGCACCTCACCGACACCCACCGCGAGCTCCTCGAGGACGAGCACGGCCGGGCGACGGCGGTCTACCGCGTCACCGGTGAGCTGTTCTTCGCCTCCTCCAACGACCTCTACACCCAGTTCGACTACGTCGGCGACCCCGACCGCGTCGTCATCGACCTCTCGGACTCCCACATCTGGGACGCCTCCACCGTCGCCGCGCTCGACGCCATCACCACCAAGTACGAGCGCAAGGGCAAGACCGTCACCATCGCCGGCCTCAACCCGTCGAGCGCCGACCGCCACGAACGGCTCACCGGACGCCTCACCGGGCACTGACGCCGGCCTGACGCCGGCCCGACGCCCACCGGCACTGTCGGTGCCGTGCGCGAGGATGGTCGGGTGACCGACCCGCTCCAGGGGTTCAGCGAACCCACCCGCACCTGGTTCGGCGCGGCGTTCGCCGAGCCGACGCCCGCGCAGGCCGGCGCCTGGGAGGCGATCGGCGCGGGTCGGCATGCGCTGGTCGTGGCGCCGACCGGCTCCGGCAAGACCCTCAGCGCGTTCCTGTGGAGCCTCGACCGGTTGATGACGACCGCGCCACCCGAGGACAAGCAGCGCCGCTGCCGGGTCCTCTACATCTCGCCCCTCAAGGCGCTCGGCGTCGACGTCGAGCGCAACCTCCGCGCGCCGCTGGCCGGCATCCGGCACACCGCCGACCGGCTCGGCAGGCCGGTGCCCGACGTGACCGTCGGCGTACGATCCGGCGACACTCCGGCGGCCGACCGGCGCAAGCTCGTCACGACCCCGCCGGACATCCTGATCACGACGCCCGAGTCGCTGTTCCTGATGCTGACCAGCCAGGCCCGCGAGTCGCTGCGCGGGGTCGAGACCGTGATCCTCGACGAGGTCCACGCGGTCGCGGGCACCAAGCGCGGCGCCCACCTCGCGGTCAGCCTGGAGCGGCTCGACGCGCTGCTCGAACGCCCCGCGCAGCGCATCGGCCTCTCGGCGACGGTCCGGCCGCTCGACGAGGTCGCCCGCTTCCTCGGCGGCCCCACGCCCGTGGAGATCGTCGCGCCGCCCAGCGAGAAGCGGTGGGACCTGCGCGTTGTCGTCCCCGTCGAGGACATGACCGCGCCCGAAGGATACGACGAGGACGGCGACGACCCGCAGCGCGCGCAGAGCCTCTGGCCGCACGTCGAGGAGCGCGTCGTCGACCTCGTCGAGCAGCACCGGTCCACGATCGTCTTCGCCAACTCCCGGCGGCTCGCCGAGCGGCTCACCGCCCGGCTCAACGAGATCGCGACCGAGCGCGCCGGTGCCGCGCTCGAGCAGGGCGCTCCCCCGGCGCAGCTGATGGCGCAGTCCGGGCAGAGCCACAGCGCGGAGACGGTCATCGCGAAGGCGCACCACGGGTCGGTGTCGAAGGAGCAGCGGGCGCTGATCGAGGACGACCTCAAGCGCGGCCGTCTCCCCTGCGTCGTTGCGACCAGCAGCCTCGAGCTCGGCATCGACATGGGGGCGGTCGACCTGGTCGTCCAGATCGAGAGCCCGCCGAGCGTGGCGAGCGCGCTCCAGCGCGTCGGCCGGGCCGGCCACCAGGTCGGCGAGGTCTCACGGGGCGTGCTCTTCCCCAAGCACCGCGGCGACCTCGCCCAGACCGCGGTCGCGGTCGACCGGATGCGCACCGGGGCGATCGAGGCGCTGCGTGTGCCGACCAACCCGCTCGACGTGCTGGCCCAGCAGGTCGTCGCCACCACCGCGCTCGAGGCGTGGGACGTCGACGAGCTCTACGACCTCGTCAAGCGCAGCGCTCCCTTCACCCAGCTCCCGCGCAGCGCCTACGACGCGACGCTCGACCTGCTCAGCGGCCGCTATCCCTCCGACGAGTTCGCGGAGCTCCGACCGCGCGTCGTCTGGGACCGCGTCTCCGGCACTCTCACCGGCCGCCCCGGCTCCCAGCGGCTCGCGGTCACCAGCGGCGGCACCATCCCCGACCGCGGACTCTTCGGCGTCTACCTCGTGGGCGAGGGCACGGGCCGCAGAGTCGGCGAGCTCGACGAGGAGATGGTCTACGAGTCCCGAGTCGGCGACATCTTCTCCCTCGGCGCCACGAGCTGGCGGATCGAGGACATCACCCACGACCGCGTGCTGGTGACGCCCGCGCCGGGCATCCCCGGACGGCTGCCTTTCTGGAAGGGCGACGCCCTGGGCCGCCCCGCCGAGCTCGGCCGGGCCATCGGCGCCTTCACCCGCGAGCTCGGGGCGCTCCCTCGTGAGCGCGCGGAGGGGCGGGCCCGGGTCGACGGCCTCGACGAGTACGCCGCGGGCAACCTGGTCGGCTACCTCCACGAGCAGCTCGAGGCCACCAACCTGCTGCCGAGCGACCAGACCCTGGTCGTCGAACGGTTCCGCGACGAGCTCGGCGACTGGCGGCTGGTCGTGCACTCGCCGTACGGCGTCCCCGTGCACGCCCCCTGGGCCCTGGCGATCAACGCGCGGCTTCGCGAGAGGTACGGCGTCGACGGCCAGGCGGTCGCGTCCGACGACGGCATCGTGATCCGCGTCCCCGACACCGAGGCGGAGCCGCCCGGGGGCGACGTCGTCGTCTTCGAGCCCGACGAGATCGACGAGCTGGTCACCCGCGAGGTGGGCGGCTCGGCCCTCTTCGCCTCGCGGTTCCGGGAGTGCGCCGCCCGCGCGCTGCTGCTCCCTCGGCGCGATCCCGGCCGCCGCTCGCCCCTGTGGCAGCAGCGCCAGCGCTCGGCGGCGCTGCTCGAGGTGGCGGCGCAGTACCCGTCGTTCCCGATCGTCCTCGAGGCCGTCCGCGAGTGTCTCCAGGACGTCTACGACCTGCCCTCGCTCACCGCCCTGATGCGCGGCATCGAGCGGCGCGAGGTGCGGGTGGCCGACGTGGCGACCCACCAGCCGTCGCCGTTCGCACGCACGCTGCTCTTCGGGTACGTCGCCCAGTTCATGTACGAGGGCGACTCCCCCATCGCCGAGCGCCGGGCCGCCGCGCTCGCACTCGACCAGGGACTGCTCGCCGAGCTGCTCGGCCGGGCCGAGCTGCGCGAGCTGCTCGACCCGGAGGTGCTCGCCGAGGTCGAGGCCGAGCTGCAGCGCACCGCCGACGACCGGCGCGCGCGCGATGCCGAGGGGGTCGCCGACCTGCTCCGGCTGCTGGGGCCTCTCTCGACGGACGAGGTCGCGGAGCGCTCGACACCCGGGGGCGACGTCGCGACGTGGCTCGGCGCGCTCGCCGACAGCCGCCGGGCCGTCGAGGTCCGGATGGCCGGTGTCGAGCGCTGGGCGGCCGTCGAGGACGTCGGGCGACTGCGCGACGGGCTCGGCGTACCCGTCCCGCCCGGCACTCCCGACGCGTTCGCCGAGCCCGTCGACGACCCCCTCGCCGATCTCGTCGCGAGACATGCCCGCACCCACGGGCCGTTCACGGCCGACGACGTGGCCGCGCGCCTCGGGCTGGGCGCGGCCGTGGTCAGGCACACGTTGCAGCGGCTGGCCGCCCAGGGACGGGTGCTCGACGGCGAGTTCCGGCCGGCCGGCTCGGGCACCGAGTGGTGCGACGCCGAGGTGCTCCGCCGGCTCCGCCGCCGCTCGCTCGCGCGGCTCCGGCAGGAGATCGAGCCGGTCGAGCCCGACACGCTCGGACGCTTCCTCCCGGCGTGGCAGCACGTCGGCGGTCGGCTGCGCGGCGTCGACGGCGTGCTGTCCGCGATCGACCAGCTGGCCGGCTGCGCGGTCCCTGCCTCCGCCCTCGAGCCGCTGGTGCTGGCCGGGCGGGTGCGCGACTACGAGCCGTCGTACCTCGACGAGCTCACCGCCTCCGGGGAGGTCGTCTGGGCCGGCCACGCGTCGCTGCCCGGCGCCGACGGCTGGGTCTCGCTGCACACCGCCGACCAGGCGCCGCTCACCCTCCCGTCGCCGGAGCCCTTCGAGCACGGCGTCGGATCCCCGGGAGAGCTCCACCAGGCGGTGCTCGACGCGCTGGCGCCCGGGGGCGCGTGGTTCTTCCGCCAGCTCGCCGACTCCGTGGGTGCCGCCGACGACGCCGCGCTCTCGGCTGCGCTGTGGGACCTGGTCTGGGCGGGTCGCATCAGCAACGACACGCTCGCCCCGCTCCGCGCGCTGACCCGCGGTGGCACCCCCACGCATCGCACCCGTCGCCCGCCGCCGCGGGTCCGGATGTCCAGCACCACCGGGGCCCGGGCCCGGACGCCGATCCGCACCGGGCCGCCCGAGACCGCGGGACGGTGGGCGCTGCTGCCGCCGGTCGACACCGACCCGACGCGGCGCGCCCACGCGGTCGCCGAGCGACTGCTCGACCGGCACGGCGTCGTGACCCGCGGTGCCGTGGCGAGCGAACGGCTGCCGGGTGGCTTCGCGGCCGTCTACAAGGTGCTGTCGGCGTTCGAGGAGTCCGGCCGGTGCCGGCGCGGCTACTTCGTCGACGGGCTGGGCGCCGCCCAGTTCGGCACGGCGGGGTCGGTCGACCGGCTGCGCACGTTCTCCGAGGTCCCCGCCGACGCCAAGCCCGCCGCGGTGGCCCTGGCGGCGACCGACCCGGCCAACCCGTACGGCGCCGCGCTCACCTGGCCGGCCTCGACGAGCTCGACCGACGGGAGCGGTCACCGTCCGGGTCGCAAGGCCGGCGCGATCGTCGTGCTCGTCGACGGCCGACTGACCCTCTACGTCGAGCGCGGTGGGCGCACCCTCCTCACCTGGTCCGACGAGCCCGACCGGCTCGGCCCGGCGGCCGCCACGCTCGCCGAGGCCGCCCGGCGCGGCTCGCTCGGCCGGATCACCGTCGAGAAGGCCGACGGGGAGCAGCTCCTCGGTGGCGGGTCGACGCCGCTGCGCGACGCGCTCCAGTCGGCCGGGTTCGTCGCGACCCCGCGCGGCCTCCGGCTCAGGAGCGGCGGTGCCTGAGGGCGACGCCGTGCGGCGCACCGCCCGGCGCCTCGCGAAGGCGCTCGACGGCACGGTGCTGACGCGCAGTGACTTCCGCGTCCCGCGGCACGCCACCGCCGACCTGGCCGGCGCGACCGTCGTCGAGACCGTGTCCCGGGGCAAGCACCTGCTGACCCGGGTCGACGCCGCCGGCGGCCCGCTCACCCTCCACACCCACCTCAAGATGGACGGGTCGTGGCGGGTGTTCGAGGCCGGCAAGCCGTGGAACCGGCAGTCGCCCGAGATCCGGGTCGTGCTCGAGACCGAGGGGGCGACGGCGGTCGGCTACCTGCTCGGGATCGTCGAGCTGGTGCCCTGCGAGCGGGAGCCGGAGGTGGTCGGACACCTCGGGCCCGACCTGCTCGGCCCGGCGTGGGACGAGGACGAGGCCTTGCGGCGGCTGCGAACGGTGCCGGATCGGCCCGTGTTCGAGGCGCTGCGCGACCAGACCCTGCTCGCGGGCATCGGCACGATCTACGCCGCCGAGGTCCTCTTCGTGATGGGGGTGCCGCCGACCGCGCCGGTCCGCGAGGTGCCCGACCTGGTGCGCATGGTGCGCCGGGCCGGGCAGATGCTCGACCAGGAGTGGTCGCGCTCCAGTCGGATGTGGGTCTACCGGCAACGCCTCTGCCGCCGCTGCGGCACCCGTGTCGCCACCACGGCGTTCGGCGCTCCGGGCCGGGAGCGGACGGCGTACTGGTGCCCGAGCTGCCAGCCTGCGCCCCCCTGAGGCCCGATCAGGCGGCGGAGGTGACGACCGGAGCGGCCGGTGCGGCGACCGGGATCCGGGTGAGGGCCGCGGCGGCCTCGTCGACGGCCACCAGGTCGGAGGCCTCGCGCAGCAGGTCGGACAGCGGCACGTCGAGCGCGGCGCACAGGGAGGCCAGCAGCTCGGAGGATGCCTCCTTCTGGCCGCGCTCGATCTCGGAGATGTAGCCCAGGCTGACCCGGGCCTCGGCGGAGACCTCGCGCAGCGTCATGCCGCGCTGCATGCGCAGGTCGCGGAGCACGTCGCCGAGCACTCGACGCAGCAGCACCATGCGGGTCCTCCTTCCGGTACCGAGATCTGTCGGGGGCAACGCTACCCGAGAGGTGTTGATTCCCGCCGCAAGACCTCCTCGAACGCCGCAAGTGCCTCGAGACAGGTCCGCTCCTGGACCTGCTGCCGCTTGCCGCTGAGCTCGAGGGCGACGACCTCCAGCAGGCCCGGTCCGGCGATGCCGACGAAGACCGTGCCCGGCGGCTTGCCCTCCTGCTCCGACGGGCCGGCGACCCCCGTGGTGGACAGCCCGAACGTCGCGCCCGTCAGCGCGCGCACGCCCGATGCCATCGCCTTCGCGCACTGCGGCGACACCACACCGTGCTCGTCGATGACCTGCTGGTCGACCCGGAGGATCGACGCCTTCAGCTCGGTCGCGTAGGTCACGACGCCGCCGAGGAACGTCTCGGACGCCCCCGGCGTGTCGGTCAGCGCCACTGCGAGCCGTCCGCCGGTCAGCGACTCCGCGGTCGCCACGGTGCTCCCCGACCCACGGAGGATCAGATGCACACGCTTTGCGAGATCCGTCACGGGACAAACGCTACTGTCAGCAACCATGGCGCTGCCGATCGCTGAGTACGCCCTGGTGGGTGATCGTCGCAGCGGCGCGCTCGTCGGCCGCAACGGCTCCGTCGACTGGCTGTGCCTGCCGCGGTTCGACTCCCCGGCCTGCTTCGCCGGCCTCCTCGGTGGAGACGAGCACGGACACTGGCAGCTGTGCCCGGTCGACGACTACGACGTGCGCCGCCGCTACCTCGGCGAGTCGACCGTGCTGGAGACGACGTTCACGACGGCCACCGGCGAGGTCACGATCACCGACTCCATGCCCCGTGGCGACGGCCGCGCCGACCTGGTGCGCCGGGTGGCCGGCGTACACGGCACCGTCCGGCTGCGTCACGAGTGGACCGTGCGGCTCGACTACGGCGCCGTCGTGCCGTGGGTACGCCGCGAGACCGTGCGCGACGAGCCGGTGATCACCGCGATCGGCGGGCCGGACCGGCTGGTGCTGCGCGGCCCTCGACTGCCCGGCGCCGAGGACCGACGTCACGTGGACGAGTTCGAGGTCACCGCCGGCGACGAGATGGAGTTCTCGACGACCTGGCTGCCGTCGTGGGCTCCACTCGACGGCGTCGGCCCGGACGCCGACTTCGTCAGCTCCTCCATGCGCGAGGGTGAGCGCTGGTCGGCCCGCTGCCGGGAGGACCTGCCGCGCGCCGACCTGGTGCGCCGCTCGCTGCTCACGCTGCGGCTGCTGACCGATGAGGAGACCGGCGGGATCGTCGCCGCGCCCACCACGTCCCTGCCCGAGGACCCGGGCGGGGAGCGCAACTGGGACTACCGCTTCTGCTGGCTGCGCGACGCGGCGCTGACGATCGGAGCCCTGGTCCGGGCCGGCCAGGTCGCCGAGGCCCAGCTGTGGCGGTCCTGGCTGCTGCGCGCGGTCGCCGGGGACCCCGACGACCTCCAGATCGTGTACGCCGTGGACGGCGGACGCCGCCTGACCGAGGTGTCGCTACCCCACCTGCCGGGGTACGCCGGCTCGACGCCCGTCCGCATCGGCAACGGGGCCGCCGTCCAGCGCCAGCTCGACGTCGTCGGCGAGGTGATGATCGGCCTCGAGCACACCCGCCGCGCGACCGGTGCGGCCGACGCGGACGCATGGGCGCTGCAGCGCACGCTCGTCGAGCACCTCGCGACCGGTTGGCAGGACGAGGATCACGGGCTGTGGGAGATCCGCGGGCCGCAGCGCCGCTTCACCCACTCCCAGGCGATGGTGTGGGCGGCGTTCGACCGCGCCGTCCGGGCCGTCGAGGAGTTCGACCTCGACGGCCCGGTCGACGAGTGGCGGCGACTGCGCGACACCGTGCGCGCGGAGGTGCTGGAGCGCGGGTTCGACGCGCGACGGAACACGTTCGTGCAGTACTACGGCGCCGCCCACGTCGACGCGGCGCTGTTGGTGCTGCCGTCGATCGGCATCGTGGCCGGCGACGACCCCCGGATGCTCGGCACGATCGACGCCGTCGAGCGTGAGCTGCTGCGCGACGGGCTGGTGCTCCGCTACCGGACGGGCACCGGGGTCGACGGTCTCGCCGGCGACGAGCACCCCTTCCTCGCCTGCTCCTTCTGGCTGGCCTCGGCGTACGCCCGCGCCGGTCGGCTCGACGACGCGACCACGCTCTTCGACCGGGTCTGCGACCTCGCCAACGACGTCGGCCTCCTCTCGGAGGAGTACGACGCCGCCGGCAGGCGCATGATCGGCAACTTCCCGCAGGCGTTCAGCCACCTCGCGCTGGTGCACGCGGCCGCCGACCTCGCCGAGGCCCGCGACGCCTGACCGGGGGCCGTGCCCCCGGCCAGGCGCAGGCACTACCTCCGGCGGACGACCCGCAGGGTCAGCACCTTGCGGTCACCCTTGAGGGCGTCGGTGCGCAGGAACGCGACCTTGACCTTCAACTTCTCGACCTGCTTGAAGGGCAGCAGCCGGAAGGTGGCGACCCCCTTCTTGTTCAGCTTGGCGAGGTAGGGACGGTGCCCGGCGCGGATCCGCACCTTGCCGACCGCGGGCTCGCCGCCGGCACGCACGTGCACCCGGACCTTCGCCCGGCCCTTGCGCACGACGACCTTCTTCGGGTGCAGCTTGGCCTTGAGCGTCGACGCGAGCCGGTTGCCCTTGAAGCGCACCGGCACCAGGACCGCGGTCCGGGTCTTGCCACCGGTGAGCTTGACCCGCTGGACACCGGCCTTGACGCCGCCCGGGACCTTGACCGACACCGTGGCGGTGCCGGCCTCGTCGTCGGTCGCGCCGGGAGCGACGGTGTTGACGACCTTGGCCTTGCCGAGCTTCTTCTTGCCCAGGGTGACGTCGATGCGCTTGTCGTGCGCGTCGCCGACCCCGGTGTAGGCGAGCGACGACACCTTGAACGAGAGGGTGTCGCCGGCGCGGTAGGCGCGCGGCGCGCCGGTCGGCATCGTGATGCCCACGGCCCGCTGCTTGTAGCTGACCGGCAGCCCCTTGCCGCCGCCCTTGGCGTCCATGAACGCGACCATGCCCTCGAGGTCGGTCTGACCCGTGTCGCGACGCTCGGTTCCGTCCTTGAACGCCGCGAAGTTGTCGCCACCCGAGGCGAGGAAGGAGTTCACCGTGACGGAGTACGCCGTGGCGTCCGCGACCGGCTTCCCCTTCAGCCACATGTTCGTGACCTTCTTCGTCGCGGGGTCGTAGGTGTAGGTGAAGCCCTGGGAGACGCCCAGCCGCAGGAACGGCCGCGACGCACCGGCGGGCTGCCACTGCTGCTCGAGGACCGCGCGGAGCTGCGCTCCGGTCAGCTTCATGTTGACCAGCGTGTTGGCGAACGGCTGGACGTTCGCGGCCTGCTTGTAGGTCAGCACGGCCGGGTAGCCGCCGGCGTTGTTGCCGAGCATGTCCGCGCGGAGGCCGCCGGGGTTCATGAACGCGATCTTCGCGGATCCGGTCGTCGCCGACCGGGTCGCCCAGCGCTGCGCCTCGGCGACGAGGTTGCCGAGCGTGGACTCGCCGCCGCGGTTCTCCTCGGTGCCGGTGCCGGACGCCACCGGACGCGACGCCCGGTAGAGCGCCCCCGAGATCTTGCCGAGCGGCGCCGCGCCCTTGACCTCGGCGTTGGCGACGGCCGCGTCGACGATCGCCTTGGTCGCCGGGTCCGCGGGCTGGGTCTGCGGGATCGGCGTGTAGGTGTCGCCGCTCTTGGTCGTGAGCGGCACGATCCGGGTGTCGGCGGCGTTGACGGCGGTCACCGCGTTGGCGTCGGTGTCGATCGTCAGGTCGAGCCGGTTGAGGTTGTAGCCGTACTGGCCGGCGGAGACCACCGGACGGCTCACGCCGCCGGGGCCCGCGAGGTCGCACGAGTAGGCGAGGTGGGTGTGCCCGGAGACGATCGCGTTCACGTCGGCGCTGACGCCCGTGACGATGCTGCCGAAGTCGGAGGCGGGGTTGCTGGCCATCGTGGCGCAGTCGGTGCTCGGTGCGCCCTCGTGCACGAGCAGGACGATCGCGTCGGCGCCGGCGGCCTTCATCGCCGTCGCCTCGGCGTTCACGGCGTTGACGACGTCGGTCACCTGGAGGCCCTGGATCCCCGCCGGCGAGACCAGCTCGGGCAGGTGCTCGGTGACCGCGCCGATGAACCCGACCTTCACGTCCGCGAAGGGAGCGATCCACGACGCCTTGATCGCATCGGCGCCGTTGGGCTCGACCAGGTTGGCGCCGACGTACTTCCAGCCGGCGCCGCCCTCGGGGTTCGTGGTGGCGTTGTAGGGCGCCATCACCCGGTTGACGAGGTCGGCGTACCCCTTGTCGAACTCGTGGTTGCCGACGGCCGAGACGTCGAGCCTCGCCTCGTTGAGCGCGTCGATCGTCGGCTTGTCGTGGGCGATGAACGACTCGAACGTCGAGGCGCCGATCAGGTCACCCGCGGCGGCGAAGACCGTGTGCGGGTTGGTGGCCTTCTCGTTCTTGACGTACGTCGCGATCGCGGCCGCGCCGGCCTCGGCGCCGTTGGCCTTGATGCGACCGTGGAAGTCGTTGGTCGCCAGGATCGTCACGTCGACCGTTGTTGCTGCCTGGGCCGGGGCCGCCGCGACGAGGGTGAGTCCGGCGGACACCAAGGCCAGGGAGGAGACGGCCACCAGGGCACGTGCGCCCCCGGCCGTCCGAGATCTGCGAGGCAACTGAATGACCTTTCGATAGAACCGAGGTGGGCCAGCAAGATAACCCGCTCGAGGAACACTTCTCGGGATGTGCGTCGGCCCGTCCCCCGGACCTGCGGGAACGGGCCGACGTGTCGGTGGAGCTACCGGTGTCGCCGCCGACCCGGCTTCACGACGTCGACCACCACGGTCTCGGAGCTCGACTCCAGGACATCGTTGCCGCGGTAGGTGATCTCGATCCGCTTCGGCCCGAGGGTGGTGAAGCGGTCCAGCCTCAGCGCGGCGAGGCCGGCCCACAAGGTGACCCTCTCGGTGCCCTGGCCGGGGACCGCGACGTCGACGCGTCCGGTGGCGATGACCCCCGCGGGGGTGGTCACCGCGAGCAGGACGGTCGCGCGGGTCTTCTTGACCTCGACCCGGCCCGGGATCACCGCGGCCCAGGTCCTGGACTCGGCCTTGTCGACCTGCACGCTGAAGGTGGTCGACCCTCCGGCGAAGTGGCTGTCTCCGGTGTACGACGCGGTGAGCGTCTTCGTGCCCGGGGCGATGGACCTGGCCGGGAGCCGGAGCGTGGCCGTCCCGTTCGACACGGTGCCCGTGGCCAGCTGCTTCGTGCCGTCGAGGAGGCGGACGGTCCCCGTGGCGCCCGCGGGCACCCGCACCGTGACGGTCGCCGCTCTGCCGTAGGTGAGCGTGACGTCGTCGGCGCTGACGTCGGAGGCCGCCTTGTCGACGGTCAGGACGAGCTCGTCGTGGGCCGAGGGGTAGCCGGGACCGTCGTACACGACCCGCAGGTCGTGGGCGCCGGGCTCGAGCGTCCGCGGCGCGATCGACAGGGTCGCCGCTCCCTCGGCCAGCTGCGCGCTCGCGAGCTCGGTGGTGCCCTCCAGCAGCCGCACCACGCCGGTCGGCGTGCCGTCGTTGCCGGTCACCGTCACCGGGATCGAGGCCGCCTGGTCCCAGGTGATCGTCCGGTCCGGTCCCGCCGCCACGGTCGCCGCCGGATCGACCCCGTCGTCGACCCGGATCGCGACCGCGATCTCGGTGCCGGTGTCCTCGCCGACGAGGGTCAGCGTCGCCGGTCCGTCGTCGACGCCCGCGGGCAGCGCGACCGCCACCGAGGCCGTGCCCCAGTCGTCGTAGGGCCGCCCACCCACCGTGTTGTCGACGGTGGCGGTTCCGAGGACCGCGTCGCCCAGCTTGACCTGGATGGCGGTGTCGGTCCGGTCGCCGGCCGCCGACATCGCCCACGACGCGACGTCGAACGCCACCGTCGCACCGGGGAGGTACGCCGTCGGCGCGTCCGCCGGGAACGTGACCTCGACCGCGCGCTGGCTGTAGTCGACCGGGAGCGGCGCGTCGGCGTCGTACTGCCTCATGTAGTCGACCATGGCCTCGAGGTCGACCTTGCCGGTGTCGACCTTGCCGGTCCCGTGGGCCAGCTCCCAGAAGTTGTCACCACCGCTCCCGAGGAAGGAGTTGACCGTGACGGAGTAGGGCGCGTCGGGATCGATCGGCTGACCGTCGAGCCACATGCCGGTGACCTCGCCGCGGAACGTGTCGACCGGCGCCGCGTTCGGCACCGAGATCGTCACCGGGGTCTGCTCGTAGGTGTAGGTGAAGCCCTGCGAGACGCCGAGCCGCAGGAACGGGCGCGACGGCACGCCGCCCTGGGCGTTGCGCTGCCACTGCTGCTCCAGGACGGTCTCGATCTGGGCGCCGGTCAGCTTCATGTTCACCAGCGTGTTGGCGAAGGGCTGCACGTCGGCGGCCTCGCGGAAGGTGAGCTCGCCCGCCTCGTTGACCTCCATGTCGGCGCGCAGGCCACCCGGGTTCATGAAGGCGAGGTCGGTGTCGATCCCCGCCTGCTGGGTCGCCCAGCGCTGCACCTCCGCGACCTGGTTGCCGAGGGTGGACTCGCCACCGCGGTTCTCGGTGGCCGGGTTGCCCTCGGGCAGGTACGACGCGCGGTGGAACGAGCCCGCCATGTTGCCCAGCACCTTCGCGCCCTCGGTCGCCGCGTAGGCCTTCGCCGCCTCGACGATCGTGTCGACCGCGGGGTCGGGCTCGTGGCCGACGCCGGCCGCCGCGACGACCTCCTGCGTGACCGCCGCGAGCTCGCCCGTGGCCTCGTCGTACTTGAAGACGAGCTTGTTGAGGTTGGTGCCGTACTGACCCGCCGAGACGACCGGGCGCTTCGTCACCGGGCGTCCGCTCCAGCCGGCCACCGGGTAGCGGCAGTTGTAGGCGAGGTGGGTGTGGCCCGAGATGATCGCGTCGACGTCGGCCGACGTGTTCTGGACGATGTTGCCCCAGACCGTCGCCGGGTCGGTGAAGCTGGCCGACGTGCAGTCGGTCGTCGGCGCGCCCTCGTGGACGAGCAGGATGACCAGGTCGACGGCGTCCGGGCCGGACCGCAGTGCGGCCGCTGCCTCGTTGGTCGCGTCGACGACGTCGGTGACCGTGACGCCCTCGATGCCCGCCGGGTTGACCAGCGCGGGCAGGTCCTCGGTGACCGCACCGACGAAGCCGATCCTCGTGCCGTTCGGCATCGTCTTCGTCCAGGTCTCGGCGAGCCGGTCGTCGGAGGGGATCGCGTCGTCGTAGGCGAGGTTCGCCGCGAGGTACTCCCAGTCGGCGAGACCCCGGATCCGGTGGGCCAGGTCGGCGTACCCACGGTCGAACTCGTGGTTGCCGGCGGCCGAGACCTCGAGACCCATCGCATTCAGGGCCTCGATCGTCGGCTCGTCGTCCTGGATGAAGGACTCGAACGTCGAGGCTCCGACCAGGTCGCCCGCGGCGACGAAGATCGAGTTCGGGTTGTCGCCGCGCAGCTCCTTCACCGCGGTCGCGAACGGCGCCGCACCGGCGGCGTTTCCGGCGTCGGGCAGCAGTCGTCCGTGGAAGTCGTTGGTGCCGATGACCTGCACCTCGTCGTAGGTCACGGGTGTGAAGTCGGGGACGTCGACGCCGACGATCTCGGGGTTGTGGTCGGACGTCGCGAACGGCAGGTTCGGCTGCCAGAAGTCGGTGACGTTGTAGTTGTAGCGGCTGTACTGGAAGGCCACGGACTCGTTGGCGTTGATCTCCCAGATGTCGGCCCCGCGGACCATCTCCATGGCGGCCGCGTTGCCGAGCACGTGGTCGAGGGAGCCGGAGAGCCCGGAGAAGGAGTAGGACTCCTCGCTCGGGTCGTCGGACTCGATGAGCTCGAAGCCGCCGCCCTCCAGGACCTTGATCGGGTCCTCCATCGTGTAGGAGTTGAAGTCGCCGGCGAGGAAGACCGCCTCGGTCCCGCGCTCCGCGGCGAAGTCCTCGGCGAACTGCACCAGGCGCTGCGCCTGGCGCGTGCGGTCGCCGTTGAAGGCGCCGACGCCGGTCTCGGTGTCGTTGGCGTTGTCACCGGTCGCCGGCGGCGCCGGGGACTGGTTGTCGCCCTTGGACTTGAAGTGGTTGACGATGACGGCGAACGCGTCGCTGTCGGGAGCGCCCTTCGCCTTGAACGCCTGGGCGAGCGGCTCGCGGGCGTTGGTGAACTCCGTCGTCCCGAAGAGCATCCGGGACTGACCGACGGTCTCGACCGCGTCCCGCTTGTAGATGAACGCGGCGCGGATGACGTCCTGCTCCGCGATCGCCGCGGACGTCAGCGCCTCGCTCGGGCTCTTCGCGTAGCCCCAGGTCTGCTCACCGGTCGCGTCGTTGAGCATCGCGACGAGTCCCGCGACGGCGTCGTCGCGGTTGCCCTCGCCCGGGAGCTTGATCGAGTTCTCGATCTCCTCCAGCCCGATGATGTCGGCGTCCAGCGCGTTGATCGTGTGGACCAGCTTCGCCTCCTGGCGGGCGAGGCTCGCCTCGGTCGCCGCGCCACGCGGGCCGCGACCGTCGTTGGGCGGGTCGATGCCGGGGCCACGCGTGCCGCACTGGTTGTTGCCGATCCGGTTGCTCTGCCGGTCGGTGTAGTACGTGCAGTGCGTGTCGACCGGCGGGTCCTGCTGCGGGCCGGCCGCGACGTAGGCCTCGCCGGTCGTGTTGAAGTAGTTGAGGACGTTGAAGGTCGCGATCTCGAGGTCGCCCCCGACGTCCTGGGGCACCAGGTTGCCGGTGCGGGTGTCGGTGAACGTCACGACGTCGGCGCCGTCGGTCGTCACCTGCGACCGCGGCTGGAACTTCCAGACGTCGTTGCGCCACTCCAGGACCACCGGTGACTGCAGCGTGGCGACGGCACCGACCCTGATCGGGTTGGGGCTGTTGTCGGCGTTGGTCAGGTAGGGCAGCGGGAGCGCCTTGGTGGCCTGGTTGCCCATGTAGTTGACGGAGGCGCCGTCGTCGAGCACCACGCCGCGGGCGTGGTTCTCGGCCTTGATGGCCGCGATCCCCGCGTCGTCGCTCGGCACGACGTACTCGGTCGGCTGCTTCAGCGGTCCCGAGACGCCCTCGACGGTCGCGGCGAGCCCCACCTCGGCGTACTGGTTGGTGCTGTAGGAGTTGCTCACGACGAACTCGCCGGTCGGCGCGAGGAGCGTGCCCTCGAGGGCCTCCCGTGCTGCGTCGGTCGTCGGGTAGGCGACGGCCAGCGGCTCGACCGCGGCCAGCGGGCTCGCGAGCTCGAGGACCCCGCTGCCGTCGCCGGCGGGCGTGATCTGCGTGGAGTCGTAGAACTCGCTGACCCGGCCGCTCACCCGGACCGAGTCACCGATGCCGATGCCGGACGGGATGCCGCCCATGCTCGAGCCGCCATAGACGAAGATCGCGTCGGACGCGCCGGGGGTCGTGTCCTCGGCGTCGCCGCCGGTGCCCTCGGTCTGCACGTACATGCCGTTGAGTCCGCCGGTGCGGTACATCGCCGTGACGACGCCCCGCACGGTGACCACCTCGGCGCCCTGCCCGTTGCCCGACTCGGGGGCGAACGGCGAGCGCGCGCCCGTGCCCTGCACCTCGGCGATCGCGCGCACGCTGGGGGCGGCGGTGACCGTGATCGCGAACGTCACGTCCACGGAGGCCGCCGGGCTGGCGGAGTCGGTCACGGTGGCGGTCACCTCGGTGCTGCCGACGGTCGTCGGGGTGCCGGTGATCTCCCCGCCGGCCGCGTCGAGCTCGAGGCCCTCCGGGAGCGCCGTCGACGTCCAGGTGTACGGCGCGGTGCCGCCGCTGGCCGTCAGGGTGATCGCCGCGATCGGGAGGTCGACCTCGACGCTCTGGTCCGCCGGCGCGGCCGCCTCCAGCTCCGTCGGCTCCGGATCACCGGCCGTGTAGCCGTTGGGGGCGCCCTTCGTGCTCTCCGCGGGCCCGGTCCAGCTGCCGTCGGCCTGCCGCTGCAGGGTCAGCCCGACCGGGGTCGAGTTCGTCTGGCCGACTCCGATGTCGGTGGCGGTCTGGCCGTTGGCCGGACCGTTCGTCGCGGTCAGGTCGCCGTCGTAGGAGAGGAACTCCACCACCGTGCCGCTGCCGTTCACCAGCGCCACGCCGTCGGGATCGCCGTTCTGGATCCCGTTCGAGGGGTAGTCGAGGACGGCCGTGCCCCAGCCCTCCTGCTGGTCGGTGACGACACCGGTCAGCGCGTCGGTGTCGTAGGTGGTGCCGTTGCTGCCGTTGTAGAGGACGACCTGGTAGCCGGCGAGGTCGGTGCCGGCCGGCGCGGTCACCTCGACGAACTCACCGCTGTCGGTGCCCTGGTTGTCGTAGTGGATCTCGCTGACGAAGACGCCGGTGACGGCGCTCGCGGGAGCGGAGGGGACGAGGAGCAGACCACTGGCGACGACGGCGAGGGCAGCGCCCCTGGCGAGTCGCTTCCGGGAACCAGACATGTGGGGCGTTCTCCGAACGTGAGGCGGTGGGCGGCAACCACCGGCGCCGTCGGGAAGCCTTCCGGCGCGGAGCGTGGTGACGGGAAACCTAAACCCGAACCCTCCACTTCGCGCAACAAATCCGCGGAACAAACGGTGACAGATCGGCATCGATTACGCGATGTTGAGGAGTTCCTGGCGAAAAAGTGCGTGATCCTGCCCCGGATCCCTCACGAGCGCAGCGTCGACCGCTGCTTCCACACGTCGCGGTAGAACTCCCAGCCCGACCAGAGCGTGAGAGCCACTGCGATGGCCAGGCACGCCTGGGCGAGGTAGAAGAACACCTCCCCGGGCACCTCCATCCACGAGGCCAGGTCGGGGTCGCGCAGCGGCAGGCAGAGCGTCGCGAGCGCGACGGCCTGGAAGGTGGTCTTGAGCTTACCGAGGTCGGCCGCGGCGATGACGATGCGCTTGAGGATCGACAGCCGCAGCAGGGTGACGCTCCACTCCCGCACGAGCACCACGATCGTGACCCACCACCAGACGTCGCCGACGACCGAGAGGCCGATGAACGCCATGCCGGTGATCGCCTTGTCGGCGATCGGGTCGGCGATCTTGCCGAAGTTCGTGATCAGGTTGTGCTTGCGGGCGAGGTCGCCGTCGATCTTGTCGGTGATCATCGCGACGACGAAGATCGCGAACGCCACGCATCGCCAGGTGATCGACTCGCCGTCGTCGACGAGGAGCGCCCACGCGAAGAACGGCACGAGCACGATCCGCAGCGTCGTCAGCACGTTGGGGACGTTCCAGTTGCTGGGCTGCGTCCGGGCGGCCTCGCTCATGCCGGGGTCCCCGCGGAAAGCGAGCGAAGCGAGCCTTTTCGTGGGGTGTTCACAGTGCCTGAGCGTAGAGGTCCGCGCCCTCGGACTCGACCACGACCGCGCGGACCAGGTCGCCCACCTGCGCGGTGCGGCCGAGCAGGTACGTCGAGCCGTCGACCTCCGGGCCCTGGTGCTCCGCCCGCCCCTCGACGGTCCCGTCCACGCTCTCGACCAGGACCTGGACCGTCTCGCCGACGCGCTCGGCCGCCCGCTGACTGGTCAGCTCCTCCACGAGCGCCGTCACGTGCTCGGCGCGGCGACGGACCTCGTCGTCGTCCAGCTTGGCGTCGTACGTCGCGGCCTCGGTGCCGTCCTCGTCGGAGTAGCCGAAGACGCCGGTGACGTCGAGCCGCGCGGCGACCAGGAAGTCGCACAGCGTCTGCAGGTCGTCCTCGGTCTCGCCGGGGAACCCGACGATCACGTTGCTGCGGACACCGGCCTCCGGGGCGAGGGCGCGGATCTGGTCGAGCAGCGCCAGGAAGCTGTCGGGGTCGCCGAAGCGACGCATTCGGCGCAGCACCTCGGCGCTGGCGTGCTGGAAGGACAGGTCGAAGTACGGCGTGACGCCGGGCGTCGTCGCGATCGCCTCGATCAGCCCCGGGCGGGTCTCCGCCGGCTGCAGGTAGGAGACCCGCACCCGGTCGACGCCGTCGACCGAGGCCAGCTCGGGCAGCAGGATCTCGAGCAGGCGCAGGTCGCCGAGGTCCTTGCCGTACGACGTGGAGTTCTCGCTCACGAGGAACAGCTCGCGCGCGCCGTTCTCCCCCAGCCAGCGCGCCTCCTGCAGCACGTCCGAGGGCCGACGGCTCACGAACGAGCCGCGGAAGGACGGGATCGCGCAGAAGGAGCAGCGCCGGTCGCAGCCGCTCGCGAGCTTCAGCGAGGCGGTCGGGCCGGAGTCGAGTCGGCGACGCAGGCTCGCTGGACCCGACGCGTGCCCGGGCACCGGCGCGGTGGACAGCGCACGCTCGACGGGGGTGATCGGGAGCAGCCTGCGCCGATCCTGCGGAGTGTGGGCCTGGTGGGCCTCACCCGCGACGATCGACCGCAGCCGCGCGGCGATGTCGGGGTAGTCGTCGAAGCCGAGCACCGCGTCGGCCTCGGGCAGCGACTCCGCGAGCTCCTTGCCGTACCTCTCCGCCATGCAGCCGACCGCGACGACGGCCTGGGTGCGGCCGGTCGACTTCAGGTCCGCGGCGTCGAGGAGCGTGTCGACCGAGTCCTTCTTCGCCGACTCGACGAACCCGCAGGTGTTGACCACGACCGTGTCGGCGTCCGCGGGGTCGGCGACCAGGAGGAAGCCGCCGCTCTCGAGCCGTCCCGCCAGCTCCTCGGAGTCGACCTCGTTGCGGGCGCACCCGAGGGTCACCATGGCGACCGAGAGCAGCTCACGGTCCTGGGCAGTCGTGTCGGTCGTCATGTCCGTCCGAGTATCGCAACCGACCGGTGACCGCGTCGAAACGCCGCGTCCGACTCAGTCGTCGACGGCGAAGGTGTTCTGCGCCGGCTGGCCCTCGGAGCCCAGGGGGCCGCGCTCCTGGCCGTCGAGGGTCACCTGGAGGCCACCGTCGGAGGCCTGGACGCGCACCGGCGGGGCCGCCTTGAGCGACTTCTTCTCGCCGAACGCCAGATCGCCGTTGAAGACCTGCTCCCCCGCGCCGTCGAGCACCACGACGTGGGTGCCGCCGGTCGCGGCGTCGAGCACGACGGGCACCGGGGCGCCGAGCTTCGCCTGCGGTGCGGGCGAGCCGTTGAGCACCGGCTTGCTGCCGAGCTCGACCGGGCTGTCCATGATCAGCCGGGCGATGGACCACGCGAGGACCAGCGCCATCACGGCCGCGATCAGCACCGACCAGTTCGGGCCGCCGCGCATGCTTCGGATCGGCCCGTCCGCGCCGGTCGCGAGCTCCGCCTCGAACACCCGGCGCGCGTCGATCGGCGCGTCGGCGTACCTCTCGTCGTACGCCGCGAGCAGCGGGGCGGCGTCGACGCCGAGGACGCGGGCGAGGGTGCGCAGGTGGCCGCGGGCGTAGAAGTCGCCGCCGCAGGGCCCGAAGTCGTCGACCTCGATCGACTCGATGACGTGCGGGCGGATGCGGGTGCGCTCCGCGAGCTGGTCGACCGTCAGGTGGAGGCGGGTGCGGGCGGCGGCCAGCGCCGGGCCGACCACCGGCTCGGCGACCGGCTCGGCGAGGGGGTCCACGATCAGGGCGTCGGGCTCGCGGCGCAGCTCGACGGCCTCCGGCAGCGCGGTCGTGGCCGCGGTGTCGTCGTCGACCGGCTCGGGCTGCAGCGCCGCGGCGCCCTCGAAGCGGACCTCGACGCGGCTGCCGCCGATCGGGACGCGCAGCGGGAGCGGCGTCGCGCTCGCGGCCACCAACGGCACCGTCGGCTCGGGCTCGTTCGGCAGCTCGGGCCCGGTCTCGAGCGCAGTCTCGAGCACGGGTTCCGGCTCGGCGTCCCGGCGTCGCCGCAGGCGGTCGGCGAGGAAGTCGATGCCGCGCGCCACGGTCGGGCGCGGATCGTGCAGCACGGGGTGGGCGGGCTCCTCCTCGCCCCACTCCTCCTCGGCCCACTCCTCCACGGAGTCGTCGAGCTCGTCGCCCGCCTCGACTCCGACCTCGACCACCTGGCCCGGGCGGTCCGCCAGGGCCTCCAGCGCGAGCGTCAGGTCGTCGCCGGCCCCTGCGACCCACGTGGAGAGCGAGAGCGGCACGGAGAACTCGCGGTCGGCCTCGCGGGCGAACAGCACCAGGCGTCCATCCCGGAGCACGCCACCGCGGGGGTGGTGCTCGAGGACCTCGACGCCTTCCCACCGGAAGCCGTGCCAGCGCCGCCCCTTGCGCACCCGGATGCCCTGGTCGTCGACGACCATGAGCGGGGTGCGGGCGTCGAGCAGGGCCGAGAGGTAGACCGCGGCGACGGCGCCCATCGCGAGGGCGAGCACCCAGTCGAGCCACGAGCCGTCGCCGAGGGCGCGGGTGAGGTAGGCCAGCGCGACGACCGCCGCCACGACGCCGATCCCGCCCGCGAGGGCGCCGTTGCGGCGCACCTCGACCGGGCCGGGGGCGGCGGCGGGCGGCCCGTCGTAGGTCAGGTCGAGGTCCGCAGTGCTGAGGTTGCTCACATCTCCCCCTGGAGGGTCGCGATCACGCCATCGATCTCGTCGGGCTTCACGAGCACGTCGCGCGCCTTCGAGCCCTCGCTGGGCCCGACGACGCCGCGGCTCTCGAGGATGTCCATCAGCCGGCCGGCCTTCGCGAAGCCGACCCGCAGCTTGCGCTGCAGCATCGACGTCGAGCCGAACTGCGTGGAGACGACCAGCTCGACCGCCTGGATCACCAGGTCGAGGTCGTCGCCGATGTCGTCGTCGAGCTCGCGCTTGGAGGCGGCGGGCGCGGTGACGTCCTCGCGGTACGACGGCTGCAGCTGCTCCTTGCAGTGCTTGACCACCTGGGCGATCTCCGCCTCGGTGACCCAGGAGCCCTGGATGCGCGCGGGCTTCGAGGCGCCCATCGGCAGGAAGAGGCCGTCGCCCTGGCCGACCAGCTTCTCCGCGCCCGGCTGGTCGAGGATGACCCGGCTGTCGGCGAGGCTGGACGTGGCGAAGGCCAGCCGCGACGGCACGTTGGCCTTGATCAGGCCGGTGACGACGTCGACGCTGGGTCGCTGCGTGGCCAGCACCAGGTGGATGCCGGCGGCGCGGGCGAGCTGGGTGATGCGGACGACCGCGTCCTCGACGTCGCGCGGCGCCACCATCATCAGGTCGGCGAGCTCGTCGACGATCACCAGCAGGTAGGGGTAGGGCTCGAGCTGGCGCTCGCTGCCCGCCGGCACCTCGACCTTGCCGGCCCGGACCGCCTTGTTGAAGTCGTCGATGTGGCGGAACCCGAAGTTCGCCAGGTCGTCGTAGCGCAGGTCCATCTCGCGCACGACCCAGGCGAGCGCCTCGGCGGCCTTCTTGGGGTTGGTGATGATCGGCGTGATCAGGTGCGGGACGCCCTCGTAGGCGTTCAGCTCGACCCGCTTCGGGTCGACCATGATCATCCGCACCTCGTCGGGCGTCGACCGCATCAGGATCGAGGTGATCATCGAGTTGATGAACGACGACTTGCCGGAGCCGGTGGCACCCGCGACCAGCAGGTGCGGCATCTTCGCGAGGTTGGCGACGACGAAGCCGCCCTCCACGTCCTTGCCGAGGCCGGCCACCATCGGGTGGTGGTCGGAGCGCGCCGTGTTGGAGCGCAGCACGTCGCCGAGGGAGACGATCTCCTTGTCCAGGTTGGGGATCTCGACACCGACCGCCGACTTGCCGGGGATCGGGCTGAGGATCCGCACGTCGGCCGAGGCGACGGCGTACGCGATGTTCTTCTGGATGCTGGTGATCTTCTCGACCTTGACGCCGGGCCCGAGCTCGACCTCGTAGCGCGTGACCGTCGGTCCGCGCGTGTAGCCGGTGACCTGGGCGTCGATCGAGAACTCCTCGAGCACCTGGGTGAGCCGCTCGACCACGGAGTCGCTGGCCTTCGAACGGGCCTTGTGCGGCGAGCCCGGCTTGAGTACGTCGCTGCCCGGCAGCGTGTAGACGATGTCGCCGGAGAGCGCGAGCTGCTCGGCGCGCACCGGCAGCGGCTGGTGCGGCGGCGGCTCGAGCTCTCCCTTCTCCTCGACCGCGGGGGCGTCGGTGACGGTCTCCGCGTCGGGCGCGAAGATGTCGAGCCCGTCCTCGGTGGTCTCGAGCCGCTTCTTGCGCAAGCGGTGCTCCCGGTCCTGCAGGACCGGGCTGTCGTACGCCGGATCGCCCCGCTCGGGGTCGATCTCGTCCTCCGACGCCCGGGGGCGGCGGCCGCGGCGGGCGGGAGCCTCCGGCTCCTCGTCCTCGTGCTCGCGGCCCAGCAGCCGGTCGCGGACCTCCGCGAGCCGGTGCGGCACCTGGTAGAGCGGCGTCGCGGTGATGATCAGCACCCCGAAGAACGCGAGCAGCGCCAGCAGCGGCACCACGACGTACGCCGACCGCATCAGGTCGAGCAGCAGGCTGGCGACGACGTACCCGACGGCGCCGCCGGCGGTCCGCAGGTCGCTGGTGTCGCCGAGGCTGGGCTGCGGGTTGCCCTCGGCGATCTGGACGATGCCGAGGACGCCGAAGGCGAGCGAGGTCCAGCCGACGACCTGACGACCGGCCGGGCCCGTGTGCTCGGGGTCGCGCATGGTGCGCCAGCCGACGAAGAGCAGCGCCAGCGGCACGACGAAGCCGACCTTGCCGACCGAGCCCTGGACGACGGTGCGCGCCCCGTCCATGACCGAGCCGGGCAGCTGCCACCAGACGGCGGCGGCCACCACGACCGCGACGCCCATCAGGAAGAGGCCGACGCCGTCGCGGCGGTGGTCCGGCTCGAGCTCCCGCGCGGTGTGGCCGATGCTGCGGGCGACCGCTCCGACCCCGTGCGCGACGGCGAGCCAGACGGCCGCGACGCCGCGGAAGAGGACCGTGAAGAGCCGGGAGATCGGACCCGGCCCGTTGCGCACCGCCCGGGGGGCGGGACGGCGCTTCGCCGCCGTCTTCGACTTGCCCTTGCTGGAGCTGCGCGGGGCAGGCTTGCGCGGGGCAGGCTTGCGCGACGAGCCGGTGCTCCGGCTCGTCGTGGACCGGGTGGTGCCGGTACTCCGGGATCGGGAGGTCGAGGACGTGCTCTTGCTCCGCGACCCCGGCGGGGAAGACGTACGGGTCGCCATGGTCACCACCCTACGCAGGCGCCACTCCCGTCACACGCATCACAGGAGTGCGTGTCTTGGGAGCCCGGATGCGCGGGCCCGGTCTGCGATCCAGGTGCGCCACTGGCCGGCTGGTGCCGGGCGGCGGTGGGAGAGGCACCGTTTCGGGGTCGTGGAAGCGAGCCGCAGCCACCGCCGCATGGACCCGAACGGACCATCCTCAGGCCTCGATGACCACCGGCACGATCATCGGTCGGCGGCGGTGGGTGTTGCTCACCCAGCGACCGATCACCCGGCGCACCGTCTGCTGGAGCTGGTGGGCGTCGGTGGTGCCCTCGGCGATCGCGCGGTCGAGGGCGTCGATGATCGGCTGCTTGATCTCGTCGAAGGTCGAGTCGTCCTCGGCGAACCCGCGGGCGTGGATCTCCGGGCCGGCGGCCACCTTCCCGCTCACCGAGTCGACCACGACGATCACGGAGATGAAGCCCTCCTCGCCGAGGATCCGGCGGTCCTTGAGGTCGGACTCGGTGATGTCGCCGACCGACGAGCCGTCGACGAAGACGTAGCCGCACTCGACCTTGCCGGCGATCGCCGCGACCCCGTCGACGAGGTCGACGACGACGCCGTCCTCGGCGATGACGACGTTCTCGACTCCGGTCGCGCGGGCCAGCTCGGCGTTCGCCAGCATGTGCCGGATCTCGCCGTGCACCGGCAGCACGTTGCGGGGCTGGACGATGTTGTAGCAGTAGAGCAGCTCGCCGGCGCTGGCGTGGCCGGAGACGTGCACCATGGCGTTGCCCTTGTGCACGACCCGCGCACCCCAGCGGGCCAGGCCGTTGATCACGCGGTAGACCGCGTTCTCGTTGCCCGGGATCAGGCTCGACGCGAGCAGGACGGTGTCGCTCTCCTCGATGTGCACGAAGTGGTGGTTGCGCTGGGCGATCCGGCTCAGCGCGCTCATCGGCTCGCCCTGCGAGCCGGTCGAGATCAGCACCTGCCGCTCGGGCGGCAGGTCGGCGAGGTCCTTGGTGTCGACGAGGGTGGCCGGCGGCACCTTGAGGTAGCCCAGGTCGCGGGCGATGCCCATGTTGCGCACCATCGAGCGCCCGACGTACGCGACCTGGCGCTCGTGGGCGTACGCCGCGTCGAGCACCTGCTGCACGCGGTGCACGTGGGAGGCGAAGCAGGCGACGATGACGCGCTGGCTCGACTCGCGGAAGACCTGGTCGATGACTGGGGTGATCTTCTTCTCCGCCGGCGTGAAGCCGGGGGTCTCGGCGTTGGTGGAGTCGGTGAGGAAGAGGTCGACGCCCTCCTCCCCCAGCCGCGCGAACGCGCGCAGGTCGGTGATCCGCCCGTCGAGCGGCAGTTGGTCCATCTTGAAGTCGCCCGTGTGCAGCACCATCCCGGCGCCGGTGCGGATCGCGACCGCGAGCGCGTCGGGGATCGAGTGGTTGACGGCGACGAACTCGAGCTGGAACGGCCCGAAGCTCAGCCGGTCGCCCTCCTTCACCACGTGGTGCACGGTCTCCTTGAGGCGGTGCTCGCGGAGCTTGGACCCGAGCAGCGCGAGCGTGAGCTCGGAGCCGACGAGCGGGATGTCGCCGCGTTCGCGGAGGAGGTACGGCGTGGCGCCGATGTGGTCCTCGTGACCGTGGGTGAGCACCAGCGCCTCGACGTCGCCGAGCCGGTCGCGGATCGCGGACCAGTCCGGGAGGATGAGGTCGATGCCGGGCTGGTGGTCCTCGGGGAAGAGCACGCCGCAGTCGACGAGCAGCAGCCGCCCGTCGTACTCGAAGGCGGTCATGTTGCGCCCGACCTCGCCGAGCCCGCCGAGCGGGGTGACCCGCAGGCCTCCCTGCGGCAGCGGGCCGGGGGCGGACAGCTCGGGGTGCGGGTGGCTCATGCGGGGTCCCCGACAAGTTGTGCGCGGAGCGAGCGCAGCGAGCGGAGCGTGCAACTTGGTGGGGTGTTCACAGCAGGCCCGCCGCTTCCAGCCCCTGCCGCAGCGCCGCGACCTCGTCGTCGTCGAGCGGGGCGAGCGGTGAGCGGACGCGGCGGTTGTCGAGGACCCCGAGCAGCTCGAGCGACGCCTTGGCCGTGGTGGCGCCGTAGTTGGGCACGCCCATCACGGCCTCGAACGCCGGCAGCAGCCGCAGGTAGGTCTCGAGGGCGCCGGCGTGGTCGCCGGCGAGGTAGGTGTTGATCATCGACGCCAGCTCCTTGCCCGCAGCGTGGCCGACGACCGAGACGAGCCCGCAGGCGCCGTGGGTCAGGAAGCCGAGGGTATTGACGTCGTCGCCGGAGTAGACGGCGTACCCGAGCTGTGCCAGCTTCGCCGCCCGCGGCATGTCGCCGACGGCGTCCTTGACCGCGACGACGGGCTCCCACGCGATCATCTCGGCGTAGGACTCGAGCGCGATCTGGCTGCCCGTGCGCCCAGGGACGTCGTAGAGCATGACCGGCAGCTCGGCGGCGTCGACCACCTGGCGGAAGTGCTGGACGATGCCGCGCTGGCCCGGCTTGTTGTAGTACGGCGAGACGAGCAGGACGCCGTCGGCCCCGCGCTCGCGGGCCTGGCGCGCGAGGTACGTCGAGGTGGCGGTGTCGTTGGTGCCGACGCCGGCCACCAGCGTGATGTCGGGGCCGACCGCCGCGCGCACGGCGGCGAGGATCTCGCCGTCCTCCTCCTTGGTCGTGGTCGGCGACTCGCCGGTCGTGCCGGAGACCACGAGCCCGTCGTGACCGGTGGCGACGAGGTGCTTGGCCACCCGCTGGACACCGTCGAGGTCGAGGCTCCCGTCGGGACCGAACGCGGTCGCCATGGCGGTGAGCATGCGTCCGAACGGCGCAGCAGGTGCGGCAGAGGTCATGGGCACAAGGCTATCGCTCCGGTGCCTCAGCCGACGTGCGGCATGACGTCTGCGGCGACGAGGCGCAGGTGGTCGAGGTCGGCGAGGTCGAGGAACTGCAGGTAGACGCGCTCGGCGCCCGCGTCGGCGTAGGCCCGGAGCCTGTCGATCGCCTCCTGCGGGGTGCCGGCCACGCCGTTCTCACGCAGCTCGTCCTTGTCGCGGCCGATCGCCGCGGCCCGGCGCTCGACCTCGGCCTCGTCGGCACCGATGCAGACGACCAGCGCGTTGGACCACCGCATGGTCGCGGGGTCGCGCTGCTGCGCCTCGCAGGCGTCGCGCACCCGGGCGAACTGCGCCTTCGTGGTGTCCACGTCGACGAACGGCAGGTTGAACTCGTCGGCGTGGCGCGCCGCCAGCTCCGGCGTCCGCTTCCTGCCGAGCCCGCCGATGAGCACCGGCGGTTTGGACTGGGTCGGCTTCGGCAGCCCGGGGCTGTCCGCGACCTGGTAGTGGGCGCCCTCGAAGCCGAAGCCACCCTCGGTGGCCCACAGCCCGGTGATGATCGCGAGCTGCTCCTCGAGCCGGTCGAAGCGCTCACCGGTGTCCGGGAAGGGGATGCCGTACGCCGTGTGCTCCTCGGTGAACCAGCCCGCCCCGATGCCGAGCTCGACGCGTCCGCCCGACATCTGGTCGACGTTCGCCACGCTGATCGCGAGCGGGCCGGGCAGCCGGAACGTCGCGCTGGTCATCATCGTCCCGAGCCGGATCGTGCTGGTCTCCCGCGCGATGCCGGCCAGCGTGATCCAGGCGTCGCTGGGCCCGGGCAGCCCGTCGGTGCCCATCCCGAGGTAGTGGTCGGAGCGGAAGAACGCCCCGAACCCGAGCGACTCGGCCTCCTTCGCGACCGCGACCAGGTCGTCGTACGTGGCTCCCTGCTGGGGTTCAGTGAAGACGCGCAGCTCCATGGGCCAAGCCTGTCAGGGTCGGCCAAGAGCCCTACAGGCGGTCGGCCGCCCGCACCAGGAAGACCCGGTCGTAGCCGTCGTGGGTCTCGCGGGCGGTCTCGAGCCACTCCGCGGGGTCGTACGACGGGTAGAACGCGTCGCCCTCGGGCTCGAGGTCGACCAGCGACAGCACCTGCTCGTCCGCGTGCGGAAGGGCGGCGGCGTACACCTCTCCCCCGCCCGCGACCATCACCTGCGCTCCGGCCGGCAGCGTGTCGGCGAGGTCGAGCGCCTCCTCGACCGAGTGCGCGACGAGGACGCCGGCCGCCGACCAGGAGGGCGAGCGGGTGAGCACGATCGTGGTGCGGCCCGGGAGCGGCCGGCCGATCGACTCGTGCGTCGTGCGGCCCATCACCAGGGTGTGGCCGAGGGTGAACGACTTGAAGAACGCCTGCTCCCCGGGCAGCCTCCACGGGATCTCGGGGCCGTTGCCGATCACCCCGTTGCGGGCGACGGCGGCGACGAGCACGACCCGACTCCCACCCCTAGACGGCAATGGGGGCCTTGATGCCGGGGTGCGGGTCGTAGCCCTCGACGGCGATGTGCTCGAGGTCGAAGGCGTCGAGCTCGGTCACCGAGGGATCCAGCACCAGGGTGGGCAGCGCCCGCGGCGAGCGGGTCAGCTGGAGGCGCGCCTGGTCGAGATGGTTGAGGTAGAGGTGCGCGTCGCCGAGCGTGTGGACGAAGTCGCCGACCTCGAGGCCGGTCACCTGGGCGACCATGTGGGTCAGCAGGGCGTACGACGCGATGTTGAACGGCACGCCGAGGAAGACGTCGGCGGAGCGCTGGTAGAGCTGGCAGCTGAGTCTGCCCGGCCCGTCGTCCTGGGGAGCCACGTAGAACTGGAAGAGCGCGTGGCAGGGCGCGAGCGCCATGTCGGGGATGTCCGCGACGTTCCAGGCGGAGACGAGGTGCCGGCGCGAGTCGGGATTGCTCCGGATCTGGTCGACGACGGCGGCGATCTGGTCGACGTGCCGGCCGTCGGGCGTCGGCCACGACCGCCACTGGTAGCCGTAGACCGGCCCGAGGTCGCCGTCGTCGTCGGCCCACTCGTCCCAGATGGTGATGCCGCGGTCCTGCAGCCACTTCACGTTGGTGTCGCCGCGCAGGAACCACAGCAGCTCGCCGAAGACGGAGCGTGTGTGGATCTTCTTCGTCGTGACCAGGGGGAACCCGGCCGCCAGGTCGAAGCGCATCTGGTGCCCGAAGACCGAGCGCGTGCCGGTGCCCGTGCGGTCGCCCTTCTCGACACCGTCGTCGAGGACGCGCCGGAGGAGGTCGAGGTACTGCTGCACGCCCCAACCCTAGACGTCCCCGGACCTCAGAGGTCGACGGTGCCGGTCACGGTGGTCCGGGTGTCGCCGCCCACCCACACCTCCTGCCCCTCCCGCAGCACGTGCACCCGACCGGCCCGCTGCAGGACCGTGCCCTGCGACGCGACGTACGACGCGGGCAGGCGGTCGCCGGCGAGCCACTGGCCGACCCCGGCGTTGAGCGAGCCGGTCACCGGATCCTCCGGCATGCCGTAGCCGGGGCAGAACGCCCGGAGCTCCACGGCGAGCGGGCCCTCGTCGTACGGGCCGACGACGCCGATCTTCAGGTCGCCGAAGGCCGCCCAGTCGGGCTCGAGGGCGAGCACCGCGGCGGCGTCGGCGAGCAGGACGCCCAGCCAGCCCGGCCCGTTGTCGATCCACTCCGACGCGACGACGTCGGCCTCGGCGATCCCCAGCGCCCGGCACGCCCGCGTCACGTCGGCGGGGTCGACCGGCCCGGACCGGACCAGCGGGGGTGCCGCGAACGAGAGCCCGTCTCGACGGCGGATCCGCACCAGGCCGGCTCCGCACTCCTGGACCAGGTCCTCGCCGCCGGGTGCTCCCCCCGCCTCGAGCCACGCGTGCGCGCTGCCGAGGGTCGGGTGCCCGGCGAACGGCAGCTCGCCGCCCGGCGTCCAGATCCGCAGCCGGTAGTCGGCAGCGGGGTCGGTCGGCGGGAGCAGGAACGTCGTCTCGGACAGGTTGGTCCACCGCGCGAACGCCGCCATCTGCTCGTCGCTGACACCGTCCGCGTCGTGCACGACCGCGACCGGGTTGCCGCGCAGCGGCTCGCTGGAGAAGACGTCGACCTGGCTGAAGCGCATGCCGGGGACAGTAGCGCCGCGTCCACGGATCAGTGCGCCAGCAGCGGTCGGTCTGTGCCGGTCGGCACCGGGGCGACGTCGTTGCAGTCCCCGCCGAGTGTGCAGCTGCGCAGCACCAGGAGTGGGTCGCCGTCGAGGTCGGCAGCCGGGGCGACCAGGTAGGTGACGGTGTTGTTGTCGCCGAACGCCGCGTCGACCGCGAGCTCGCCGGGCCCGACGCCGGTGCGGATCCGGTCGCCGGAGCGGGCATCGTACATCAGCGGCCGGTAGGGATCGCCGACCGGCGCGACGTCGCCGTCCGCTCTCCGGGTCAGCACGTACGTGCCGCCCGAGGACAGCGTGCCGCCGAGCCCCGGTCGCGCGAACTCGACGCTGAAGAGCGACTGCACCATGACGATCCGCCGCCCCTCCTGGTAGAGCCGGGTGGCGGACTCGACGTCGACGAGCCCTCGGCGGACGAGGCGTTCCGGACTCTCCACCCCGGGCGTCCAGGCGTAGGAGTCGCCGGCCTCGCGGTAGAAGACGCGGTGCTGGTCGATCGCGATCAGCTGGGCGTCCGCGGACGCGAGGTCCCTGCTGCCGACGACCTCGCCGGTGCCGACGTCGTGGACGACCAGCCGGGCGCGGCCGGGCTCGATCCAGGCGGCCCAGCCGGTCTCGGTGGAGCCGACGAGCAGGGTGTCCGGATCCGAGCTGCCGAGCCGGCGGTGGTCGCCGTCGGCCGACACGAAGCCGACCGTGCCGTCGACGTCGACGTACGCCGCGCCGCCGTCGACCTCCACGATGCCGGTCAGCTGCGGAAGCGCGACGCTGATCTCGTCGAGGTGCAGGCGGCCGTTGGCGTACCACGCGACGTCGACCGGGTTCGGCGCGGGCTTCACGTCGAGCCGCGCGAGCTCGTCGGACTCCGGCGACGACCGCGCGGCCAGCCAGGTGCCACCACCGACGACCAGCACGGCCACGGCCGCGCCGGCGATCGCGATCCGGCGCCGCCTGCCGCGCCTCGCCCGTGCCACGGCGACGACGTCGGCCAGCGGCGCCGACGTCACCTCGATCGACGCGGCGGCCCGGCGGAAGACGTCCGCGGCCGTCTGCTCGCGCGTCACGGGCCGAGCTCCTGCAACGCGTCGAGGTCGAGTCTCGCGAGCCCGTCCGCCAGGCGGTCGCGCGCCACCTCCAGGGGCACGTCGAGCGCGTCGGCCACCTGGACGTCGTCCAGCTCGGCGACGAACCGCAGCACGAGCACCTCGCGCTCCTCGACGGGCAACCGGTCGAGCTCGGCCCGCAGCGCCCGGCGCAGCGGCACCGGATCGGCCGGGTCGTTCGCCTCGGTCGCCTCGGTCGGCTCGTTCGGCTCGATCCGCTGGCGGCGGCCGCGCCGCCAGGACGACAGGACGGCGCGGTAGACGTGCGCGTCCACGTCGTCCTCGTGGCGGACCCGCTGCCACGAGCCGTAGCACCCCGCGAGGGCCTCTCGACCGGTGCTCTCCGCGTCCGAGCGCGAGGTGCCGAGCAGCACCAGCGTGCGGACGACCGCCGGCCACCGAGCGGTCAGGTAGGCGGCGAAGTCGGCGTCGTCCGCGGGCATGGCGACATCATGTCGCCATCGGGCGTGCCGCGGTCAGGCGTGCAGCGACATCGGTCCGTAGACCTGCCGCTCGTGCTCGAAGAGCGTGACGGCGTCGACGCCGACGGCCGCGAGGTCGGACCAGATCTCCCCCACCCACGACTCGGCGTCGGCCTGGCTGGCGAACCGCTGGTCGGCGAGGTCTCCCTCGACGGCGACCTCGGCGCCGGCGGCGGTCTCCAGGCGCCACCACCACGGCCGCTCGGCCGGGCTGGGCGAGCGGAAGGTGGGCGGGTGCTCGGGCAGGTTCACGGTCAGTCCTCCCGCACGGACGGGTCGAGGAACGGCGGCTTCACCAGCTGGAAGATCTCGCGGCGGCCACGGACGTCGACGCCCACCTCCGCGTCGGGCGCGACGGAGGACGAGACGAGCGCGAGGCCGAGGCCCTTGCGCAGCGTGGGCGAGAACGTGCCGGAGGTGACCTCGCCGACCGGCACGTCGGCGGTCAGGCTGACCGTCATGTGCGGGCGCGGGATGCCACGTCCGGTGGCCACGATGCCGCGCAGCACACGCTTCGGTCCGGCTTCCCGCTCGGCGGTCAGCACGTCGCGCCCCCAGAACGCGTCCTTCTTCCAGCCGACGGCCCAACCGACCCGGCCCTCGTTGGGGGTGACGTCGGGCGCGATGTCCTGCCCGTGCAGCGGGTAGCCCATCTCGGTGCGCAGGGTGTCGCGCGCGCCCAGGCCGCACGGCGCGATCCCGTGCGCGGCACCGGCCGCGACGATCGCGTCCCAGAGCGCACCGGCCACGGCGTTCGGCGCGATCAGCTCGTAACCGCGCTCGCCGGTGTAGCCGGTGCGGCAGACCACGACGTCTGCCCCCTCGAACGTGGCGAGGACGAACGACATGTAGTCATGGCCGACCGGGAAGCCGGCCGCGGCCAGCACCTCGTCGGACCTCGTGCCCTGCACCGCGAGCACGACGTGGTCGCGGTGCTCGTCGGTGACGCTCACACCCTCCGGCGCGGCGGCGGCGAGCCGGCGCACGACCTCGGCGGTGTTGGCCGCGTTCGGGACCAGCAGCACCCGCTCGTCGTCGTACAGGTAGGCGATCAGGTCGTCGACGATGCCGCCGGTCTCGTCGTCGCAGCACAGCGTGTACTGCGCCTGGCCCGGCCCGATCCGGCCCAGGTCGTTGGTGAGCGTCGCGTTGACGAAGTCGGCGGCCCCCGGGCCGGCGACGACCGCCTTGCCGAGGTGGCTGACGTCGAAGATGCCGACGGCCTCGCGGACGGCGGTGTGCTCCTTGACGACGCCGGTGGGGTACTCCAGCGGCATCGACCAGCCACCGAACGCCGCGAACTTGGCCCCCAGCGCCTCGTGCCGGTCGTGGAGGGGTGAGCGCAGCAGGTCGGCCATGTCCGGGAACCTACCTCAGCGTGGATCGACGGGGTCGCGCACTATCCTGCCCCGGTGACGACGTACACCTTGCGCAGCGCCAGCCCCGCCAAGACCAGGTGCGAGGCGGTGGTCGTCGGCGTGGTGCAGGGCGCGAAGGGGCCCGAGCTCGCCGACGGCGCGACCGACGTCGGCAAGGCCTACGGACGCAAGCTGCGTCCCCTCCTCGCGACGCTCGGGGTGACCGGTAAGACCGGCGAGACCGTCAAGGTCCCGACCGCCGGCACACTCGGCTCACCCCTGCTCGTCCTGGTCGGGCTCGGCAAGGTGGTCGACGCGACCGCCGTACGCCGCGCCGCCGGGGTCGCGGCCCGATCGGTCGGCAACGCGGCGTCCGTCGGCCTCGCGCTCCCCGCCGGCTCCGCCGAGCTCGTCCGGGCGGTCACCGAGGGGCACGTGCTGGGCGGCTACACCTTCACGACGTACAAGAAGGAGTCGAAGAGCACCGCCCCCGGCGAGGTCGTGGTGCTCTGCGAGGCCGCGCGCCGCAAGGAGGTCGTCGCCGCGTTCGAGGAGGCCCAGGTCGTCGCCCGCGCCGTCGCCGTGACCCGCGACTGGGTGAACGTCCCGCCGGGAGACCTGACTCCGCCGGCGTTCGCCGACACGGTCGCCGCCGCGACCAGGGAGCTGACCAGGGGCCGCGGCGCCCCGAAGATCGCGATCAAGGTCCACGACGAGCA
This sequence comes from Nocardioides sp. YIM 152315, assembly GCF_029210375.1. Lineage (GTDB taxonomy): Bacteria > Actinomycetota > Actinomycetes > Propionibacteriales > Nocardioidaceae > Nocardioides. Next base: position 99,120 of record NZ_JARGER010000042.1, on the reverse strand, counting down.
GGCGCTCGCCGAGATGGGCTGCGGTGGCATCCTCGGCGTCGGCGGCGGCTCCGCCGCGCCGCCCCGGCTGGTCGAGCTCAGCTACTCCCCGCGCGGCGCGGAGCGCCACCTGGCACTGGTCGGCAAGGGCATCACGTTCGACTCCGGCGGCCTGACCATCAAGCCGGCGCAGAGCATGGGCGAGATGAAGTCCGACATGGCGGGCGCTGCCGCCGTCGTGCAGGCGACGTACGCGATCGCGACCCTCGGTCTGCCGATCAAGGTCAGCACGTTCGTGCCGATGGCGGAGAACATGGTCTCCGGCAGCGCGATGCGCCCGGGCGACGTCCTCACGCAGTACGGCGGCACGACGGTCGAGATCCAGAACACCGACGCCGAGGGCCGGCTGATCCTCGCCGACGCCCTCGTCCGCGCGACCGAGCGGCGCCCCGACGTGCTGATCGACGTGGCGACGCTGACCGGCCACATGGTCGTCGCGCTCGGCGACCGCGTCGCGGGCGTGATGGGCTCGCCCGACGTCGTCGACGACGTGCTCGCCGCCGCGGGGACCGCCGGCGAGGAGATGTGGCCGATGCCGATCCCCGAGGCGATGGACGAGCGGATCCACAGCAGCAAGATCGCCGACCTCTCCCAGCACGACTGGATCCGCTGGGGCGGCGGCCTCTACGCCGCGGCGTTCCTCCGCGAGTTCACCGGCGGCCTGCCGTGGGCACACCTCGACATCGCCGGCCCGTCGTTCAACTCCGGCGGCCCGTGGGGCCACGTCACCAGTGGCGGCACCGGCGTCGCCGTGGGCACGCTCGTCGACTACGCGCGGGCGCTGGTGGCCTAGGCTTCGCCCTGGAGCTTCTTGCGGCGGTTGTAGTCGCGCATCCGCTGCGGGATGCCGACGACGGCCGCGTCGTAGGACGGGATGTGCTGCTTGTTGCAGAAGTCGTGGGCCCACTTCGCCGACGGCACCCTGCGGCGCGTCCACTCGCCGTCGTGGGCGACCAGGAGCAGCGTCACGTCGCTGACCGCCGTCCGCGGCTCGACGAAGCCCTCCACGCCGCGACGCTCGGTGACCCAGGTGAAGAGGTGCCCGGTGTCCATCGAGTCCGACGCGCGCACGCGGGTCGAGCCGGTGCGCGAGGCATCGCGCGCGGGAGCGCTCATGCGCGCCTTCGAGCCCCGGCGAAAGCGGTCCATCCATGACATGGGGTCAAGTGTGCCAACACTCCCCACGCAGCGCCGAGGATCCGCGCCGGTTGTGACCCTCCGGTAGCAGGAGGGCGGTGTGGACCGGCCGCTCGGAAGTGCAAGGATGGGGACGTGGCCGAACCCGACTTTGACGTACTCATCCTCGGCGCCGGCTCGGGTGGTTACGCCTGTGCCCTCCGTGCCGCCCAGCTGGGGCTGAGCGTCGGGCTCGTCGAGAAGGGCGACCTTGGCGGCACCTGCCTGCACGTCGGCTGCATCCCGACGAAGGCCCTGCTCCACGCCGCGGAGGTCGCCGACCAGACCCGCGAGTCCGCGCAGTTCGGCGTCCGCGCGACGCTCGACGGCGTCGACATGACGGGAGTCAACGCCTACAAGGACGGCGTCGTCTCGCGACTGTTCAAGGGCCTGACCGGGCTGATCAAGGGCCGCGGCATCACGGTGGTCGAGGGCGCCGGCCGGCTGACCGGCCCGCGCGAGGTCACCGTCGACGGTCGCGCCTGGACGGGTCGGCACGTGGTGCTCGCCTCGGGCTCCTACTCGCGGAGCCTGCCCGGCCTCGAGGTCGACGGCGAGCGGGTGATCACCTCCGAGCAGGCGCTACGGCTCGACCGGGTGCCGGCCTCCGTGGTCGTGCTCGGCGGCGGCGTGATCGGCTGCGAGTTCGCGAGCGTCTGGCGCAGCTTCGGCGCCGAGGTCACCATCGTCGAGGCGCTGCCCCGCCTCCTGGCCGCGGAGGACGAGGCGTCGTCGAAGGCCCTCGAGCGAGCGTTCCGCAAGCGGAAGATCGCGTTCCGCACCGGCACGCCCTTCCAGAGCGTGAAGACCACCGACACCGGTGTCGTCGTCACCGTCGAGGGGGGCGACACGATCGAGACCGAGCTGCTGCTGGTCGCCGTCGGCCGCGGGCCGGTCACCGAGGGCCTGGGCTACGACGAGCAGGGCGTGGCGATGGACCGAGGCTTCGTGCTCGCCGACGAGCGTTGCCGCACCAACCTCGACGGCGTCTACGCCGTCGGCGACATCGTCCCGGGCCTCCAGCTCGCGCACCGCGGCTTCCAGCAGGGCATCTTCGTCGCGGAGGACATCGCGGGTCTGGACCCGCAGCCGATCAACGAGTCCGGCATCCCGCGGGTCACCTACTCCCACCCCGAGGTCGCGTCCGTCGGCCTCGACGAGGCGACGGCGGCGACGACGTACGGCGACGACGGCATCGAGACCGTGACCTACGACCTCGGCGGCAACGGCAAGAGCCAGATCCTCAGGACGCAGGGCTTCGTGAAGCTGGTCCGGCGCAAGGACGGCCCGGTGGTCGGCGTCCACCTGGTCGGCGACCGGGTCGGAGAGCTCATCGGCGAGGCCCAGCTGATCTACAACTGGGAGGCGTACGCCGACGACGTGGCACCGCTCGTGCACGCCCATCCCACGCAGAACGAGGCGCTCGGCGAGGCGCACCTGGCGCTCGCGGGCAAGCCGCTGCACGCGCACGCCTGATAGACCAGACCCAGACCGGCAACAGACTCAGCAACAGACTCAGCAACAGACTCAGCACTCGAAGCGAAGGAAGTCCATGGCCACCGAAGTCAACCTCCCGGCACTCGGCGAGTCCGTCACCGAAGGCACCGTCACCCGCTGGCTCAAGCAGGTCGGCGACACGGTGGCGGTCGACGAGCCGCTGCTGGAGGTCTCCACCGACAAGGTCGACACCGAGATCCCCTCGCCCGTGGCGGGCACGCTGCTCGAGATCAAGGCCAACGAGGACGACACCGTCGAGGTCGGCGCGGTCCTCGCCGTGATCGGTGACGAGGGCGAGTCGACCGGGGAGTCCGGCGGTGGCGGCGAGCCGGCGCAGCCGGAGTCGCAGCCGGAGCCGGAGCAGCAGGAGGCCCAGGAGCCGGAGGCCGCCGAGGAGCCCGCACCCGCGGCCGAGGAGGCCGAGAAGCCCGCGGCGGAGACGAAGCCGTCCGGCGGCGGTGGCGGGACGTCCATCACCCTGCCCGCGCTGGGCGAGTCGGTGACCGAGGGCACGGTCACCCGCTGGCTGAAGTCGGTCGGCGACGAGGTCGCGGTCGACGAGCCGCTGCTGGAGGTCTCCACCGACAAGGTCGACACCGAGATCCCCTCTCCGGTGGCCGGGACGCTGCTCGAGGTCAAGGTCCAGGAGGACGAGACCGTCGAGGTCGGCGCCGAGCTGGCCGTGATCGGCGACGCCTCCGCCGCGCCGGCCCAGGGCGACGAGCCGGCCGAGGAGAAGCAGCCGGAGCCCGAGCCCGAGAAGGAGCCCGAGCCCGAGAAGGAGCCCGAGCCCGAGAAGGAGCCGGAGCCCGGGAAGCAGCCCGAGCCGGAGCCGGCCCGGGAGGAGCCGAAGCACGAGGCGCCGAAGCCTTCCGCGCCGGCGGCCAGCGACTCCGGCGACGCGGGCGGTCCGGGCTACGTGACCCCGCTGGTGCGCAAGCTCGCGGCGCAGCACGGTGTCGACCTGGCGTCCGTCCGGGGCACCGGTGTCGGTGGTCGGATCCGCAAGCAGGACGTCCTCGACGCCCGCCAGGCGCCCCCGGCTGCCCCGGCCGCGGCCTCTGCGGCCGCCGCTGCCGCACCGGCTGCCCCTGCGGCGGCGGTCCCGGTGTCGCCGTCGCCGCTGCGCGGCAAGACCGAGAAGGTGTCTCGGCTGCGCAAGATCATCGCCCAGCGGATGCGCGAGTCGCTGCAGACCTCGGCCCAGCTGACCCAGGTCGTCGAGGTCGACGTCACCAAGATCGCCCGGCTGCGCGAGGCCGTGAAGGACGACTTCCTGGCCCGCGAGGGTGCGAAGCTCACCTATCTGCCGTTCTTCGCCAAGGCGGCGATCGACGCGCTCAAGCAGCACCCCGCGCTCAACGCGACCATCGACATGGAGGCGGGCGAGGTCACCTACTTCGACCGTGAGCACGTCGCGTTCGCCGTCGACACCGAGAAGGGCCTGCTGACCCCGGTGGTCAAGGACGCCGGCGACCTGTCGGTGGCGGGTCTCGCGAAGAAGATCGCCGACGTCGCCGAGCGCACCCGCTCCAACAAGATCGGCCCCGACGAGCTCTCCGGCGGCACCTTCACGATCACCAACCTGGGCAGCTTCGGGGCGCTCTTCGACACCCCGATCATCAACAAGCCCCAGGTGGCGATCCTCGGCCCCGGCGCCGTCGTGAAGCGCCCGGTGGTCATCGACGACCCGAACCTCGGCGAGACCATCGCCGTGCGCTACATGGTCTACCTGTCGCTGACCTACGACCACCAGCTGATCGACGGTGCCGACGCGGGCCGGTTCCTGCGGGAGGTCAAGCAGCGTCTCGAGGCCGGCCAGTTCGAGATCTGAGCGAGGGCCCGCGATGAGCGGACGGTCCGTCGTGATCGCGGGCGCCTCCGGCTTCCTCGGGCGGCACCTGAGCGAGGGGCTCGTCGACCGGGGTCATGCGGTGGTCGCGCTGACCAGGCGGCCGACGTCGGCTCCGGACGAGTCGACGTGGGACCCGTACGCCGGCACCTTCGACCGCGAGGTGATCGAGGCCGCGGACGTCGTGGTCAACGTGGCGGGCTCGCCCACGTTCGGCAATCCGCACTCGGGGCGCTGGGCGCGCAGCCTGCGGGAGAGCCGGGTCACCACCACCCGGGTGCTGGCCGAGGCGATCGCGGCGAGTGAGCGCCGGCCGGCGTTCCTCGCCGGCAACGCCGTCGGCTGGTACGGCGACCACGGCGGCGAACCCGTCACCGAGCGGTCCGAGAGTCGCGGCGAGACCTTCATGACCACCGTGTGCCGGGCGTGGCACGACGCGGCGGCGCCGGCCGTCGAGGCGGGAGCGCGGGTCTGCCACCTGCGCACCGCCCCGGTGATCGACGGGCGCGCCGCGCCGCTCAAGCAGCTGCGGCTGGCCACGTTGGCCGGGCTCGGCGCGCGCGTCGGCGACGGCCGGCAGCGGATGCCGATGGTGAGCCTGCGGGACTGGGTCGGTGGGGTCGCGCACCTCGTCGAGCGCGACGACCTCAGCGGCCCGGTCAACCTCTGCGCGCCCCGGACGCCCACGAACGCGGAGTTCACCGAGGCGCTCGCGCGCGCCCTGCACCGTCGTACCTTCCTGGTCGCGCCCGCGTTCGCGGTCCGGCTCGGGGCCGGCCGGCTCGCCCCCGAGGCGCTCGGCTCGATCGACACCCGGCCGACCGTCCTGGAGGCGGCGGACTACTCCTTCCGCGACCGCACGGTCCACGAGGTCGTCCGCGCGGGGCTCGCCTGAGCGACGCGCCACCGCCGAGCCGCCCGCACCAGCACCAGCCGCCGCGTCGACACCTCGTCGCGCGGCAGCGGCACCCGCACCCCGGGGCCGACGGCGACGGGCCCGACGAGACGGTCCGCGACCAGCACCACGAGCCGGCGGTCGCCGCCGCGGCGTACGTCGACGCGCAGCAGCTGCATCTGCATCCCCTCGACGCGCAGCCCGCGCGCCAGCCATTCGTGCAGCATTCGCGCGTCGGCGCGTCCCGCGGCCGACCCCGGGGCATAGAGCGAGCGGAGAGCCGCCACGTCACCCGCGGCCCAGGCCTCCGCGCGCCGCTCGTCCCATGCGTGCAGCACCGTCGCGGCCGCTGTCTCCGGCTGTGGGGTCGGCGCGGCCAGCAGGACCGGCAGGAGCAGGTGCAGCGGGTTCATGGCTCCACTCCTACCCTCGTTCGCGTCCGCCGGCGGCGGCTCTCCACAGCCGCAGTACGCTCGACGCGTGACTGACCGCCTGAAGCTCGAAGACGTCGGCACCGTCGACTACCTGGCCGCGTGGGACCTGCAGCGCCAGGTGCACCAGCGGGTGGCCGAGGGCGCTCAGGGCGACACCGTCCTGCTGCTGGAGCACCCGCCCGTGTTCACGGCGGGCAAGCGCACCGAGCCGCACGAGCGGCCGCTCGACCCCGGCGGCGCGCCGGTCATCGACGTCGACCGCGGCGGCAAGATCACCTTCCACGGCCCGGGGCAGCTGGTGGGCTACCCGATCGTCGTGCTGCCCGACCACGTCAAGGTCGTCGACTACGTGCGCCGGGTCGAGGAGGCGCTGATCCAGGCGTGCGCCGACCTCGGCGTCACGACGGCGCGGGTGCCCGGTCGCAGCGGCGTGTGGCTCCGCGCGGACTCGCGCGGCCCCGAGCGCAAGATCGCCGCCATCGGCCTGCGGGTCAGTCGCGGCGTGACCATGCACGGCTTCGCGATCAACTGCGACGTCGACCTCGGGTGGTACGACCGGTTCGTCCCGTGCGGTATCTCCGACGCCGGCGTCACCTCGCTCAGCCGCGAGCTCGAGCGCGACGTCACGGTCGCCGAGGTCACGCCGTACGTCGAGCGCCACCTGCGCACGCTGCTCGCCTGGGAGCCCTACGACGCGACGCCCGACTACGACGCGCGTCCCGATCCGGCGAAGCACCCACGGATCGAGATCCTGACCCCCTAGGGTCTGGCTCCCAATTGGGGCCGTCGCGAGCGTCGTCCAGCGCGTGCTCTCGCAAGGCGCCGGAGCGAAGGCATACCCAAATCGTCTTTCGAGCGACGGCAACGCAGCGAGGGTGCGTGATGGACGGCGCGTAGCAGGCCAGAATTGGGAGCCACGCCCTAAGGTCTGGCGGGTGACCGACGCCCCCACCAGCCACGTCATCGAGACCAGCGGGCTCCGCAAGGAGTTCCGCTCCCGGCGGGGGCTCCGCGTCGCGGTGCAGGACCTCGACCTGGCCGTGCCCGCCGGCGGCGTCCACGGCTTCCTGGGCCCCAACGGCTCCGGCAAGACCACCACGATCCGGATGCTGCTCGGCCTCGCGCACGCCACCGCCGGCACGATGCGGCTCTTCGGCGAGCCCGTGCCGCAGCGGCTCCCGGCCGTCATCGACCGCGTCGGCGCGGTCGTCGAGAGCCCGAAGTTCTCGCCGCACTTCTCGGGACGACAGAACCTCCTGCTGCTCTCCCGCTCGATCGGCGCCCCCGACTCCCGGGTCGACACCGCCGTCGAGACCGTGGGGCTGGCCGGCCGCGACCGGGACCGCTACAAGTCCTACTCGCTCGGCATGAAGCAGCGGCTCGCCATCGCCGCCACGCTCCTCAAGGAGCCCGAGCTGCTGATCCTCGACGAGCCCACCAACGGCCTCGACCCGGCCGGCATCCGCGAGATCCGCGAGACGATCCGCGGGCTCGGCGCGTCCGGGGTGACCGTGCTGCTCAGCTCCCACATCCTCGCCGAGGTGCAGCAGGTGTGCACCTCGGCAACGATCATCGGCAACGGCCGGATGCTGGCCTCCGGCCCGGTCGACGAGCTCGTCGGGGCGAGCACGACCTACCGCGTCGACGTCCCGGACCCCGACGCCGCACGCCGGGTGCTGCGCGAGTCGGGCTTCACGGTCGGCGACGATCTCGTCGTCGAGACCGACCGGCCCGGCGACGTCACCCGGAGCCTCGGCGGCGCCGGCATCTGGCTCACCGGGCTGACGCCGGTGCGCCGCGACCTCGAGTCGGTCTTCCTCGAGCTCACCGCCGGCGCCGAGCTGGGAGGCGAGCGATGATCGCCCTGGCGCGGGTCGAGCTGACCCGGATGCGCTGGCGGCGTGCCGTGATCGCCCTGCTCGTGCTCGCGATCGTGATCCCGGTCCTGATCGGCGTCGCCCGGGTGTGGTCGACCCGTCCTCTCTCGGAGGCGCAGCTCACCGAGTTCCACTCGCAGGTCGAGGACCAGATCGCCGACTGCGTCGAGCATCCGCGGCAGTGGGGCGTCCGCACGAAGGACCCGGAGCGGATCCGGGCCCGCTGCACCCGGAACATGTCCGGGTGGCAGCCCTACCGCCAGCCCCTCAGTCTCGCGAGCGAGCGCAACGGCGGCTCCGGGATGGGCGTGGTGGCGGTCCTCACCGCGCTGCTCCTGCTCGCCGGCACGACGTTCGTCGGCCACGACTGGAACAGCGGCTCGATGAGCAACCAGCTGCTCTTCGAGTCGCGGCGCCGCCGGCTCTGGGCGGCGAAGGCGCTGGCGGTCACCGGCGTGGCCTTCGCGCTCGCGGCCGTCGTGAGCACGGCGTACTGGCTGGGACTGTGGGCCGTCATGCAGGCCCGGGACCTGCCGGTGCTCGACGGGTCGCTGGCCGACTCGCTGCTCTACGGGCTGCGCGGGGCCGGGTTCGCCGCCGCCGCGGCGCTCGGCGGCTACGCGCTCACCATGCTCGGCCGCAGCACCGTGGCGACCGTCGGGGTGCTCTTCGGTGTGTCCGTGGCCGGCGGCATCGTGCTCGCGGTGCTGGGGATCGGCGAGCAGTGGCAGCCGCAGAAGAACGTCGCCGCGATCGTCAAGGACGGCACGACGTACTACGAGCAGGCCGGGAACGACTACGCCGAGCGCGACCTTCCGATCTGGCACGGGATCGGCTACTACGGGGTCGCCCTGGTCGCGACCGTCGGGGCCTCGGTGGTGTCGTTCCGGCTCCGCGACGTGCCCTGATCCCGGCTGGGTCCGGCAACCCCGCGCGCGTACAGTTGGTCCACGTGACGCTAGCCCCAGAAGGACGCAAGCTCCTCCGGCTCGAGGTGCGCAACGCGGAGACCCCGATCGAGCGCAAGCCGGAGTGGATCAAGACCCGCGCGAAGATGGGTCCGGAGTACAAGCACCTGCAGAGTCTCGTGAAGTCCGAGGGTCTGCACACCGTGTGCCAGGAAGCCGGCTGTCCCAACATCTTCGAGTGCTGGGAGGACCGGGAAGCGACGTTCCTCATCGGCGGCGACCAGTGCACGCGCCGCTGCGACTTCTGCCAGATCGACACCGGCAGGCCGCAGCCGCTCGACCGCGACGAGCCGCGCCGGGTCGCCGAGTCGGTGCAGACCATGGGGCTGCGCTACGCGACCATCACCGGCGTCGCGCGCGACGACCTCGAGGACGGCGGCGCGTGGCTGTACGCCGAGACGGTGCGCGCGATCCACGAGCTGAACCCGGAGACGGGCGTCGAAAACCTGATCCCCGACTTCAACGGCAAGCCCGAATTGCTGCGCGAGGTCTTCGAGTCGTGGCCCGAGGTGCTCGCCCACAACGTCGAGACCGTGCCCCGGATCTTCAAGCGGATCCGGCCGGCGTTCCGCTACGAGCGGTCGCTCGACGTCCTGACCCGGGCCCGCGAGTTCGGGCTGGTGACCAAGTCCAACCTGATCCTGGGCATGGGCGAGACCCGCGAGGAGGTCTCCCAGGCGCTGCGCGACCTGTACGACGCGGGTTGCGAGCTCGTCACCATCACCCAGTACCTCCGCCCGTCGGTGCGGCACCACCCGGTGGAGCGCTGGGTGAAGCCCGAGGAGTTCGTGGAGCTCAAGGACGAGGCCGACCAGATCGGCTTCGCGGGCGTGCTCTCCGGACCGCTCGTCCGTTCGTCGTACCGCGCCGGTCGGCTGTACCGTCAGGCGATGGACGCCCGCGCGGGCGCCGCCACCGCCTGATCCACACCCCCGAATCCGACACCGAAGAACGAGGCGCACCCCACGATGGCGAAGGACCCGAAGCCCGGCGACGCGGACAAGATGAGCCGGCGCGCGCAGTTCGTCGAGACCTACCGGATGGCCAAGCGGTCCGACCCGCGCCTGGGCCTGTGGATCCTGGGGTCGTTCGTCCTCGGCGCGGCGGTCGGCTTCGCGATCTTCTGGCTGCTGCTGCCGACCAGCGGCGTGCTCGGCATCATCATCACGGTCGTCGGCGCGGTGCTGCTCGGGGCCCTGCTCGCGATGATCATCTTCGGCCGGCGCGCGCAGAAGGCGGCGTACTCCCAGATGGAGGGCCAGCCCGGCGCCGCCGCCGCGGCGCTGCGGATGCTCCGCGGCCGCAGCTGGAAGACCGAGCCGGTCATCGGCTTCACCAAGCAGCAGGACGTCGTGCACCGCGTGGTCGGGCCTCCAGGCATCGTGCTCGTCGGCGAGGGCAACGCCAGCCGGCTGCGCCAGCTGATGCTGAGCGAGCGTCGCAAGCACGAGCGGGTCGCCGCCGACGTGCCGATCCACGAGGTGATCTGCGGGAACGGCGAGGGCGAGGTGCCGCTGCCCAAGCTGACGCGCCACGTGCAGAAGCTCGGCCGCCAGGTGAAGCCCGCCGAGATGACCGACGTGCTCTACCGGCTCAAGGCGCTCGACGCCAACCGGTCCAACATCCCGCTGCCCAAGGGCCCGGTGCCGACCAACATGAAGGGCATGCGCTCGCAGATGCGCGGGCGGTGAGCCGGGAGGCAGCCGCTACCCCGCCAGCGCGCTGCCGCTCGACGTACCGCCCATCATCTGGCCGAGGTCGGGCATGTCCGTGATCTCGTCGGCGGGCGGCGCCTCGACGGAGACGTCCTGACCCCAGTCGTCGAGGGACATCTCCATGTCCATGGTCTGGTCCATGACCGGCGTCTCCATCTGCATCTGCGCGAACCGGTCCTCGTCGTCCAGCCACAGGTCGTAGGTGACCGACTCGGGCATGGCCTTCGTCGCCTCGCTCGGCAGGTCGCCACCCAGCGTGTCCATCGCGCTCTGCATGTCGATCGTCAGCTCGTAGTGGTCGAGCTCGCGGCCGTCGACGTCCTCGCTGCCCTCGAAGGTGACCGTGTCGATGCCGTCCTTCATGGACTCGAGCGCGCCGACCGGGTCGGACTGCTCGAGCAGCTTGTCGAAGCCCATCTTCCCCAGGGGGCTGTCGGGGTCGGAGAGGTCGATCTTCCAGTACTTGTCGCCGCTCATCGCCGCGGACTTCATGTAGATGACCCCGTCGACCATGACCATCTCCATGTCGCCGACGCCGGGGATGTCCATCGACATCTGCATGGACGGCGGGTCGGACGTGTAGTCGAGGTCGCCCTCGGACTCCGCCGAGAACTGCTCGCCCATCGACATCGTCATCTCCATGTGGGCGGTCGTGGACTCCTCGAGTCCCGCCGCGACCGTGTCGACGAACTCGTCGGGCGCGACCTCCTCGCCCTCCGAGAGGTCCGCGAGGATGAGCGAGCCGGCGGCGCTCCCGCCCGAGTCGGCGCCGGAGCCCGAGTCGTCGCCGTCGTCGCCGCAGGCGGCGAAGCCGGTGAGCAGCAGCGGTGCGATGGCCGCGGCGGCGAGGGTACGTCGGGCGGTGGTCGAGACGATCACGGCGTGCCTTCCTGGAGCGGGTGGTGGTGGGTCCAGCATCTCCTCCGGGGCCAAATGCCGAAACCTCCGGCCGGGTTATTGTCCCGGACGGGTGGCGGCCTCCTGGAGCGTGACCGTCGCGGTGCCCGCCGCGAGGTCGTGCAGGCCCCGCCGGTCGGGCCGGAACACCAGCGGTGGGATTACGAGGGCCACGAGGATGGCCCGGGCGAGCGAGCGCAACGGGTCGAGTCGGCCGCCGCCGTCGACCCGGACGGTCCGCAGCCGGGTCAGCATCTTGCCGAACGACCCGCCGACCGTCGTGGTCAGCAGCGCCGACTCCACGACGAAGACGAGCAGGGTCCAGAAGCTGCCCGTCCCGCCCGTCGTACCGAAGACCGGCGTGAAGAGGCTGACCGCCGCCACGCAGGCGAACCAGTCGACCAGGAGCGCGAGCGCGCGGCGCCCCCAGGACGCGGTCTCGTAGGGAAGGACGTCGGGCGCTGACACGGGCGCCAGCGTAGGCGGCGGCGGTCCCTGACCGGCCATCGGGCATCTGTTACATGCCGGAAACAAACCAGATACGGTCGAGAAACTGCCCGTGCATACGTTGCCGGACATCCGCCCGTGGCAGCGTCGCTGCGGTCGTCTACCCGCACCACGCCGGCCGCCCGCCCGGGCAGCCAAGGAGGACGAATGTTCCAGAACAGCGACGAGCTGCTCAAGTTCATCAAAGACGAGGGCGTCGAGATGGTCGACGTGCGCTTCGTCGACCTGCCCGGTATCGAGCAGCACTTCACCGTGCCCGTGTCGTCGTTCGACGCCTCCGTCTTCGAGGACGGCCTCGCCTTCGACGGGTCCTCGATCCGCGGCTTCCAGGCGATCAACGAGTCCGACATGGCGCTGTTCCCGGACCCGTCCACGGCGTACGTCGACCCGTTCCGCACCGCCAAGACGCTGAACCTGAGCTTCTTCATCCACGACCCGATCACGGGCGAGGCCTACTCCCGCGACCCGCGCAACATCGCGCGCAAGGCGCTCGCGTACCTGAACACCACCGGCATCGCGGACACCGCGTTCTTCGCGCCGGAGGCGGAGTTCTACATCTTCGACAACGTCCGCTACTCCACCGCCGCCAACGAGGGCTTCTACCACATCGACTCCGTCGAGGGCTGGTGGAACTCGGGCAAGGAGGGCGACAACCGCGGCTACAAGACCCGCTTCAAGGGCGGCTACTTCCCGGTCGCGCCGTACGACCACTACGGCGACCTGCGCGACGACATGGTGAAGAACCTCGAGGCGTGCGGCCTCCTCGTCGAGCGCTCCCACCACGAGGTCGGCACCGCGGGCCAGGCGGAGATCAACTACCGGTTCGACACGCTGCTCAAGGCCGCCGACGACGTGATGAAGTTCAAGTACCTCATCAAGAACACCGCGTGGGAGGCCGGCAAGTCCGTGACCTTCATGCCGAAGCCGATCTTCGGCGACAACGGCTCGGGCATGCACGTCCACCAGTCGCTCTGGAAGGACGGCGACCCGCTGTTCTACGACGAGACCGGGTACGGCGGCCTCTCCGACCTCGCGCGCTGGTACATCGGCGGCATCCTCAAGCACGCCCCGTCACTGCTGGCGTTCACCAACCCCTCGGTGAACTCCTACCATCGGCTCGTGCCGGGCTTCGAAGCCCCGATCTCGCTGGTCTACTCCTCGCGCAACCGCTCGGCCTCGGTCCGCATCCCGATCACCGGCTCGAACCCGAAGGCCAAGCGCGTCGAGTGCCGCTTCCCCGACCCGTCGGCGAACCCCTACCTCGCGTTCTCGGCCCTGATGCTCGCCGGTGTCGACGGCATCAAGAACAAGGTCGAGCCGCCCGCGCCGATCGACAAGGACATCTACGAGCTCCCGCCGGACGAGATGGCCGAGATCGACCAGGTCCCGACCTCCCTGGGCGCTGTCCTCGACGCCCTCGAGGCCGACCACGACTTCCTCACCGTCGGCAACGTCTTCACGCCCGACCTCATCGAGACCTGGATCGACTACAAGCGCACCAACGAGATCGCCCCCGTGCAGCTGCGCCCGCACCCGCACGAGTTCGAGCTCTACTACGACATCTAGAGTCCACTAGGCCTCTGACCAGCGGAAAACGCTTCTACTGACCCTCGTCAGTCCGCAGAGCCCGCAAGTTCCAGCTCACGAGCCGCCATCACAGCGCTGATGGCGGCTCGCGTGCTGTCGTCGCTGTCCGGCCACAGGTGGCTGTACGTGTCCAGCGGGGTCTTGGCCGACCCGTCGTCCTCACCGAGGTGCCCAAGACCGAGTGTCGCAAAGTTCGACCGTAGATGCGCCGCTCGAGCCTGGCAGGGAGCACGGACGCGCGGCCGAATGCGGCCGGCGAGCTGGATGCCCCGGCCAGTCCGGTCGGCCCGGATACACGGGCGGTCGGGCCGAGCCAGTCCAGCTTCCCGGGTTCAGTCGTGTGCGGGGAAGCCGAGATCGAGTCCACCGTGGCTGGGGCCGAGCCAGCGAGAGGTGACGACCTTGCCGCGGGTGAAGAAGTGCACACCTTCGGTGCCGTAAGCGTGCGTGTCACCGAAGAGGCTGTCCTTCCAGCCGCCGAACGAGTGGTAGGCGACCGGGACCGGGATCGGGACGTTGACACCGACCATCCCGACCTCGACCTCGTTCTGGAAACGGCGGGCGGCCCCGCCGTCGTTGGTGAAGATCGCGGTCCCGTTGCCATAGGGGTTGGCATTGATGAGGTCGAGACCTTCCTCGTAGGAAGAAACCCTGAGCACCGACAGCACGGGGCCGAAGATCTCGTCGGCGTAGATCGACATGTCGGCCGTGACCTTGTCGAAGAGCGTCGGCGCCAAGAAGAACCCGTCACCGTCTGCGTCGAAGACGCCGACGCGACCGTCGACGACCAACTCAGCGCCTTCCTCGGCGCCGGCATCGACATACGAGCGGACCCTGTCTCGATGCTCGCTGGTCACCAGTGGCCCCATGTCGCATCCGCGCGTGCCGTCGCCGATCCGCAGCGCACCCATGCGCTCCTTGATCTTGCGGACAAGCCGATCCGCGACGGTGTCGACGACGACGAGCGCCGAGATCGCCATGCACCGCTCCCCCGCGGATCCGAATCCGGCGTTGACCGCCGCGTCAGCGGCCAGGTCGAGGTCGGCATCGGGGAGCACGAGCATGTGGTTCTTCGCCCCACCGAGCGCCTGGACCCGCTTCCCATGCGCCGTGGCCGTCTCGTAGACGTACCTCGCGATCGGGGTCGAGCCTACGAAGGACACGGCCTTGACTTCGGGATGGGCGATCAGTGCGTCCACGGCCTCCCTGTCCCCGTTGACAACATTGACGACACCGTCCGGCAGGCCGGCCTCGCGCCAGAGCTCGGCAAGCGCGATGGTGGCGCTGGGATCCTTCTCGCTCGGCTTGACGACGACAGCGTTGCCGCAGGCCACGGCGACCGGGACGAACCAGAGCGGGACCATGGCGGGAAAGTTGAACGGCGAGATCACGGCAACCACCCCCAGACTCTGACGGGTGGAGTAGACGTCAACGTTGGTCGAGGCATTCACGCTGAATCCGCCCTTGAGCAGCTGCGGGATGCCGCACGCGAACTCCACCACCTCAAGGCCGCGGACGACCTCGCCGAGGGCATCGTCCAGAACCTTGCCGTGCTCGGCGGTGATGAGTGCGGCGATGCGCTCCTTGTCGCGATCGAGCAGCTCGTGGAACCGGAACAGAATCTTCGTCCGCTTCGTGAGCGACATCGTGCCCCAGCCGTCCTGCCACGCTCGCCTCGCCGAGGCCACGGCGGTATCCACGACGTCGGAGTCGGCCAGGTCGAGGACGCTCGTGGCCCTGCCGGTCGCCGGGTTGTAGATCGTGCTCGAACGTTCAGCTGGACCGTCCCATGAAGAGCCGTCAATGTAGTGGGTGACGCGAGCAAGGGCAGCCATGATGTCCTTTCGATCTTTGTCCTGACATTCGGACAATAACACACCGCTGTGTTCGCCGGCGCACTCGTCTCCATCGCGGATGGCCACCTCACTGCGTGCATTAGTACGTATGTCTTGACAAAGGGTCGGAGTGGCTAGAAGGTGTGAGGCACGTCATGTCGCGGTGTGTCTAGGAGAGATTCGGACCCGGCTCCGTCTCTGCTTGGCGCTCGTGACCCGAGAACGAGGAACTGACATATGAGACGAGCACGGATTCGCATCACGGGGGTCGTGATGGCTGCCACCCTCTCGGGAGCAACACTCGCCGCGTGTGCGCCGTCCAGCGAGGACGAGGGCAGCGAGGCGACCGGACAGACGTCGGCAGCCAGTCCGACGGTCGAGATCGATCAGAACTTCGACCTGGACGAGCTGGTGGAGGCCGCGCAGGCGGAGGGCAAGAAGCTCACCGTCTACGACAGCACGGGAGCAGTGGAGGATATCGCGGCCAACTTCGAGAAGAAGTACGGCATCGAGACCGAGGGCATCAAGTCCGACGCCCCCGACACCGTCGAGAAGATGATCCGCGAGGCGCAGGCCGACAACGTCACCGTGGACGTCGCCGTGATCTCGGACATCGCGAGCATCGTCAACGAGCTCTTCCCCCAGGAAGTCGCCACCAACTGGATCCCGCCGGACCTCGCCGACACCATCCCGCAGAAGAACCCGCTGGTGGCCGTCGTCAGCCCGTCCGTGTTTGTCTACAACAATGAGACCTACCCCGATGAGTGCCCCATCTCGAACATTTGGGAACTCACCGAGGACGAGTGGCAGGGCAACTTCGCCATGGGCGACCCCCTCAACGAGCCGGATCTGACCGACTGGTTCAGCGAGCTCACGATCCGCGGTGCCGACGACCTCGAGGGCGCCTATGCCTCCCAGTACGACGAGACCCTTGAGACCAGCGAGGAGAACGCCGCGTGGGAGTGGATCAAGCGGCTCGGCGAGAACCAGCCGAAGATCTTCGCCGACGAGGAGACGCTGGTGGCGTCCGTCGGAGTCCGCGGGCAGGACGACCCGCCGATCGGTCTGATGAGCGTCGCCAAGTTCCGCGACCTGGAGGACAAGGACTATGCGCTGGAGATCTGTGAGGTCTCCCCGTGGGTCGGCTACGCCTACCCGAAGTCGATCGTGATGGCCACGGGCACCGAAGCGCCGAACTCGGCGAAGCTCTGGATCCACTACATGATGACCGCCGAGGGCATCGAGCCCCAGGTCAGCGACGGCAAGATCTCCGGCAACAGCGATGTTCCGCTGGCTGCCGACGACCCGTCCGGCGTGTCGGAGTACCTCGAGGACCTGCTGGTCTTCGGGACCGACACGGCTCAGGCGAACGGCCAGATCCGTCCTGACATGCAGGACTTCTGGCGGCTGAGCTACTCCGGCTGACCGCGACTGCCCGGGGCGGGGTCGCCCGTCCCGGGCAGCACTCGTTCGAGTTCGATCGCGCGCCCTCGCGCGCCCAACCCCCGAGAGGTGAACATGTCCGTCGAGGCCCGGGAACGGCCGAACGCGACGCAGGAGCCGCCCGACCGCCCGTCGCGGGTGGCCCGGCTGCGCTACAGACTGAACGTCGCGCGCCACGACCCGACACTGGCCATCGGCATCGTGCTGACGGCGGTCCTTGCCTACCTCGTCGTCGTGCCGATCATCACGTTGGTCATCGACGGCCTGCAGGTCCAGTACGGCGACCAACAGCGGGCGCAGAAGGATCCCGGGGAGTGGACGACCTACTATCTGTGGCGCGTCTTCCGCTCACCGATCTCGGAGCTCCTCTTCTGGGAGCCGTTGGTCAACACGCTCGTCGTGGTCGTCGGCACGACGGTCATCGCACTCCTGCTCGGCGGCTCGATGGCGTGGCTCCTGGCCCGCACCGACATGTTCGGGCGCAAGTGGTTCGCCACCGCGCTCGTCGTCCCCTACATCCTGCCCTCCTGGACGTTCGCGCTGGCCTGGCTCACGATCTTCAAGAACCGGCGAGTCGGTGGACAGCTCGGCCTGATGGAGGCCCTCGGGGCGACTCCCCCGGACTGGCTGGCCTACGGCCGGGTGCCGATCATCATCACCCTCGGCATGCACTACTTCCCGTTCGTGCTCCTGCTCGTGGGCAACGCGCTGCGCCGGCTGGACTCCCAGCTCGAGGACTCGGCGCGCATCCTCGGCGCACCGCGCCGGACGATCAACCGCAAGATCGTGCTGCCACTGGTGCGACCGGCGCTGACGTCGGCCATCCTGCTGGTGACCGCGAAGGTGATCGGCACGTTCGGCACGCCGTACATCCTCGGCCTCCCGGTCGACTACAACGTGCTGGCGACCTCGCTCTACCAGAGCATCAACTCCCGCCAGACCGGCGTCGGCGCCGTGCTGGCCGCGACCATCGTCGTGATCGGCGTCAGCATCCTGCTGATCGACGCACGCCTGGTGCGTGAGTACCGGCGCTTCGTGACGATCGGCGGCAAGGGGGCGATGGGCCGCGTCAACCGGCTCGGCCGGTGGCGACTCCCCGCGTTCCTCGCGGCGGCCGGCGTGTTCACGCTGTGCGTGGTGGTGCCGCTCGGCACCCTCTTCCTCAGCACGATCATGGTGGTGCCCGGGCGCTTCGAGCTCTCCAACTTCACGCTCGACTTCTGGATCGGCGACGACCTGGACAGCGTGGGCTTCCCGCAGGGGATCCTGGTGAGCGAGGAGCTCTACACCGCTGCGTGGAACAGCGTGCGCATCGTCGGCCTGGCGTCGATCATCTGCGCGGTGCTCGGCCTGCTGGTCGGCTACGTCGTCGTCCGCCTGGCCGGCACCCGGCTGTCGAGCTTCCTGCGCCAGGCGGCGTTCCTGCCCTACCTGGTGCCCGGCATCGCCTTCGCCGCGGCGTACCTCTCCCTCTTCGCGGTGCCCCGCGGCCCGATCCCGGCGCTGTACGGCACGTTCACGATCCTGGTGCTGGCCATGGTGGTCAACCAGCTCCCGTTCTCGTCCCGGGCCGGCATCAGCGCGATGATGCAGCTGGGCCGGGAACCGGAGGAGGCCGCCCAGGTCTGCGGCGCCGGCTGGTGGCGGCGTACGACCCGCGTGGTGATGCCGATCCAGAAGGGGTCGCTCGCCGTCGGTGTCGTGATGCCGTTCATCTCGGGCATCAAGGAGCTGTCGGTGGTGATCATGCTCGCCACGAGCGGGACCCAGCTGCTCACGACGCTCTCGGTCGACCTGGTCGAGTACGGCTACACCCAGCTCGCCAACGCCGTCGTGCTCGTCATCGCATTCGTCTCGTTCACCATGACCTACATCGCCCAACGACTCACCGGCACGAGCCTCGCTGCCGGTCTGCAAGGCTGAGGAAGGACTGACATGCCGACCATCGAGCTGAGCGGCGTACAGAAGAGCTACGTCGCCGGCCAGCTGGCCGTTCGCAACCTGCACCTGGAGGTGCCCGACGGCTCCTTCACCTGCCTCCTCGGTCCGTCCGGGTGCGGCAAGACGACCACCCTGCGGATGATCGCGGGGCTCGAACAGCCAGACGCCGGTGAGATCCGCGTCGGCGACCGGGTGCTGGACTCCGTCGCACAGGGCCGGTTCGTGCCACCCGAGAAGCGCGAGATGGGATTCGTCTTCCAGAGCTACGCGCTCTGGCCGCACCTGACCGTCCGACGCAACGTCGACTTCGGCCTGCGCCTGCGCAAGTGCTCGCGACCCGAGCGCGAGCGCCGGGTCGCGGAGGCGATGCGGGCGCTGCACATCGAGGAGTACGCCGACCGCTACCCCGCCCAGCTCTCCGGAGGCCAGCAGCAGCGCGTCTCCCTGGCTCGGATGCTGGCGGTCAGCCCCGACGTGCTGCTGCTCGACGAGCCGCTCTCGAACCTCGATGCGGCGCTCCGCCTCGAGATGCGGACCGAGCTCAAGCGCCTGCACGCCGAGCTGGGCCACACGGTCGTCTTCGTGACGCACGACCAGCTCGAGGCGATGACGATGGCGACCCACATCGCGGTGATGAAGGACGGCGAGCTGCAGCAGCTCGCCGCGCCGATGGAGATCTACGAGCGCCCCGCGAACACGTTCGTGGCCGAGTTCGTCGGGTCGCCGCCGATGTGCATGCTCGACCGCGAGACGGCTCCGGGCGCGGCGGCCATCTGGGACTTCGTGGCGGCCACCGACCCCGAGCTCGCGGTCCAGGCGGGCACCATCGGCATCCGACCGGAGTCGATCATGCTCGCGGCCGACCACTTGGCGGTGCCGGAGGGCTGCCTCGCCTTCCCCGTCACGGTGACGGCCGTCCTGCCGACCGGGTCCACGTGGATCGTGTCGCTCGACGGACCGGGCGGAGAGATGTTCGCCGTGACGTCGACGCCGCCCGTCGGTGGCGTCGGCGACGAGGTCGTCGCCTGGGTGCCCCGGGAGCGGCTGCACGTCTTCGACGACGCCGGCGTCCGGCTCACCGCCCGGCACGAGCGGGTCGCGGGCGACGAGCCGGTCGAGGCGATCCGGTGAGCGGCGCCGACAGCGTCCGACCGACCGTCACCCCGCAGGCACTGCTGCTGGACTTCGGCGGGGTCGTCGCGGAGACGACCCGTCGCGAGACCTGGTCGCGCGAGGTCGCCGAGATCGTGCACGGCCAGCTGGAGGCCGCAGGCTGCCTCGAGCTGAGCGTCGAGGACGTCCTCATCGACCTCCTTGCCGGCTGCGCGGCCGACAAGGCGTGGAAGGACGCGATGTCGCGTCCGGCCGCCCCCGAGGAGATGACGCACCGTCGCTTCTGGGGGGAGTTCGTCGCGGCCGACTGGCCGCTCCAGGCCCGCGAGATCGTCATCGCGCACGCCACCTGGCTCTGCCAGCTCATGGGTGAGCGGCGCAGCGAGCGGCGCGTGCGCCCCGGCATCCCCGAGCTGCTCGCGGCGGCCGAGGAGCGCGACATCCCCGTGGCCATCGTGTCCAACGCGCTGGCCGGAGTGGTCCACCGCGACTTCATCGCCGACCACGACCTCACGCACCGGTTCGCGCTGCAGGTCTACAGCGACGAGGTCGGGCTGCGGAAGCCCAATCCGGAGCTGATCTGGATGGCGTGCCGCGCCCTCGGTGTAGCGCCGGGCCAGACCTGGTACGTCGGCGACAACTTCGACCGCGACGTCGTCGCCGGTCGCCGGGCGGGTGTGGGGGCAGCGATCCTGATGGAGGCACGCAGCACCTATCGCGTGCCCTACACCGTGCGCGAGACGCCCGACGCCGTCGTCGCGGAGCCCGCCGAGCTCACGGCCATGCTGACCTCGTCGCTGGCCTCGACCACGACGGGCGGTGCCTCATGACCGCGGCTGCCGAGCGGCTCGCTCACCAGGCCGTCGACGTGGCGGCGGAGGCGGCCAGGTCCGTCGCCGACGACCTGCGGCGTGCCTTCCGCTCCCCCATGACCGTCGAGCACAAGCGCGACGACCACGACCCGGTCACCGAGCACGACCGCAGGGCCGAGCAGGTGATCCGCGAGGTCATCCGGCGGCGGATGCCGCACAGTGTCGTGATCGGCGAGGAGGGTGGCGCCGACGGTGCCGGTGGCGCCGGCGAGGTCGAGTGGTACGTCGACCCGATCGACGGCACCGCCAACTTCGCCAACGGGCTGGCGTTCTTCTGCGTGTCCGTGGGCGCAGTGGTCGACGGTGAGCCCGTCGCCGGCGCGGTCCACGACCCGATGACCGGCGACATGTTCACCGCCAGCACGGACGGCGCCTGGCTCAACGGCCAGCCGCTGCAGTCCCGTGGCGCCGCCGAGGAGCGGCGGGCGCTGTTGCTCACCAGCTATCCGAGCGCGCGCCTGCTCCAGAGCCACGGGCCGGAGGCCCTCGAGCGACTCGGTCGGATGATCGACGGCTACGCGACCGTACGCCGGGTTGGCAGCGCCGCGCTCACGCTCGCCCACGTCGCGGCGGGATGGGCCGACGCGGCGTTCGGCGTGGGCGTCAACCCCTGGGACGTCGCCGCCGCACAGCTGCTCCTGCGCCGGGCCGGTGGGACCTACCTCCCGCTGTGGGAGGCGGGCACGACGCCCGCCCGTGACATCGATGCGCCGGGCTACCTCGCCCACGTGGCCGACCTGAACCCACGGCTGCTCCACGACCTGGTCGCGGAGATGCCGCTGTCCCTCGGCGTCGCGGACACGGCCCTGTGAGCCGCGGCTACCGGTGGCTG
Source organism: Nocardioides sp. YIM 152315 (assembly GCF_029210375.1). GTDB lineage: Bacteria > Actinomycetota > Actinomycetes > Propionibacteriales > Nocardioidaceae > Nocardioides. The sequence goes on along the minus strand of NZ_JARGER010000042.1, from coordinate 77,640 downwards.
GTGACCGACCTCGACGGCACCCTGGTCGCTCGCGACCTGGAGCTGGTCGACCGCTCCGCGGTGGCGATCCGCGCCTGGATCGACGACGAGCACGAGTGCATCGTCGCCACCGGACGCAACGAGGAGTCGGCCCGGCGCTACCACGCGGCCCTGGGCCTGCAGTCGCCGATGATCCTCTTCAACGGCGCTCGGGTGGTCGCCGCCTCGGGCGAGGTGCTGCTGTCGAGGACCCTCGGCGACGCCTGGCCGACGCTACGCAGAGACGTGCTGTCCACCCTGCCGCCGACCGTCGGCGCCGTCGCGTTCGTGGACGACCGGGCGATCGTCGTCCGTGACGCTCCTGCGCTCACCGACTACGCCCGCCGAGATCGGATCGCGCTGCTGCACGACCCCCTCGCCGACGATGCCGAGGTCACCAAGGTGATGCTCATCGTGCCGGCCCCGCCGATGGACGCGCTGGCCGACCGGGTGCGCGCCGTCTGCCCGGAGCTCGTCGTCGTCGCCTCCGAGCCGACCTACCTCGAGGTGCTACCGGCGGACGCCACCAAGGGCACCGCCCTCCGTTGGCTCGCAGCGGACCGGGGCGTCGACCTCGCGGACGTCGCAGCGATCGGCGACAACCCCAACGACATCCCGATGATCGAGGTCGCGGGGTTGGGCATCGCAGTCGGCGACGGCCATCCCGACGTGGTGGCATCGGCCGATCTGGTCGTCGGACCCTGTGCTTCAGGTGCTGTCGCCGACGCGGTCGAGGCGATCTCCGGCGCGACGGCGAGCCGATCGCACTGATGGCCGGCGCGGAGGATCAGCGATCGACCAGCGTCATCTGGAAGCTGTAGAGCTCCGGCCGATAGACGTGGCTGCCGAACTCCACGATGCGCCCTTCGTCGTCGTACGCCGTGCGGCGCATCGTCAGCAGGGGTGCACCCTTCCGCTCTTCCAGCAGTCGAGCCTCGCGCGTCGTCGCGCCCCGGGCGCTGATCTGCTGGTCGGCGACCCGCAGGTGCACACCGGCGGAGCGGAGTGCCTGGTAGAGGCCGCTCTTGTCGAGCGATGCGCTCGAGAGGTCGGCGACCGACACCGGGACCACGTTGTAGAGCAGGGCGAGCGGCTTGCCGCCGACCGTGCGCAGCCGCTCGAACCTCCAGACCTCGGTGCCGTCGGGCAGCTGGACGAGCTCCTCCGACCCCGCGTCGATCGTGGAGCGCTCGAAGCTGAGCACCGTGGTCTCCGGGACGCTCCCAGCCCTGACGAGGTCGTCGTAGAGGCTGGTGAGCTCGATGGACCGCCGGATCTGCCCGTGCACCACCTGGGTCCCGACGCCACGCTTGCGCACGACGAGTCCCTTGTCGACGAGCACCTGGATGGCCTGCCGCATCGTCGGTCGGGAGAGACCGAGCTGCTGAGCCATCGTGATCTCGTTGTCGATGCGGTCCCCCGGCGCGAGCCGGCCTTCGGTGATGGCGCGCTCGAGTTGCTCGGCAACTTGGAAGTAGAGCGGGATGGGGCTCGACCGGTCGACGTCGATCACTGGAAGCGGCACGGCAGCATCGTACCAAGAGTTGTTCATACGTAAGTATGTCCGGACAAATGCTTGACACCGCGCACACCCCGCTTTGATACTTCGGGGACCGACGACGAAGGAGTGAGCGTGAGACTTGGCCTCGTGGGCTGTGGACGGATCGGGGGCGTGCATGCGCGCTCGCTGGTCGCACTCGATCGCGTCGACGAGCTGGTCGTCACCGACCAGCACGCGCCGGCAGCCACGGCGCTGGCGCACGACGTCGGCGCCCGCGCCGTCGACTCCGTCGCCGACCTCCTCCGCGAGCAGGTCGACGGCCTGCTGATCTGCAGCGCCACGGCAGCCCACGAGAGCCTGGTGCTGGCGGCGATCGAGCACCGGGTCCCGGTGCTCTGCGAGAAGCCGCTCGCCGTCGACGTCGCCGGCACGCTCCGGGTCGTGCGCGCGGGCGAGTCCAGCGGGGTGCCGGTGCAGGTCGGGTTCCAGCGCAGGTTCGACGCCGGCTACCGCAGGGCCCGCGCGCTCGTCGAGGAGGACGCGCTCGGCGCGGTGCACACGGTGCGCGCCTGCACCCTCGACCCTGCGCCCCCGCCGGAGCAGTACATCCCCCTGTCTGGCGGGATCTTCCGCGACTGCGGCGTCCACGACTTCGACGTCATCCGCTGGGTGACGGGCCGCGAGGTCCACAGCGTCTACGCTCACGGCTCTGCCCGTCAGCACCCGGTGTTCGCGACGTACGGCGATGTCGACACCGCCGTCGCACTGCTCGAACTCGAGGACGGGCCGATGTGCTCGGTGTCGCTGGCCCGCCAGAACGCCGCCGGCTACGACGTCCGGCTCGAGCTCCTCGGCGAACGCGACTCGGTCGCGGTCGGCCTCGACCAGCGCACGCCGCTCGCCGCCGTCGAGCCCGGTGCTCCCCGGCCTTCGGAACCCGCCTGGAGCGGGTTTCAGGAGCGGTTCGCAGCGGCGTACTACGCCGAGGTCGCGGGCTTCCTCGACGTCGTCGCGGGCACGGCGGCACCGGCCTGCGGGCCGCAGGACGCCCTCGAGGCGCTCTACGTCGCCGAGGCCGCCCAGCTCTCGCTGACCAAGGGTCGGCCCGTGAGCCTGGCGGAGGTGCGCGCGTGAGCACCGCTGAGAAGAACGGGCGAGCAGCCCGCGTCGCCGGCGCGCCGATCTCGTGGGGCGTGTGCGAGGTGCCGGGCTGGGGCTGGCAGCTCGACCCCGAGGTGGTCCTGGCCCAGATGGCTGAGCTGGGTCTCGCCGCCACGGAGTTCGGCCCCGACGGATTCCTGCCTGCCGAGGCACAGGACCGGGCCCGGCTGCTGGACGCCCACGGGCTGCGCGCAGTCGGGGGGTTCCTCCCGCTGGTGCTGCACGACCCCTCCCACGACCCGATCCCCGAGGCCGACCGCTACGTGGACGACTGCCTGGCCGCCGGCGCGGACGCCATCGTGCTCGCGGCCAGCACCGGGCTCGACGGCTACGACGACCGGCCCGAGCTGGACGACGACGGCTGGGCCTGCCTGCTCGCGAACCTCGACGCCGTCGACCGGTTGGCGGCTGCACGCGGCATCACGGCCTCCCTGCACCCGCACGTCGGCACGATGGTGGAGCGGGCCGACGAGGTCGCCCGAGTGCTCGCCCGATCGCAGATCGGGCTCTGCCTCGACACCGGACACCTGCTCGTCGGGGGCTCCGACCCGGTGGCCCTGGCGCGCGACCACGCCGACCGGATCGTGCATGCGCACCTCAAGGACGTCCGCCTGGGGCTGGCCGAGCTGGTCCGCGGCGGTGACCTCACCTACGCCGAGGCGGTCCGACGCGGCCTCTACACACCCCTCGGCGACGGGGACGTCGACATCCCCGGCATCGTCGGGGCGTTGGAGGCGGTCGGCTACCAGGGCTGGTACGTGCTGGAGCAGGACGTGATGCTCGACGAGGCACCGGAGGACCGGGCCGACCCGATCGACGACGTACGCCGCAGCCTCGCGCATCTCGTCTCCGTGCTGGGTGCGGCATGACCGGGCGGTTCGACGTCATCACCATGGGTCGGGTCGGCGTCGACGTCTACCCGGACGAGGTCGGGGTCTCACTGGCCGACGTCACGACGTTCGGCAAGTACCTCGGCGGGTCGCCGACCAACGTCGCCGTCGCCGCGGCCCGGCACGGCCGGCGCTCGGCCGTCGTGACCGCCGTCGGCGACGATCCGTTCGCGGAGTTCGTCTGCAGGGCGCTGCACGGCTTCGGGGTCGACGACTCGTTCGTGCAGACCAAGGCCGGAGGGCAGACCCCGGTGACGTTCTGCGAGATGTTCCCGCCGGACCGGTTCCCGCTCTACTTCTACCGCCACGCAGCACCCGATCTGGGCATCGGGCCCGCGGACCTCGACCTGGCTGCCATCGGTGCCGCGCGGATCTTCTGGTTCACCGGCACCGGGCTGAGCCAGGAGCCGAGCCTGTCGGCCACCATGGCCGCGCTGGAGTGCCGACAGTCGGGCCGGACGATCTTCGACCTCGACTACCGACCGATGTTCTGGGCGGACCCCGAGATGGCGACCGAGCGCTACCGGAAGGCCCTGGCCCACGCCTCGGTGGCCGTCGGCAACATGGAGGAGTGTGCCGTCGCCACGGGCGAGACGGATCCCGAGGCCGCGGCCCTGGCCCTGCTCGAGCACGGCGTCGAGCTCGCGATCGTGAAGCGCGGGCCGGAGGGCGTGCTCGCCGCACAACGCAGTCGACGCGGCGTGGAGATCGTCGAACAGCCGCCGCTCTCGGTCCGGGTCGTCAACGGCCTCGGTGCGGGAGATTCCTTCGGGGGCGCCCTGTGCCATGGACTGCTCGACGAGTGGGAGCTGCCCGAGCTGCTCGCATTCTGCAACGCGGCCGGCGCGCACGTGACCACCCAGGTCGCGTGCGCCGACGCCATGCCGACCACCGACGAGGTACGTCGCCTCATGGGAGAAGAAGAGGTGAGCGTTCATGCTCGATGACCGACAGTGGGCCGACCTCGTCGAGACACGGGTCTTCCACCCCGAGCGCGTGGAGGAGGCCGCCGCAGCGCGGTCACGCCCCAAGCGCCGCACCGCGGAGGACGGGCGCCTGGTGCTGATCGCCGCAGACCATCCGGCGCGCGGCGCGCTTCGCGCCGGGCCCGACCGGATGGCGATGTCGGACCGCCGCGATCTCCTGGGCCGGCTGTGCGTCGCGCTCGCCCGGCCCGGGGTCGACGGAGTGCTCGGCACCGCCGACGTGATCGACGACCTGCTGCTTCTCGGCGCTCTCGAGGACAAGGTGGTGATCGGCTCGATGAACCGTGGCGGCCTCGCCGGCACGTCGTTCGAGATCGACGACCGCTTCACGGGCTGCTCCGCGGACGAGATCGAGCGCGCCGGGTGGCAGGGCGGCAAGATGCTCTTCCGGATCGACCCCGACGACCCCGCGACGGCCTCCACGATGGAGGCGTGCGGACGTGCGGTCGCCGAGCTCGCCGAGCGTGGCCTGATGAGCATGGTCGAGCCGTTCATCTCCCGGCGCATCGACGGCCGGGTCAGCAACGACCTGTCGACCGACGCCGTCGTGCGCTCCTGCACGGTGGCCGCCGGCCTCGGCGGCAACTCGGCCCACCTCTGGCTGAAGCTCCCGGTCGTCGAGGGCATGGCGGAGGTGCTCGCGGCCACGAGCCTGCCGGTGCTGCTCCTCGGCGGGCCCGTCAGCTCCCACCAGGCGAAGACCTTCGAGACCTGGCGCGCGGCGCTGGAGCACCCCACCGCACGAGGACTGGTGGCCGGACGGACGCTGCTCTTCCCGCCCGACGGCGACGTGGCCTCGGCGGTCGACTCCGCGGTCTCCCTGGTCCGATGAGCCGCACGCCGGCCCACGTCGTCGCCGAGGTCACCCCGGCGTCGGCGCAGTGGGGCTTCACCGGGCTGCGGGTCGTCGACCTCGACGACGGCGACATCGACGAGCTCGTGCTCGACGGCCGCGAGGCGCTGGTGGTGCCGCTCACCGGGGCCTACGACGTCGCCTGCGACGGCACCGACGTACGCCTCGCGGGTCGGGACTGCCCGCACTGCGAGCGGACCGACGTCGTCTACCTGCCCGAGGGCAGCCGAGCCCGGGTCATCGCTCGCGGCGGAGGCCGCGTCGCGATCGCCACCTCTCGGGCTGCCCGCCGGCTGCCGCTACGCCACGTGCCGGCCGCCGGCACGACCAGCGAGCTGCGCGGTGCCGGCAACTGCAGCCGGCGCGTCAACGCGCTCTGCATGCCCGGGCAGCTCGAGGCCGACACGCTGATGGTCTGCGAGGTGGTCACGCCGTCGGGCAACTGGTCGTCCTACCCGCCCCACAAGCACGACGCCACGACCGCCGACGAGACCGAGCTCGAGGAGATCTACTACTACGAGGTCGCGGCCGGACCCGGCGGCGCCCCGGGCCTCGCCTACCAGCGGGTCTACGGCCACGCCGACCGCGAGATCGACGTACTGACCGAGGTCCGCAGCGGCGAGGTGGTGCTCGTGCCCCACGGGTGGCACGGGCCGACCATGGCCGCGCCGGGCCACGACCTCTACTACCTGAACGTGATGGCGGGGCCCGGCCCCGAGCGGGCGTGGCGGGTGGTCGACGACCCCGACCACGGCTGGCTGCGGGAGACGTGGGAGCACACACCGGTCGACGGGCGGCTGCTCGCCGACACCGACCGCTGTTCTGGACACCCGAGAGAGGGGTCGTGACGATGACGGAGCACCAGGTCTCACCCGGCCGCACGACGCGCCGGCTCACCGTGGCCCAGGCCGTGGTGGAGTTCCTGCGCCAGCAGCACAGCGAGCGTGACGGCCAGGTCACCCGCCTCGTGCCCGGCTGCTTCGGGATCTTCGGGCACGGCAACGTCGCCGGCTTGGGCCAGGCGCTGCTGCAGAGCCACCAGCAGGACCCGGCCGCCATGCCGTACTGGCTGGCCCGCAACGAGCAGGGCATGGTGCACGCCGCGATCGGCTACGCACGGATGACCAACCGCCTCAGCACCCTGGCCTGTACGGCGTCCGTCGGACCGGGCTCCACCAACATGCTGACGGGCGCGGCCCTGGCCAGCATCAACCGGCTCCCCGTCCTGCTGCTGCCCAGCGACACGTTCGCGACCCGTCCCGCCGACCCGGTGCTCCAGCAGCTGGAGTACCCCGTGGGGCCCGACGTCACGGTCAACGACGCCTTCCGGCCGCTGTCGCGGTTCTTCGACCGGGTGGACCGGCCCGAGCAGCTGCCGTCCGCGCTGCTCGGCGCCATGCGGATCCTGACCGACCCGGCGGAGACCGGCGCCGCGACCATCTGTCTGCCCCAAGACGTCCAGGCCGAGGCCTACGACTGGCCGGTCTCCCTCTTCGAGCGCCGCGTCTGGCGGGTGGCCCGCCCAGCGCCCGACCCCGCGTCGCTGGCCGACGTGCTCGAGCTGGTGCGCACGGCGACCCGCCCGCTGATCGTCGCCGGCGGCGGCGTCATCTACAGCGATGCCACCGACGCCCTGCGCGAGTTCGTCGACGCGACCGGCATCCCCGTCGCCGACACCCAGGCCGGCAAGGGCTCGCTCCCCCACGACCACCCTGCGGCGCTGGGTTCGGTCGGCGCCACCGGGACCACCGCGGCGAACGCCGTGGCGCGCTCGGCCGACCTGATCATCGGCGTCGGCACGCGCTACACAGACTTCACGACGGCCTCCGGCACCGGACTCGGCCACGCTCAGACCCGCTTCGTGAACATCAACGTCACGGCCTCCGACGCGGTCAAGCAGACCGGGCTGGCCGTCGTCGGCGACGCCCGTCTGATCCTCGACGCCCTGCGGGAGCGCCTCGAGGGCTGGCGGGCGTCGGCGGACTATCGGGCCGAGTACTCCGGCCTCGCACATGCCTGGGCCGGCGTGGTCGATGCGGCCACCCACCTCGACCACCGGCCGGTGCCGGCGCAGTCGGCGATCATCGGCGCCGTCAACGAGGCAGCCGAGCCCGGCGACGTGGTGGTCGGTGCGGCCGGGTCGCTGCCCGGCGACCTGCACAAGCTGTGGCGCGCCCGGCTGCCGCGCACCTACCACGTCGAGTACGGCTACTCGTGCATGGGCTACGAGATCGCCGGCGGCCTCGGGGTCAAGATGGCGGCACCGGACCGTGAGGTCTTCGTCCTCGTCGGCGACGGCTCCTACCTGATGATGGCGCAGGAGCTCGTCACCGCCGTCGCCGAGCAGGTGAAACTGATCGTGGTGCTCGTCGACAACCACGGGTTCGGCTCGATCGGTGCGCTCTCCGAGTCCCTCGGCTCGCAGCGGTTCGGCACCCAGTACCGCTACCGCGACGCCGCGGCCGGCGGACTCACCGGCGAGGTGCTCCCGACCGACCTCGCGGCGAACGCCGCGAGCCTGGGCGCCCGGGTGCTGTGTGCCGACACCATCCCCGAGCTCCGCGAAGCCTTGCAGGAGGCGCGTGCGCACGTCGGCGGGCCGGTGGTCATCCGGGTGCCTGCCGACCCCTCGGTGCCGGCACCGTCAAGCGACGCCTGGTGGGAGGTCCCCGTGGCCGAGGTGTCGGAGCTCGACTCCACCCGCGCGGCCCGTGCGGCGTACGAGGTCAGCAAGCGTCAGCAGCGCACCTGAGGGTCGCCGCACGTTCGTCTTCCAGACGTTCGTTCTTAACTCCATATGTCTTGACATCTTATCTAAGGCTCTGTGCATAGTGATCGTCCAGAACACGCCCACTCGGAGGACACATGAACCGTCCAGTCGTAGTCCCGGCAGTCGCACTGAGCCTGACCGCTCTCGTGCTCGCCGCCCCTACCGCCGCAGCCGGCCATCGCCATCACGCATCGGCCGCGCCGGTGCGGGCCGCGGCCACCGTCGAGACGCCAGCCCTGTACGACGACGAGGCCGGTGGCAATGCCAACGGCGACGACCCGGCCATCTGGGCCGACCGGGCGCACTCGCGCCACAGCCTGGTCGTGGGCACGAAGAAGGAGGGCGGCCTCGACGTCTACAACCTCCAGGGTCAGGTCGTGCAGAGCATTCCCGCACCCGTGCCGCCCGGCGCCGGCCCCGATGACGAGCCCGGCCGCTTCAACAACGTCGACATCGTGCAGGGCGCCCGACTGGGCGGCAGCCGGGTCGACCTCGCGGTCGTCAGCGACCGGGGCGCGGACCTGATCCGCACCTACGTCATCAACGGTCACGCCGCGCAGCCGCTCACCGAGGTGACCGCGCCCAACGCGCCGTACGCCTTCGCCACGACGCGCGAGCAGGTCCGCGACCAGGAGACCGCATACGGCCTCGCGGCCTGGCTCGACCCCGACACCGGCCGCGTGTACGCCGCGGTCAGCCAGCGGCACACCAGCGCCGTGCGGATCTTCCGGCTCGTCTCGACCTCCAGCGGCGTCAGCTACCAGGCCGTCCGCACCGTGACGCTGCCCGAGTCCTTCCCCCTGCCCAACGGCACGACCTGGGTCCCTTGTGAGGACCCCGGCGACGGCCCGCAGGTCGAGGGCATGGTCATCGACCGGGACACCCAGGTCGTATACGCGGCCCAGGAGGACGTCGGCATCTGGTCCTTCCCGCTGCTGGGCAGCGGCCGCCCCGCGCTCGTCGACAAGGTCCGGGAGTACGGCGTGCCCTACACCTACGACCCCGTCGAGGAGGAGTGCCTGCACGACTTCTCGCAGGACCCGGGCTACGGCGGCAAGCACATCGCGGCCGACGCCGAGGGTCTGTCGATCTACTACGACGGCGACGATGACGAGGACGGCTACCTGCTGGCGTCGAGCCAGGGCGACAACACGTTCGTGGCCTACGAGCGAGATGGCCGGCACCAGTTCCTGGGCAGCTTCGAGGTCTGGTTCGGCGACGACCAGGTCGAGTCGTCCGACGGTTCGACGGTGAGCAACCTGTCCCTGGGCGGCTTCGACCGCGGCCTGTTCATCGCCCACGACGGGCACGACACGCCCGAGGAGGTCGACTCCGAGGGTGAGACCCGCGAGAAGACGAACTTCAAGTTCGTCGGCTGGGAGCGGATCGCCCGCCCGCTCGACCTGACCATCAACACCGGGTCCTGAGGATGGTGCGCGTCCGGGGAAGCCAGCCCAGTCTGGCGCAGGAGCGGTCGGAACGTCGCGCGCTGCGCGCGTTCACGCTCGAGCTGGCGCGGGAAGCCGCGCGGCGGATCCGGCGTACCGCCCGCCCCACCCGGGCGCGCACCAAGAGCTCCACTGCTGACCTGTTGACCGCGACCGACCTACGCGTGGAGGCCTTCCTGCGCAGGCGGATCGCGGCCGTCTACCCGATGCACGCCATCGTCGCCGAGGAGTCCGCGGACCTCTCGGCGGGCGTGGATCTGCGTCGTCCCACCTGGTTCTTGGACCCGGTCGACGGGACGACCAACTACTTCCGCGGCGTCCCGCACTTCGCCTGCAACATCGGCTTCTGGGACGGCGAGCGGATGCTCGTCGGCGCCACCGCAGACGTGGTGCGCCGGCGGATCCACTGGGCCCAAGCGGGCCGGGGCAGCTTCGTCGGTCGCACGCGGGTGCACGTGGCGTCGACCTCGCGGCTCAGCGAGTCCGTGCTATCGACGGGTTTCCCCTACGACCGAGCCGTCAACCCGGCGCGCAACAACCTCGCGGCCTTCGGCCGGATCACCCCGCTGGTACGCGACGTCCGCCGCCTTGGGTGCGCCGGTCTCGATATGGCGTGGGTCGCCTGCGGTCTCTTCGACGGCTACTGGGAGCACGACGATGGCCCGTGGGACTGGGCGGTCGGCGCCCTCCTGGTCCGTGAGGCCGGCGGGTCCGTCACGACGTACGACGGCGACGAATGGCGTCCCGGTGACACCACGATGGTGGCCAGCAACGGTCGGCTACACGGGCCGATCCTCGAGCAGGTCGACCCGACGCGTTCGGCCGACCGGATCGCACTGCCAGCTGGGCTCTCCCACGAATGAACCCCTACCTGACCGTCCTGGAATCCAGCATCGAAACGAACACCTGGTGGCAGCTGGTCGATCTGCTGGTGGCTCTCGGCCTGTCCGCTCTGATCGGCCTGGAGCGGGAGTACCACCAGAAGAGCGCCGGACTGCGCACCCACACCCTGGTCGGGCTCGGGACGGCCGTGTTCGTGCTCGTGAGCAAGTACGGATTCGCCGACGTGATGTACGACGGCATCACGCGATACGACCCGGCGCGGGTCGCCGCACAGATCGTGTCCGGCATCGGGTTCCTCGGTGGCGGACTGATCTTCGTGCGCAAGGACGCCGTGCGGGGACTGACAACCGCAGCCACCATCTGGGTCACCTGCGCGGTCGGCATGGCCTGCGGCGCGCACCTGTACGTGCTCGCCCTGGCTGCCACCATCGGGCACTTCGTGATCACCTTCGGGCTGGTCCACGTCGCACGGACGCTGCCGACCGGCAGCGACATCGCCACGCAACTGGCACTCACATACGAACCCGGCCACCTCGTACTAGCCCGGGTCCTCTCGACATGCACCGAGCACGGGTACATCGTCGCCGACGTCTCCGTGGACCGAAGCTCCGCATCCCGGCTCGACGTACTCCGTGAGGAGCGTCTGCGCGAGGAGGACGAGGGCTTCGGCCGTGCGACCCTCGACAACCGCACGCGCGTGACGCTCCTGCTGCGTGGCAAGCTGCCCTTCAGCACGCTGATCGCGTCGATCTCGGACATCCCTGGACTGATCACCGTCCGGGGCGGAGACCCGGACGACGTCGCCGACTGAGCTCTGGGCTCGGGGCGGGTGGGCACTCCTCCGTTAGGCGTACTGCCTGGAGGCCCCGTCGTCAGCCGCACCGGGCGCCGCCTACCACGGCGCCACGGCATCCGGCATCCTTCGAGCCGAGGGCGTCCGGTTCCGCCCAACGGCCGGGTCGAGCTCAGGCGCGCCGAGCCACGAAGCAGCGGCTGATCGCGCAACTTCTCACAACGGTTTGAGAAAGCCTGCGCAGGCGCCTTTGGTCCGGCCATAGCACCGATCCTCGGGGTCCGACAGACGATGGCTGAGCCGTCGCACATACCGAGTGCGGTGCTGCTCCCTCGCGATCGAGCTGAGCGAGATCGCCCGCGGTATCCGCGGACTCGTCGTCCTGCGCCGCAGCGTCAACCGCCCCCGGCGCGCCTCCTGGATGAAGAGCACCTTCTCGCCTCAGCGGCTCGGCGAGCTGCACGGTCCCGTCGTTCACCGCCGCGGAGACCGGAGGGCGACGGGTTCGCGATGCTGAACCATCTGACCGAGCTCGCCGACATCGACGCGAGGGGTCTCGCGCGCCAACTGGCGCACGCGCACTCCTTCACCAGTTTCGCCGACGTCGCGCGGCAAGTGCTCAACTTGGATTCCTTCGAGCCGAATCCCTTCTTCCATGGCTCCAACGGCTCATCCGATCCGCGGACCGCTTTCCGGTCCGACGGGTCGTCGTGTCGTTGAGCACCGCCAGGAGCTCCTCGACGTCCTGCGCCGCCACGGGGTGGTTCTCGAGGAGAGACCTCCACGACTCACGGCTCCCATCGCCCTGTGAACGCGTCACCGCAGGTCAGGATTGGTTCTCTCCACCAGCGCGACGCACTCCACATCGCTGGTCATCGGGAAGCCACACATCGTGGTGAGCGTCAGCGCGATCCTTTGCGGTTGGCTGCACTCATGGGGCCAAACCAGCCGCTGACCCCTGTGCGTCAGCACCGCCTCCACTGTTGCTGTGAGTGGTGCGTGCCGCCGCTCGGTAGGACCTAGAGAGTGGGCGATTTCTAGCCGAATCTAGGTGGACCGCGTCGCTGCAAGAGCCCTACGCGAAGAGCTAGTCCGTTACAAGCCCGGTACAAACCTCCGGGGGATCTCGACGTTTGCGCAGGTCAGCACGGGTCAGTCAGTCAGTACTACGACATCTGAGACGCCTTAGAACCAGAAAAGGGCCTCTGACCTGCAGCGATGCAGTGTCGGAGGCCCTTCTCGCTGGCCCGAATCGGGCCAGATACCGCAGAAATACCGCAGGAGATCCACCAGAACGGTTGCTGACGACCCGCGAGGGCCGTTGCTGCACCAACGTGCGTTGACTAGGCAGCCGCTCATATGATCACTATTCTGTTCACGTGAACTTCGGTGAGGCCTTCGGGGGGCTGATGCCAGGAGCCCGCGGCGCGGTGCTCGCGGCCCTGCTGCGCACCGGCGCGCCGTTGACCGGGCGCCGCGTCCACGCGCTGGTCGGCGACCGTCACAGCCTCGGCGCCGTCCAGCAGGCGCTGCGGGACCTGGAGCAGATCGGCATCATCACCACCGAGACCGTCGGCCGCGCGGGCGTCCACCGGATCAACGACCACCACGATGCCGTCGCTCCCCTGCGCCTGCTCGCCAGCCCACTCGCCATGCTGACCCACGTCGTCACGGAGACCGCGAGCGGCGTCGACGCCGTCATCCTCTTCGGCTCGGCCGCGCGCGGCGAGGCCCAGGCCGACAGCGACATCGACCTCGCCGTCGTCGGCCCCGAGGACTGGGATGGTCGCGTCGCGCTCGCCGACAGCGTCCGCACCCGGCTCGGCAACAACTGCGACGTCCTCCACCTCACTCCGGAGCAGTTCTCCCAAGACGCGGCAACCCGCGAGCCTGTCGTCGCGGAGATCCTTCGCGACGGCGTCGCTCTCCTCGGCCGCCTGCCCCGTCCATCCCGGGCCGCCTCATGACGAGCGCGCAGAGCAAGAACCACGCACGCAGCTTCCTGCAGAAGGCCCAGGAATATCTCGCCTCCGCTCACGACAACCGTGACCTCGAGCGCGCGACACCCGCTGCAGGCGATGCCATCCATGCCGGCATCAGCGCCAAGGACGCCATCGTCCCTGAGAGGTCGACGCCGGCGAGAACTTCGTCCGCGGTCGCGCGGCCAGTGAACGGAGTCGTCAGGGTGGTGTGGTGATCACCCATGGAGCCACCTCCCCATGCCTTGCAGACCGGCTCCGACGAACTCACGTATGCCGACGGCCCTGGCTTCGAGCACGACCCAGGCGGCGAGACCGACGGCAGCGGATTCGAGCACAAGTGGCAGTTGACCGCTGCCCAACGCCATGAGCATGTAGGCGACCGCGCAGAGCAGGAACCCAAGCGGGTAGAACCGTCGCTCGAGTCTGCACCAGCGACGTTCGCGGCGAGTCGGGCCGGCCAGTCTGCGGACGAGCGCGGGGTCCGAGCTGAGCTCGCGCTCGATGGCCGCGAGTTCTTGGGCCTCCCAGTCGTCCAACATCGGTACGGCGTCCCGGGTCCTCACGCTGCCTCAGCCATCTTCTCGCGCAGTTCGGCCAGGTGCCGGGACAGCAGCCGGGAGACGTGGAACTGTGTCATCCCCAGTTCATCGGCGATCTGCTGCTGCGTCCGGTCCTCGAAGAACCGCAGGAAGATGATGCGCTGCGCTCGCGGTGGCAGACTGCTCAGCTGCGGCCAGAGCCACAGCCGGTCCTCGGCCCTCTCCCAGGACCGATCCGCGTCGTCCTCGAGCGTCGCCCCGAGGGGGGTTTCGTCGCCCGGCATCGGAGCGTCCAGGCTCCACGGACGGAAGCAGCTCTCGACCTGGACGCCGTCCGTGACGTGGTCGGTCACGCCACTGTGGGCGACGTGGTGTTGCTGCACGTCGCGTGGGGGTCGCACCACCCAGGCCGAGTCTCGGAAGTAGTGCTTGACGGCGCCACGCACGCACGGCATCGCGTACGTGAGGAACTCATGGCCCCGCGCGGGGTCGAACTCCTGGGCGGCGCGCACGAGGGCCAAGGAGGCGACCTGCTCGAGATCCTGCCCGAACCCAGACCTGCCGGCGTATCGCCGAGCGACGGAGCGTGCAATGTCGAGGTTGCCCAGCACGAGGGCGTCGATGATGCCGTCGCGCTCGGCGTTGCCCGCTTGCTGGAGTTGGGCGGTCAGTGCCGCGTTCCGGGCGCCGCGTTCCGTGGTGCTCATCCGTGCCTCCTACGTGGGGGATGTCGCCAAGACCGACCGCGCTGCGACGGCTGTCGTGACAGGCAGTCGGCGCGGCTCAGCGCTCCTCGGGAGCCTGCTCGAGCGCAGCGGTGGCGTCCCGTAGGCTGCGAATCCGAGTCTCGAAGTACTCCCTCGCGGGCTCGTCGTCGTTCGGGAGGTCCGCACTCGCCTCGAGGTGGGCGAGTTCGTTCTCGACATCGGCTCGGATCGCGGCGAGCACCTCGTTGGTGCTGCGTCGCGGGCTCGGTCCGGGCCAGTTGTTCGTGCTCTCGTTCATGGTTCACGCCTCCCGCCGGCACGACCCGGCGACTGTCACGCAGGGGTTCGACACTCGGTCGCAGTTCACGACCGCATCACCGTCGGAACCGTGACAGGACACATCGCCATGACACCCCTGAAGTTCGCCCGCACCCCGGTCCTCGACGTCGCGTACGCCGAGATCGGACCTGCATCCGGGCGACCCGTCGTGCTGCTGCACGGCTACCCATATGACGTGCACAGCTATGTCGAGGTCGCTCCACGGCTGGCCGGGCTGGGGTTCCGGACAATCGTGCCTCACCTGCGTGGCCACGGCGCCACGCGCTTCCTTGACGGCGAGACGCCTCGGTCCGGGCAGCAGGCAGCCCTCGGGGCCGACGTGCTTGACCTGCTCGACGCGCTCGACATTTCCGACGCCGTCCTCGCTGGCTACGACTGGGGCGGGCGGGCCGCGTGCGTGGTCGCGGCCCTGTGGCCCGAGAGGGTGACCGGGCTGGTCAGCGTCAACGGGTACCTGATCCAGGACATCGCGGCTGCCGGCCGACCCATCCGGCCCGACCTCGAGGCCGGGTTCTGGTACTTCTACTACTTCCTCACCGAGCGCGGTCGGGCCGGGCTGACCGCTCACCGTCGCGAGATCGCCGAGGTCATTTGGCGTCGGAACTCCCCGGCGTGGGACTTCGACCAGGAGACGCTGGACCGCGCTGCCGAGGCGTTCGCGAACCCGGACTACGTCGACGTCGTGCTGCACTCCTACCGGCACCGGCTCGGGCACGTACCAGGCGATCCGCGATACGAAGAGCTCGAGCGGGCGCTCGCCCTTCGGCCGTCCATCAGGGTTCCGACCGTGAGTCTCGAGGGGGAGGCGGACGGGAACTTCCCGGTGTCCGTCGATGTCCCGGACACCGACGTCTTCACCGGACCGCGGCGCCACGAGCGCGTGCCCCGCGCCGGGCACAACCTGCCGCAGGAGGCTCCCGAGGCGTTCGCGAGGGCGGTACTCTCGGTAGCCGACCTCTCCGACTCTCAGTGAGGATCGGGCAGCGCGACGTGAAGCTCGTTCCTCGATTTGATGGCGAGCTTGGTGAACACCTTCCGCAGGTGCCAGTCGACGGTGTGCGCGCTGATGAAGAGTCGAGCGCCGATCTCGCGGTTGGTCAGGCCCTCTCGGGCTAGGCGGGCGACGTTGAGCTCCTGCTCGGTGAGCGCGTCGGGCGTAGTCGCGGTCCGCGCGCGCACCTTCTCTCCCGTCGCATTCCGTTCTCGCTGCGCCCGATCGGCGAACCCCGTCATTCCGCATGCCGTCAGCACGTCGACTGCCGCGCGGAGCTGCTCACGGGCGTCGACCCGACGCCCTTGCCGGCGCAGCATCTCGCCGTACAGTAGCTGGCTGCGGCCCCGCAGCATCGGGACGCGGATGCGGTCGAAGAGCTCGATCGCCCGCCGGTAGAGCCTCTCCGCCTCGTCGCCTTCGCGCAGTTGCGCCTGCGCCAGCGACATGAAGGCGTCGGCCCAGTCGCTCTCACCCTGTGGTGGCGTCACCCGCGTGAGCTGCTCGAGCGCCTCCTCCGCCAGCGTCCCCTCCCCGACTCGGGACGCCGCCTCGATGAGCTCGAGCAGGGTGCGCATCGCATGGCCGAGCTCGTGGGCATAGGGGAGCTCGCCCCGGGCAGATGCGAGCGCCTCGTCGTAGCGGCCGGCGCCGTTGTAGACGAGTGCCTCGGCCATGTTCGCCACGGTGAGGGCATAACCCTCTCCTCGAGCGTGCGCGTCGGCGCGGAGCTCGGCGGCCCGGCGCTCGACCTCCTCCACTCGACCACGGTAGGCCGCGATGAAGATCCGCCCGTACGGCGGCAGTGGGTGTCCCGTGATGAGGAGCATGGCGTCGATCTCGTCGCAGATCCTCTCGGCCTCATCCAGGTCGCCGTCGAAGGTCCGGACCACCATCAGGAGGTTGAGCGCCATCGGCAGCACCGTCAGGACCCCGGTCGAGCGGGCCACCTGCACCTGTCGTTCAGCGAGGGTGCGAAGTCCGTCGGCGTCCCACACGTCCTGCGCGGCGCGGCCGCCGATCCACATCCGTTGCAGGTCGCTCGGGCCGACCGGCTCGGTCTGGAAGGCAGTGATTGCCCTTCGCACCGTCGAACGCGCAACTGCAGGACCCTCGCTGCACAGCAACGCTTGGCCGCGCAGGATGAGATCACCCGCGGTCGGTGACCGGTCACCGGCCGTCGCCGCCAGGACCGCTTGCGCGATCTCCTCGGTCGCGCCGGGCTCGCCGAGCCGGCTCGCATAGATCGCGACCGTCAAGGCGAGCATGTAGGTGTCCCGGGCCATTTGTGCGTCGTGCGGCTCGAGGGTCTGCGCCGCACGGAGCAGGTGGCGCGGTGCGCTCCGATCCCTCCATAGCGCGTACTCGGCACGCGCCCGCAGACGTCCCGCCAGGGCTTTCTGGAGCGGCGTCGCCAGGTCGCGGGTGGTGCCGAGGAGACGGAGGGCGTCCGCGGCTGCCCCGGCATCGAGCTTCGCCTCGGCCGCGGCGAGCATCCGATCGGCGCGCACGTCCGGATCGGGGGTGAGCCCGGCCGCCCGCTCCAGGAATGCCGCGCTGGCCGCGACCCCACCCCGGGCCCGGGCGCGGTCGGCCGACCGCACGAGAGCGCCGGCTACCGCCTCGTCCGGTGCGACCGTCGCACTGGCGCGGTGCCAGGCGCGTCGGTCGGGGTCCCTGTCCTCGTAGGTTGCGTCGGCCAGCGCGGCGTGCACTGCCCGTCGCTCGGCCGGTGTTGCCGATCGGTACACGGCGGAACGGATCAGCGGGTGCCGAAAGCTGACCCGCCCCGAGACCACGAGCGCATCGGCCTGCTGAGCGAGGTCCAGGTTCTCGGGCGCGATGCCCAGGATGGCGCCCGCCCGCCACAACAGCCCTGTGTCGCCGGTCGGGTCGGCAGCAGCGAGCAGCAGCAGCGTACGGGTCGGCGCGGGGAGCGGCTCCAGCTGGGCAAGCAGGCTCTGCTCGATACGGCTCTCGAGCGGGATTGAGCTCGCCAGAGCGAACCCGCCGGCGAGCTCCGATGGACCCAGCGACCGGGGAAGCTCTCGCAGGGCGAGCGGATTCCCGCGCGACTCGACGATCAATTGGTCAGCGACCCGCTCATCGATCGAGCCCGCCAGGGCGCCCCGGAGCAGCGCCCGCGCGTCGTGGTCCGCCAGGCCCTCGACGACCAGGTGGGGAAGGTCGTCGAAGCGAGGGTCCTCCTGACGACTGGCCATCACCAACGCGACCTTCTCGACGGACAGTCTGCGGGCGACCGACGCGATCGTCCGCGCGGACACGTCGTCGAGCCACTGGGCGTCATCGATGACGCAGAGCAAGGCGCCGGCACCGGCCGCGCGCGTCAGCAGGTCGCGCACCGCGAGGCTCAGCACGAGCGGACTGGGCGCGTCGGAGCCGCGCAGCCCGAACGCGGACTCCAGCGCCTCACGCTCCGGCGCCGGAAGATCGTCGGACGAGGACATGAGCGGGCCGCACAGGAGCTGCAGACCCGCACAGGTCAATTCCATCTCGCTCTCAGCAGCGACCATGCGCACGACGCGCACGCCCTGGCCGACCAGGCCGGCCAGCCGGTCGAGCAGCGCCGTCTTGCCGATCCCCGCGCCACCGGTGACGACCAGCGTGCCGCTCCGACCCTCGCGAGCCTGCCGGACGAGCGCGAGCAGCTCGGACAACTCGCGGTCACGACCCAGCAGGGCTGCGGGCGAGAAGGGCGGGATCATGGGCGGCTCTATCACGGCACGTGGTACTTCGGACTCCATACGATAGTGCCGATCGAGCCGCCTCACGGGGCGTGGGCCAGGGCCTCGTCGCGGACCAGGACCTCACGCGACCCGAAGCCGCGAGCGCCGATGTGGGCAACGGGCGGCACCCTGCAGCAGCCGCTCCAGGTCGGTGAGGTCTCCGTGGCGCGCGGCCGCCAGGAAGGCGGCGACGAGCTCGCCGTGGGCGCCCGGGGAGACCTCCTGCTCACGCTCACCGTCGAGGTGTTGCTGGGCCCGACGTACCAGTTGGCGTGCGTTCGCGCCGCTGGTGTGTAACAGGGCTGCGATGTCCCGGTAGGGGTAGTCGAAGCCCCTGCGCAGCACGTACGCCGCCAACTCGGCCGGGCGCAGCCTGGTCATCAGCAGATGCAGCGTTTCCTCGACCTCGCTGGTCCGCTCCGCGAACCGCGTCGGGTCCTGTGCATCCACCAGGGTGGCAACCGGTGAGTCCGTGGGAGCCTCGTGGCGGTAGCGCGCGGACTGGATGACGTTGATCGCGAGATGGGTGGTGGCTGTGGTCAGGAACGCCGCTGGGTTGCTGATGGCGCTGCGGTCGGTCCGCTGCCACCGCATCCACGCCTCCTGGACCACGTCCTCGGCGCTGCCGATGTCGCCGGTGACGCGCCGGGCGACCCGGAAGAGGCGCGTGCGCTCGGCGAGGAAGACCTCGAGCGCCCCGTCGAGGTCCGCGTCGGTGTGGGGTGTGCCTGCGGGCCTGGGGTGGACATCAGTTGGCTCCTCTTCGTGGACGACACCCAAACGGTGCGATGTCTCCAGCGTGGATCCACCGGACGGCGCCTCGCGCCACGAGAGTCCGTGGTCAGTGCGTGGTGACCGCGTGGGGGGGTGGACCACGCACCGTGGTCGAAACGACGGCGGACTATGCGTTGGTCGCCCGGTGCCCGGCGAGGGCCCCGGCGAGCTCGCGTCGCGAGCCGATGTCGAGCTTGGTGTACACCTTGCGGAGGTGCCACTCGACGGTGTGCGGGCTGAGGAACAGCTCAGCCGCGATCTGCGGGTTCGTCATCCCGGTGGCCGCCAGTGCGGCGATCTGCGCCTCCTGGGTGGTCAGTGGCGCGGCCGGGTCGGCCTGACGTGCACGCACCTGTTCGCCGGTGGCGGCCAACTCTGTCCGGGCCCGCTCGGCGAACGCCTGTGACCCCATGCCTGCGAACATGCGGTGGGCGGTGCGCAGCTGCTCGCGCGCGTCGGCACGACGGCGCTCACGCCGCAGCCACTCGCCGTAGATCAGGTGGGTGCGCGCCACCTCCACGGCCAGCCGGTCGAGGTTCAGCTCGTCGATTGAGGTCCGGTAGAGGCGCTCGGCCTTTGGGGCATCGTCGGACAGCAGTGCCAGGCACCGCGCCTGGACGCCACGCGCCCAGCCCGTGTCGGCGGTCCGCGTGAGTCGGACCAGCCGGTCATACGACTCGCGCGCCTCGGCGAGCTCGCCGCACCGGACCGCGGCTTCGATGTGCTCGACGTGTGAGAGCCCAGTGAAGTTGTAGCCGTCGTGCTCGATGCCGGCTCGCGCGGCCACGAGTGCGTCCTCGTGGCGGGTGAGACCGTTGTAGAGAACCCCCTGCACGTAGCTCGTCACCCCGAGCAGCGAGACCTCGCCGTGCTCGGTGGCGCTGATCCGCGCCTCCTCGAAGAGCCCTGCCGCCGCATCCTCGTCACCCTGCCACGCGGCGAGGACCAGGGCGGCGTAGCGATGCGGTGCTTGGCCGGCCGCCCTGGAGATCGCGTCGGCCTCCTCGATCATCCGGGCGGCGGCAGCGAAGTCACCGTAGTGAACCTGGACCCCGCCGGCGTAGATCAGCGCCGAGGGCAGCACACTGAGCGCACCGATGTCGCGTGCCTTGCGGACCGCGCGGGCGGACAACACGTCCCAGGCGGGCAGATCCCAGCGATGATGGATGAACGACTCGAGCGCCACCGGCACCGCGTAAAGCCAGCGCATCACCGCGTCCCGGCCGGCGAGCTCCTCGTGGGCGAACGGCTCGAACGCTCGCGACAAGGCCGGTACGCCCAGCTCGTTGCCGTCGGCGAGTAGCGTGGAAACGCCGTCGAGGAGCAGGTCCAATGCCTCGGACCTCGAGGAGGGCGCTCCCGAGGACCGCGCGGCCACGGCCACGGCGCGCGCACCGTGCGGTCCGTGCACCAGACCGGCGAAGACGGTGGCGCTGATCGCCTCGAGATAGGTCTCGCGCGCCAGCGGCGAATCCTCGACGGCGAAGCGGGCCGCGGCGTCGAGCAGGAGGGGCGCCGCCTCGTCGCTGCGACTGCGTCCGAACAGCATCCGTCCGCGCAGCCGGGCGAGCCGCGCGCCGTCGAGGGGATCGAGCGGGCACAGGTCGGCGAGCGCGGCCAACTCCGTGGCCTGCTGGGGGGCGGCGGCCGAGAAGTGTGCTTCGGCTGCGGAGAGCGCCCGGCGGCCACGCAGCCACGGATCGGGCGTGAGAGCGGCTGCTCGCTCGAGCAGCACCGCCTCGGCGGCCAAGCCACCGCGTTGGCGCGCGCGGTCGGCGGCCTGTTCGAGGCCGGCGGCCACCTCCTCGTCCGGACCGTCCGAGGCCTGCGCGGCGTGCCACGCTCGCCGGTCCGGGTCGAGGACCGGGTCCGTGACCTCGCTCAGCGCCCGGTGCACGGCTCGGCGCTGCTCGGCGCTGGCCTCGTGGTAGACAGCTGAGCGCGCCAGCGGATGCCGGAAGCGCAGCGTCTCGCCGAGCTCGACGAGCCCCGCCTCCATGGCTGGTGCGACCTCTGGGGTGATGCCGAGGAGGTCGGCCGCGCTCATCAGGAGCTGGGCGTCGCCCACCGGCTCCGCGGCAGCCAGGAGCAACAGGGTCCGGGTGTGGTCCGGCAGTTCGGCGATGCGGCGCCGGTAGTCCTGCTCGACCCGGGTCATCACCGAGACAGGTGCAGTCGCGTCGAGACCGTAGGCGAGCTCGGCCGCGTTGCGGCCCCGGGACAGCTCGAGAAGGGCCAGCGGATTGCCGTGCGTCTCGGCCACGAGGCGGTCGCGGACACGGGGGTCCATGCGCCCCTCCGCGGCCGCCTCCAGCAGCTCGCCGGCCGCCCTCACGTCGAGGCCACCGATCCGCATCTCGGGGAGCCCGGTCAGCGCTCCCTCCCCCTCGGGATCCCGGACGGTGAACACGATCGCGACGGCCTCGGCGAGCAGTCGTCGGGCCACGAACTCCAGCGTCTGCCGCGAGATCTGGTCGAGCCACTGGGCATCGTCGACCAGTACCAGCACCGGTCGGGCCTCGGAGACGCGAGTGAGGAGGGTCAGCACCGCCAATCCGACCAGGAACCGATCCGGAGGGTCACCGGCGGCCATCCCGAACGCCACCTGGAGCGCATCGCGTTGGGGGCCGGGCAGGGCGTCGACCGCACCCAGGAACGGTGCGCACAGCTGGTGCAGGCTGGCCCAGGCCAACTCCATGTCGGCCTCGACGCCCCGCGACCGGGTCACCTCGGCGCCAGTCGCCCGGGACGCGACGTACTCAAGCAGCACCGACTTGCCGATGCCGGCCTCCCCGCGGATCACCCGCACCGCGGACTGTCCGGCGCGCAGGCCGTCGAGCAGGTCGTCGAGCACCGCGCACTCGGCGCGTCGACCGGTCAGGTCGGGCATCGGCCTGACGCTCATCGGTCTCCTTTCGGATGCGGGCACCCGTCGGGAGCGCTCCGACACCACGGTATCCGCCACGTCTCGACCGGCCCATCCCGAATGGGAGCCGTCAGGCCTCGTCCTCGTAGGCCAGGTCGCCGTGCCTGATCCGGTAGACCTGGTAGCGCCCACCGCCGTCGAGATGACCCAGCTCGGTCACCC
The DNA here is from genome assembly GCF_029210375.1 of Nocardioides sp. YIM 152315. GTDB lineage: Bacteria > Actinomycetota > Actinomycetes > Propionibacteriales > Nocardioidaceae > Nocardioides. The sequence goes on along the minus strand of NZ_JARGER010000042.1, from coordinate 55,210 downwards.
ACTCCATCCCGATCCGCTCGGCCGTCGACCGTGCGCGAACGTTGTCGGGCTCAACGAGCGCGAACACCTCGACCGCGCCCCCCTCGTGGATGGCCCAGCGGACCAGCGCGTCCCCTGCTTCGATGGCATAGCCACGCCCGCGAGCTCCGGCCGCCAGGGCCCACCCGATGGTCAGGCTCTCGCTCCCCGGCGCGTGGTCCAGGAACATCGCACCGACGACCACCGACGTACTGCTATCGGCGACGGCCCAGTGGCCGGTACACCCGTTGCTGGTCAGGTCGTCGGTGCGCCACTGCTGCAGGCGCAGGCGCATCTCACCGGCGGTCACCGGAAGGTCCGCAGGCGCCGACCAGCGCCGGACGGCAGGGTCCGCGTAGATCGTCAGGGCCGCATCGGCATCAGACACCTGCCAGGGTCGCAGCACCAGACGAGCGGTCTCGATGACCCGGGACATGCCGACCACCTCCAGCTCGGAATTCACTGCCTGGCTCTCCGACCGGGCGGCCGAGCCATCCGTGACGGGCAGCGCGCTGTGTCACGAGAGCCTCGACGACTCGGTCGGCGTTGTGACCTGACCGACGGAGGTGATGGGCGTGACCGAGGTCCTGCTGGCTTGCACGAACTGCGACGAGGAGATCGCCGTGGACATGGATGCCGCGATCCTCCGGATGGACGTCGAGCCACGCGCCGACGCGGAGTTGCTCTTCTGCTGCCCGTCCTGCGGGCGCCCAGGGCTTCGCCGAGTCGTCGGCGAACTGCTCACCCTGCTCCTCTTCGTCGGCGTCCAGCCGCTGCGGTTGAGCGAGCCCACGCTCGCCGCCGCCGACCGTGCCCCCACTGGCCCGCCGCTGACCTACGACGACCTCCTCACCTGGCACGAACAGCTGACCAGCGTCAGGACCGTTCGGCCATGGGAGCGCCCATGGAGCGCGTGACTGTCACGCGCCGGGTCGGTTCTGGGTCGTCCTACCCGTCCACATCAGTCCCTTCCCGAGAACAGGACATCACCATGACCCCCACCGCCCGTGTCGCCCGGCGCAACGCGCGCCGCCGCCGTCTCCGCGCCGCGCTCCTCGTCGGCGCCCTCACGCTCGGCACCGCCACGGTCCCCATCGCCGCCGAGGCCAGCGGCGCCGAGCGTGGCGGAAAGGAGCCGACGATCGTGCTGGTGCACGGCGCCTGGGCCGACGCCTCCAGCTGGAGTCGCGTCGTACGGCGACTGCAGAGCGACGGCTACCCAGTCCTCGCGCCCGCGAACCCGCTGCGCTCGCTCGCCTCGGACTCCGCCTACCTCGACGCGATCCTCGAGACCATCGACGGACCGATCGTCCTCGTCGGCCACTCCTACGGCGCGAGCGTCATCACCCACGCCGCGACCGGCGACCCCGACGTGCGGGCGCTCGTCTTCGTCAACGGCTCGGTGCCCGCAGAGGGCGAGACCGTCGCGGAACTCGCCGGCCCCAAGTCGGCGCTCTCGGTGCCCGACCCGACCACGATCTTCGACGTCGTGCCCGCGCAGCTGCCGCCGACGCCGGAGAGCGACGTCTACCTGAAAAGGTCGACGTTCCTGAAGTCGTTCGCCACCGGACTCGGTCGCGCGAAGGCCAAGACGCTCTGGGCGACCCAGCGCCCGGTGACCCTCGGCGCTCTCAACGAACCTTCGGGTACGCCGGCCTGGGACACGATCCCGAGCTGGTACCTGATCGGCACCAAGGACCTGGTTATCCCCGCCACGGCGCAGCACGAGATGGCTGTCAAGACGGGCTCGACCATCGCCCGCTTCAAGGCCGGTCACCTCGACCTGATCAGCGACCCCGGTGCCGTCACGCGGGTCATCACCGCCGCCGTCCGCGCCACCCGCTGACGACCTACACACCAGCCATCCAGCATCTGAAGGAGTCCCCATGAGCAAGAACCACCTGGAGCCCGAGGCGCAGGCGATCGCCGACGCCACCGCGAACCCGCCGTACTTCTACGAGATGACACCCGACCAGGCCCGCAAGGTCCTCGAGGACGTGCAGTCGCAGCCGATCGACAAGCCCGACGTGGACGAGAAGTGGATCACCGTCCCGGCCGAGGTCGGGGACGTACGCGTCCGCATCGTCACGCCCGCGGCGAGCACGGAGCCGCTGCCCGTGATCCTCTACATCCACGGAGGCGGCTGGGTCCTGGGCAACGCCCAGACACACGACCGCCTCGTCCGCGACCTCGCGACCGGCGTCGACGCCGCCGTCGTGTTCGTCGAGTACGACCGCTCGCCCGAGGCGCGCTACCCGGTCGCGATCGAGCAGGCCTACGCCACCGCCCGGTGGGTCACCGCGCACGGCGCCGACGAAGGTCTCGACCCGTCCCGGCTCGCGGTGGCCGGGGACTCGGTCGGAGGAAACATGGCCGCGGCCGTCGCAATCATGGCCAAGCAGCGCGGCGACGTGACGTTCTGCCACCAGTCGCTGTACTACCCGGTCACCGACGCCGCGCAGGACACCGACAGCTACGCCGAGTTCGCCGACGGACCGTTCCTGCTCGCCAAGTCAATGGCCTGGTTCTGGGACGCCTACCTGCCCGACCGGGATCGGCGCGGCGACATCACCGCTTCCCCGCTGCGCGCGACACTCGAGGAGCTCGCCGGGCTGCCCGAGGCATTCGTCGTCGTCGACGAGAACGACGTCCTGCGCGACGAGGGCGAGGCCTACGCGCGTCGCCTCCTCGAGGCCGGTGTGCGCACCACGTCGGTTCGCTACAACGCGACGATCCACGACTTCATGATGCTCAACCCGCTCCGGCCGTCAGCCGCCAGCACGGGTGCCATCGAGCAGGCCGTTTACGTCCTCCGCAAGGCCTTCGCAGCCTGATCACCGATCCCACGAAAGAGAGCACACCATGTCCGAGCAGTCCCCCGTCGTCGTCCTCGTGCACGGCGCCTTCGCCGAGTCCGCGAGCTGGAACGGCGTGATCGAGCGACTCCACGCCAACGGGGTCGATGCCGTGGCCGTCGCCAACCCGCTCCGCGGCGTGCGCAACGACGCTACCTACGTGCGCGACGTGATCGCCGGTCTCGGCCGGCCCGTCCTCCTGGTCGGCCACTCCTACGGCGGCATCGTCATCACCGGGGCCGCCGGGGCGGCCAACCCCGCCGTCCTCGGCCTCGTCTACGTCGCGGCCTTCGCCCCCGACGAGAACGAGAGCGCCTTCGACCTCTCGACCCGGAAGCCGGGCAGCACGCTGGGCGACGCGCTCACCGCTTACCCGGTCAGCACCGGCGGCAACGAGCTCGCCATCCGACTCGACGCCTTCCACCAGCAGTTCTGCGCCGACCTGCCCGCGCAGACCGCCGGGCTGATGGCACGAACCCAGCGACCGGTCACCGAGCGCGCCCTCCAGGAGGGCCTGCCGACCGACCAGCCCGGCTGGCAAACCGCGCCGAGTTGGTTCGTGATCGCGACCGAGGACCGCAACATCCCGGCCGCGGAGCTGCGCGACGAGGCCGTCCGAGCCGGCGCACGCGGCGTTCGGGAGATCACGGGCGCCTCACACGCCGTCGGCGCCTCCCACCCCGACGAGGTCACCGAGGTGATCCTCGAGGCGCTCGCCGCCTGCACCACCGCCGACGCCGCCTGACCGATCCGCGGGTGGGCCCGGCCGATCGGCCCGCCCGCGGAAGGTCGTCGTCACGACCAGAGGACTCACCATGCGACTTCCGCTCGCCGACCGCCTCGCCCGACGGGCCATCCCCCTGCACTGGACCATGCTGCTCGGCGTCATCTCGCTGAGCTGCCTGGTGGTCCTGGCCGTGACCGGCGTCGTCCTGTTCTTCTTCTTCGACCCGTCGAGCGACACGGTCCGTTACGGCGGGAGCTACCCGTTGCTCCAGGGTGTCCCCGTGTCGCAGGCCTACGCCAGCACGCTCCACATCTCGCTGGAGGTGCCCGGCGGGATGCTGGTGCGCTAGACGCACCACTGGGCCGCGCTCGTGCTCCCTGCTTCGCTTCTGCTGCAGATGCTGAGCACCTTCTTCACCGGTGGCTTTCGACGGCCTCGTCAGTGGAGCTGGGTGCTCCTATCGCTGACGTTCCTGCTCGCCCTGGCCGGAGGCTGGAGCGGCTACGGCCTCCCCGACGACATGCTCGCCGGCACCGGTCTGCGAATCGCCCAGAGTATCCTCCTCGGCATCCCGGTGGTCGGCACCCACGCGTCGTTCCTGCTGCTCGGCGGAGAGTTCCCCGGCCAGGTCATCGAGCGCATGTACTGGCTGCACATCGCGGTCGTCCCCGGCCTCCTCCTCGCAGTGGTCGCACTTCGGTTCCGTCTCGCTGCGCGCCGACTCCCCGCACAGTTCCCGGGGCACGGTCGCTCCGAGCAGAAGATCGTCGGGCTACCGCTCGCCGCGGTAGCGCTGCGCGCACTCGGCCTCTTCGTCGTGACCACCGGGGTCCTCGTCCTGCTCGGCGGCACGGTCGCCATCAACCCGCTGTGGAAGTACGGGCCATCCTCGACCGGCCATGCCTCCGCCGGCAGCCAGCCCGACTGGTACACCGGGTTCCTCGACGGCGCGCTCCGGCTGGTCCCCTCCGGGTGGGAGGTGAGCGCCCTCGGCGGCACCGTGCCACTCGGGGTGCTGGTCCCCCAGGTCGTGGTGGGAGCCTTCCTCGCCACGGTAGTGCTGTGGCCCTTTCTCGAGGCTCGCGCCACACGCGACCGCCGCGAGCACCACCTGCTCGACCGCCCACGGGAGCACCCGGTCCGTACGCCGCTGGGCGTCGCGGGGATCGTCTTCTTCCTCATCCTGTGGGGCGCGGGTGCGACCGATCTCGTCGCGACGCAGCTGAGCATCGCCTTCGAGCACCAGGTGCTCGCACTGCGCTCCCTATTGGTGCTCGGACCGCTCGTCGCGTTCCAGGTCGCCAGGTGGGTGTGCGTCGGCCTGGTCGCCCACGAGCGTGAGGTTGCGGCACATGGGTTCGAGACCGGACGGATCGTGCGCGCACCGGACGGTGCCTACTCCGAGATCCACGCTCCCCTCGACGCCGATCACCGCGTCGTGGTCGAGCACGAGCTCATCGAGCACGATCGGGTGGCGTGACCGTGATGGACCTGACGACCTGCCCCGAGTGCGGCCGCCCCGCGGAGGTGGAGTGGCGCGACGTCCTCGAGAGCACCGACGGCCCCATCGAGCACGCCCGCATCCGGTGCGTCCAGCGTCACTGGTTCCTGCTGCCGATCGCCGACCTCAGTCGAGCGACGGCACCAGGACCAGCCGCACACCGCGGACCTCACCACGTTCGACCCGAAGGTGCGCGGTCGCGGCGTCGCTCAGCGGAAGGACCTCGACCGGGCCTGGATCAAGGAGCCCGTCGGCGACCAGTTGATTGACCCGGCGCGCCGCAGCGGCCAGATCGGAGACCGAGGCGTTGCTGATCGCGAACCCGACGATGCGGATATCGCGCGTGTAGAGCGGACCGACAGGGAGGACCGGACGGGCGTCGATACCGGCCATCGCGACGATCCGCCCACGGCACGCCATCAGCGCCAGGGCCATCGCGAGGTCGTGACGACCCGACGTGTCCAGGTGCACGTCGACACCGTCGGGGACGGCCTCGGCAAGCGTGCGAGCAACGTCAGGGGCGCGATAGTCCGCGACGACGTCGGCGCCGAGCTCCCGGCACGCATCGACGTCCCCACCGCCCGCGGTGGCGACCACCCGGGCTCCGGCACGAACGGCCAGGACGGTCGCCGCCCGGCCGACGTGCCCCGCCGCCCCGGCCACGAGCACCGTGTCACCGCTGCGCATATCACTGTGCACGTGCAGCGCGAGGTACGCCGTTGCCGCCGGGTGCACCACCGCCACCAGGGCCACGGGATCCACCCCGGCGGGCGCACGGTAGAGACGGTCGGCGCCTACGACGGCATACTCGGCCGCGGCACCCTGCCGACCATCGTGGCCCAGGCTGTTCGACCACACCCGATCGCCGATCCGGAAGCTGGACACTCCCGGCCCGCTGGCCACCACCGTGCCCACCATGTCGCGGCCGACCACGAAAGGGAACGGCAACGGCGTCGGGAATGCCCCGCTGCGCACGATCGTGTCGACCGGGTTGACCGCGACGGCCTCCACGCGCACGAGGAGGTCACCCGGTCCCGGCTCGGGGACCGGCAGGTCCCCGTATCGGATCTCGTCGGCAGGACCACGACGTTCGATGAATGCGGCTCGCACACGCCCTCCCTCACGCCAGACGGCGCAGCCCAGCATCCTCCCGAAACGCCGCGCGCGGTTGCTGGACGGTCTGAAGCGACGCGATGTCGCGGCCCAGAACGAGCCCGCCGAGCCATCCGATGGACACCCGGAGCTTGCGCTCCCAGGTCGGGACGGCGAGCACGTGGTAGCCCCGGTGCACGACCCAGGCCGGGAAGCCGGTGATCGTGACCGGGCCGGACTGGAAGATGCCGTGCCCGAGGCCCAGGGTGGCGATGACGCCGAGACTGCGGTGGCGATAGTCCCGCGGCCGTCGTCCGCGGAGAGTGGCGACGAGGTTCGTGGCCAGCCGCTTCCCCTGGCGGACGGCGTGCTGCGCGTTGGGCACCGTGTAGGCACCGCCCTCGCGAGCCAGGTCAGGGACCGCTGCGTCGTCACCGGCTGCCCAGGCATGGTCGACGGGGTCCTCGACAGTGCCCACCCGGAGATCCGGCCGGACCACGACCAGACCGCGGTCGTCGATCGGCAGATCGGTGTGCCGGGCGATCACCGGGTTGGCTGTGATGCCGGCGGTCCACACCACCAGTCCCGACTCGAACGTCTCACCCGTCGACAGCGTCACGTTCCCCCCGACCAGCGACGTCACCGTGGTACGCAGGTGGACGAGCGCACCGCGCCGCTCCAGGTGCCGACGCACCCACTCCCGGGCGCGCGGCCCGACCTCGGGCAGCAGGTGGTCGCCCGCATCGACGAGGTGGAAGGTCACCTCGTCCCGGGAGAGCTCCGGCTGTGACCGGATCAGCGCGTGCGCGAGGCTCAGCACCTCGGCGAAGCCCTCGACACCCGCGAACCCACCGCCGATGAAGGTGACTGTGAGTCGCCGACTCCGCGCCGCCCCCGGAGGCAGGCTGGCCGCCTCGTCGAACGCCGTCAAGACGGCATCGCGGATCGCGACTGCCTCCTCGATGCACTTCAGGCCAATGGCGGCGTCCGCGACTCCCGGCACCGGGTGCACGCGCGTGACCGCACCCGCGGTGACGACCACCTCGTCGTACCCGATCGTGGTGGTCGATCCGTCGACCAGCCGGACCGTCACGGTGCGCGAGCCGTGGTCGATGGAGGTGGCGCGGCCGCTGACGACCTCGGTACGGCGCAGGTGCCTGCGCAGCGGGACGACCGCGTGTCGCGCTTCGATCGAGCCGGCAGCGACCTCGGGGAGGAAGGGCTGATGGTCATGTACGGCGCAGGATCGATGACCGTCACCGATGCCTCGCCGCGACGCAGCCGCCTCTCGAGACCCCACGCCGTGTAGAAGCCGGCGTACCCGCCGCCGACGACGATGCGCTTCGTGCTGACGTGTCTGGCGCTGATGGTCTTCATGCCCAACTCCTCGATCGTGTGGGAACGGTGAGGTCGACCGTCACGGCGGCGGCCACGGTCACGCCACCAGGAACACCCCGATGGCCAGGCCGAGCTGAGCGGCGCCGGCCGTGATCGACCCGAGCAGGAGCAGTGCGAGCACCGTCACCGGACGGAGCCGGGCCGATCCGTCCTCCACGCGCAGCAGCTCCACCATCACGATCACGACCGCGACAGGGAGCGCTACTGCCGCGACCGCGCCGCGTGCAGCAAGGTGAGCGTGAGCTCCGGAGCTCACCACCACCGCGACCTCGAGACCAGCGCCGAGGGCAGCGAGCGCGGCAAAGGTGAGGTAATGACCATAGCCCCGACGAAGGACCACTGTCGGTGAGCCTCCAGACCGGCACCGGCCGGCACGGCGAAGTAGAGCCACCAGAGCGCGGCGACGATCGCCAGGCTCGAGACGGACACCGCGACGAGCTCGGGGTCGGCGGCATGCTCTACGAAGGCCACGACGGCGGTCGTGGAGGCGAAGACGCTCTCACCGAGCAGAATGATCGTGAACAGCGCGTAGCGCTCTGCGATGTGGTGCGGATGCCAACTGGTCGGTCCGTGCCGTTCGGACCACACCGGCACGAGCAGCTCGAGGACGACCAGCGCGAGGAACGTCGCACCCGCCGCGTGCTCGCCGAGGGCTAGCCGGGCCACCCAGAGCACCTCGAGTGCGGCCACGCCGCCGGCGTACCGCACCGACGCCCCACGGCCCTCCGGGTGCTGCACTGCTGCCCGGATCCAGAGGCCGAGCAGCCCGACGCGCATGATGAGGTAGCCGAGCGTCACCGCAGTGTAGTCGCCGCGATCGAAGGCCCGACCGGTGCCGGCCGCGAGCACCAGCACGCCGCCCATCTGGACGAAGGCCGCCAGCCGGTAGGGCACGTCGTCGCAGTCGTAGGCCGAGGCGAACCAGGTGAAGCTCATCCAGGCCCACCAGATCGCGAAGAACACCATCAGGAACGGTGCGACGGCCGACGGCGCATGACCGTCGACCGTCGCATGTGCGAGCCGAGCGGCGAGCTGAGCCACCGCAGCGACGAACGTGAGGTCGAAGAGCAGCTCCATCGGGGTTGCAGTCCTGTTGGCCTCGTCGACCGTCCGGGCAGACATCACCCGACGCCCAGCTCCGCTGCGCATGGTCAGCGGGCGCTCGCCGCAACCCAAGCGTCGTACGTCGTCTCGCCGAGTCGGGCGTCCGGGCCTGGCACCAGACTCTGGTCGTCGATCTCGGTGCCGAAGTACTTCGCATGCGGATCGGACACGACGACCCGCGGGTCACCGATCCGCTCCAGTGCGCCGGCGACGAACTCGCTCATGCGGAACTTCTCCGGACCACCGACCTCGACAACTCCGTCGACCGGTGCGCCGACGGCCTGGCGCCCCACGGCCGCAGCGACGTCGTCGGACGCCATCGGCTGGAAGTACGCAGGCGGGAGATGGACCTCCCCGTTGACCGTGGCGGCGTCGGCGATGGACTTGCCGAACTCGAAGAACTGAGTGGCGCGCACGATGCAGTGCGGGATGCCGGACTCGGCGATCAGCTTCTCCTGGGCGACCTTGGCACGCAGGTACCCGCTGTCGGGCAGCCGGTCACACCCGACCACCGAGAGCGCGACGTAGTGACCGACGCCGGCCTTCTTCGCGGCCTCGATCAGGTTGCCGGTGGAGGTGGTGAAGAAGTCCAGCACGTCGTCGTCGGCGAACGATGGGGAGTTGGAGACGTCGACCACGACGTCCGCGCCGGCGATCGCCTCGTCGACACCCTCGTTGGTGATCGTGTTGCAGCCGGTCTGCGGCGCGGCCGGGACGGCCTCGTGGCCGTGAGCGTTGAGCTTCTCGACGACCTTGGAGCCGATCAGCCCCGTGCCACCGATGACGGCGACCTTCATGGGAACACCTCTCTGGTTGGAAGTCCGTGCAGCACGTTCGACCGCGCAGCCGTGGCGCATGTGACAGCACGCGGGCGGAGGAGGTGACGAGCGGGTCCAGTCGCTCTCTGCTTCCGGCCTGACGGACATATCTCGGTCCGCCCCGGTGAAACCCAGTGAGTCCCGTCCTTACCTGCGACTCGACCTTCGCTCCGCCGTCCCCAGCCGACCGGGCAGCGTCCTCGGGTGTGACGTCACGCCAGAGCTTCCGGTCCGGTCGAAGGCTGCATCAACGTTCCAGCGAGAGGAAGTCGCCTCCACGTCGTCGTGGTCGGCGGGACCGGACTGATCGGTTCCCGGGTGGTCAACCGACTGAGGGAGCATGGGGCGGAGGTCGCCGTCGGCTCGCTGCGGACAGGCATCGACGCCTAGAGCGGCCGCGGCCTTGTCGACCTCTTCCGGGGAGCGGACGTCGTCGTCGACGCCACCAACATGAACCGGCCGGCCTACGACTACGAGCAGGCCCACGACTTCTTCGAGACCTGCACCCGCAACGTGCTGTTCGCCGAGCACGAGACTGGCGTGCAGCACTACGTCGGCGTCTCGATCATCGGCGCGCAGAGCATCGACGGCGAGTTCTTCCGCGGGAAGGCCGCGCAGGAACGCCTGGTCATCGAGGCCCCACGCCCCACACGCTGCTACGCACGACGATGCTGTACGAGTTCATGCCGCGTCTCGTCGACCACGTCGCCACCACGCATCTCGTACGCCTCCCGCCCGTCCGGTTGCAGCCCGTCGCCGCAGACGACGTGGCCGCTGAGATCGTCCGACTGGCACTCGGTGCGCCCCTGAACGGCGCGTACGAGCTCGCAGGCCCAGAGGTCCACTTCCTCGACGAGCTCGCACGCCAGGTGCTCGCGGGCGGCGACGTCAGCATGACGACCGCGAACTCATCACATCTCCCGCTACTGGCCGGAATGGACCGACCCACGGCTGGTGATCGCGGTGCTGCACAACAACGACCTCAACCAGGTCACCTGGGAGTTGCGCGCCATGGGCGGAACCCCGAAGTTCGTCGAGTCCCAAGCCCTCCCGGACGTCTCCTACGCCGAGTTCGCGACCTCGGTCGGTCTCGGCGCGATCACGATCACCGACCCCGAAGAGCTCGCCGGCGCCTGGAAGACCGCGTTGGCCGCCGACCGGCCCTACGTGCTCAACGTCCACTGCGACCCCGACATCCCACCCATCCCGCCGCACGCCACCCTCGACCAGATGACCGCCTCCGCCAAGGCACTCATCAAGGGTGACCCCAGCCGCTGGGGCGTGCTGAAGGAGGGCATCAAGACCAAGGCCCAGGAGCTGCTCACTGGCGGCGATGACACATGACGCGCTCGCCCAGTCGCGCTCTGACCGTGACCGGACTGGACACGTCGGTCTACACCATCCCCACCGACGCTCCGGAGGGGGACGGCACCCTCGCCTGGGACAGCACCACCCTCATCCTCGTCGAGGCAAGCGCCGCCGACGCCACCGGTATCGGCTGGACCTACGCACCCAGCTCCGCAGCCGCAGTCGTTGACGAGTTGCTACGCCCGGTCGTGACCGGACGCGACGCACTCGACGTCGAAGGCGCCTGGGAAGCCATGGTCCGCGCGATCCGCAACGCAGGACGACCGGGCCCGGTCGGGATGGCTATCTCGGCGGTCGATATCGCCTTGTGGGACCTCGCCGGCCGACTCAAGGACCAGTCCCTCGTCGATCTCTGGTCCACCACGTCAGACGCCGCCGGCGAAGCAGCCGGACCCGGGCCGGTCCCCGTCTACGGCAGCGGCGGCTTCACGACCTACGACGACCATCGCATGCGCGACCAGCTTCACCACTGGGCGGGCACTGTGCGCCCTACCTCTCACTCCCGGTCGCCGCCCTGACCCCCCGGCTGCGGCACCTGGAGTACTTCCACGACCACGTCCGCATCGAACAGCGCCTCTTCGAGCCCTGCCCGGATCCCGAGCACGGAGAACTGACTCCCCCAGTCGGGCCGGGCCACGGCATGTCGTTCCGCACCACGGACGCCGAGGAGTACCGCGTCGCATGACGATCCGTCGACCAATGGCTGCTGCACCCGTGATCGTCACGATCAAAGGGGCTGCACGATGAGGCGCTTCTCCGAACTCAGCCCAGCGCAGAAGGCCCGACGGGTCGGAGCTGTGATGCTCACCGCGATCTTCCTCGTGCTCCTGATCTTCCTCCTCATCACATGGCGACAAGGTGATCCCGCCAACGATCGGGGGCAACGCCTGTCGAACACGCCGCCGTCTGCCACCGCGGCCTAGCATGTTCAGGGCTTCGTAGAGCGGCGTGGTCGCAGAGGCGACCGCAGCGCGACGGACCACCAGCCGGGCAGAGGTGTTATGGTCCGGCCATGGCACCGAAGTTCGAGGCACGAGAGGTGACGGCTGAGCCGTCGCATGTGCCGTCGGGTGCCGCTCTCCTGGCGATCGAGCTGAGCGAGATCGCACGCGGAATTCGTGGCCTCGACGTCCTACGTCGAAGCGTCGACCGCGCCCCGCCGCGCTGACCTGTCTGCACCCACCCTTAGTTGGGCCGGCCCTGCGCCCTCGGGCCGAGCGGTTTCGTCCGTGCGGGACCGCGGCGTCGGCCTACCCGTAGACAGGAAGAACTCATGCGGGCACACCCACATCTGCTGCGCAATGCGGGCGCGGCAACCTCACTCCCAAACGCCGTACTGGATCGAGTCGCCGAGGAGCTGGCCACCGCTGCCGCGGCACGCGAAGTCCAGCTCAGAGCACTTCCGCCCGTATCGGACCTGGTCGCGCGGGCGCACCGCGACAGTGTTCGACGCATCCTGACGGCCATCCGTGCAGCGCAGGAGCAGCTGCGGAGCGGTACGTACGGCGACTGCGACCGATGCGGACGTCGGAGCGATCTCAGCGAGGTCCCGCCGCGCCCGTGGGCGCCGCTGTGCCGTTCTTGCCGACCGAACTGACACGCGTCTCCACCAAACCCTCGTCGGACCCCACCCTCAGCAGCTCGACTCCGCGCAACCGAGAACGGCACCGACCACGGTGGTCGCTTCCGTGCGACCCATCAACGCGATCGCGAAACCCGCCGCACGAAGGCACGTCACCGGTGCGACACGCACAACTCGTCAGCGCACCCACGCAGGGCGACAGCACGACAGTCGTCCGATCGAGAACCGGGAGGAACACAATGCAGAACGAAGTCCCCCGCACTGCCACCATGGGCCGCTGGTCAGGTCTCTTCATCACGCTCTGGCTCAACCGCGACGTCGACCGGAACTGCACCGATCCCGACACCGACCGGGCCTACGCCAGAAGGCACACGACTCCCCGAACTCGGCGGCGTGTAGTGCGCCCGCGGATCACGCGAGCCGACCGTGCATGGCTTGCCGCCCAGGCGACCGACACTGTCTCGCCAGCCCCGATAGACGACACCGTCACGACCGCAAGCGAGGTTCCGCCGATGACGGCAGCCCAGGGTGGCTCCCGAGTCCACATGGGTCACAACGGACCTGATGGCGGCGGTGAGCGCGGCACGGAAGAGCCATGGTTCGAGCTCGGCCTCTTCGCGTCGTTCAGACGCAAGACCGGGTCGCGCTTCGACGACACGGTCGCACTGCCGACCGACGCTCCCCAACGGCTCGAGGCGATCGTCCAGGCCGCGGACCTTCGTCTTCAAGCGCTGCCGCCAGCAGAGCAGCTCGGACACCGCACGCTCGCGTACCGGACGCGGCTCCAACAGATCTCGCGAGATGCGACGCAGGCTCATGCGCGATTGGCCGACGGCTCCTACGGGCGGTGCCTGACGTGTACCGAGCACATCGGACTCGCAGTGCTCACGGACCGTCCGTGGGCGCGGCTGTGCACCTACTGCGCACTCGACATCTGAGCGAAGCGAACCCAGCCACCCGCGGCAACCGCGAGCGACTCTCGCGCAGCACCTCGACCCCAGGAGATCTCGTGAACTCACCCAGCAGGACGCCACAGGCATCAAGGAGGACCATCGTGCACCCGGACGCCCCCACCGCCCACGACCGGACTCTGGCGGACTCAGCCCTCAGCTGCTCAGCCAGGACCAAGTATGAGCAACTGCGTGACTTGCCCGACGCCGCCGACGACCCGGTCATCGCAGCACAGCGAACGGCGCTGCTGCAGACTCTGACCGAGATCGCCGCCGCTCAGGAGCGAGTCGTGGCCGGCACCTACGGCTCATGCACACGGTGCGGCGACCCGATCCCACCAGGTCGGATCGAGTTCCGTCCTTGGGCGGCGACGTGCATCGGATGTGCGAACCGCTGACCATCCACGCCTTCGCCCCCCGGACCCAGCGACCCGATCACGCGACGTCTTCGACGCTTGCGCGAGCGCCACTACGAAACGAGCAACGACATGAACCAAAGCCACCGACCGAGGCGACGCACGACCACTCCCGACGGCCGCATGGACTCGACCACCACCGGTAGGTCTCGGGGAGTCAGCAGCCTCGGGTCGAGGCGCCGGCCAGGTCTCGGTGAAGCACCGGGATCGTCCGTCTCCACCGCGGTTCCACATCGGACGCCGGGGAGGCCGAACGACATCGCCGTCGTCGGAGCTGGCATCGTCGGGCTGTCCGTGGCCTGGTTCCTCCAGGATCGGGGCGCCGCCGTCACCGTGTACGACGCGGACCATGCCGCCAGCGGAGCATCGTGGGGAAACGCCGGCTGGCTGACCCCCGGGCTGACCGTCCCCCTCCCGGAACCAGACGTCCTCCGATACGGATTCAGGTCCGCGCTCCGACCGTCCTCCCCCGTGTTCGTACCCCCACGACTGGACCCGGCGCTGTGGCGATTCCTGACCGGCTTCGCACTGCACTGCACGCACCGTAGGTGGAGTCGCGGAGTCGCGGCCTACGCTCCCATCAACCAGATGGCGATCCGCGCGTTCGCCGACCTCGCCGACGCCGACGCGACGCCGCGCCCCCATGAAGCTCGGCCGTTCCTCGCCTGCTTCCGCACCACCGGCGAAGCAACCACCATGCTCAGCGAGCTGCGCCGGATGCAGGACGCGGGTCAACGGGTCCACTTCGACTACCTGACCGGTGGGCAGGTCCAACAGGCACAAGCAAGCGTCAGCGACGAAGTCCGTGCCGCGGTCGCCATCCACGGCCAGAAGTACATCCACCCTCCCCAGTTCATCCGAGCGCTCACCCAGTCGGTGATCGCGCGAGGCGGCAAGCTGCGCGAATGGATCCGCATCGACGACGTCGACGCCGAACCGAATGCGGTCTGGCTGACCGACAACGGTGGCGTCAGACACCGACACGACGCCGTGGTCCTGGCCACCGGCGCGGCCCTGGGGCGGCTGGCCCGGCGATTCGGCGTCAAGCAGCTCGTACAAGCAGGACGCGGATACTCCTTCACGGTCACCGGGACGCAGGTGCCGACCAGCCCGGTGTACTTCCCGAACCAGCGGATCGCGTGCACGCCGCTGCACGAACCGCTCTACCCGATCGGGGAGCCGCCGTACGGCGAGGAGGACACCGAGCTTCTCCGGGTCGCCGGGATGATGGAGTTCCGACGGCCTGACGAGCCCCTCGACCCACGCAGGATCCGCGCGATCGTCGACACCCTCCGCCCGCTTCTGGACGGCGTGGACCTCGACCGTCGCCGCACCGAATGGGTCGGCTCCCGACCGTGCACCATCGACGGCCTTCCGCTGATCGGCGCAACTCAGGACCGGCGCGTGTTCGTTGCCGGAGGCCATGGCATGTGGGGGGTAGCGCTCGGGCCCGTGACCGGCAAGCTCCTGGCCGAGCAGATCATCGCTCAGACCACACCGCCACAGCTGAAGCCCTTCGATCCGCAGCGTTGACCGCGCCGACGCTCAGTCAGTGCGAATGCGTCCGCGAGCGCATCATCGACAGTCCATCTCGTATCGCAAGGGGGAGCTTGTGGACATCGCCTGGAAGGTGCTTGTTCTCCTAGCGATGGCGGTCGCGTGCCAGTACACGCTCGGGCGGATCACTGAGCACATCCGTGAGCGCCGTCGTCGCGATCGACCGTCGCGCAGCTCGGCCGAGCGGTAGGGATCCGCCGCGCCCAGCACCGCCTCGACCGACACCACGCCGCGAGGCCGTTCAGTTCACTCGTGCGACTCATCGAGAGACCTTCCTGATCCGGCATGCCCACCTCGTCGCGCTCGGCCTGGCAGCCATCACGATCGTTGCCATCCTGACCCTCGCACGCTTGCCGGCGCCGATCTCTCCCCGCGCGACGCGGAGGCGAACCAACAGCTCCAGGTCGCAGGAGCTCGCCCGATCACGCTCGGCGGAGCGTCCATCCGGAACGGGCCGCCATCGTGCCCGACGGTGACACTGATCGGCGGACAAGCAGCCGGAACAAGGCTGGCCCGAGACCGCACCTGCGCCGCGAACCTCAAGCGTGGAGACTCCCGAAGCGCTGGGACCTCAACCGGTCTTCTCGGAGGACGAGCAGCGCGCCGACGGGACCAGTTCTCCGAGCGGCAGCTAGCGACCGAGCGCTCACCTCGCGGGGAGCTTGCGGTGTTCGATCCGCTGCGTTGACATCGGCGGGCCGGTCCCCCCGAGTCGCAGGTCAAAGTTGGGTCAGGTCCTGCGCGATCGCATGCAGTGCGGCGTCGGGGATGATGCCGACCGCGACGCCGGCGATGTCGACTAGTCCCATCGTGAGCACCTCGTCGGGCAGCGGTCCGTCGACCAGGTCGCCAAGGTGACGCCGGAGCACCTGGCCGGCCGCGGGGTCGGCGAGCAGGGTCGCCACCGGAGCGGTGACGTCGAGACGACCTGATGGGAAGTCGGAGGCGCGCGGCGGTCGCAGCCGTGAGGTCTGCACCTGATCCTGCTGGACGCGGCAGAGCAGATGCTCGGACATCACCGGTCCCACGGGCGGTAGCGCCATCCGTTCGAACTGCTCGGGCGGCGCGTCGTGGCGCACCATGAGGTCCCGCAGCAGCGTGGCCATCCGCAGCTCGACGCCATCGTCCAGCAGGGGATGCTCCTGGAGCGGGTCTGCCTCGAGGTCGAACAGCATGGTGCCGAAGGCATGGGGGTCGGTGTAGGAGGTGCCGGGGACGCGCAGGACCGGAACGCCCTTGGTGAAAGAGAACGGCTCGGCGAGCGTCGCCTCACGCAGTGTCTCGACCGGGAAACGGCCGCGCATCAGAGTGGGCATCAGGGTGTACTCCGCCAGTGGCCGGTTGCCCGGGTTCGCCGGCGCGCGCATATAGACATAGCGCCCGTCGGTCACGTTCACGTGGCCCCCGAAGATGCCGAAAAGGCCGGCTTCGCGCACCGGCTCGTCGGAGGCGGCCGTCGCGCGCAGTGTCCGGCCGTGCATGTCCGGCGTCGCGGGGACGTCGAAGTGGTCGAGCAGGGTGGGCCCCAGGTCGATGGTCTGCACGAGCGCCGAGCGCCGCTCCCCCGCGACCCGGGTGCGCGGGTCCCAGAGGAAGAGCGGTAGATGGATGGTCTCGTCGTAGAACGGCGGCGCGTTCTTGCCCCACCAGTCGTGCTCACCGAGGAGGAACCCGTGGTCGGTGCAGACGATCAGCATCGTGTCGTCCCACATCTGGTGTTGGTCCATCACCGCGAGCACCCGACCCAGGTTGCGGTCGCACATCGTCAGCAGCGCAGAGTAGAGGGATCGGACGTGCGCGACGGTCTGTGGTGACTCCGCGACGCGTACGTAGTCGGGCCAGTCGAGCTCGGGGCCGTCGTAGCCGGTGTCGTAGAGCTTGCGGTAGTCCTCGTAGGTGAAGAACGGCTCGTGCGGGTCGAAGGTCTCGATCTGGAGGAACCAGTTGTCCTCCCCTGCGTTGGTGTCGATGAAGTGGAGCCCGGCATCGAAGGTGAGCGTCTGCGGGTGCACTGCCTCGGTGCCCATGTAGAGCCGGTTGACCCGGTCCTGGCGGCGCAGCTCGGCGTTGGTGGTCGTCGGGGAAAGGTTGTCCGGGACCGGCGGGTCCGCGACGTGGCCCTTCCACTCGTCACCCTCCTGGCCGCGGAAGAACTCGAAGGTACGGAACCGCGGGTGGTAGGTCGCGCCCCCGTCGGTCCAGTAGTGCTGGTGATCGGTGGTCAGATGGGTATAGACGCCCGCTCGGGTGAGCATCTCCGGCACCGAGTCGTCGAAGGGCTCGAGCGGTCCCCACGCGCGGTGCAGGAAGTTGTGTCGTCCGGTGTGCAGCTCGCGTCGTGAGGGCATGCACGGCATGGAGCCGCCGTAGGCGTTGTCGAATGTGACCGCGCGCCGGGCCAGGTCGGCGAAGTTCGGCGCTTCCACGCCGGTGGCGCCGTACGGCGGGAGGTAGCGCCGGTTCAGGGTGTCGAAGAGCACCAGGATCGCTCGCATCGGCTACCGCACCCCCCTGATCCGTGTCACCGACCACACGCCCATCACCATGACCGCCGCGGCGGCGGCGTACAGGGCACGGTAGCTCTCCCCCGTCACCGCGAGCACCGTGAAGCCGACCAGGGGCGCGATCGGCAGATGCTGAGCGGCGTTGACCAGTCCGAGGTCACGCGCTCGGGTCTCGGGCTGCGGGAGCACGTCGGTGGTCAACGCCTGGTCGACTGAGAGGAAGGCTCCGTAGCCGATCCCGAGCAGGCACGCTGCGATCATCGTCGCTCCCCAGGTTGGCGAGACCACCAGCAGGAGGGCGGCGAGCACCTGTAGCATTCCGCCGGCGACCACCAGCGGACGCCGGCGGAGCAGCCGGTCCGAGACCACGCCCGCCGCGTAGGTGGCGAAGACGCAGAAGATCAAATAGACCAGCGTCAGCGCCAGCACCGCTGCGTCGGGGTTCGAGCGGCGCAGGACGTCATCGGCGTAGTAGAGCAGATAGGTCGTGCCGACGAGATTGCCCGCGTTGATCAGCACCCGCGTCGCCATCGCCCAGTAGTAGTCCCGCGCCTCGGCGAGGCGTGGCGGCGCGATGTTGTGGCGCAGCCCACCTCGCACGCGAGCCGTCGGCGACGGGGCCGGCTCCCGACGGCCGAGAAGGAACGGCAAGCAGACGACAAGGGCAGCGACTCCGATCACCAGCCAGCCGGTGGTGACGTCGGTGATGACGCTGGTGACCACCACCATGCCCCCAGCCAGCGCGAGCACCTGGGAGACGCCGAACGCGGCCGACGCCCGGCCGCGCTGCGCGACCGGGACCTGGTCGGCGATCATTGCGCTGAGTGCAACCAGTACGCAGGCCTCGCCGACTGCGACCAGGACCAGCAGCAGACACACCAGCGGCACCCTTTCCGTGAACCCGACCAGGACGAAGGTCACCGACGCCAGCGCGAAGCCGCCCACGGCCCAGACCCGACGTCGCCCCCAGGCCAGCACTGTCCGGTCGCACAGATAACCGACCAGCGGTACGACCAGCACGACCGTCAGCAGCATCACCGCTTGGAAGAGACTGACCAGCTCGACCTTGCGACCGGGATGGATGGACTTCGCCAGTTGGGCGAGCATGATCTGGCCGGGCAGCATGACCAGCAGCCAGAAGCCCAGCCAGGCGAGGCCGAAGAGCCACAGCCATCGTGTGTCGACCGGAGTCGTCGGCTCGACGACCTCGGTGCAGCGCGCCGTGCTCACGCGCGAGCCCGGGCGATGTGATCGGCATACCACCGGAAGGAGTCCTTGGGGATCCGGCGCTGGGTCTCGAAGTCGACGTGCACGAGACCGAAGCGCTGCTCGTACCCCGCGGCCCACTCGAAGTTGTCGAGGATCGACCAGTGGAAGTACCCACGCACGTCGACGCCCGCGTCCACGGCCGCGCGCAGGGCGCGTAGGTGGGCGTCGAGATAGTCGATGCGGCGCTGGTCGGCGACGCGGCCGGCCGCGTCCGGCCGATCACCGTAGGAGCAGCCGTTCTCGGTGATCATCAGCGGCGGCAGCTTCTCGTCGTACCGCTCCCGTAGCGCGATGAGCAGCTCGGTCACGCCAGCGGGGACCACGGGCCAACCGAAGTCGGTGAGCGGAACCCCCTCGATGGGTGGGAAGGAGAACGGCAGCCCATCCGGTACGGCAATACCGTCGACCTCGTCCGGGCCATCGACGGGAGCGCCGACCCGGGTCGGGTTGTAGTAGTTGACGCCGTACCAGTCCAGCGGTGTCGCGATCGTCGGCAGGTCGCCGTCCTCAACCGGCATCATCTCGGCCCAGTCCGGCGGGTACGTACCGGTGAGGATCGGGTCGGAGAAGAGCCAGTTGTTGAGCACGTCGAACGCATCCGCCGCGGCCACATCATCCGGGCTATCACTCGCGCGCCAGGTCGGCGAGTGGCTCACCGCGATCCCGATGTCCCGCGCTCCCGCCGCCCGCAGCGCCTGTACGCCGAGGCCGTGTGCGAGGAGCTGGTGGTGGGCGACCGGCAACGCGCCGAACAGGTCGCTGCGCCCGGGGGCGTGCACGCCCAGCGCGTAGCCGAGCATCGTGACCTCCCGCGGCTCGTTGATCGAGATCCAGCGCGACACCCGGTCACCGATCCGGTCCACTACCCGCTCGACGTATTCGGCGTACCGGTGCGCGGTATCCCGCTCGAGCCACCCTCCCTCGTCCTCCAGCGCCTGCGGGGTGTCCCAATGGAACAGGGTCGGACTCGGGGCAATGTCAGCGTCGACGAGCTCGTCGACCAGACGGTCGTAGAAGTCGAGTCCGGCTGAGTTGACCGGTCCCCGGCCGTCCGGCACGACCCGCGACCACGAGATCGAGAAACGGTAAGAATCCACGCCCAGCTCGCGCATCAACGCGACGTCCTCGCCGAAGCGGTGGAAGTGGTCGCAGGCAACCGCGCCACTGCTGCCGTCGGCGATGCGCCCCGGCTGGGCGGTGAAGGTGTCCCAGACCGACATCCCGCGACCGCCTTCCGCGACCGCACCTTCTACCTGGTAGGCCGCCGTGGACACCCCCCAGACGAAGCCGTCGGGGTAGCGGCCGGGGGTGCTGGTCATCGGGCGATCTCCTCGCGACGGTGTGGGTAGGGCCGTACGCTAGCAAGAAACCGAATATGCGCTAGGTTTTTGTTCCACCCATCCTTAGAGTGACGTCATGAGCACTCCCACGACCGGGCAGCGCCAGTACGCGAAGACCCCAGGCCAGCGGGCGCGGATCCTGGACGCGGCCATGGCCGTCTTCGCGCGACGCGGCGAGCGTGGCGCATCTT
Organism: Nocardioides sp. YIM 152315; assembly: GCF_029210375.1. Taxonomy (GTDB): domain Bacteria; phylum Actinomycetota; class Actinomycetes; order Propionibacteriales; family Nocardioidaceae; genus Nocardioides. The sequence goes on along the minus strand of NZ_JARGER010000042.1, from coordinate 34,520 downwards.
TGCGCGAGATCGCCGAGCGCGTCGGCATGAGCCAGGCCGGCGTCCTGCATCACTTCGGCTCCAAGAACGCGCTCCTCCTCGCCGTCCTGGATCGCTTCGACCAGGAAGATCAGCCCGGACACCCGCTGCTAACCATCGACGAGAGCGTCGCCTTCGTACGCGAGGAGCTCGTTCAAGGACTCCAACGCCCCGGCCTTTTCCAGCTCCAGATCACACTGGCCGCCGAGTCGATCGACCCCGCCCATCCCGCCCACGACTTTTTCGTCGATCGGTACCGTCGGGTGACCAGCCAGTTCGTCGAGCCCCTCGACGCCGCGGCGGCATCCGGCGGTCTGCGAGACGACGTCGACACCACGGCACTCGCTCACCTCGTGATGGGCGCGATGGAAGGCCTGCAGCTGCACCACGCTCTCAATCCGGAGGTGGACACCGTTGCTTCCTTCGACCTCCTCCTCGACGTCCTGGCCGAGGCATTCATCGTTAGCTCGACCCCAGACCAGGTCTGAGTCGACGCGACGGACCGTCTGACCGACGGCGTCGTCTTCCAAGGTCGCTTGGCTGCCAAGGTCCTCCGGCCTGAGGCAGAGACTGCGGGCATCCACCTGATGAGCTGCGAACCTCGGCTTCAAGGTATGCATCCGAGTTATCACGCGAAGCCAGCCATCCACACCAGCCTCCTACATCCCGGGGTCCGGGACCGGACCGTCTGCCGGCATTCACCAGCGACGCACCCGAGCGTCCGCGCGACCGAGGCCTGGACAGGCTCAAGCGAGAACCAGGACGCCATCGAGTGCACACCTGAGAGCCGTGACCTGCACATCCCTGCCTGGCGCCGAGTCGACGAGCCCGCGCAGTTGCCCATGTTTGCCGATAGTATCGTCACGCGTTAGCATCGTCTCGTGACCCGGTCCTTCAAGAACTCGGACACCGAGAGGGTCTGGAACCGCGAACACGTCCGGGCCCTTGGACCCGAACTGCAACGGGCCGCGCAGAAGAAGCTCCGGCTCCTCAACGCGGCCTCAGAACAGCCTGCGGGTGCCTCCCGGCAACCGCTTGGAGAAGCTGGTCGGCGACCGGGCCGGCCAATACTCCATCCGCGTCAACGATCAATATCGGATCTGCTTCGTCTGGACCGATTCCGGCCCGATCGACGTCGAGATCGCCGACTACCACTGAACGCCACGAGAGGAGACGAGCATGGCCATCACGACGAAGGCACCCAGTTCCAAGGCGCACGACCCGATCACCCCGGGTGAGATCCTGTTGACCGAGTTCTTGGAGCCACTCGGCATCAGCCAGTACCGCCTCGCCCAGGCCACCGGTCTCCCCCAGACCCGGATCAGTCAGATCGTGCGCGGCAAACGCGCCATCACCACCGACACCGCCCTTCGTCTGTCCAAGGCACTCGGCCTCGACGACCGGTTCTGGATCAACATCCAGACCGACTACGACCTGGAGGTCGAGCGCGACCTGCACGCCGACGACCTGGCCAAGGTCACCGCCCTGGTCGCGATCTGAACTCGGCAACGTGCGGCCCCACGGAGGCCCCAGCGCCAGCTGAACCCGCGTTTGCGCAGGTCAACACCGGTGCGTAGATCACTACTACGACATCTGATATGTAGGCCGCTCCTGTCAATGGGCAGGGTGAGGCGCCGCCACTGAGAGCGATCCCTGGCCAGGAAGATGCCCTCTGTCGTCTTCCAGTGTCGGGGGTCGTTCGTCATACCGTCGTGGGTCACGGGTGACCCAGGGTCCGCGCTTAGGCCCCGGGACGGGCGATCCCGTTCTCGTAGGCGTAGACCACGGCCTGCACTCGGTCGCGCAGCCTCAGCTTGGCGAGCACCCGCGCGACATGCGTCTTGACGGTCGCTTCGGAAACGACGAGCTCCCCAGCGATCTCGGCGTTCGAGAGCCCCTTCGCCATCTGAGTCAGGACTTCGCACTCGCGTTTCGTGAGCAGGGCAAGGTCCGGGGAGGGCCGGACCTCGGCGGCGGACAGGCTGCCGAATCGCTCGATGACCCGTCGGGTCACCGCCGGGTCCAGGAGGGCATCCCCTGCCGCGACGGTGCGGATCGCACGGACCAGGGTCTCGGCTGGTGCGCTCTTGAGCAGGAATCCGCTCGCGCCGGCGCGCATGGCGTCGTAGACATAGTCGTCCACGTCGAAGGTAGTCAGCACGATCACGCGTGCTTCCGGTAGCTGTCCGAGTATCTCCCGCGTTGTGCGGATCCCGTCCATCCGTGGCATCCGGACGTCCATCAGGATCACGTCGGGACGCAGGCGCTGCGCCTTGGTCAACGCGCTGGGCCCGTCGTCCGCCTCCCCTACGACCACGAGATCCGGCGGTTGCTCCAGCAGCAACCGAAAGCCGGCCCGAACCATCTCCTGGTCGTCCACGAGCAGCACCCTGACCGCCGCGGCACTCACAGCGACGCCACCGGAAGCTCGGCTCGAAGCCGGAATCCACCCGACTGCGGCGAGGCGACGTCGAGGTGGCCACCGTGCAGGTCCACCCGTTCCTGGATGCCGATCAGGCCGTGGCCAGCGCCATACCCGATTCCGTCCCCGGCTCCGACTCCGTCGTCGGCAACGAGCAGCGACACCATCTGCTCCTCGTACCCGATCTCCACGAGGACGTGCCGCGCCCGCGCGTGCTTGCGCACGTTGGTGAGTGCTTCCTGGACGATGCGGTACGCCGAGACCTCCACACCCGGCGACAGCGACGGCGGGCTTCCCCGCACGTGCAGCTGGACGTCCAGACCGACCGCACGAGACTGACCCACCAACTCGTCGAGCGCGGCCAGGGTCGGCAGCGGCTCCAGGGTCTCGCGCTCCCCCTCCGTGCGCAGGATGCCGAGCAGCTGACGCAGCTCGGCAATAGCGCGCCTGCCCTGGTCTTCGGCCCGAGCGAGCGCGTCGCTTTCGGATACGAGGAACCCGGGCAACCGGCTGCGTACGGCGCCCACGTTCAGCACCATCACGCTCACGGCGTGCGCGATGGTGTCGTGCAGCTCACGCGCGAGCCGTCCGCGCTCGTCGATGACCGCGGCGGCGGCATACTGCTCCCGGGCCATCTCCGCGCGCGCGGCCCGCGCGGCCTGCGTCGCGGTGCGCTCCAGCTGTGCCCGCAGTGCCGCACCGGCGATCGCCGGGCCACCCACCCACAGGGCGATGAACGGGTAGTTGGCGAGGGTCTGATCCGCGGGTGGGAGACCAAACAGCGAAAGCCACGCCAGCGACAGAATCCCCGCCACCGCCACCGCCGCGCGGTGCGGTGCGGTGTGCCGACCCACGGAGTAGGCAGCCACGAGCAGGGCCGCGAGGAGGGCAAGCCCGTCGAGGCGAAGGCCGAACGCCGTCTTGAGGGCGACACCCCCCGCACATGCGAGAGCAGCCGCTACGGGAGCGCTCCGGCGCCATGCGAGCGCGGCTGGCGATGCGACCGCGACCCCAAGCGTGACCGGCAGCGCTCCACGCACGGTGCCGGTGACCACCTCGGCGACCGCACATGCGACGAGGAGCGCAGCGATGCCCACGTCGGAGCGCGGCGGCCAGTCCATGGCTCGAAGTGTAGAAAGCGCCGGGGCCAGCTGGCGTCATCACTGAGGCGGAGACCCCGTTCCCTCGCCTACGCCGGATGACCGACCGGAGATCGCACCGCATGAGGACGCGCTGCACGGCTCCGAGTCTCCACACTCCAACCGTCCCATGCGAACCGTCGCCGATACAGAGGAGCCGATCATGACCATGACCATCCAACCGGGAAGCAGCAAAGCTGTCGTCGACCCACGCACTCGCGCCGGGCTCGCCGGCCTCGTCGTGAGCGCGGTCCTACTGGCGCTCGGCCGGCTGATGACCACGCCGGGCGGGGGCCCCGCCGAGCGACTGCAACAGATGTCGGGGACCGATGTCCGCGTCACCGCGAGCGCGCTGCTCACGATCCTCGGCTTCGTCGCGCTCGTTCTCGGGCTGCTGACAGTCGTCGCTCGGATCCGCGGGCGCGGCGCCACCCTCGCCACCGTGGCAGGGGGTCTGGTCGCGCTCGGTGGGGTCGGGATGTCGGTCTTGACCGCGGTCGACCTGAGCACCCTCGCCGCGACCCGTGCCGGGCCGGACTCCGCCATGCGCGACTACCTCCACCAGCTCGACGTGAGTCCAGGCATCCTGGGGCTGACGCCGGTCGCGGTGATCGGCTACCTGATCGGACCGTTCCTGGTCACGCTTGCCGCCCGCCGCGCGGCATTCGTCCCGAGGTGGCTCCCCTGGGCGACGCTCGGAGTACTGCTCCTGCAGCCCGTCGCCGCGGGTGCAGGCGGTCCAGCTGTGACGCGGGTGGTCGACGCCGTCTTCCAGGTCATGCTCGTCGCGCTCTTCTGGGTGCTCGCCCGGTGCACGCTCGCGCACGCGGAGCAGGAAGGGGCGAGCGCCGGCCGGAACGGGCGGGCACCGACCAGCTGAGGCGACGAGGCGGCGACCCCGCACCGACCTCGACTGTGCTGACCAGGGCGCGCCCCACGTCGAGATCCATGGAAGCGCGAAGGGTCACGCTCCCGGTGGCTCTCCCGGTGGCGGGCGGTCATGATCAGATCGGTTCACGCAGATCCTTGATGAGCGGCGCGCCCATCTGCTCCATGCTCGCGAACCGCAGAGCGCGGTCGCGCAGGGACGCGAGGCGCGGCGAGCTGATGAACACGAGTCGGGCCAGGCGGCGCGACTGGGTCTGCGCGGCCTCGACCCGCTGCCGGCGCCGGCGCTCGCGGCCGTCATCGGCACGGTCTGCGAGGCCGAGGGACGGGCGCTGGAGGAGCGCCTAGCCGGAAGCCACGACCCGGTCGAGGCCGGTCGAGCGTACTGGCACCACGTCGCGGAGACTGCTCGCACCTTCGCCCCGTTGTTCTACGAACTGTCCGCGCACGCGATGTACGGCAAGCCGTACGCCGAGCACCTCCGGCACGTCCTGACCGATGCCTGGCTCTCCGGATTCAGCAGGGGGTTCGCGCGGGTCACCGACGAGTCGCGGGCCGAGCGGCTCGCGCGCCTGTGCCTGGCCGTGGGCCGGGGTATCCTGTTCGAGATGGCACTGACCGGCGACCGAGAAGCTGCCGACAGTGCCATCGACGAGTTCACCGCGATGACTCGACAGGCGCTCGAGCCCGACCGTTGAGCGGTTGGCGGGATCGGCGGTAGAGAAGTCCTCATCCGCCGATCGGATTCCCTACGGTCGACGCCCGAACCAATCGAGCAGGCGGGTCTGCGGTGAAGCATCGGGGGGAAGCGTGCCGCTGGGGCCCGCGCCGTAAGCACCGTACGCGAGCATCTCGTCGAGGTGAGGCTCGACCACCTCGACGAGGTCGGCAACGAGTCGCGGATCGAGGTCCTCCTTCAAGTTCGCGGCGCGCAGAAGGTCCCAGGCATGAACCACCAGGTCGACGAGACGAAACCGCAAGAACGCGGCAGCGGGGATGACACCCTTCGGGCCGGCGACAGGCTGGCCCGGCGCTGCTGCGGCGAACGCCTCCTTCTGCTGCCGTACCGAGTCAGCCACTGCGGCGACCGGATCAGCTCCGAGTGGATCACCCGTAAGGCTGGCCTTCGCTGCGGCGCGATCAACGTCCTCGAGAAGCATCGCCGTGAATCGGTTCCCCACCACCACGTGCTCGATCAGCTCGCGGACGGAGACCTCCGACGGCGTAGGCCGATCCCATGAGTCCTCAGGAAGCTGACGGACCACTCGTTCGAACTCCGCAGACGCCTCGTCGATCAACCCCGTTCGCACAGGCAATTCCGGGTCCCTCCACATCGTGAGCTGGAATCTCGGTCCGGCATCTTCAGCGGACGAGACTGACGGAGGCCACCGAGGCCCTCCCCTGCTCGCCCGATCGGCTGCTCCTCGACAACATGACGACAGTCGATCTTCGCATGGTGACTCGAGAGCAGGACGCCCCTGACCGCCTCGGGGTCCCCTCGGGGTCGTCGTACGTCAGATTGCGTACGCCGGGGTCGCCGCCGCGCGGATGTCACCGCGAGCTGCTCGATCCAGGCTGGGTGTGTCATCCAACACCCACGAGGGAGCACACATGTTCACCGACATCATCACCGCCGACGTCATCGCCCAGAGCGCGGATCACTGGGATCGGCCCGACTGGTGGCCCATCTTCCCCATCGTCTGGCTCCTCGTCATCGCGGCCGTCATCACGCTCTTCGCCGTCAACGCCCGCCAGCGCGCGCTGCACGCAGGGCCGCGCGCCGGTGAGCGTCGACTCGCGGAGCGCTACGCCGACGGCGAGATCGACGAGGGCGAGTATCGGGCGCGACGCGCGGTGCTCCGGAGCAGCCACGACAAGCCCTGACCAACTCCTCGGGCGGGCCGCACAGCAGGCGAGGTGCTGAGTGCTGAATCACAATGCCGTGCAAGATTCCCTCAAGCGGGTCCCATGGCAGCGCTCCCACAGGAGTTAATGGTGGCTCCGGCGCTCACGCAGGCCGGGGCTCGGCGCAGGGGGCGCCGGGGTACTGCCTGAGGGGGCATAGGCATGGGCGTAGCTGAACTCGTCGACAGATCCGCGGCCGCGGCGCTGAGTCGGGCCTCGCAGCTCCAGCAACACTTGCGCGAGGCCGACGGCGCTGCCGACCCGGTGCTGGACGAATGCCGCGACGAGATCCACCGGCTCGTGGCCGACATCGTGTCGCTGAGGAACGCAGCCGAGTTGCTCAAGCGCGAAGTCGCGTAGATCTGCGTTCTCGGGAGTTCGCATGGCGACGCTCGAGGACGTCCGCTGGTTGGGCACCGAGCTCGAACGCTCCTACGAGGTCTTCGTACGGGGCAGGCTCAAGTTCCGAGTCCGACAGATCGTGTACGTCGCGTTCTCCCTCGACGAGACCGTGATGGGGTTCGCCTTCCCCAAGGTGGAGCGGGACGCACTCGTCGCGGGAGAGCCGCAGAAGTTCCACCAGCCGTCGGCGGCGGACCTGCGCTTCAACTGGGTCCATGCCGACCTGGCGGCGCTGGACCCGGCAGAGGCACGGGAGCTCGTCGTCGACGCGTGGCGCATGGTCGTGCCCCAGAAGGTCGCTCGCGCCTACGATCTCGCGCACCCCGGCGGTCCGGGATGATCCAGCCACCCCGCGCCGGGGCGGCGACCCTGTGCGGGCCCCCGGCTACAACCGGTCTCCGTAGGTCTCGATCGCGTTCTCGCTCGCGACGCGCTGCCGGATGTCGGCGGGCAGGGTCGTCAGGGCGTGCCGCGGGTCGTCGAAGTCCCAGTGCGGGTAGTCCGAGCTGAACATCAGCGTCCTGTCGGCGCGGGCGATCTCGCAGAGCACGTGGAGGTGGTGGCGCCGCTTCGGCTCCGGCAGCGGCTGGGTGGTGAAGCGCACGTGGTCGACGAGGTACTCGCTCGGGAGCCGCCGGATCCACGGCACCTCGTCGCGCAGGCCCTTGACGTTCTTGTCCAGCCGCCACATCACATCCGGGATCCAGCCGAGCCCACCCTCGGTCAGGACCACCTTGAGGTTGGGGAAGCGCTCGAAGACCCCGTGCACGACCAGGCTGATCACGTTCGCCTGGAAGACCTGGCTCAGCCCGCTGTGCCACTCCACGTAGTAGGTCGGCGTGCCGCCGGCCATCGGCGGCGAGGTGCGGAAGATGCCCTCGCCCGAGTTGGGATGGACCGCGACTGGGATCCCGACCTCGTTGGCGGCCTCGTAGATCGGGTAGTAGTGCCGCTGACCCATGAGGATGTTGGTCAGCGGCAGCAGTACGCCGACGAAGCGCCGGTCCTCCGAGGCGCGCCGGATCTCCTGCGCGGCCAGCAGCGGATCCTGGGCGCCGACCACCAGGTAGCCGCGGTAGCGGTCGTCGGCGTCGAACCACGTCGTGGCCAGCCAGTCGTTGTACGCCGAGGCGATCATCGCCGCGGCGTCCGGATCGGGCATCGCGCCCAGCCCCAGCACCTCGCCGCCGATCAGCACGGCCCGGTCGATCTCGTGGGCGTCCAGCAGCTGCTGCGCCGTGAACGCCGGATCGGCGCCCGGCGCGGACCCGTCCGGGGCGCGGGCGTCGTCGCGCAGCACGCCGGCCTGGTTGACGTAGAGCATGTTCCGCGGGATCGACACCGCCTCGCGGTGGCCGACCGTGCTGAGGCTGCGCCGCTCGTCGAGGCCGAGTCGGCGCTGCGCGGCCTGCGAGAGGTACGGCCGGAGGTCGCCCATGCCGCCCTTCATGATCGGGTGCACGTCGCAGTCGACCAGTCGGTAGCGACTCGGTGCGGCGTCCTCGGCGGCGGGCTGGTCGAGCAGTTCGGTCATGAGGTCACTCCTGTGCGGACAACCGTTGCGGAGACGGTGCCTGAACCGTCAGAGTCATGCATAGCAAATCGTTTGGCACCGCGATAGAGCAACGGACGGGTGGATCGGATGGACGTGCGAGTCGGGACCGTCGAGGAGATCCGCAGCGAGGGCTGCCGGGTCGTCGACGTCAACGGGCGCCCCGTCGGCGTCATCAGCGTCGGCGACGAGTTCTTCGCGGTCAGCGATCGCTGCCCGCACATGGGTGCCTCGATGTGCACCGGCTCGCTGAGCGGCACGCTCGTGCCATCCGGACCCCACGAGCTGGTGTACGGCATGGACGACCGGGTGATCCGCTGCCCCTGGCACGGTTGGGAGTTCGACCTCGCGAGCGGCCGGTCGCTGCTCGAGCCCAAGCGAGTGGGCCTCAAGACCTACCGCGTCACGCAGCACGACGGCGAGGTCGTGCTGCACACCTGAGCCCGTCCGCGTCGGGGCTTGTCGTGGCACCCGGTCACGGCCTACCGTCGTGCCAATCGTTTTGCGTGACCCCCGTCACACGGACCGCCGAGACGGTCCCACCCCGAGGAGCCGCCATGCACGACACCACCACCACCGTTGCCCGCCGATCGCTCCTGACCGGCGCCGCCGGAGCCGCCGCCGGCCTCGCCGTCGGGGCGGGACCACTTGCCGAGGCTGCCGCGGCTCTCGCACCGGCCGGCACCCTGCAGCCGACCGGTCGCCTTCCCCTGTGGCGCCAGGCCGGCCGGAAGGGGATCGTCTTCGGGTCGTCGATCGCGACCTGGCAGCTCGACAAGGGCTACCGCGGGCTCCACGACCGGGAGGCGGGGCTGCTCTTCACCGAGGACGACCTGCTCTGGTACCAGCTCAAGCCCAAGCCCAAGGCGCCGCTGAACTTCGAGCCCGGGGACCAGATCATCGGCTTCGCCGAGCGCAACGATCAGCTGGTCATCGCGGCACACCTCGCCTGGGACGAGGGCTTCGGCGAGGGCTGGACCGACGCCGACCTGTGGGACCTCAACCGCCAGGACGCGGAGGATCTGCTCTACGGCGTCGTGAGGGCCGAGGTCGAGCACTACCAGGGTCGGGTGAACGGCTGGATCGTCGCCAACGAGGTGACCGACCCGAACGAGGCCGACAAGCACGGCTTCCGCAAGAACGTGCCGTGGTACAGCACCATCGGGCCCGGCTACATCGCCGAGTGCTTCCACATCGCCGCCGAGAAGGACCCCGGCGCGCTCCGGATCATCAACGAGTTCGGCTTCGAGACCGTCAACGAGTGGGGCGACCGGCCCGGGCCGCGGCAGCGCGCCTATCTCAAGGCCATCGACCGGCTGCTCGACCAGGGCGCCCCCGTGCAGGCGGTGGGCATCCAGGGCCACCTGCTCGCCGACCGGTTCGCCCAGCGGTTCCACGAGAGGCGCTACCGCAACTTCCTCCGCGAGATCGCCGACCGTGGCCTGCCGATCCTGGTCACCGAGCTCGACGTGCTCGACGAGGGACTCCCGAAGAACCCGAGGAAGCGGGACCGCAAGGTGGCCGACGTCTACCGCCGCTATCTCGACGTGACGCTCGACGAGAGCGCCGTCAAGGTGGTCGTCGCCTTCGGCCTCACCGACCGCTACACGTGGCTCGACGAGGACCAGCCCCGCGAGGACGGGTCGCACCGCCGGCCACTCGCCTTCGACCGCCGATTGAACCCGAAGCCGGCCTACCACGCGATCAGCCGGGCCTTCCGGCACGCCCCGGTGCGCGAGCCGCTCTGGCAGCTCGAGAAGTAGCCACCCCGCCGCGCGAGGCGGCTACCGGACCGCGACCGCCACGCCGCCGGCCGCGGACCGGTAGCCGGCCAGCGCCACCTCCAGGGCCCGCAGTCCGTCGTCTCCGGTCGCACACGGGTCGAGCACGGTGCCGGCGCGCACCGACGCGAGGAACGCCTCGATCATCACGCGGTCGTGGTCGTCCGCGAAGGAGGCGTGGCGCAGGCCGCGGCCGCCGCCCTCGCGGGCGCCGACCAGCTGCACCGACTCCGCGCCGTCCGTCAGGTCGAGCGCCCCCTCGGTGCCGACCACGCGCAGCGAGAAGTCGTAGTCCCACGGGTGGTCCGCCGGCACGGACCAGCTCGGGTCGATGCTGCCGACCGCGCCGTTGTCGAAGCGCAGCGACACCACCGCGACGTCGTCGACGGCCAGACCCCAGAGCAGCGCGCCCGCCTCGGCCGACACCTCGGCGACCTCCAGGCCGGTGAGGTGGCGCATGACGTCGGTGACGTGCACCGAGTGGTCGATGAGCGCTCCCCCGCCCGCGGCGACCGGGTCGGTGATCCAGGCCGGGTACGCCGGCGGCAGCGGCGGCCGACCCCGGTTGGCGCCGACCATGCCGATGATCTCGCCCAGGCGCCCCTCGAGCACGGCCGCCCGGGCGCGGGCCACGACCGGCAGGAAGCGGGACCCGAAGGCCACGTGCAGCTGGACACCGGCCGCCGTACAGGCAGCCACCATCGCCTCGGCGTCGTCGAGGGTGGTGGCGATCGGCTTCTCGCAGAGCACGTGCTTGCCGTGCGCGGCGGCGAGCTCGACGTGCGCCCGGTGCTCGTCGTTGGCACTGCAGACCAGCACGGCGTCGACGGACCCGACCAGCTGCTCGGCGGACTCGGCAGACGCGAGGCCGAAGTCCTGGCGGATCCAGCGGGTGTGCTCGGGCTCGTCGTCGTGGACGCCGACCACCTCGGCGTCGGACGACTCCGTCAGCGCCCGGGCGTAGGCCCAGGCGTGACCCGTGTGCGCGGCGCCGAGGATCCCGATCCGGGTCACGAGACCTCCCAGGTCGTCAGGTCGACGGTCCGGCCAGAACGAGCGGACTCGAGGGCCGCGAGCGCCATGCGCAGCGACTCGGTCGCCTCGACCGCCGGCACCGGGGGCGGGCCGCCGGCGCGACAGGCATCGAAGAACGCGCCGAGCTCGCGGGTGAACTCGCGGTCGCCGAGGGCGTCCCACCACTCCGGGTCGCCCTCGCGGGCGTGGAGCACCCCGGCCATCTGGTGGTCGTTGTCCCACGACAGCCGACCCCCGGTGCCGACGAGCTCGGCGCGCAGCTTGAACCCGCGCGAGGCCGGGTGGGCCCAGCTGCACTCGACGTGGGCGATCGCGCCGCTCTCGTAGCGGACCGTCGACAGGGTGTACGTCGCGGGACCGGCGCCGCTGTCCGCGGCCATGCAGTGCACGCGTACGGCGGGGCTGCCGATCACCCACCGCGCATAGTCGAAGCCGTGCACGGCCTGGTCGAGCAGCGGCCCACCGGACGTCGCCGGGTCCGTCAACCAGCCGGCCTCGCTCCAGCCCGGCAGCGAGGACGTCGTGGAGTGCGTGACCATCCGCAGCTCCCCGATCTCGCCGGCGCGCACGAGGTCGCGGGCGAGCCGGTGGTCGGGGGCGTAGCGGGCGACCTGCCCGATCGACAGCAGGCCGGGGGCGGCCTCGGCGGCCGCGAGCACCCGGCGTGCGTCGTCCATGGTGCGGGTGATCGGCTTCTCGCAGAGCACGTGCCGCTCCGCCCCCAGCGCTGCGATCGTCGCGTCGGCGTGCGCGGTGGGCGGCGTGCAGACGTCGACGACGTCGACGCCGGTCGCGAGAAGGTCGTCGAGGTCGCCCACGGCCTTCGCGTCGTGCTGGCCGGCGAGCCGCTCGGCCTTGCCGGGCACCGGGTCCGCGACGGCGACCAGCCGCACGCCCGGACAGGCGCGGTAGGCGTGCGCGTGCACGCCGGCGATCAGGCCGGCCCCGAGGAGACCGACGGTCACCTCGGCGGTCACTGCGTGCGCACCGGGATGGTCGGCGCCTCCGTGTGGAGGTCGGGTCCGAAGAAGAGGAACACCACCAGGTCCTCGCGGCCGGTGTTGACGACCTCGTGGTCGCGGGTCGCCGCCGCGTGGGTGACGACGAGCTCGTCGCGGCCGGGCTCGCCGCCCGAGATCTCGTGCCCCGAGTGGCGCCCCGTCCCCGACCACGCGAAGACGCTGTAGACGCCCGGCTCCCGCAGCCGGTGGGTGCCACCGGGCGGGACGACCAGCCGCTTCCCGGCGTACCTGGTCGTGTTGTAGAAGACCCAGGTCTCCTCGCCGTCACCGCCGGCGCCGACGACGGGCTGCGGGCTGAGGTGGCGGTGCTCGTAGAACCAGGGATCGCCGTTGACCTCCCAGTCCACGAAGCCGAGCGGGAAGCGTTCGCCGTGCTGCTCGCGGTCCTGCGGCCGGACGTCCTTGAAAAGCAGGTCCTTGGAGATGATCCGGCCCGCGTTGAGCGCCTGGAACATCGCCAGCACGTCGGAGTCCTCCTGGAGCTCGAGCGTGAGCCCGGTGCCCGGGGCGTGCAGCACCCCGGACGGCACGTGGAAGCCCTCGCCCGCGACCTGGAGCTCCGCCCGCGCGTGCCGCAGGATCAGGTCGCTGTCCCAGTCCACCAGGTAGGGCAGCAGCACGTCGTGGGCGCGCTGCTCGGCGATCCACGGATGCACCCCGAAGAAGGTCTCCGGGTGCGCGCCACGGTCCGCGTCGGGCAGGAAGTGGTAGGACTCGTCCTTGGCCCGACAGCCCACGAGCGACGCGAACTCCTGCGGCGGGTGGATGTGGTAGGGCAGGCGGTAGGCGTAGTCGAAGATCTTCGCCAGCCGCCCGAGGCCCGCCGGGTGCGCCGCGGCGTACGCCGTGCCGAGGATCGACTCGGGACTCGCGGCGACCGCGTCCCGGAGCAGGACCCGCTCGCCGTGCTCGCCGACCACGTGGCTGAGCCCCTCGTCGTCGGGACCGACCCGGTTGTCGGCCTTCGTCGTGGACGCCAGCCAGCGCTCGCAGATCGCGCCGCGCTCCCCCACGTCGTACTGGTCCTCGGGCAGGCCGAGCCGACGACCGGGCGGCAGGAAGTCCCGCGCGACCCAGGCTGGCTCGCATCGCAGCACCCCGTCGCCGGCCGAGAGCAGGCGGTCGACGACGGCACGAGTCCGGTCGGCCGCGTTCACCCCTTGATGCCCGTCACGGCGATGCCGCGGACGAAGTGCCGCTGGAAGATGATGAAGACGACGACCATCGGCAGTGTGGCGATGACCGAGCCCGCGAAGAGCAGGTTCCAGTCCGTCTTGTTCTGCACCACGAACAGCGCGAGCCCGACGGGCGCGGTGATCTTCTCCGGGTCGGACATGATGATGAGCGGCCAGAAGAAGTCCTCCCACGCGCCCTGGAAGGTGAAGATCGCGTTGGCGGCGAGGGCCGGCATGCACAGCGGGAGCACGACGCTCCAGAAGATCCGGAACTCGCTGGCCCCGTCGATGCGGGCGGCGTCGAGCAGCTCGTCGGGGATCGACAGCATGAACTGGCGCAGCAGGAAGATCCCGAACGCACTCACGACACCGGGCATGATCAGGCCCCAGTAGGAGTCCAGCCAGCCGTGGCCGCCGTTGCCCAGCCAGTCGTTGCCACCGAAGAAGGGGATGTGCTGGACGATGATGTAGTTCGGGATCAGCGTGACCTGGCCCGGCACCATCATCGTGCCGAGGAACAGCACGAAGATGACATTGCGGCCGGGGAACTTCCGCTTCGCGAACGTGTAGGCGCACAGCGCGTTGAAGAAGGTCTGCAGCACCGTGATGGACACCGCGACGATGGCGCTGTTGAGGAACCAGCGCCACTCGCCGTGTCCCTGCGCCTGCTGGGCCTCGGTGAGCGTGCCGACGTTGAGGAACCCCTTGTAGCCGTCGACGGTCGGGTTGTCCGGGATCCAGGTCGGCGGGTTGGCGAAGATCGTGCTGATCGGCTGGAAGGACGCGCTGATCAGCCAGGCGAACGGCGCGACGAAGAGGATCGCGATCGGCGCGAGGATGAGGTACGTCGCCAGCTTGGCCTTGAGGCTGACGTACTCCTTCTCGCGCGGGGCGCCGGCGGGGCGGCGGTTCCTCTGCCTGCGGACCCGCCGGGGCAGGACCGGCGCGGCCTCGGACGCCAGGCGGTGGGCGGTGGGCTCCTCGGTGATGCCTGTCACTGAGTGCCTCCGTCCTTGAAGAGCCGCAGCTGCAGCGCGGTGAAGACCAGGAGCATCGCGAAGAGTGCGAAGGCCAGCGTGCTGGCGTAGCCCATGTCGTAGTACTTGAAGGCCCAGAGGTACATGTAATAGACCATCGTGGTCGTCTTGTTGACCGGCCCTCCGCTGGTCATCACGAAGATCTGCGTGAAGACCTGCAACGAGCCGATGATGCCGATGACGAGCAGGAAGAGCGTCGTCGGCCGCAGCAGCGGGATGGTGACGTAGCGGATCCGGCGCCAGGTCCCGCAGCCGTCGAGCTTCGCCGACTCGTAGAGCTCGTAGGGGATCGACTGGAGCCCGGCCAGGTAGACGACCATCGAGAAGCCGACGCCGCTCCACACGCTCATCAGGACCACGGCGGGCATCGCCAGGTTCTTGTCGGAGAGCCACAGCAGCGGCTCGTCGATGATGTGGCCCTTGAGCAGGTAGTAGTTGAAGAGCCCGAACTCCCCGTTGTAGAGCCACTTCCACAGCAGCGCCGAGACCACGAACGGGGTGACGACCGGCAGGTAGTACGCCGTCCGGAAGATCGCCCGGCCGCGGATCGGCTGGTTGAGCAACAGCGCGAGAGTGAGCCCGATGATCATCGTCAGCGGCACCGAGGCCCCGGTGAAGTAGACCGTGTTGAGGACCGACTGCACGAACCGCTCGTCGTGGATCATGTCCTCGTAGTTCTGCAGCCCGACGTACGGCTTCTCCGGCTCGATGATGCTCCACCGGTGGAACGTCAGATAGAACGCGAAGATCAGCGCGGCCAGGGTGAAGACCGAGAAGATGATCACCCCGGGCGCGATGAAGAGGTACGCCGACCTCTCACGCCACATCCTCCAGAAGAACTTCCGCACCCGGGTGTCCCGGACGTCCTTCCTGACCGGCGCGACCGCCGTCGACATACGTTCTCCTGCCTCCGTGCTTGTGGTGTGCGGGCGGTCGTCAGCCTCGGGCCAGGATCGCCTCCGCCTGCTGGGCGGTGTTGTTCAGCGCGTCCTCGGGCGACTGGTCGCCGTACATCGACTTGCCGAGCTCCTCGTTGAGGATCGTCTCGATCCGGGGCCACTTCGGGTTGGAGACGGTGCTGGCGACGCCGCAGGGCATCAGGTCGATGAAGCCCTCGAGGACCGGCTTCTCCTCGACGATCTCGTCGCCCTCGAGCAGCGAGGTCAGCGGCGGGAGCAGGGTGCCCTCCGTCTTGTAGGTCAGTCGGGCGATGGTCTCCGGCCGGGAGAGGAACTCCATCCAGAGCCAGGCGGCGTCGGGGTGGTCGGTCTGGTCCATCATCACCAGCGCGTCACCGGCGATCGTGGTCTTGCAGCCGGCCGACCCGTCGGGCAGCGGTGCCGTCGCCCACTTGCCGTCGATGCCGGGGAACTCCTCGGCGAGCGTGCCCGCGAACCAGGCGCCCGCCATGTACATGCCGACCTGACCCTCGGCGAAGGCGACCCGCGCGTCCCACGAGTTGGAGTTCAGGTAGTCCGGCGGCGCGTACTGGGTGAGGCCGATGTAGTAGTCGGCCGCCTCCTTCGCCTCGTCGCTGGTGAAGAGGATCTCGGCGTCCTCACTCAGCAGGTCGCCGCCCGCCTGGTAGAGCCAGGGGTACCAGTAGTACGCCGACTCCGGGGCGAAGACCGCGTAGCCGTAGGTGCCGGCGTCCTCGTCGGTGAGTGCCGCCGCGTCCTCCTCGAACTCGTCCCAGGTGGTCGGCGGCCCGTCGAGGCCGGCCTCCTCGAACATGTCGGTGCGGTAGAAGAGACCGGTGGTCTCCCCGCCCATCGGCAGGCCCCACATCTTGTCGTCGTAGGTGACGAAGGTCTTGAAGGCATCGACGTAGTCGTCGGCCTTCACGACCTCGCTCCGGTCGATGTAGTTCTGCAGGTCCACCGCCGCGCCGCGCGAGGCGTAGTCGGCGGTGTCGCTGGCGTTGACGTAGGCGACGTCGGGTGCGTTGTTGCCGGCGATCCGGGTGGTGAGCACCTGCGCCGCCTGCTCGGCGGGCACGTTCTCGAACTTGATCGTGATGTTGGGGTGCTCCTGGTGGAACTCCCGGGCCAGCTTCTTCATCTCGGGCTGGCTGCCCACCCAGGAGAAGAACGAGACGGTCGTGGGCTCGGTCGGGTCCTCGACCTGGCCCTGGCCCTCGCCCTTGGGCTCGCTCTGCGGGTCCTCCGACTCGCCACCGCAGGCGGCCAGACCGAGGGACGTGATCGACACGACGGCGGCGACGGCGGCCACCTTGCGGGACAACTTGGACCTCACCGAACCAGCTCCTTGCTCACTCCAGAGGGGGCACTGTCGAAGACCGAATGCGACCTATGCAAATCGTTTGGCTCCTTGGCGGGAAGCATCGTTGCCGGGCCGGTCCCTGTCAAGGGATTCGGGTGGTTCTCGTCACACCTCGTCAGATTGTCACGTGCTCGTGACCTGGTTCCGGGGAGCGACGCGGCGCCGACGGGGGTGCGCCGTACCGGCGCCGGAACGCGCGCCCGAAGTGCGACAGGCTGTTGAAGCCGGACGCGTGGCAGACCTCGCTCACGGACAGCTGCGTGGCGGCCAGCAGCGAGCGCGCGAACCGCAGCCGGCGCTCCTGCAGGTAGAGCTGGAACGGCACGCCGGCGTAGGCCCGGAACCGCTCGCTGAAGTAGTTGGGCGACAGGTGCGCCCGCTCGGCGGCGTCGGCGAGCGTGATCGGCTCGCGGAAGTGGCGGTCCACGAAGAGCACCGCCTGGCGCAGTCCCTCCTCACCGGCACCGGCGCGCCGCCGGTGCGGGACGTCGGTCCCGCACCGACGGGCCAGCTCGACCACGAGCAGCGCGACGAGCGCCTCCGCGGCCTGTCGGGACCCGGGCCGATGCCGCTCGAGCTCCTCCCGGAGGCGCTCGAAGTCCGGCTCCGCGTCGCCGAAGTCGTCGGTGCGCCAGGGCAGGCCGGCCACGACCTGCGATCCGAGCGCGGCCAGCTGAGGCTCCATGAGGGTCGGATCGAGCACGGTGTTGTAGCAGCCGAGCGACTCGCCCTCCGCCACCCGGATCTCGTGGAAGTCGGCGGGCGAGAGCAGGAAGGCGCTGCCGGGCCGCAGGAGGCCGCGCTGGCCGTTGACGACGTGCTCGGCCGTGCCGGACAGCACGAGGCCGAGCTCGTAGTAGTCGTGCCAGTGCACCCCCACGCTGGCGAGCTCCGGTCGCTGCACCCGCACGCCGACCTCGGGCGCGAGCAGCGAATCGACCGTGAACCGCTCGACGGGGTCGGTCATTCGCACCTCATCGCTCAAATCGATTTGACTTGGGTACAGTACCGCGCATGCCGCGCCGTGAGCCGACCCGCAACGGGGACTCCCCCGGTCGCGTCACCATCGCGCACGTCGCCGATCGTGCGGGCGTGAGCCCGACGACGGTCTCCCACGTCCTCTCGGGCAAGCGGGTCGTCAACGCCACCACGCGCGACGTCGTCCTCGACGCGATCCGGGAGCTCGGCTACCGGCCCAACCACGTCGCGCGCAACCTGCGGACCCGCCAGTCGCACATGATCGCGGTCGTCGTCCCCGACATCACCAACCCGTTCTACGCCGTGCTGACGCGCGGGCTCGCGGACGCCGTCGATGCCGCCGGCTACGGCAGCTACGTGTGCAGCACCGACGGCCAGCGCGACCGGGAGCGGAAGTTCTTCCAGGACGTGATGGACCGCGGTGTCGACGGCATCGTCTTCGCCTCGGGCGAGACGGCGTCGGAGGTGACGTTCGGCCCGGCCGACTACACGACGCCGATCATCTGCATCGGTGGCCACCTCGACCACCCGCTGTGCGACGCCGTGACCCCCGACGACGAGGCCGGGTCGCGGGCGGCCGCGTCGTTCCTCGCGGCCCGCGGCTACGAGCGCATCGCGATGATCCAGGGGCCGCAGCGGTACGGATCCCAGCGCACCGCCGGCTTCCGGGCGGCCATGCAGGCCGCGAAGCACAAGGTGCCGACGGAGCTGATGGCACGCGGCGACTGGACCCGCAAGGGCGGGTACGACGCGATGCGCGGGCTGATGACGCTCGACCGGCGGCCCGACGCGGTCTTCTGCGCCAACGACCTGATGGCGATCGGCGCGCTCGACGTCGCCCACGAGCTGGGCCTCGACGTGCCGACCGACGTCGCGATCATGGGATTCGACGACGTCGACGCCGCCACCATCGTGACGCCGCAGCTGACGACGGTCCGCAACCCGGCCTACGAGGCCGGCAGCACCGCCGGCGACCTGCTGATGAGCCGCATGTCCGGCCGCTACACCGGCGCGGGGCGCACGGTCGTGCTCCCCTGCCCACTCGTCGTCCGCGGCACGGTCTGACGCTCCGGGCGCCTCACTCGTCGGGGAACGCGATCACCGCCTTCACGAAGCCCTCGGGCTTGCCCCTCAACGTCGCGAACGCCTCGTTGATGTCCTCGAGCCCGAACCGGTGCGTGACCAGGCCGTGCATCGACAGCACCCCCGACGACACCAGCCGCATGCCCACCTCCATGCCGCGCATGATCACGGCCGGGTCGCGGAAGTGGGCGTTGAGGATGGTGAACGCCATCCAGTTCCAGTAGGCCAGGGGGATCTCCCGCGACGGACCCTGGTGGAAGCCGACGATCGCGACCTTGCCGCTCATCCGGGTCGTCTCGCCACAAGAGGTCAGGGCCGCCTGCGTGCCGGTGCACTCGAAGGTGAGGTCCGCTCCTCCGCCGTCGGTGAGGGACCGGACCACGTCGGGCAACGACTCCCTGGTCACGTCCACGACCCTGGTGGCGCCCAGGCGGGACGCGCGCTCGAGCGCTTCCGGACGGGTGTCGGCCACGATCAGCTGCCGCGGTCCGCGCAGCGCGACGAGCTGCTGCACCAGGTTGCCCATGAACCCGGCGCCGATGACGACCACGTCGTCGCCCAGCCGGGGATCGGCGAGCTCGACCGCGTTGACCACGCACGACAGCGGCTCCGCCAGCGCCTCGTCGAGGGAGCCGTCACCGGCCGGGAAGCAGTACGCCGCACGGACCGCGACGTACTCGGCGAAGCCGCGCTCGGTGACCCACACGCCGACGCGGACGCCGACGTCGAGGTCGGTGACCTCGGCGCCGGTCTCGACGACCACGCCGCTCACCTCGTGACCCGGGTAGCGCGGCTCGCCGGTCGACGGCCCGTCGACCCAGGGCTCGAGCTCCGAGGCGCAGACGCCCGAGGCGGCGACGCGCACCAGCACCTCGTCGGGCCTGATCCGCGGCACCGGCACGTCGTCGACCTCGAACCGCTCCGGTCCGCGCAGGACCGCGATCCTCACGGCAGGTCTCCGTCGTGGAAGACCACGATCGTGTAGACGCCGACCTCGTCGAGGCGTACGAGGTGCGCGTCGCCGTCCCGCGTGAGCTCCAGCGGCGTACGAGAGCCGTTGCTGGCCACCGCGGTCGCGTGCTGCTTGTGCTTGGGCAGCCGCACCCGCAGCGGCACGTCCGTCAGCGTGCGCACGGCGTCAGCATCGCGGTCGTAGTCGTAGTTGACCAGGTGCAGGGCCAGGGAGCCGTCCGCGAGCTGCTGGAGGTTGGACGCGACCGAGACCGATGTCTCGACCTGCCGACCGTGCGGGAGCAGCTCGTCGAGCTCGGCGTGGCCGGCCGTCCGCACGCCCTCGTGCTTCGGCAGCAGCTTCGCGACCCGGTCCGTGGCGACGACCGTCCCGCCGGCCGCCAGGTAGCCCGCGACGGCCACGACCTGCGCCTGCGTCATCGCGTGCACGTCCGGCAGCACCACGGTGGAGTAGCGCGCCAGCGCCTCGGCGCTCGCCCGGTCGGGCGCGGTGACGCCGTCGGCCCAGATCACCACGTCGAAGGGCACGGCGGCGTCAGCGAGCGTCCTCGTCACGACGCGGTAGGGCACGACGACCGAGTCGTCGCGCAGGTTGGTCGTGTTGTCGCTGGCGTCGGCCTTGCCGATCAGCTCGCGGGTGCTCTCGACGCTGAAGACGACCGCGACCTCGTTGGCCGTCGGCCGCGCGATCAGCTGCTCGTGGTCGGCGAGGAAGCTCTGGACCTCCGTCGCGAGCCCGTGCGGGGCGTAGAAGGAGTCCTCGATGACCGAGCCCATCCAGGAGCCGTAGGGCACCGACATGTTGGCGCCGAGGGCCGCCGCCTCAAAGAGCGAGAGCCGGAAGAGGTCGTGACCCCTGCCCTCGGCGAGCAGCCCGATCAGCTCGGGCACCACGCCGCCGTACGGGTTCTCGACGACGACGACGTCCTTGTCCCCGGCGAACGCCGCGACGTAGCGGTACCACTCCGGCTGCCGGTAGGTCGTGTTGCGCATCTCGGTGATGACCAGGTCGACGTCGTCGGCCAGCGCGAGGTACATCGGCTCGAGGTTGAAGAAGTTGCCGGACAGGATGATCTCGCGCCCGAGAGATCGGCCGTACTCACGCGCGTAGTCGGCGAGCTCGGCGAAGTACTTCTTGATCGAGAGGCACTGGAAGGCGTAGTAGTCGCCGAACAGCGGCGTGCTCTCGCGACCGTCCTTGAAGTCGTAGCCCTGTGCGAGGAGCCAGTCGCCGTAGTGGAACGTCGCGAGGTCCACGCCCTCGAGCTCGGCCGGTCGGCGGTCCTGGAGGTGCGCGCGGAAGCCCTTCATGCAGTCCTTGCAGAAGCAGGCGCCGTACTGGAACGCGCCCATCGGGAGCTCGGCCTCGTCGAGCTGGATGCCGTCGGCACCGGCGTCGAGCTGGATCCGGATGACGGCCTTGAGGTACTCGCGCCACACCGGGTTGTTGCGGTCCATGTAGTAGCACCGGTGCTCGCGGTCTGGACACTCCACCCAGTGCGCGTGGCACGGTTGCTGGTGGATGTCGCGGACCACGCACTCCTCGATGAGGTCGGTGACCGGCTCTCCGTCGGAGTTCACCAGACCGTCGGGGAAGTAGTGCTCGACCGGCTTCCAGAGCTTCGGATAGCGGTTGGAGGAGAACTCGCGCAGGCCCATCCAGTCCCGCTTGCCGACGCCGCGGAGCTCGTTGAGCGCGAGCACCTCGGTCTCGTCCTCGGTCAGCTCGACCGGGAACTCCCAGCCCTGCGCCTCGAAGACGATGCCGAGCACCTTGATGCCCCGCTCGTGACAGGCGGCGATGAACTCGCTGTCGTTGACGAACCCGTAGAAGCGCGAGCGCGCGTCGACGGGGCCGAAGGCCTCCTGCTCGAGGTAGGGCAGCGACAGCGACCCGCCGCCCATCGAGGCCCACACCAGCACGGTGGCGCGGAAGTCGACGAGGTCGTCGACCATCCGCAGCCGGCGCGGCGGCAGGCTCGGGTGGTAGCAGTGCTGGCGCGGGAACCAGGCGTCGAAGTAGACACCGCGGTGCATGGTGGGCCTTCCTGGGCTGACGGGGACGGATCAGACGTTGACGTGCGGCGCAAGAGTGCGCTCGGCGATGGCGAGGCCCCGGTAGACGCGCTCGGGGTCGCCGCTCCACACCGGGTCCTCGTGCTCGACCGAGACCACGCCGTCATACCCGGACTGGAAGAGCGTGTCGACGACGCGTCGCCAGTCGACCTCCCCCAGCCCCGGGATCCGGTAGCGCCACCAGCCGCTCGCCCACGGCTGCCTGTCAACGACGCGGCCGAAGACGCCGTAGTGGTTGCGGTGCTCGGCGTGGACCTCGACGTCCTTGGCCTGCACGTGCAGGACCCGATCGGCGAAGGCCTCGAGCGCGACGACCGGATCGATGCCCAGCCAGACCAGGTGGGACGGGTCGTAGTTGAGCCAGAGCCCGAGGTCGGTCATCCAGCGCCACAGCTCCGGCGAGTAGGCGAGGTTGGCCGGGTAGCCGTCGGGGTGCCACCCCTCCATCGGGCAGTTCTCGATGACGAGTCGTACGTCGCGGGCCGCGGCGTACTCGACCAGCGGCGGCAGCACCTTGTCGGCGAGCCGGAGGTTCTCGGCGACGGTCAGCGAGATGTCGCGACCGACGAACGTGCCGACCAGGCCGACGCCAAGGAGCTGCGCGGCGTCGATGCACCGGCGCAGGTGCTCGTGCGTCGCCTCGCGCACGGCGAGGTCCTCGTGGAGGTTGTTCTCGTAGTACGCGACCGCCGACAGGGTCAGGCCGTTGCGGTCGAGGATCGACCTGACCCTGTCGGCATCAGCCGGCCCGAACGACTCGACGTCCAGGTGGCTGGCCTCCCAGTCGCGGCCCGGCCGGTCCGGCCAGGCCGCGACCTCCAGCGCGGTGTACCCGTGGGCCCCCGCCCAGCCGGCGATGTCCTCGAGGGACTCGCCGGGCAGGCAGGCGGTGAGCAGTCCCAGCTTCACGGGCGGGACCTCACGCGTTCGCCGGGACGTTCGCGTAGGAGTTGCCGGCCAGGTCCTCGCCGCGAGCGAGCCAGATCTTCCAGCCTTCGTTCTGCGGCACGTCCTGCATCCTCACCGAGGACGGGAAGTAGCGCATCGTGTAGCCGGTGCGCCGGACCGCGCTGGTGTTGGCCTTGGCGCCGTGGACGATCCGGCCGTCGTGCATGGAGAACTCGCCCCGCTTCAGCTCGAAGTAGACGGCCCGGTCCTCGTCGACGCCCGCGAGGCCCGCGTGGAAGGTCTGCTCCGTCATGTCGGTCGGCTCGTAGTTGTCCGAGAAGCCACCGTCGAGGTGGGTGCCGGGGATCACCCGCATGCAGCCGTTCTCCTGGAACGAGCCGTCCTCGAGGGCGAGCCAGATCGTGACGATGTGGTCGTAGCTGTCGAACCGCCCCTCCCAGAAGGCACTGTCCTCGTGCCACGGCGTGGCCCGGCCGGTGAACGGGTCCTTGGAGATGAAGTGGCTCGACCAGAGCGCGATGTTCGGGCCGATCAGCGGCTGGACGGTGTCGAGGACCTCGTCGGACATGAGGAACTCCAGCAGCCGGTCGTCGCGGTAGTGCGGGGTGTCGAGCTCGTCGGAGAGCTTGTCGCCCTTGTCGGCGAGGTGTTCGTTGAAGATCTGCTCCAGCCGGGCCAGCTTCTCCTCGGAGAAGAGCTGCCGGCCCGGCAGGAGGTAGCCGTTGGTGCGGAAGTGGTCGATGTCCTGCTCGCTCAGCACGGTCTCGCCTCTCGTTCGGTGGTGCGGTGTCAGCGACGCTACGGACCCGCGGCCCGCGCGACGACGCCTATCCTCGGCCGCGTTCGACTTATCTTCAGGAGGACGCCTCGATCGCCCGGATGATGTCGACGAAGAGCTCCATGTCCTGCACGTAGTCCTCCGGGCCGGTCTTCGGGGTGCCCCCGTTCGTCACGATCTCGTGGAAGTACTCGAGCTCGTAGGTGTAGGGGTCCTTCAGGTGCGGCCGGACCACCGAGCGCTCGTAGGCGTCGCCGTTCGTGAGCTCCAGGTGGAGCGTGGTCGGGAAGTGCCGCACGTACGGCGTGTCGTACTGGACCTTCATCGTGCCGCTCTCGCCGTAGACCTCGATGTAGGTGTCGTAGCGCAGCTGGGCGTCGACGCCGGTCTCGTAGGTGACGACGAAGTCGCCGTAGTCGAGCAGGGCGACGACGTACCCGCCGTTGCGCCACATCTTCGCCGCGGAGACCTCCCGGGGGCGCCCGAGGAGCTCGCGCATGGCCGACAGGTCGTGGCTGCCGAGCCCGCACAGCAGGCCGTAGGTCCACTCCAGCTCCTGCGGCACCTCGCCGAGCGCCTCACGGACGAGCGCCGACCGGCGCGCCCACTTCTCGTCGACGAGCTCCTGCGGGATGTCGTCGGGCCGGTCGACGTACGACGTCTGGTCGACGATCAACCGGTTCTCGCCGATGACGTCGTGCACGCGGGCGTAGCGGACCTCGCCGAGCTCGGGCAGCCTCGCGACCGCCTCGTTGAACGCCGGGGCGAAGCGGCGCATGTAGGCGACCATGACGGTCTTCCCCGACCGGTTGCGGGCGGCGATGATCTCCGCCGCCTCGCGGGGGCTCAGGCACATCGGCTTCTCGACGAGGACGTCGAGCCGGGCGTCCAGGGCGGCGATCGTGCACTCCGCGTGGTACTCGTCGCTGTTGAGCACGAAGACGCAGTCGAGCCCGCCGGCCGCGATCATCTCGCGAGCGTCGGTGTGGCGGTGCTCCACCCGGTAGCGGTCCCCGAGGCGCTTCAGCAGGCCCGGGGAGATGTCGCAGATCGCCGCGAGCTCGTAGTGGTCGGGGAGGGACTCGATGATCGGCAGGTGGATGACCTGGGCTACCTCGCCCAGGCCGATCACTCCGACGCGCAGCTTGCTCAACGTGTTGCCTCTCGTGGTGCAGTTCGGTTCGGGGAGGTCAGACCTTGGCCCAGGCGGCGTTGTCGGCCGAGGACCGCTCGACGGCGTCGAGCACGCGTTGCACCTGGAGGCCGTCGGCGAACGACGGGCTGGGTGGCGCGCCGCCGGCCACGTCGCGGACGAAGTCGGCGATCTCGTGGACGAACGTGTGCTCGTAGCCGAGCCCGTGCCCGGGCGGCCACCACGCGGCGGCGTACGGGTGGTCGGGCTCGGTGACGAGGATCCGTCGGAATCCGGCGTCGGCCGCGCTGCCGTCGTAGACGTGCAGCTCGTTCATCGCCTCGAAGTCGAACGCCAGGCTGCCCGCTGAGCCGTTGACCTCGACGCGCATCGCGTTCTTGCGGCCGGTCGCGAAGCGGGTCGCCTCGTACGTCGCCAGCGCCCCGCCGTCGGTGCGGCCGAAGAAGACGGCCGCGTCGTCGACCGTGACCTCGCCCGTCTGGGCTCCCCCGCTGGCGCTCGGCCCGGACGACGCCTCCGGAAGCGGGCGCCGCTCGACGAAGCGCGCCAGGTGGCCGGCCACCTCGGTCAGCCGCTGGCCGGTCAGGAACTGGGAGAGGTCGACGATGTGCGCGCCGATGTCACCGAGCGCACCCGAGCCGGCCTTGTCCTTCTGGAGCCGCCACACGAGCGGGAACTCGGGATCGACGATCCAGTCCTGGAGGTACTGCGCCCGGATGTGGCGGATCGTGCCGACCGCACCCTGCTCGATCAGCCGCCGGGCGTGCGCCAGCGCCGGCGTACGGCGGTAGTTGAAGCCGACCATCGACTGCACGCCGCGGGCGCGCGCGGCGTCGGCCGCGGCGACCATCTGCTCGGCCTCCGCGACCGTGTTGGCGAGCGGCTTCTCGCAGAGCACGTGCTTGCCCGCCTCGAGCGCGGCCACCGCGATCTCGGCGTGGGAGTCGCCGGGCGTGCAGATGTCGACGACCTGGACGTCGTCGCGGTCGAGCACGTCGCGCCAGTCGGTCGTCCACGCGGCCCAGCCCAGCCTGGCCGCGGCCTCCCGCGCCGCCGACGCGGTGCGCCCGCAGAGCACGTTGGCCGCCGGTCGCACCGGCAGGTCGAAGAACCGGTGCGCGTTGCGCCAGGCCTGCGAGTGCGCCGCGCCCATGAAGGCGTAGCCGATCATCGCCACGCCCAGGGTCTCGCCGCCCTCGTCCGTCGCCGTCACGCCCATGCGCACCTCCCGTGCAAATCGGTTTGGTGCGTGAACGCTAAGCGCTGCGCGGCCTCGGGTCAATGCCGGTCAGCCACGTCGGTAGAGCGGCGGTACGCCGATCTCCGCCGCCCGCGGGAACGACGCCTGCGCGCCCGGTCGGCACACGGCGTACGTGCCCGCGCGTACGCCGATCCGCGCCGCCTCGACGAGCTCGCAGCCCGCGCCGAGTGCCGCCGCGAGCGCCCCGGTGAAGGCATCGCCCGCGCCGGTCGTGTCAACCACCGCGACCGCCTCGGCCGCGACGACGTCGATCTCGGCTCGCCGGCCGACGACGGCACCGGCCGCGCCGACGGTCACGATCACCGATCTGCATCTGCCGGCGAGCTCGGCGACGGCGTCGCGCGCCTGGTCGACACCTCGGACCTGCCGCCCGAGCAGACCGCTGGCCTCCGACTCGTTGACGACCAGCGGATCGCAGAGCGCCAGCAGGTCCGCGGCGATCGGCCGGTAGGGCGCGAGGTTGACGACCGCCCGTGCCCCCACGTCCCCGGCCGCGCGGACTGCGGCGTCGAACGCCGGCTCGGGGATCTCGGCCTGGGTGACGACGACGCCGGACGGCGCGAGCATCGAGCGCACCGCGCGCGCCGTGGTGCGGGCCTCCAGGAGGTCGTTGGCGCCGGGAGCCACGACGATGGAGTTCTCGCCTCGCTCGTCGACCATGACGAACGCGAGACCGGTGCGGGTGCCGGTCGCCACCATCTCGGTCGTGTCGACCCAGGCCTCCGCCAGGTCCTTGGCGACAGCCCGACCATCGTCGTCCCGACCGACCCGCGCGACGATCGCGGTCCGCGCGCCGAGCAGGCTCGCGGCCACGGCCTGGTTGCCGCCCTTGCCGCCGGAGCCGACCGACGCCTGGCCGCCGAGCACGGTCTGCCCGGAGGTCGGCAGGTCGTCGACGCGGCAGACGTAGTCGCGGTTGACCGAGCCGACGACGACCACGTCGACCTGACGGGTCACGGCAGGCTCGCCATCCGCTCGAGGAAGAGCTCGCGGAACGCCGCGGCGTCCACCGCCGTGGCGATCCGGCAGTTCGGCGTCGGCGGGTCCTGCCACATCAGCAGGTCGGCCACCGCGACTCCCCGGGTGAATCGGCCCTCGGTCTCGACGGCGACGTGCGCCTCGGTCCAGGTGACCAGGTCCGGACGCGTGACGACCGCGACGGCGAGGGGGTCGTGCAACGCGCAGCTGCCCTGCTCGAGCTCCTCCCGCGGCTTCGCCCGCTCCTGGAAGTCGATCCAGCCGTGGGTCGCCGACCCGGCGATGCGGCCGAACCGACCGCCTTCGGCGATCGCGTCGGCGTCCGCACGCGTCAGCCTGACCTGTCGAGTGACGTCGAGCCCGACCAGCCGCAGCGGTGCGCCGCTCTCCATCACGGCCTGGGCGGCACCCGGGTCGCACCAGAAGTTGTACTCACCGGGCATCGCCGCGACGTTGGTCTGCTCGAGGTAGACCCCGCCCATGACGACGATCTCGCGGACGTCGCGGGCGACGTCGGGGTCGAGCTGCAGCGCCCGGGCGACGTTGGTGAGCGGCCCGATCGCGACCACGGTCAGCTCGCCCGGCTCGGCGCGCACCCGCCGGACGATCTCCCGCGCGGCGCCCTCGTCGGCGGCCGCTCCCTGCACGACCGGGACCTCGGGGCGCCCGAGCACCTCGACCAGGTCTCGGGTCAGTCGGGTCGAGGTGACCACGTCGCTGTTGCCGCCGACGGTGGTCACGAGGTCGACCACGATGCCGGGGTCCGCGAGTGCCAGCGCGAGCGCGAACCCGTCGTCGATGTCGGCGTCCGGCGCGCCCATCGCCAGGTCGGTGTCGAGGATGATCCTCAGCGGCTCGCCCACAGCAGACCTCGCTCGGTCAGCGTCCGCACGTCGGGGTGGTCGAGGTCCTCGAGCTTGTGGCCGATCGTCGAGACGAAGACCTTGCCCCGTCCCCAGCGGCGGGTCCACACCGCGGGGCAGGTGACGGTCTCACGCCACGGCGTGCCGTCGCCCGGCTCGAACGTCGTGGTGGCGTAGACCTCGTTGAGCGCGTCGGTGAGCACCCAGTACTGCTCGGTGTCGAGCGTCCACCTCGGGTTGAGGCCGGCCACCAGCTCGTGATCCGCCTTCTCGGGCAGCACGACCACGTCGTACTCGACGAACCCGCCCGGGTGCGCGGCCCACTGGCCGCCGGTCAGGTGGAGGTAGTCGGGCGAGCCGCGGTAGGAGTCGCACACCCCGCCGTGCCAGCCCGCGAGACCGGTGCCGTCGGCCACCGCCGCCGACAGACCGAGCACCTGCTCGTCGGTCGCGACGCCCTGGGTGTAGCACTGCACGACGAGGTCGGTGGCGGCCAGCTTGTCGGCGTCGGCATAGACCTCGGGGCCGTCGTGGACCTCGATCGCGAAGCCGTGCTCCTTGAGGAACGGGATGAACCGCTCGGTCGCCTCGACCGGGCCGTGTCCCTCCCATCCCCCGCGGACGACCAGGGCCTGACGAGTGCGGGAGTTCTCCATGGGCGGGAACGTTAGCCAATCGATTTGCTGCTGGCTAGCGGCTCGCCGCGAACCGGTCCAGCACCGCACGCAGCCGGTGGCGGGTCCGGGGAGCTCAGGACACGACGACCGCGGCGCGCGTGCCGGGCGCACTGACGAGCTCGCGACGGGCCGCGATCGGCTCGATCCAGTAGGTGCCGGGGTCGAGGCGGACGGCGAGGTAGTCGTCCTTGCTCCAGCGGGACTCCTTGACGAGCGTGCCGCCCGCGGGAGCGGTCCAGACGCGGACCTTCGCCTTGGTGGCGTAGGTCAGCTGCCGCACGCGCAGCAGGTTCGCGACCGCCAGGCCGGTGCCACCGGAGACCTCGGTGGAGAACTGCGGCGTCCAGTCCTCCTGGTGGAAGACGTGCACCGGCCGGCGGAAGACCCCGAGCTCGGCGAACGCCAGCGAGAAGCTCTCGGCGAAGAGCGTCTCCCCCGTCGGGTTCGGATGCACGTTGTCGAAGGTGTAGAGCTGCGGGTCCCACGGGTGCGCGGCACTGGTGCGGAGGTGGGCGATCGCCACCCGCCGGTCGCGGCCGATCTTGCGGGCGATCACCTCGTTGGCGTACGCCGTCCGCGCGTTCTTGCGGCTCGCCTTGATGTTCACGCCCTGCTCGCGGCCGGAGCTCGGGATCTCGCCCACGATCACGCGGGTGTCGGGCTCGACCGACCAGATCCGCTTCAGCAGGGTCGCGGTGTCACGGGCGATGCGCCACGCGCCGCGCGTGGTGGCGTCGTTGAAGCCGAGCTCGAGCACGACGACGTCGGGGCGGTAGGTGCGCACCTCCCCGGCGATCCGCGGCAGGTGGTAGGCGAACCGCGAGCCGCCCTGCGCCGCGTGGGCCTCCTGGTGGGCGAATCCGTGGTCGGTGTGCTCGTAGTTGTACTCACCGGGCGCGAGGTCGCGGTGGGGGTAGGTCGACCGCAGGTCGGTGCGGGGCCCGACGAACCGGGCGGGCACGCGCTGCTGCCGGAACTCTCGCCACATCCAGTAGCGGTAGGTCGCCGAGCCGGGGTGCCCGTGGGTCATCGAGTCTCCGACGTACATGACCCGGATCGGGTGCGCCTTGGTGTACTTCCGGGGCCACTCCACCCGGTGCCCGGCGGCGTTCGCAGACGGCACGAGCGCGAGTAGCAGCACGACGGCGAGCGAGGTCAGCAGCACCCTGCGCAGGCCGACGGGACGCATGTGCAAGGAGTGACTCTCGGGACGTGGGTGGACCGGTGGGGAAATCATGCAGGGTGGATCCCCTCCCGTCCACCCGGCGACGCGACGGCCGGAGGCATGACGGGAAGCATGGCGGGTGCCCCCACGGGGTACCCCCAGACCAACCCGGGTCGAGCAAGGGGCCAGGGGCGGATGCGCCGGTGAGGAGAGCGCCATGGCATCGGTCTCGTACAACGCGCGGGAGCGGCGACTCGTCGTCGAGAGCTTCTGCTGGCCCGAGGACGCCCCCGGGCTCGCGGACGCCATCGAGGCCTTCGCCGATCCCGGCAGCGGGCTCATCGTCGATCTCACCCGGATGCCGTCCGTCCCGTCCGAGGTCGCGGTCGCCATCCGCGATGCCTGTCGGGGCGCCGAGAGCCTCGGATGCCGGGTGAGGGTCTGGACCGACCCGGACACGGCGACCGCAGCGCAGATCTCGTCGGCCCGCCACGATGTGGCCGCGTCGAGCTGATCCGGCTGCGGGAAGGCGTCGCGCGCCGACGCTGAGGTGCTGCGTATCGGGTACCTCCTACGACGTGGAGCTCTACCGCTGGATCTGGGCGGTGACCTGGCTGCTGGTCGGCGCCGTCCCGGTCTTCCTCGGCCTGCTCGTGGCGGCACCCGTCGCGCTCTGCTTCGCCGCCCTGGCGACCGCGGTCTGCCTGGCGCTCGTCGCGGGCTGGGCGCCCGTCGACTGCGCGGCTGGCGGTGTCGTGGCCGCGATGGCGGTGGCGGCGCTCTGGTCGACCGGGCCGGCCGCCCTGGCCGCGCTGGCACTGGTCGGCGCGACCTCGCCGTACGCCGTCGGCCGGGTCGCGCGCGCCGTGCGCCCGCCCCTCCACAAGAGCGCGGTCGAGGCGCTCGACGACACCCGGCTGTGCGCGGCCTGGTCGGAGAGCTATGTCGCCCTGCAGCGCGCGCAGAGCCCGGCCGAGCGCCTCGCGATCGTGAACGCCCGCCAGTCCTACCTCGACGAGCTCGAGGCTCGCGACGCCACCGGCTTCCGGACCTGGCTGAACTCGGCCGCCCGCCCGGTGGGCAACCCGCACCCGTTCATCGACCCGAGCTGATCGGTCCGCGGGCTACGAAGCGGTGAACCGGTCCCAGACACGGTGCCGAGCCATCTGCTCCTGCACCCGGGCGAGGACGTCGGCGCCGTCGGCGCCGCGCACGATCCCCGGCGCGCCGGTGCAGCCCGCGGCCTCCAGCACCGTGACGCCGTCGCCCCACGCACCGATGACCTTCGCGTGGCGGAAGCACTCCTCGAGCAGGAGGACCACCCGCGGGTCGACGTTGGGGGTGTCGGCCGCGCCGGCCTTGGCGTCGCGGAGCGGCAGCGCGTCCGGTGCCGGCACGGGAGCACCGGCGACCAGCACGGCGTCGAGCTCCACCGACCGGCCGGTGGCGAACGTGCGCTGCGCGGCGATGCCGTCGCCGACGACGCCGCCGTGCGGGGCGATCACGAGCGGCACCATGCCCGCATCGAAGATCGCGGTGCGCACCGCGTCGACGCCGGACAGGTCGCCGTCGGGATCGACGACGATGCCGACCATCCGTCCGTCCGGCGGCCACTCCTGGCCGACCTGGGACAGGGCCGGGCTGGGCTCGACGTCGGCCGGCTCGACGGTCGGCTCGGGAGCCGGCAGGCCGAGTCCGGTCGCGACCTCGGAGCAGAGCCGGGCGTCGATGTTGGCCAGGCACTGCAGCTGGCGCTCCTTGATCGCCTGCACGTAGCACTTGCCGAGCTCGAACGTGTACGCCCGGATGATGTGCTCCTGCTCCACGGGCGTCATGCTCAGCCAGAACTGCCGCACCTGGCTGAAGTGGTCGTCGAACGACGCGGGGTTGGCGCGCACCTTGACGCTCTCGGCCACCCGGACGGCGAGGTCCTCGAGCGCCCGCGCGTCTCCGTCGACCACGAACGGGCAGCCGCCGTCGAGCGAGTTCGGCCGGTACGGCGCGGCGCCCGCGTGCACGGCGTGCTGGTGGAACCCGTCGCGCAGCATGTCGTTGACGGGCGCGTGCGGCCGGTTGATCGGGATCTGCGAGAAGTTCGGGCCACCGAGCCGGGTCAGCTGCGTGTCGACGTACGAGAAGAGCCGCGTCTGCAGCAGCGGGTCGTCGGTCACCTCGACGCCGGGCACCAGGTTGCCGACGTGGAAGGCGACCTGCTCGGTCTCCGCGAAGAAGTTCGTCGGGTTGCCGGTCAGCACCATCAGGCCCACCGGCTGCACCGCGGCCATCTCCTCGGGGACGATCTTCGTCGGGTCGAGCAGGTCGATCCCGCCGAACATCTGGTCGGGCTCGTCGGGCAGCACCTGCATCCCGAGCTCCCAGGCCGGGTAGGCGCCCGCCTCGATCGCGTCGGCGAGGTCGCGCCGGTGGAAGTCGGGGTCCATGCCGCCGATCAGCTGGGCCTCCTCCCAGGTCAGGGAGTGCACGCCGAGGCGGGGCTTCCAGTGGAACTTGACCAGCGCCGTCTCGCCGGCGTCGTTGACGCACCGGAACGTGTGGACGCCGAAGCCCTCCATCATCCGGAACGACCGCGGGATGCCGCGGTCGGACATGTTCCACATCGTGTGGTGCTGCGCCTCGGTGTGCAGCGACACGAAGTCCCAGAAGGTGTCGTGGGCGCTCTGCGCCTGCGGGATCTCCCGGTCGGGGTGCGGCTTGCCCGCGTGGATGATGTCGGGGAACTTGATGCCGTCCTGGATGAAGAAGACCGGCATGTTGTTGCCGACCAGGTCGAAGGTGCCTTCGTCGGTGTAGAACTTCGTCGCGAAGCCGCGGGTGTCGCGCACCGTGTCGGCCGAGCCGCGCGACCCCAGCACGGTCGAGAACCGCACGAACACCGGCGTCTCCTTGCCGGCCTCGAGGAACGCCGCGCGGGTCACCGTGTCGGCGGTCCCGTAGCCGACGAACACGCCGTGGGCGCCGGCCCCGCGCGCGTGCACGACGCGCTCCGGGATCCGCTCGTGGTCGAAGTGGGTGATCTTCTCGCGCAGGTGGTGGTCCTGCAGCAGGGTCGGGCCGCGCTCCCCCGCCTTCAGGGAGTGATCGGTGTCCCGCACGCGGGCGCCCTGCGACGTCGTGAGCCAGGCGTCGTGCTGGCTCCGCGAGCCCGGGGCCGCTCCGGTCTCCGCACCGGTCGCCGTGCGTGCGTCGGGCGCGGCCTGGTCGGACTTGGGCGGCAGCGGTTCCCGGGGCTCGGTCGGCTCCTCGACGGTGGGCGGCTCCGAGCCGGGCGCCCCCGGGATCGACGGCTCCTGTGTCCCCAGACCGGCGACGATCCGGTCGAACGTGTCCTTGGCGAGCTTCCTGGGGTCCATGCGGACCGGTAACCACCCGGCTCCCGGTCACACCCGGATGGCCCTACGACACCCGCACCGGCAGGCCGCGCGCCGGCAGCGTGGGGATCCGGGTCGGGTCGTGCGCCGTGTCGGTGACCGGCTCGTAGTCGACGCCCGCGAGCACCCGCGCCGTCTCGGAGAGGATGCGCACGGTGAGGGTCTCGCCGGGACAGCGGTGCCCGGTCGTCGGGTCGCCGCCGCCCTGCGGGACGAACGCGAACGGGTCGGGCATGACGCCGGCGAAGCGCTCCGGCAGGAAGCGCTCCGCCTCGGCCCAGTGGTCCGGGTCCCGGTTGGTCCCCGGCACGTCCAGGACGATCAGGTCGCCGGGCTCGACGGTCGTGTCGGCGATCTGCGCCCGACGCACGGCCCGGCCGGCGAGCGCCGGGACGAAGGGGCAGGTACGACGTACCTCGTGGCCGAACTCCACCCGATGCTCCGGGTCGTCCAGCAGCGCCCGCCACTGGGGGTACGCATGGAGGTCCCGGGCGAGGAACGTGCCAGCCCACGCCACGGCGACGGTGGGGCGCAGGATGTTGACCAGCTCCACGCCGGCGAGCCGGGCGTCGAGGCCGGCTCCGGGGCCGGTCGCGAGCTCGGCCACCACGCTGCCGGGGCGGGCCTCGGGCCAGCCGCTGCGCGCCTGCGCGACCAGCCGGCGGGCGCGACGGTCGATCCACCACCGGGCCAGCCACGCCTTGGGGTAGGCCGCGCCCGCGCCGCCGAAGCCGTCGACGACCGCGGCGAGGCGCCGGCTGGTGCGGCGCGTCTGCGCGGGTCCCGCGATGATGCCGGCCCACGCCTGCACGGCCGCGCCGTACACCTCGACGAGCTCGTCGAAGACGACGACCTCGCGGCCGGACCAGCCGGCGGCCCGCCGCTCGAGGTCGCGGCCGATGGTCGTCGCCAGGTCTGCCACGCGGTCCTCGTCGAGGAGGTCGAGGAACATCCGCTTGCGCGACGCGTGTGTCGCGCCATCGGTCCCGTGCACCGCTCCGCGGCCGAAGAGCAGGTTCGCCAGCGGCGCCGGGATCGCGCCGGCACGCTCGACGACGCTTGTGTCGTAGAAGAGCCGCGCGCCCTCGCGGCCGCGGACGACGACGGCGCGGCGGCCCAGGACCGATGAGCCGAAGACGTCCGCGCCGCCGTGCTGTCGGTGCTCGTGCGGGAGCGCCAGATAGCCGCGCCGCAGCAGCTGCGCCGCCAGGTCGCCGGTCACGACACGGGCCGACGAGCTCAGTGGCTCGCCTTGCCGCCCTTGCGACCGGCCTCCTTCTTCTGAGCGGTCGTGCCGCCCTGCTTGCTGTTGCCGCCCTTGCCGGACTGCTGGCCGCCGTGCTTGGAGGAGTCCTTCGCGTTCGCGATCTTCGCGGCCCGCTCCTTCGACATGCCCTTGTCCTTGAGCGCCTCGTACTGCTTCTCGTTCTTCACGTTCGACGACTTGCCCGGCATCACGGCACCTCCCAGATCGGATTCGTGGATGCGGTACCCCGGGGTCGGGCGCGTATGCCCGCCCGCACGTGCTGCCTCGCGTGCTGCCTCGCGTGCTGCCTCGCGTGCTGCCTCGCGTGCTGCC
>NZ_JARGER010000041.1 GCF_029210375.1 Nocardioides sp. YIM 152315 | reverse complement strand
CCCCCACCTCTCGGGCACTGCAACACCCGAGAACGTCAGGAGCTGCCCGAGAAGTCCTGGGGTCTCCTGGGGGATCCGTGCGCGTGCGTGCGAGTCGTGCCCGTGGTGCCCGGCCCGCCCGTCAGGGGTGCGTCATCGACTCCACGTCGAGTGCCTCGTCGAGCTGTGCCTCGGTGAGCTCGCCGCGCTCGACGTACCCCATCGCGATCACGGTCTCGCGGATCGTGGCTCCGTCGGCCAGCGCCTGCTTGGCGACCTTGGCGGCGGCCTCGTAGCCGAGGTGCTTGTTCAGCGGCGTGACCACCGACGGCGAGGACTCGGCGTACTGCCGCATCCGGTCGGGGTTCGCGGTGATGCCGTCGACGCAGCGCTCCGCGAGCAGGCGGGAGGACGCCGCGAGCAGGCGCACCGACTCGAGCAGGTTGCGCGCGATCACCGGCATCGCGACGTTGAGCTCGAAGCTGCCGGTCGCGCCGGCGGCGGTGACCGCGGCGTCGTTGCCGATCACCTGGAAGCAGACCATGAGCGTCGCCTCCGGCAGCACCGGGTTGACCTTGCCGGGCATGATGCTCGACCCCGGCTGGAGGTCGGGGAGGTGGATCTCGGCGAGCCCGGTCGTCGGGCCCGACGACATCCAGCGCAGGTCGTTGCAGATCTTGGTGAGACCGACGGCGTACGTGCGGAGCACGCCGCTCAGCTCGACCAGTGAGTCGCGGGTGCCCTGCGCCTCGAAGTGGTTGCGCGCCTCCGTGAACGGCTGGCCGCTGGTCTCGGAGAGCACCGCGATGACGCGTGCGGCGAAGCCCGGAGGCGTGTTGATCCCGGTGCCGACCGCGGTGCCGCCCAGGGGGAGCTCGCGGACGCGGGGGAGCACCGACCCGAGACGCTCGGCGGCGTACCGGACCGTGGCGGCGTAGCCGCCGAGCTCCTGGCCGAGCATCACCGGGGTGGCGTCCATGAGGTGGGTGCGGCCCGACTTGACCAGGCCGGCGTACTCCTCGGCCTTGTGCTCGAGGCTGCTCGCCAGTACGTCGAGGGCCGGCACGAGGTCGTCGACGACGGCGAGCGTGGCGGCCACGTGGATCGCGGTCGGGAACGTGTCGTTGCTCGACTGGCTGGCGTTGACGTGGTCGTTGGGGTGCACGTCGGTGCCGGCGCGCTGCGCGAGCGTGGCGATGACCTCGTTGGCGTTCATGTTCGAGCTGGTGCCCGAGCCGGTCTGGAAGACGTCGATCGGGAAGTCGCGGTCGTGCCGGCCCGCGCTCACGGCCTCGGCCGCCGCGACGATCGCCTCCGCCTGCGCCGCCTCGAGGATGCCGAGCTCGCCGTTGACCCGCGCCGCCGCGGCCTTGACGCGGCCGATCGCGTGGACGAGGGCGGGCTCGATGGGGGTGCCGCTGATCGGGAAGTTCTCCACTGCGCGCTGGGTCTGGGCCCGCCAGAGCGCGTCGGCGGGCACCCGGACCTCGCCCATGCTGTCGTGCTCGATGCGGAAGTCGCCGTCGAAGGTCATGGTTCGGACGTTACTCGCGCGACGTAGAGCCAGTACTGCTCGTCGCGGTCCTGGAGGAGCACGTCGTAGGACCGCGCCTCGGCGTTGCCGAAGACGCCGTGCATCGTCCGCTCCAGGTCCGGCGCCTCGGCGCCCGACCAGATGACGAGCGCGCCGCCGGTGCGCAGCGCCTGCCGCGCGGCCTCGAGCGCGGGGGCGCGGTAGAGCGCGGCGTTGGCCTCGTGGACCAGGTACCCGGGGCCGTTGTCGACGTCGAGCAGCACCAGGTCGTACGACGCGGGCGTGGCCTCGGCCAGCGCGACCGCGACGTCGGCCACCACGATCGTCACGCGCTCGTCCGCGAGCAGTGCGGGACCGTGCGAGATCGTGCCGTCGCGCATCCAGTCGACCAGGGCCTGCTCGATCTCGACGACCGCGACCTTCTCGACGCGGGAGTCGGCGAGCACCTCGTGCATCGTGAAGCCGAGACCGAGCCCGCCGACGGCGACGGCGCGCGGTTCGTCGACCAGCTCCAGCGCCGCAGCCGCGAGCGCCTTCTCGGTGCTCGTCTCGAGCGTGTCCATCACGAACACGCCGTTGGCGCGCAGCTCGATCGTGGTCGGGGCGTTCTCGTCGCGCCGCTCGCGCAGCACCAGCTCGCCCCGCTCGGTCTCTGCTCGTGCGATCTCGACGTACTCCACGGCCCGAGACTACGGAGGGCTCAGTCGAAGAGCTCGCTGAGCCAGCTCTCCTTGCGCTTCTTCTTGTAGTAGCCCTGCTGGTAGGGCTGCTGGTACTGCTGCTGGTACTGCTGCTGGTGCTGGGGCGGGTACTGCTGCTGCGCGGCGGGTGCGGGCGGCGGGGCCGTCTGACCGAGCGAGCGATCGATGATCTTGTCGAGCTCGCCGCGATCGAGCCATACGCCGCGGCAGGTGGGGCAGTAGTCGATCTCGATGCCGCTGCGGTCGCTCATCACCAGGGTGGTGCCGTCGGTGGGGCACTGCATGGGGTGTCCTCTCGTCGTTCACCTGGTCGAACGGACGAGTCCCTCCGGGGGTTCCGGGTACGGAGATGCCATGGCTGACAAGAAGCAGGACGAAGGACAGGTCTCCGAGGTCAGCGGGTTGCGCGACGCCGACGAGCAGGTCTCGGACGGGGACGCCGTCGCGGGCCAGCCGGACGGCGCGGACGGGGGGCCGACGGGGCCCGACGCCGCGACGTTCGCCGAGGAGCAGGACCGCCGTCCCGGCAAGGGCGACGTCGAGACGACGGGCTGACGCCCGCCGCGGCGGCTACTGCGCCGACCGCACGCGGATGCCGCTGAGCGGCACGGTCACCTCGCCGGCGGGGTCGGTGAAGAAGTCGTTGCCCTTGTCGTCGACGACGATGAAGGCGGGGAAGTCCTCGACCTCGATCTTCCAGACCGCCTCCATGCCGAGCTCGGGGTACTCGATGACCTCCTGGCTCTTGATGCAGTCCTGGGCCAGCCGCGCGGCCGGGCCGCCGATCGAGCCGAGGTAGAAGCCGCCGTACGCGTCGCACGCCTCGGTGACCTGCTTGGACCGGTTGCCCTTCGCGAGCATCACCATCGAGCCGCCGGCGGCCTGGAACGACTTCACGTAGGAGTCCATCCGGCCGGCGGTCGTCGGACCGAAGGAGCCGGACGCCATGCCCTCGGGCGTCTTCGCCGGGCCGGCGTAGTAGACGGGGTGGTCCTTGAGGTACGCCGGCATCTCCTCGCCGGCGTCGAGCCGCTCCTGGATCTTGGCGTGCGCGATGTCGCGGGCGACGACCAGCGGCCCGGTCAGCGACAGGCGCGTCTTCACCGGGTGCTTCGACAGCTCGGCGAGGATGTCGGCCATCGGCTGGTTGAGGTCGATCGAGACCACCTCGCCGCCGCTGATGTCCTCGGCCACGCCGGCGTCGGGCATGTAGTGCGCCGGGTCGGTCTCGAGCTGCTCGAGGAAGACTCCGTCGGCGGTGATCTTGCCCAGCGCCTGCCGGTCGGCCGAGCACGACACCGCGATCGCGACCGGGCACGACGCACCGTGGCGTGGGAGCCGCACCACGCGGACGTCGTGGCAGAAGTACTTGCCGCCGAACTGTGCGCCGATGCCGAAGGACTGGGTCAGCTCGAAGACCTCGTCCTCCAGCTCCACGTCCCGGAAGCCGTGCGCCGACATCGAGCCCTCGGTCGGCAGGTTGTCGAGGTAGTGCGCCGAGGCGTACTTGGCGGTCTTGAGCGCGAACTCCGCCGACGTACCGCCGATGACGACCGCCAGGTGGTACGGCGGGCAGGCCGCCGTACCGAGCGAGCGGATCTTCTCGTCGAGGAACTTCAGCAGCCGCTGCGGGTTCAGGATCGCCTTCGTCTCCTGGAAGAGGAAGGACTTGTTGGCCGAGCCGCCGCCCTTGGCCATGAAGAGGAACTTGTACTCAGGCTTCCCGCTGGACTGCGGCGTCGAGTAGATCTCGATCTGCGCCGGCAGGTTCGAGCCCGTGTTCCTCTCGTCGTACGTCGTGAGCGGAGCGAGCTGCGAGTAGCGCAGGTTGAGCTTCGTGTAGGCGTCATACACCCCGCGCGAGATCGCCTCGCCGTCGTCGGCGCCGGTCAGCACGCCCTCGGACTTCTTGCCCATCACGATGGCCGTGCCGGTGTCCTGGCACATCGGCAGCACGCCGCCCGCGGAGATGTTGACGTTCTTGAGCAGGTCGAGCGCGACGAAGCGGTCGTTGCCGGAGGCCTCGGGGTCGTCGATGATCTTCCGCAGCTGCGCGAGGTGTGCCGGACGCAGGTAGTGGGCGATGTCGCGCATGGCCTCGGCGGTCAGCCGGCGGATCGCCTCGGGCTCGACGCGCAGGAGGGTCTGGCCGTCGACGTCGAAGGTCGAGACGCCCTCGGTCGTGATCAGGCGGTACGGCGTCTCGTCCCTCCCGGTCGGGAGGAGGTCGCTGTACCGGAACTCTGCTTCGCTCGCCACGAGCGTCGAGAATATCGGCCCCACTAGGCTGAGCGGCATGGAGGGACCCCTCGAGCCTGGCCCGGCGCAGATGCGCATCTCGGACGACGACCGGCACCGCGTCGCCGAGATTCTCCGCGAGGCCGCCGGCGAGGGGCGGCTCGACCTCGACGAGCTCGACGAGCGGCTGGAGGCGACGTACGCCGCGCGCACGTACTCCGACCTCGTCCCGATCACCAGCGATCTTCCGCCCCCCCAGCCGCGGCACGCCCCCGCCCGACCGGCATCGGCCGAGCCGGCGACCCGTCACGACAGCTCGATCGCGATCATGGGCGGCGTCGATCGCAAGGGGGTCTGGGAGGTCGGGCCGCGCCACACCGCCTTCGCGATGATGGGCGGGGTCGACATCGACCTGCGCGAGGCGGTCTTCACCAGCGCCGAGACCGTGATCACCGCCAACGCCTTCTGGGCCGGCATCGACGTCATCGTCAACGAGCGCACCCGTGTCGTCGTCGAGGGCGTCGGCGTCCTGGGCGCGTTCGACCAGGTGGACAAGGTGCCGCCGCAGCTCGCCCCGGACTCGCCGGTCGTCCGGGTCCGCGGTGTCGCACTGATGGCGGGAGTGACCGTCGTCCGCAAGGGGCCCAAGCGGTTCCGCCGCCCCAGGAGCCTGCACCGGCCCCACTGACGCTGACGCTCAGCCCGCGGCGCTCGGCTGCGCCGCCGCCTCCTCCATCGCGCCGCCGGGGATCCGGCCGGCGTGCTCGCGGTCGACGGTGAGGTTCTCTCCGGTGGACGGGTCGAAGAGGTGGATCTTCGAGCCGTCCACCCAGATCTCCGCCTCCTCGCCCTCGCTGATGCGGCTGGCGCCGTCGAGCGAGACGACCAGCTGCGTGTGCAGCGACTCGCCGTCGAGGTCGCGCTCGAGCTGGCGCAGCTGCTCCTCGACCTCCGGTGGCGCCTCGAAGGGGATGTAGGCGTAGGTCTCGTTGCCGAGCCACTCCACGACGTCCACCGGGGCGCGGAAGGTCGAGCCGGACCCGTGGTCGGTCTTGACCGACGCGTCCTCGAAGTGCTCGGGCCGGATGCCGGCCATCAGCAGCCCCTTGCCGGCGGCCTTCTCGGCCTTCTCGGGCGGCAGCTGCACGGTGCCGAACGGGAGCTTCGCCGACGTCCCCTCGACGGTGGCCGGGAGGAAGTTCATCGGCGGCGACCCGATGAAGCCGGCGACGAACAGGTTGCCCGGGTTCTCGTAGAGCTCCCGCGGCGTCGCGAGCTGCTGCAGCACGCCGCGCTTGAGCACGGCGACGCGGTCGCCGAGCGTCATCGCCTCGGTCTGGTCGTGGGTGACGTAGACCGTGGTGATGCCGAGGCGCTTCTGCAGCCGCGAGATCTCGGTGCGCATCTGGCCACGCAGCTTCGCGTCGAGGTTCGACAGGGGCTCGTCGAAGAGGAACGCGTCGGCCTGACGGACGATCGCCCGGCCCATCGCCACGCGCTGGCGCTGTCCGCCGGAGAGGTTGCCCGGCTTGCGCTCGAGGTGCTCGTCGAGCTCCAGCGTCTTCGACGCGGCCCGGACCTTCTCGTCCACCTCGTCGTCGGGCGCCTTGGCCAGCCGCAGCGGGAAGGCGATGTTCTCGTAGACGGTCAGGTGCGGGTAGAGCGCGTAGTTCTGGAAGACCATCGCGAGGTTGCGGTCGCGGGGAGCCAGGTCGTTGACCCTCTTGTCGCCGATCATCATGTCGCCCGACGTGATGTCCTCGAGGCCCACGATCATCCGCAGCAGCGTCGACTTCCCGCAGCCGGACGGGCCGACCAGGATCATGAACTCGCCGTCCTGGACGTCGATGCTCACGTCGTTCACGGCGGGGAAACCGTCGCCGTACTGCTTGACGATGTTCTTCATGTCGATGGACGCCATCGGGTCACCCCTTCACCGCGCCGGACGTCAGGCCGGCGACGATCTTTCGCTGGAACAGCAGGACGATGATGATGATCGGGACCGTGACCACCACGGAGGCGGTGGCCAGCTGGCCGTACGGCGGGTTGAACGGGTCCGGTCCGACGAAGTAGGACATCTGCGCGGGCACCGTGCGCGAGGACGTCGTCGAGGTCAGCGAGATCGCGAGCACGAACTCGTTCCACGCGAAGAAGAACGTCAGGATCGCCGCCGTGAAGACGCCGGGCGCCGCCAGCGGGACGATCACCTTGCGGAACGCCTGCCACGACGTGGCGCCGTCGACCTGGGCGGCCTGCTCCATCTCCCACGGGATCTCGCGGAAGAACGCCGACAGCGTCCAGATCGCCAGCGGCAGCGTGAACGACATGTACGGGATGATCAGGCCGGGCCAGGTGTTGAACAGCCCGAACGTGCGCCACATGTCGAAGAGCGGGCCGACCAACGACACCACCGGGAACATCGCGATCGCGAGCGCCAGCGAGAGCACCAGCCGCTTGCCCTTGAACTCCAGCCGCGCGATGGCGTACGCCGCGAGCGTCGCGAAGATGACCGACAGCACGGTCGAGATCGCCGCGATGCCGAAGGAGTTGCGCAGCGCGTCGAGGAAGTCGGGGTTGTCGAGGATGTCCTTGTAGTTCTGGATCGTCCAGTTCTTCGGCAGGAACTGCGGGCTGCCGGCGGCCGTCTCGTCGGGACCCTTGAAGGACAGGGAGAGGATCCAGACCACCGGCAGCAG
This sequence comes from Nocardioides sp. YIM 152315, assembly GCF_029210375.1. GTDB lineage: Bacteria > Actinomycetota > Actinomycetes > Propionibacteriales > Nocardioidaceae > Nocardioides. Next base: position 38,368 of record NZ_JARGER010000041.1, on the reverse strand, counting down.
GCACCAGACCAGGATCAGCACGAAGCCGATCCAGGTGCCGACCTTGGTGCGGGCCTCGCCCGCTCGAGCAGCCATCACCCTTCACCCCTCGCCTGCGCCAGGTCGACCTTGAACAGCCTGACGATCAGCCAGGCCAGCAGCAGCACGGTCAGGAAGAGCAGCACCGACAGCGCGGAGCCCAGGCCGAGCTGCATCTGCTCGATCACCTGCCGATAGGTGAGGAACGACGACGACTCGGTGTCCTGGGCGCCCCGGGTCATCACGAAGATGTTGTCGAAGATGCGGAACGCGTCGAGCGCCCGGAAGAGCACCGCCACCATGATCGCCGCCCGCATGTTCGGGAGGATCACCTTCCAGAGCCGCTGCCACCAGGTCGCGCCGTCGACCTTCGCCGCCTCGATCATGTCCTCCGAGACCTGCGAGAGCCCGGCGAGCAGGAGCAGCGCCATGAACGGCGTGGTCTTCCAGATCTCCGACACCATGATCGCGAACATGGCCGGCCAGTGGCTGCCGAACCAGTTGGTGTCGGACTCGATCCACGGCAGCCAGCTGAACCAGGCGTTCACGAAGCCGTTGTTGAGGCTGAACGCGAACTGCCAGGCGAAGGCCGAGACGACGGTGATGATGCCGTAGGGGATCAGGATCGACGTGCGGATCGCGCCGCGCGCGAAGACGATGCGGTGCATCACCATCGCGAACGCGAAGCCGATCACCAGCTCGACCGCCACCGTGACCACCATGATCAGCACGGTGTTCCAGGTGTCGCGCCAGAAGAGCGAGTCGGTCAGCACGGTGACGTAGTTGGAGAACCAGACCAGCTCGCGGTCGTCGGGCGTCGTCAGCCGGTAGCGGAACAGCGACAGGTAGAGGGCCTGGATCATCGGCCAGGCCGTGACGACGAGCATCACGATGACGGCCGGCAGGACCAGCCGCTGCCCGAGCCGGTTCTCCGCCCGCGCGCGGTCGCTCACGACGCTCTTCGTCGAGGCTCGTGCGGTGGCGCTCACAGCGGGGTCCCCGACGAATTGTTCGCGGAGGAGCGAAGCGGGGGAGACGAAGAATTCGGTGGGGTGCTCACAGCAGCCTCCTTCCGTGCAGGACGTCGTCGACGAACTGCTGCGAGTCGGCCGGGGTGTCCTTGTCGACCCCCGACGGCGGGTGCCACGTGCTCTGGATGCCGCCGGAGATGTCGCTCCAGTACGGCGTGACGGTCCGCGGTGCCGCCGCCTCGAGGCTCTCCTGGAAGAGGTCGAGCAGCTCCTGCGGGTAGATGTCCTTGAGCGCGGGGTACTCGTAGCCCGCCGCGCTGGCGGGCATGTTGCCGGTGAGCTCGGCGTTCACGCCCTGGTTGTCGGGCGAGGTGATGCACCCGATCGCCTGCATCGCCTCGTCGGCGTGGCTGGAGAAGGCACTGACGCCGACGCCGATGCCGCCGTACGGCGGGCGCGAGTCCTCACCGGCAACGGTCTGCGGGTAGCGTGCGAACGCCAGGTCGTCCTTCACCTCCGGCTGGGTGCCGTCGTAGTTGGTCCAGATGTAGGTCCAGTTCACCATGAACGCGCCCTGCTCGGACCCGAACGTGCCGCCCGCCTGGCCCTCCTGGGCGACCGACAGGTCGGCCGGCGCGGCGGGGGAGCCGGCCAGCTTCTGGATGACGGCGGCGGCCTTGCGGCCGGCGTCGGAGTCGAGCTCGAGCGTCAGGTCGACGCCCTTCTCGGTGTCGGTGGCGATCTCGCCGCCGGCGCCCGCGATGAGCGCGTTGATCCAGACGACGTAGCCCTCGTACTTGTTGGCCTGGACCGCCACCTTGCCGCCGTTCTGCGACGCGGCCTCGATGATCTGGTCCCAGGTGACCGGCTGGCTCATGTCGAGGCCGGCCTTCTCTGCGAACGACTTGCGGTACCAGAGCACCTGGGTGTTGGACCAGAACGGCGCGACGACCAGCTGGTCGTCCCAGGTCGCCGCGTCGGTCGCACCCTGGAAGGACTGCTCGGCGAGCGAGTCCTGGAGCTCCTGGGGGAGCTCGGCGAGGTAGCCGGCGTTGGCGAACTCCGCCGTGAAGGGCGGGTCGAGACTCATGATGTCGATCTCGGGATCCTCCGCCGCGAGTCGCCGGGCCAGCTGGATGCGCTGCTGGTTGGCGTCCTGGGGCAGGACCTGGGTCTTGATCGTGTAGTCGTCGGTGCTGCAGTTCTCCGCGACCTTGGCCTGGCCCCCGGCATCCGGGTTCGTGTACCAGATCAGGGTGTCGGTGGAGCCCGCGTCGGCCGAGCACGCGGCGAGCAGACCGGTGGCGGACACCAGTGCCGATGCCGCAGCCAGGCCACGGCGTACCCGAGGCATGCGACCCCTCCCCTCGTTGTGTTCTCCCTCACATGTAGCCCTGTCGGAAGAGGTTGTAAACCCACCTGTCCCGCGATGCGGCGGGACCGGCTACTGTGAGCGCGCTCACCTTTACTACGGATCGTCCGGCACGTACCTGCCGGTGGAGGAGTTGTTGAAGCATGGCCACTGTGCGTTTCGAAGAGGCACAGCGCTGGTATCCCGGCGCCGACAAGCCCGCTGTCCCGGGCATCAGTCTCGAGATCGGTGACGGGGAGTTCATGGTCCTCGTCGGCCCGTCCGGTTGCGGCAAGTCCACGACCCTGCGGATGCTCGCCGGGCTCGAGGAGGTCAACCAGGGCAAGATCTACATCGGGGACCGGGAGATCACCCACACCCCGCCGAAGGATCGGGACATCGCGATGGTGTTCCAGAACTACGCGCTCTACCCCCACATGTCGGTCGCCGACAACATGGCGTTCGCCCTGAAGATGGCCAAGGTCCCGTCCGAGGAGCGCGCCAAGCGGGTCCAGGAGGCGGCGAAGATCCTCGGGCTGACCGAGTACCTCGACCGCAAGCCCAAGGCGCTCTCCGGCGGACAGCGTCAGCGCGTGGCGATGGGTCGCGCGATCGTCCGCCAGCCGCAGGTGTTCTGCATGGACGAGCCGCTCTCGAACCTCGACGCCAAGATGCGCGTGCAGACCCGCACCGACATCGCGAAGCTCCAGGCCGACCTCGGCGTCACCACCGTCTACGTGACCCACGACCAGGTCGAGGCGATGACGATGGGCGACCGGGTCGCCGTGATGAAGGACGGCTACCTGCAGCAGGTCGACACCCCGCTGGCGCTCTACGACAAGCCGGTCAACCTCTTCGTCGCCGGCTTCATCGGCTCCCCGCAGATGAACCTCATGGAGGCCAAGGCCGACAACGGCCAGGCCAAGATCGGCGAGTACCTCGTGCCGGTCGACCCGGCGGCCGCGAAGAAGATGCAGGGCAACATCACCGTCGGCGTCCGTCCCGAGGCGTGGCGCATGGTGGGCAACGGCGACTCCGGCCTGCCCGTCCAGGTGACCGTGGTCGAGGACCTCGGCGCCGACGCCTTCGTCTACGGCACCAGCGGGGTCGAGGGCACGCCCAGCAACATCATCATCCGGGTCAGCGGGCGCAGCCACCCGCAGAAGGGCGAGACGATGTACGTCACGACCGACCCGAAGAACGTGCACGTCTTCGACAGCACCACCGGGGAGCGCCTCAGCGACTGAGCAGCGGGTCTGGTGGTTGAGGAGGTTGCGCCCGCAACCGAGACAAGCGCTGGCGCGCCTTCCTCAACCACCGACTCCGGTGGTTGAGGAGGTTGCGCTGGCAACCGTCTCGAAACCCCGGAGCCCACGCGGCGTGTTCGTTTCTCACACGCCGCTGCTCCGCTCAGCCGTCCGACGGATGGCGTTGACGAACGTCTCGTGGAGGGGCACGGGCAGGTCGTGGCCCATGCCGTCGATGAGCAGCAGCTCGGCGCCGGGGACCGCGGCGGCGGTGGCCCGGCCGCCGGAGACGTGGACCATCCGGTCGGCGAGGCCGTGGACCACGAGCGTGGGCACGCGTACGCCGTGCAGCCGGGCGCCCCGGTTCGGCTGGCTCACCACGGCCAGCATCTGGCGCGCGACCCCCTCGGGGTGCACGCCTCGGTCCCAGGTTTCCTCGAAGCGGCGGCGCATCGCGTCCTCCGGCTCCGGGTACGCCGGGGAGCCGGTCAGCCGCGCGAAGACCATGCTGCCCGCGACGTACGCCTCCCGGCCGGGCTTGCGCGGCGCGATCATCCGGGGCAGCAGGGCCGGGTGCTGCCAGCCGACGCTCCGCTTGCCGGTGGTCGACATGATGCTGGTCAGCGAGTCGACGCGCTCGGGCCGAGCGATCGCCATGGTCTGCGCGATCATCCCGCCCATTGACACGCCGACGACGTGCGCAGACTCCAGCCCGAGGTGGTCGAGCAGCCCGAAGGCGTCGTCGGCCAGGTCGGTGAGCGAGTACGGCGCGCGCACCCGCGTGCCCGCGAACGCACGCACGAGCGTCGACCGCGAGACCCGGCCCGCCAGCACGGTCGAGCGCCCCGCGTCGCGGTTGTCGAAGCGCACGACGTGGAACCCGGCGCGCGCCAGGTCGGCGCACAACCCCGGGTCCCACCAGGTCATCGGCGCCCCGAGGCCCATCACCAGCAGCAACGGCTCGCCGTCCGGGCTCCCGAAGGTCTGGTAGCACAGCTCGGTGCCGCGCCCGACCGGGGCGAAGAGCTCCTCGGAGACGGCGACCTCGGCGGATGACGGCATGCTCGAAGTCAACCAGTTGAGGGAAAAACCGACCCAACGTCCCCGCATTGCCCGCCGGCCCGGCGGGTACGGACGTAACGTGGCTCACATGCGCTCGGCCGCGCTCGCGGACTTCCTGCTGCCCGACGGCTTCGCCGCCCCCGGGGCGGCCGCGGTGCTGCGCGAGAGCAGCGCGGTGGTCGAGATCGGCAGGTTCGCGCTGCGTGCGGCCGGTGACCGGCGCACCCGTCGTGGCTCGTCGGACGTCGCGCGCACCGGGGTAGCACGGTCCGGCGACCCGGTGCTGCTCGTGCCCGGGTTCCTCGCCGGCGACGGCACCCTCGGGCTGATGGCGCGGGCGCTGCGGGCCCGGGGCTTGCGCACCTACCGCTCCCACATCCACGCCAACATCGGCTGCACCCGGACCGCCGCCGAGCAGCTCGAGGCGCGCCTGGAGTCGATCGCGACGCGGCGCGACTCGCGGGTGCAGGTCGTGGGGCACAGCCTGGGCGGGATGCTCGCCCGCGGGATCGCGGCACGCCGCCCCGACCTGGTCTCCCACCTCGTCACGATGGGCAGCCCGATGCTCGCCCCCGGCGCCCACCACCGCTCGCTCGGCGCGAGCGTCGACCTGCTGGTGCGGCTCAGCCGCGCCGGCGTGCCCGGCCTGATGGCGGAGGACTGCGTGGCCGGTTCGTGCGCCCGGGAGAGCTTCGAGGAGTGCCGTCGGCCGATGCCGCCCGGCATCGGCTTCACCGCGGTCTACTCCCGGCGCGACGGCATCGTCGACTGGCGGGCGTGCATCGACCCGCTGGCCACCGCGGTCGAGGTGAGCGCCTCCCACCTCGGCATGGCCTTCGACCCCCGCGTCATCGACGTCGTGGCCGACAGCCTGCGGCGTACGCCGAGCGCCTCAGCCGTCGAAGTCGATCGCGGCAAAAGCGCGTAGCTTCTGCAGCTGGTGCTCGGAGGTGATCGACCGGATCGTGCCGCTGCGCGAGCGCATCACCAGCGAGTGGGTGGTCACGCCGCCGGCCCGGTAGCGGACGCCGCGGAGCAGCTCGCCGTCGGTGATGCCGGTGGCGACGAAGAAGCAGTCGTCGCCGGTGACGAGCATGTCGGTGGTGAGTACGTGGTCGGGGTCGAGCACGTGGCCGGCGTCGATCGCCCGCTGCCGCTCGTCGTCGTCGTGCGGCCACAGCCGGCCCTGGATCGTGCCGCCGAGCGCCTTCATCGCGCAGGCGGTGATGATGCCCTCGGGTGTGCCGCCGATGCCGAGCAGCAGGTCGATGCCGGTCTCGGGACGCGCGGCCATGATCGCGCCGGCGACGTCGCCGTCGGTGATGAACTTGATCATCGCGCCGGTCTCGCGGATCTCGTCGACGAGCGCGGCGTGCCGCGGCCGGTCGAGCAGCACGACCGTCACGTCGCTCGGGTTCTTGCCCTTGGCCTTGGCGACCTGGTGGATGTTCTCGGCGACCGGGAGGCGGATGTCGACGACGCCGGCCGCCTCCGGCCCGGTGACCAGCTTCTCCATGTAGAAGACGGCGGAGGGGTCGTACATCGAGCCGCGCGGGGAGACGGCGAGCACCGAGACCGCGTTGGTCATGCCCTTCGCGGTGAGGGTGGTGCCGTCGATCGGGTCGACCGCGACGTCGCACTCCGGGCCGGTGCCGTCGCCGACCCGCTCGCCGTTGTAGAGCATCGGGGCGTTGTCCTTCTCGCCCTCGCCGATCACGACGACGCCGTCCATGCTGGTCGTCGAGATCATCACCCGCATCGCGTTGACCGCGACGCCGTCGGCGCCGTTCTTGTCCCCGCGGCCGACCCACCGGCCCGCCGCCATCGCCGCGGCCTCGGTCACCCTGACGAGCTCGAGGGCGAGGTTGCGATCGGGCGTCTGCGGGTCGACGGACAGGCTCTCGCTCATGGTGCGGACTCTATCGGTGGTCAGACCCGGTAGACAGAGACCTCCGTCGCCTTGAGGCTGAACACCACGCGAAGTCCCGGCGCCAGGTCGAGCTCTGCCGCGGCGAGCGGGGTGACGTCGGCCGCGAGGCTCTGCCCGGCGCGAGGGGCGGCATGGACGCGCACCCGGTCACCGAGCGGCTCGAGGTCGGTGACCGTGGTCGCGATGACGTTGCGGGGGCTCCCGTCCGGCAGGTCGCGGTAGACGGAGACCGCGCTCGGCCGGAAGACGGCCACCACCTGGGCGCCGTCCGCCGGCGCCGGGTCCGTCGTCAGCCCCTTCACCTCCACGGCGTCCGGGCCGCGGACGGCGCCGTCCTGCCAGGTGCCACGCACGGCGTTCAGCCCCGCGATCCGCGCCGCGAACGCGCTGCGGGGCCGGGTCAGCACCGTCTGGGTCGCACCGGCCTCGACGACCCGGCCGTCCTCGACGACGACGACCCGGTCGGCGAGGAGGAGCGCGTCCAGGGCGTCGTGGGAGACCAGTACGGCGGTCCGGTCGGCCAGCACGCGGCGCAGGGTCTGGCGCAGCGCCGGGCGGACGGCGACGTCGAGCGCCGCCATCGGCTCGTCGAGCAGCAGCACCCGGGGCTCGGCGGCCAGCGCCCGCGCGACCGCGACCCGCTGCGCCTGCCCGCCGGACAGCTGACCGGGGCGGCGGTCGGCCAGGTCGCCGACGCCGACCTCGTCGAGCCACCGGTGGGCCCGCTCGCGGGCGGTCCGGCGGGGCACGCCTGCGCTGCGCGGCCCGAACGCGACGTTCTCGAGCGCGCTCAGGTGGGGGAAGAGCAACGGCTCCTGGGCCAGCAGCGCGATCCGCCGCGCGTACGGGGCCACCCACGTGGCGGGGCCGGTGAGCTCGGTGCCGTCGAGCACGACCTGGCCGGAGTCCGGGCGCAGCAGGCCGGCCGCGACCGCCAGCAGCGTCGACTTGCCGGCGCCGTTGGGACCCAGGACCGCGACGGTCTCGCCCGCGGAGACCTCGAGCGACACGTCGACGCCGCGCTCGGCGACCGTGACGCTCAGGTGGAGGTTGCTCACAAGACCCCCCGTCCGGGGCGCGCGAACGCGATCACCAGCACCGCGACCACCACGAGCACGAGCGACATGGCGACGGCGGCGTCCGGGTCGGTGACCCGCAGGTTGTAGACGTAGAGCGGCAGCGTGCGAGTGGTGCCCTCGAGACTGCCCGCGAAGGTGATCGTCGCGCCGAACTCGCCGAGCGCGCGGGCGAAGGACAGCACGGCGCCCGACACGAGGCCGGGCAGCACCAGCGGCAGGGTCACCCGCCGGAAGACGGTCGTGGGCCGGGCGCCGAGCGAGGCCGCGACCGCCTCGTAGCGCTCGCCGGCGGTGCGCAGGGAGCCCTCCAGGCTGACGACCAGGAACGGCAGCGCGACGAACGTCTGGGCGAGCACGACGGCGACCGTCGAGAACGCGACCTGGACGCCGATCGCGTCCAGCTGCTCACCGACGAGACCGCGGCGTCCGAACGTGTAGAGCAGCGCGATGCCGCCGACCACCGGCGGGAGCACGAGCGGGAGCAGCACCAGCGACCGGACGATCCCCTGCCCGCGGAAGCTGGTGCGCGCGAGCACGAGCGCCATCGGCACGCCGAGCACGAGGCACAGCAGCGTCGCGGTGGCCGACGTCCGCAGGCTCAGCCACAGCGCGGTCAGCGCCGAGTCGGAGGTGACGAGCGACCAGAAGCCGGACCAGTCGACCCGGGACACCATCCCGGCGAGCGGGAGCAGCACCAGGGCCGCGCCGAGCGCGGCCGGGACGAAGATCCAGCCGGGGAGCCCGACGTGCCGTTCGCGGCGTGCCACGCCCTCAGGCTGCCCCACCGAAGCCGGCGTCCTGCAGGACCTGCTGGCCCGTGTCGCCGAGCACGAACTCGATGAAGTCGGACGCGAGGTCGGACTCGTCGCTGCCGTCGACCGGCGCGATCGGGTAGGTGTTCACGACCTTGCCCGACTCCGGGAACTCGACGCCGTGCACGGCGTCGCCGGCCGCGGTCACGTCGGTCACGTAGACGACGCCGGCGTCCGCCTCGCCCGAGGTGACCTTGGCGAGCACGTCGGTCACCGACTGCTCCTCGCTGACCGGATGCAACGTCACGCCCAGGTCGTCGGCCATGGTGGCGGTCGCGGCGCCACACGGCACCTCGGGGGCACAGACGACGAGCTGGAGGCCCCTCTCGCCCAGGTCCTGGAAGTCCTGGACGCCGGCCGGGTTGTCGGGCGGGGTCGCGATCTCGAGGACGTTGGTCGCGAAGTCCTGCGGGTCCGCGCCGGCCAGGTCGGCGTCGACGAGCTTGTCCATGTTCGCGGTGTCCGCGGACGCGAAGACGTCGGCCGGCGCGCCCTCCTGGATCTGCGTCACCAGGTCGGAGGATCCACCGAAGTCGAGCTCGACCTCCACGCCGTCGTGCTCGGCCTCGAACTCGTCGGCGATCTGCTCGAACGTCGACGTCAGCGACGCCGCGGCGTACACGGTCAGCGTCGTGGAGCCGTCGGCCCCCTCGTCGCCACCCCCGCAGGCGACGAGGGGGAGCGTCAGGGCGAGGGCGGCGGCCGGGGCGAACTTCGACTTCACGGGCGCTCCACGACGACGTTGGTGGACTTGACGGACGCGATGGCTCGCACGCCGGGCTCGAGGCCGAGCTCCTCGGCCGCCTCGGTGCTCATCAGCGAGACCATCCGGTAGGGGCCGCAGACCAGCTCGACCTGGGCCATCACCCGGTCCTTGACCACCTTGGTGACGATCCCGGAGAGCCGGTTCCGGGCGCTCACCGCGGCCGCGCGGGTGGCCTCCCGGTCGGGGTGGTCGGCCAGCGACTCGGCGAAGGCGGCCAGCCCGGCACCCGGGACGACCGTGCGGCCGTCCTCCTGGCTGCTGGCCACCCGGCCGGCGTCCACCCAGCGCCGCATGGTGTCGTCGCTGACGCCGAGCAGCTCGGCAGCCTCCGCGATCCGGTACGTCGTCACGCGGGAATCATGCCGCAGATGCGGTCATCTGACCAGCCAGAGTGTCGCAACTGCGGAAAGCAGACTGATCGGCGTGATCGCGAGTGACACCCGGTGGAACTCGCGGAGCGGTGGCGGGTGTCCGAGGCGCACCATGCCGCGACGCCACAGCAGGTTGGCCAGCGAGCCCGTGTAGCTCAGGCCGGAGCCGATGTTGAGGCCGAGCAGCGCGGCGAGCACGGCGGTGTCGCCGAGGGGCGCCAGCAGGGGGAGCAGCAGCAGCGTGGCCGACAGGTTGGTGAGCAGGTTGGCGAGCACCGTCGCGATCAGCGCGATCGCCAGCAGCGCCCCGAAGCCGGTCCCGCGCGGCAGCGCGTCGGCGACCCAGTCGCCGAGGAAGCCGGTCGAGATCGCGGCGACCACGACGCCCAGGCAGAGCACGAACAGTGCGAACGCCGGGTGTGCGGCGTTCACGGCGTCGCCGACCACCAGCAGCCCGCGGCGACGGCCCCACCAGGTGAGGACGAGGGCGGCGGCACCGGAGACCCAGAAGGGCTCGACGCCGAACGGCGACCCGACGCCGAACCCGGCGAGCATCAGCACGACGACGAGGAGCGGCGTCACGGGCAGCGGCGGTCGCTCCGGGACACCGTCGGGCTCGGGCGTCTCGGCGAGCTCGCGCCGGAAGAGCAGCCGCAGCCCGACGTACTCGACGACGAGCACGACCGCGAGCACCGGCGCCATCGCCAGGGCGAACCCGCCGAAGGTGAGGTCGAGGTGTGGCATCGCCAGCAGGTTGGTGAGGTTGGAGACCGGGAGCAGCAGCGAGGCGGAGTTGGCCATCCGCAGGCAGGCGTGCGCGCCGGGCCGGTACGACGTACCGGTGCCGACCGCTGCCGCGACGACGACCGGCGTGAGCAGCACGACCGTGGCGTCGAGGCTGAGCACCGCGGTGACGGCGGCGGCCAGCAGGAAGACGCCGGTGAAGATCGGGAGCGGCCGGCCGTCGCCGGCGTCGCGCACGCGGGCGGCGGCGGCCCGGAAGAGCCCGGCCCGGCCGCAGACGTCGGCGACGACGAGGATCGTGACGAGGAAGAGCACGACCGGGCCCAGGTGGCGCACCGTGTCCTCGACGTCGGACCAGGCCAGGATGCCGGTGGCGAGCGTCGCCGCCGCGGCCGCGAGGCCGACGACGGCCTCCACCCGACCGGTCGGGTGTGCGTAGGCCGTGAGGAGCAGGGCGACCAGCGCCGCGACGGGGATCACGTCGACGGCGGGCACGCGGAGACCCTAGGCCACCCGGGTCGGTCCGACCTGTGAGGATGTGCGGGTGAGTCAGACGGCACCGACCGGGAAGCCCGGTCGCTACCAGCGGTCCTTCGGCGGCCTGGTCGGGTCGATGATCGTGCTGGTGCTGGTCGTCTTCGGCATCATCGTCTTCCGCGGGACCTTCCGGGACACCCCGGAGTACGAGCCGGCCGACATCGACTACGTCGAGATGGTCACCAGCATCCAGCAGCTCGGGCTGGAGCCGGTCTACCCGCCCGCGCTCCCCGACGGCTGGACCGTGAAGGACGCGTCGTTCGAGTCCGGCGACCGACCGGCGATCGACCTGGTGTTCGCCACCGACGACGACCACACCGCCGGCATCCACCAGGCGGACGAGTCCGAGAGCACCCTGCTCGGGACCTACGTCGGCGACGGCGCGAGCGAGACCGGCGAGACCCTCACCACCGACCTCGCGACCTGGACCGGCTGGGACGACACCGACGACGACCATGCGTGGACCACCGAGCTCGGCGACGACACCGTCCTCGTCTACAGCTCGGGCGATCCCGACGAGCTCACGACGTTCGTCGAGTCGCTGACCACCGCGCCACTGGCTCCGTAGACCCGCTCACACCTGCGTCGAGGTCGACAGACCGAGCACGACCGTCGCGTCGTCGGGCGCGGGGAGCGTCGCGAAGCCCAGCCTCTCGTAGAACGCGATCGCCGCGGTGTTGCGCGCGCCGACCCCGAGATGGACGCCCGGAACCCCCCGCGCCCGCAGCGCACCGAGGAGCAGTCTGATCAGCGCCCGTCCGAGGCCTCGCCCCTGGACGTCGGGAAGCAGGTCGATGTGCAGGTGCGCGGGATAGCGGTCGGAGGCGAGCGCGAGCATCGCCTCGGGGCGGTGGCCGAGCAGGACCAGGCGCTCCTCGGGGGTCGTCGCCGGCTCGGTGAGGGGGTACGTCGCCGCGAACCGCGGCAGCCAGCGCCGCCGGTGCTCCGCGACGAAGCGCTCGGTGTCGGCGGCGGCGACGACGTAGCCGCTCGCGCGCTCGCCGGTGTCGACGACGAACGCCAGCCCCGGCTCGATCGCGAGGTAGGGGCCGAGGAACACGTCCGGCAGCAGGTCGTCGGTGGTGAAGAGCCCGGTGGCGTCCGCGCCGCCGTCGCCGGTGCGCACGCACACCTCGTAGAGGTCCTGCCGGTCCCCGGGGCGGTAGGGGCGCACGTCGGTGGGCCGGCTTCGTGCTGCCACGTGGCAGATTCTAGGGTCCCCGACGTTCGCCCGCGCCGCTCCTCGGCTTGGGCGCCCGAACTGTGGCTGGAAGTCCCGACTCGAGTGTCCGGAAGTCCCGACTCAACCGTCCTGGTCGGCCTCGATCGCCGCGTCGAGCCGCTGTCGGGCGCCGTCGAGCCAGTCCTGGCAGATCGTGGCGAGCTGCTCGCCGCGCTCCCACAGGGCGAGCGACTCCTCCAGCGTGGTGCCTCCGGCCTCGAGGGCGCGGACCACCTCGACCAGCTCCTGACGCGCCTCTTCGTACGACGGGGTCTCGTCCTGCTGCTGGGGCTGCTCAGTCTTCTTGGCCATCGAGCTCCTCGGTGCTGGTGGTGGTCGCGTGGATCCGGCCGTCGGCGACCCGCACGCTGATCCGCTGCCTCGCCGCCACGTCCGCGACGGAGGTGACCACCTGGCCCTCGGCGTCCTGCAGCACGGCGTACCCGCGCTGCAGCGTCGCGAGCGGCGACAGCGCCCGGGCGCGGGCGCGGTGGTGGTCGATCTCGTCGGCGGCGCGGTCGAGCCGGTGCTCGAAGGTGCGGCGAGCCCGGTCGCGGAGCCGGCGGACCTCGTCGAGCCGTGCGTCCAGCAGCGTGCGCGGGTCGGCGAGGGCGGGGCGCGACCGGAGGGCCTCGAGGCCGGCCTGCTCGCGCGCGATCCAGCCGGCCAGCGCGCCGCGGATCCGCTCGCGGGCGCGCTCGACGTTGCGGAGCTCCTCGGCGACGTCGGGCACGACGAGCTTGGCGGCGTCGGTCGGGGTGGAGGCGCGGACGTCGGCGACGAGGTCGAGCAGCGGCTGATCGGGCTCGTGGCCGATCGCGGAGACGACCGGGGTGCGCACCTTCGCGACGGACCGCACGAGGGCCTCGTCGGAGAAGGGCAGCAGGTCCTCGACCGAGCCGCCGCCGCGGGCGACGACGATCACGTCCACCGCGGGGTCGCGGTCGAGGCGCTCGACGGCCTCGATCACCTCGGCCGCCGAGCGCGGGCCCTGCATCGCGGCGTACGCGACCTCGAAGCGCACCGCGGGCCAGCGCCGCTCGGCATTGTCGAGCACGTCGCGCTCGGCGGCGCTCTTGGGCGCGGTGACGAGCCCGACCGTGCCGGGCAGGAAGGGGAGCGACCGCTTGAGCTCCGCGGCGAAGAGGCCCTCCGCGGCCAGCAGCTGGCGGCGTCGCTCGAGCCGCGCGAGCAGCTCGCCGAGCCCGACCATCCGGATGTCGCGCGCGTAGAGGGAGAGGGTGCCGCGGTTGGCGTAGTAGGAGGGCTTCGCGTGCACCACGATGCTGGCGCCCTCGACCACGGGTGGGTTGAGGCCGTCGAAGAGCACCCGCGAGCAGGTCACCGGCACCGAGATGTCGGCGACCGCGTCGCGCAGGGTGAGGAAGACGGTGTTCAGGCCCGGCCGGCGGCTGACCTGCGCCACCTGGCCCTCGACCCACACCGCGCCGAGCCGGTCGACCCAGCCCGCGATCGCGTTGGCGATCTGCCGCACCGGCGCCGGCGACTCCGGCGAGGTCTCCATGGCCATGCGGGCGAGATTAGGGGATCGGGCCGACACTCCTAGACTGGACGCCATGACGACCGAGATGGGCATGCCCGCGATCCTGTCGCCGGAGGAGGCCGAGAGGGCCGTCCTGCTGGCGGCGCCGCGGGGCTACTGCGCCGGCGTCGACCGCGCGGTCATCACGGTGGAGAAGGCGCTCGACCTGTACGGCGCGCCCGTCTACGTGCGCAAGCAGATCGTCCACAACAAGCACGTCGTCTCCGACCTCGAGGCGCGCGGGGCGATCTTCGTCGAGGAGCTCGACGAGGTGCCCGCGGGGGAGACCGTGGTGTTCTCCGCGCACGGCGTCTCCCCGGAGGTGCACCGCCAGGCCGACGAGCGTTCGCTCAAGACCATCGACGCGACGTGCCCGCTGGTCACCAAGGTCCACCACGAGGCGAAGCGGTTCGCGAACGAGGACTACGACATCCTGCTCATCGGCCACGCCGGCCACGAGGAGGTCGAGGGCACGGCGGGCGAGGCGCCCGACCACATCCAGCTGGTCCAGGGGCCCGACGACGTCGCCGACATCGTGGTCCGCGACCCCGCCCGGGTCGCCTGGCTCTCGCAGACCACGCTCTCGGTCGACGAGACCCTCGAGACCGTCGCCGCGATCCGCGAGCGCTTCCCCGAGCTGCTCGACCCGCCGAGCGACGACATCTGCTACGCGACCCAGAACCGTCAGCTGGCCGTGAAGGAGATCGCGAAGGAGTCCGACCTCGTCATCGTGGTCGGCTCCGGCAACTCCTCGAACTCGGTGCGCCTGGTCGAGGTCGCGCTCGAGGCCGGCGCCGGCGCGTCGTACCGCGTCGACGACGCCTCCGAGATCGACGACGCCTGGCTCGACGGGGTCGGCACGGTCAGCGTGACCTCCGGCGCGAGCGTGCCGGAGGCGCTGGTGCAGGGGGTGCTCGCCTACCTCGCCGAGCGCGGCTACCCGGACGCGCAGGCCGTGCACAGCGCCGAGGAGTCGCTGATCTTCGCGCTGCCGAAGGAGCTGCGCCGCGACCTCAAGGCCGCGGGCCGGGCCTGACCTCCGTCATGGCGCGCTACCTCGACGTCCACCCGGACAACCCTCAGCCGCGGCTGCTCGGCCAGATCGCCGACGCGCTGCGCGACGACCAGCTGATCGCCTACCCCACGGACTCGGGCTACGCGCTCGGCTCCCGGCTCGGCAACCGCGAGGGTCGCGACCGGATCCTGCGGATCCGCGGGCTCGACGAGCGGCACCACTTCACGCTGATGTGCAAGGACTTCGCCCAGCTCGGCCAGTTCGTGCACATCGACAACGCGGCGTTCCGGGCGATCAAGGCCGCGACGCCCGGCCCGTACACCTTCATCCTCCCCGCGACCCAGGAGGTGCCGCGCCGGCTGATGCACCCGAAGAAGCGCACCGTCGGGGTCCGGATCCCCGACCACGTCTTCGTGCAGGCGCTGCTGGGCGAGCTGGGCGAGCCGCTGCTCACGAGCACCCTGATCCTGCCGGGCGAGTCCGAGCCGCGCGGCCTGGGCTGGGAGATCAAGGAGGAGCTCGACCACGAGGTCGACGTGGTCGTCGAGGCGGGGGAGACGCCGGCCGAGCCGACGACGGTGATCGATTGGTCGGAGGGCTACCCCGAGGTGGTGCGCGTCGGCGCCGGCGACCCCGGCCGGTTCACCACCTGACAGCCCGTCAGTTCTCCACCCGGAGGCCGAGGCCGGCGGCCAGCAGCGGAGCGAGCAGCGTGAGCTGGTCGGTGTCGATCGTGGCGCCGCGCAGGCTCGTCAGCCCGTCGATCGACTCCAGGTGCGCGCCGCGGAGGTCGAAGTCGTGCAGCTCGGCCTGCCGCACGTCGAGGTGGGCGACGCGGCTGGTGCCGAACCGGACCCGGCGGGCCTCGGCACCACCGAGGTCCAGCTCCTCGATGAGGCAGTCGGTGAACGCGACGTCGAGCAGCTCCGCCGCGCGCAGGTTGACGAAGCTGAGCTTGCAGCCGACGAAGTGCACCGAGCGCCAGTGGGTGTCGTAGGCCTCCACCGAGCCCATCCGGCCGCTGATCGCGACGTCCTGCCACTGGCTGCGGGCGGCGCGGACCACCGGGAGGTCGACCCCGGTCATCTCCACGTCGCCCAGCCGGGCGCCCCGCAGGTCGGCCTCG
The DNA here is from genome assembly GCF_029210375.1 of Nocardioides sp. YIM 152315. Taxonomy (GTDB): domain Bacteria; phylum Actinomycetota; class Actinomycetes; order Propionibacteriales; family Nocardioidaceae; genus Nocardioides. The sequence goes on along the minus strand of NZ_JARGER010000041.1, from coordinate 22,574 downwards.
TCGGCGGCGAGCCCGGCGAACCGCGACTCCCGGACCGTCGCTCGGGACAGGTCGAGCGCCGGCAGGGTCACCTCGTCGAAACGCAGCGAGTCGAGGTCGCCGCCCGGTGCCAGCAGCGCAGGATCGCCGGCGTCGAGGCGGCCGAGCCCGAGGGGCTCGATCCGCGGCGGCTGGGTCGAGGCGCGTCGTGCTGTCATCGCTCAGCGGGCGACCAGGCCGGAGCGGCGGAGCACGCGCTGGCGTACGGCGAGCACGCCCAGGCTCAGGCCGTAGCCGATGATCAGCGCGCCCGCGTGATGACCGAGGCCGCTCACGACCGCCTGCACGACGCCGTCGTCGCGGTCGGCGATCGCCTCGGGCCGGATCAGCCCCAGGAACGTGAAGGTGCCGACCATCAGCAGCGGCGGCAGGACGCCCACGGTGAAGAAGTCCCGCGGCCGCACCAGCAGCGCTAGGGCCAGGCAGACGAGCACGAAGCTGAGGTCGAAGAGGAGCGTGAGCTCGCCGAAGGAGAGCAGGTCGAGCACGGCGACGGTCAGCGTGACCGCCACCCCGAGGACGGCCACCTGGCGGCCGGGCTCGTGTCCCTCCTCCCAGAGGGTCCGCTGGCTCACAGGGCCACGTTAGGGTCCGCGGCGTCGCCGTCATCGGCGGCGCGCCGGGCGACCGCGCGCAGCGGGGCGACGCCGCCGGTGGACCGGGTCGCGGCCTCGACCTGACGGGGCGTCGGCAGGTCGCCGAACCGTCGGGCCGACACCAGCACGCGGGACTCGAGCGACCCGACCGTCTGGTTGTAGTGGCCGACGGCGGCGTTGAGCGAGCGGCCGAGCTGGTCGAGGTGACCGTTCATGCTTGCCAGCCGCTCGTGCAGCTCGCGGCCGAGGCCGTGGATCTCGCGGGCCTGGTCGGCGAGCGCCTCGTGGCTCCAGCCGTGCGCGACCGTGCGCAGCAGCGCGATGAGGGTGGTCGGCGTCGCGAGCACGACCTGCCGCGCCGCGGCGTACTCGATCAGCGCCGGGTCGGCGTCGAGCGCGGCGGCGAGGAACGACTCGGCGGGCACGAAGAGCACCACGAACTCCGGGCTCTCGGCCAGGGAGCGCCAGTAGCGCTTGCCGCCGAGCGCGTCGACGTGGGTGCGCAGCTGGGCGGCGTGGCGGGCCAGGTGGCGCCGGTGGTCCTCGGCGTCGTCGGTCGAGGTCGCGTCGAGGTAGGCGTCGAGCGGCACCTTCGCGTCGACGACCACGCTGCGGCCGCCGACCAGCCGGACGACCAGGTCGGGTCGTCGCGCGCCGTCGTCGAGCCGGACCTGCTCGGCGAAGTCGCACCGGTCGACGAGACCCGCGAGCTCGACGGCGCGCCGCAGGTGGAGCTCGCCCCACCGCCCCCGCACCTGGGGCTTGCGGAGCGCGGTCGAGAGCGAGCGCGTCTCGCGCTGGAGCTGCTCGACCTGGGCGACGAACTGGCCCTGCCAGCTCGCGCGGGAGCGGTCGAGGTGGTGCATCTGGTCGCTGAGCCGGTCGAGGCCCTGCATCACCTCGGCCTGGTCGACCAGGCCCGCGGCATGCCGCTGGATCGCGGCGGGCCGCGACCGGGACCACAGCAGTCCGACGACCAGTCCCAGGGCGAGACCCACCAGGAGCGTGAGGAAGAGCGTCAGGACGTCCATGGGCCCAGCATGGACGCGACCGCCGACACTGCGTCCAGACGACCCGTTCCACGGGATCGCACGCTGCGCGACGCTCAGCATCCACGCCGGCTGCGTTGCGGTCGCTCGCAGGACGGGCAGGTACGACGTCGCTCCCGCGCCTTGCCGGCGCGGCGCTGAGCGCCGCTCGCCGGCACGACCCCTGGGAACAACCCGTCTGGGCCGATGAGTCCGGCTCGTCCGGCGGGTCGGAGTGGGCATGACCTTCACCTCGGCGCACGTGACCGTGTCCCTGGACGGCTTCATGGCCGGGTGCGACCAGACCATGACCGAGCCGCTCGGCCGCGGCGGCGAGGAGCTGCACCGCTGGATGTTCGACGACGGCCGCACGGAGGTCGACCTCCGCTGGCGCGAGGACCTCGCGCGGCCGCGCGACGCCTACGTGATGGGCCGCCACATGTACGGCCCGGTGCGCGGACCGTGGGAGACCCACGACGGCGAGTGGCGCGGCTGGTGGGGCGACGAGCCGCCCTACCACGCCCCCGTCTTCGTGCTCACCCACCACGCGCACGAACCCCTCGAGATGGCCGGCGGCACGACCTTCCACTTCGTGACCGACGGGTTCGAGGCGGCGCTGGCGCGGGCGCGGGAGCACGGCGACGGCGACGTCCTCATCGCCGGCGGTGCGTCGGTCGTGCGCCAGGCGCTGGCCGCGGGCGAGCTCGACGAGCTCGTCCTCGACGTCGCGCCCGACGTGCTCGGAGGTGGCGAGCGGATCTTCGACGGCTCGATCACGCCGTCGCTCGAGATCGTCGAGGCCGAGCACTCGCCGTACGCGACCCACGTGCGCTACCGCGCGGTGCGCTGACCCGGCTCCGGCGCGCCGCGGTGCTGGGCGGCGAGACGTACGCCGGCGTTGGCGGCCCCGTAGCCGTCGTACCCGCCCCGGCGCTGCACGACCTCGAAGAAGACGCCACCGACGGTCGCGGTGTAGAAGTGTGTGAAGTCTCGGCCGGCGTCGCGGTCGTGCAGCAGGCCGAGCTCGGCCATCCTCCCGACCTCGTCGGCCGACAGGTCGTACCGGGCGCGCAGGTCGTCGTAGTAGTTGCGCGGGACCGGCAGCGGCGCGAGACCGCGCTCGAGGGCCCGATGGGCGACGGCGGCGACGTCGTCGGTCGCGAAGGCGACGTGCTGGGGGAATCCCGAGGACTGGTCCCACGCGAGCGGCGCGACGTTGAGCGCGAGCCGGCACCCGCCGGTCGCCGACCGGACGACCTGGCTGCGGACCAGGCCGTTGGGCGCCGGGACCTCCTGGCTCGCGTCCGCGCTGAGCCCGAGGACGCTGCTGTAGAAGAGGACTGCCTCGTCGAAGCACTGCCACGACTCGGCGAGGTTGACGTGGTCGATGCCGGTCAGCAGGGCCGGGCCGGGATCCCTCCCGCCCTCGAACTCCGGCACCCAGGGGGCATCACCGTCAGACACCGGACCGAGGAACACCTCGGTGCCGTCGGGGGCGCGGAAGGCGGGGAGCTCCTGCTCGCTGGCGAGGGTGCGGCGGTAGACCGTGGGGGCTCGCAGCGCCCGCGCGCGCGCCGCCGAGACGGCGGGCTCGGCCACCCCGAACCCCACCGCGGCGAGCGTCGGCTCCGGGTCGCGCGGATGCTGCTCGTTGCAGACCACCCTGGCCGGACCCTCGCTCCACAGTCGCGCGTCCTTGCTGCGGTGGCGTCCGCGGAACGTGAAGCCCAGCTGCTGGAGGAGCACGTCGACCTCCCCGGTGTCCGCCGCGCGGACCTCGACGAAGTCGAAGCCCGCCGGCTCGGCGACCCGCGGCAGCGGCCGGCTGCCGACCACGTCCTCCAGCCAGGTGAGCGAACGACGCGCCTGCCGCGCCGTCCGCAGCACGTCGGTCTGCCGGAAGACGTCGTTGAAGACCTCGAGCGACAACGGCCCGTCGTACCCCGCGCGGAGGACGTGGGTGACGAACGCGCCCAGGTCGAACGCCCCCTCGCCGGGGAAGAGGCGGTGGTGGCGCGACCACGAGAGCACGTCCATCGTCAGCGCCGGGGCGTCGGCGAGCTGGACGTAGAAGATCTTCGACCCGGGCATGCTCTCGATCGCGCTCGGGTCGTGCCCGCGCGAGAGGATGTGGAAGCTGTCGAGGCAGACGCCGACCGCGTCGTGGTCGGCCTGCTCGACGATGCGCCAGGCCCGCCGGTAGTCGTCGACGTACCGGCCCCACGCCAGCGCCTCGTAGGCGATCCGGACGCCGTGCTCGGCGGCCGCGTCCCCCAGCCGGTGCAGCTGCTCGGCCGACACCGCGTCGTCGTCGATCGTCGCGGTGCCGACGTTGCTGCACACGAGCATCGTGTCGATGCCGAGTCGCTGCATCAGGGCGAACTTCGCGCGGGCGCGGCGCAGCACCCGCGCGAACTCGTCCTCGCCGACGCCCTCGGCGTCCCGGAAAGGCTGGTAGAGGTCGAGCGAGAGGCCGAGCCGGTCCGCGAGCGCGACGACCTCCTCCGGGCTGGCCGGCGTGGCGACCAGGTCGGGCTCGAAGATCTCGACGCCGTCGAAGCCGGCCTCGGCCGCCGCCTGCAGCTTCCCCGTGAGGGTGCCGCTGAGGCAGACCGTCGCGATCGAGGTGCGCATCACCGCTCCGTGGGGGCGGACGGCGTCAGCACCCGGGCGGGGTTGACCACCGTCATCTGGTGGATCTGCTCGTCGGTCGCGCCGCCCTCGCGGAGCCGCGGGAGGATCCGGCGCGAGATGTTCTCGAGGTGCCAGTGCGGCACGTGCGCGGCCCGCCACGACGGCGGCGTCACCCGGCTGAAGTACGCCGCGTCGTGGGAGAGGACCATCCGGTCGGCGTACCCCTCGCGCAGCAGGGCGAGCACGGTCGCGACCCGCGCCTGGTCGGGCAGCACGTGCTCCATCCCGAACCGGTCCATCCCGATGGTGGCGCCCGCGTCCATCAGCTCGCGCAGGTAGTCGAGGTCCTCGGTGTCGCCGCAGTGGCCGATCACCAGACGCTCTGGCGCGACCCCGCGCTCGCGGAGGAAGGCCAGCTGGTCGCGTCCGCTGCGCAACGGTGCGTGGGTGTGCGTCGTGATCGGGACGCCGGTACGCCGCTGGGCGGTGGCCGCGGCCTCCATCACGCGGTGGACGTCGGGGGTGATGCCGGGCCGGTCCGTGACGACCTTCAGCATCCCGGCCCGGATCCCCGTCCCGGCGATCCCCACCTGGAGGTCGCGGAGGAAGACGTCGAGGAGCGGGTCCGGGCCCCCGACGAGGCGTCCCGGACCGTGCGTGGAGAAGTACGCCGGCAGCACGTCGGCCGTGTAGTAGCCCGTCGAGGCCACCAGGTGCACGCGCACCCGCTCGGCCACCCGAGCGACCCGCGCGACGTCGCGACCGAGCCCGAGGACGGTCAGGTCGACGACCGTGCGGACCCCGAGGTCCCACAGCCGCTCCAGGCCCTCGACCGCGGTCTCGATCGCGACGTCCTCGTCCCACTCCGGGTGGGGGAGGTTCAGGTCCAGCTCCGGGTGACCCACGAACACGTGCTCGTGCACCAGCGTCGTGCCGAGGTCGTCCGGCGACACCGGGCCCCGGAAGGTCTGGACCGTCACTGCGTCACTTCGCCTCGCCGCGGATGCCGTCGTAGACGGCGAGCTGCTCCTCGTCGAAGTTGTCGCGCAGGTAGGCGTCGGCCTGGCTGCGGAACGCCTCGACGTCGACGTCGTCGACGACCTCCATCTCGCCGCTGTCCTCCCACTCGGCGAGCGTCGCCTCCTCGTCCTCCGTGACGCACTCGGGGACCTGCTCCTCGGCCGCCCCGACCGCAGCGGTCAGGGCGTCCTGCTGCTCCGCGCTCAGCCCGGACCACGAGTCGGCGCCGATGATCACCAGGTTGGAGTTGGCCTGGTGGTTGGACATCGAGATGTAGTCCTGGACCTCCTGGAGGCTGCTGGCCGCGATGTTGGTGATCGGGTTCTCCTGGCCGTCGACCGTCCCCTGCTGGAGGGCGAGGAAGAGCTCCTCGTAGGCGACCTCGGTCGCGTCGGCGCCGAGCGCCTTGGCGTTCATCAGGAACTGCGGGGAGTTCGGGAAGCGCATCCGCAGCCCGTCGAGGTCGGCCGGCTCCCGGATCGGGTCGTTGGCGGTGAACTGGCGCATGCCCGCCGACCAGGCGCCGAGGGTGTGGACGCCGGTCTCGTCCTCGAAGCCCTGCAGCAGCTCGGCCCCGGCGTCGCTGTCGAAGTAGCGCGCGAGGTGGTCGGCGTCGTCGAAGGCGTACGCCGCGTCGAGCACGGCCACCGGCTCGTAGACGGCCCCGAGCGCAGAGGCGCCCTGGATGTCCATGTCGATGTCACCGGAGACCACCGACGCGATCCGGTCGGCGTCCGGACCGAGCTGGCTCGCCGGGAAGATCTCGACGGTCAGCCCGACGTCGGCGTCCGCGACCTCGTCGGCGATCACCTGGGCGCCGCAGCGGTGCTGCGGCTGGTCCTCGGTGTAGCTGTGGGCGAGCTGGAGGGTGACGTCCCCTCCGGCCTCCTCGCCGTCGTCGTCGTCGCTGCCGCAGGCGGCCAAGGCCGCGAGGGGGACCGCGACCAGGCAGGCCGCCAGTCCCTTCCTCAGGTTGCGCTGTGCCATCAGCCTTTCCTTTCTCCAGTGATGTCCCGAGTCGTGGGGTCTCCCGAGGTCGCCGCGGTCTCGGCCGCGACCAGCTCGTCGAAGTCGCGCAGCATCGCCGCGCGGTCGGCGGCCCGGCCCGTGATCAGCTCGAAAGCGTCGGCCGCCTGGTGCACGGCCATCCCGGCGCCGGTGAGGACGGTGCAGCCGGCCGCGCGGGCCGCGTCGAGCAGGGGCGTGTCCAGCGGGCGGTAGACGATGTCGGCCACCCAGAGGTCGGCACGCAGGAGTGCCGACGGCAGCGGCGAGCCCGGGTGGGCGGCCATGCCGACCGGCGTCGCGTTGACCAGCCCGGCGGCGCCGTGGACGGCGTCCGCCACCTCGTTGTAGGTCGTGCCGGCGAGCTCGACCTCGACCGGGCCGGCCCGCAGCGTGCCGGCGAGCGTCCGCGCCCGGGCCGCGTCGGGGTCGACGACCACGAGGCGGCGTACGCCGAGCTCGACCAGCGCGTGCGCCACGGCGGTGCCGGCGCCGCCGGCCCCGAAGAGCACCACGCGGTCGCGGTCGACGTCGGGCAGCTCGACGGCGAACGAACGGCGGAAGCCGGTGACGTCGGTGTTGTGCCCGGTGGTGCGCCCACCGCGGAGCAGCACGGTGTTCAGGGCGCCGATGGCGGAGACGTCGGGCGCCAGGTCGTCGACGAGCGACACCATCGCCTGCTTGACGGGGTGGGTGACGTTGAGCCCGTCGAAGCCGAGGGCGAGCGCGCCCGACAGCAGGGCTTCGAGCCGGCGGGGCTCGACCCGGCCGTCGGGCAGGTCGATGACCTTGTAGACGTAGCGCAGGCCCTGCCGCTCGGCTTCGCGCTCGTGCAGCTCCGGCGTCAACGACGGCCCGACGCCGTGCCCGATCAGCCCGGCCAGCCAGGACCGCCGGATCGGCGCGCTCACAGCCCCAGCCTCTCGGGCAGGTAGAGGATCGCGTCGGGCCGGAGGATGATCGCGAGGCAGATCACGCTGAGGGGCGCGAGGAAGGGCAGCGAGCCCCAGAAGACCTCGGCCATCCGCGCCCTCGTGATCGCCTGGAGGACGAAGATGACCGTGCCCACGGGCGGGGTGAGCAGCCCGATCATCTGCGACAGGATGATCAGGACGCCGAGCGCGATCGGGTCGACGTCGTACTGCACGGCGATCGGCAGCAGGATCGGCACGGTCAGCGTGAGCACGGCGATGGCGTCCAGCGCGGTGCCGAGCACCATCGAGAGCGCGAAGACCAGCAGCAGGAAGACGGTCGGGTCGCTCGTCAGGCCGAGCATCCACTCGGAGAGGTCCTGGGGGATCCGCTCGCGGGCGAAGACGTAGCCGAGCAGGTTCGCGGACGCGACGATCAGCATGATGCTGCCGGTGGTCAGCGCCGCCTCGACGAGCACCTTCGGCAGGTCGCGGAGGCGCAGGGTGCGGTAGGCGAACCCGAGGAGCAGCATGTACAGCGCACCGACGGCCGCCGCCTCGGTGGGCGTGACGTAGCCGCCCAGGATGCCGCCGAGGATGATCACCGGCGCGCCCAGCGGGGCGATCACCCGGCGGCCGGTGGTGCGGACCCGGCTCCAGCTGAAGGCGGTCCGCTCGAGGTGGGGCATCCGTCGTACCCACCAGAAGACCACCAGGCACAGGCCGATCGCCATCAGCAGCGCCGGCACCACCGAGGCGGCGAAGAGCGCCCCGGTCGAGACGCCCGCCAGGCCCGCGTAGATCACGGCCGGGATGCTCGGGGGCATCACGGGCGCGATCAGCGACGACGAGCCGACGACGCCGAGCGCGAACGGCCGTGAGTATCCGGCGCGCAGCATGGCCGGGATCTCGACCTTGCCGAGCGCGGCCGCGTCGGCCACCGCCGAGCCGCTCATCCAGGAGAAGCCGAGGCTGACGCCGACGCTGACGTAGCCGAGGCTGCCCCGCACCCGGCCGAGCAGCGCCAGCGCGAAGTCGAAGAGTCGGTCGGCGATGCCCGCCTGGTTGGCGATGCAGCCGAGGAGGATGAAGAGCGGCACCGCGAGCAGCGGGAAGCTCGCGGTCGAGGTCGCGACCAGGCGCAGCGCCAGCCCGACGGACTGGTCGGTGGTCATCATGTAGAGGAAGCACGGTCCGAAGAACGCGAACGCGACCGGGACGCGGATCGCCAGCAGGGCGGCGATGAGCAGGCAGAGGACGAGGACGCTCATCCGGGCTCCCCGCGGAAGTGTGGGCTGGAGGAGCGGAGCGGGGGAAGGCCGCAGTTTCGTGGGGTGGTGTTCATCGCACGCTGCTCATGCCGTCGGCATCTCGTGGTCGGCGAGGTCGTCGTACGTCGGCTCGGGCACGCCGAGCACGGCGTACTCGACGGCCGCGATCAGCGAGCGCACCACCACGCTGACGAAGCCGATCAGCGAGATGGCGTAGAGCCAGGACATCGGCATCCGCATCGCGGGCGACTTCAGGAGGTCCTGGGTCTGCACGAGCTCCCACGCCTCGGCGCACAGCCCAACGCCGACCAGCGCCACGATCAGGCACGAGACGACGCGTACGACGCGGCGCAGCGGGTCGCCCGGCACCATGTCGATCATCTCGATCGAGATGTGGGAGTTGCGGGTGACCAGGGCGCCGGCGACCACGAAGGTCAGCCAGACCAGGCAGAACCGGGCCAGCTCGCCGGTCCACGGCCATCCGTCGATCGGGAGGTACCGCTGGGCGGCCTGGAGCAGGACGAGCCCGAAGATCAACAGCAGCGCGGCGACGCCGATCGTCAGCTCGACGGCGGTCAGCACCCGGGCCACGCGCCCGAGCCACGCAGGCAGTCGTCGGTCGGGGGTGCCGTCCGGGGTCCGGGGAGCGGTCGGTGTGCTGGCCGTCACAGCCGCCGAACGTACGGAGGGGCGGCAACCGACGGCAAGGGGTTGCCATCTTGTTGCCAGATCGGCTTACCTGTCCGCGTGGCCGGACCCACCATCTACGACGTCGCCACCGCTGCCGGCGTCGCGACCTCGACCGTCTCGCGCGCCTTCACCAATCCGGGCCGGGTCTCCGCGACGACGCGGGACCGGGTGCTGGCCGTGGCGGCCGAGCTCGGCTACCGGCCCAATCCCCACGCGCGGGCCCTGCTCTCCGGTCGCCACCACACCGTGGCGATGGTCGTCTCCGACATCACCAACCCGCACTACTTCGAGCTGATCCGCGGCGCCGAGATGCGGGCCCGGATCTCGGAGTACACGCTGCTGCTCGTCAACGCCGAGGAGTCACCCCGCGTCGAGTGGGAGCAGATCCAGCGGCTCTCCCCGGCGGTCGACGGCTTCGTGCTGGCCGCGAGCCGGCTGCCGGACGAGAACCTGCGGCAGGTGGCCGCCCAGCGGCCGGTCGTGCTGATGAGCCGCGAGCTGCCCGGCCTCGCGAGCGTGGTCCTCGACCACGGCGAGGGGTGCCGCCAGGTCGTCGCCCACCTCGCCTCGCTCGGCCACCGGGAGCTGCTCTACCTCGCCGGTCCGCGCAACTCCTGGATGGCGGGCACCCGTTGGACGGTGCTGCGCAGCGCGGCCGAGCAGGCGGGGATGACCGTCCGTCGCTCCGGACCCTTCACGCCGAAGGTCGCCCAGGGCGGCGCCGCGGCCGACGCCGCGGTGAACGACGGCGCCACGGCGATCGTCGCCCACAACGACCTGCTGGCGATCGGCGTCATGCAGCGGCTCGCGCAGCGCGGGATCCGGGTGCCCGAGGAGGTGAGCGTCGTCGGCTTCGACGACATCTTCGCCGCCGACGTCTGCACGCCACGCCTGACCACGCTCGGCGGCGCCCACGTGGACGTGGGCCGCGCCGCGGTCGAGCTGCTGCTCACCGCGGGGTCGCGGCCGCCCGACGACGCACCGCGCATCACGCTGCCCACCCAGCTCGTCCTGCGCGACTCCACCGGGCAGCGGCAGTAGCTCTCAAGCGAGGTCGACGACCACCGGCGCGTGGTCGGAAGCACCCTGGCCGGCCCGCTCCTCGCGGTCGACGAACGCCCCGGTCACCCGCGCCGCGAAGGGGGCGGAGCCGAGCACGAAGTCGATGCGCATGCCGCGGTTGCGCTCGTAGCGCTGCCGGTAGTAGTCCCAATAGGTGTAGGTGTCCGGCTCGGGCGCGTGCGGCCGCACCACGTCGACGTACCCGTCGTCGAGGAACCCCTGGAACGCCGCGCGCTCCGACGGGGTCACGTGGGTGGACTTCGCGAACTGGGCGATGTCGAAGACGTCGTCGTCGGTCGGGGCGATGTTCCAGTCGCCGACGAGCGCGGTGGGCTGGTCGCGCCAGCCGGCGGCCGCGTCGCGGAGCCGGGCGAGCCAGTCGAGCTTGTAGACGTAGTGGGGGTCGTCGGGCTTGCGGCCGTTGGGCACGTAGAGCGACCAGATGCGCACGCCGCCGCAGGTGGCGCCGATCGCCCGCGACTCGACCTCGGCGACCTCGCCCCATCCGGGCTGATCCGGGAAGCCGCTCTCCACGTCGTCGATGCCGACCCGGCTGATGATCGCGACGCCGTTCCACTGGTTGACGCCGGCCGCGGCCACGTCGTACCCACGTGCCTCGAGGCCCATCAGCGGCAGCTGGTCCTCGCGCGCCTTGGTCTCCTGGACGGCGAGCACGTCGACCTCGTGACGGTCGAGGAACGCCTCGACGCGGTCGATGCGGGAGCGGAGGGAGTTGACGTTCCACGTGGCGATGCGCACGACGGACACCCTAGATTGCGAGGATGCGCAGAACTCTCGGGATCCTGGCCATCGCCGCTCTCGCGGCCCCGCTCGCCGCCACCGCGGCCCCTACCGTCGCCGCGCCCGACCGGGCGCCGCGGCTCGCCTGGCACCACGTCGACGTCGACACCGACCAGCAGCTGCGCGGCCTCGACGCCGTCGACGCCGACACCGCCTGGGTGGGCGGCAGCGCGGGCGGCGTGTGGCGCACGACCGACGGCGGCGAGACCTGGAGGGACGTGTCGCCGAAGGGCGCGAAGGGCCTGCTCTTCCGTGACATCGAGGCCCAGGACGACCGCGTCGCCCTCGCGCTGAGCATCGGCGAGGGCCGCGACAGCCGGATCTACCGGACCACCAACGGCGGCCGCACGTGGCAGAAGGCCTTCGCCAACTTGGACAAGGCGGCCTTCTACGACTGCGTCGCGATGTACGACGACGGCCGGCGCGGCCTCGCGATGAGCGACCCGGTCGACGGGAAGTTCCGCATCCTGCGGACCCGTGACGGCGGAGAGTCGTGGAAGGTCGTCGACCCGGCGGGCATGCCCCCGGCCGTCGAGGGCGAGTTCGCGTTCGCGGCGAGCGGCACCTGCCTCGTCACGAGCGGCAGGCGCGCCTACCTCGCGACCGGCGGGGGAGCGGCACGCATCTTCGTCAGCAGCGACTTCGGCAGGACCTGGACCGTGCGCGACTCGACGATCCCGGCCTCCGAGGCCGGCGGGGTCTTCTCGATGGCGTACGACGGGAGGCGCGGCGTCGCGGTCGGCGGCGACTTCGAGCAGGAGGACGTCGGCACCGACGCGTCGGCGTACTCCGGCAACCGCGGGAGGACGTGGAAGCACGGTGGGGACCTCGGTGGGTACCGCTCCGGAGTCGCGTGGTGGCGCAAGCGCGCGGTGATCGCCGTCGGCCCGTCGGGCAGCGACGTGAGCCGGGACGCCGGCCGGACCTGGAAGACCTTCTCGACGCTCGACCTCGACGCGGTGCAGTGCGTCGCCGGCGCCTGCTGGGCGAGCGGCAAGGACGGTGGGGTCGTCACCCTCCGGCACTGATCCCGGAGATGTACAAGAACTCTTGTAGAGATCTGCCGGGGCACCTAGCGTCCCGGACATGAGCACCCCACGAAGTCGTGGTCTCCTCCGCTGCGCTTCCCCGACGCGCGATCGCGCGGGGACCCCGCGATGACCTCGATCGAGACCCTGCGGGCGGTCCACCACCCGACCCGGCGCCGGATCATGGAGCACCTCTACCTCCACGGCCCCGCCCAGGTCGGCACCCTCGCGGGGGACCTCGACGAGCAGGTCGGCAGCATCAGCCACCACCTCCGCATGCTCGAGCGTGCCGGGGTGGTGGCGCGGGTGCCGGAGCTCGCCACCGACGGTCGCACCAGCTGGTGGCGGCTCGAGCAGGACACGGTCACCTGGTCGGCGGACGACTTCACCAGCGCCGCCGACCGCACCCAGGCGAAGGCGGCCGAGCGGCTCAACATCGACCACCAGCTCGCCAAGCTCTCGGCCTGGAAGCGCGAGGCCGACCGCGCGGGCGCCGCCTGGCGGCGGGCCGCCTTCAGCACCGACTTCCTCGCGGTCGCGACGCCGGCCGAGCTCGAGGCGCTGCAGGAGGCCCTCCAGGCTGCGGTCCGGGACTGGCGGGCGAGCATCGACCCCGACGACGGGGCCGAGAGGGAGCCGGTGTTCGTCTTCACCCACGGCTTCCCCACGCGGCCATGACCGGCCTGCGGCGCGACCGTCTCGTCCAGGGCTGGATCGCCCTCCAGGGGCTGTCGCAGGCGGGCGACGCGGTGTGGACGGTGGCACTCGCGTGGACGGCCGTGCAGGTCGCCTCGCCCGCCGTCGCCGGGCTGGTCGTGGCCGCCGGGACGCTGCCGCGGGCCGTGCTGCTGCTGCTCGGCGGGGTGGTCGCCGACCGTCTCGAGGCCCGCTGGGTGATGCTCGTGGTCAACCTCGTGCGCGTCGGCGTGCTCGTCGCGACCGCCGTCGTCGTCGCGGTCCACGGCGCGTCGCCCGCGCTGCTGGCGCTGGCCGGTATCGGGTTCGGTGCGTGCGACGCCGTCTTCGTGCCCTCGGCGGCCACGATCGGGCGCCAGCTCGTCCCGCCCGAGGCGCTCCCGACGTACGCCGGCGCCAGCCAGACCGTGAACCGGATCGGGTCGATGAGCGGGGCGGCGGTCGGCGGCGCGGTCGTCGCGACCTGGGGGCTCGCGGGCAGTGCGCTGGCCAACGCGGTCACCTTCGGCATCGTCGTGGGCTACCTCGCGCTCGCGCTGCGGCCGCGCTACCCGCTCCCGCGCGCCGAGTCCGAGCCGGTGCTCCGCGGCATCGCGCGCGGCTTCGCCCACCTGCGCGACGTGCCGGCCACCCGCACGCTGGTGCTCACGCTGTCCGGCCTGAACCTGGCCCTCACGCCCGCGCTCGCTCTCGGCCTCGCGCTGCGCGTGCAGGAGTCGGGATGGGGCGCCCACACGCTCGGCCTGCTCAACGCGCTCGTCGGGCTCAGCGGCGCCGCCGGAGCGCTGGCGCTGGTGCGGTGGCGCCCGCGCCGAGAGGCGTCGGCCGGCTTCTGGTTCCTCGTCCTCCAGGGTGTCGCGATCGCGACCCTCGGCGTGGGCACGGTCGTCTCCACGGCCGTGGCGTGCGCGGTCATCGGCGCGACCTCGGGGGCCGCGTCGGCGTTGCTGTCCGCCGTCTTCGTCGCCACGGTCGACGGTGAGTATCTCGGCCGGATGGCCTCGATCCAGCTCCTCGGCGACGACGTGCTGATGCCGCTGGCGATGGTCGTGTTCGGCGCGGTCGCCTCGGCCGTCGGCGTCGCCGCGGCCTGCACGGCGTTCGGGCTCGCGATGGCGCTGCTCATGGCGGTGCCGCTGTCGCGACCCTCGATCCGGGCGATCAGCCTGCAACGCGAGGGCACGCTGGCGTGAGGGCACCTATCCTGCTCCCGTGGCCCAGCTGACCTCGATCAACCGCTTCCCGGTCAAGTCCTGTCGCGGAGAGGCGGTCGATTCCGCGGTGGTCGAGCCGTGGGGGCTGGCCGGTGACCGGCGCTGGATGGTGGTCGACGAGACCGGGCAGGTCATCACCGCCCGCGAGGTCAACCGACTGCTCCTGGTGCACCCGGAGATCACGGCGTACGGCCTGCGGGTGACCGCGCCGGACCTGCCGCCGCTGGAGGTCCGGACGCCGGACCCGACGGCCCAGGTGCCGGTGGCCCTGTGGTCGTCGGTGCTCACGGCCGCGGCGGTCGGTGGGGACGCCGACGCGTGGTTCGGCAAGGCGCTGGGCCGTCCCGCCCGGCTGGTGCACCTCGACGACCCGACGCGACGGCCGACGAACCCGGGCTTCAGCGAGCCGGGTGACCGGGTGTCCTTCGCTGACGGCTACCCGCTGCTGCTGGCCACGGAGGAGTCGCTCGCCGCGCTCAACGACGTGGTGACATCGTCCGCGCCGACCGGACGCGAGCCGCTGCCGATGACCCGGTTCCGTCCGAACGTGGTGATCTCCGGCGTCGAGCCGTGGGCCGAGGACGACTGGCGTCGGATCCGGATCGGTGACGCCGTCTTCCGGGCCGTCAAGGGCTGCGCCCGCTGCGTGATCACCACCATCGAGCCCGACAGCGCCGTGCGCGAGAAGGAGCCGATCGCCTCGCTGGCGCGCATCCGGCGGTGGGACGGCGCCACGTGGTTCGCGATCAACCTGGTGCCCGACACCCCGGGCGTCACGATCCGGGTCGGCGACCCGTTCGAGGTGCTCGAGGCGGTGCCTGCCGGCGGCGGCCCGATCCGGCCCGCGCCGTGACTCGCTGCGATTCGGGGCCGTCCTCGCCCGCGCCGTAGACTCGCCGCCCGTGGCACTCACCATCGGCATCGTCGGGCTCCCCAACGCGGGCAAGTCGACGCTCTTCAACGCACTGACCAAGAACGACGTGCTCGCGGCGAACTACCCCTTCGCCACCATCGAGCCGAACGTCGGCGTCGTGGGCGTCCCGGACGATCGCCTGCCGAGGCTCGCCGAGATCTTCGGGTCTGCGCGGATCCTGCCCGCGACCGTGGAGTTCGTCGACATCGCCGGCATCGTCCGCGGCGCGTCGGAGGGAGAGGGTCTGGGCAACAAGTTCCTCGCCCACATCCGCGAGTCGGCCGCGATCTGCCAGGTGACCCGCGTCTTCCGCGACGACGACGTCACCCACGTCGACGGCGAGGTCAACCCCGCCAACGACATCTCCACGATCCAGACCGAGCTGATCCTCGCCGACCTGCAGACCGTCGAGAAGGCGATCCCGCGCCTGGAGAAGGAGGCGCGCGGCAAGAAGGAGCTGGCCGCCAACCTCGAGGCCGCCAGGGAGGCGCTCGCCTCGCTCGAGGCCGGTACGCCGATCATCGCGACGAGGATCGACCGCGCCCTGATCCGCGAGCTGTCGCTGCTGACGGCCAAGCCGTTCATCTACGTCTTCAACTGCGACGCCGACGAGCTCTCCGACGAGGCGCTCAAGGCGCGGATGCGAGAGGTCGTCGCCCCGTCGGAGGCGATCTTCCTCGACGCCAAGTTCGAGGCTGAGCTGGTCGAGCTGGGCGACGACGACGAGGCCCGCGAGATGCTCGCCGAGATGGGCGTGGACGAGCCGGGTCTCGAGGTGCTCGCCCGGGTCGGCTTCGACACCCTCGGCCTGCAGACCTACCTCACCGCCGGTCCCAAGGAGACCCGCGCCTGGACGATCCCCCAGGGCGCCACCGCCCCCGAGGCCGCCGGCGTCATCCACACCGACTTCCAGCGCGGCTTCATCAAGGCCGAGATCGTCTCCTTCGACGATCTGGTCGGGCTCGGCTCGATGCCGAAGGCCAAGGAGGCCGGCAAGGTCCGCATGGAGGGCAAGGACTACGTGATGCAGGACGGCGACGTCGTGGAGTTCCGCTTCAACGTGTGAATCGAGACGTTTATGCAGGTCAGAGGGGGTGTGGGCCCCTCCAGTCCGCACAGAGTCCGCAAGAGCCCCTTCGTCATGCGGCAGTCGACAACGGACCGCCGACACGTCCGGGTGTCCTGGCAGATCTCTGCCAGCGGCTCGTCAGGGCAACTCCGCCCGCGGAACAAGCCTCCAGTACGCGGCGACAGGTTCAACTCGAACCAATCCACTCGCTACTGCCGGAGCCACCAGGGTGTTGCCTGCTGCAATCAGGGCGCCCGGTACCGCTGATGCGGCGATCGAGAGAAGCACGGGCGACCCGCGACGCAGGCCGGCGCGCAGGGCCTCTCGGCGATCCGTGGAGAGATGCACAAACTGGCGTCCCATCGGCCTAAGTCCCTCGACAAGTTCAACGATGTGGTGCGCGGACTCCAAGTCTGTCGCATGGTAAGCGCGAAGCTCAGATGGCTTACTGGCATCTCGCATAAGTCCGGGAACGTTTCGGGTGTGGCCGTATCGTGCACGCACCAAGTTGTCGCGAAACTCGAACCGCGGCTCAGACAGCGTCGAAGCGACGATGGCAATCTCGGTCTCCGTTACGCCGCTCCCAATCGCGGCGACCAGTTCGCCCAATGAGGCCCAACCATCGGGGTCTAGGTTCACTCGGTCTCCGTGGCGAAGGTGGAACGCCATTGCCTTGCTCACCCGTCGACGGCGGTGCCGATCCATGTTCAGTTCGCCCGACGACAGGTTTGCGAGACCTCGTCGACGACGCCATGCATTCAAAGAGTTTCGCGCCCATGTGCGAACGCCATCCTCGGAGCCGTGCTCTGCAATCGACTCCAACATGGCGCGGGCGTGCTCTTGCTCATCTGGCGTTGCGCTCGACCAGGTCAACTTGCCGACGGCGCGAGCAGCTAGCGACGCCTGGTAGGCCGACCACTCGCCCTCTGGTGCGCCCGTTTCACGCCGAGCCTCACAGTAGCTCTTGAAGACCACGCGTCGAGCGGCCCAATCGTTCGGCTCTAGGACCCCGTGATCATCGGTGATCTGCGCGAGCTCGTATCCCACCGGGCGACATCCTGTTGCTTCCAAGTCCAGCGCCAGAAGCCGACCGTCCAAAGCCAGGACCCAGTTGTCGAGGTGGGCATCTCGTCGCCGGGTGACGCCAACGTGTGACACCAGGTTCCACCACTCGTCGAAGTGCGTGGTTGCTTCGCTTACCCCGAGGGACCGGATCCATCGACCAACTTCCTTTGCCTTCAAGTCTTTCCGCACAGCTTTCGGCGTAGCCGTCTCGACCGAGTTCATGAACCCGAGGAAGGCGGCCGTTCGAGCGAGGAGCGAGACGCGCTCGTCGTGACTAGATGCGTCAACTGCCATCGAGACGGACTGCCCTGGGACGAATCGTCGAACGCTGCGGACCATGCCAGTGTTGAGCGGTACTGCATCCAGGTACTCACAGACGAGATAATCATCCGTTCGACCAGCATCGGAGATCGCGGCGCGGAGAGCGGCGGCGCGAGTCTGCTCCCTCTCTACTGCAATCGCTTGGACTTCCTTGAAGATGAACGTCTGGGCAACCAGACCGTAGTAGTCACCGACGGTTGTGACGTCACTGCGACCACCCATTGGTGCTACGGAAAGGTCTGGGCTAGTTGCCGCACGGTTCGCTGCCATGCGTAGGAGCTCGCGCGAGTCACCGGCAACCGCTGCTCGTGCCACTTCAGACCCACGGGCGCTGGTCTTCGAGGACAGAGACACCGGTCCATTTGCTTCGGTGTCCTGGGCGATTAAGAGGATTGGGCTGGCCGAGGTAGGTGCCGCGATCGACATTAGAATGAGTTCTTTGATGACTTCGCCGCGCCGCCGCGTATCGGCCGCTCTCGATGCAAGTTGGAGCTGGTCCCTGAGGCTCAAGAGCTGTGAACGTTCGTCTAATGGCGCCCGGCGTCGCGCCGCGGAACGGAACTCGACGATTTGTCGAAGGGCGTCGGGGTCAGTTCCACTGGCATCGGTCAACTCCAAGAGATCTGCACAAACCCCGCGCGCAAGCGGATCGCCAGTTCGTGCTTGGCCAGCGATCGACCGAACCAGATCGGCGGAAAAGCGCGTGACCAGCGCTGGGGTCTCGGACGGGGTCCGAATACAGAATGGCAAGCGAAGACCAGCAATTCTGTGCTCATCGAGAAGTCCCAGATCCTGCGCAAGCTCCCGAATGAGGGTGGCCATCAGGCGTGCCGCGATCTTGGTGTCCCCTCTGCCGGCTCGCTGGACCGCAGTATCAACGCTCTGCATCGCTGAGGACAGGGCAGACCGCCGCGCCTGCCCCGACGCGACGGATGCAAGCCGCAGGTAGATGTCGGAGGTGGCCAGCAGTGCCGTTGCGTTCAGGTTGAAGCGTCTTGAGTCGAGGCATTTGCGGCCGTACTCCAAGCAAGACTGAAGGTTGGTTACGTCCCCACCTGCGTCGAATACCAAGGTTGCCGCCTCCAGAAGGTACGGAACCGCGGTATCTGGCGAATTTCCCTGTCGAAGGGACAATCGAAGCGCCTCAACAGCCTCTTCGGCATCTTGCCGATCTATCGACTCGAATCGGCCAATGAGCGTGCTGGTGACGCCCAACCGTCCTGTGAACTCGCGCCTGAACTCGTCCCGCGTTAGTTCTGGGCGCCCCACGACGTCTCGCAGGTATCCGCGGGCGACCTTGAGTACTTGAACGAAGAGAACTGGGCGACGCCAGTTGATCTCACGGGCGTAGTCATGCAGCGCGATTGCGGTTCGCTCGCGAATGACCTGCAGAGTCTTGAAGTACCTCATACCGGCAGGCAGCAGCGGTGCGACGACTGGCGCTCCGCTTGAGAAATATGACTCGAGAAGCAGCGCCTCCGCGACCGTCGGATGCAGATCCTCGTGAAGCACTTGGCTCCAGGCGGCGACAATGTCAATGGCTCGAGGCGCGTCCTCGAGTAGACATTCGAAGCGCACCCCGTGCTCGTCCACGGCCGCATCCTCGGCCGCGGCTGCCTCCGGTCGAAGCGCGAGAATGTTGAGCGTCTCCTGAAGGCGACTGCGCGTCTCGGCCGGGAGCGGGACCCGCGGGTTGCGCTCGAGCGCCTTGGCGAGCGCCCCTGGACTGATCACCTTCATGATGGGCATCGTTGCACCTCGCGGCGCGCCGGCCACACAGCTTTCAGGCTGTAACGTCCCACTACCAGCCGCGATCGAAGACGTGCGTCGTCAAGCTTCGAGCACTTGAGCCGCACGGCGCTTCGCGAGAACTGACTGACGACAATGCGACACAGTCCCAGGCCGGGGCAGGGTGCCGCATGGGCCGTTTTGCGCTCAACGATTCACAGACCCCGTGTGAAACGCGTATCCTTCTTAGTGGAGCGGACGGGGATCGAACCCGCCTGGCAGTCGTTGATGAGGCGCCGCTGGTCGCCAGACCCCGCCCCTTCGCCAAGAGCCCTCAGGTTGCCGCCTGGGGGCTCTTAACGTTGGCGCTACGCCCATCCTAAGCCCTCCGGGCGAAAATGCAACGGCATCTGCGGAGAAACCTCGATTTATCTCAGATAGCGCGCTACTCTTGTCTCAGACAAGGAGGGCTGACTCGTGAGCGAAACCCAGAGCCAAGGCCGACGGGCCCCGAAGAAGGGGCGCAGTCCCAGTTACCCGGCGATCGACCTGGAAGCTGCGATCAAGCGCGCGGAGACGCTGTATCAGCACGAGAAGATGCACGCGGCTCCGATCACCGCGATCGTGAAGCATTGGGGGTACACGACCCACAAGAGCGGCATCGCGTCCACCCAGTACGCAGCACTCAAGAAGTTCGGCCTGCTGACGGAGGAGGGAAGCGGCGACGACCGTCAGGGCAAACTGACTGACTTGGCGTATGCCATCCTTCACAATCCGCACGAGGACGAACGGCTAACTGCGATCCAGAGTGCAGCTCTGACTCCGCCTATCCACCGTGAGATGTGGGACCACTACGGCACCGACCTCCCGTCCGAGGCGACCCTCCGATACCGGCTGGTCACCGAGCGCGGCTTTACTGACGCTGGGGCGGAAGACTTCGTGAAGCAGTACAAAGCGACGATCAGCTTCGCCATGAAGGACGGCGGGCCTGTCGGCGAGGAACCCGGCGACACGCCAAGTGACCCTGACGAGGCTGACGACCACTCCACTGCGACAGGCGAGATTCAGCACGCAGACCCTGCCCGGCGCTTCCGGGAGCAGCAGACACGTCAACCGACGGCCGCGTCCTCCCCGAGTGACCAACATCTGCGCAGCCAGCAGATGCACGCCCCCCTCTCACAGGGGACTCGGATCCCGATTCCGCTGGTCGGCGGCCAGCAGATAGTCATTGAGGGCGAGTTCCCGATCACCGAGGCTGCGTGGGCCAACTTTCAGGCAGTGCTGCAGGCTTTCAAGCCAGGGATCGTTGTGCCAAATCCGGTGTCTGTGCCGCCCGCGCCAGGACCGACTCCGGAGTTCAGGGGGTTGGAGGCCTTCGGGGAGGACGAGAACGACGAGACCGTCGAGCCGTCCTAGCCACGCCGAGTGGGTGTATTGCTGCAAGATCCCGTCGCATACTCGTCGAGACAACCGGAGTGCCGCCCGAAGCGTTCAGCTGGGACCCGATCGCACCTACTCGCCAGTGCTCGCTACGGGGTCGGCGACGTAGCCGAGCGCCGAGTTCATGATCGACTCCGCTGCCTTCCGCGTGCGGTCCTCGGCGGTCGGCCATAGGTGCGCGTATGTGTTGAGGGTCGTCGTCGCCTTCGCGTGGCCCAGCGAGCGCTGGACGGTCACGACGTCGCACCCGGACGCGATGAGGCCGGAGGCGTGGAAGTGCCGCAGGTCGTGGAGCTTGATGCCCGACAGCCCGGCGTCCCGTAGCGTCTTGCGCCACCAGTAGCCGACGGTGTTCTGGTGCGGTGGGTCGTCGCCCTCCCCGGCGAAGAGCCACCGATCCTTGCCGGTGGTGCCGTGAGTAGTGACGTGCTCGGCGAGCACGTTGACGAGGCTGTCGGCGAGGTAAACGACGCGCTCTGATCCGTACTTCGGTGCCCGTACGTCGATCGCCCCACTGTTGACGCGCTGCACCTGGCGGGAGACCTTCAGCGACCTGCGGAGGAAGTCGACGTCGCCGAGCTGGACCCCGGCGGCCTCGCCGAGCCGCAGGCCGGCGAACGCGCAGAGGGCGATGAACGGCTGGAACCGCTCGTCAGCCACGGCCATGAGCTGCCCCACCTCCTCGGGCGCGGGGATCGACATGGCGACGTCCGCGCGACGACCGCGGGGGAGGCGTACGCCGTCGGTCGGGTCGGAGCCGATCACCCGGTCCTTCACGGCGGCGCGGAACACCGACCGGACGTTGACGTAACGGGTCTTGATCGTGCCGGGGGCAAGCCCGGCGGCGTTCATCTGCTTGATCCAGGTCTCGACGTCCGATCGCCGGACCTGCTTCATCGGCTTGGCCGCGAAGGGAACGGATCGCGCCGCCAGCGACATCGCCAGCACGGTGCCGGGTGCCCAGACCTGGCGGGCCGACCACTCCCCGAAGAAACCCGCGAACGTGATCCGGCCGGCCTTGGGGTCGGCGTACGTGCCGGTGACCACCGCCGAGGTGACCTGGTCCAGCCACTGCTTGGCGTCGATCTTGCGGTCGAAGTGCCGCGAGTGTTCCTTGCCGGCCTCGTCGCGGTACCGCGCCCGCCACCGGCCGTTGGCTCGCTTGGCGATGTTTCCCGCCATGGTGATGCTCCTTCCAGGATCGCTCCATCGTCTCTCTGAGATTCGACGGTGGGGCAGGGTCAGCTGCGGTTTTGGGGACGGTTGGTCTGCTCGGTGAGCCAGAGGATGAGGTCGGCGCGCCAGTAGCGGACGTGGCGGCCGACCTTGAAGCTGCGGGGTCCGGCGCCGAGGTGGCGCCAGTAGCGCAGCGTCCCCTCGGGCACGCGGAGGTAGCGGCACGCTTCCTGGAGGGTGAGCATGTCGTCGCCGGGGTTCTGGCGGGGTCGTGGGGAGTTGGGTTCTGCGGTCATGGCGGCCTCCTTGTGGCTGGGTTACCGGCGTCGTTCGTCGCCGGTCGTGATGGTCGGGTGTCCGTCGTCGAGACGTACGCGTCCTACGGTGCGCGCTGGGGGCACCAATTCGCGCCCCTCCTGGCCCCGCCCCTCCTCGGGACGGGCGCCCCCTCCAGGTGGCGTTCTCGCAGGTCGGGCGGCGCCCCTCCGAAAGTTCAAGAAATCATCGGGTGCTCCTCGCTGGTTGTCGTCGCGAACGACCTGTACGTGTTGATCAGCATGGGGCGGCAGGTTCCCCGGAATCGGGGGAACCTGAGGGGGATACCTGCCAGGGACCTGTGTTTCCGCAGGTCAACAGGTATCCCTAAGTCGTTTGCCCGCGGACTTGTGAAGGTGTTGATTCACGCCGATGAGAGTGGGCGAGGGGCGTTACCGGAATGCGGTAACAACGGAGGGGAACGCGAGGGGGAACGCTGCGTTTGCGCAGGTCAACGGCGTTCCCTAAGTCGTTGGCTGCACTCTCTGTTCAGACCCGGATCCGCAGGTAGGCGGGCGGCGCTTCGGGGTGTGAACGCAACAAGTGCCCTTC
>NZ_JARGER010000040.1 GCF_029210375.1 Nocardioides sp. YIM 152315 | reverse complement strand
CGCGCCCGACTCAGCCCGCCGGCGCCACCGACGGGACATGCGACGCCTGGTCCCAGGTGAAGACGTAGGTGGCGCCGCCGGCTGGGACGTCGAGCGGGATGTTGTCTCCGCCGGCCGCCCCTCCGGCGCCGTAGTTCTCGTCCCACGAGTCGTCGATGGCGACCTTCCACTGGTAGGCGCCCTCGGGCACGGTGAACGTGCCGCGCCACTTCCCGTCGCTGGTGTCGAAGGCCAGGTGGGTCGCGGCGCAGTCGGGCTGCCAGTCGCCGGGGCAGCCCAGCTCGGACTGGAGGTCGCCGGCGACGGTCACGCTGTCGCGCGACGGAGTCGGGTCCGCCGTCGTCACGGTGACCGGGTCGCTGGTGACGCGCGGCAGGCGCCCCTCCTGCAGGACGGCGCGGTAGGAGACCCGGGTGCCGATCGGCAGGTCGGACACGTCGTCGGTGCGGCTGTACCACGGAGACGACGTGTCCGTGCCGAGCGTCGTCCACGGGCCGGAGCCCACCTGACGCTGGAACGTCACCGATTGGCTGGTCCGTTCGGGGTCGACCGTGGCCTCGATCGTGACCGGGTCGTTCCCGATCACCGACGGGCCGGCCGGGCCGACCACGGTCACCCTCGGGGAGGGCACCCGGGCGGTCCGCGGCGACGTGCCCCGGGTGTGCCCGGCGTTGTCGAGCACGGCGGCGCGGTAGTCCACCCGCGTGCCGGGCCGGAGCGCGCTGACGTCGTCGAAGACTTGGTACGGCGCGCCGTCGTCGGTGCCGACCGTGCGCCACGGCCCGTGTCCACCCACGCGCCGCTGGAAGGTCACCTCGTAGAACGACGACCCGTCGACGTCGGCCGCGACGTGCATCCGGCCGCGGCTGACGTCGCTCGGCACGGGCTGCGCGAGCGCGATCCGGGGGGCCCGCGGCGAGCGGGCGATCCGTCGGTCGGACACGTAGACGACCGACGCGAGCGCCGGCACGCCGAGCGACAGCGAGCGGTCGCGGTCGGTCGAGAGCCGCGCCGGACCCTCGCCGTAGAGACGCGTGAACCCGCCGCGGCGCACGGCGGTCGGGACGTCGCCCGCCGCGGGCTGCTCGCTGTTGTTGAGCGCGACGACGTACTCGCGCTGGCTGCGTCGGTCGAACCGCGAGAACGCGAGGATGCCCGCGTCGTCACCCGCCAGCCGGACCTGCTGGGCGCCGTCGCGCAGCGCGGGGTACCGGTCGGTGAGCGCGGCGAGGTCGCCGATGGCCCGGTAGAGCGGGTGATCGGTGACGAAGTTGTCGTCGGCTCCGGTGCGGTCGGTGCCGATCTGGTCGTCGTCGCGGTAGTCCGGCACCTGGCTCGCGAACATCGTCTGCCGGGCGAGCTGATCGCCGCCGGTGCCGGTGAAGCCCTGCTCGTCGCCGTAGTAGACGACCGGGTTGCCGCGCGAGAGGTACATCAGCTCGTGGGCCAGCCGGTCGCGCGCGAACAGCTCGGCATCGCCGGCGCCCGCGTTGTCCGTCGTCAGGAAGTGGCCGAACCGGCCCATGTCGTGGTTGCCGAGGAACGTCGGCAGCGCATAGGCGTTGGAGTCGGCGTCGGTGTACCAGTCGTCGTTCGCGAAGAAGTCGGCCACCCGCTGGGTGGGCAGCCCCTTCGAGGCGAACCCGCGCGCGGCGTCCTGGAAGGGGAAGTCGAGGATCGCCTGCATCCCGTCCTGGGTGGTGTAGCGGGACGTGAACGCCTTGGACGCCGGTCCGCTGCCGTCGAGCGCGACCTCGCCGAACATGAAGAACTCCGGCTTCCCGTGCCGCCTCGCGTAGTCGAGGATGCCCGGCCCGAACTCCAGCCAGAACTCGTCGTCGACGTGCTTCATCGTGTCGATGCGGAAGCCGTCGATGCCGAACTCGCCGATCCAGGTGCGGTAGATGTCGATCATCCCGTCCACCACCTCGGGCCGCTCGGTGAAGAGGTCGTCGAGGCCGAAGAAGTCGCCGTACTGGCTGTCCTCGTCGTCGCGGACGAAGTCGGTGTTGCCGCGGTTGTGGTACATCGTCGGGTCGTTGAGCCAGGCCGGCACCTTGAGGTCCTGCTCGGCCGGGTCGAGCACCGGCGTGTAGGGGAACGACGTCGTCGCGGACAGCTCCGGGAAGCGGCGGCTGCCGGCGACGTCGCGGTCGTCGAAGACGCGACCGCGGGCGTCGACGTACGGCGAGGTGTCCTTCGAGACGTAGCCGGTGCGCGCGCCCTCCTCGTAGCCCACGACGTCGGCTGTGTGGTTGGTGATGATGTCGAAGAAGACCTTCATGCCCTTCGCATGGGCGGCGTCGACGAGCGCGGCGAGCTCGGCGTTGGTGCCGAGGTGCGGGTCGACCCGCGTGAAGTCGGTGATCCAGTACCCGTGGTAGCCCGCGGACGGACCGTCCTCGAGCTGCACCGCCTTGTTGGTGAAGATCGGCGTCAGCCAGATCGCGTCGGTGCCGAGCCCCCTGATGTAGTCGAGCCGGGACCGCAGCCCCGCCAGGTCGCCTCCGTTGTAGAAGCCGCGCGCGGTCGGGTCGAAGCCGCTGACCAGCCGGTCGGAGCCGAGCCCTCCGGTGTCGTTCGTCGGGTCACCGTTGGCGAAGCGGTCGCCCATCACGAAGTAGAAGTCCTGGTCGGTCAGGCCGGTGCGCAGCGCGTGCCGGGCGTAGTCGCCGCCGGAGCCCGAGCCGCGGTCGTGCCCGGGGTGGTGGCGCCCGGCAGGGCTCGCGTCGGCCGGCAGCCAGGGCGCGAGCAGGGCGAGTGCGACGAGGACGAGCAGGGCACGCGGCAGGTGGCGCATCTGGGCTCCCGAGTGATCCAGGTCACTCTCCGTGACCGGAACTGCAACCTAGACGGCGCCGCCGACACCCGACAAGCCGCGGCGTCTCCCGCGAGCGATGAGCCCGACCCTCACCCGGAGACGCGGGCCAGCCGGCCGGCGTCTCCGCGGTCGAGGCCGCGGCCGATGACCAGCCGCTGGATCTGGTTGGTGCCCTCGAAGATCTGCATGACCTTGGCCTCGCGCATGTAGCGCTCGACGGGGAAGTCGCGGGTGTATCCGTAGCCGCCGAGCACCTGGACCGCGTCGGTCGTCACCTTCATCGCGTTGTCGGTGGCGACCAGCTTCGCGACCGACGCCTCGCGTCCGTAGGGCAGACCCTGGTCCTTGAGCCGGGCCGCGTGCAGCATCGTCGCGCGCGCGCTCTGCACGGCGGCCTCCATGTCGGCGAGGACGAACGCCAGGCCCTGGTGGTCGATGATCCGGGCGCCGAAGGTCTCCCTGCTCCTCGCGTAGGCGACCGCGTGGTCGAGTGCACCCTGCGCGAGACCGGTCGCGACCGCGGCGATGCCGAGGCGGCCGGCGTCGAGGCCGGCGAGCGCGATCTTGAGCCCGTCGCCCTCGTGGCCGAGCAGCCGGTCGGCGGGCACTCGGACGTCGTCGAAGCGCATCGTCGCCGTCGCCGAGCCGGTGAGGCCCATCTTCTGCTCGGGCGGGTCGGCGAAGAGACCGTCGGAGTCGGCCTCGACGAGGAAGCAGGAGATGTCGTTGCGCCCGTCGCCGGTGCGGGCCATGACCTTGTAGAAGTCCGCGTGCCCGCCGTGGGTGGTCCACGCCTTGGCTCCGGTGATGACGTACTCGTCACCCTCCCGCTTGGCGCGGGTGGTCATCGCGGCGGGATCCGAGCCGGCGTGCGGCTCCGAGAGGCAGTAGGCGCCCAGCAGCTCTCCACCGAGCATGGTCGGCAGCCAGCGCTGCTTCTGCTCCTCGGTGCCGGTGGTGGCCAGCCCGAAGCAGCTCAGCGCGTGGACCGAGACGCCGACGCCGACGCTCGCCCACACCGAGCCGATCTCCTCCAGCACCTGGAGGTAGACCTCGTAGGGCAGCCCGCCACCGCCGTACTCCTCCGGGTACGGCAGCCCGAGCAGGCCGGCTCGCCCGAGCAGCCGGAACACCTCCCGCGGGAACTCCTCCTCGCGCTCCGCCCGGGCCACGAGCGGTCCGAGCTCGTTGGTCGTCAGGTCGCGGACCAGCGCGATCAGGTCGACGGCTTCGTCGGACGGGAGCAGGCGTGAGGCAGGCATCCTCCGACGATAGTTGGACGTCCGACTATTTCGTCAGGCGAGGTGGTCGCGCAGGTCGGCCAGCGACCCCACCAGCCGCTCGTGGAGGGTCGGGCCGGGCTCCCTCAGCCAGAGCACGTACGCCGAGAGCGCGAGCGCCAGGCAGACCTGGCTGACGGTCTCGGGGAGCGGGTCGGTGGGTGCGAGGCCGCGGCGCTCGGCGACGTACTCCGCGATCACGGCGCGCCACTCGGCGTACCGCAGCACGGAGTGGGCGAGCAGCGTCGGCGTCTCCAGCAGCAGGCGCATCCGCTCGGCGTGCGGCGGGTCCGCGTGGGGGTCGAACTCGTTGAAGGCGAGCACGCCACGCTGCACGACCTCGTGGACGGGCAGCTCCTGCGGCAGGTCGCGCAGGAGCTGCCGGAAGCGCTCGAGGGTGCGGTCGAACTGGCCCCACGGGATGTCGTTCTTCGACGGGTAGTAGCGGAAGAGCGTGCGCCGGCTGACCCCCACGGCCGCCGCGATGTCGTCGAGCGTCGTGCCGTCGAAGCCGCGCTCGGCGAACAGCCGGAACGCCGCCTGCTCGATCGCGGCGTGCGAGGTCGCCTCCGGGCGGCCGGGGCCGGGGACCTGTTCCATTTCTGCCATGAGTGCACTTATTGTGGCGGGCATCACTCGTTTCCGTAAAGGAGCATCAGATGAACCCCGAGCAGAACGAGCAGGCCGAGACGGTGACCGGCGACCTCACGGCGGAGGACCTCGTGGAGGAGGTCTCGATCGACGGCATGTGCGGCGTCTACTGAGCCGATGTCGACACCACAGCTCGACGAGCCCTGGGCCCTGGCGCCCTCGGTGGCCCTGCGGCCGGAGCCGTTCGGGGCGCTGGCCTATCACTTCGGCAACCGGAAGCTGATC
The DNA here is from genome assembly GCF_029210375.1 of Nocardioides sp. YIM 152315. GTDB lineage: Bacteria > Actinomycetota > Actinomycetes > Propionibacteriales > Nocardioidaceae > Nocardioides. The sequence continues at coordinate 118,029 of NZ_JARGER010000040.1, read as the reverse complement.
TTCCTCAAGCGCCCGGAGCTCGTCGCGGTCGTCCGCGGCCTGTCGTGCGCGGACGACGTCCGCTCCGCCCTCGTCGGGGCCGGGGTGCCGGAGGCCAGTTGGCCGTCGTACCTCGCGGCGCTCGAGGGTCTCGCCGAGTCCGACATGCTCCGTCGTCGCGAGGTGAGAGCCGCATGAAGCTCGTCGAGCACTTCGAGCACGGGCTGGACGCCCCGATCTGCCTGACCTGGGAGCTCACCTACGCCTGCAACCTGGAGTGCGCGCACTGCCTCTCGTCCTCCGGGCGCCGGGACCCCCGCGAGCTGACCACCGAGCAGTGCGAGGCGGTGATCGACGAGCTGCAGCGGATGCAGGTGTTCTACGTCAACATCGGCGGCGGCGAGCCGACGATCCGGCCGGACTTCTGGCACCTGCTGGAGTACGCCGTGGCGCACCAGGTGGGCGTGAAGTTCTCGACCAACGGGGTGCGGATCACCCCCGAGCGCGCGGCGTTCCTCGCCTCCACCGACTACGTGGACGTGCAGATCTCGCTGGACGGCGCGACGGCGGAGGTCAACGACCACGTGCGCGGTCCGGGCTCCTTCGACACCGCGCTGCTCGCCCTCCGGAACCTCAGGGACGCGGGCTTCCGCGACGCCAAGATCAGCGTCGTCTGCACGCGTCACAACATCGGGCAGCTCGACGAGTTCCAGGCGATCGCCGACGAGTACGCCGCGACCCTGCGGCTCACCCGGCTGCGCCCCTCGGGTCGCGGGGCCGACGTGTGGGACGAGCTGCACCCGCTCCCCGAGCAGCAGCGCGAGCTCTACGACTGGCTCCTCGCGCATGGTGACGGGGTGCTCACCGGCGACTCGTTCTTCCACCTCGCCGCCTTCGGCCCTGCTGACGGGAGCGGGGCGCTGCCCGGGCTGAACCTCTGCGGCGCCGGCCGGGTGGTCTGCCTGATCGACCCGGTGGGCGACGTCTACGCGTGCCCGTTCGCGATCCACGACCAGTTCCACGCCGGCAACCTGCTCGCCGACGGCGGGTTCAAGCGGGTCTGGCAGACCTCGCCGCTCTTCGCCGAGCTGCGCTCGCCGCAGACCGGCGGCGCGTGCACGAAGTGCAGCCACTACGACGCGTGCCGCGGCGGCTGCATGGCCGCGAAGTTCTTCACCGGTCTGCCCCTGGACGGCCCGGACCCCGAGTGCGTGCAGGGCCACTCCGAGCTCGCGCTGGCGGGAGTCCGCACGGTCCCGGCCGCGAGCCAGGACCACTCGAAGCCGGCGCCCACGCGCAACCAGCCGGTGATGCTCCAGCTGATGACGCGGCCCCTTTCGCGACCTCCGGTCGGTGACTGCGCCGAGAGCCCGTTGGCGGGATTCACGCCGTGACGCGGCCGTCGTGGGCGGAGAACCCGTGGAAGCAGAACCCCTGGTTCGAGTCGATCGCGGTCGCCCAGCGGCGGGCGCAGAGGCGGCTGCCCGCGCCGGTGTACGGCGCGCTGGTCGCGGGCTCGGAGCGCGGGCAGACGATCGAGGACAACCAGGCGGCGTTCGCCGAGCTCGGGCTGCTGCCGCACGTGGCCGGCCACCACGCCGACCGCTCGACGAGCCGGACGGTGCTCGGCCACGAGGTGTCGCTGCCGGTGCTGATCAGCCCGACCGGTGTCCAGGCCGTGCACCCGGACGGCGAGGTCGCGGTCGCGCGGGCGGCGGGTGCCCGCGGCACGCTGATGGGGCTGTCGAACTTCGCGTCCAAGCCGGTCGAGGACGTCGTGGAGGCCTGCCCGCGCACGCTCTTCCAGATGTACTGGACCGGCGACCGCGACGTGATGGTGCAGCGCATGACGCGCGCCCACCGGGCCGGCGTGGTGGGCCTGATCGCCACGCTGGACTGGTCGTTCTCGATGGGTCGCGACTGGGGATCGCCCGAGATCCCGGAGCGGGTCGACCTCAAGACCATGGTGCGGATGGCGCCGAAGGTCGTCACGAAGCCTCGCTGGCTCTACCAGTTCGGCCGCACCGGCCAGGTCCCCGACCTGACCGCGCCCAACCTCGCGCCGCCCGGTGGCGGGCCGGCGCCGACGTTCTTCGGCGCCTACTACGAGTGGATGACCACGCCGCCGCCGTCCTGGGACGACGTGGCGTGGATGCGAGAGACGTGGGGGCAGATCAGCGGCACGCCGTTCGTGCTCAAGGGCGTCGGTCGGGCCGACGACGCCCGGCGCGCGGTGGACGCCGGCGTGGACGCGATCTCGGTGTCCAACCACGGCGGCAACAACCTCGACGGCACCCCGGCCGCCATCCGGCTGCTGCACCCGATCGCGACCGCGGTCGGCGACCAGGTCGAGGTGCTGATGGACGGCGGCGTACGCCGCGGCTCCGACGTCGTCAAGGCGCTCGCGCTCGGCGCCCGTGCGGTGCTGATCGGCCGCGCGTACCTCTGGGGTCTGGCCGCCAACGGCCAGGCGGGCGTGGAGAACGTGCTCGACGTCCTGCGCGGCGGCCTCGACTCCGCGCTGCTCGGGCTCGGGCTGTCGTCCATCGACGAGCTGACGCCCGACACGCTGCTGGTGCCCGAGGGCTTCCACCGCTCATGAGGCTCCGTGCGGCGGTGGGTTCGGCTCGCTCTCAGGAGCCGAGACCGAGCGCAACTCACCGCTTCCGGGCGCCGGCGCCGACCCGCGGTGGGTTCGGCTCGATCTGCGGTGGAGAAACCGAGCCGAACCCACCGCTCACCGGGAGCGCCCCGTGACCCGCCTGGCTGACGCCACGTCCCCGGAGGCCGCAGGCGCCGGCCTGGTGCTGGTGCCGCTCGGCTCGATCGAGCAGCACGGCCCGCATTTGCCGCTCGACACCGACACCGCGATCGCCGAGGCCGTCGCGCGGGGCGTGGCCGAGCAGCTGCCGGGCGCCTGGGTGGCGCCGGCGATCGCCTACGGCTCCAGCGGCGAGCACCAGTCCTTCGCCGGCACCGCGTCCGTCGGCACCGCGGCGCTGACCCACCAGCTGGTCGAGCTGGTCCGGTCGCTGCGCACCTGGGCGGAGCGGGTCGTGGTCGTCAACGCCCACGGAGGCAACGTCGCCGCCCTCGAGGCCTCCGACGAGATCGGCTGGGTGCCCTGCGCCACGGAGGCCGTGGACCTGCACGCCGGCTACACCGAGACGTCGCTGATGCTGCACCTGCGGCCCGGGTCGGTGCGGCTCGAGCTCGCCGAGGCCGGCAACACCCAGCCGTTGAACGAGATCCTCCCCGTGATGATGACCGGTGGCGTCGCCGCGGTCTCACCGAACGGGGTGCTCGGCGACCCGGCCAGCGCCACCGCCGCCGAGGGCGAGCGGGTGCTGAAGGCGATGGTCGCCGAGGTCGTGGAGCGGCTGTCATGAGGGTCGCGCTCGTCACCGGAGCCGCGGGTGGCATCGGGTCCGCGACCGTCAGAGCCCTTGCCGCGCAGGGGTACGCCGTGATCGGGTACGACGTCCGCGACGCGACTGCGCCGGAGGGCGGGGTCCACGTCGTCGGTGACGTCCGCGAGCGGACCGAGCTCGGGGCCGCGGCCGATCTGGCGCTGGAGCGGTGGGGCCGGCTCGACGCGGTCGTCGCCGCTGCGGCGGTCATCCGCGGCGGGCAGCCATTGTGGGAGACGCCGGACGAGGACCTCCAGGAGCTCTGGGACGTCGACGTCCGGGGCGTCTGGAACACCGCCGCCGTCACCGTCCCCGCGATGCTGGCCGGGCCGGACCCGAGCGGGTGCCGGTTCGTCGCGGTGGCGTCGGCGGCCGCGTCGTACGGCCTCTTCCACCTGGCCGGCTACACCGCGGCCAAGCACGCGGTCATCGGGATCGTGAGAGGGCTCGCCGCCGACCTGGTCGCCACCGGCGTCACCGCGGTCGCGGTCTCGCCGGGGTCGACCAACACGCCGATGCTCGAGGCGACCGCCGACCTCTACGGTCTCTCGGACCCGGTCGCCTTCGCGTCCAACCAGCTGCTGCGGCGGGTGCTCGACCCGACGGAGGTCGCCGCGACGATCGCGTTCTGCTGCTCGGTCGAGGGCGCGGCACTCACCGGCAGCGTGGTGCACGCCGACGGCGGCTTCCGCCCATGACCCTGCCCACGGGCTTCCGGGTGCGGGTGGGTGCGGACGTCCGGGTGCACGACGGCGGACGGACGCTGGTGGGCGGCTCCCCGCTGCGGGTGCTGCGCCTGCGCGAGCCCGCCCCGGCGCTGGCCCGGGGCCAGGTGCTCGAGGCCGCCGACCGGACGACCACCGCGGTCGCCGAGCGGCTGCTGGCGGCCGGCCTGGCGGCGCCCGTCCTGGACCGCACGGTCGAGGCCGACCTCACCGTCGTGATCCCGGTCCGCGACCGGGCCGACCGCCTCGACAGGGTGCTGGCGGCCCTCGATCAGGACGGGGTCGAGCTCCCGGTGGTCGTGGTCGACGACGCCTCCCGCGACCCGGCCGCGGTCGCCGCAGCGGCCGCCAGGCACGGCGCCCGGCTGGTGACGCTGACGACGAACGTCGGCCCCGCCGGCGCCCGCAACGCCGGGCTCGACCGGGTCCGCACGGCGTACGTCGCCTTCGTGGACTCCGACGTCGTCGTCGACGCGCAGACCCTGCGCGGGCTGGCCGGTCACTTCGCCGACCCGCAGGTCGCGGCGGTGGGCCCGCGAGTGAGGGGCATCGCCCGCCACGAGCAGCCACGACGCTTCGAGCGGTGGGACGTCGACGGGCTCTCCCTCGACCTCGGCGCCGAGCCCGCGCTGGTGCGTCCGTGGTCGAAGGTCGGCTGGCTGCCGAGCGCGTGCCTGCTCGCCCGCGTCGGCGACCTCGAGGACGCGGCGTTCGAGCACGGCCGCCGGGTCGGCGAGGACGTCGACCTGGTCTGGAGGCTGATCCGGCGCGGGCGGCACGTCCGCTACGACCCGACGTACGTCGCCGAGCACGACAGCCGCGGCACCTGGCGGACATGGCTGGGACGCAAGGCGTTCTACGGCAGCGGCGGCGCCTGGCTGGCCCAGCGGCACGGCGACTGGATGGCCCCGGCCGTGCTCTCCCCCGTGCCCGCCCTCGGCGCGGCTGCGCTGCTCGGGCAGCGCAGGTGGTCGGTCCCCTGCGCTCTCGGCGCGCTCGCCCTGGTGCGGCTCCGTCTCGGCCGCACCCTTCCCGACACCCCCGACCGGCCCCCCCTGGCCACGGCGTTGACGGCCGAGGTCGCCGTCTCGACGCTGCGCCAGACCTGCCACCTGCTGCTGCGCCACTGGTGGCCCGGCGCGGCGGCCGCGGGCCTGGTCTCGCGGAGGGCCCGGCGCGCGGTGGCGGCGGCGATGGTCTGGGACCTGCTCGACCACCGCGACGTCCCCGCGGCGCGGGCGCCCGAGGCGTTCGTCGCGCGCCGGCTGGACGACCTTGCCTACGGCGCCGGCCTGTGGTGGGGCGCTCTGCGGGCCCGGTCGTTGCGCGTCCTGCTGCCGCGGATCACGGGCGCGCGTCCGCAGCGAGCGCGGCCGCCGGTGGCCTGACCGGCGCCTCGACGCGCTCGACCACGATGCGCTGCACCACCGAGCCGATCGCCTCCGAGATCGCGTCGGGCGTCTCGACGTCCATGCCCTCGAGATGCGCCAGGATCCAGTCGCGCAGGCGGGCGCTGAGCCTGTCGACGGCCGCGGTGCCGCGCGCCGTGAGCGTGAGGTCGTCGAGGTTGCCGGCGGCGAAGCCGTCCGCGACCACCTGCCGGAAGAGCGGCTCGAGCACGGCGGGCGGCAGGTGCCGGGACCAGGCCACCTGCGCCACGTCGGCCCGCCGGTCCGCCGCGGTGAGACCGTAGACCTGGACGAGCGCCCAGATCCGCGCGGCGTCCAGCTCTGTCTCCTCCGCCTCGAGCACGTCGAGGACTCGGTCGCGACGTCGCCCGTAGAGCAGGTTCGCGATCCTGCGCGAGAGGATCTCCTGGTTCGGCAGCGACTCAGGTGCGCCGAATCCGGTGCCGAGGTCGCTGGCCACCGGCGCGAGGCTGTCGGCGAGGCGGACCCGGGGCAGGAGCAGGGCGAGCACGAACGCCACCAGCGCCACCGGCGCGGCCCACAGGAAGACGCGGGAGAGCGCTTCGGCGTACGCGTCGACGATCGGGCGGATCGTCTGCGCGTCGAGCGCGTGCAGCGCCGCCGGCGTCGCGAGGTCGGCCGGGGTGACCCCGGGGCTCTGCGCCAGTGCGGCCGGCAGCCGGTCGCCGAGCAGGTTGGCGTAGATGCTGCCGAAGATCGCGGCGCCGAACGCACTGCCCATGGTGCGGAAGAACGTCACGCCGGACGTCGCGACGCCGAGCTCGGTGTAGGGCACCGAGCCCTGGACGATGATCGTGAGCACCTGCATGCTCAGGCCGATGCCGAGGCCGAGCACGAAGAGGAAGGCGGCCGAGGCCCAGCCGTGGGTGTCGGGGTCCATCCGGGACAGCAGCACGAGGCCGAGCGTCATCACGAGGGACCCGACGACCGGGAACACCTTGTAGCGCCCGGTCTTGCTGACGACGTTGCCCGCGCTGACCGCGGTCAGCATCAGCCCGACGACGAGGGGCAGCATGCGCAGCCCGGACTCGGTGGCCGAGTCGCCCTCGACGTACTGGAAGAACGTCGGCAGGAACGTCATCGAGCCCATCATCGTGAAGCCGACCACGAAGCTCAGGGCGCAGCAGTCCGCGAAGACCCCGGACCGGAAGAGCCGCATCGGCAGGATCGGCTCGACCGCGCGGAGCTCGATGGCGACGAAGCCGGCGAGGATCGCCAGCCCGGCGACCAGGAGGCCGATGATCTGCCAGGAGGCCCAGGCGTACGTCGTGCCGCCCCAGCTGGTCGCGAGCACGAGCGCGGCGGCGCCGGCGGAGACGGCGGCCATGCCGAGATAGTCGATGCGCGGACGGGCCCCGCCGGGCACCTGGGGGATCGTGCGGCTCGCGGCCAGGATGACGACGATCGCGAGTGGGACGTTGACGTAGAAGCACCACCGCCAGCTGAGCTGGTCGGTGAAGAGGCCGCCGAGGAACGGACCGATCACCGTGGCCAGGCCGAACACGGCGCCGAGCGCGCCCTGGAACTTGCCGCGCTCGCGCAGCGGCACGATGTCGGCGATCAGGGCCGTGGCGGTCACCGTCAGCCCACCGGCGCCGAGGCCCTGGATCGCACGCGAGACGATCAGCCAGGTCATGCCCTGGGCGAGACCGCACAGCGCCGAGCCCACGATGAAGACCGTGACGCTCAGCTGGAAGACGCCCTTGCGGCCGAACTGGTCGCCGAGCTTGCCGACCACCGCGGTGACGGCGGTCTGGGCGAGCAGGTACGACGTCACCACCCAGGACACGTGTGCCCCGCCACCGAGGTCGCCGACGATGGTCGGCAGCGCCGTGGCGACGATGGTGCCGTCGAGTGCCGCGAGCAGCATGCCGAGCGCGACCGTGACGAACGCGATCGTCCGGGCGCGCCCGGTGAGGACGCGGGCCGGTGGTGCTGAGGCCGGGCCGGGCGCGGTTGCGGTCGCGGTCATCGGGACTCCTCGAGATTCGGTCACCGGCAGTCTGGTTGCCGTCGCGGCTCTTGGGAACCGTCGGGCGTCCATGACTCGACCCTCGAGCCGACAGACGGGTTCCGGCTGAGAGAGTGACCGCCATGAGCAACCTCCCCCCCTCGGTGCCCGAGTCCCTCGCCGGCAAGACGATCGCGGTGCTGGGCGGCACCGGCCCCCAGGGCCGCGGGCTGGCCCGCCGGTTCGCGGCAGCCGGGCTGCCGGTCGTGATCGGCAGCCGCAGCGCGGAGCGCGCGGCGGACGCCGCCGCGGCGCTCGTCGAGGCGGTCGGCGGCCGGGTCACCGGGGCCGACAACGCGGCTGCGGCCGAGGCCGGCGACATCGTCGTGGTGGCGGTGCCGTGGGACGGCCACGGTGAGCTGCTCGAGGGTCTGGCGCCGGCGCTGGCCGGGAAGGTCGTCGTGGACTGCGTCAACCCGCTCGGCTTCGACAAGCAGGGCGCCTACGCGCTGCCGGTCGAGGACGGCTCCGCCGCCCAGCAGGCGCAGCGGATCCTGGCCGAGTCGACCGTCGTCGGCGCCTTCCACAACGTCAGCGCCGTCAAGCTCGAGGACCCCGAGGTCGCCTCGGTCGACACCGACGTGCTCGTGCTGGGCGACGTCCGCGAGGCCACCGAGCTGGTGCAGGCGCTCGCCTCGACGATCCCCGGCGTCCGCGGCGTGTACGGCGGCCGTCTCCGCAACGCCCACCAGGTCGAGGCGCTGACCGCCAACCTGATCAGCGTCAACCGCCGCTACAAGGCCCACGCGGGCATCCGGGTCACGGACATCTGACCGGACGATTTCCGGTTCGATCCGGGAGAGACGGCAAGATCTGTGGGTGAGATCACCCTTCGGGGTCCACTCTTTTGGTCGTGTTCGGTCCGGAACGGCCGATAGGATCGGGGTACCGGGTGCCCACCCCCCGGTCTCCCAGTCGGATCCGACGACGGTCGTCGCGTGCACGCACGCGGCGGCCGTCGTCTGCGTGCACAGAAAGACCGCCGTGAACCTCTCGCTCGCGACCCTGCTCGGCCTCGCCGCCACCCTGCTCGCGGTCGCCTACACCCTTCCCCAGGTGCGCAAGCTCGTGCGGTCCGGCACGGCGGCGGGCGTCAGCGTCGCGGCGCTCGCGAACTCGACGGTCAGCGGCACCGCGTGGACGGCGTACGGCGTCGTCGAGCACGAGGTCTGGGTGATCCTGCCGGCGTTGCTCACGCTCCCCGGCACCGCGGGCGCGATGGCCATCGCGTGGCGACGCGGCGGTGACCGCGACCGGATGTGGCTGCCGGTCGCGTGGGCGTCGGCGCTGACGGCGCTGACGGCGCTCGTGCCGCTGCTCGGCTCGCGTCCGATCGTCGTCGCGCTGGGCTGCTCCATCACGCTGATGGTCGTCCCCGCGGCCGCGACCGCCTGGCGCTCGCCCGACGTCTCCGCGATCGCCGCCTCCGCCTGGGCGATGCTGATCGTCGACGCGGCCCTGACCGGCGGCTACGGGCTGCTCGCCGACATCGACGCCAACCTCATCTACGCATTGGTCGCGGCCAGCGGCTCCGTGCTGATCCTCACCCGGCTCGCCGTACCTCCGCACGTGCACGCCCGCCTGGTGCGGCTGCCCGGCGGCATCGACCCCGACGTGACCCGCGACGACCTGAGCCTGGTCGCCTGACCCGCTTGCCGACGTCTGGCAGGCTTCCGGCATGGGATTCCCCGGCGGCGCGGCTGCGAAGCGCCTGGTGCTGGAGGCCGCCGGCTGGATCCTGGTCGTGGCCGGCCTGGCCGCGCTGGTGCTGCCGGGGCCGGGTCTGCTGATGCTCTTCGCGGGGCTCGTGGTCCTCTCCCAGCAGTACGAATGGGCCGAGCGCCGGCTGGACCCGGTCGAGCGCGCCGCCAAGCGGGCCGCGGCCGAGGGCGTCGAGACCTGGCTGCGCATCGCGCTCTCGGCGGCCGGTGGCCTGGCGATCGTCGGCTTCGGCGTGCTCTGGCTCGTGGAGCCGGCCGTGCCGGGTTGGTGGCCGGCGCCGGACTCGTGGTGGCTGCCCGGTGCGCCCGCCGCCGGCATCAGCCTGGTGCTCTCGGGCCTGATCGCGCTCGGGCTGCTCGCCTACAGCTTCTGGAAGTACCGCGTGCAGGGCGTCAGGCCGCCCGAGTCGCGGCGCGCGGACGACGCCACCGACTGATCCGTCGCGCGAACCGCCGGAAATGTCGGACGGGGCGCGCCGTCGGTGTGACAGCACGCCCCGTCCGGAGTGCGGGGGTCAGGCCGCGGCTCTCCCGAGCGGAGACGCCGAGGCCGGGCAGAGACCCGGGAGCGGCAGCAGGGTGCAGACCTGTCCGAGGAGGCCCGTCGGGTCCGGCGGAGCCGGGAGGGTGCCGCCGGCCGTGGCGTCGCACAGCGCCTGCAGGGAGCCGGTCGGGTCCGCGTCGCACAGTGCCTGCAGCGGCGAGGTGCCCGGAGCGGTGGCCGTCGCGTCACACAGCGGCTGCAGGGAGCCGGTCGGGTCCGCGTCGCAGAGCGGCTGCAGTGGGCTGGTGGCGGCGCTGCCGCCGCCGGTGCCACCACCGCTGGTGCCACTGCCGCCGGCACCGTTGATCGCGCGGCACCGCTTGCGCGCCTTCTTGGCCTTCTTCAGCTTCTTGTGCGCCTTGGCCTTGGCCTTCTTGGCCTTCTTGAGCTTCTTGTTCGCCATGTGCTTCTGGGCGGCGCCGCTCGCGCGGTGCTTGGCCTTCTTGGCCTTCTTGACCGCCTTCGCGGCCTTCTTGGCCTTGTGCTTGGCCTTGACCACCTTCTGCTTCTGCTTGGCGCACGGCCCGGCCGCGGCCGCGGCGCTGGTGCGCTCGCTCCCACCGGTGCTCGCGGACGCCGACGTCGTGGTGGTGCCGACCAGGGACAGGGCACACACAACGGCCAGCGCGAGCAGCGCCTTCCACACGTGCTTGATCATGGGGTCTCCCTCTGGTGCTGCGGGCCCGCGGAGGCGGGGCGCGCATCTCGTACCCCTCAGCAACGAGCGCGGAACCAGAAGGTTGTGACCGACGTCATGTGGTCTAGATCACATCCGACGGCCAGCGCCGGACGTCAGTTCACGGGGGACTCGCCGAGGGCCACCGTCGCGGACTGCTCGGCGCCGGTCCCGTCGCTCCAGCGCAGGGTGACCTCGTCGCCGGGCTCGTACGACGCGAGCGCACTCCGCAGCACGTCGTACGACGTGATCGCGGTGTCGTCGATGCCGGTGATCACCGCGCCGGCCTCGATGCCGGCCGCGGCGGCGGGCCCGCCGCTCTCGACCTGGCCGACCTGCACGCCCTGGGCGGTGTCGGTGATCGCGATGCCGAGGTAGGCCGACGGCCCCACCTGGACACCGTCGGTCTCCTGGCCGTCCTCGATCTGCTCGGCGACGTCGAGGGCGTCGTCGATCGGGACGGCGTAGCTCTCGGCGGCCCCGCCGCTGGAGGCGGCGGTGGTGACGCCGACGACCTCGCCCTCGTCGTCGAGGAGGGCGCCGCCCGAGTAGCCGCCGACGACGTACGCGTCGGTCTGGATCAGGTCGCTGAGGTGCTCGCCCTGGACCGTGCCCTGGTCCTGGGTGTCGATCGACTGGTCGAGTGCGACGACGCTGCCGGTCGAGGCGGAGAGGAAGCCCTGACCCTGCGCGTTGCCGACCGCGGTGACCACGTCGGCGACGGCCGGGTCGCCGTCGTCGTCGAGCGAGACCGTCGCGAGGTCGGAGGCGCCGTCGAGCTGGAGCAGGGCGATGTCGGCCTCCTGGTCGTGCCCGAGCACGGTCGCCTCGTAGGTGTCGCCGGTGGCGGCGACGGTGACCTGGACCTCGTTCGATCCCTCCACGACGTGGTAGTTGGTGAGCACCAGGCCGGAGGAGTCGAGGATCAGGCCGGTCCCTGCGGCCTCGCCGGACGTCGTCCGGGTGTCGATGAGCACGACACCCTGCGACTGCTCGGCGGTCGCGTCGGACCAGTCACCGGTGCGGTCGCTGGTGCTGCCGCCGAAGGGGAGGCCGTCGTTCCCGCCCCCGAACGAGTCGTCGGGCAGTCCGCCATCGGTGCCCGGCTGCTGGGGGACGGTGCCGGTGTCGGGCTGCTGCGGCACGGTGGCCGCCGGTGCGTCGGCGGCGGGGACCGGCTCGCTGCGGTCGAGTGCCCACGTCACCGGCACGGCGACGGAGGCGGCGATCACGCCACCGGCGACGGCGCCGGCGACGGTGGCCCGCCAGCTCCACCCGGCGCGGGCGGCGGGCTCGGGAGGCGCCGCCGCCATCGGCTGGGTGGGAGGCCCGGACGGCGGTGGCGTCGTCGGCGTCGTGAAGTACGGGTTGTGCGGGGGCGGCGGGGTCGATCCGTGGTCCGAGGAGGTCATGCTCCCAGTTGAGGCGACGATCCTGCGGGTTCCCCTTGGTGCGGCTGTGGACTTGCTGTGAAGTCAGAACCCGATCGGGAGTCCCGCGTAGTTCTCGGCCAGCCCGGTGGCGCCGGCCTCGCTCGAGGTGACCCACCGCAGCTGGGAGAGCTGGAGCTGCCGGTCGAACGGGTCGGGCGAGGTGTGCAGCATCGTCGTCATCCACCAGGAGAAGTGGGTGCACCGCCAGACCCGGCGCAGGGCGGTGTCGGAGTAGGCGTCGGCGCGGGCGTGGTCGCCGCGGAGCAGGGCGGTCAGTGCGGGGGCGAGCAGGGCGACGTCGGCGACCGCGAGGTTGAGACCCTTGGCGCCGGTCGGCGGCACGATGTGCGCGGCGTCCCCGGCCAGGAAGAGGCGACCGTGCCGCATCGGCTGCGAGACGTGGGAGCGCATCGGCAGCACGCTCCTGTCGGTGATCGGCCCGGTCGTGAGCTCCCACCCGTCCTGGCCGTGGCCGAGCCGGGTCGCGAGGCCCTCCCAGATCCGGTCCTCCGACCACTCCTCGACGGGGGTGTCGTTGGGCACCTGGAGGTAGAACCGCGACACGGTCGCCGACCGCATCGAGTGCAGCGCGAACCCGTCCGGGTGCCAGGCGTAGATGAGCTCGTCGGTCGACGGGGCGACGTCGGCCAGGATCCCGAGCCAGGAGTAGTCGTAGGTGCGCTCCCAGGTACGCCGTACGTCCGCGGGCACGGCGGTCCGCGACGGACCGAACGACCCGTCGCAGCCGACGACCACCTCGGCCTCGAGCCGCCGGGCCGTGCCGCCGCTGTCGGTGAACGTGACCGAGGGCCGGTCGGTCTCCAGGTCGTGCAGCGCGGTGTCGTCGATCTCGTAGACGACGTCCTGGCCGCGCGCGTGCGCGGCGGCGACGAGGTCCTTCTGCAGCTCGGTCTGGCCGTAGACGAAGACCTGCCGCCCGGCCAGCTCGACGAAGTCGAGGTGGTGCCGCTCGTGTGGCCACTGGAGGTGGATGCCGCGGTGCGGGTCGGCCTCGCGGTCGAGCCGGTCGGCGAGCCCGGCCGCGCGCAGCAGGTCCACCGTCGACTGCTCGAGGATGCCCGCCCGGATCCGGCTCGCGACGTACTCCTCCGACCGGGTCTCCAGGACCACCGACTCGATGCCGTCGGCGGCGAGCAGGTGGGAGAGGAGCAGCCCGGACGGGCCCGCGCCGACGATGGCGACCTGGGTGCGCATGGCCGCAGTCTCGTCCGTGTCGGGCGAGCCCGGCCCGTCGATCCTTCCGCTGACCGGAAGATGGCCGGTCAGCCCGTGCCGAGCGACCTGCCGATGCCGCGGGCCGCGACCTGCAGGGCGCCGGCGAGCCGGGCGCGGTCCTTGAGCGAGGGCACGACGATGCCGAGTGCGGCGACCACCTCGGGCCCCCGCCGGATCGGGACCGCGATCGAGCAGGCGCCGAGACTCATCTCCTCCGAGGTCGTCGCATGGTCCTCGCGGAGCACCCGGGCGAGCTGGCGGCGCAGCAGGCCCGGCTGGGTGATGGTGTACGCCGTGAGGCGCGGCAGCTCGGCGAGCACGGACCGCTGGACCTCGGCCGGTGCGTGCGCCAGCAGCACCTTGCCGACCCCGGTGGCGTGCAGCGGCAGCCGCGACCCGACGCTGCTCACGACCGGCACCGAGGTGTGGCCGGCCAGCCGGTCGAGGTAGAGCACCTCGGTGCCGTCGCGCACCGCGAGGTGGACGGTCGCGAGGGTGGCGCCGTAGAGGTCGTGCAGGTACGGCGAGGCGAGCTCGCGCAGGCCGGTCTGCACCGGGGCGAGCAGGCCCAGGTCCCACAGCCGCCGACCGACGACGTAGCAGCCCTCGTCGGTGCGCGACAGCGCTCCCCAGGCGACGAGCTCGCCGACGAGCCGGTGCGCTGTCGGCAGAGGCAGGCCGGCCCGCTCCGCGAGCTGGGTGAGGGTGAGTCGGCGGTGGCGCTCGTCGAACGCGCCGAGCAGCGCCAGTGCGCGCGAGGTGACGCTCGCCCCCGGCGCCGAGGTGTTGCCGGCCATGGGTCCACTCTTCCACTCACCGGAAGCTTCGCGTCGTCAGCGGGTGGTCGCCGCCTCTACGGTCGCGGCGTGACCGAGTCCGTTGCCTCCCCGCCGCCTCCCTCGCCACCGCCGTCGTCCGACGCCGCCGAGGTGGACCAGGCCGCCATCTCCGGCGAGATCGAGGCGATCGCCGAGGCGTACCAGTCGTCCGGCGCCGTCGAGACCGACGTGCGGCTCGACTACCCGCCGTACCGCTCGAGCATCCTGCGCCACCCGACCAAGGCGCCGCACCAGGTCGACCCGGAGGGCATCGAGCTGTGGGCCCCGGTCTTCGGGCACCAGGACGTCGACCCGTTCGAGGCGGACCTGACGATCCAGCACCGCGGCGAGCCTCTCGGCGAGCGGATGAGGGTCACCGGGCGGGTCACCGACGGCGACGGTCGCCCGGTGCGCCACCAGCTCGTGGAGATCTGGCAGGCGAACGCCGGCGGCCGCTACATCCACCAGCGCGACCAGCACCCGGCGGCGCTGGACCCGAACTTCACCGGCATGGGCCGCTGCCTCACCGACTCCGACGGCTTCTACCGGTTCACCACGATCAAGCCGGGTCCCTACCCCTGGCGCAACCACCACAACGCCTGGCGACCGGCCCACATCCACTTCTCGCTGTTCGGGTCGGAGTTCACGCAGCGGCTGGTGACCCAGATGTACTTCCCCGGCGACCCGCTCTTCGCGCTCGACCCCATCTACCAGGCGATCACCGACCGGGCCGCGCGCGACCGGCTCGTCGCGACGTACGACCACGACCTCACCCAGCACGAGTGGAGCCTGGGCTTCCGGTGGGACGTCGTCCTGACCGGCAGCCACCGCACCCCGCTCGAGGAGGACCACGCCGCATGACGACCCTTGCTCCCACCCCCGGCCAGACCGTCGGACCGTTCTTCGGCTTCGCCCTGCCGTACGACGCGGGGAGCGAGCTCGTGCCGCCGACCCGTCCGGACGCGGTCCGGCTGCACGGCCGGGTGCTCGACGGCCACGGCGACCCCGTGCCGGACGCGCTGCTGGAGCTGTGGCAGCCCGGTCCCGACGGCCGGGTCGTGCAGCGCCAGGGCTCGTTCGCGCGTGACAGCTACACGTTCACCGGCTGGGGTCGCGCCGCGACCGACCGCACCGGCCGCTACCGGTTCTCGACGCTGCGACCCGGGGGGACGCCGCCGTACTTCGCGATCACCGTCCTCGCCCGCGGCCTGCTGGACCGGCTGTTCACCCGCGCCTACCTGCCCGGCACCCTCGACGACCGCCTGCCCGACGTCCCGGCAGAGCGGCGGCACACGATCGTGGCCGAGGCCGACGACCGCGGATTCGTCTTCGACATCCGTCTCCAGGGCGAGGACGAGACCGTCTTCTTCTCGTACACGCAAGACTGAGGGCATGACGGACCTCTTCTGGCCGGGGGACGAGCGCGCCGGGTCGCACTTCACGGCGGAGGACTTCGTGGGCGCGATGCTCGCCGTCGAGGAGGAGTGGCTCGGCCGGGATCTGCACGTCCGGGTCGACGCCGAGCGCCTCGCCCACGACGCCGAGTCGGGCGGGAACCCCGTCATCGCGTTGGTGCGGCTCCTGCGGGAGCACGAGCCCGACGTGCACCGCGGCCTCACGAGCCAGGACGTCGTCGACTCCGCGCTGATGCGGATGGCCTCGTCGGCCGTCGAGACGCTGCGGCGCGACCTGCGGTCGGTCGTGGACCGGCTCGCCCGGCTGGCCGACCGGCACCGGGAGACGCCGATGGTCGCCCGGACGCTCACCCAGCACGCGGTGCCGACCACGTTCGGCTTCCGGGCGGCGGCCTGGCTCACGGCCGTGCTCGACGCGTACGACGACCTCGACCGACTCGCCCTCCCCGACCAGGTCGGGGGCGCGGCCGGCACCCGCGCGGCGATCGTCGAGCTCGGTCGGTCGGTGCCCGAGGGAGTGCCGCGCTGGCACACGACCCGCGCCCCGATGACCCGGCTCGGCGACGCGCTCGCGGGGTGCACGGACGCGTGCGTCCGCATCGCCAACGACGTGTTGACCATGTCGCGGCCCGAGATCGGCGAGCTCGCCGAGGGCAGCGGTGGCGGCTCGTCGACGATGCCCCAGAAGGCCAACCCGACGCTGTCGGTGCTGGTGCGGCGGGCGGCGCTCACCACGCCGCAGCTCGCGACGACGCTGCACCTCGCCGCCGCGCAGCAGCTCGACGACCGCGCCGACGGCGGCTGGCACGCCGAGTGGGCGACGCTGCGCGACCTGGTGCGCCGGACCCTGGTGGCGGTCTCCCAGACCGACGACCTGCTGGCCGGACTCGTCGTGCACGCCGACCGGATGGCAGCGACCCTGGACTCCGCCGGCGACGGCGTGCTCGCCGAGCAGCGGTCGATGGCGTCGGCCGCGGGGCGCCCGCCCGCCTCGTCGTACCTCGGCGACGCCGTGGCGCACGTCGGCGAGGTCGTCGCCCGCGCCCACCGGACTCTGGAGGAGAAGCATTGATTCCCGGCATCACCGTCGTCCGACTCACCGGCGGGCGCGACCGCGCCGCCCTGCCCCTGCTCGTCCTCGGGCCCTCGCTCGGCACGTCGGCGGCGACCCTGTGGAGCGCGTGCACGACCGGGCTGACCGACGACTTCGACGTGGTCGCCTGGGACCTGCCCGGGCACGGCCACAACCGCTCGGTGCCGGAGGAGCCGTTCACCATCGCCGAGCTCGCGGCCGGCGTGCTGCGCGTGGTCGACGACGTGATGACCGAGCGCGGCCAGCCGCGCGGGCCGTTCTTCTACGCCGGCGACTCGGTGGGCGGCTCGGTCGGGCTGCAGCTGATGCTCGACGCGTCCGACCGGGTCGTCGCCGCGGCGCTGCTGTGCACGGGGGCGCAGATCGGCACCCCGGAGACGTGGACGGAGCGGATCGCCACCGTGCGCGCCTCCGGGACGCCGGTCATGGTGAGCGGCTCGGCCGAGCGCTGGTTCGGCCCCGGCTTCCTCGAGCGCGAGCCCGAGCGCGGCGGCGCGCTGCTGCGAGCGCTCTCCGACGCGGACGCCGAGGGCTACGTCCAGGTCTGCGCGGCGATCGCGGACTTCGACGTACGCGCGCGCCTCGACCGGATCACCGCCCCGGTCCTGGCGATCGCGGGCGCCGAGGACGTCACCACCCCGCCCGACACGCTGCGCGAGATCGCCGCCGGTGTGGCCGACGGCTCCTACGTCGAGCTGGCCGGCACGGCCCACCTCGCTCCCGCGGAGCAGCCGGCGGAGGTGGCGCGGCTGCTGCGGGCGCACTTCCTGGGCGAGGCGCCGCCGGCCCCCGCGCCGTCGGGTCCCGCGCCGTCGGGTCACGCGCCGTCGGAGGGGATGCGGGTGCGGCGCGAGGTGCTGGGCGACGCCCACGTCGACCGCGCCGTCGCGGGCACCACCGACTTCACGCGCGACTTCCAGGAGCTGATCACGGCGTACGCCTGGGGCGAGATCTGGACCCGCCCCGGACTCGACCGGCGCTCGCGCTCGATGATCACCTTGACCGCCCTCGTCGCCCGCGGCCACCACGAGGAGCTCGCCATGCACGTGCGGGCCGCGCTGCGCAACGGGCTGAGCGTCGGCGAGATCAAGGAGGTGCTCCTGCAGTCGGCGATCTACTGCGGCGTGCCCGACGCCAACACCGCCTTCCGGGTCGCGTCCGGGGTGCTCCGGGAGGAGGGGCTGCTCTGACCGGTCGCGGAATACCCGGTGCACCGGGTATTCCGGCGGTTCTGGGGCGTTGCAACACCCGAGAGGTGCGGGCACCGCCTGAGAAGTACCGCTCTCAGACGCACGCCGCGACGATCTCGCCGACGCGTGCGACGGCGGGCGAGTCGTCGCCGAGCCGGGTGGCGAGGGCGAGGTCGATCGTGGGCGCGTCGTCGACCGCGACGTAGGAGACGCCGGCGAGGCCGAGCGAGCGCACCGGCTCCGGCACGAGCGCGACACCGAGGCCGGCGGCGACGAAGACGACGAGCGTCGCCGTCTCGCTCACCTCGATGACCGGGTCGGGGGAGAATCCGGCCGCCTCGCACGCCGCGCGCACCCGCTCGTGCACCGAGGACCGGGTGCCCGACGGGTGCATCACGAACGCCTCGCCCGCCAGCGCCGCCAGCGGGATCCGGCGGCGACGGGCGAGCGGGTGGCCGGTCGGCAGCACGGCGACGAGGCGCTCCGAGCGCAGGGTCCGAACGTTCAGGTCCGCACTGTTGAGCGGGTCCGGACGCACCAGTGCCACGTCGAAGGCGCGGTCCCGAAGGCCGGTCAGGAGCTGAGGAGACAGCAGCTCGCCGCGCAGGTCGAGCTCGAGGTCCGGCAGCGAGGCGCGCACCTCGCGCGCGACACGCGGCAGCACGTCGTACGTCGCGGTGCCGATGAAGCCGATCGCGGCCCGCCCCGCGGCTCCCGAGGCGAGCAGCGCCATCTCGGACGACGCGCGGTCGACGTCGCCCAGCACCGTGCGGGCGTGGGCCGCGAAGCGGCGACCCGCCTCGGTGAGATCGACCCGTCGGGTCGTGCGCGCGAACAGCGCGACGCCGAGCTCGCGCTCCAGCTGCCTGACCTGCTGGGAGAGCGCCGGCTGCGCGAGGTGCAGGCGCGCGGCGGCCCGGCCGAAGTGCCGCTCCTCGGCGAGCACCTCGAACGCGCGCAGGTGTCGCAGTTCCATGCACTCAACTTATCAATCCAGTCACATTCAGTATTGGAGTCGATGGACCGGCCCGGCCTACGGTGAAGGCATGAGCGGAGCCTTCCTGTACGCCGCCGCGCGCACGCCCTTCGGCCGCTTCGGCGGTGCCCTGGCCGAGGTGCGCCCCGACGACCTCGCCGCCACCGCGATCCGGGGGGTGCTGGCGAAGGCGGCCGCGCTCGACCACGAGCGGATCGGCGACGTCGTCTGGGGCTGCGCCAACCAGGCCGGCGAGGACAACCGCAACGTCGGCCGGATGGCGGTGCTGCTCGCCGGGCTCCCGGTCAGCGTGCCGGCGACCACGGTCAACCGGCTGTGCGGCTCGTCGCTCGACGCCGCGATCATCGGGTCGCGCGCGATCGAGTCGGGCGACGCCGACGTCGTGCTCACCGGCGGCGTCGAGTCGATGACCCGGGCGCCGTGGGTGCTGCCGAAGCCGTCGCGTGCCTTCCCCGCCGGCAACGTCACCGCGGTGTCCACGACCCTCGGCTGGCGCCTGGTGAACGACCGGATGCCCGAGGAGTGGACCGTCTCGCTCGGCGAGGCCAACGAGCTGCTGGGCGAGAAGTTCTCGATCTCCCGCGAGCGCCAGGACGAGTTCGCGGCGCAGTCGCACAACCTCGCCGACGCCGCGTGGGAGGCGGGCTTCTACGACGACCTCGTCGTCCCCGTCGAGGGAGCCGACCTCGCCCGCGACGAGGGCATCCGCCCCGGCTCGACCGCCGACAAGCTGGCCGGCCTCAGACCGTCGTTCCGCAAGGACGGCACCATCACCGCCGGCAACGCCTCCCCGCTCAACGACGGGGCATCCGCGGTGCTGCTGGGTTCGGAGACCGCCGCCGACCTGGTCGGCGGCGCGCCGCTCGCCCGCATCGCGGGCCGAGGGGTGAGCGCCGTCGAGCCGCCGCTCTTCGGCTACGCGCCCGTCGAGGCCGCCGACCGGGCGCTCGCCCGGGCGGGCATCACGTGGGCCGACGTCGGCGCGGTCGAGCTCAACGAGGCGTTCGCCGTGCAGTCGCTGGCGTGTGTCGACGCGTGGGACGTCGATCCGGCGATCGTCAACGCCAAGGGCGGCGCGATCGCGATCGGCCACCCGCTCGGCGCCTCGGGCGGCCGCATCCTCGGCACGCTCGCGGCGCGGCTGCCGGAGTCGGGGGAGAGGTACGGCGTGGCCGCGATCTGCATCGGCGTCGGCCAGGCGCTCGCCGTCGTGCTCGAGAACGTCTCGTGAGCGTCACCATCTGCGAGAGCGCCGCCGAGGCGGTCGCGGGCATCTCGGACGGGTCGACCGTCCTCGTCGGAGGCTTCGGACTGGCGGGGATGCCGGTCCGGCTCGTCGACGCTCTGATCGACCAGGGCGCCACCGACCTCACCGTGGTGTCCAACAACGCCGGCAACGGCGACACCGGCCTGGCCGCGCTCCTCGCGAAGGGCAGGGTCCGCAAGGTCATCTGCTCGTTCCCGCGGCAGTCGGACTCCTACGTCTTCGACGGCCTCTACCGCGACGGCCGGATCGAGCTCGAGCTGGTGCCGCAGGGCAACCTCGCCGAGCGGATGCGTGCCGCCGGGGCGGGCATCGGCGCGTTCTTCTGCCCGACCGGCGTCGGCACGCCGCTCGCCGAGGGCAAGGAGACCCGAGAGATCGACGGCCGCACCTACGTGCTCGAGCACCCGATCAAGGGCGACGTCGCCCTCGTCGGCGCCCACCGCGCCGACCGGATGGGCAACCTCGTCTACCGCAAGACCGCGCGCAACTTCGGGCCGGTGATGGCGACCGCCGCGACCACGACGATCGTCCAGGTGCGCGAGGTCGTCGAGATCGGCGAACTGGACCCGGAGACGGTCGTGACGCCCGGCATCTACGTGGACAGGGTGGTGGCGGTGTGAGCGCGGGTCTCGACAAGGGCGAGATGGCCGCCCGGGTGGCGCGGGACATCCCCCACGGCGCCTACGTCAACCTCGGCATCGGTCAGCCCACGCTGGTCGCCGACCACCTCGACGCCGACGCCGGCGTCGTGCTGCACACCGAGAACGGCATGCTCAACATGGGCCGGGCCGCGGTCGGCGACGAGGTCGACGCCGACCTGGTCAACGCCGGGAAGATCCCGGTGGTCGAGCCGCCTGGTGCGGCGTACTTCCACTCCGCCGACTCGTTCGCGATGATGCGTGGCAGCCACCTCGACGTCTGCGTGCTCGGCGCCTTCCAGGTCAGTGCCGGCGGCGACATCGCCAACTGGCACACGGGCGCGCCCGACGCGATCCCGGCCGTCGGCGGGGCCATGGACCTCGCGATCGGCGCGAAGCAGGTCTTCGTGATGATGACGCTCTTCGCCAAGGACGGCACCCCGAAGCTGGTGCCGGACTGCACCTACCCGCTGACCGGTGTGGCCTGCGTGTCCCGCGTCTACACCGACCTGGCGGTGTTCGAGGTCGGCGGCGACGAGGTCGTCGTGGTCGACGTCTTCGGCACGACGTACGACGAGCTCTCCGCGAGGCTCGACGTGCCGTTGCGCAGGGGCTGAGCCGGCACCCGCCTCGCGGCCTCGATGCCCGTGACCAGCAGGTCGCGCAGGTGCGCGTCCGGGTCGCTGACCGCGGCCCGCGCCGTACCGCGGACGGCGCAGAGCATCACGGCGGGGGCCGAGTGCTTCTGGAAGCTCTTCGGCTTCAGGGGCGAGGCGCCGTCGATGAAGCCGCGCGCCCACGTCGCGGCGAGCGGCACCTGGTCGAGCGCCTCGCGGATCGCCTCGCGGTCGACGGCGGTCGGCCCGCCGTGGGCCGCGACCTCGTCGCAGCGGATCAGGCCGGCGGCCAGCGCGCGCTGGGACTCCTCGGCGATGTCGGGCAGCGCCCGGCACGCCACGGCCGCCGTGACGGCCGCCTCCCAGTCGAGGCCGTGGCCCTGCACGCCGACGACGTCGGGGATCAGCACGACGAGCTCGCCGCGCCGGTCGTCGTTGGTGTGGTCGTTGACCAGCCGGGCGAGCTGCGCGAGCAGCGGATGGGTGCACGACGGTCGGTCGCTCCAGGGCTCGTTCGCGAGGACCGACGCCATCTCCATGAAGCAGGCACCCTTGCGGGGGTTGCGGTGCTTGCCCCGGGAGAGGACCGGCAGGCCATCCGGGATCCCGTGCGTCTTCATCCCTCCACGATCCGCCGATGTCCCGGCGGTCGCAAGGGGTTAGCGCAGGCTGGTGCGGTTCTTGCCGACCAGCGCCTCGGCGCTTCCGACCAGGAGCACGGCCGCGACCACGGAGAGCACGAAGCCGAGGACGTTCAGCTCCCAGATGCTGCCGGTGCCGAGGATCCACGCGATCGTGCCGCCGATGAGGGAGCCGACCACGCCGAGTCCGAGGGTCGCGAGGATGCCCAGGTCCTGCTTGCCCGACTTGAAGAGGCGGGCGAGCGCTCCGATGATCAAGCCGGCGACGAGGAATCCGATCATGGGTCCATTGTTGCGCAGGGCCCCCAACTCCGGCACTCAGCCGACCGCGGCCAGCTCGGCGAGCCGGGCGACCGCGGGCCCGGAGTGCGCTCCGATCCTGGTGATCGCGTCGTCGAGCGCCGCGGAGCCGTCGTGGCCGGGCGGGATCCGCGCCGGGTTCAGGGCGGTCGCGGCAGACCACTCCCGGATGTCCGGCTCGGCGCCGAAGGCGGCGGCGTTGCGGAGTCCGAGGAGGTTCATCTGCGCCCAGTCGGCCAGCGTGTTGCCGTAGGGCGAGGGCGGGCAGAGGCGGTTCTTCTCGGCGTCGTCCGAGCGGGTCGCCTCGACGTAGCCGGCCAGCGCGGCGCCGAAGCACGGGAAGCCCGCCCGGACCGGCTGCGGCGTGATCACCTCCGGCCGCCAGATCGGGATCAGCGGCGGCCGCTTCAGGCCGTCGGCGGCGCAGTCGACGACCAGGGCGTCGCCGGGGACGGCGATCGAGCCCTGCTCGAGGTCGATCCGGCCGCGGCAGGCCGTGGTGACGTGCCCGAGGCGTACGACGTCCTCGATGCTCCGCAGCTCGTCGAGCTCCCAGGTGGCGAGCGTCGGGGTCTTGGCCATCGTCGGGGTGACCGACCGGTCGATGCGCAGCATGATGCCGAGGTCCTCGAGCCGCACGAAGAGATCGGGCAACGACGGCGCCCCGGCAACCGCCTGCAGCAGGTCGGCGACCATGCCGAGGAAGATCTCGGGCTCGGGCTGGATCTTCGCCCGGTTCAGCATCCACGGCTCGCGCGGTCGGATCCAGCAGATCGCGTCCGGGTCGACCCCGTTGGCCAGCAGCCAGACGCAGGCGTCGGTGGCGGTCTTGCCCGAGCCGACGACGACGTGGCAACCGGGCGCCTCCTCCACGTGCGGCAAGAAGTTGACGGGGACGACCCGTGCCCCGTCGCCGACGGTGAACCGCGGCGGCGACTCGGCCGGGATGTCCGGGGAGAGGTAGCGCGCGTCGACGATCCGGCACCGCTCCGGCACGGTGTGTCGCCGTCCCGAGATCCGCGAGACCACGGTCCGGTCCCCGACGTACTCGCACCCCGCCAGCAGCTCGACGCGCCCCGACGCCTCCAGCCGGTCGGCCAGCACGTCGGCGAAGTAGGAGCAGATCCCGGCCTTGTCGGCTCGTTCGTGCAGCCCGGCCTCCGGGCCGCGGGTCTGGACCCGCCCGCCGCCGAGCAGGGTCGACGCGACGCCGTAGAACGTCGACGACTGGTGCAGCCGCACGAACGGGTAGGCCTTGAGCCAGTGACCGCCCGGCGCGTGCCGCCGGTCGACCAGGGCGACCCGGACGTCGGCGTGGTCGACGAGCGCGTCGGTGAAGGCCATGCCGGTCGCGCCGGCCCCGATCACGAGGTAGTCCACGTCGAGGCTCTGCCCCATCACCGGAGAGTCGCACGCCCCGAGAGGCAGGTCCATGGCCCGAATGCGCTACCTCGACGACACCTCGGCGAACATCTCGGCGAGGAGCTGCGCGAGCTCGGCTGCGGCGTCGAGCCGCGCCGGGGACGCGGTCAGCTCCGGTCGCGGCGCACCCGCCGGCGCAGCTGCCAGATGCGCAGTGTGCCGACCAGCGCCGTGATCACCACTCCGCTCGCCGTGGCGATCAGCAGCGCCACCGCGAGTGGGGCGGTCCCGTCCCAGCCGAGGAAGGAGACGTGCACGTCGTCGGTGTTCTGGGCGATGAAGACGACGAGCAGCACGAGCAGCACGCCGGCGATGATCGTGGCGGTCCAGGCACCGCTGGTGCGGGACCGCCGCAGCGGGTCCTTCGGCGGTGCGGCCGGCTCGGCGACGTCCGGTTCGGGGCCGGGTGTCTGCTCCGTCATGGACGCCCCGTACCCGATGTGGTCAGTCGTGACGCAGCCCGGCCATCAGGATGCGGACCATGCGGCGCGCGTCGTACCGCTCGTCGGTGCCCGCGCCGATGCACAGGTTGCCGACCCCGCGCATGAGCTCGAGGGCCCGCACGTCTCCGCGCACCTGGCCGGCGTCGGCCGCGGCGGCGAGCAGCTCGGCGCAGACGGGGACGAGGCGGTCGACGAACCAGGTGTGCAGGGTCGCGTACGTCGGGTCGCCGGACTGCAGCACCTCCGCCAGCCCGTGCTTGGTGCCGAGGAAGTCGACGAAGAGGTCGATCCAGCGGACGAGGGCGTCGTACGGCGAGGGCGCGCTCGCCCTCAGCTCGGGGCCGGCCTCGGCGCACGCCTCGACCTGGTGGCGGTAGACGGCGACGATCAGGTCGGCGCGGGTGGGGAAGTGGCGGTAGATGGTGGCGACGCCGACGCCGGCCCGGGCGGCGATGGCGCGCACGGGGACGTCGACGCCGGTCTCGACGAAGGCGGCGGCGGCCGCGTCGAGCAGGGCCTGCTCGTTGCGCCGCGCGTCCGCGCGCTTGCGCACCGTGGTCACCGGTCCTCCGTCCGTTGATAAACGGAACAATGTTCCGTATCGTGTTCTGGAACGTTGTTCCGCTTCGATCCTGCCACAGGAGGAACCCATGGACCACCGCATCCTCGGGCGCACCGGCGTCCGCGTCAGCACCCTCGCGCTCGGCGCGATGAACTTCGGCGCCCTCGGGCGCACGACCCAGGACGAGGCGACCGCTATCGTTGACACGGCGCTCGAGGCCGGGATCAACGTGATCGACACGGCCGACTGGTACGGACGCGGCGAGTCCGAGGAGATGGTCGGCAAGGCCATCGCCGGACGGCGCGACGACCTCGTGCTGGCGACCAAGGTGTGGGGGCCGATGAGCGACGAGCCCAACCACCAGGGCGCCTCCCGGCGCTGGATCGTCACCGAGCTCGACCGCAGCCTGGCTCGCCTCGGCGTCGACCACGTCGACCTCTACCAGGTCCACCGCTGGGACCCGACCGTGAGCGACGAGGAGACGCTGGGCGCACTGACCGACCTCCAGCGAGCCGGGAAGATCAGGTACTTCGGGACGTCGACCTACCCGGCGTACCGGATCGTGCAGGCGCAGTGGTCGGCCCGCGAGCACCGGCTCGGACGCTACGTCACCGAGCAGGCGGGCTACTCGGTGCTGCAGCGTGCGATCGAGGCGCACGTGCTGCCGGTGACGGAGGAGTACGGCCTGGGCGTGCTCGCGTGGAGCCCACTCGCCGGCGGCTGGCTCTCCGGCGCGATCCGCGAGGGCCGCGAGATCACCACCAACCGCTCGGGCTTCATGAGCGACCGGTTCGACGTGTCGCTACCGGTCAACCGCGCCAAGCTGGACGCGGTCGAGCGGCTCGCGAAGGTCGCCGACGAAGCCGGGCTGACGCTCATCCAGCTGGCGCTCGGCTTCGTCACCGCCCACCCGGCCGTGACCAGCGCGATCATCGGCCCCCGCACGCTCGCCCACCTCGAGTCGCAGCTCGCCGCGGCGGACGTCGTCCTGACGCCGGACGTGCTGGACGCCATCGACGAGATCGTGCCGCCGGGCGTCGACCTCGCGCCCGAGGAGAAGGTCGACACGCCGCCGTCGGTGCAGGACGCGTCGCTGCGCCGCAGGGTCGCGTAGCCGCGCCGTACCCCGCAGGGATCAGGGGAGGTCTCGGGGTCGTTCCGGGGGTGCTCCCCGATGTGCGCGGGCCGGCCGCGGCGGAGGGTGGACCCATGATCCGTGCCCACCAGCTCACCAAGCGCTTCTCCTCCGGCAAGGGGCAGAGCAAGACCGCCGTCGACGGCATCGACTTCGTCGTCGAGCCGGGTCGTGTCACCGGCTTCCTCGGCCCGAACGGCGCCGGCAAGTCGACGACGATGCGGATGATCCTCGGCCTGGACGCCCCGACGTCGGGGACGGTCAGCGTCAACGGGCACCGGTACGCCGCGTCGCCCGCGCCGCTGCGGGAGATCGGCGCCCTCCTCGAGGCGAACGCCGTCCACCCCGGCCGGTCCGCCCGCGACCACCTGCGCTGGATGGCGGCGTCCAACGGCATCCCGACGACCCGGGTCGGCGAGGTGCTCGAGCTGGTCGGGCTGGAGTCCGTCGCGGGCCAGCGGGCCGGGCGGTTCTCGCTCGGCATGGGCCAGCGGCTCGGCATCGCCGCGGCCATGCTCGGCGACCCGCCAGTGGTCGTGCTCGACGAGCCGGTCAACGGCCTCGACCCGGAGGGCATCCGCTGGGTGCGCACGTTTGCGCGCCAGCTGGCCGACGAGGGTCGCACCGTCTTCATCTCGAGCCACCTGATGTCGGAGATGGCCCTGATGGCCGACCACCTGCTGGTGATCGGGCGCGGGCAGATCCTCGCCGACTGCTCGATGACCGAGTTCATGGGCAGCCACGCCGCGTCGTACGTCCGCGTGAAGGCGCCCGCGCTGTCCGACGCCGCCGCGCTGCTCGACGGCCGAGGTCTCGAGGTCTCGCGCGTCGACGACGAGATCCGGGTGATCGGGCTCGACGCGCCGTCGGTCGGCGAGCTGCTCTTCCGGCACGGCCTGATGGTCCACGAGCTCACGCTGGTGCGGTCCTCGCTCGAGGACGCCTTCATGACCCTGACCGCCGACAGCGTCGAGTACCACGCGACCACCGCGAAGGAGGTGGCTCGATGAGTGCCACGCTCATGGAGTCCGGCGCCGTCGTCGAGCGCACCGACGTCGCGTGCCCGTCGTTCACGGCGGTGCTGCACGCCGAGTGGGTCAAGCTGCACACGGTCCGCTCGACGTGGTGGACGCTGCTCGCGACGTTCGTGCTCGGTGCCGGCCTGACGATCCTGATGTGCTGGGGCAACGCCGACTGGCTCGCGTCTCCCGAGGCCGACGAGTCGCCGGGGTCGTTCATCACCTGGGGGATGATGGTCGCCCAGATCACCGCGGTGGTGCTCGGCGCCCTCGTCGTCACCACCGAGTACGGCACCGGCATGATCCGGACGAGCTTCGCGGCCGTGCCCGCGCGGGGCAAGGTGCTCGCGGCCAAGTCGCTGCTCGTCGTCCTCGTCTTCGGCATCGTCGGCACGGTGACCGCGCTGGTCGGGTACCTCGGCGGCAACTTCTTCCTCGACCGCGAAGGCATCGGGATGCCCCTGGAGGGCGACGTCCTCCGGTCGATGTACGGCTCCGGCCTCTACCTCGCCGGCATCGGGCTCTTCACCGTCGCCGTGGGCTTCCTGCTGCGCCACACCGCCGGCACGATCTCGGTCGTCCTCGCGCTGATGCTGATCCTCGGCAACATGGTGAACCTGGTGCCCGGCGCGGTCGGCGAGTGGCTCACCAAGCTGATGCCCGGCAACGCCGGCTCGTCGATCTCCACGCCGGTCGCGTTCAACCCGAACCTGCTCGACGCCTGGGCCGGATTCGGCGTGTTCGTCCTCGAGATCGCCGTGCTGCTCGCCGCGGCGTACGTCGTCGTGCGGCGGCGGGACGCGTAGGGCGCTCGCTTCCCGGCCGACCGGTGAAACGAACAACCTCCGCCGACCCCTGTCCCCGCCGCCCCATAAGGTCGGCCCGTGACCCTGCAGATCCACCGAGCCGCGCGGACCGACGTCCTCGCCGACCGGCTCGGTGACCTGCTGGCCACGCCGCTCGACGACCCGTTCGCCGAGGAGGTCGTGGTGGTGCCGGCCAGGGGCGTGGAGCGCTGGCTCACCCAGCGGCTCAGCCATCGGCTCGGTGTCGGTCCGCGGGGTGGCGACGGGGTGTGCGCGGGCGTGCGGTTCCTCAACCCGCGCAGCCTGGTGAGCCTGCTGCTCGGTCGCGAGCGCGACGACCCGTGGGACCCCGAGCGCCTGGTCTGGCCGCTGCTGGCGACCATCGACGAGAGCCTCGACGACCCGGGGTTCGCCACCCTGGCTCGACACCTGGGCCACGGTCTCGACGGCGCCGACGGCGAGCTCCGACGCAACCGCCGCTACTCCGTCGCGATCCGACTGGCGACCCTGTTCGCGTCGTACGCCGTGCAGCGACCGTCGCTGGTGGCCGGGTGGCGCGAGGGGGACGACGGCGACCTCGCGGAGGACCTGCGCTGGCAGGCCGAGCTGTGGCGCCGGCTGATCGCGACGGTGGACGCGCCACCGCCCGACGTCCGGCACGCCGAGACCTGCGCCGCGCTGCGGGTCGGCGGGGAGGCGTTGCCGCTGCCCGGGCGCCTCTCCCTCTTCGGCCACACCCGCGTCCCGGTCACCGAGGTCGAGCTGCTGCGCGCGCTCGGCGACCACCGCGACGTCCACCTCTTCCTCCCGCAGCCGTCGCCGACGCTGTGGGACGACCTGGCCGGGGTCGGCGGCGTCGTGCCTCGCGACGAGGACGACTCGGCCGAGCGGGTCGGCCACCCCCTGCTCGCCTCGCTCGGCCGCGACGCCCGTGAGCTCAGGCGCACGCTCGACGGCATCGACGCAGAGCTGGTGCCGACTCCCGACGACGGGGCCGGCACCCTCCTCGGCTGGCTCCAGCACGACCTGCGCGCCAACCACGCCCCGTCGTACGCCGAACGCGCGGGTCGCCACCTCGCCGACGGCGACGCCTCCCTGCAGGTGCACGCCTGCCACGGTCCGGCGCGCCAGGTCGACGTGCTGCGCGAGGTGCTGGTCGGGCTGCTCCAGGACGACCCGACGCTCGAGCCGCGCGACATCCTCGTCATGTGCCCCGACATCGAGACCTACGCACCGCTGATCTCGGCGGGCTTCGGGCTCGCGACGAGCCAGACCCCGACTCCTCAGGGGCACCCCGCCCACCTGCTCCGCGTGAAGCTCGCCGACCGGGCGCTCACCAGCACCAACCCGCTCCTGGCGGTCGCCGGCCGACTGCTGGAGCTGTCCGGCGGCCGGGTGACCGCTGCCGACGTGCTCGACCTGGCGGGCAGCGAGCCGTGCCGGAGACGGTTCGGGTTCACCGACGACGAGCTCGACCGGGTCAACCGGTGGGTGTCCCGGGCCGGCGTCCGGTGGGGGCTGGACGGCGACGCGCGCCGGACGTTCGGGATGGAGCGCTTCGAGCACAACACCTGGCGCGCCGGCCTCGACCGGATCCTGCTCGGTGTCGTCATGAGCGGCGACGACCACCGCCACCTCGGCCGCGGCCTGCCGCTCGACGACGTCGGGAGCAACGAGATCGACCTCGCCGGCCGGCTGGCAGAGCTCGTCGAGCGTCTCGCCACGACCCTGGCCGGGCTGGCCGACGCGCGGACCGTGGCCGAGTGGACGACGCGGCTGCGCGACGGCGTCCGTGCGCTGACCGACGTCGCGACCGACGACGCCTGGCAGCTGCCGCAGTTCGAGCGCGAGCTGGCCCGCGCCGCCGCGTCGTCCCACGACGGCGACATCGAGCTGCGCCTCTCCGACCTGCGGGCGCTGCTCCAGTCCCGGCTGGCGGGCCGGCCCACCCGCGCCAACTTCCGCACCGGCACGCTCACCGTCTGCACGATGGTCCCGATGCGCTCGGTGCCGCACCGGGTCGTCTGCCTGGTCGGCCTCGACGACGGCGTCTTCCCGCGCGCCCGCGCGGTCGACGGTGACGACGTCCTCGGGCGCCGGCCGCTCACCGGGGAGCGCGACGCCCGCAGCGAGGACCGCCAGCTCCTGCTCGACGCCGTGCTCGCCGCGACCGAGCGCCTCGTCATCACCTACACCGGTGCCGACGAGCAGTCCGGCGCGCGCCGCCCGCCCGCCGTACCCCTCGGCGAGATCCTCGACGCCGCCGACCGCACCACCGCCGCTCCCGTGCGCGACGGCATCGAGGTCCGGCACCCGCTGCAGCCGTACGACGCGCGGAACTTCGCCCCGGAGCGGCCGTTCAGCTTCGACACCGCCGCGCTCGCCGGGGCGCGCTCGGCGTGGAGCGTCCGCAGCGAGCCGCCGCCGCTGATCCAGGGTCCGCTGCCCGAGCGTGCCCGGGCGGACGTCTCGCTGCAAGACCTCGAGGCGTTCCTGGTCCACCCGGTCCGGACGTTCCTGCGCGAGCGGCTCGACGTGGCGACGCCGTTCGAGCCCGACGACCTCGCCGACGCGATCCCGGTGACGCTCGACAACCTCGAGAAGTGGCAGGTCGGCGACCGGCTCCTGCGCGAACTGCTCGCCGGGCAGGACCCGGTCGCGGTGATGACCGCCGAGCAGCTCGCCGGCACGCTCCCGCCGGGCGGGCTCGGCCGGGCCGCCCTCGACGAGGTCGTCGCGGAGTGTCAGCGGCTGTGGTCGCGCACCGCCGACCTGCGCGAGGGGGAGCGCCGATCGGTCGACGTCGACGTCGACCTCGGTGACGGCCGTCGGCTCACCGGCACCGTCACCGGCGTCCACGGCAGCCGCGTCGTCTCGCTCGGCTACTCGCGGCTCCGGGCCCGGCAACGGCTCCGGACGTGGGTCGACCTGCTGGCACTGAGCGCGTCGTACCCCGACGAGCACTGGACGGCCCACGCGGTCGGCCGTGAGCGCGCCGGCCCGAAGCGCGCGCTCTCCGGCCCCCTCGACCACCGCGCGGTCACCTGGCTGCGGGACCTCGTCGACCTGCGCGAGCGCGGCCTGCGCGAGCCGCTGCCGGTGCCGGTCGCGACCGGCGCGGCGTGGGCGGAGGCCCGCCTGCGCGAGCAGATGGGCCAGGACCTCTCGCCCGCCGAGGCCGCTCGTCGGGAGTGGGAGACCGACCCCCACCACCAGCTCGGCATCACCGGCGAGGACGACGACGCCTACCACCAGCGCGTCTACGGCACCCGTGCGCCGCTGCAGGTGCTGCTCGACGGCGGGCTGGGTGACTACGCCTGGCGGATCTGGGAGCCGCTGCTCACCGGCGCCGAGAAGGTGGGCCCACTGTGAGCGCCCGGCCGAGGCCGTTCGACATCCGCTACCCGCTGCCCACCGGCACCGTGCTCCTCGAGGCCAGCGCCGGCACCGGCAAGACCTGGACGATCGGTGCCCTCGTGACCCGCTACGTCGCCGAGGGCGTCGCCCGGCTCGAGCAGATGCTCGTGGTGACGTTCGGCCGCGCCGCGAGCCAGGAGCTCCGTGAGCGGGTGCGCGCCCAGCTCGTCGAGGCCGAGCGCGTGCTCGGCGACGACCCCGCGACCGGTGCGGTCGAGGAGTCCGACCTGGTCGCGATGCTGCGCGAGTGGGAGCCCGCGCAGCGCCGGCTCGGCCACCGCCGGGTTACCGAGGCGCTCGCCGGCTTCGACGCGGCGACGATCGCGACCACCCACCAGTTCTGCTCGATGGTGCTCGACTCGCTCGGCACCGCCGGCGACACCGACTCGCGCGCCCGGCTGGTCGAGGACCTCGACGACCTCGTGAAGGAGACGGTCGACGACCTCTACCTCCGTGCGTTCGCCTTCGACGAGGGCGGTCCGATGTTCACCCACGCCGAGGCGATGGCGATCGCGCGTGCCGCGGTCGGCGACCCCCAGGCCCGCCTCGAGCCGACCGGCGAGGACCGCAGCACCCCCGCGGGCCGCAAGGTCAGCTTCGCCAACGCGGTGCGCACCGAGCTCGATCGGCGCAAGCGCCGACTCGGCATCCTCTCCTACGACGACCTGCTCTCCCAGCTCGCCGACGCGCTCGCCGACGAGGACGGCGCCGCCGCCCAGCGGATGCGGCAGCGTTGGAGCATCGTGCTCGTCGACGAGTTCCAGGACACCGACCCGGTGCAGTGGCAGGTGCTTGACAGGGCCTTCACCGGCCACGCCACGATGGTGCTGATCGGCGACCCGAAGCAGGCGATCTACGCCTTCCGGGGCGGCGATGTCACGACGTACCTCCAGGCTGCCGAGACCGCGCAGACCCGGCAGACCCTGGCGGTCAACTGGCGCAGCGACGAGCCGCTGCTCGACTCGTTCCAGCGCCTGCTCGCGGGCGCCGCGCTCGGCGACGAGCGCATCGTGGTGCGCGACGTGACCGCGCACCACCGCGAGAGCCGGCTCGTGGGCGCACCCGCGCCCGAGCCGTTCCGGGTCCGCGTGGTGCGCAGGGACGCGTTCGACCGCCGGGGCAACGCGATGCTGTCGGTCAAGGACGTGCGCCCGCACGTCGCGCGCGACCTCGCCCTCGACGTACGCCGCCTGCTCGCCAGCGGCGCGACCTGGTGCGGCGAGTCGATCCGGCCCCGCGACGTCGCCGTGATCAGCTACCGCCACGCCGACCTCGCGGCGGTGCGCGAGGCGCTGCTGGCGGTCGGGGTCCCGGCCGTGATCGCCGGTGGCGGCAGCGTCTTCGCCACCCCGGCGGCGGTCGAGTGGCTGACGCTGCTGGAGGCGCTGGAGCAGCCGCACCGCAGCACCCGCGTGCGCTCGGCCGCGCTCACGTGCTTCTTCGGACACACCGCGGCCGAGCTCGACCGGCGCGGCGACGACCTCACCGACGAGGTGGCCGACACGCTGCGCACGTGGGTCGAGCTGTTCACCACCCGCGGCGTCGCGGCCGTGCTCGAGGCCGCCACCATCGGCACCGGAGGGCGCGCCGGTCTGCCCCAGCGGGTGCTCGCCGAGGTCGGCGGCGACCGGCGGCTCACCGACCTGCGGCACATCGGCGAGGCGCTCCACGAGGTCACGCTCACCGAGCGGCATGGCCTGGTCTCACTGCTCACCTGGCTGCGCGACCAGGTCGCCGAGGGCCGCGCGGGTCGCGGCATCGAGCGCACCCGCCGCCTCGACTCCGACGCCGCCGCGGTGCAGCTGGTGACGATCCACGCCAGCAAGGGCCTCGAGTACCCCGTCGTCTACCTGCCAGCCCTCGCCGACCGGTTCGTCCCCAAGCCGACGCGACCGCTCTTCCACGACGACGAGGGCCGGCGCTGCCTCGACGTCGGCGGCGCCGGGGCCCAGTGGGGCGACCACTGCCGTCGGTGGGCCGACGAGGAGGCCGGGGAGTGGTTGCGGCTGCTGTACGTCGCGATCACCCGCGCCAAGTCGCAGGTCGTGGCCTGGTGGGCGCCGACGAAGAACGCCGTCGCCTCGCCCCTCCACCGCATGCTGATCCGCGCCGCCGACACCGCCGAGGTGCCCGAGTCGCCGCCGGTGCCCGACGACGACGCCGTGGTCTCGCTCTTCGCCCAGTGGCGCGACCGGGGCGGCCCGTCGCCCGAGCCGGCGGTGCACCAGGACCCGGGGGAGGACCCGCCGCTCCCGGCGCCGGCCGCGTTCGCGGCGCGGTCGTTCACGCGCGAGGTCGACACCGAGTGGCGGCGCGCGTCGTACTCGTCGCTGAGCAGGATCGAGGTGGCCGCCGGCCCGGCCGGCACCGTCGTGAGTGAGCCCGAGATGACCGGCAAGGACGACGAGCCCTTCGAGACGGTCGCTGCGCGACCTCCTCAGGAACCAGCCCTCTCGCCCGAGATCGTCGTGGCGCCCGGCCCGATCGCCGGCGACGTGGCGTCGCCGATGGCCGACCTGCCCGTGGGCGCGACCTTCGGCTCACTGGTCCACGCGGTGCTCGAGCACACCGATCCCGACGCGCCCGACCTGCGCGCGGAGCTGCTCGGCCACATCGACGAGCAGCTCGGCTGGTGGCCCGTCGCCCTCGACCGCGACATGCTCGCGGACGCGTTGGCCGCGGTCTGTGACTCCCCGCTCGGGCCACTCGCCGACACGACGCTGCGGCAGGTATCGCTGGCCGACCGACTGCGCGAGATGGAGTTCGAGCTGCCGCTGGGCGACGGCCTGCTGGGCGACCTCGCGCCACTGCTCGAACGACACCTGCCGGAGGGCGACCCGGTGCGGGCGTACGCCGCGCAGCTCGCCGGCCCGCTCGGGGCGCAGACGCTGCGCGGCTACCTGACCGGCTCGGTCGACGTCGTGCTGCGACTCCCGGGTCCCCGCTACCTGGTCGTCGACTACAAGACCAACTGGCTCGGGCCGCCCGACGAGCCGCTGACCGCGCACAGCTACCGGCCCGCGGCGCTCGCGGAGGCGATGGGCCACTCCGACTACCCGCTGCAGGCGCTGCTCTACGCCGCGGTGCTGCACCGCTTCCTCCGCTGGCGGCAGCCCGGCTACGACCCCGAGCGGCACCTCGGCGGCGTGCTCTACCTCTACCTGCGCGGAATGTGCGGGCCAGAGACGCCGCTCGTCGACGGGGCGCCCTGCGGGGTGTTCGCGTGGCGGCCTCCGGTCGCCCTCGTCGAGGACCTCTCCGACCTCCTGGACGGTCGTCGTGACTGAGCTCTTCGAGCCCGTCGGCGACCACGACTGGCGGATCGCGACCGGGGCGAGTGGCCTGCTCGCGACCTACAACGCCGCCGGCGTGCTCACCGCCTCGGACGTCCACGTCGCCCAGCGGCTCGGGGTGCTCGGGGGCGAGGACGACGAGCGGGTGCTCCTCGCCGTCGCCCTCGCCGTCCGCGCCGTGCGCCGCGGCTCGGTCTGCCTCGACCTCGACACCGTCGCCGCGACCGCACCGGAGCTCGACCGGCCCGACCGCGACGAGTGGGTGCCCGCCATCGAGGCATCTCCGCTGGTGGCCGCGGGCGCGCTCCGGTGGGAGCTCGGCCTGCTCTACCTCGATCGCTACCACCGGCTCGAGACCCAGGTCCACGACGACCTCGAGGCCCGGCTCGCCCAGGCCCCGCCCGACGTCGACCAGGCGCGGCTCGAGGCGGCGCTCGCGCGCGTCGAGGCAGGGCACTTCAGCGACGAGCAGCGGGCCGCCGTGGTGGCCGCCCTGCGTCGTCGTACGACGATCCTCACCGGCGGCCCCGGCACCGGGAAGACGACGACGGTCGCGCGCCTGCTGACGCTGCTCGCCGACCAGGCCGGCGGCCGCCTGGCGATCGCGCTCGCGGCGCCCACGGGCAAGGCCGCCACCCGGCTCCAGGAGGCCGTGGCCTCCGAGCTCGCGGAGGTGTCGAGATCGTGGCCCGAGGCGCCGGGACTCGTCGGTCGGCTCGACGGCCTGACGCTCCACCGGCTGCTGGGCTGGCGTCCCGACAACGCGACCCGCTTCCGCCATGACCGCGGCAACCGGCTCAAGTACGACGTGGTCGTCGTCGACGAGTCGTCGATGGTCGAGCTCACGATGATGGGCCGCCTGCTCGAGGCGCTGCGGCCCGACTGCCGGCTGGTGCTGGTCGGCGACCCGCGCCAGCTCACCTCGGTCGGGGCGGGCGCGGCGCTCAGCGACCTGGTCGCCGGGTTCGACGCCCGGCCGGACTCGCCGGTCTCGGCGCTGTCCACCAACTTCCGCTCCGAGCAGGACATCAAGTCGCTCGCCGAGGCGCTGCGCACCGGCGACGCCGACACGGTGCTCGACGTGCTGTGCACGCCGTCCGACCAGGTCTCGTGGGTCGACACCTCCGACGAGACCGAGGTCGAGGCGGCGCTGCGGCCCGAGTCGCTCGCCGCGGCGCGGGCGGTGTGGGCGGCGGCGACGGCCGAGGCGCCGGGGCGCGCGCTCGAGGAGCTCGACCGCCACCGGCTGCTGTGTGCCCACCGCGACGGCCCCTACGGCGTCCGCCGGTGGAACCAGCGCATCGAGCGCTGGCTCGGCGAGGACCCCGACGTCGACCTGCACGGACCGGGTGGCGGTCAGTGGTACGTCGGCCGCCCGCTGCTCGTGACCAGCAACGACTACGCGCTCGACGTCTACAACGGCGAGACCGGCGTGGTGGTGCGGCAGGGTGCGCGGCGGCGGATCTTCGTGGCCGGCTCGGGGCGGCTCAAGGAGTTCGCGCCGGGGCGTCTCGACGCCGTCGAGACCATGCACGCGATGACGATCCACAAGAGCCAGGGCAGCCAGGCCGACCGGGTCACCGTGCTGCTGCCCGACGAGGGCTCACGGCTGCTCACGCTCGAGCTGTTCTACACCGCGGTCACCCGCGCGCGACACCACGTGCGCGTGGTCGGCTCCGAGGCCGCCGTACGCGCCGCCGTCGCCACGCGTGCGCAGCGGGCCACCGGACTCCGGCTCCGGCTGAGTGGACGAAACACCGGCGCAACCGATCGGGGCTAGGGTCGAGGCAGAGTCGAGGCAGATTGGAGAGTGCGATGCCCTTCCTGCTGCGCGTGGAGCTGCCCGACGTCCCGGGCTCGCTCGGGCGACTGGCGGCGACGATCGGCCAGGCGGGCGGCGACATCGGGGCCATCGAGATCGTGGAGAAGCGCCACGACGGCGTGGCCGTCGACGACGTGCTGCTCGAGACGGCGCCCGGCGCGATGCCCGACTCGATCGTGTCCGCGTGCAACGCCCTCGACGGCGTACGCGTCGTCTGGATCAGCAGGTACGCCGCGGGCGGCAACATCTTCCTCGACCTCGAGGCCGTGGAGGAGCTGACCGCCGACCCCGACGTCGCGCTCGACCGGCTCATCGACCTGCTGCCGGTGACGTTCCGCGCAGACTGGGCGGCGCGCGTGAGCAAGGTCGACGGCATCGTCTACACCACCGCGGCGGCGCCCCGCGACCTCGCGTGGCTGCCCCTCGACCGCGCGGCGTCGGTCGAGACCGACGACGAGAACGCCATCGCCTGCGCGGCCCGCCTCAACAAGTCCGAGATCGTCGTGATCGGCCGCCGCGGCGGGCCGGAGTTCCTCGCCTCCGAGATCGCCCGCCTCGGCCACCTCGTCGGGCTGGCGATGTCGATCGCCCGGGCCGCCGCCAAGGCCGACGCGCACTGACGCTCCGGCCGTTACGGCACCGACCTGATCCGGGTGACGAAGATCGAGCCCAGGACGGCGACGGTGAACGCGCTGAGGTAGAGCACGCAGTAGCCCACTGAGAAGCCGTCACCGTCGGTCTCGGTGACCCCGCCGAGCGACTCGACGAGGATCAGGATCAGGGCGGCGATGCCGGGGGCGAAGACCTGCGGCAGCGCGTTGGCGATGTTGATGACGCCGAGGTCCTTGGCGCGGTCCTCGGCGCCCGGGAGCACCTGGGTGATCAGGGCGAAGTCGACGGAGACGTAGATGCCGTAGCCGACCCCCATGAGGACGGCGGCCGCGACGGCGGCGGGCCACGACTGGACGATGGCGAGCATCAGGGTCGCGCTGCCCGCGACGATGCCCGACCAGATGACGAAGACCTTCCGCTTCCCGATGCGGTCGCTCCACGCGCCGAAGGCGACCGCGGTCGCCATCACGGTGATGCCGTAGATCGCGGTGAGCAGGAAGACCCGCTCGTCGGCGTCGTCCTCGGCGAAGCCGAGCACGTCCTGCATGTAGTAGAGGAGGTAGAGCAGGCCGAGCGCGTTGCAGAGGTTGACCAGGAAGCGAGTGGTCCACGCCCACGCGAAGTCGGGGTGGGT
Organism: Nocardioides sp. YIM 152315; assembly: GCF_029210375.1. Taxonomy (GTDB): domain Bacteria; phylum Actinomycetota; class Actinomycetes; order Propionibacteriales; family Nocardioidaceae; genus Nocardioides. The sequence goes on along the minus strand of NZ_JARGER010000040.1, from coordinate 80,723 downwards.
GCGTGGAGAGATCCAGAAGCCGCGCAGGAAGGAGCCCCACTCGAAGGGCGCCGGGCGCTCGTCGGGCGCGAGCGGCACGTCCCGCGCGTCGAGGCACCAGGGGATGGTCAGCACGATCAGCACGACGGCGGTCACCGTGTAGCCGGCCGCGATGCTGCCGGTGGCCGCGGCGATGCCGGTGCCGCCGATGACGCCGAGGGTCTGGGCGATCGCGAGGACGCCCCCCACGGTCCCCCGCCGGCCGACCGGCACCTGGTCGGGCACGGTCGCGGTGACGGCGGCGAGCATCGCGTTCAGGGTCGCCTGGACACCGCACCAGCCGATCGCCATCACGACGACGCTGTCGGCGACGCTCAGGAGCAGCAGCGACAGCGCACCGCCGGCCGCGCCGCCGATCACCCACGGGAGGCGGCGACCCAGTCGCAGCCGGGTCCGGTCGGAGAACGCCCCGAAGACCGGGTTGCACACGACCGACGTCGCCGCGCCCAGCCCGAGGACCACCGCGAGGATCTGCTTCTTGCTCTCCTCGTCGATCGCCTCGGCCTGCTGCGCGAGCAGCACCTGGATCGGGCCGAAGAAGCCGGCCCACAGCCCGATGCTGGCCAGCGTCAGGAAGGCCACCCATCGCACCGGCGGTGTGTCGAGCGGCTCGGCCAGTGCGGAGCGGCGCAGTCCTGGTTCAGAGGCGCCCGCGTCGGTGGTCACAGGCGCATTGTGCTGGCTTTCAGGCCCGCTCGAGCAGGAAGACCGGGATCTCCCGGTCGGTCTTCTCCTGGTAGTCGGCGTACGGCGAGTACTGTGCGACGGCACGCTCCCACCACTCGGCCCGCTCGGCGCCGTCGGCGACCCGGACGCGGTAGGTGTGCTTCTCGCCCTTGTCCTGCAGGTCGACCTCGGGGTGCTCGAGGAAGTTGTGGTACCAGGTCGGGTGCTCCGGGGCGCCGCCCTTCGAGGCGACCGCGGCGTACACGCCGTCCTTCTCCACCCGCATGACCGGGTTCTTGCGGAGCTTGCCCGACTTCGCGCCACGCGAGGTGATCACGACGATCGGCCACTCCGGTCTGCCCTGGAGGATGTTGGCCTCCTGGCCGTCGGTCGCCTCGAACTTCTCGACCTGGTCACGTACCCACTGAGCGGGGCTCGGCTCGTACTCGCCTTGAAGTGCCATACCTGCTCAATGCCCACCGGCTGCGTGCGCATTCCCCGGGGATAGCCTCCTCGGTCATGAGCGCAATCGACGGGGTGTCCGAGATCTTCGACGCCGCCGACTGGGACGCCGTGCCCGGCTTCGACGACCTGACCGACCTGACCTACCACCGGGCGAGGGCGCACGGCACCGTGCGGGTCGCGTTCGACCGACCCGACGTCCTGAACGCCTTCCGGCCGCACACCGTCGACGAGCTCCTCCGGGTGCTCGAGCACGCGCGCACCACCTCCGACGTGGGCTGCGTGCTCCTGACCGGCAACGGTCCGAGCGCGAAGAACGGCAAGTGGGCGTTCTGCACCGGCGGCGACCAGCGCATCCGCGGCCGCGCCGGCTACATGTATGAAAATCAGCACGGCGCCGAGGGCGAGTCCGCCGAGACCGTCGACAAGGCGCGGCTCGCCCGGTTGCACATCCTCGAGGTGCAGCGGCTCATCCGGTTCATGCCGAAGGTCGTCATCTGCGTCGTCCCCGGGTGGACAGCCGGCGGAGGCCACAGCCTGCACGTGGTCTGCGACCTGACGCTCGCCTCGTCCGAGGAGGCCCGCTTCAAGCAGACCGACGCCGACGTCGGCTCGTTCGACGGCGGCTTCGGCTCGGCGTACCTCGCCCGCCAGGTGGGCCAGAAGTACGCCCGAGAGATCTTCTTCCTCGGCCAGGAGTACTCCGCCGAGGACGGAGTCCGGATGGGCACGGTCAACCGCGCGGTCCCGCACGCCGAGCTCGAGAGGACCGCGCTGGAATGGGGCCGGCTCGTCAACGGCAAGTCGCCCACCGCGCAACGGATGCTCAAGTACTCCTTCAACCTCATCGACGACGGCCTGGTCGGCCAGCAGCTCTTCGCCGGCGAGACCACCCGGCTCGCGTACATGACCGACGAGGCCCAGGAGGGCCGCGACCAGTTCCTCGAGAAGCGCGACCCCGACTGGTCGCCGTACCCCTGGTACTACTGAGCGCTGGCTGTCGGGCGTGCGGCTTCGAGGCTCGGGCGTGGCAGCCCTCGCACCTCGCCCACCGGTTGCGCCGCTCTGAGACGCTTGAGCCATGGCGAAGCCGAGGGACGAGTGGTTCGGCCAGGCCTTCGGGAAGGCGTGGAAGGACCAGGCGGAGGAGGTCGGCCGCTTCAACCTGGCGATCTTCGGCAAGACCGGGGTCGGCAAGAGCACGCTCGTCAACGCGATCTTCGGCAGCGAGATCGCGGAGACCGGGATCGGCGAGCCGGTCACCCGCGCGGAGCATCTCTACCTGCACCAGAGCGGCACGCTCGGGGTGCTCGACACCCGCGGGCTCGAGGTCGGGCGCGACAACGACCTGCTGATCTCCGAGCTCCGGGACTACCTCCACGGGATGCGGCGCAAGCCCCTGGCGGAGCAGATCCACGTGGCGTGGTACTGCGTCCGGGCGGGCGACCGGCGCTTCGAGCCGACCGAGGGCGAGTTCGTCCGCGCGCTGCACGAGCTCGGGCTGCCGGTGATCCTGGTGCTCACCCAGGTGCCCCGCTCCGGCACCCGCGTCCATCCCGACGCCGAGGCGCTCGCCGCGAGCATCGCCGCGCTGGACCTGCCGGTCCAGGACGGGCTGATCCACTACACGATGGCCCGGGACGACGAGTTCACCGGGCAGGCGGCGTACGGCCTCCAGGAGCTCCTCGATGCCACCTTTCGCGGTGCGCCCTCGGGCGTCGCCCACGCGATCACGGCGGCTCAGCGCATTGACTTCGACCGCAAGCGCGAGCGCGCGGAGGCTGCGATCAAGCTGGCGACGGGGGCGGCGACCACCGCCGGGGCCTCCCCCATCCCCTTCTCCGACGCCGCCATCCTCGTCCCCCTCCAGCTGACGATGATGGCCTCGATCGCCGTCACCTACGGGATCTCCATCGAGCGGTCGACGGCCGCCTCGATCGCCGCCACGGCCGCGGCGACGACGGCCGGCCGCTCCCTGGTGGGCAACCTGATCAAGTTCGTGCCCGGCGCCGGCACCGCCGTCGCGGGCACGATCAACGCCACCGTGGCCGGGACCTTCACCTACGCGATGGGGCACGCGTGGGTGCGGGTCTGCGAGCGGCTCGCGCACGGCGAGCTGCGGACCGTCGGCGGTGCGCTCGACAGCGACCGGATCCACCGGGTGTTCATGGAGGAGTTCAAGTCGCTGGCCTCCCGTCGCGGACCGCCGTCGTGAGCACTCGCTGGGAGCGCATCGCCAAGGAGACCGCGGGTGACCACTACGCGCAGCGGTACGCCGAGCGCTTCCGCGCCCTGCGCGAGCGCGGGGACGACGTGCACGGCGAGGCGGCGTTCGTGGCCGACCTGTTTCCTGCTCCTGCCCGGATCCTCGACGCGGGCTGCGGGACCGGCCGGATCGCGATCCGGCTCGCCGAGCTCGGGTACGACGTCGTCGGGGTCGACCTCGACGAGTCGATGCTCGACGTCGCGCGCGCCGAGGCGCCGGGCCTGGACTGGCGATCGGGCGACCTCGCGACGTTCGACCTCGGCGAGACCTTCGACCTGGTGCTCGTCGCCGGCAACACCGTCCCGCTTCTCGATCCGGGCACGCTCCTCGACGCGTGCGAGCGGCTGGGCGCACACCTGACGCCCGGCGGGGTCGTCGTGTGCGGCTTCGGCCTCGACGCCGCGCACCTGCCGCAGGGCTGCCCGCCGACCGACCTCGCCGACGTCGACGCGGCGTTCGGCGTGCTCGGCCTCGACGCGGTGATGCGCTACAGCACCTGGGACGGCGACGCGTTCGACCCCGCCGACGGCTACGTCGTCGTCCTCTACGCGGAGCCCCGCCGATGACCAGGATCGTCGTGCTCACCGGGGCCGGCGTCTCGGCCGAGAGCGGCGTGCCGACCTTCCGTGCCGCGGACGGCCTGTGGGAGGGCCACCGGGTGGAGGACGTCGCGACGCCGGAGGCGTTCGAGCACCGGCCGACCGTCGTGCACCGCTTCTACGACGCCCGGCGCGCGGCGCTCGCCGGCGTCGAGCCCAACCCGGCGCACCGGGCACTCGCGCGGCTGGAGGAGGCGATCGGCGACGACCTGCTCGTCGTCACCCAGAACATCGACGACCTCCACGAGCGCGGCGGCTCCACGAGGGTCGTGCACATGCACGGCCGGCTGCGGGCCGCGTGGTGCCGTGCCTGCGACGGCCGCACAGACTGGTACGACGACCTCGTCGACCTGCCGCCGTGCCCGCGGTGCGGGGTCACCGAGCTGCGTCCCGACGTCGTGTGGTTCGGCGAGGTGCCCTACGAGATGGACCGGATCGTCGCCGCGCTCGACGAGGCCGACGTGTTCGTCTCGATCGGCACCTCGGGCGCGGTCTACCCGGCGGCCGGGTTCGTGCAGCACGCGGCGGCGCGGGGTGTGCGGACCCTCGAGCTCAACCTCGAGCCCAGCGCCGGCACCCACCTCTTCGACGAGGCGAGGCACGGACCGGCCTCGGTGCTCGTGCCCGAGTGGGTCGAGGACCTACTGCGCTGAGGCCAGCCGCTCGCGGACGAGCCTCTCCAGACGCGGCCAGTCGTCGGCGAGGCCGAGGCGGGGGACGAAGTGGCGGAGCGTGTCGACGAACATCTCGCCGGACTCGATGACCCGCGGGTCCATGTGCCCGAACACCTCGAGGGCGACCACGCCGTAGAGCTGCGTCCAGCCCTGCATGTACAGCCAGACGAGGCCGCGCTCGGCCGGCGCGAGTCCCTCGACCTCGGCGGGGATGACCGGGTCGAGCACGGACTCCCGCACGGCGGCGGGCAGCTCCTCGAGGGACGGGATCGGGTGGTGCGTGTGCTCCCACAGCGCTCGCATCTGGCCGGTCAGCAGGTGGCCGGACGAGGCGAGGGTGAGCTGCTCGCGGCGCACGCACGCGGCGTCGGCGACCGGGTTGGCGAAGACCAGCCCGAACTCGCGCGGACTGGCCAGCGCCCACTGGCGGAACGCCGTGGTGGACACCAGGAGCCGGCCGGCGTAGTCGTCCTCGGGCAGCTCGTCGGCCGCCGCGCGGAAGCCGATGGTCGCCGCCTTGTCGATCTCGTACGCGACGAGGTCGACGAGCTCCTGGTAGCTCGCGACGTAGCGGTAGAGCGCGGGCGCGGTGACGCCCATCCGCGCTGCGACGGCCCGCAGGGACAGCTCGGCACCCTCGGCCAGGAGCTCTCGGGAGGCGCGGACGATCTCGTCGTACGTCGCCTCGCGCTGGCGTTCGCGGCGCGTCGGCTCCCGCAGCGTCCCCATGTGCTCTCCCTTCCGGTCCGGCCGGACCCCGACGCGCAGATCCTCGCATCGGACCGTTGACGCGAGGAGTTTACACCGTTTACGGTTTACACCGTTCACTTTCCTGACTGGTGTTCACTGCGCGAGTCGTGACGGAGGCGAGGTAGCGGCGATGATCGATCGATGGGGCGGGTTCGTGGCCCGCCGTGCGGTGCTGGTCCTGCTGACCGGGGCGCTGCTCGTGCTGGGTGCCGGCGCCTACGGCAGCGGGGTCTTCGACTCGCTGAGCCAGGGCGGCTTCGACGACAGCGGCTCTGAGTCGGCACGTGAGCTCGACGCCGCGCGCGCGACGTTCGGCAACAGGTCGGTCGACGTCGTCGCGATCTACTCCAGCGACGACCTGACCGCCGACGACGCGGAGTTCCGGGGCGCGGTCGAGGACGTCGTCGCGGGTCTTTCCCGAGGGACGACCGCGCAGGTGGTGCCCTACTGGTCCGCGCCCGACGCCGGCCTGGTCGCCGAGGACGGGCACGCGGCGCAGGTGCTGATCTCGCTCGCCGGTGACAGTCAGGACGACTACCTGGACCACTACGACGAGATCGAGCCGTCGCTCGAGGCCGAGGGCCTCGATCTCGACCTCGCCGGTCCGTTCGCCGTCTACGACGACGTCAACGAGATCACGTCCGAGGACCTGGAGCGCGCCGAGCTGATCTCGATGCCGCTGGTGATCCTGCTCGCGCTCCTGATCTTCGGCAGCCTGGTCGCGGCCACCATGCCCGCGATGGTCGGCGTGGTCGCGATGGTCGGGGCGCTCGCCGTCGTACGACTGCTGACGACGGTCACCGAGGTCTCGGTCTTCGCGGTCAACGTGATCTCGCTGCTGGGTATCGGGCTCGCGATCGACTACGCGCTGTTCGTGGTCAGCCGCTTCCGGGAGGAGCTCGCGCTGCTGCCCGACGACCACCCCGACGCCCCCGCGATCGCGATCCGCCGCACCATGGCGACCGCGGGCCGCACCGTGATGTTCTCCGGCCTGACCGTGGCGGCGGCCCTCGCGAGCCTGCTCATCTTCCCGCAGGCCTTCCTCAAGAGCATGGGGTACGGCGGGATCGCCGCGGTCCTCGTCGCGATGCTGGCCGCGCTGACGATCCTGCCCGCGACGCTGCGGCTGCTCGGTCGCCGCATCGACGCCGGCCGGCTGCCGTGGCGGCGGCACCGGGCCGTCGCCGGCGCCGACGAGCACGGTCGGTGGGCGCGGCTGGCGCGCGCCGTCATGCGGCGTCCCGTCGTCGTGATCGTCGTGACCGTCGCGGCGCTGCTGGTCGTCGCGTCGCCCTTCCTCGGGGCCCGCTGGGGCAGCGTCGACCACCGGGTGCTGCCCGAGGACGCTCCCGCCCACCAGGCCCAGGTGCTGCTCGACGACGAGTTCGGGGCCGAGACCTCGACGGCCAGCCTGCTGCTCGAGGGCACCAGCGAGCGGGACGTCGCGGCGTACGAGCGCGAGGTCGAGCGGGTCGACGGCATCGGCTCCGTGACGCCGGTCGACCGGGCCGGTGGCACCACGCTGCTGCGGGCGACCTGGGAGGGCAACAGCCAGACCGAGCGGTCGCAGGACATCGTCACGGCGCTGCGCGAGATCGAGCCCCGGTCCGGGACGGCGCTCGTCGGCGGGCTCACCGCCGACACCGTCGACCTGATCTCGTCGGTGGGCGCACACCTCCCCTGGATGGGGCTGATCGTCCTCGTCGTGATGCTGGGACTGCTGTTCCTGGCGTTCGGGTCGGTGGTGCTGCCCGTGAAGGCCGTCGTGATGAACCTGGTGTCGATCACCGCGTCCTTCGGCGTCGTGACCTGGATCTTCTCCGACGGCCACCTGGCCGACCGGCTCGGCTTCGTCGCGCAGGGCTACCTCGACGCGACGATGCCGATCCTAATGCTCGCGATCCTCTTCGGCCTGTCGATGGACTACGAGGTCTTCCTGCTCTCGCGGATCCGCGAGCAGTGGGACGCCACGCACGACAACGACCTGTCGGTGGTCACCGGCGTCCAGAAGACCGGACGGATCATCACCAGCGCCGCGCTGCTGCTGGCGGTCGTGATCGGGGCCTTCGGCCTCTCTGGCATCGTCTTCATGAAGATGCTCGGCATCGGCATGCTGGTCGCGCTGCTCATCGACGCGACCGTCGTCCGCGCCGTGCTGGTACCCGCGACGATGAGGCTCCTCGGTCGGTGGAACTGGTACGCGCCCGCACCCCTGGCGCGCTGGTGGGAGCGACACGGCTTCCGCGAGACCGAGACGCCGGTGGACGACGCCGCCGAGGTGACCGGTGTGACGTGAACCTCGCCGGGAGCGCTGACGCGGCGGTAGCCAGCGCCGCGCGCCCGGTGGAAGGCTGTCGGGCATGACGACGAAGGTGGGCATGGGGCTGGCGGCGCTCGGACTCGGGGCGGCCGTCCTGACAGGTTGTGGTGGCGGCGACGACGGCGACGGTGGTGGCGGCGACTTCGAGGGCCAGTCGGCGGACAAGATCGTCGAGCAGGCCAAGAAGGACATGGACGGCCTGAAGGCGGTCCGGGTGGCCGGGTCGGTCACCACCGACGGCCAGGAGATCGAGCTCGACATGCAGCTCAACACCGACGCCGACTGCACCGGCACGATCGGCTTCGGGGGCGGCACGACCGAGCTCCTCGGCACCGGCGGCTCGGTCTGGATGAAGCCCGACGAGACCTTCTGGAAGGCCTTCGCCGGCGACAGCGCCGACCAGGTCATCACCGTCGTCGGCGACAAGTGGGTCGTCGTGCCGGCCGGTGAGGACGGCTTCGCCGAGCTGTGCGACCTCGACGACCTGCTCGACGAGCTGATCAGCGACGACGACACCGACTACACCAAGGCGGGCGACGACGAGATCGACGGCGAGCGGGTGCTCGCCGTCGAGAGCAAGGACGAGGACGGCTCGTCGACCGGCTACGTCGTCGTCGACGAGCCGCACTACCTGGTCAAGGTCGAGAAGACCGAGGGGGACGAGCCCGGGTCGGTCGCGTTCAGCGAGTTCGACGAGGAGTTCAGCGTCGAGGCGCCCGCCGGGGACGAGGTCATCGACCTCAACGACCTCGGCTGAGCGCCGGCCCGACGACCGCGCCGACGTGGGGCGGGAGGCGCAGCCTCCCGCCCGCCGCCGTTGCGCCACCGCCGGTCTCGATCAGGAGCTGGCCGTGCGCCTCGACCTCGGCGGCGCGGTCGCCGAGGTTGAGCGCGACCAGCAGGTCGCCGCGCCGCATCGTGAAGAGCCGGGCCCCGGCCTCGGCGGTGCAGCTGACGGAGCCGAACGACGGGTCAGTGAGCTCCGGACGCTCCCGACGCAGTCGCCCCAGGCCGCGGTAGAGCTCGAGCAGCCGGGCGTGCCGACCGGAGCGCGCCTCGCCCCAGTCCAGCTTCGACCCCTCGAAGGTCGCCGGGTCCTGCGGATCGGGGACCGTCGCCGGGTCCCAGCCCATCCGCTCGAACTCGGTGATCCGGCCCTCCGCGGTCGCTCGGCCCAACTCCGGCTCGGGGTGCGAGGTGAAGAACTGGAACGGCGTCGACGCCGCCCACTCCTCGCCCATGAAGAGCATCGGCGTGAACGGTCCCAGCAGCGTGAGCATCGCCGCGCAGCCGAGCTGGTCGTCGTCGAGCGCCTCGGTGACCCGGTCGCCCCGGGCGCGGTTGCCGACCTGGTCGTGGTTCTGGCTGCACACGACCAGCCGCCAGGTCGGTGTCGTCGTGGTGTCGACGGCGTGACCGTGGGCGCGGCCGCGGAACGACGAGAACGTGCCGTCGTGGAAGAACCCGCGCTCACAGACCTTCGCCAGCGCCGACAGCGGCTCGAAGTCCGCGTAGTAGCCGTCGGTCTCCCGGGTCAGGGCGACATGCACGGCGTGGTGGAAGTCGTCGCTCCACTGGGCGTCGAGCCCGTACCCGCCGGCTTCGCGCGGCCGGATCAGCCGGGGATCGTTGAGGTCGGACTCCGCGATCAGCGTGAGCGGCCGGCGCTGGTGCGCCGACAGCGCCGCTACCTCGATCGCCATCTCCTCGAGCAGGTGCACCGGCGAGGAGTCGCTGAGCGCGTGCACGGCGTCGAGCCGCAGCCCGTCGACGTGGTAGTCCTCGAACCACATCCGCACGTTGTCGAGGATGTAGCGGCGCACCTCGGCGGAGCCGTCGTCGTCGAGGTTGACCAGGTCGCCCCAGGTGTTGGCGCCCGCCTTGAGGTACGGCGCGAACAGCGGCAGGTAGTTGCCCGACGGTCCGAGGTGGTTGTAGACGACGTCCTGGACGACGCCGAGCCCGGCCGCGTGACAGCCGTCGACGAACCGCTGGTAGCCGTCCGGCCCGCCGTACCCCTCGTGCACGGCGAACCAGCCGACCCCGTCGTACCCCCAGTTGTGGGTGCCGTTGAACGCGTTGACCGGCATCACCTCCACGAGGTCGACGCCGATCTCGCGCAGGTGGTCGAGCCTGCCGAGTGCGGCGTCGAAGGTGCCCTCGGGGGTGAAGGTCCCGACGTGCAGTTCGTAGACCACCGAGCCGGCGAGCTGGCGGCCGGTCCAGGCTTGGTCGGTCCACGCGAAGGCGCTCGGGTCGTGGATTCGCGAGCGCTGGTGGACGCCCGCCGGCTGACGCCGCGAGCGCGGGTCGGGCCGCGGCGTGTCCGAGTCGTCGATCAGGTAGCCGTAGTCGGTCTCCTCTCCGGCCCGGTCGGGAAGGGGCTGTGCCGGCGTCCACCAGTCGTCGGCTCCCCGGGTCATCTCCACCGTGGCATCGCCCACCGACAACCGGAGCCGTTGTGCACAGGGCGCCCAGACGTCGAAGGGTCGGCGCTGCGTCATGCGTCCTCCCGGACCAGCAGGGCCACCGGGTGCACGGCCAGCAGGTCGGCCACCCGTCCGGTGGTGGGCGTCCCGGTCAGCACGTCGTGCCACCGACCGGCGGGCAGGTCGAGCGCCGTGTCGCCCCAGCCGCCTCGCAGACCGAGTCCGACGGGCAGCCGGGTCGCGATGGCGACCGCGCCGCCGCGGTCGAACGCGAGCACGTGGTCGGCCGCTGACCCGCGCGCCAGCACCGGGGCGTACGACGTGAACAGCTCGGGTCGCTCGCGACGCAGGGTGAGGGCCGAGCAGGTGACGTGCAGCTTGGTGACGGCGTCGTCGGACTCGGCGCCGGCGAGCACGGCCGCCCGGTGGTCGAAGTCGACGGGCCGGCGGTTGTCGGGGTCGACGAGCGAGGTCTCCCAGAGCTCGCTGCCCTGGTAGACGTCGGGCACGCCGGGCATCGTCAGCGCGACCAGCTTGGCGGCCAGCGAGTTGGACCGGCCGGGCTCGTCGACGTGGGTGCAGAGGTCGGTCAGCACCCGCTGGACGTCCGGCGACGCGAAGGCCGCGTCGACGGCGGCGTGCACGGCCGCCTCGTAGGCCTCGTCGGGCTCGGTCCAGGTGGTGCGGTCGCCGGCCTCGCGCATCGCCTTCTCGGCGTACCCGTGCAGGCGGTCGGGGAGGTCCGGCAGGTGCTCGGGGGTCCACGCACCCAGCACCGCCTGCCAGAGCAGCGACCCGAAGCCCGGGTCGGGCACCGGCGCGAGGCGCAGCAGCTCGTCGAGCGCGGCCGCCCAGACGTCCGGCAGCTCGGCGAGCACGGTGATGCGGGCGCGCACGTCCTCGCCGCGCTTCGTGTCGTGGGTCGACAGCGTCGTCATCGCCTGCGGCCAGTCGCGCTGCCGCACGGTCATCGCGTGGTGGAAGTCGTCGACGTCGACCGCGAACACCGACGGGTCGCCGCCGACCTCGTTGAGCGAGGTGAGCCGCGACCAGCGGTAGAACGAGCAGTCCTCGACGCCCTTGGCCATCACCATGCCGCTGGTCTGCTGGAAGCGGCGGGCCGGCCGCGTCCACGGGTCGGCCAGCAACGGCTCGAGCACGTCGTACGTCGCGGCGAGGTCCGGCCGCGTCCCGCGGGCCCGTGCGAAGGCCTCGTCGAGGTGCTCGCGGCCCTCGGGCAGGTAGGAGCGGTAGACCGGGAAGCAGGCCAGCAGCTCCGCCACGGCGTCCTCGACGGACTCCTCGGCCACGTCGTCGGTCAGGTGCAGCACCTCGCGGGTGATCCGCCGGACCTCGGAGTGCAGGATGCCGTCGGCCACCGCCCGCTTGTTGTCGTGGACCATGCGGGGCCAGTCGACGGGCCCGCCCCGGAGCCGGGATTCGAGGGCGTCGAGCGGCTCCTGGCCGGCGGGATCGGTCAGCACCCGGTCGACGAGCGCGAGCGCGTCGTACCCGGTCGTGCCCCGGGTCGCCCAGTCGGACGGGAGCTTCTCGCCGCTCTCCAGGATCTTCTCGACGAGCACGTAGGCGTGGTCGGTCAGCGCGGCCAGGTCCTCGAGGTAGCGCCGCGGGTCGCGCAGGCCGTCGGGATGGTCGACCCGCAGCCCGTCGACGAGCCCCTCCTCGAACCAGCGCCGGATCTCCACGTGGGTCTCGGCGAACACCTCGGGATCCTCGACCCGCACGGCGGCGAGCGTGTTGACCGCGAAGAACCGCCGGTAGTTGAGGCTGTCGTCGGCCTCGCGCCAGTTGACGAGGCGGTAGTGCTGCTCGTCGTGGGTGGACGTGCCGGGGGCGAGTGGAAAGCGCTGGTCGTGGTAGCGGATCTCGCCGCCGCGGACGACGATCGAGTCCTCGTCGTCGTCACCGACGACCGGGATCAGGATCTGGCCGTCGCCGGCGGCCCAGTCGACGTCGAACGCCGTGGCGTGCTCGGACTCCCGACCCAGCCGCAGCACGTCCCACCACCAGGGGTCCTCGGCCGGCGTCGCCACGCCGACGTGGTTGGGCACGATGTCGACGAGCACCCCCATGCCCAGCCGCCGCGCCTCGGCCGACAGCGCGGCGAGCCCCTCGGCGCCGCCGCGCTCGGGGTCGACGTGGTCGAACGCGACCACGTCGTACCCGTGCTGGCTGCCGGGCTCGGAGGCCAGCAGCGGCGAGAGGTAGACCCAGTCGACGCCGAGGTCGTGGAGGTACGGCAGCCGGCGCGCGGCCTCGAAGAGGTCGAAGTCGGGCGTGACCTGCAGACGGTACGTCGAGGACGGCGTTCGCTGCGGACTCATCGACCCTGCGCCTGCGCGACCGACGCGGCCACCGACAGGTCGGGCTCGGCCTCGGGCTCCTGGTGCTCGCGGAGCACGACCATGCTGCGCGTGGGGATCGTGAACGTCTCGCCGGCCGCGAACGTGCCGTCCTCGTCGGCAGAGCCTCCGGTGTCGATGACGACGTCCCACGCGTCGGCGTACTCGTCGGAGGGGAGGGTCACCGTCGTCTCGCCGTCGGCGTTCAGGTAGAGCAGGAAGTGGTCGTCGACGACCTGCTGGCCGCGGTCGCCGACGCCGGCGATGCCGTGGCCGTTGAGGTACATCCCGAGCGCCTGCGCCCCCGCACCGGAGTCCGACGCCGTCCAGTCGTCGTCCTCCATCGGCCGGCCGTCGAGGTGCAGCCACACGATGTCGTTGAGCCGGTCCCCGTCGCCGCCGGCGGGCACCCGCACCGCGGTGCCGGCGAAGAACCGCTTGCGGCGGAACGTCGGGTGCTCGCGCCGCAGCCGCGACACGGCCGCGGTGAACTCGACGAGGGGCAGGTCGGCGTCGTCCCAGTGCACCCACGAGAGCTCGTTGTCCTGGGCGTAGGTGTTGTTGTTGCCCTGCTGGGTGCGGCCGAGCTCGTCGCCGTGGAGGATCATCGGGACGCCCTGGCTGAGCAACAGGGTGGCGATGAGGTTGCGCTGGGTGCGCGCCCGCGCGGCCAGGATCTCCGGGTCGTCGGTGGGGCCCTCGACGCCGTGGTTCCAGGATCGGTTGTGACTCTCGCCGTCGTTGTTGTCCTCGCCGTTGGCGTCGTTGTGCTTCTCGTCGTAGGACGCCAGGTCGCGCATCGTGAAGCCGTCGTGCGCGGTGACGAAGTTGATCGAGGCGACCGGCCGCCGACCGGAGTGCTCGTAGAGGTCCGAGGAGCCGGCGATGCGGGAGGCCAGCTCGCCGAGTGACGGCTCGCCGCGCCAGAAGTCGCGGACCGTGTCGCGGTACTTGCCGTTCCACTCCGTCCACTGCGGTGGGAAGCCGCCGACCTGGTAGCCGCCGGGGCCGATGTCCCATGGCTCCGCGATCAGCTTGACCTGGCTCACGACCGGGTCCTGCTGCACGAGCTCGAAGAACGTCGAGAGCCGGTCGACGTCGTAGAACTCGCGGGCCAGGGTCGAGGCGAGGTCGAAGCGGAAGCCGTCGACGTGCATCTCGGTGACCCAGTAGCGCAACGAGTCCATGAGCAGCTGCAGCGAGTGCGGGTGGCGGACGTTGAGGCTGTTGCCGGTGCCCGTGTAGTCCATGTAGTAGCGCTTGTCGTCGTCGACGAGCCGGTAGTACGCCGCGTTGTCGATGCCCCGGAAGCTCAGCGTCGGCCCGAGGTGGTTGCCCTCCGCGGTGTGGTTGTAGACGACGTCGAGGATGACCTCGATGCCGGCGACGTGCAGCTCCTTGACCATCGCCTTGAACTCCTGGACCTGCTGGCCCAGCCGGTCCTCGTCGCCGGCCATCGACGAGTAGTCGGCGTGCGGCGCGAAGAACCCGAGCGTGTTGTAGCCCCAGTAGTTGCGCAGGCCCTTGTCGAGAAGCGTGCTGTCCTGGATGAACTGGTGCACGGGCATGAGCTCGATCGCCGTCACCCCGAGCTTGGCGAGGTGCTCGGTGATCACCGGGTGCGCGACGCCGGCGTACGTGCCCCGCAGCTCCTCGGGCACGTCGGGGTGCAGCTGGGTCAGGCCCTTGACGTGCGCCTCGTAGATGACGGTCTCGTTGTACGGGTAGTCGAGTCGGCGGTCGCCCTCCCAATCGAAGAACGGGTTGATGACCACGCCGTACGTCATGTGCGGTGCGGAGTCGTCGTCGTTGCGGGAGTCGCTGTCCTCTGGGTCGCCGAAGTCGTAGGAGAAGAGCGCCTGGTCCCAGTCGATCTCGCGGGCCGTCGCCTTGGCGTAGGGGTCGAGCAACAGCTTGTGGGGGTTGCAGCGCAGGCCCGCGGCGGGGTCCCAGGGTCCGTGCACGCGGTAGCCGTAGCGCTGGCCGGGCTGGACGGCCGGCAGGTAGCAGTGCCAGACGAACGCGTCGACCTCGGTCAGCTCGAGCCTGGTCTCCGTGCCGTCGGGGTCGACGAGGCAGAGCTCGACGCGATCGGCGACCTCGCTGAACAGCGCGAAGTTCGTGCCGCTGCCGTCGAAGGTCGCGCCCAACGGGTATGCCTGCCCCGGCCAGATCTCCACCGCACCCTCGTACCCGCCGCTGGTCCGCTCAACCGCGCCCGGCGGGAATGGGTGGTCCCGGACGCGGGTTGCCGACGTACGTGACCGCGAACCCAGCGCCCCGCGAGGTGACCCGGGCCAGCGTCGGCCTGCGCAGCGAGCGCGGGCCGATCCTGCTCGCGGTGATGCTCAGCATCGGTCTGGTGGCGATCGACTCGACGATCCTGGCGACGGCGGTGCCGGCCGTGGTGGGCGACCTCGGTGGCTTCACCCAGTTCCCGTGGCTGTTCTCGGTCTACCTGCTCGCGCAGGCGGTGACGGTGCCGGTCTACGCGAAGCTCGCGGACCAGTACGGCCGCAAGCCGGTGATGCTGATCGGGATCGGCCTGTTCGTGCTCGGCTCGCTGCTGTGCGGCTTGGCATGGGGCATGGGCGCGCTGATCGCGTTCCGCGCCGTCCAGGGCCTCGGCGCCGGCGC
Source organism: Nocardioides sp. YIM 152315 (assembly GCF_029210375.1). Lineage (GTDB taxonomy): Bacteria > Actinomycetota > Actinomycetes > Propionibacteriales > Nocardioidaceae > Nocardioides. Next base: position 65,518 of record NZ_JARGER010000040.1, on the reverse strand, counting down.
GGTGCAGCCGATGAGCATGACGATCGTCGGGGACATCTACACGCTCGCCGAGCGCGCCAAGGTGCAGGGGTACGTCGCGAGCGTGTGGGCCCTGTCGTCGGTGGTCGGTCCCACGCTCGGCGGGGTCTTCGCCGACTACGTGTCGTGGCGCTGGATCTTCTTCGTCAACCTCCCGCTCGGTCTGCTGGCCATGGCGATGATCTGGCGCAACTTCCACGAGCAGGTCGAGCGCCGCTCCCACCGGATCGACTTCGGTGGGTCGCTGCTGCTGACCGCGGGCGGTGTGCTGCTCCTCCTCGCCCTGCTGGAGGGCGCCGTGCGGTGGGGCTGGACGTCACCGGTCAGCGCGGCGCTGTTCGCCGGCGCCGTCGTGCTGCTGACGGCGTTCGTGCTCGTCGAGCGGCGAGCCGCGGAGCCGGTGCTGCCGTTGTGGCTGCTGCACCACCGCGTCGTGGTCGCGGCGATGGCGGCGTCCTTCGTCGTCGGCGTGCTGATGATGGGGCTCACGTCGTACATCCCTCTCTACGCGCAGAGCGTGCTGGGGTACGGCGCGGTCACGGCCGGGTTCGCCGTCGCGGCGATGACGCTGGGCTGGCCGATCGCTGCGTCGAACTCCGGTCGGCTCTACCTGAGCGTCGGGTTCCGCTGGACCATGCTGATCGGCGGCGCGATCGGGGCCGTGGGCGCCGCGCTGCTGCTGCTGATCGATCCGGACAGTCCGATCGTGATGCTCGCGCTGCCGTGCTTCGTGATGGGACTGGGCTTCGGCCTGTTCGCGAGCCCCTCGGTCATCGCCGCGCAGACGTCCGTGTCCTGGGAGCACCGCGGCGTGGCCACCGGCTCGACGATGTTCGCGCGCTCGGTCGGCAGCGCGGTCGGCGTCGCAGTGTTCGGCGCGATCGTCAACCACGAGGTCGCGAGCCGCCTCGGCGGCGGCGTACCGGATGTCTCCCACCGGACCGCGGACGTCCTCGACCCGGCGATCCATCAGGTGTTCGTCGCGTCCGCGATCGCCGCCGTCGCGCTGCTCGGGGTCGGCCTGCTCATGCCCCGACGGGTCGAGGAGGCGGCCTGACGCCGCTCAGGAGACGGACAGGATCGACCGGAGCACGCCCGGGTAGCGCTCCTCGACGTCGTCGAGCCGGAGCTCCTGGTGGGTCTGGCCGCCGATCACGCTGCGCTCGGTGACGCCCGCCTCGCGCAGGATCTTGAAGTGGTGGCTGGCGGTCGACTTGCTGACGCCGTCGTAGAGCCGGGCGCACGGCGCGGGACCGGCCGCGGCGTGCATGCGGCGGACCATCTCGAGCCGCACGGGGTCGGAGAGCGCGGCGAGCACCTCCTGGAGGGTGCCGACGGCGACGGGTGCCTCGGTGTCCGACACGTGCGCCTCCCCACATCAGTTTGATAATCATCGAACCGAGCCCTAGCGTGGAGCCCGTTCGACACACATCGAACTTACCACGCGGGAGGACAGATGAGCACGGCGACGACGGCCCCCACGAGCGCCCCGGGCGACCACACGACCGGACAACGGTGGGCCTACCCGCTGCTGATCTCGCTGCTCGCGGCCTCCATGGGCGTCTCGGGCGCGCCGGCGCCCCTCTACGGCCTCTACGAACAGCGCTGGGACCTCGCGCCGATCACGACCACGCTGGTCTTCGCGGCGTACGCCGTCGCCGCGCTGGCCGCGGTGCTGGTGGCGGGACAGGCGTCCGACAAGTACGGCCGCAAGCCGCTGCTGCTCGGTGCGGCCACCGGCATGCTCGCCGGTCTCGTCGTCTTCATGACGGCGCACGGCGTCGCCGCCCTCTTCGTCGCCCGGGCCCTGCACGGCGCCTCCGTCGGCACCGCGGTCGTGGTCGGCAGCGCCGCGCTTCTGGACCTGCGGCCGGCTCGGGGAGCCCGGACCGGTCACCTGACCGGGATCATGCTCAACGTCGGCATCGCCGCGACGATCCTGTCCGCGTCGGTGCTCGCCCAGTTCGCGCCGCACCCCTACGTCGTGCCGTACGCCGTGGTGGCCGCGGTCGTCGGCGCCATGCTGCTCGCGCTCGTCGCGATGGTCGAGCCGCACTCGGGCCGCACCGGCACCGCGTCGGGACGCCTGCGACTGAGCCGGCCGCGCGTGCCGGCGTCGGTCGCGGCGGACTTCCGCTTCGCCGTCCTCGGCATCATGGCCGCGTGGTCGGTGCTCGGGGTCTATCTCTCGCTCTTCCCGGCGTACGCCGGACTGCGGACCGGCGTGCACAGCCTGGTCTTCGGCGGCGCGGTCGTCGCGGCGATGGCGGGGGCGGGGGCCGTCAGCCAGGCGTTCGGCGGTCGCATCCCGCCGCGCCGGGCGGCGATCATCGGTGACTTCGGCACGGCGGTGGCGCTCGGGGTCGGCGTGATCGCGCTCGACAGCGGTCACGCCGGGCTGGTCGGCGGCGCGGCCGTGCTCATGGGGCTGTCCTTCGGGCTGGCGTTCGGTGGCTCGCTGCGCCACCTCGGCAGTGTCGTGCCGGCCGGCCAGCGCGGCCAGGTGATGTCGGCGTACTACGTGCTCGGGTACACCGCGATGATCGTGCCGACCATCCTGGCCGGCTGGGCGGCCACGACCTGGGGGCTGTCCGCGATCTTCCCGTGGTTCTCCCTGGGCGTCGCCCTCGCGTGCCTGGCCGCCGGCGGGCTCGGGTTGCGGATCCGGCGACCGGTGGCCGTGTCGGCCGCGGTGTGAGGCAGGGTCGGGCGCGTCGGCGAGGCTTGCCTTGGTTGCGAGCCGTGGCGGCCAGGCGAAGGATTCGGCCATGACCGCGAGCGAGACCGACGTGCCGGCGGGTCCGCACGAGGGCGAGCCGCATCCTCGGGAGGGACTCAACAACCGGCTCAACTGGCTGCGTGCCGCGGTGCTCGGCGCCAACGACGGCATCGTCTCCACTGCCGGCATCGTCATCGGTGCGGTCGGCGCGACCAGCGACCGCTCGGCGATCGTGATCGCCGGAGTCGCGGGCCTCGCCGCCGGCGCGATGAGCATGGCCGCGGGCGAGTACGTGTCGGTCAGCACCCAACGCGACTCCGAGCTGGCCCTGCTCGCGAAGGAGCGGCAGGAGCTGCGCGACATGCCGGACGAGGAGCTGGCCGAGCTCACCGGGATCTACGTCGAGAAGGGCCTCGACGAGGCGCTCGCCCTCGAGGTGGCTCGGGCCCTGACGAAGAAGGACGCGCTCGGAGCGCACGCCGAGGCCGAGCTCGGGATCGACCCCGACGACATCTCCAGCCCCTGGCACGCCGCCTGGGCCTCGATGCTGGCCTTCACGGTGGGCGCCCTCCTGCCGCTGCTGACCATGACGCTGGCCGCGCCCGACATCCGGCTCTGGCTGACGGTCGCTGCCGTGGTCGTGGCGCTCGCCCTCACCGGATTCGTCAGCGCGCGCCTCGGCTTCGCGCGGCCCGGCCGCGCGGTCGCCCGCACCGTCGCGGGCGGGCTCTTCGCCATGACCGTCACCTACTGCATCGGGTCCGCGCTCGGCACCCAGATCTGAGCGGGCGCGGCCGCGGCTTGCGGAGGCGGCCACTCCGACCTCGGCGTAACCTCCGACCGATGCGGATGTTCGCGGCCGTCGTGCCGCCGACCGAGGCGGTCGACGACCTCGAGGAGTTCCTCGAGCCGCGGCGGGCGGCCGCGGCGTTCCGGTGGGCGAGCAGCGAGCAGCTCCACGTCACGCTCGCGTTCCTGGCGTCGGTCGAGGAGCGACGGCTCGACGACCTCGCCGAGCGACTGGCGCGCGCGGCGGCGCGGCGCACGTCGTTCGAGACCGCGATCGGCGGTGGCGGCGCCTTCCCGAACGCGGGGCGCGCGCGGGTGCTGTGGGCCGGCCTCGACCTCGACGAGACCGGCCGCACCCAGCTCGACCGGCTGGCCACCGGCTGCAGGGCGGCCGCCAACCGGGCCGGTGTCGAGGTCGGCGGCCAGCGCTTCCGTCCGCACCTGACCGTCGCCCGCATCGGCCACCCGACCGAGGTCAGCAACTGGGTCCGACTGCTCGACGGGTACGCCGGACCGCGCTGGGTCGCGGACCGGGTGACCCTGGTCGCGTCGTACCTCGGGGAGGGCCCGCGCGGGCGTCCGCGCTACGAGGAGATCGGCGAGTTCGAGCTCGCGACCGGGGTGTGACGCCTCACACGGCCCTGTTCGGCGTCGGCGATCTGCCCTAGGTTGCGACGCGTGAAGATCGCTGTGGCGAGAGAGACCCGCGAGGGCGAGGCACGGGTGGCGATGGTCCCCGAGCTCGTCGGCAAGCTGACCGGCCTGGGCTACGAGGTGCTCGTCGAGCCCGACGTGGGTCTGCGCGCGCTGATCCCCGACGACGAGTACGTCGCGGCCGGTGCCGCGGTCGAGGGCGCCGCCGTCGACCGGGCCGACGTGGTCGTGTCGGTGCAGCCGCTGCGCGTCGACCAGATCCGGCGGCTCGGCGACGGCGCCGCCACGATCTCGTTCCTCCCGACGGGCCAGGAGCCCGAGGTCGTCAGGGCGCTGCGCGACGCCGGCGCCACGTCGTTCGCGATGGAGCTGGTGCCGCGCATCTCGCGGGCGCAGTCGATGGACGCGCTGTCGTCGCAGGCGTTGGTCTCGGGGTACCGCTGCGCGATCGTCGCGGCGGGGATGCTGCGCCGCTTCTTCCCCCTGAACATGACGGCCGCCGGCACGGTCCCGCCCGCGGAGGTGGTGGTGCTCGGCGCGGGCGTCGCGGGCCTCCAGGCGATCGCGACGGCCAAGCGCCTCGGTGCGGTCGTCAAGGCCTACGACGTGCGCGCGGCCGCGGCCGAGGAGATCCGGTCGATGGGCGCCCAGGCGATCGACCTCGAGCTCGACACGCTCGAAGGGGCGGGTGGCTACGCCCGGGAGATGACCGAGGAGCGTGCGGCGCTGCAGATGGAACGACTCGCGCCGTACGTCGCGGCCGCGGACGCGCTGATCACGACCGCTGCAGTTCCGGGACGTCAGGCGCCGCTGCTGGTGACCGCCGCGATGGTCGAGCAGATGTCGCCCGGGTCGGTCGTGGTCGACCTGGCCGCCGAGACCGGCGGCAACGTCGAGGGTGCGGTGCCCGGCGAGGTCGTGCGCATCGGCAACGCGCAGGTGTGGGGCGGCAGCAACGTGCCGTCGCAGATGCCGGGCCCGGCCTCGAAGCTCTACGCCCAGAACGTCGTCAACCTCGTGCAGCTGATGACCGCCTCGGATGACGGAGTGGGCGGCTTCGCGCCGGACTTCGACGACGAGATCGTCGTCGGGTCCTGCGTCACGCACGACGGCGTCATCCGGCACGAGCCCACCCGTCTCGCGATCGAAGGAGAGTGACATGGACGAGGCCGTCGTCTGGCTGACGATCTTCGTGCTCAGCGTGTTCGTCGGCATCGAGGTGATCTCGAAGGTCTCCTCGACGCTGCACACGCCGCTGATGTCCGGCGCCAACGCCATCCACGGCATCATCCTGCTCGGCGCCGTGCTGGTGACCGGCACGACCGACAACGACGCAGCGCTCGTCGTCGGGCTGGTCGCGATCGTGCTGGCCGCGGTCAACATGGTCGGCGGCTTCGTGGTGACCGACCGGATGCTGCAGATGTTCGTGCGCAAGAAGAGGCCAGCGCCCGATGCCCGGTCGAACGGAGAGGCCGCCTGATGCCGACCTGGGTGCAGCTGGTCTACCTCGCCTGCGCGGTCTGCTTCATCCTCGCGCTCAAGGGGCTCTCCGGCCCGAGGACGGCGCGCGCCGGCAACCTCATCGGTGCCGGTGCGGCCGTGGTGGCGGTCGTGGTGCCCTTCATCTACCTCGACCTCGACCACGTGCCGCTGATCGTCGCGGCGATCGCGGTCGGCACGCTCGGAGGCGTCGTCGGTGCCCGCAAGGTCCAGATGACGCAGATGCCGCAGATGGTGGCGCTCTTCAACGGAGTGGGAGGGGGCGCGGCCGCGCTGGTCGCGCTGCTCGAGCTCCAGGAGATGGTGCCGCACGAGGAGTCGGTCGGCTGGTTCACCTTCGCCGCCACGGCGTTCACGATCCTGGTCGGCTCGGTGTCCTTCTCGGGCTCGATCATCACCTTCGCCAAGCTGCAGGAGCTGATGACGTCGCGCCCGGTGGTCTTCCCCGGGCTGCCGATCGTGTTCGGCGGAGCCGGCGTCGCCTCGATCGTGCTCGGCGTCCTCACCGTCACCGGCCCGGCCGTGACGATCGGCGTGGTGCTCGCGCTCCTGGGGCTCCTGGTCGGCGTACTGCTGGTGCTGCCGGTCGGTGGCGCCGACGTGCCGATCGTGATCTCGCTGCTCAACGCCTTCACCGGCCTGACCGTCGCGGCCGGCGGCTACGTGCTCTCCAACGTCGTGCTGCTCGTCGCGGGCACGCTCGTCGGCGCGTCCGGCACGTACCTGACGCTGCTGATGGCCAAGGCGATGGGCCGATCGGTCTCCAACATCCTCTTCGGTGCGCTCAAGGGCGGTTCGACGCTCGGTGCCGGCGAGGCGTCCGACCGGCCGGTGAAGTCCGCCGGCCCCGAGGACGTCGCGATCCTGCTGGGGTACGCCGACCGGGTCATCATCGTCCCCGGCTACGGTCTCGCGGTCGCCCAGGCGCAGCACACGCTGCGCGAGCTGGTCGACGTGCTCGGCGACCGGGGCACCAAGGTCGACTACGCGATCCACCCGGTGGCGGGTCGGATGCCCGGCCACATGAACGTGCTGCTCGCCGAGGCGCAGGTGCCCTACGAGCAGCTCGTCGAGATGGACCACATCAACGGGGACTTCAAGACCACCGACGTCGTCCTCGTGGTCGGCGCCAACGACGTCGTCAACCCGGCCGCGAAGACCACGCCGGGCGCCCCGATCTACGGCATGCCGATCCTCAACGCCGACGAGGCCCGGCAGATCGTCTTCATGAAGCGGTCCATGCGCCCGGGCTTCGCCGGCATCGAGAACGAGCTGCTCTTCGACCCCAAGACCACGCTGCTCTTCGGCGACGCGAAGGACTCCCTGGGCAAGCTGCTCAGCGCAGTCAAGTCCCTGTGACGCGACCCGGCGGGACGTCCGGGCAGGTCGGTCGTTGGAGTGGCATGACCGACGAAGACGAGGAGCGCCTCGCCCGCGACGACGGGCACCGCTACGAGGCGCCCGAATCCGACGAGACCCGCGTCAACAAGGAGTGGGTCTACGCCGTCCTCGGCGTCCTGGTGCTCGTGCTGCTGGTCCTGATCGCCACCGGCACGGTGCAGATCTTCCCGGGCGGCTGAGCGCTCAGCAGCGGCGCCGCGCGCCACCCCGACACTCGTCACGACCGGGCCCGCCGTTGGTGATGTCGTGACCCGGGCCGCCGACGAGCCGGTCCCGGCCCGCACCGCCGATCAGCACGTCGCGTCCGGCGCGGCCCCAGATCCGGTCGGCGCCGCCGTTCCCGTCGATCCGGTTCGCCGCGGCGTTGCCCCGGATCCGGTCCGTGCCGCGCGAGCCCTGCACGCGCTCGAAGTCCCTCGCCGTGGACCGGCCGAACCGGTAGGAGACCTTCCCGCGCCCGGCGAGGTTCACCTTCGTCCGGCCGTGCACCGAGCGCAGGTCGAGCAGGTCGACCCCGGGGCCGCCCTTGGCGGTGCTGGTGCAGGTCGGCAGCGCGCCGCAGGCGGTGACGGCGCCCGCCGCGAGGGTCGGGTAGGGGAGCCGGATCCGGTCCCTGCCCTCCCCACCGCGGAACACGAACCCGCCGACCGGGATCAGGTTGGCGGTGAGGTCGACCTCCCCACGCAGCAGGTCCTTGCCGGAGCCGCCTTCGAGCGTGCCCTGGTAGGACGCGATCAGCGTGTCCTTGCCGGAGTTGCCGGCCGCGGCGCCGCCGAGGATGCGCACGTAGTCGGCGCCCGCGCCCGCGTGGACGTCCCCGAACGACACGGTGACGTGGTCGTCGCCGCCGGCGGTCCACACCGCGTCGACACCGGGTGTGCCGGCACCGATCGCGTCGACGCTGCTGTAGTACTCGACGTCGCCGGTGCCGAGGAAGACGTCGGCACCGGTGCCGCCGTCGAAGCGGCGCAGCCCGGAGAAGGTGTCGGAGCCCTGGCCGATCGCCGTCCCCGCGGCGACGTCGAACGTGACCGGCTCGTGGCCGTTGTAGTCGAGGGTGGCGGTCGGGGGGCCGGAGACCACGTCGTTGCCGGCGCCCGGGGTCAGCACGTGCCCGCTGCCGCCGGGAGCAGAGAGCTGGTCGTCGCCCTCGTTGCCGAAGAGGTGCTGGTCGTCGCCGCCCGTGGAGTCGAGGCTGTCGTTGCCCTCGTCGCCGTAGGCGAAGGTGCCGCCACCGCCGGCGGCGTGCACCTGGTCGTTGCCCGCGTCGCCGTGGATCACCGCCGACGCCCCGGTGATTGCGTCATTGCCGGCGCCGCCGTGGATGCGGACACCCGGGCCCGCCTCGATCGCGTCGGCCCCCGGGCCACCGCGCACCACGGCCGGCGCCGCGGCGGAGCCGGACGGGCTCCCGCAGAGGACGTCGTCGCCGTCGAGGCCGACGATCTGGACGCCCGTGAACCCGTTGGCGGACAGCACGTCGCGCTGGTCGGTGCCGGTGATGGTCTGGCCGGCGGCCGTGGCGATCTTGTCGGACTTCTTGCCCTGGCAGAGCACGTCCCCGGGCGCGGCTCCGGCCGGGGCGACGCTCCAGGCGATCGCCAGCGGCACGACCAGCGTGGCTGCGGCGGTGAGTACGACGTGGCGAGACGGGCGAGCGTGGCCCCCGAGAGTGCTCATGGCGTGATCATGAGCACCCGGTGGCCGCGCTAAACGCGCGGCCGGTGCACGGTCAGCCGGCGACGCCGTACAGGCGGTCCCCCGCGTCGCCGAGCCCGGGGACGATGTAGCCCTTCTCGTTGAGCCGCTCGTCGAGGGCCGCGGTCACGACGGTGACGGGCACGTCGAGGCCGTCGAGCTCGTGCTCGAGCCGGGCGCAGCCCTCCGGCGCCGCGAGCAGGCAGATCGCGGTGATGTCGTTGGCGCCCCGGTCGGTCAGGAACCGGATCGCCGCGGCGAGCGTGCCGCCGGTCGCCAGCATCGGGTCGAGCACGTAGCACTGGCGCCCCGAGAGGTCCTCCGGCAGCCGCTCGGCGTACGTCGAGGCCTGCAGCGTCTCCTCGTTGCGGATCATGCCGAGGAAGCCGACCTCGGCCGTCGGCAGCAGCCGCATCATCCCGTCGAGCATCCCGAGACCCGCGCGCAGGATCGGCACCACCAGCGGCTTCGGGGTCGCCAGCGAGACGCCGGTCGTCGGCGCCACCGGGGTCACGATGTCGTAGGGGGAGACCCGGACGTCGCGGGTCGCCTCGTAGGCGAGCAGCGTCACCAGCTCGTCCGCGAGCCGACGGAAGGTCGGCGAGTCGGTGCCCTCGTCGCGCAGGTGGGTGAGCTTGTGGGCGACGAGCGGGTGGTCGACGACGTGCGTGCGCATGCCCCGAACCCTAGACGAGTTGTTCCAAGGGGTCGTGCCGGCGAGCGGCGCTCGGCGCCGCGCTGGCCAGGCGCGGGAGCGGCGTCGTACTTGCCCGTCCTGCGAGCGACCGCAACGCAGCCGGCGTGGATGCTGGGCGTCGCGCAGCGTGCGGGCCCTTGGCATGGGTCGTCTCGGGCACGCCCGCCGAAAGGGGGTTGGCCGCTCCCGCGCCGTCTGCCACTCTGGAAGCACCGATGGCGTGCACGGACGGCGGACGGGACGGAGGAGCGCCATGGCCGACCAGATCGAGGCGGTGGACTTCGCTCTCGCGGCCTACCGCGAGGAGGGCGCGTGGGCCGTGGCGGAGCTCGCGCACGATGTCATCGAGGACGTCGACACCCTCTCCCACGCCCTGCGCCGGTTCCCCGGTGACGGCGGCGCCGTCGGCCTGATCGCCGTGGACGAGGACTTCTTCGTGATCGTGCGGGTCGCGGGACCGACCACGCGGGTGCTGCTCTCCGACATCACCGCCGCCGATGAGTGGGAGCTGGCCAGCTCCGCCGTGGACTTCCTCGGACTGCCACCCCCGGAGGACGAGGACGACCAGGTCCCCGCCGGCGACCTCGACCTGCTCGGCGACCTCGGCATGCACGCGATGGACATGGGCGTGCTGCTCGACGACGTCGACCTCTATCCGGACGAGATGCTCTCCGACGTCGCCCGGCGGCTCGGCTTCGGCGAGCTCTTCGACGACGCCGTCGGCCTGACCTCCGCGTGACGACCCCACCCTGGGACGGCGCGATGGGCGCCGCCCTCGATGAGGCGAACGCTGCGCTGGCGACCGGCGACGTACCGATCGGGGCCGTCGTCCTCGCCCCCGACGGCGCCCCGGTCGCGCGCGGGCGCAACGTCCGCGAGGCGGAGCACGACCCCACCGGGCACGCCGAGGTCGTCGCGCTGCGGGAGGCCGCCCGGGTGCGCGGCGGGTGGCGACTCGACGGGCACACGCTCGTGGTCACCCTCGAGCCGTGCACGATGTGCGCGGGCGCCGCGGTGCTCAGCCGGGTGGAGCGGGTCGTCTTCGGTGCCTGGGATCCCAAGGCCGGGGCGGTCGGCAGCCTCTGGGACGTCGTGCGCGACCGGCGGCTCAACCACCGGCCCGAGGTGGTCGGCGGCGTGCGCGCCGCCGAGTCGACGGCGCTGCTCGAGGAGTTCTTCGCGGGCCAGCGTTGATACCTGACGTCCGTCCTGGTGATTGGTGCACGTCGCACCTCGCCGTGAGGGTGGTCACATGCGAGTTCGCGTGGAGCACCTCGACACCGCGGCTGCGCGACGACGGTCGATTTCGAGCGAAGGGTTGCGGACTGGACGTCCGCCCGCGGGCGTCAGCCGACCCAGGCCCGGGTCACGACGTCGTCGGCGTCGTGCTCGAGGTTCACTCGCCCCTCTCGGTAGTCCATGGTCATCATCGCGCCGGGGGTGAGCGGGCGCACCAGCCACCCGGCGTCGGTCGCCGCCCGCGCCGCCTCGTCGAGAGGTCGGCCGACCAGCCCGGCGACGAAGGTGTCGTCCGGTGGAGTGCTCATGACGGCCTCAGCACGTAGAACTCCGTGAACTCCCGACACCGGTCGGCGTCGTCGAAGCGCATCACGAAGCAGTTGTCGTAGACCTGGTGGACCGGATCACCCGGAGCCTTCCGGTACCTCGTGACGCCCTGCGCGACAACGAGGTCGCCATCGACCGCGATCGGTGCATACGTCGCCTCGAACGTGCCGGGCTCGTCCCTCGTGGACGCGCCCTCGCCGGGGCCTTCACCGCGCCACGACGCGACGACCGCGGCGCGGCCCACGATCGGGTCGTCGTATGGGTGGTAGCGGTAGGCGACGTCGTCGGAGAAGAGCGCGCCGATCGACTCAGCGTCGTAGGTCTCCCACGCCGCGACATAGCGGTCCAGCCACTCCTGGGCTCTCCGGCGGTCCATGCCTGCCACCGTACGCCGCGCACCCGGTGGACCCGCGGGGACGCCACGTCCGGGATCGGTCTACCGCGGGCGCGCCGGACTCACGCGTCGACGGACTCCTCGCCGGCGTGCTCGTCGCTCGGTGCGCCCTCCTCAGCGGTCTCCGGCGGGCCCTCCGTGCGGGTCTCGTCCTCGGCGGAGGCGGCCATGATCCGTTCGACCTCCTCCCGGTCGCGAGCCGACGGGAAGCCCCAGCCGGGCTCGTAGCCGTAGACCTCGTCGAGCAGCCGCCCCTCGGTGAGCTGGTCGAGGACCTCGACGCTCTCGGGCCCGATGAGTGCGGGGTGCTCGACGCCGCAGGTCTCGGAGACCTTGAGCAGGTCGCGACGCAGCGTCTTGACGTAGTTGGCGACCCGCTCGGTCTTCTCGAGCGGGTCCAGTCCACGGGCCAGCCAGGGGTTCTGCGTCGCCACGCCGGTCGGGCACTCGCCGGTGTGGCACTTCTGGGCCTGGACGCACCCGACGGCCAGCATCGCCTCGCGCCCGACGTTGACGAGGTCCGCGCCGAGCGCGAACGCGACGACCGCGTTGTCGGGGAGGCCGAGCTTGCCCGACCCGATGAACGTGAGGTCCTCGTGCAGGCCGCGCCGGGCGAACTCGGCGTACACGCGCGCGAACCCGAGCCGGAAGGGCAGCGACACGGCATCGGTGAAGATCAGCGGGGAAGCGCCGGTGCCGCCCTCACCGCCGTCGATCGTCACGAAGTCGACGCCGCGCTCGCCGCCGGACATCGCGTCAGTGAGGTCCTCCCAGAAGCCCAGGTCGCCGACGGCGGACTTGATGCCCACGGGCAGGCCGGTCTCGGCGGCCAGCAGCTCGACGAAGTCGAGCATCGAGTCGACGTCGTCGAACTCCGCGTGTCGCGACGGGCTCAGGCAGTCGACGCCCTCGGGTACGCCGCGGGTCTCGGCGATCTCGCGGGACACCTTCGGGCCGGGAAGCACGCCGCCGAGGCCGGGCTTGGCTCCCTGGCTGAGCTTGATCTCGAGCGCCTTCACCGGCTCGCGCTCGACGAGCTCCTTGAGCCTCGGAAGGCGGAACCGGCCGTCCTCGTCGCGACACCCGAAGTACGCCGTACCGATCTGGAAGACGAGGTCGGCGCCGTGGCGGTGGTAGGGCGAGATCGCGCCCTCGCCGGTGTTGTGCAGGCAGCCGGCCTCGGCCGCACCCCGGTTGATCGCCTCTATCGCGTTGCCCGACAGCGACCCGAAGCTCATCCCCGAGACGTTGACGACCGACTCCGGCCGGAAGGCGTGCCGACGGCCCCGCGGCCCGCCGAGGATCTTGGCGGATGGCAGCCGCGCCTCCTGCCCGACCGCGCCGTGGGTCGGGTAGGCGCGGCCGAACGTGCGGTGGTGGACGATGACGTTGCCGTCACCGTGCTCGAGGTCGTTGTCGGTGCCGAAGCCGAAGTAGTTGTTCTGCAGCTTCGCCGACGCGTAGACCCAGCGCCGCTGGTCGCGGCTGAACGGCCGCTCCTCGTCGTTGCCCGCCACGATGTACTGCCGCAGCTCCGGCCCGATCCGCTCGAGCCAGTAGCGCGCGTGACCGAGCACCGGAAAGTTGCGCAGGATCGCATGTCGCTTCTGCAGGAGGTCATGGGCGGCCACCGCGCCGAGCGCGGCAGCCGGGAGGACCGTCAGAGCCTTTCGCATGTCCCGGCAGTACCCAGCGCGTACGCCGCAACGCGTGCCGATCCCGGTGCTCGGCGGCTGTCACGGTGGTGGAGGACGTTGTCCTGGCAACCGCCTCGAAACCACGCGGTTCGTGTGCGCCTGGGGTGGTTTCGAGACAGGCGCAAGCGCACCTTCCTCAACCACCGATGGCTCGCGCGGTTGGTGCGCGTCCGGAACGGTCAGAAACCGTAGGCCGCTGCCGCGTTGGCCGACCAGAAGGAGTCGAGGTCAGCGGTGGGGGCTCCGGCGAGGATCTCCTCCAGCGACGCGACGAGCCGCGCGAACGAGCCGGCCATCGTCTCGATCGGGATGTTGCTGCCGAAGAGCAGGCGGTCGAGCCCGAACTCGTCGACCGCGGTCTCCACCCATGGGCGAAGGGTCTCGACGGAGACGTCCATGAGCGCCATGCCCAGGCCGGAGACCTTGCACGACATGGTGGTCTCGGAGGCCAACCGACGCATGCCGTCCCTCCAGGCGCCGAGATCGTCCGCGGACTCCGGCCAGCCGGTGTGCTCGAGCACGACCCGCAGGTCCGGGTGCGCGGAGAGCGCGCGCAGCCAGGCGTCGACCTGGCGCGGGTGGCACACGAGGTCGAAGACCTTGTCGTGCGCAGCCAGCCAGGTCAGCACCGAGGACGCGGCCGGGGACCCCGGTTCGAAGCCGTAGAGGACCCGGACGCCGGCGAAGCGGGGCGACTCGGCCTGGCGGTCCAGGTCCGCGCGCAGCTCGGCGTCCGAGAGTGTCGGGTCCACCGTGCCCACGATCCGCACGTCGAGGTCGTGGGCCTCCGCCTGTGCCTCGACCCACGCCAGCTCGTCGAGGTAGGTGCGCGGCGTGGTGACCGCCGAGACGTGGACGAATCCACGCGCCTCGAAAGGGGCCGCGGCTCGGTAGTCGAGCGGATCGAAGTCCCTGTTGAAGCCGTCGCCGACACCGGGTGGGAGTGCGTCGGCCCACGCGGGCAGCGCGGGATACCAGTCGTGCTCGCTGAGCCGCCACCAGTGGACGTGGGCGTCGATCACGGCATCAGGCATCGGTGCTCCTCCTGGGACTCGCTCACTGCTCGTTCACTGCTCGCTTACTGCATCGTCATCCCGCCGCTCACGCTGACGGCCTGGCCGGTCACGAAGCCGGCACTCGGAGCGACCAGCCAGTCGACGGCGGCGGCGACCTCGTCGGCGGCCCCGAGTCGGCCCACCGGGATGGCGCGCACGAGGCGTTCGAGGGTCTGCGGCCGGTCGGCCATCGCCGCGCGGGTCATCGCGGTGTCGATCGGGCCCGGACACACCACGTTGACGGTGACGCCGGCGCGAGCGACCTCGCGGGCCGCCGACCTGGCGAAGCCCAGCAGCGCGGCCTTCGTCGCGGCGTACGCCGACTCGCCACCGGCGCCCGCCCGGGCGCTGTCGGACCCGATCAGCACGACGCGTCCCCAGCCACGCTCCACCATCCCCGGCAGGGCGGCCTGGGTCAGGACCATCGGCGCGCGCTGGTTCACCGCGTACATGAGGTCCCAGTCGTCGGGTCCGGACTCGACCAGGCGCCCGAGCCGGACGACGGCCGCACACTGGACGAGGATGTCGAAGGCGTCCGTGCGCACGACGTCGGCGATCGCCTCGACGGCCCGAGCGTCGGCGAGGTCGACCCGCAGGTCGGCCGGTGCGGCGCGGTCGAGGACCGTGACCTCGGCCCCTCTCGCGACCAGGCGCTCGACGACCGAGCGCCCGATGTCTCCGGCGCCGCCGGTGACCAGTGCGCGACGTCCGTCGAGGTCGCGAGTGGTCACCGCCGCAGGCTAGTGGTCATCCCCGTTGATTCACCAGGGATCTGCGCACCCAGCGCACGCACCTCGCTGCGTTGGCGACGCTCGGTAGACAACCCGGTATGCCGTCGCGCCGCCGCCTTGCGATGCACGCACGCTGAGCACGGATACCCCCGACGTATCAACGGGCACGACCACTAGCGGCGGTCGCGCCTTCCCCGGGCGGCCGGGGCGCGCAGCTCCCGCCCAGCGGGAACGCTCGATGTCACCCCAGGGTCGAGGAGCGGGCGACGAGCTCCGGGGTGAAGAGCACCTGCCGGTGGGTGTGCCCGACGTTCGTCGCCTCGTCGAGCACGAGCTCGGCCGCGGTGCGGCCGAGCAGCTGGCGCGGCTGGCGCACCGAGGTGAGGGGTACGGCGGCCGCGGCCGCGAACTCGATGTCGTCGTAGCCCACGATCGCGATCTCGTCGGGCACCCGCACGCCGGAGGAGATCGCGTGCTGGAGCAGGCCGAGGGCGACCAGGTCGTTGGCGCAGAACACGGCGGTGGGGCGCCGGCGGGTGGGGATGCCGGCCAGGCGGGCGCCGGCCTCGCGCCCCTCGGCGACCGTCAGCGCGGAGGTCTCGATCACCGCGAGCGCGTCCTCCGGGTGACCCGCCGCCGCCCACGCGGAGCGGGCACCCTCGAGCCGGTCGTGGACCTGACCGAGATGGGCGGGACCCCCGACGTACGCGACCCGGGTGTGGCCGCGGTCGAGGAGGTGCTCGACGGCCAGCCGTCCGCCGAGCACGTCGTCGACCGCGACCGAGCAGAAGGACTGGTCGGCACGGGTGCGGTCGACGACCACGACCGGGGTGCCGCGCCGGGCGACCTCGTCGAGCGAGGGGGAGTCGGGGTCGACCGGGGTGACCAGGATGCCCTGCACGCGCTGCTGCTCGAGCAGCGCGAGGTGGGACTGCTCGCGACTGGCGGAGTCGCGGCTGTTGCAGAGCACGAGCGACAGGTCGGCGGCCTCGGCGGCGGCGTCGATGCCGTCGGCCACGTCCGTGAAGAAGGGGTTGCTCGCGTCCAGCATCACGTAGGCGAGGGTGCGACTGGTGCCCGCCCGCAGCTGGCGGGCCGACTCGTTGCGCACGAAGCCGAGGTCGGTCATCGCCTTCAGCACGCGCTCGCGCGTGCCGGGGCTGACACGGTCGGGGCGGTTGAGCACGTTCGACACCGTGCCGAGCGAGACGCCCGCGGCGGCCGCGACGTCCTTGACCGACGCGCTGCGGGCGCCTGGCTCACGCACCGACATCCACCCCTCCCTCCCGTCGCGACGGGTCGGGTCTGAAACGATCAAGGCACACCCTAGGGCCCCGGCTCTCGGACGGACAGCCGATTCGCATCCGAATCGTTACGGGAGGAAATCCGGGCGTTCCCTTGACGTCTGTGATGGCAGTCACCTAACGTCCATGCCGTCGGATTGAAACCTTTCAACACCGAGGCCCACCCGCCCCTGAGCCCAGAAGGAGCACCACCATGCCCGGTACCGCACCCGAGGGCGGCGCCGCCCTCGAGCTGCGTGACGTGGCCAAGTCGTTCGGGTCGGTCGCGGCGCTGCGCTCGGGCAGCCTGTCCGTCGGACCGGGCTCGATCCACGCGCTCGTCGGCGAGAACGGCGCCGGCAAGTCGACCCTGGTCAAGATCGTCGCCGGCGTGCGCCGCCGCGACTCCGGCGTCCTGCGCCTGCACGGCGAGGATGTCGACTTCGGCTCCACCGCCGAGTCGAAGGCGGCAGGCGTCGCGGTGATCTACCAGGAGCCGACGCTCTTCCCCGACCTCTCGGTCACCGAGAACATCTTCCTGGGCCGCCAGCCGCTCGGCCGTGGTCGTCGGATCGACCGTGCGGCGATGTACGCCGAGGCGGAGCGACTCTTCGCCGGCCTGGGCGTCCACATCGACCCGCGTCGTCCGGCCCAGGGCCTCTCGATCGCCGACCAGCAGATCATCGAGATCGCCAAGGCGATCTCGCTCGACGCGAGCGTGCTGATCATGGACGAGCCGACCGCCGCGCTCTCCGGCGTCGAGGTCGAGCGGCTCTTCGCGGTCGCGCGCGGGCTGCGCGACGAGGGCCGGGCGCTGGTCTTCATCTCGCACCGCTTCGACGAGGTCTTCGAGCTCTGCGACACCGTCACGGTGATGCGCGACGGCGAGTACGTCTCCACCGACGCGATCGCGGAGACCTCCGTGCCCCAGATCGTCTCCCGCATGGTCGGCCGCGAGGTCGCCGAGCTCTTCCCGAAGACCCCCGCCGAGATCGGCGACGTCGTCCTCGAGGTGGAGGGCCTGTCCTCCCTCGGCACCTTCCACGACGTCTCCTTCTCGGTCCGCGCGGGCGAGATCGTCGGCCTGGCCGGCCTCGTCGGCGCCGGCCGCAGCGAGATCGCGCGGGCCGTCTTCGGCGTCGACAGGTACGACGCGGGCGCGGTGCGCCTCGCGGGCACGCCGGTCCCGGCGCGCTCGCCGCGGTCCGCCATCCGCGCCGGCATGGCGTTCGTCCCGGAGGACCGCCGCAAGCAGGGTCTGGTCACCGACGCCTCGGTCGCCCGCAACGTCGCGGCCGTGATCCGGCGCGGACTGTCCCACGCCGGCCTCCTCACCAACCGCGACGAGAACCGGGCCGCCGGCCCGTGGGCCGGCAGGCTCGAGGTGAAGACCAGCGCGCTGGACATGCACGCCACCACCATGAGCGGTGGCAACCAGCAGAAGGTCGTGCTCGCCAAGTGGCTGGCCACCGAGCCGAGGCTGTTGATCATCGACGAGCCCACCCGCGGCATCGACGTCGGCACCAAGGCCGAGGTGCACCGGCTGCTCTCCGACCTGGCCGGCCAGGGCATGGCGATCCTGATGATCTCCTCCGAGCTGCCGGAGGTGCTCGGCATGGCCGACCGCGTGCTCGTGGTCTGCGAGGGCCGCATCACCGCCGAGCTGCCGCGCGACGAGGCCACCCCCGAGGCGGTCATGCACGCCGCCACGGCCACCGTCCACCACACCGCCGAGGGGATCTCAGCATGAGCGACGCGCTCCTGGTGGAGCCCAGTGCGGCGTCGCCGACCCGGCGCGTCCTCGGTGGGCTGCTCCGCTCGCGCGAGATCGCGGTCGGCGCGGTGCTCGTCCTCGTGATCGTCCTGACCACGATCAAGAGCCCGAGCTTCCTCTTCAGCAGCGACGGCTGGCGCGACCTGCTGCTCACCCCGGCGCTGCTGCTGATCCTCGCCGCCGGGCAGACCGTCGTGATCATCACCCGCAACGTCGACCTGTCGGTCGGATCGACGCTCGGCCTCACGGCGTACTTCACCGGCAGGCTCTTCAGCGACCACCCCCACCTCCCGATCATCGCCGTGGTCGTGCTCGGCCTGCTCTTCGGAGCGGTGCTCGGTCTCGTCAACGGTGTGCTCGTCGCGCTGTTCAAGGTGCCGGCGCTGGTCATCACCCTCGGCACGCTCTACATCTACCGGGGCATCTTCCTCACCTGGGCCGGCAGCGACCGCATCAACGCCGGTGACATGCCCCAGGACTTCCTGGCGCTCGGCACGAAGGCGATCGTGACCATCCCGGTGCTGACGATCGTCGGCCTGGTCGTGCTGGTGGCGGTCGGCTACTACCTCCACACCGCCCGCGGCGGCCGCGAGCTCTACGCGATCGGCTCCGATCCCGACGCGGCCGTGCTCTACGGCCTCCCGGTGACCAGGCGGATCGTCGGCGCCTTCGTGCTCTGCGGCGCGCTGGCCGGCCTGGCCGGCGTCGTGTACGCCGCGCGCTACGGCACGGTCAGCTCGGGCGCCGGCCTCGGCATGGAGCTGCAGGCCGTCGGCGCCGCGGTGATCGGCGGCGTGGCGATCTTCGGCGGGTCCGGCACCGTGTGGGGCGCCGCGATCGGCGCCTTCCTGCTGGTCACGATCAACCGCGCGCTGCCTGTCGTCGGCATCTCCGACTTCTGGCAGCGTGCCGTCGTCGGTGCCCTGATCATCGCCGCGATCGTGCTCGACCGGGTGCTCTCCGCCCGCCAGCAGCGCCGGCTCGTGGCCGCCCGCGAAGAGACGAGGACTCTGCAGATGAGGGGTGGGGCATGAGCACCGCGACCCTGGACCGGCCCGACGATCGGGCGGCCCGCGCCTACCCGGCGTACTCGAGGCCCCTGTGGCGTCGGGTGCTGCTGACCCGCGAGTTCGCGGTGATCGCCCTGCTGGTGGCGGTCTACTCCTACTCCTACGCCAACGTGCCGAACTTCGACGGCCCGCTCACGCTCTACTACCTCTTCCTCGACATCGCCCCGATCCTGCTGATCGCGCTGCCGATGACGCTCGTGATCATCACCGGCGAGATCGACCTGTCCGTCGCGAGCGTGATGGGACTCTCGAGCGCGCTGGTCGGCGTCCTGCACGCCGACGCCGGCTGGTCGCTCCTCGCCGCCGCGCTGGCGGCGATCGTGGTGGGCGCGGTCTGCGGCGCGTTCAACGGATTCCTCGTGGCGTACGTCGGCCTGCCGTCGCTCGCGGTGACCATCGGCACGCTGGCGCTCTACCGAGGCATCGCGCAGGGCCTGCTCGGCACGAAGGCGATCACCGACTTCCCCGACAGGTGGACCGACCTCGCCAAGGAGCGGATCTTCGGCGACGGCTCCAGCTACCCGATGATCCTCATCCCCTTCGTGGTCCTGCTCGTCCTCTTCGCCTGGCTGCTGCACTTCTCGAGCTTCGGACGAGGTGTCTACGAGATCGGGCTCAACGACGAGGCCGCGCACTTCAGCGGCGTCGACGTCGAGCGCACCAAGCTCCTGCTGTTCGTGCTGGCGGGTGCGGTCTCGGCGTTCGCCGGCATCTACTTCACGCTGCGCTTCGGCAGCGCCCGCGGCGACAACGCCAACGGGCTGGAGCTCCAGGTGATCGCGGCGGTGCTGCTCGGCGGCGTCTCCATCTTCGGCGGCCGCGGTGCGCTGCACGGCGTCGTCGCCGGCGTCGTGCTGATCGGCGTCATCTCCAGCGCCATGCGCCTGGAGCAGCAGACCGTCAACAAGATCAACATCGTCATCGGAGCGCTCCTGGTGCTCTCGGTGATCTCCACGACTCTCCTCGGCTGGGCGCAGGCGTTCCTGTCCCGCCGCGGCCGGGGAGCCACCACGTCCTCGGGACCAAGCACCAACGAAAGGTGAGCATGACCATGAAGATCCGGAACCGGCGACTCTCCGCCCTGGCGGCGGCGACGCTCGTCGCCAGCCTGGCGCTGACCGCCTGCGGCAGCGACGACGACGGCGGCAACGAGAGCGGCAGCGGTGACGGCGGCGGCAACACCACCGTGACGTTCCTGCCGAAGAACCTCGGCAACCCGTACTTCGACACCAGCAGCGCCGGCGGCAAGGAGGCCGTCGAGGAGTTCGGTGGCACCTTCGACGAGGTCGGCCCCGACACGGCCTCGCCCGACGCGCAGGTCCAGTTCATCAACACCGCCGCCCAGCAGGGCGTGAACGCGCTCGTCGTGTCCGCGAACGACCCGGAGGCGATCTGCGACGCGCTGAACGAGGCACGCGACGCGGGCACGACTGTCGTCACGTTCGACTCCGACACCAACCCGGAGTGCCGCGACCTCTTCGTCAACCAGGCGTCGGCCGAGGGCATCGCGAAGGCCCAGGTCGACCTGATCGCGGAGCAGATCGGCGACGCCGGCGAGATCGCGGTCCTGTCGGCCGCCGCCAACGCGACCAACCAGAACGCCTGGATCAAGCTGATGGAGGAGGAGCTCGCGGCCAACCACCCCGACATCGAGCTCGTCGACACCGTCTACGGCGACGACGACGACCAGACGTCGTTCGACAAGACCGCGGCGCTGCTGCAGTCGCACCCGAACCTCAAGGGCATCGTCTCCCCGACCACCGTCGGCATCGCCGCCGCGGCGCGCTACCTCTCGACGTCGGAGTACAAGGGCAAGGTCGCGCTGACCGGCCTCGGCACCCCGAACCAGATGCGCGAGTACGTCAAGGACGGCACCGTCACCGCGTTCGCGCTGTGGAACCCGGGCGACCTCGGCTACCTCGCGGCGTTCGCCGCCAAGGCGCTCGTCGACGGCGACATCTCCGGCGAGGAGGGCGACACCTTCGAGGCCGGCAAGCTCGGTGAGTTCACCGTCGACGCCGACGGCACCGTGCTCCTGGGCGACCCGTTCGTCTTCGACAAGTCCAACATCGACGACTTCGACTTCTGAGTCGTCCCGCGGTGGGGGCCCGTGGCCCGGGCTCCCACCGCACCGAACACCCAGGGGGCCTTGATGCCGCGCGTCTGCTTCCAGCTCCAGGTCAAGCCGGACCGGATCGAGGAGTACAGGCGACGGCACGCCGCCGTGTGGCCCGAGATGCTCGAGGCACTCCACCGGACGGGCTGGCACAACTACTCGCTGTTCCTCCGCGACGACGGCCTGCTGATCGGCTACGTCGAGACGCCGTCGTCGATCGCGGACGCGCAGGCCGCGATGGCCCGCCACGAGGTCAACGCCCGGTGGCAGGCCGAGATGTCCGAGCTCTTCGTGGAGCTCGACGGCCGCGCCCCGGACGAAGGCTTCCTGCTGCTGGAGGAGGTCTTCCACCTCGAGGACCAGCTCACCCACCCAGACGTACAGAAGTGATGTGACATGACGACGTTCAGCGAGATCGCCCCGCTGCTGGAGGGCCAGGCGATCGAGGTCCCCTCGTGGGCCTACGGCAACTCCGGCACCCGGTTCAAGGTCTTCGGCACCCCCGGCACCCCGCGCACCGTCGAGGAGAAGGTCGCGGACGCCGCGACCGTCCACCGCTTCACCGGGCTCGCGCCGTCGGTGGCGCTGCACATCCCGTGGGACCTGCACGACGACTACGCCGCGCTGCGGCGGTACGCCGAGGACCTCGGCATCCGCCTCGGCACCATCAACTCCAACACCTTCCAGGACGACGACTACAGGCTCGGCGCCCTGACGCACACGGACGAGAAGATCCGCCAGAAGGCGATCGACCACCACTTCGAGTGCATCGACGTGATGGACGCGACCGGCTCGCGCGACCTGAAGATCTGGCTCGCCGAGGGCTCCAACTACCCCGGCCAGGCCGACCTGCGCGGCCGCCAGGACCGCCTCGCCGAGAGCCTGCGCACCATCTACGACCGACTGTCCGGTGACCAGCGGCTCGTGCTCGAATACAAGTTCTTCGAGCCGGCGTTCTACCACACCGACGTCCCCGACTGGGGTACGGCGTACACGCAGGTCGCCGCACTAGGCGAGCGCGCCGTGGTCTGCCTGGACACCGGTCACCACGCCCCGGGCACCAACATCGAGTTCATCGTCGCCCAGCTGATCCGGCTCGGGAAGCTGGGTTCGTTCGACTTCAACAGCCGCTTCTACGCCGACGACGATCTCATCGTCGGCGCGGCCGACCCGTTCCAGCTCTTCCGGATCCTCTTCGAGTGCATCCGCGGTGGAGCGTTCGGGCAGGACAGCGACGTCGCCTACATGCTCGACCAGTGCCACAACATCGAGAAGAAGATCCCCGGCCAGATCCGCTCGGTGCTCAACGTGCAGGAGATGACGGCGCGAGCGCTGCTCGTCGATCGTGACGCGCTGACGCGGGCGCAGGAGGACGGCGACGTCCTGCTGGCCAACGAGATCTTCATGGACGCGTTCTACACCGACGTCCGCGCCGACCTCGCCGCATGGCGCGAGGGCCGGGGTCTGCCCGCGAACCCGATGCGGGCCTACCTCGAGAGCGGCTACCAGGAGCAGATCGAGGCGGACCGCGTGGGCGGGACGCAGGCAGGATGGAGCTGAGAGTGAGCACGTCTCCCCAGAACCCGGCGGAGCAGCTGATCGCCCGGTCCAATCGACTGGGCGCGGATCCGAAGAACACCAACTACGCCGGCGGCAACACCTCCGCCAAGGGCGCCGAGACCGACCCGGTCACCGGCGAGCCGGTCGAGCTGCTCTGGGTCAAGGGCTCCGGCGGAGACCTCGGCACGCTGACGGAGTCCGGCCTCGCCGTGCTCCGTCTCGACCGGATGCGCGCACTCGTCGACGTCTACCCGGGCGTCGCCCGCGAGGACGAGATGGTCGCGGCGTTCGACTACTGCCTGCACGGCAAGGGCGGCGCGGCCCCGTCGATCGACACCGCGATGCACGGTCTGGTCGACGCTCCGCACGTCGACCACCTCCACCCCGACAGCGGCATCGCGATCGCGACCGCCGCCGACGGCGAGGAGCTGACGCAGAAGATCTTCGGCGACAGGGTCGTGTGGGTGCCGTGGCGCCGCCCGGGCTTCCAGCTCGGCCTCGACATCGCCGCGATCAAGGAGCAGAACCCGCGGGCGATCGGCTGCATCCTCGGCGGCCACGGCATCACGGCCTGGGGCGAGACCAGCGACAAGTGCGAGAAGAACTCGCTCTGGATCATCCGGACGGCCGAGAGGTACATCAAGGCGAACTCGAAGAAGAAGCCCTTCGGCGCGCGCGTGAAGAGGTGGGAGCCGCTGAGCCCCGCCAGGCGCCGCGCCCGCGCCGCCGAGCTCGCGCCCACGCTGCGCGGTGTCGCGTCGAGGGACCGGCCCATGGTCGGTCACTTCACCGACGACAAGGTCGTGCTCGACTTCCTCGCCGCCCGCAACCACCCGCGCCTGGCCGAGCTCGGCACGTCGTGCCCGGACCACTTCCTGCGCACCAAGGTCAAGCCGATGGTCGTGGACCTCCCGGCCGACGCTCCGATCGAGAAGGTCCTGGCTCGGGTCGCCGAGCTCCACGAGGCCTACCGCGCCGACTACGCCGGCTACTACGACCGCAACAAGGTCAACGGCAGCCCCGCCATGCGCGGCGCCGACCCGCTGATCATCCTGGTGCCCGGCGTCGGCATGTTCAGCTACGGCAAGGACAAGCAGACCGCCCGCGTCGCCGGCGAGTTCTACGTCAACGCGATCAACGTGATGCGGGGTGCCGAGGGCCTCTCGGCGTACGCGCCGATCGACGAGTCGGAGAAGTTCCGCATCGAGTACTGGGCGCTCGAGGAGGCCAAGCTCCAGCGGATGCCGAAGCCCAAGCCGCTCGCGAGCCGCGTCGCACTCGTCACCGGTGCCGCGTCCGGCATCGGACTGGCCACCGCGAGGAAGCTCGCAGCCGAGGGCGCCTGCGTCGTCATCGCCGACCTGTCGCTGGAGAAGGCGCAGGAGGCCGCGGCCTCGATCGGATCGACCGACGTGGCCGTCGGCGTGCAGGTGGACGTGTCGGACGCGGCCGCCGTGCGGGCGATGGTCGACACGGCCGTGCTCGCCTTCGGTGGCGTGGACCTCGTCGTCAACAACGCCGGTCTCTCGCTCTCCCGCTCGCTGCTCGACACCACCGAGCGCGACTGGGACCTCCAGCACGACGTGATGGCCAAGGGGTCGTTCCTGGTCGCGAAGGCGACCGCGAAGGCGATGATCGAGCAGGGCATGGGCGGCGACCTGGTCTACATCTCCTCGAAGAACTCGATCTTCGCCGGCCCCAACAACGTCGCGTACGGCGCCGCGAAGGCCGACCAGGCCCACCAGGTGCGGCTGCTGGCCGCCGAGCTCGGCGAGCACGGCATCAAGGTCAACGGCGTCAACCCCGACGGCGTCGTCCAGGGCTCCGGGATCTTCGCCAGCGGCTGGGGCGCCAACCGGGCCGCGGTCTACGGCGTGAAGGAGAAGGACCTCGGCAAGTTCTACGCGCAGCGCACCATCCTCAAGCGCGAGGTGCTGCCCGAGAACATCGCCAACGCGGTCTTCGTGCTCTGCTCGGACGAGCTGAGCCACACCACCGGCCTGCACATCCCGGTCGACGCGGGTGTGGCCGCGGCGTTCCTCCGGTGATCCGGCGACATGACTGAGCCCGTCCGCGTCGCCGCCGTCGACCTGGGCGCCACCAGCGGGCGAGTGATGGCGTGCCGGGTCGGCGCGCGGACGCTGCACCTCGAGGAGCTGCACCGGTTCCCCAACGGAGCCGTGCCGGTGCACGGGTCCCTCTTCTGGGACGCGCTCGGCATCCACCGCGAGGTGCTGCACGGCATCCGCGAGGTCGCCCGCACCGGCCGCCTCCACGGGATCGGCATCGACTCGTGGGCGGTCGACTACGGCCTGCTCGACGGCGCCGGACAGCTGCTCGCGAACCCACGCAGCCACCGGGACCGTCGCACGGACGGCGTCCCGACGCGGGTCCGGCAGCTCGTCTCCGACGCCGAGCTGTACGACGTGACCGGGCTGCAGCAGCTGCCGTTCAACACCGTCTACCAGCTGGTGTCGGAGCTCGGCACGCCCGCGCTGGAGGCAGCCGAGCGGATGCTGCTGCTGCCCGACCTGCTGACCTACTGGCTGACCGGCGAGGTCGGTGCCGAGCGCACCAACGCCTCCACGACCGGTCTCTACGACGTGCGGACGGGGGAGTGGTCGTTCGAGCTGGCCAGGCGCATCGGCCTGCCCTGGTCGATCCTGCCTCCGCTGCGCGCACCGGGTGACGTGGTGGGCCCGGTGGTGGACGAGGTGGCGGAGTACGTCGGCGTGCCCGGCGTACCCGTCATCTCCGTCGGCTCCCACGACACCGCCTCGGCGGTCGCGGGCGTGCCCGCGGAGTCGGAGTCGTTCGCCTACATCTCCTCCGGGACATGGTCGCTGGTGGGCCTCGAGCTCGACGCCGCGGTGCTGTCGGCCGACGCGCGCGTCGCCGACTTCACCAACGAGACCGGCGTCGACGGCACGATCCGCTTCCTCAGGAACGTGATGGGCCTGTGGGTGCTCTCGGAGTCGCTGCGCACCTGGGCCGACCGGCGGCTGCGCGACGTCACGCTGCCGTCGCTGCTCGCCGGCGCCGCGGAGGCGCCGGCGCTGCGCACCGTGGTCGACATCGACGATCCGCGGCTGCTCGCGCCCGGCACCGTGTCGACCAACAGCATGCCCGCGCGCATCCAGGAGCTGGCCCACGAGGCCGGCGAGCCGATCCCGCGCGCGCCGGTCGCCATCACGCGCACGATCCTCGACAGCCTCGCGCTGGCCTACCGCCGCAACGTCCGGCTGGCGGCGTCGCTCGCCGGCCGGGAGGTCGACGTCGTGCACGTCGTCGGCGGTGGCTCGCAGAACGAGCTGCTCTGCCAGCTCACCGCGGACGCCCTCGGCCTACCGGTGCTGGCCGGCCCGGCCGAGGCCGCCGCGCTCGGCAACGGCCTCGTCCAGGCCCGGGCGCTGCGGCGGATCGAGGGGGGTGCGGACCTGCCCGACCTGGCCGCGATGCGCGCGCTGGTCCGTCGAACGCAGGGCGTACGCCGCTACGACCCCCGCCCCGGACTCGACTGGGATGCGGCCGCATCCCGCCTGGGGTGAGGATGGGGGACATGCGGGTCGCCCTGATGGTCACGTGCATCAACGATGCGCTCTACCCGGGCACCGGGCAGGCGGTGGTCACGCTGCTGCGCCGCCTGGGTGTGGACGTGGAGTTCCCGGAGTCGCAGACCTGCTGCGCGCAACCGATGGTCAACACGGGCTACCTCGACGAGGCGGTGCCGGTCGTGCGCAACTTCGTCGACACGTTCGCGGGGTACGACGCGGTCGTCACGCCGTCGGGATCGTGCGCGGGATGCGCGCGGCACCAGCACTCGATCGTGGCGCGCCGCGCGGGCGACGCGTCGCTCGCGGCCACCGTCGAGGAGACGGCCCCGAAGGTGCACGAGCTCTCCGAGTTCCTCGTCGACGTGCTCGGCGTGACCGACGTGGGCGCCTACTACCCCCACACCGTCACCTACCACCCGACCTGCCACAGCCTGCGGATGCTCGGGGTCGGCGACCGGCCGCTGCGGCTGCTGCGGCACGTCCGGGGGCTGACGCTGTGCGAGCTCCCGGACGCCGAGCAGTGCTGCGGCTTCGGCGGCACGTTCGCGGTCAAGAACGCAGACACGTCTGTCGCGATGGGCGCCGACAAGGTGCGGCACGTGCGCGGCACCGGCGCCGAGGTGCTGGCGGCCGGCGACAACTCCTGCCTGACCCACATCGGGGGGCTGCTGACCCGCCAGCAGTCCGGCGTACGTGCCGTGCACCTGGCCGAGATCCTTGCGGCGACGGAGGATGGTGAGCGATGACCGGCACCTTCGTCGGGATGCCGGCCTTCCCGGCCGCCGCGCACGAGGCGCTGGGCAACGCGCAGCTGCGGCACAACCTCGCCCACGCCACCGGCACGATCCGCGCCAAGCGGCAGCGGCTCGTCGACGAGGTGACTCTGTCATTGGAGGGGAACAGCGACTGGGAGGCGCTGCGGCTCGCCGGCGCCGGTGTGAAGGAGTCGGCGCTGGTCGACCTCGCCACCCACCTCGAACGGCTCGAGGAGGCGCTGACCGCCAACGGCGCCACCGTGCACTGGGCCCGCGACGCGGCCGAGGCCAACGCGATCGTCGTCGCCATCGCGAAGCGCCACCGCGTCGACGAGGTGGTCAAGGTCAAGTCGATGGTCACCCAGGAGATCGACCTCAACCGCGCCCTCGAGGCCGAGGGCATCGCGGCCTGGGAGACCGACCTCGCGGAGCTCATCGTGCAGCTCGGGGACGACCTGCCCTCGCACATCCTGGTGCCCGCGATCCACCGCAACCGCGCGGAGATCCGCGAGATCTTCCTCGCGAGGATGGCGGCCGTCGGCCGCCCCGCGCCCGACGACCTGAGCGACGAGCCCGCGGTGCTTGCGGCCGCGGCGCGGGCACACCTGCGCGAGAAGTTCCTGCGCGCGAAGGTCGGAGTCTCCGGTGCCAACTTCGCGGTCGCCGACACCGGCACGCTCGTCGTGGTCGAGTCGGAGGGCAACGGACGGATGTGCCTGACCCTGCCCGAGGTGCTCGTCTCCGTGGTCGGCATCGAGAAGGTCGTGCCGACCTGGTCGGGGCTGGATCCCTTGCTACGCCTGCTCCCTCGCTCCTCGACCGGCGAGCGGATGAACCCCTACACGTCCACGTGGTCGGGCATCACCCCGGGCGACGGGCCGCAGGAGGTGCACGTCGTACTGCTCGACAACGGCCGCACCCGTGCGCTCGCCGACGACGTCGGGCGCCAGGCCCTGCGCTGCATCCGCTGCTCGGCCTGCCTCAACGTGTGCCCCGTCTACGAGCGCACCGGCGGCCACGCCTACGGCTCGGTCTACCCGGGGCCGATCGGCGCGATCCTCAACCCGCTGCTCCGGGGCGTGGGCCACGACGATCAGGTCGACTCGCTGCCCTACGCCTCCTCGCTGTGCGGCGCCTGCTTCGAGGCCTGCCCGGTGCGCATCGACATCCCGTCGGTGCTGGTCGACCAGCGCGCGAAGGTCGTCGACGCCCACCGGGGCGGCGTGCCCAAGGCCGAGGCGCTGGCCTTCCGCGGCGCTGCCGTCGCGCTCTCGGACTCGCGCAGGCTCGGTCTCGGCGAGCGCCTCACCGGACTGGGCCTGAAGGTGGGTCGCCGGTTCGGCGCGTCGAAGTGGACGTCGGCGCGAGACCTGCCCGCCGCGCCGCCCGAGTCCTTTCGTCAGTGGTGGAAGCGCACGGACGGAGGCCGGTCATGAGCGCGCGCCTCGCTCCGGGCGGCGGTGGCTCCGGCTCGGTCCTCCGGCTGCAGAACGAGCCGTTCCCACCGCCGCCGCGTGGCGACTCCGGGCAGCGGTGGGCCCGGCTCGGTTTGCGGGCTCCAGAACGAGCCGTTCCCACCGCCGACCGGCCGGCGTCGGGAGCCGTCCGATGAGCGCGCGCGACGACATCCTCGGCCGCGTGCGCGCCGCCCTCGACGGCGTCGAGCCCGGGTACGACGTACCGGAGTCACCCCGGATCGCGCCGATCCCCGACGTGGTCGGCCACTTCGCCGCCCGGGTCGCCGACTACCGGGCCGTCGTCGAGCGCTGCTCGCCCGACGAGCTCGCCGCCCGGGTGGCCGCCGCCCTCCCGGACGGTGCGCGTGTCGTCGTACCCGCCGGGCTGTCGGTCGTCGTGGCCGGTGGCGTCGAGGACGCGGACTTCGCGGCCGCCGAGCTCGACGAGTTCGACGCGGTCGTCACCGAGGCCCGGGTCGGCATCGCCGAGACCGGCACGATCGTGATGGACCACGGAGCGGGCCAGGGCCGTCGCGCGATCTCGCTCGTGCCCGACCTGCACGTCTGCCTCGTGCGGACCGACCAGGTGGTGCCCGACGTCCCCGACGCGCTGCCGCTGCTCGACCCGCGCCGCCCGCACACCTGGATCAGCGGCCCCTCCGCCACCAGCGACATCGAGCTCGAACGCGTCGAGGGCGTCCACGGCCCGCGCACCCTGCACGTCCTGCTGGTCGGCTGAACCGCTGTCACGGTGGATCGTGGGATCTCCTCGACCGTTGTGACGGGGTGGTAGTCCCCGTAACCCACCGTTACAACTTCTCGTTGGGACCGGCATGAGCCGCCGCCCGATCCATGCCCGCCTCGCCGCCGCGCTCGTCGCCGGAGCGCTGCTGAGCCCGCTGCCGTCACTCACCTCGACCGGACCGGCGCAGGGAGCGGCCCCGGTCGAGCGGACGGCGAAGAGTCAGTGGACGCCGCGGCCTGCGACCTTCCCGGGCACGGTCACGCAGCAGGACCTCGCGATCCCCATGTCCGACGGCACGGTGCTGCGCGGCGACCTCACGATGCCGGCCGACGCCGACGGGCAGCCCGTCGCCCGGCGCTTCCCGGTGATCGTCACGATCACGGCGTACAACAAGATGGCCAACGGCTTCGCGGGCGGGCTCACCGGAGGCAGCGGCGACTACCTCGTGCAGCGCGGCTACGCCCACCTCACCGTCGACGCGCGCGGCACCGGCAGCTCCGAGGGGCAGTGGGCCGCGTTCAGCCGGCGCGAGGACAAGGACGCGGGCGAGATCGTCGAGTGGGCCCACTCGCGCCGGCGCCCGTGGAGCAACGGCCGCATCGGCATGAGCGGCCCGTCGTACCTCGGCATCAGCCAGATCTTCGCGGCCGGCGCGCGACCGGAGGGCCTGAGGGCGATCTTCCCGCAGGTGCCGGCCTACGACGTCTACCGCGACGTGGTGGCGTCGGGCGGCGCGATCGACGTCGGCTTCATCCCCCTCTGGCTCGGCCTGGTCACCGCCACGAGCATCGTCCCGCCCGCCGTGACGGCCACCGATCCGCAGTCCGGTCTGGGCGCGCTGGTCGACCACCTGACCGCCGCCGGCACCTTCACGCTCCCGCTCATGCTCGAGGCGCTCCTGGGCGGCGACGCGGCGTACGACGGGAGGTTCTACCGCGACCGGTCGCCCGCGCGGGTGATCAACCGGGTGCAGGTGCCGACGTTCCTCGTCGGCGGCGAGTTCGACATCTTCCAGCGAGGGACGCCGCTGCTCTTCGAGAACCTCCGGCGTCGGGGCGTGCCGACGAAGCTGATCATCGGTCCGTGGGACCACCTCGAAGGATCGTCCGCGGCCGACATCGACCGGGCCGGCTACGGCACGCTGGAGGAGCTGCAGCTGCGGTGGTTCGACCGCTACGTGCGGGGCATCGAGGACCCCACGCTCGACCGCGACATCGCGCCGCTCACCTACTACGAGCAGGGCAGCGGCCGCTGGACCGAGGCGCGGCGGTGGATGGGCGGGCAGCACGCCGAGAGCTTCCGGCTCACCGGATCGGCCGCGGCCGGCGGTGGCGTCGGCGGGCTCACCCAGGGCACCGCGGTGGCCGGGCGTGCCTACGTGCCGCCCGTGCCCGTGTCGGGTCTCTGCACGCGATCGACCAACCAGTGGACGGCGGGGCTGCCGGAGGCCGCGCTCGCCGACCTGCCGTGCTGGAACGACAACGCGCCC
Source organism: Nocardioides sp. YIM 152315 (assembly GCF_029210375.1). GTDB lineage: Bacteria > Actinomycetota > Actinomycetes > Propionibacteriales > Nocardioidaceae > Nocardioides. Next base: position 34,796 of record NZ_JARGER010000040.1, on the reverse strand, counting down.
AACGACACGACCGGCGTGGTGTTCCAGACCGACCCGCTGACGCGGGCGCTGCGCCTGCGCGGCCCGATCAACGCACGCCTCTACACCTCCAGCGTCAGCGGAGACGGGATGCTCTCGGTCTCGGTCTCCGACGTGGCGCCCGACGGCAGCGTCACCCGGCTGACCGGCGGCTGGCAGGTCGTGTCGCACCGGGCGCTCGACGAGCGGCGGACCCGCTACCTCGACGGCCAGGTGATCCAGCCCTACCACCCGTTCACGCGCGCGGCGAAGGAGCCGCTGGCGGCCGGCGAGGTCGCGCCCGTCGACGTCGAGGTCTTCCCGACGGCGGCGCGGCTGGAGCCGGGGCACCGGCTCCGGATCGCCGTGCAGGCCTTCGACGTGCCGCACCTCCTGCCGAGCGTGCCCGACCTGCCGCGACACCTGGCGGGGCTGACGATCCACAACTCGGAGCAGTACCCGTCGGTGCTCACGATCCCGGCGGTGTGAGGCGCTCCAGGATGGCGCGCAGCCGCTGCCGGTCGCGGGCCGACAGGGGTGCGACGAGGTGACGGCGTACGGCGGCGGCGTGCACCGGCCGCGCCCGCAGCAGCGCGGCGCGTCCCATCGTCGTCAGCGACACGTCGACACCGCCGGACGCCTCGGCGCGGTCGACGAGACCACGCTCCTGCATCCGGCGCAGGTGGTGGGAGAGCCGGCTGCGGTGCCAGCCCGTCGCCGTCGCGAGGCGGCTCTGCCGGAGCCGGCCGCCGCCCAGGTCGTGTAGACGCATCAACACCAGGAGGTCTGGCTCCGACACGCCCGTCTCGCGCGTCACGTCGGTGTTGACCTGCGCCAACGCGTCGCTGGCGGCCTGCCAGGCGTCCCAGAGCGCCGCCTCGTCCTCGGTCAGCGGCTTCCCCGGCGACATGTCCGTCAGCCTGTCCATCCCGCGTTGTCGTGTCAACGGCGCCCCCCGGCCGGCGCATGTTGACATGACAACGCGGCGATGAAACCGCGGTGCCGGCGAGGTCGGACCTGCATGGACCCGATCGACTTCACCCCTGCCGTCCACGCGGTGACCCAGGTCGTCGGCGGCATCGACGACGACCGGCTCGAGGCGCCGACGCCGTGCGTCGGCCTGACCGTCGCCGACCTGCTCCAGCACCTCGACGGGCTCGCCCTCGCCTTCACGCTGGCCGCGGCGAAGGAGTCGCCGCCGGGCGGCGGCGACGCGACGTTCGACGGCTCGCGCCTCGGTGTCGGCTGGCGGGCCGAGATCCCGTTCGCCCTCGACCGGCTCGCCGCCGCGTGGACCGACCCCGCGGCGTACGCCGGCACGACGATGGCCGGGCCGATCGAGATGCCGGCCGAGATCGCCGCGCTGGTCGCCCTCGACGAGGTCGTCGTGCACGGCTGGGACCTCGCCCGCGCCACCGGCCAGGCCTACGACCCGGGAGACGCCGCCGTGCTGGCCTGCCTGTCGTTCGCGGAGGGGTTCGAGGTGCCCGAGGACGCCGGCGACGGGCCCTTCGGTCCGCCCGTCCCGGTCGCCGCCGACGCCCCGGCCCTCGACCGGCTCGCCGGCGCGACGGGGCGCGACCCGGGCTGGGCGCCGCCGCCGCTGTAACGGGGTGTCCCGGGCTCTTCTCACCCGTCATAACGGGGTAGAAGATCCCCCGACACCCCGTTACAGCTGCGGGCCGGGCATGGACTCGCTGATTTCGCCGGGCCAGACCGCCTCCGGTAGCCTCTCCGGCGGTGGCGTGTCCGAGCGGCCTAAGGAGAACGCCTCGAAAGCGTTTGTGGGTGCAAGCCCACCGAGGGTTCAAATCCCTCCGCCACCGCCAGCCAGCCGAACGCCCCGGATCGCTCGATCCGGGGCGTTCGTCGTTCCCGGACCGCCCACGGGTTCGGGCACGAGACGGTGTGGAATGGGTGCATGCCGCTGTTCGAGTTCGAGGGCAAGCGCCCCACCGTCCACCCCGAGGCCTTCGTCGCGCCGACCGCGACCCTGATCGGCGACGTGACCGTCGAGGCCGGCGCCAGCGTCTGGTACGGCGCGGTGCTGCGTGCCGACATCTGCACGATCATCGTGCGCGAGGGCGCCAACGTGCAGGACAACTCGGTGCTGCACGCGGCGCCCGGCGAGACGCTCGTCGTCGGCCGCGACGCCACCGTCGGGCACGGCTGCGTCGTCCACTGCCGCGAGGTCGGCGAGCAGGCGCTGGTCGGCAACGGCGCGACGCTGCTCGACCACGCCGTCGTCGGCCCGCGCACCCTGGTCGCCGCCGGCTCGGTCGTCACGCCCGGCACCGAGCTCCCCGGCGGGATGGTCGCGACGGGCACCCCGGCGAAGCCCACCAAGCCGATCGAGGGGACGTCGTCGGAGTTCTGGATCGAGCAGAACCCGCCGTACTACCAGGAGCTCGCCCGCCGCCACGCCGTCGGCGCGCAGGAGGTCGACGGGTGAGCGCGCACGGCCGGCCCTGATCAGGCGTCGGGCGGGTCGAGGCACACGGCGACCAGCGACGCGGCGCCGTGGCTGGTGAAGAGCTGCCACGCGCGCTCGAAGGCCACCAGGCGCAGCCGCCCGTCGAGCGAGCGCACGATCGCGGAGGTCGGCTCGTCGCGCTCGAAGCCGGTCGTCGAGCAGCGGTGCTGCTCGATCATCTCCTGCACCGCGGCGGGCCGGTGACCGAAGGAGGACGTCGATCCGCCGCCCGGGTCGAGACCGGCGCCGGTCAGGGCCGACAGGCCGACCAGCGCGGCCACCGACAGCGTGCCGGCGCGGACCGCGACGAGTGTCAGTCGCAGCCATCGCGGCGGCGTCGGGAGCCGGTGGGGCATCGGACCTCCTCGTGCGGCGCAACCGCGCCCGTCCCCCCAGAACGGGCGCGGTCCTCCCAGCTGGTCAACGACCGGCTTCCCTCCGGGTTAGGCAAGGATGGGCGCATGCCGCAGCCGAGCTCCTGGTTCTCCTCACCCGACGACGCCGCCTCGCGCCTCGCCGCGTCCGGCTACCTCGCCGACGCGGCGACGGCCACCACGGCGTACCTCGCCGGTGCGCTCGAGAAGCCCCTCCTCGTCGAGGGGCCGGCCGGCGTCGGGAAGACCGAGCTGGCGAAGGCGGTCGCGCGGGTCACGGGGGCCGAGCTGGTGCGGCTGCAGTGCTACGAGGGGCTCGACGAGGCGCGGGCGCTCTACGAGTGGAACTACAAGAAGCAGCTGCTGCGCATCCAAGCCAGCGGTGACCAGTCGTGGGAGGAGACCCACGAGGACATCTTCACCGACGAGTTCCTCCTGACCCGCCCGCTGCTGACGGCGATCCGCCGCGACGAGCCGACCGTGCTGCTGGTCGACGAGGTCGACAAGACCGACGTCGAGGTCGAGGGCCTGCTGCTCGAGGTGCTGTCCGACTTCCAGGTGACGATCCCCGAGCTCGGCACGGTGGCCGCCGTACGCCGGCCCTTCGTGGTGCTGACCTCCAACGCGACCCGCGAGCTGTCGGAGGCGGTGAAGCGACGCTGTCTCTATCTGCACCTCGACTATCCCGACGCCCAGCGCGAGCGCGAGATCGTCACCTCCCAGGTGCCCGACCTCGACGAGCGCGTGGGCACCATGCTCGTCGAGGTCGTGCACCGGCTGCGCGAGCTCGACCTGAAGAAGTCGCCGTCGATCGCCGAGTCCGTCGACTGGGCCAGGACGCTGGTGGCGCTGGAGATCCGCGACCTCGACCCGAAGGCGGTCAACGACACGCTCGGCGTCGTCCTCAAGCACGCCTCCGACCACGAGAAGGCGCTCAAGGGGCTGAAGTTCGCAGGATGAGCTCGGGCCTCGTCGATCGTCACATCTCCTTCCTGGAGGCGCTCCGCGCCGCCGGGATGTCGGTGTCGCTCGCCGAGGACATCGACGCGGTCGCCGCGCTCGGCGTGCTCGCGTGGGACCGGCGCGAGACCGTGCGTGCCGCGTACGCCGCGACGCTGGTCAAGAAGCAGAGCCACCGCCCCACCTTCGACGCGCTCTTCGACGTCTACTTCCCGCGCATGGTGGGCGACGGCGTCGGCGGGGCGGACCGCCGGCCCGAGCCGGACAACGCCCGGGCTCTCGCCGACTTCCGCGACGAGCTCGCCGACGTGCTGGCCGAGGGCGACCAGCAGGCGATGCTCGACCTGGCGGCGGAGATGGTCGGGCGCTTCGGGGCGATGCCCGGCCGCGGCCCGGGGCTCTCGTCGTGGTCGGCGTACACCGCGCTGCAGCGGGTCGCACCGGGCGAGCTCGTCGACCGGATCGTGCGGGCGCTGCTCGTCGAGGGCCGGGTCGAGGACGACGCGCGCCGCGAGGCCGGACGCCGCGTCGGTGGCTTCACGGCGATGGTCGAGGCCGACGCGCGCCGCCGGATCGCCGAGGAGAAGGGGCCCGAGCACGTGGCCGACGTCGCCCTCCGGCCGTCGATCGACCGCCTCGACTTCACCGCGGCGCGCAAGGCCGACCTCGAGCAGATGCACCGCGAGGTCTACCCGCTCGCCCGTCGCCTCGCCACCCGGCTCACCCAGGAGCACCACGCCAAGCGGCGGGGCCCGCTCGACTTCCGGCGTACCGTCCGTGCCTCGATCTCCACCGGCGGCGTCCCCCTGGTCACCCACCACCGGCCGAAGCGCCCGCACCGCACCGAGCTCGTCGTGCTCTGCGACGTCAGCGGGTCGGTCGCGAACTTCGCGCAGTTCACGCTCCTGCTCGTCTACGCGCTGCGCGACCAGTTCGGATCAGTGCGGGCGTTCACGTTCATCGACCACGTGCATGAGGTCACCTCGCACCTCCGGCCCGGCGCCGACCCGGGCGACGTGCTGGCCGACCTCGCGGCGAGCACATCGCACGCCGCGCTGTGGGGCCGCACCAACTACGGCCGCGCACTGGTGAAGTTCGAGGAGTCGTACGCCGACGCGCTCGGGCCCAAGTCGTCGCTGCTGATCCTCGGCGACGCGCGCTCCAACTACAGCGACCTGCACCTCGACGTGTTGAAGCGGCTGGCCGGCTCGGCCCGCCATGCCTGGTGGCTCAACCCCGAGCACCGCCGGCACTGGGACACCGGCGACTCCGCCGCGTCCCGGTACGCCGAGGTCGTGCCGATGGTCGAGTGTCGCAACCTCACCCAGCTCGGGGAGTTCGTGCACGACATCCTGTGACCGTCAGGGACTATCCCGAATTGCGCCTACGAGAGGTAGCCGAGGCCGCGCAGGTCGTCGATCTCGCGCACCAGGTCGGGATGGTCGGAGGCGTCGGCCAGGCGGGCACCCGCGACGTAGCGCTCGGCCGCCGTCTCGGCGCCGGTGCCGTCGAAGACCACGGTCAGCCGGTTGTCGGAGGCCGCGTTGACCAGCGAGCCGAGCAGCGCCACCGGATCGGCGCGGTCCTCGAGGCTGAGCATCCGGGTCGCGCGCGGCACCCGCGGCACCAGCGCCGACGGCGCGCCGGCGGTGACGACCCGGTCGACGTCGAAGAGCGGCGACTCCGCCATCGCGGCGATGTCGAGCGCGGTCGGGCCGCCCTGCCCGTGGCCGACGAGCATCACCCGCGCGCGGGTGTCGTCGTAGCGCCGGATCGCGCTCTCGAGGGCGCGGGTGACGCGGTCGGCGTACGGCAGGTGGTCGCCGCCGACGAGGCGCAGCGGCTGGCCCGAGCGGCCGTGCGGCCCGGGCAGGAACGCGACGTATGCACCCGGTGCCACCCGGTGGACCGCCACCGAGCGGGTCACGGAGAACAGCCGGACCATCAGGTCCTCGAGGCCCGCCGGCCGGCCGCCGGAGGTGGGCTCGTCGGGCCCGTCGTCGTCGGACCGCTCGACCAGGTCGCCGGCCACGTCACGCAGCGCCGCGCCGAGATCGACGACGAAGGAGCCCTCGCCGAGCGCGCCCATCCCGGCCCGCGCGGCGGAGGGGGCGCGGTCGCCGGCGAGCACCGGCGTCGCGAGCAGCGAGCGCATCCGCAGCCCGTCGACGAGGCCGCCGACCGTGATGGCGTGGTCGAGCAGCTCGGGGTGCTCGGCCGCGAGCTCGTCGAGGAACGCGGCGACACCGTCGCGATCGAGCGCGTCGGTCTCGATCAGGCCCGCCGCCACGACCCCGCCGCCGAGCGTGACCTCCGGCGCGAGGTAGCCGACCGCGCGGGCCGCCACGCTCCCGAGCGTGCGCAGCACGGTCGCCTGCAGGTCGTCGATCCAGCGGTAGGTGAGCACGGTGGCGCGTACGACGAGCGCGTCGGCGTCCAGCTCGACCGAGCGTGCCAGCAGCCCGTGCCGGCCGGTCGTGGCGGCGCGGGTCTCGTCGTCGAGCCGGGCCCAGGTGGTCGCGGCCAGCTCGGCGGACTCCGCGACCGCCGGGTCGCGCAGCACCCGCTCGCCCAGGCCGGCCCGGCTCCGCATCTCGGTGCCGGCGGCGTCGAAGAGGTCCGCGAGCCGCATCAGCCGCTCGTAGCGATCGGGATCCTGGCCACCGCGAGCATCGGCGCCGGCGGTCTGCCCGTTCACCGCGCCACCTCGGCGAGGACCGGCGCCAGCGCGAGCGCGAGGTCGGGCGACGCCACCCGCGTGACCGTCACGTGACCGACGCTACCCACGTGGCGAGGCCGCAGCGACCGCCACCCGTCGGCCAGCAGCAGCCACGAGACGACGCCGGCGACGTCGGTGGACTCGCCGGAGACGTCCGCGACCAGGGCGCGCAGGCGTCCGCGACACTCGGAGGTCAGTCCCTGCAGCACGCCGAGCAGCTCGAGCTCCGGGATCGGCGCCCCGTCGGCGCCCCGGCAGCCGGCGGCGTGCTCGACCGCCAGCACCGACAACAGGTCGCCGCGCCCGCTGCGCGCGGCCTCGGCGGCGGCGTCGAGCAGCTCATAGGGGAGGTCGAGCCCGTCGGGGACGACCGACCGCGCCACGACCACCTCCTCGGGCAGCACCGCCGCCCGCGCCAGCTCCTCGCCCCACCTCTCGACGGGGAACCAGGCGAGCTCGAACACGATCCCGTCCGCGGTCGCCAGTGTCGCCACCGCGCCGCCCGCCTGCCGGTGCCACGCCTTGGCGCGGCCCCGGCCGGCGGACACGTCGAGGTCGACCGCGACCGTGGGCGTCGCGAGCAGGCCGATCGCGCCGCGCAGGCCCTCGTCGAGCGCATCGCCGCGCAGGAGACCGCGTCGCGAGAGAGCCGCGTCGGGCTCCGGCAGCGCCGCGAGGGCGGCGGCGTACGCCGCCTCGTCCTCACCCGTGCTGCGGCCGAGCCGGCTGTCGAGGACGCCGGCCCGCGGCGCCCCGACCTCGAACGGCAGCGGTGCGCCGTCGGTCAGCTCCGCCGCCAGCCGGAGCTCGGGCAGCGTCAGGGTCAGCCGTCGCGGCAGCGAGGCCAGCAGGCCGGCGGGCTCGGGCGAGGCGGGCGTCGCACCCAGGTCGATGGTCGGCATGGTGCGGCGGTCAGAGCCCCGGGAGGTCGAGGGTCAGCCAGTCCCGGTGCCCTGAGGGTGGCGTCGCGGTGTTCGCGTCCGCCAGCAGGCCCGCCCGCCGCTCGATGTCGGCGATGGTCTCCTTGAGGCGGTCGACCTCGACGAGGTGGGCGTCGAGCGCCTCGGCCGCGTCGTCGTGGCGGCCGGCGACCTCGCGCAGGTGTGCGGCGCGGACCCGGATGCGCTCGTCGAGGGCGGCCGCCGCGCGGCCGGTCCAGCCGACGCCCTCGGTGCTCGCGACCAGGCGGTCGGCGAGCGCGCGGAGGTCGACGCCCTGCTCGCGGAGCTCCAGCGCCCGTCTGTGCATCACCTCGGTGTCGCCGTACATCGCCCCGCCCTCCTGCCGTCCCGAGTCAGTCGCTCGCATTCCCGCAGCGTGCCCGGACAAAACCGGTCAACGGTCGCGGGCGATCTGGAACACCTGGCTCGACACCTCCGCCGACCGCCCGAGGAAGCCCCGCTCGCGGAGCCCCGCCACCTGGTCGGCGACCGCCGGATCCGTCGAGGCGTCCACGGCCGCGGCCCCGGCGCGGTAGGGCTCGTAGCCGTGGGCGTCCGCGACCGTCTCGTCGTGGCCGCTCTCGAAGGTGACGGTCACCTGCGCGGTGCGGTCCGGGTTGTCGGCGCCGTCGAGGAGAGGTACGACGTCGCCGTGGTGCTCGAGCGACAGCACCCGGACGTCGGCGGGGAAGTCGCCCACCTGGGCGGTCGGCGAGCCGGCGGTGACGACGTCGGTGACCGCGAGGCCGGTGTCGCGGCTGGCGAGCGCCGCCGCCTCCATCCCGCCGAGCGAGTGGCCGACCAGCAGCACCGGCTCGTCGGGTCGCACTCCGGCGTCGGCGAGGGCGTGCAGGATCCCGCGCTGGTAGGCCGTGCTCTCCCCCGCCGCGGAGCGCAGGTCGCTGCCGAGGTCGCGCACGTCGTGGTCCTGGGCCCACGGCAGGGTCGCAAGGTCGTCGGTGCCGGGCAGGTAGACGACGTGCCGCGCGCGGTCGGAGTCGGGATCGAGCGTCTGCACCTCGATCGTGCCGTTGGCGGGCGAGTCGGGGTCGGGCGACAGCGCGGCGACCTGCGCCAGGTGGTCGAGGAGATCGGCGACCGAGTCGGGCTGCCGGCCGGCGGACGGCACCCGGAGGTCGGGCCGTCGGGTCGCGACCGGGTCGCCGTCGGCGTACGCCGCCGCCAGCAGCGCCGTCGCCGTGCGGCGGTCGGGCACCACGAAGGGTCCGAGCCCGGTGAGCAGACCGCCGCCGCCGTTGACCAGGTGCTGCACCTCGCGCGGGTGGGTCACCAGCCAGCGCTGCACGTCGGCGCCCAGCCGGCCGCGGACCTCGGGCGGCAGCGTGGAGCCCGTCGCGAGCGCGACCGGGCCGGCCAGTCGGAGCGCGAGGCCCGCGAGCAGGCCGAGCCGCCAGTCGAGCGCGTCGATCGCGACCTCGGCGGCGACGTCGCTGGCGGTCAGTCCGGCGAGCGCGGCCCGCACCAGCACCGCCGTGGCCTCCCACCCGCACGAGCCGGGCAGCAGTCCGAGCGGCCCGGTCGTCGCGGCCGTGACCGCGGCCTCGGCCTCGGCGAAGGTCAGCGGGGACAACGGAGCCGACGTGAGCAGGTCGGGGTCGACGAGCACGGCGGCGCCGCTCGTCGCCCACGCGCGCTGCTCGTCGGCGGCGGCGTCGAAGCGATCGGCGAGGTCGCGGACCGCGTCGTACGTCGCCTCGATGCTGCCGGACCCGCCCCGGACGCCGGTGATCCGCGCCGGCTCGTCGCGGCTCACGACAGCCCCGGCAGGTCGACGGAGAGCCAGGCCAGGTGACCGGGCGGTGGGGGCAGGAAGCTCGCCAGCAGGTCGTCGACCGGGTCGAGCAGGTCGCCACCGAGATCGGCGATCCGCGAGGTCGCGGCGCCCACCAGCTGGGTCGCCTTCTCCTCGATCGCCGCGATCAGCTGTTGGAGCTGCGCGACCCGGTCGGCGTGCTGGTCCAGGGCGTCGGCCGCATCGTCGTGGAGCACCGCCGTGTGTCGCAGCGCCGCGACCTGGGTGCCGGTCTGGCCGCGCATCGCCTCGGCGGCGACGCCCGCCCAGGCGACCTCCTCGATCGCGTCGGCCAGCTGCGTCGCTGCGTCGCGGATCTCCCCGGCGCGGGTGCGCAGCTGCCCGGCCAGGCCGTGGATGGCGGCGGTGTCGCCGTACATGTCGTCCCCCTCCTGCGACCCGGCGGTCGGGTCGTCGGAGGGGAGCGTCGCCGCGGCGTCGTTGTGGAGAAACCTCAGCGGTCGAGCGCTGTGGAGAGCCGCTCCAGCGCCTGCTCGACCTCTGCACCGGGCCCGGCGAAGCTCATCCGCACGAACCGCGGACCGTCGATCGTGTCGAAGTCGATCCCCGGAGCCAGCGCGACCCCGGTGCGGTCCAGCAGGTCGTGGGCGAACGCCATCGTGTCGTCGGTGAGGTGCCCGACGTCGGCGTACGCGTAGAACGCGCCGTCCGCCGGCGCCAGCTCGGTGATGCCCAGCTTGGGCAGGCCGTCGAGGAGGGTGCGGCGGTTCTCGGCGTAGCGGGCGACGTGTCCGTCGAGCTCGGCGTACGACGCCCGGTCGAAGGCCGCGAGGCAGGCGCGCTGGGCGATCACCGGCGGACAGATCGTGAAGTTGCCGGTGAGCACGTCGACCGCGCGGCGCAGCCGGTCGGGGACCAGCATCCAGCCGATCCGCCAGCCCGTCATCGAGAAGTACTTCGAGAAGCTCGCGAAGACGACCGCCTCGCGGCTGGTCTCCCAGGCGCTGCGGGCGAGTCGAGCTCCGCCGTTCGCAAGGGGCGCGTACTCGATGCCGTGGTAGATCTCGTCCGAGATCAGCTGGACCCGCTGCTCCTCGCAGTACGTCGCGAGGGCGGCCAGCTCGCTCGGCAGCAGCATCGTGCCGGTGGGGTTGGCGGGGCTGGCGACGACCAGCCCCTTGATCCCGTCCAGCGCCTCGAGCTGCTCGACGGTCGGCTGGAAACGCGTCTCCGGGCCGGTCGGGACCTCGACCACCTCGCAGCCGAGGGCGGTGAGCACGTTGCGGTAGCAGGGGTACCCGGGCCGCGCCATCGCCACCCGGTCCCCGACCTCGAACGCCGCGAGGAAGGCCAGCAGGAAGCCGCCGCTGCTGCCCGTCGTCACCACGACCTCGTCGGGATCGACGTCGACGCCATACGTGCGCCGGTGGTGCGCGGCGATCGCCTCACGGAGCTCCAGGATGCCCGTCGCCGGCGTGTAGCCGAGCGGGTCGCCGGAGTCCAGCAGCCGCTTGGCCTCCTCGCGCACCGGCGCCGGCGCTCCGGTCATCGGCTGGCCCGCGAGCAGGTTGATCAGGTCGCCGTGGGTGCGCTGCCGCGCCGCCGACGCCGCCAGCAGGTCCATCACGTGGAACGGCGGCACGTTCGCCCGGCTGGCCACCTGGAAGCGGTCGGTCATGGGGCGAGCGTACGGCGGTGCAGGAACCCCCGGTGGACCGGGGAAACCTGACGTTCTGCCCCGAAACTTCGGCCCAACAGTGACAGTTTCACCGGTGAGCCGGGGAAACCGACGCCGCGTGTCGCCCAGCCCGTCGCCCGAAGAACGACCCCTCGCCGAGTTGGGTGCCGGAGCAGTAGCCCTTGCCGTCCTGGGCGATGTTGGACGCGCAGGCGCCGGCGGCGTACAGGCCGGGGATGATCGACTCGTCGGGACGCAGCGCCTCGCCGTCCACCGACACCCGGATGCCGCCGAGGGTGAATCCGGCGTACATCGCGTGCCCGAGCCGGAGGTCGAAGACCGCCCACGGTCCGGTGTCCTGCGGGGCGAGCCACTGGGGTGCCTTGTGGAGGTCGAGGTCCTCCCCGGCGGCCGCCATCTTGTTGTAGCGCTCCAGCGTCGTCGCGACCGACCCGGCCGGGAGGCCCAGCGAGGACTCCAGCTCCGAGATCGTCTCGAAGCCATCGAGCAGCGGCACCAGCGGGAACCTCGGGTACTCGACGTGCTCGCTGTCGACGACGAGGTACGCCGCGTGGTCGGGCTGCTCCATCACGAGCTGCGAGGTCCGGGAGTGGTAGCAGTCCTCGGCGACGAACCGCTCGCCGAGGTTGTTGACGATGAACCCGGTCATCAGCGAGGACGGCGGGTAGAACGGCGCGGTGATGAACGGCTCGTCCATGTACTTGAGCTCCGCGCCGGCCGAGGCGCCGAGCCTGATGCCGAGCCCGTCGTCGTACGTCGAGCCGAGCGTGAAGGGCTTCTCGGCGAGCGCGGGCGTGTACGCCGCGACCATGTCGCGGTTCATCACGAAGCCCCCCGCGGCGACGACGACGGCCGAGGCGGCGAGCACGCCGGTGGTGTCGAAGGAGCGCCACGCGAGCCCGACCACCGCCCCGGAGGACGAGGCGACCAGGTTGGTGGCGCCGGTCTCGTAGCGGACCTCGACGCCGGCCTCCTCGACCCGCGCCCGCAGCAGGTCCATCACCATCTTCGTGCCCTCGGTGTCGCCCGGGACCGGCACCTTGTGGCCCCGGGGCGCGGGCACCGCCTGCTGCGCAAAGGGCCACACCTTCTCGTTGCCGGTGAACATCAGCCCCTCGGTGCCGGGCTGGATCACCGCCTTCTCGGGGTAGTAGGAGCGCTCGAACTCGAAGCCCAGCGCCTCCAGCCACCCGAAGTGCTCCACCGACCCGTCGCAGTAGGCCCGGATCTTCTCGTGCTCGGGGTCCTTCGAGACCGCGACCAGGTAGGCGTACATCTCGTCCGGAGAATCCTCCCAGCCGGTCGCCTGCTGCACGGCGGTGCCGCCGCCGAGGTAGAAGTGGCCGCCCGACATCGACGACGTGCCGCCGTGCACCGCCGCCCGCTCGAGCAGCAGCACCCGCGCCCCGGCCCGCGCCGCCTCCAGCGCGGCGCAGCCGCCGGCGATGCCGAAGCCCACGACGACCACGTCGTACGACGGCGCCCCGTCGAGCACGGAGGCAGGAAGGACGTCGGGGATCGCGGTGCCGCTCATGCGACCAAATCTAGAACAAGTTCCAGTTGCATGCGATGCTGGCCGCGTGCTGACCCTGATCGACGCCGACGGTCGCGCGCACGAGGTCGTGGCCAAGGACGTCGGCCTGTGCTGGGGAGACGTCTGTGTCCCGCAGGCCGGGCCGGACGACCTCGAGGCGTGGGCGGAGCGGGCCGGCTACGTGCTGGCCAGGGACGCCGGCGAGGAGGAGAGCGTCGTCGCCATCGCGCCGTCGGCAGAGACACACCGTCGAGCGGACGACGGTCGCGCACCGTCGCTGACGCTGCCCGACGTGGACGGCGACCCCGTGTCCTTCGACGACCTCTCCGGCAGCAAGCGGGTGCTGGTCACCTGGGCGTCGTGGTGCGGCTGCCGCCACGAGCTCGGCGGCTGGCAGCGACTCCAGGACGAGCTCGCCGGTGCGGGTCTCCGGCTCTTCTCGGTCGCGCTCGACGCCGATCCCGAGCACGCGCGGCCGTGGATCGAGGCGGCCTCCCCGACGTACCCCGTCGCCGTCGACACCGCGCACGTCACCGCCGAGCGGTACGGCATCACCAACGTGCCGTCGGTCGTCTGGGTCGACGAGCACGACCGCATCGTCAAGCCGCCGACCATCGCGCCGGGCGACGACCAGTTCGTGGAGTTCACGAGGATCGGCGCCGACCAGCACCACGACCTGCTCCGCGCGTGGGTGCGCGACGGCGTGCTCCCGAAGAGCGCGGGCGCCGATGGTCCGCGGCGCACCGACGACGAGCAGCGCGCGCTCGCGCACCGCCGGATCGCCGCGCACCACCAGCGGGCCGGCCGCGGTGACCGGGCACTCGCGCAGCTCGCGCGGGCCCAGGAGCTCGCGCCATGGGACTGGACCGTACGCCGCGGCGGGATCGCGATGACGGGTGGCGACCCGTTCCTCGGCGAGGAGTTCACGTCGTTCTGGGAGGAGTGGGACACCGCCGGGCGCCCCGGGTACACCCCGACCACGTGAGGCCGGCCGGCGCGAGATCGGGTGCGAGGTGTCGTCGGCGCACCGATAGACTGCGGTCCCGCCGCCCCGACGATCGCCGAGGTGACACGTGTCGTTCGACGTGCATGACCTCGACACGTTCGTGCTGATCGGGTCGGCCGTCACGCTCCTGGCGATCCTCGCCGTGCGCCTCTCCTCGAAGGCCGGCCTCCCCAGCCTGCTGATCTACCTCCTGATGGGCGTCGCCCTCGGCGAGTCCGGGCTCGGGATCGAGTTCGAGGACGCCGAGCTCGCGCACGCGATCGGGTTCGCGGCCCTCGCGGTGATCCTCGCCGAGGGTGGTCTGACCACCAACTGGCGGGAGATGCGCGCCTCGATCCGGCTCGGCGTCTCGCTCGCGACGGTCGGGGTCGCGACCTCGGTGCTCCTGGTCGCGCTCGGCGCCCACTACCTGCTCGGACTGCCGTGGGAGCTCGCCGTGATCCTGGGCGCGGTCACCTCGCCCACCGACGCCGCGGCCGTGTTCTCGGTGCTCCGGGTGGTGCCGCTGCCGAAGAAGCTCACCGGCTCGCTCGAGGCCGAGTCGGGTCTCAACGACGCCCCGACCGTCGTCCTGGTGACCCTCGTGTCGACCGGCGGCGCCGACGAGCACGGCGTGCTCGGCATGTTCGGGATCATCGGCTACGAGCTGGCCGCCGGCACCGCGATCGGCCTCGCCGCCGGGTTCGGCGGCGCCTGGGTGATGCGGCGCGCGGCGCTGCCGTCCTCGGGCCTCTACCCGCTCGCCGTGCTGACGCTGGCGTTCCTGGGCTACGGCGTCTCGTCGTTCGTGCACGCCTCCGGCTTCGCCGCGGTGTACATCGGAGCGCTCGTGCTCGGCAACATGGAGCTGCCCCACCGGGCGGCGACCCGCTCGTTCGCGGAGGGCGTGGCGTGGCTGGCCCAGATCGGGCTGTTCGTGATGCTCGGGCTGCTGCTGTCGCCGGGGCGGATCACCCCGGAGACCGTGGGCATCGCGGTGCTGGCCGGCCTGATCCTGACGCTGGTGGCGCGGCCGGTCTCGGTGCTGGTCAGCTCGGTGGTCCAGCCGCTGCCGCGGCGCGAGCTGGCGTTCATCTCGTGGGCCGGCCTGCGCGGCGCGGTACCGATCGTCCTGATGACGATCCCGCTGGCCGAGGGCGTCGACGACGCGGCGAGGCTCTTCGACATCGTCTTCGTGATGGTCGTGATCTACACGGTCCTCACCGGGCCCACGCTGCCCCTGGTGGCCCGCGTGCTCAAGGTCTCGCGTCGATCCGAGCCGCGCGGTCTCGACGTGGAGGCGGCGCCGCTGGAGCGGATCGCGGCCGACCTGCTCCAGGTGACGATCAGCCCGGTCTCGAAGATGCACGGGGTCGAGGTCGGCGAGCTCCGGCTGCCGACCGGAGCCTCGGTGTCGATGGTGATCCGCGAGGATCAGACGCTCGTGCCCGAGCGCCGGACCGTGCTCCGCCACGGTGACGACCTGCTGGTCGTCACGCCGCGCAAGCTGCGCGAGCAGACCGAGGAGCGGCTGCGTCAGGTCAGTGACCACGGGCGGCTGGCCCAGTGGCTCGGCGACCGCGGACGACGTACGACGCGGTGAGCTCAGCCCACGGGCGGGCTGCAGACCTCGGTGTCCGACTCGACGGCCACCGACTTCTCCCCCTTGGCGAGCCGCGTGGTGGTGTAGTCGTCGCCGACGACGATCGTGATGCCGGCGCCGATGCCGTCGCGCCGCTCGATCTCGGCGTCGTCGGGCAGGTAGCCCGCGACCAGCTGCACCGCCGGGCTCTCGGGCTCGGTGGTCCAGATCGCGACCTTGCGCACCTTCGCCGACGCCGCGTTGCCCGACGTGCCCTCGGCGAAGCCCGCGTCGACGAAGAGCCGCATCGTGCGGCCGGCCAGGCCGTCGCGGCGGCCGCCGTTGTAGATGCTGACCGTGACCTGCTGCGGGTAGAGCTGCGACCCGGCCTCGACCGCGGTGTCCACGCAGACCGCGCTGTCGACCTTGGCCGGCAGCGGCTCGGTCGCCGCGTTCCAGCCCCAGACGGCGGCGAGGAGGACCAGGGCGCCGAGGACCGCCAGGGTCATCGTCGTCCGGGCCGCGTCCACCATCAGCCCTCCAGGGCGTGCACGCGGGCATGGAGGACGTGGCGCTGCTGCAGTGCCGCGCGCAACGCGCGGTGCAGCCCGTCCTCGAGGTAGTACTCGCCCTGCCACTCGACGACGTGGGCGAACAGGTCGCCGTAGAACGTGGAGTCCTCGTCGAGCAGGGCGGCCAGCTGCAGGGTGTCCTTCGTCGTGACCAGCTGGTCGAGGCGCACCTGACGCGGCGGCACGTCGGCCCAGGCCCGGGCGGAGAGCCCGTGGTCCGGGTACGGCCGTCCGACGCCGACGCGCTTGAAGATCACGCCGCGACTATAACGACGGCCCCTGAGCCTGCATTCACCGATTCTCGCCTGCTGCGCGCCACCATTCGGGCACGCTGGCTTCGTTGCCGCCGCTCGGAAGACGCCCGGTATGCCTTCGCGACGGACGCCTTGCCATCGCACCCGCCTGGTGACGCTCGCGACGCCGACAATCGGTGAATGCAGGCTGAGCCCCGATCCGGGCTCAGGGGGCCGGCGTCGTCGTGGGACGCGGCGTGCGTGACGCCGTACGACGGACTCAGGCCGACCAGCGGACGGCGTCGTCGAAGTGGTCGGCGAGCGCGTGCACGCCGCGCAGGTCGGTGCGCTCCTCGAGGAGCGACGTCAGTGCGGCCGCGTGCCGAAGGCGCAGCGTCGTGCGCTGCTCGAAGACGGTGTCGCGGTCGGTGCGGGAGTGCTGGTCCATTGCTGCCTCCTGGTCGGGAGTGGTGGTCGACTCGGTGGCGGTCGTCGGTGGGTGGAACGACCGGCCGGCACCAGATTGGATCGTTCAGATCGCCGGGAGGTTGACGCCGGGTTACGCCGAGGTCACACGTTCCCGGGGTGCCGCTGCGGCCCGAAGTGGAATACGTTCTGGTTCTCGTGGACGACATCACCGCGATCAGCCAGCTGAAGTACCGCTACCTGCGCACCCTGGACACCAAGGACTGGGACGGCTTCGCCGCCTGCTTCCTGCCCGAGGCGACCGGCGACTACAACGGGCTGGTCTTCGACGACCGGGACGCGCTGGTGACCTACATGCGCGACAACCTCGGCGACGGCATGCTGACCATGCACCAGGTGCACCACCCGGAGATCGACGTCGACGGCGACACCGCCTCGGCGCGGTGGTACCTGCAGGACAAGGTGATCGTCCCCGCCTTCCGGTTCATGCTCGAGGGCGCGGCCTTCTACTCCGACCGCTACCAGCGCACGTCCGACGGCTGGCGCGTCTCCCACACCGGCTACCGGCGCACCTTCGAGATCACCTACGACCTCGCCGACCTGCCGGGCACGAAGGTGAAGGGGCCGGGGGAGCACACCCACGTGTGAGTCCCCCTACAGCGACGGCTCCCGCCAGGCCATCTGCACGACCTCGACCCCGCGGTCACGGGTGACGAGCCGGCCGCGGCCGGGCGGGGCCGGCAGCGGCTTCTGGTTGCCGAGCAGCGGACCCTCGTCGGGGCTGCCCGAGAGCAGCAGGCCGGGCATGGCGAGATCCCGGAGCGACTGGACGACCGGCTCGTAGAGGGCGCGCGAGGCGCCACCGGACCGACGCGCGACGACCAGGTGGAGCCCGACGTCGCGGGCCTGCGGCAGCAGCGGCACCAGCGCGTGCAGCGGCGAGCCCTGCTGGGTCGCGACCAGGTCGTAGTCGTCGACGAGCACGAAGACCTCCGCGCCGGTCCACCACGAGCGGTTGCGCAGCTGCTCGGGAGTGACGTCGGGGCCGGGCAGCCGGCCCTCGAGGTACGCCGCGAGGTCGCGCAGGGCGGGCTGGGCCTGGGTAGCGGACGTGAGGTAGTTGAGGAGGTACTCGTCGGGGATCTCGCCGAGCAGGGAGCGCCGGTAGTCGACGACGACCAGCTGGGCGTCCTGGGGGGTGCGGGTGCGCATCACCTCGGCGGCGTACGCCCGAAGCACGCTGCTCTTGCCGGACCGACCGTCGCCGAAGACGAGCAGGTGGGGCTCGGCCTCCACGTCGAGCGCGACCGGGCCGAGGTCCTTCTCGGCGACGCCGAGAAGGAGCCCGCGCGTGTGGTCCTGCCCCTGGGCGCGCACGTCGTCGAGCGAGATCTGCTCGGGCAGCAGCCGCAGCTTGGGACCGGCCGGCCCGGTCCAGGCCGAGCCGACCTGCTTGACCAGGTCCTCGACGCCGTCCCCGAGCGTGTCGGCGTCGGACACGCCGTCGATGCGCGGCAGTGCCGCCAGGAAGTGCAGCTTGGCCTGCACGAGGCCGCGTCCGGGGCGACCGGTCGGCACGAGTGCGGCGACCTTGCGGTCGATCTCGGAGTCCATCGGGTCGCCGAGTCGCAGCTCGAGCCGGGTGCCGAAGAGGTCGCGCATCGCCGCGCGGAAGTCGGCCCACCGGGCGGCCCCGACGACGAGGTGCAGCCCGTAGGTCAGGCCGCGGGTCGCGAGCTGCTGGATCTCGGCCTCGAGGTCGTCGAAGTCGGCACGCAGCGTGCTCCACCCGTCGACGACGAGGAAGACGTCGCCGTAGCCGTCGTCGGTGCGGCCTGCCGCGCGCCGGGAGCGGTAGGTCTCGATCGAGTCGATGGTGTGGGCGCGGAAGTGGGCCTCGCGGCGATCGACGATGCCGCGCACCTCGGCGATGATCCGGCGTACGACGTCGGGCTCCGCGCGGGTGCCGACTCCGGCGACGTGCGGCAGGTTCGCGAACGGCGCGAACGTGCCGCCGCCGAAGTCGAGCACGTAGAACTGCGACTCCAGCGGCGTCGTCGTCAGCGACAGGCTGGTGACGATCGTGCGCAGCAGCGTGCTCTTGCCGCTGCGCGGCCCGCCGACGACGGCGGCGTGCCCCCCGGCGCCGGAGAGGTCGACGGTGAGGGTGTCGCGCCGCTGCTCGCGGGGGCGGTCGACGGTGCCGAGCGGTACGACGAGGCCGCCGAGCCGACGCCACTGGTCGGAGACCAGTCCGTGCCGGCCGGTGGGCGCAAGGTCGCCCATGAGCTGGTCGAGCGTGTCCGGGGCATCCAGCGGCGGCAGCCAGACCTGGTGGGCCTCCGGCCCGTGCCCGACCATGTGGCGCACGGCGACCGCGAAGAGCGACTCGCCGTCCTCCGGAGCCGGCTTCGCGGGGATCGGCTCCGGCTCGGGCTCGGCGATCTCCAGGCTCTGCACCTCCGAGATCGTGAACGGCAGGATGCCGCGCACGTGGCCGCCCTCGTCGCGCCGGACGTGGTGGACCTTCGTGCTGGGCGGGCCGGAGACGTACGCCGCCTTGAAGCGCATCATCGTCGTCGGGTCGGGCTTGAGGTAGCCGAGGCCGGGGTCCGGCGGCAGCTCGTAGGCGTCGGGGACGCCCAGCACGGCGCGCGACTCGGTCGCGCTGAAGGTGCGCAGGCCGACCCGGTAGGAGAGGTGCGACTCCAGTCCGCGCAGTCGTCCCTCCTCGAGGCGCTGCGAGGCGAGCAGCAGGTGCAGCCCGAGCGAGCGGCCGAGGCGGCCGATGGCGACGAAGAGGTCGATGAACTCCGGCTTGGCCGACAGCATCTCGGAGAACTCGTCGACGACGATGAAGAGCGACGGCAGGGGCGGCAGGTCGTCGCCGGACGCGCGCGCCTTCTCGTAGTCCCGCACCGACGCGAAGTTGCCCGCCTCGCGGAGCAGCTCCTGGCGGCGCACCATCTCCCCCGACAGGGCGTCCTGCATGCGGTCGACGAGCGTGAGCTCCTGGGCGAGGTTGGTGATCACCGCGGAGACGTGCGGCATGTCGGACATCCCGGCGAAGGTCGCGCCGCCCTTGAAGTCGACGAGCACCATGTTGAGCTGCTCGGGGGAGTGGGTCATCGCCAGCCCGAGGACGAGCGTGCGCAGGAACTCCGACTTGCCGGAGCCGGTCGCGCCGATCACCAGACCGTGGGGGCCCATGCCCTGCTGGGCGGACTCCTTGATGTCGAGGTGGACCAGCGCGCTGCCCTCGCCGAGCCCGATCGGCACCCGCAGCCGGTCGCGCGCCGGCCGGGGCCGCCAGGCCCTCCCCGGGTCGAAAGAGTGGACGTCGCCGAGCGCGAGGAGCTCCATGAAGTCGCTCGGCGCGGCGATCTCCCCGCTCGACTCCACGACCCCGGCGGCGACCGTGTGCAGCGGGGTCAGCCGCCGCGCGAACGCCTCGGCGGTCGCCAGCGGGCACGCGTCGGCGCGCGCCCGGATCGGCTCCTCGCGCAGCCGCAGCGCGAGGATGGCGTGGCGGCCCCGGGCGTCGGGGGCGGCCTCGTCGTCGAACTGCACCCGCAGCCGGGTCGGGTCCTCGAGCTCGTCCCAGCGCGCGGGCAGGTCGACGAGCGTGACGCCGTGCAGGCCGTCGGGAGGTACGACGTGGTTGCCCGGCGGCAGCTCTCCCCCGTCGATGATCAGTAGCAGGTGGGGGCTGGCGGGCCGCTCGTCGGCCCCGAACCGCGGCCGGTCCGGCAGGTCGGCGGGCAGCAGCCCGGCGAGGTCGGCCAGCGAGGTCGAGACCATCCGCATCGGACCGACGGCGTCGGACTGCCGACTGCTCTGGGCGTGGGGCAGCCACTTGATCCAGTCCCAGTGGGCGAGGTTCGGCTCCGACGCGAGCACGGCGACCGCGAGGTGCTCGGGCGCGTGGAACGCCGTGGCCGAGCAGATGAGCGACCGGGCGAGCGAGCGCGCCGGCTCCTCGGGGCCGCACACCTCGATGCGGTCGAACGCGCGGAGGTCGATCGACGCCGGCAGGTCCGGTTGGAGCCGGTGCACCACGAGCAGCCGGTGCAGCGCCGACGCGGCGGCCGGGTCGACCTGGTCGATCGGCGTGCTCTCCGGCGGCACGAGCTCGAGCGCGAGCGGCTGGGCGCACACGCCGTACCGCACCTGGAGGAAGTCGGGGTCGGCGCTCGCGTGCTCCCACAGCCGCGACCGCTCCTCGGCGAGCGCGGGCAGCGAGGCCGGCTCGGGGTGGTGCCAGGTCAGCGCGCGCCGCTGCTGGGCGGCCGCGTCGCGGGCGAGCTTGCGGACGTTGGCGAGGTAGCGCAGGTACTCCGTGCGCGAGCCGGTCACCTGCTGGGTGCGCTGCTTCCGCTGCCGGTCGAGCTGGACGATGATGAAGCCCAGGGTCGCGAAGAGGAACATGCCCGCCGCGATGAACCCGCGGCCGCCGCTGGCCCGGCCCATCGTCGCCACCAGCACGATCGAGCCGAGGCTGCCGAGCATCGGGATGGCGTTCATGAGCACGCCGCTCGCGCCCTCGTTGGGCTCGATCTGCGGCGGCGACTGGAGCACGAGCTGGCCGGACGGCATCTCCGGCTCGTCCAGGCGCGTGCCGCGCAGCGTCGTCGTCAACGCGTCCCCCTCCAGTGCTGGGCCGGGCTGGTCCGGCATCCGGCCGGACAACTACCCCGCTCGCGCGTGGTTGACGCATCGGTTCTCGGGGGAAGAGCAGTCCGAGCGACGAGTATGGGTGCAGGAGGGTGAGGACGAGGTGACTAGTGGCCACCACCGGAAGTTCTTCGGGTGTCCCGCACCCCGGGCACGCACCTCGCTGCGTTGGCGTCGCTCGAAAGACGACCCAGTCTGCCTTCGCTCCGCCGCCTTGCGATGCACGCACCCGGAGCACGGGCCATCCCCGAGGAACTTCCAGCGATGACCACTAGCGCGACCGCCGACCTGGCGCTGAGCGTGCACGGCCCGGTCGGGGTGCTCGACCTCGTCGTGCCCGCCGGCGCCTCGGCGGTCGACGTGGCCGCTGAGTACGCGCGCCGGGTCGGGCTGCCCACGGTCCCCGTGCTGTGCAGCCGGATCGGTGTCGTGCTGCCGCCCGACGCACCGCTGCCACAGGCCGGCGTACGCGCCGGGGACGTGCTGGTCGCCACCACCGACGTCGTCCCGGCCGGCCGGTCCGCCGCCCGGAGCGCGCCGGCGCCCGGTCAGCGCGGCGGAGTCGGTGGGGTCGTGGCCGCCGTCGCCGCGCTCGGTGCCGTGGCCTCCGGCTGGGCGGCGGCCACGGTCGACGACGAACGCCTCCGGTTCGCGGTCGTGCTCGTGCTGGTCGCCGGGGCCTTGGTCGGGGCCGTGCCCGTGGGTCGGCACGCCGCGCAGCGGGTGGTGGCCGCGCCGGCGTTCGCCGCGGCGGCGGCGCTCGCGGTGGTGTGGGACCCACATCCCGCGCGCCTGCCGATGGTGCTCGGACTGGTGGCGTTGGTGGCCGCGCTCGCCGCGGCGACGGCCCGCGCCCTCGGTCGCCACGCCGACGAGCCCCTGCAGGTGTGGATCACAGTGGGCGCGGTGGTCTTCGGGCTCACCGGCCTGTGCACGCTGGCGGGCGCACCCCCACGGCTGACGTGGTCGCTCCTGCTGGTGCTCGCCGTGCTGGCTGCGCGCGTCGTACCGGGCCTGGTGATCGACGTGCCCGACCAGTACCTCCTCGACCTCGAGCGGCTCGCCGTCACCGCCTGGTCGGCGCGCGAGCGGACGGGCGGCAAGCGCGGCCGCTCGGTCGTACGCCGCGCCGCCGTGACCGCCGTCGCCACTGAGGGGGCCCGGCTGCTGACGGCCGCGACCGCCGCGGTGGCGGTGGTCGCCCTCGTCGCCGCCCCGCTCCTGCTGACCACCGCGACCCTGCGGGTAGACCGGATCGGCGCGCGCTGCCTGGTCGGCCTGGCGGGCGCGGGACTGCTGCTCGCCGCGCGCAGCTACCGTCACCGCGGCGCCCGTGCGCTGCTGCGGGTCGCCGGCCTCGGCTGCTGGCTCGCCCTGCTCGCGGGGGTGCTGCCGATCATGGGTGACGGCGCGGTCCTGGCGCTGGCCGTCTCCGCGGTCCTGCTCGGTGTCGTCCTCGTCGTCGTGGCGGTGGCCACCGGCCGTGGCTGGAGGTCGGCGTGGTGGGCACGCCGTGCGGAGGTCGCCGAGGGCTGGTGCGGCGCGCTCGTCGTCGCCTCGGTCGTCGTGTCGGCCGGCTGGTTCCGCGAGCTGTGGGAGCTCGCGAGCCTGTGGGAGCTGGCGAACTGACGCCGATCCGGAGCCCGAGTTCCGGACGGCCATCTGTGGATTCAGGTTTAGGGGAGGGGGCCCCGGGTAATCGGGGCCTGTCCGGCTCGGAACGGACCGGGCTGACTAACCGGAATCGCATCGGTCTCGAGCGGCGTCGACGCCGCCATCGGGGGAAGGAGTTGGCGTCATGTCGGGCGCAGCAGAGATGGGACAGGGTGAGGGCACACTCACCAAGGCGGCCGGGCTCGTGGCCACGGCCAAGCAGGACTTCGACAGCCTCAGCAAGAACCTGGAGGGGCAGATCGCCGGCATCCAGGGCAAGTGGGCCGGTGCCGGTGGCAACGCCTTCTTCGCGCTCCACCAGGCGTGGAACGAGAAGCAGCGGGTGATCACCAGGGCGCTCAACGACTTCGAGGCGTCGCTGACCTCGACGGAGAAGGACAACGTCAACACCGACCAGTCCCAGTCCGCCAACTACAGCAAGCTGACCGGCCGTCTCGGCTGACCGGAACCGGAACGAAGGAAGTGACTGAGATGGCTCTCGACGGACTCCGCGTCAACCACGCCGGCCTCGACACGGCGGCCCAGGACCTGGCCGACGCCGTGAAGAAGATCGACGACCGGCTCAACCAGCTCGAGTCCGAGCTGGCCCCCCTGCGCAGCGACTGGACCGGTAACGCCCAGCAGGCCTACATCGTCGCCAAGTCCAAGTGGGACACCGCGATGCAGGAGATGAAGACCCTGCTGCAGGACACCAGCACGACCGTGCACACGTCGAACGCCGAGTACAAGGCGGCCGACGCACGCGGCGCCGCCTCGTTCGACATGTGAGGCACGCGAGGCACACGTCAGGAGAGGGGTCGGCGCGCTGCGCCGGCCCCTCTCCCGACAGGTGAGCACGGCTGAACGAGGATCGCTGGACACGGGAGGAGTCGGAGGGCGATGAACCAGGCACCGGTGAGCAGCCCGGGGCTGGTGCGCGTCACGGTCGCGTCCGGCACCCGACGGGTCGACCTGGTGCTGCCCGGCGCCGTCCCGGTCGCCGAGCTGGTCCCCGAGCTGGCCCGCGGCGTCGGTCTGCTCGACGCCGGCTCCGTCTACGGCGGCTACCGCCTCGTCACCCCCGAGGGCCGCGAGCTCGCGCCCGACGCCGGCCTGGTCAGCCAGGGCATCGAGGACGGCGGCCTGCTCACGGTCGCGGCCGGCGTCGACGACGAGCCGCCGCGGGTCTACGACGACGTGGTCGAGGCGATGACCGACGTCGTCGAGCAGGATCTCAAGCCGTGGGAGCCCGCCGCGGGTCGCCGTACCGCCCTGTGCGCGGCCGGCCTGCTGATGGCGCTCGGCGCCGTGGCGCTGCTGATCCAGCGCGGCTCGCTGCTCGCCGGCGTGGCCGCGGCGGTGGTCGCCGCCGCCCTGGTGACCGGGGCGATCGTGCTCTCGCGCGCCCAGCGCGAGCCGGAGGCGGCCGTCGCCGTGGCGTGGACCGGCACCCTGTACGCCGCCGTCGCGGGCCTGATGCTCGTGACCGACGAGCCGTTCTTCGGCCCACCCGTGATGGCCGGCGCCGCCGCGGCGATGGGAGCCGGGCTGATCTGCCTGCTCGGGCTCGGCGCCGGCCGGACGCTCGTGCTGCCGCCGGTCGTCGCGGGCGCGGTCTTCCTCATCGACGGGCTGCTGCTCGACGTCGCGGACGTCGAGCCCGCGGTGGTGCTGAGCGTCGCCCTCGTGCTCGTGGTGGTCGCGGGCAGCGTCTTCCCCTGGCTGGCGCTCGGCGCCACCGGCACCTCGGTCGACCAGCTCTACAGCGTCGCCGACATCACCGCGGAGCCGCGCCCGGTCGACGCGGCCCGGGTCGGCGCCGACGCGCGCGTCGCCCACGAGATCCTGGTGGCGGTCACGGCGACCGTCGGCCTGCTGCTGGTGCTGATCGCCCCGCTGGCCGTCTCGCTCGGCGTCGCCGGCGCGATCCTGGCCGTCGTCTGCTGCGCGGTGGTGATGCTGCGCACCCGGCAGTACCGCACCGGACCCGAGGTCCTCGTCGGCCTGGTCTCCGGGATCCTCGGCCTGCTGTCGACGTCCGTCGCCGCCCTCTGGCTGCAGCCGGACTGGCGTCCCACCGTCGCGGTGCTGCTGGCGGCGAGCGGCGCGCTCCTCCTCGCGGTCACGCTGCTGCCGGCCACCCCGTCGGTGCGACGCGGCCGCCTCGGCGACGTCGCCGAGAGCGTCGGGCTGCTGGCGCTGCTGCCGCTGCTCGTCGTCGCCGTCGGCCTGTTCTCCGCGATCCGCAGCTGAGCCGACCGACATGGCCACCAAGAAGGACCTCGTCGAGGCCTATTCGTTCAGCCGCCGCCGCCTGGTCACCGCGTTCGTCTCCGGCGCACCGGGCGGGCGCGAGGTCGAGCCGGCGCGGCCCGGCCGCTCGCTCGTCGGCGGGCTCGCGCTCGCGGTGCTGCTCGCGGCCGGCGCCGCGATCACCGGGGTCTTCTCGCCGACCGCGCCCACCGACTGGAAGCAACAGGGCCTCATCATCTCGAAGGACACCGGCGCGGCGTACGTCATCGTCGACGACAGCGACGACCCCGAGCTGCGTCCGGTCATCAACTCGACCAGCGCGAAGCTGATCCTGGGCGGCGACGCCGAGCCGATGCTGGTCGAGCAGGAGACCATCGACGAGCAGCGGATCGGCGACGACATCGGCATCTTCGGTGCCCCGGCGAGCGTGCCGACGCCCGGCCTGCTCATCGACAGCGGCTGGACGGCCTGCACGGCGGCCGGCGCCGGCGTCCGGGTGCAGGTCGCCGAGCAGCCCGACGTGCTTCCCGCCCCGGCGCAGGGCGTGACGGTCACCAACGGGGACGACCTCTTCGTGGTGCTGCCCCGCGACGGCGTCGACGAACCCGCCGCCGGCGCCGTCGGCGCGGTGCTGCTCCCGGTCGTGCCGCAGGGCAACCAGACCGACAACCTGCTGTCCGCGCTGAACCTCCAGACCACCGGCAACGCGATCCCCGTCAGCCGCGACTGGATCAACCTCTTCCCGGTCGGTGCGCCTCTGGACTGGGAGAGCTTCGGGATCACCGGCTACGGGTCGACACCGGCGTACGCCGCGGACGACGACGCCGGGGTGATCGGGGACCACCGGGTGGGCGATCTGCTCGCGGCCGGCGACCAGCAGCTGCTGCTCACCGAGAGCGGGCCGGTCGAGCTCACCGAGTTCGAGGCGGCGGCGTACAGCAACCTGGTCGCTCCCGACGACCGGGTGATCGCGCCGGTGACCGTCGACGCGGCGCCGCGGGTCCCGCGCGGCGACGACTTGCTCGAGGAGGCCGCCTGGCCGGACCTCCTGCCCGACGAGGCGATCGACGAGCCCTGCGCCCAGCTGGAGACCGAGCCCGGAAAGACCCCGACGGTGCAGCTGCGCCACCCGGGTGACGCCTCCGGCGCTGCGGGGCTGCCGGCCGGCGAGAAGGAGCCGGTGGTCGCCGCGGGCCGCGGGGCCTACGTGCTCTCCGGAGGCTGGACCGATCCCGAGCAGGGCGCGCCGTTCTTCATCGACGCCAAGGGCCGCGCCAACCCGCTCGTGGGCGACGGCGCCGCCGACGCGCTCGGCTACGGCGACCACGCCACGGTCGTCGTCCCGGACACCTGGGTGGAGCTCTTCGACTGCGGGGTCAACCTCTCCCGCGACGCCGCCCTCTCGCCGCCCAGTGAGCGGGACGAGCCCGCATGCGCCTGAGGGTCGCCGCGGCGCTCGTGGCGGTGGCGGGAGCCTCGCTGACCGTGGCGCCCCCGGCGTACGCCGTCGACAACGTCTGCCTCGGCGTCGACTCGTCGGTCGCGCCCGGCCACACCGGTCGCCCGAGCGCGCCCTACCGCGACCTCGGGATCGCCGCCGCCCAGGAGGTGGCGCGCGCGACGTCCCCGCTGTCGGGGACGCCGGTGCGCGTCGCGGTGCTCGGGCCGGGCGTGCTCGGCGGCGCCGTTCCGGTGCACGCGACCGAGGTGCGGGGCGGGGCGGCGGGCGAGATCGAGGACCCGCTCGGCACCGAGGTGGCCGGCCTGGTGGCCGGTGCCGACCGGCCGGACGGGCAGCCGGTCGGGTTCGCCCCCGACGCCGAGATCGTCGACGTCCGGGTCTACCGCGACGGCGCTTCGGACGAGGACTCCGCGCGTCCGTCCGCGCCGCACCTCTCCGACGGCCTGCGCTGGGTCGCCGACCGGGCCGACGAGCTCGACATCAAGGTCGCCGTGGTGCCGTTCGCGGTGCGCAAGAACGGCGGGCTCAAGCATGCGGTCGAGATCGTGCAGCAGGCGGGCGTGGTGCTGGTCGCGGCCAGCGGCGACCGGCCCGAGGACGGCACCGAGCTCGCGACCGACTTCGCCACCGACGCCACCGACCCGAGCGCCCGCACCGAGGACGCCGGGCCGGTGCTCTTCCCGGCTGGCTATCCCGGCGTCGTCGCCGTCAACTCCTCCGGAGATCCCGAGGGCGCGTTCGCGAACGTCCTCAAGAACTCCCGGACGGTCGTCGCGGCGCCGTCGTACGACGCCGTGTCCTACGGCCTCAACGGTGGCACCTGCCTGGTGCAGCCCACCTCGACCGCGGCGGCGGCGGGCGAGGTGGCCGGGGTGCTCGCGCTGCTGTGGCGGCGCCACCCCGACGACGGGCCGCGTCAGGTCGTCGCGCGCCTGGTCAACACGGCCAACGGCACGACCGACGACCCGACGCCGCTGACCGGGGCCGGGGTGGTGCAGCCCTACGAGGCGCTCACGCGGCCTCTCGCGCCGGCCGCCGACGGCACGGTCGAGCGGACCGTGGTGCGCGACGCGCCGCAGGCCCGGGCACCCGTCCCGGAGCCGGAGCCCGACGTGCTCGCCGACCTGCGGGACGACGCGGTGTGGTGGGGCCTGATCGGCGGCGGCCTGCTGGTGATCGCCCTGCTGCTGCGACCGGTGCTCGCCCGTCGTCGACGCTGACCCGCCCGAAAGTTTCGGGCGGGTCGACGTCGCTGGCGGAGGTAGGGGGATTCGAACCCCCGAGGGCGTTAACCCAACCCGCTTTCCAAGCGAGCGCCATAGGCCACTAGGCGATACCTCCGTCGAGGAGGGTACCGGGCGGCGTACGGCGCCGCGAAATCGACTGCCGGGGACGATCCGGGCATGGAGATCCGGGCATGAAAAGGCCCCCCGCGCACCCGGCAGAGCTCACTTGCCCTTGCTGCCTTCCGGCCCTGGGGGAGTTGGGCGAGATGCCGCCACACGGGGGGTTGCCCCGAGTCTAGGTGAGGCGGCGGAGGCGGGCCAAGACGGGGGCGCACCACCACGCCGCCCCGCTACCGGCTGTCGGTGCCGCTGGTTAGGGTTCATGCGTGGAGTCCCCCCTCGCCCTGTACCGCCGCTACCGGCCCGAGTCCTTCGCCGAGGTCATCGGCCAGGACCACGTGACCGAGCCGTTGCGGGCCGCGCTGGCGAACAACCGGGTCAACCACGCCTATCTGTTCTCGGGGCCGCGCGGCTGCGGCAAGACGACCAGCGCGCGCATCCTGGCCCGCGCGCTCAACTGCGAGCAGGCGCCGGTGGCCGACCCGTGCGGGGAGTGCGAGAGCTGCCGCGACCTGGCCCGAGGCGGACCCGGCTCGATCGACGTCATCGAGATCGACGCGGCCTCCCACGGCGGCGTCGACGACGCCCGCGACCTGCGTGAGAAGGCGTTCTTCGCGCCGGTGAAGAGCCGCTACAAGGTCTACATCATCGACGAGGCCCACATGGTGACCACGCAGGGCTTCAACGCCCTGCTCAAGCTGGTCGAGGAGCCGCCGCCGCACCTGCGCTTCATCTTCGCCACGACCGAGCCCGACAAGGTGCTGCCGACGATCCGGTCGCGCACCCACCACTACCCGTTCCGGCTGATCCCGCCGCGGCTGCTCTCGTCGTACCTCTCGGAGCTGTGCGACAAGGAGGGCGTCGGCATCGACGCCGCCGCACTGCCGCTGGTGGTGCGCGCCGGCGGCGGGTCCGCCCGCGACACCCTCTCGGTGCTCGACCAGCTGCTCGGTGGTGCCGGCACCACAGGGGTCACCTACGAGCTCACCACCGGACTGCTCGGCTACACCCCCGACACGCTGCTCGACGACGTCGTCGACGCGTTCGCGGCCGGGGACGGCGCATCCGTCTTCGGCGTCGTGGACCGGGTGATCGAGACCGGGCAGGACCCCCGCCGGTTCACCGAGGACCTGCTGCGCCGGCTGCGTGACCTGGTGATCGTCTCCGCGGTGCCGGACGCGCCCGCGACGGGCCTGATCGACGTGTCCGAGGACCAGGGGGAGCGGCTGGTGGCCCAAGCGGCCCGGTTCGGCCCCGCCGAGCTCACCCGCGCCGCCGACATCGTCGCGTCCGGGCTCACCGAGATGCGCGGTGCGACGGCGCCGCGGCTGCTGCTCGAGCTGCTCTGTGCCCGCGTGCTGCTGCCGGGCGCCGACGACGCGACCGACGGCGTGCTGGCGCGGCTCGACCGCATCGAGAAGCGGATGGCGATCAGCGGGGGAGCACCGACCCCGACCGTGCCCGCGCCCGCCGCGCCGGCCCAGGACCGCCCCGCGCCACCCGCCGATCGGCCGGCGGCACCCGACCCGGCGGCGGCCCGCCCGGAGCCCGAGCCGGCGCCCGAGCCGGCGCCCGATCCGGAGCCGCAACCGGTGGCCGAGGCCGCCGAGTCGCCTCGTGCCCCGGCTCCTCGGGAACCATCCGTCGAGCCTGCCGCATCCGAGACTGCCGCACCCGAGCCGACGCCCGAGCCGACGCCCGAGCCGACGCCTGCACCGGCCACCTCGAGCGGCCTGGCGCTCGTCGACGTCCGCCGCCTCTGGCCCGACATCGTCGACGCCACCAAGCTGCGCCGCCGCCTGGCCTGGATGCACCTCACCCAGAACTGCCAGGTCGTCGCCGTCGACGGCGCCACCCTCACGCTGGGGTTCTCCAACGCGGGAGCCCGCGACTCCTTCGTCAGCGCCGGGTGCGACGACGTGCTGCGCCAGGCCGCGATCGACGTGGTGGGCGCGGAGTGGAGGATCGAGACGATCGTCGACCCGGGTGCCCGCGCCGAGGGGACGCCGACGGTGACCCGGTCCGCCGTCGTCGAGCCCGCGGCGCCGCCTCCCCAGCCCGCGCCCGTCGCGGAGCAGACGCCTCCGGCCGGCGACCCCGAGCAGGTGGGTCCCGGCGCCAGCGCCGCGGCGCGCGAGGCGATCCAGCAGACCCGTGGGGCCGACCACCAGCGTGAGCAGTCCGGCCCCGACTGGGCCTCCGCCGACGCCGACGCCCATCCCGACGACCTCGATGCCGACCATCAAGGCCTGAGCGCCACCGAGCTGCTCCAGCGCGAGCTCGGCGCCCAGCCGATCGAGGAGATCCGCCACCAGTGACGAGAGGCAACTCATGAGCCAGAACCCCTTCGACGCCCTGGGCGGCGGCGGATTCGACATGAACGCGCTGCTCCAGCAGGCGCAGCAGATGCAGGAGCAGCTCCAGAGCGCCCAGGAGCGGCTGCAGGAGACGGTCGTCGACGGCACCGTCGCCGGCGGCGCGGTGACCGTCAAGGTCAACGGCGTCGGCGAGCTCGTCGGCGTCGAGGTCAAGGCCGGTGGCTTCGACGGGAGCGACCCCGACGACCTCTCCGACCTCGGCGACATGATCGTCGCGGCCTACCGCGACGCCAAGGCGAACGCCGACGCGCTGGCCGGGGAGGCCCTCGGCCCGCTCGCGGGCGGCCTGCCCGGCGGTGACCTGCCCGGCGGTGGCCAGCCCGGCGGTGCTCCGGGCCAGCTCGGGTTCTAGAGGCCGCGTTGTACGAAGGCATCGTCCAGGACCTGATCGACGAGCTCGGCCGACTGCCGGGCGTCGGTCCGAAGAGCGCCCAGCGCATCGCGTTCCACCTGCTGCAGGCCGACCCGACCGACGTGCGGCGACTCGCCGACGTGCTCATCGAGGTCAAGGCGAAGGTGAAGTTCTGCAGCACCTGCTTCAACGTCTCCGAGGACGAGCAGTGCCGGATCTGCCGGGACCCGCGCCGCGACCCCGCGGTGCTGTGCGTGGTCGAGGAGTACAAGGACGTGGTCGCGATCGAGCGCACCCGCGAGTTCCGGGGCCGCTACCACGTGCTCGGCGGCGCGATCTCGCCCATCGACGGCATCGGACCCGACCAGCTGCGCATCCGTGAGCTGATGGTGCGGCTCTCCGACGGCAACCTCACCGAGGTCATCCTCGCGACCGATCCCAACCTCGAGGGCGAGGCGACGGCGACGTACCTCACGCGCATGCTGAAGCCCCTCGGGTTGCGCGTGACGCGTTTGGCGAGTGGACTGCCGGTGGGCGGCGACCTCGAGTACGCCGACGAAGTGACCCTCGGACGAGCGTTTGCAGGGAGACGATCCGCAGATGACTGACCGCCAGACCGAGCTGACCCTCGACCCCGAGACCCGGGAGTTCGCGGGCCAGATCGCCGACCAGGTCGAGAGCTTCCTGCTGGCGCTGCGCGCGATCGCGGGCCAGGCGGACGGCGGGCGCGCGATCTCGCTGCTGCTGCTCGAGATCAGTCAGGTGCTGCTCGCCGGCGCCCGGTTGGGTGCGCAGCGGGACTTCACGCCGATCGCCGAGTACCAGCCCGACGTCGGCCCCGAGCCCGACCTCGACGAGATGCGGCTCGCGCTCGCCGAGATGCTCGGCGGCGTCGACACCTACTCCTTCGTCTTCGACCCCTACGTGCCGGAGGTCGTCGAGAGCCAGCTCTCCGACGACCTGACCAGCATCGCCACCGACCTCGAGAACGGGCTGCGCCACTACCGGCTCGGCAACGTGTCCGAGGCACTGTGGTGGTGGCAGTTCTCCTACGTCTCGTCGTGGGGCAACCTCGCCGGTGCCGCGCTCAACGCGCTGCTCTCGGTCGTCGCCCACGACCGGCTCGACGCCGACCTCCCCGTCGAGGAGGAGGAGCGGCTCGCCGTCGCCGATGAGATGCTGGACTCGCGGGAGTCCGGCGCTCGATAGAATCGCCCGCGGACCTTCCCCCTCCCAGCTAGGACCGCATCGTGGGCATTGTCGTGCAGAAGTACGGCGGGTCGTCGGTTGCCGACCCGGCGGCCATCAAGCGCGTCGCACGCCGCATCGTCGACGCCAAGAAGGCCGGCCACGACGTCGTGATCGCCGTCTCTGCCATGGGTGACACGACCGACGACCTCATCGAGAAGGCCCAGGCGGTCAGTCCGGCGCCTCCCGCCCGCGAGCTCGACATGCTGCTGACCGCCGGCGAGCGGATCTCGATGGCCCTGGTCGCCATGGCGATCTCCGACCTCGGCTACAGCGCCCGGTCGTTCACGGGCTCGCAGGCCGGCGTGATCACCGACTCGGTGCACGGCAAGGCGAAGATCATCGACGTCACCCCGGGCCGGATCGAGTCGGCGATCGCCGAGGGCCACATCGTGATCGTCGCCGGTTTCCAGGGGGTCTCGCAGGACACCAAGGAGATCACGACCCTCGGCCGTGGGGGCACCGACACGACGGCGGTCGCGCTGGCGGCCGCGCTCGGGGCCGAGGTGTGCGAGATCTACACCGACGTCGACGGCGTCTTCACCGCCGACCCGCGGATCGTGCCCGCGGCCCGCAAGCTCGGTCGCGTGCGCACCGAGGAGATGCTGGAGATGGCGGCGTCGGGTGCCAAGATCCTCCACCTGCGGTGCGTCGAGTACGCCCGCCGCTACGACATCCCGATCCACGTGCGTTCGTCCTTCTCCCAGAAGGAGGGCACCTGGGTCATCCCGGACAGCCTGGCAGGAGACGAAGAGATGGAGCAGGCGATCATCGCGGGCGTGGCCCACGACCGCAGCGAGGCCAAGATCACCGTCGTCGGCGTGCCCGACAAGGTCGGCGAGGCCGCCAGGATCTTCGAGGCGCTCTCGGCGACCGAGGTCAACATCGACATGGTGGTGCAGAACGTCTCCGCCGCCGCCACCGGCCTCACCGACATCTCCTTCACGCTGCCCCGGTCCGACGGCCAGACCGCCATGGGCGCTCTCGCGCGGATCCAGGACGAGGTCGGCTACGACAAGCTCCTGTACGACGACCAGATCGGCAAGGTCTCGCTGATCGGGGCCGGGATGCGCTCGCACCCGGGCATCACCGCGAAGTTCTTCGCCTCGCTCGCCTCGGCCGGGGTGAACATCGAGATGATCTCCACCTCCGAGATCCGGATCTCCGTGATCGTCGACGAGGCGCAGGTCGACGAGGCGGTGCGCGCCACCCACACGGCGTTCGACCTCGACTCGACCGAGGTCGAGGCGGTCGTCTACGGCGGGACCGGGAGGTAGGGCCATGGGCATCAACATCGGAGTCGTCGGCGCCACCGGCCAGGTGGGCGTCGCGATGCGCCAGATCCTCGAGGAGCGCGCCTTCCCGGTCGACCAGGTCCGCTTCTTCGCCTCGGCCCGCTCGGCGGGCACGGTGCTGCCGTTCGCCGGACGCGAGATCGTGGTGGAGGACGCCTCCACGGCCGACCCGTCCGGGCTCGACATCGCGCTGTTCTCCGCCGGTGCCACGACCTCGCGGGCGCTCGCGCCGAAGTTCGTCGAGGCGGGTGTCATCGTCGTCGACAACTCCAGCGCGTTCCGCAAGGACCCGGACATCCCGCTCGTGGTCTCGGAGGTCAACCCGGAGGCGGCCGCGGGCGTGATCGCCGCGGGGCGCGGCATCATCGCCAACCCCAACTGCACCACGATGGCGGCGATGCCCGTGCTCAAGGCGCTGCACGACGAGGCGGGGCTGGTGCGGCTCATCGCGTCGACGTACCAGGCCGTCTCCGGCTCCGGCGTCGCCGGCGTCGAGGAGCTCGCGACCCAGGTCGCGGCCGTGGGCGACAAGGCGCGCGAGCTGGCCTACGACGGCGAGGCCGTCGTGTTCCCCGAGCCGGAGAAGTACGCGCGGACGATCGCCTACAACGTGCTCCCGATGGCGGGCTCAATCGTCGACGACGGCCTCCACGAGACCGACGAGGAGCAGAAGCTCCGCAACGAGTCGCGGAAGATCCTCGGGATCCCGGACCTGAAGGTGTCGGGCATCTGCGTGCGGGTGCCGGTCTTCACGGGCCACTCGCTCGCGATCAACGCCGAGTTCGCGCGTTCGATGCCGGTCGACCGCGCGCGGGAGCTGCTCGCCTCCGCGCCGGGCGTGGAGCTCGCCGACATCCCGACGCCGCTGCAGGCGGCGGGCCGGGACCCGTCGTATGTCGGCCGGCTGCGTCAGGACCCGGGCGTCGACGACGACCGCGGGCTGGCCCTCTTCGTCGCGGGAGACAACCTGCGCAAGGGCGCCGCGCTCAACACCGTGCAGATCGCGGAGCTGATCGCCGCGTCGCGCTGACCCGCCCGAAAGTTTCGGGCGGGTCAGCGCTCGCCCGGCTCGACGAAGGTCGTGGTGACCCAGTGGGAGGCGGCGAAGGTCAGCGCGGCGATCACCGGGATGACGACGACCATCGCGGGCTCGTCCAGGCTGTCGACCAGGAACAGCAGCGCGACCACCGACGCCAGGCCGACGCCGAGGATGCTGGTGCTCACCGGGTCGGAGACCCGGGCCAGCCGGAGCAGCACGCCGCCGACGACCACGGCGAGGGCGAGGACGAGGACGAGCAGCGGGTAGCCGGCCGTCCCGCAGCTGCTCGTGCCCCGCACCTGCTCGCAGGTGCGCAGCGACGCCCAGGTCAGTCCGACGACCGCGAGGCCGACCACGGCGCCCACGAGCACGACGACGACCGGTCCGCCGGATCGGCGGGCCCGGATCGGGAGCCTGCGGCTGCCCGGCGCGGTCTCGGCATCGGTCGGGGCAGCGGCCTCGGGAAGCACGATGGTCGGCTGCTCACGGCGGTCCGGCGTGACGTTGGGCGGCGGCTCCGGCTCGGTCGCCGCCGGCGGGACCGACCCGGACCCACTACCGGACGGCCGCGCGGCCCGCGCGGCGCGCTGCTCGCGCCGACGGTGCCGCCAGCCCCCGAGCGAGGGCAGCTCCAGCGACGGCCGGTCCTGGCCGGGCTCCCGATCGGACATGCGGGGAGTCTGCCACGCGTCCGGGCGGCGAAACCGAAATGGCATGAGGCCCGGATCCGATGCGGATCCGGGCCCCACGGCTGGTCGGGCTGACAGTGTGCTGGTTCAGGACATCGGTCACACGTGTCTCACGACATCGTGGACGGATGTCTCACG
>NZ_JARGER010000004.1 GCF_029210375.1 Nocardioides sp. YIM 152315 | reverse complement strand
CTGTAAGGAAGGTTCCGGTGACTTTGCCCTCGGCCTCGGGTTCAGCTGGCGGGTCGGAGGTCGACCTCGAGGCCGAGGGCGCGGAGTTGTCGGATGGCTCGTCTCTTGATCTGGTCGGGGTGGCTGAGCTGGTAGTGGTCGGCACCCAGGTCGCGGTAGACGGCGTCGTCGGTGAGCATGTGCCAGACCGAGGTCAGGATCGACCGCTCGATCGCGACCACGGCACGCAGCCCGCCGCGGCGGGCGGCGATGCGGCGGTAACGGGCGCCGAGGTAGGTGTTCTTGCTGCCCGCGGCCGCGAACGCAGCGATGCCCAGGGCGCCTTTGAGGTAGGAGTTCCCCGGACGGGTCGTGGTCTGCTTCTTGCGTCCGGCCGACTCGTTCTGGCCGGGTGCGACGCCAGCCCAGGCAGCCAGGTGTGCAGGTGAGGGAAAGATCGACATGTCGGCGCCGGTCTCGGCGATGATCACGTCGGCGACCACGATGGACACGCCGGGGATGGTGGTCAGCAGGTCGCGGGCGTGACGAAAGGGCTCGATCATCACCTCGATCCGCTGTAAGGAAGGTTCCGGTGACTTTGCCCTCGGCCTCGGGTTCAGCTGGCGGGTCGGAGGTCGACCTCGAGGCCGAGGGCGCGGAGTTGTCGGATGGCTCGTCTCTTGATCTGGTCGGGGTGGCTGAGCTGGTAGTGGTCGGCACCCAGGTCGCGGTAGACGGCGTCGTCGGTGAGCATGTGCCAGACCGAGGTCAGGATCGACCGCTCGATCGCGACCACGGCACGCAGCCCGCCGCGGCGGGCGGCGATGCGGCGGTAACGGGCGCCGAGGTAGGTGTTCTTGCTGCCCGCGGCCGCGAACGCAGCGATGCCCAGGGCGCCTTTGAGGTAGGAGTTCCCCGGACGGGTCGTGGTCTGCTTCTTGCGTCCGGCCGACTCGTTCTGGCCGGGTGCGACGCCAGCCCAGGCAGCCAGGTGTGCAGGTGAGGGAAAGATCGACATGTCGGCGCCGGTCTCGGCGATGATCACGTCGGCGACCACGATGGACACGCCGGGGATGGTGGTCAGCAGGTCGCGGGCGTGACGAAAGGGCTCGATCATCACCTCGATCCGCTCATCGAGGCCGGCGATGGCTTGGTCATGCTGCTCGATGCGGTCCAGGTGCAGGCCGATCATGAACGCATCGTGGTCGCCGAACCGGCCGGTGAGGGCGTCGACGAGCAGGTCTCGCTTGGCCCGCATCGTGCCCAACGCGAGATCGGCCAGCACCTCGGGGTCACGCTCGCCGTCGACCAACGCCCGCAGCATCCGCCGTGCCGAGACACCGTTGAGGTCGGAGGCCACGATCGAGAGCTTGATGCCCGGTGACTCCAGCCGCTTCTCCAGCCGCGTGGTCTCCCGCACCCGCTCGCGGGCGATGATCGTGCGAGTCCGGGTCAGATCCCGCAGATCACGGATCGCCGGCGGCGGGACGAACGAGGCCCGCACCAGCCCGTGCGCGGCCAAGTCCGCCAGCCACACCGCGTCCGAGACGTCGCTCTTGCGGCCCGGGATGTTCTTCACATGACCGGCGTTGGCCAAGACCAGCTCGAACCCAGCGTCTTCGAGCAGGTAGTAGTACGGCTTCCAGTAGTCGCTGGTCGACTCCATCAGCACACACGTGACCTGCTGGGCCACCAGGTACTCCCGCAGGGTCAGCACCTCGCGGGTCATCGCGCCCCAATCGGTGACCTCCGTACTGGTCGCCCGTGATCCCGCCCCCTGGACCCGGACGCACACCTTCGCGCTCTTCTTACCGATATCGATACCGGCACACCGCCGGTGAATGACCTCCACTGTCACACCTCCTCAACGAGCCCGACCACGCGCGGGCAGCGAACAGACGGCGTGTGCCACAGAGAGGGCCAGAGATCTTTCGAAGTCTGTAAGACGTGCTCGATGGCGACAATCCGCGGTTCCCGCGGAGACCCTCCGCGCCAAGCTCGAAAACAGGCTCAATCCCCAGGCGAGCGCCCGGGCGGTGGCGCTAGAGACAAACGGCTGCGGACCGCGGCACACCCCACAGTCTCACCCCCGCCATCCCCTGGACGGAAGAGCCAGCCACGGTGACCACCGCATACCTTCCCCCCACGCATCGGCGAGCGAAGCCGCCACCCAGCTCGAAACCACGCAGCCGATCGGG
>NZ_JARGER010000039.1 GCF_029210375.1 Nocardioides sp. YIM 152315 | reverse complement strand
GCTCGAAACCACCACCAGTCCACCACGGGGTGGTTTCGAGACAGGCGCCAGGGCGCCTTCCTCAACCACCGTGAGGCCGCTGGGGCGCCTTCCTCAACGACCGGCACCAGTGGCCTCGTCGGGGACGGCCTGATGCCGGATGCGGTAGGAACGCTCCATGAGCACCATCCCCTCCCAGCCCGAGCTGTCCGCCCTCGCGCTCGACACGGCCCGCCGCTGCGGCGTCGACGTCGACTCTCTGAGCGGGGACGACGTGACGACCTCGCCGATCAACGGGCGGCAGGTCGCGTCGCTGAGCTGGCGCGACGCGGCGTGCGTCGACGAGGCGGTCGGCCGGGCCGGTGAGGCGTTCCGGGCCTGGCGGAAGGTGCCGGCGCCGCAGCGCGGCGCCCTGGTGAAGCGCTGGGCGGAGCTGCTCACCGAGCACAAGGACGACCTCGCGACGCTGGTCAGCATCGAGGCCGGGAAGATCACGTCGGAGGCGCGCGGCGAGGTCCAGGAGATGATCGACATCTGCGACTTCGCCGTCGGGCTGTCACGGCAGCTCTACGGCCGGACGATGCCGTCGGAGCGGCCGGGCCACCGGCTGATGGAGACCTGGCACCCGCTGGGCGTCGTGGGCGTCGTGTCGGCGTTCAACTTCCCGGCCGCGGTCTGGTCGTGGAACACCGCGATCGCCCTCGTCTGCGGCGACCCGGTCGTGTGGAAGCCGTCCGAGCTCACCCCGCTCACCTCGCTCGCGTGCCAGGCGACCCTGACGCGCGCGATCGCCGATCAGGGCGCGCCCGAGGCGGTGGCGCAGGTCGTCCTCGGCGGCCCCGACGTCGGACAGGCGCTCGTGGACCACCACGGCATCGCGCTGCTGAGCGCCACCGGATCGACCCGGATGGGCCGTGCGGTCGGGCCGCGGGTCGCCGAGCGGTTCGGGCGGTCGCTGCTCGAGCTCGGCGGCAACAACGCGGCCGTCGTCACCGGCAGCGCCGACCTCGACCTCGCCGTCCGGGGCATCGTCTTCGCCGCCGCCGGCACCGCCGGTCAGCGCTGCACGACGATGCGCCGGGTGATCGCACACACCAGCGTCGTCGACGAGCTCACCGACCGGCTCGCCGCGGCGTACGAGCGGCTCCCGATCGGCAACCCGATGGCCGAGGGCACGCTCGTCGGGCCGCTCGTCGGCAAGGCGGCGTACGACGCGATGGCGACCGCCGTCACCGAGGCGACCGGCGACGGCGGCAAGCTCGTGGCCGGCGGCGGCCGAGTCTTCGAGGACGAGGCGCCCGACGCCTACTATGCGCGCCCGGCGATCGTGCGGCTGGACCGGCAGACCGAGGTGGTCGCCCGCGAGACCTTCGCACCCCTGCTCTACGTGTTGCCCTACGACGACTTCGCCACGGCGATCGAGCTCAACAACGCGGTGCCGCAGGGCCTGTCGTCCAGCGTCTTCACGCAGGACGTCGGCGAGGCCGAGCTGTTCGTGTCGGCGGAGGGCTCCGACTGCGGGATCGTCAACGTCAACATCGGCACCTCCGGTGCCGAGATCGGCGGCGCGTTCGGCGGCGAGAAGGAGACCGGCGGCGGCCGGGAGTCGGGGTCGGACGCGTGGCGGGCCTACATGCGCCGCGCGACGAACACCGTCAACTTCTCCGGCGAGCTCCCGCTGGCCCAGGGAGTGGACTTCACGGTCTGACTCACGTGCAGCGGGCTTCGCGCGCTACAGTGGACGAGACGTCGGCCCGATCGGGCCGCGTTCTCATCGGCGGCGTGCCGGAGCACGCCGACCGGATCGCGTCAGGGAGTGGCCTCGTCGGCCGGTCCGAAGACGCGCGTTCGTCCCGGTCCGGGTCCGTGGGGGTGCACCTCCCCGTGGGTTGCCGCGACCGTCATTCGGAGGAGGGTCCTTGGCTCGACAGGGCCAGCAGCAGACGGCGAGCCGCCGTACGTCGAACCGGTCGTCCCAGAACCGGTCGTCCCAGCGCAACGGCCAGCGCAACGGGCGGCGCCGACCGCTCGACAACGACGGCATCATCCCGATCCTCGCGCGCGCCGTGCGCGAGGTCGAGAACGCCGTGGAGCGCCGCTCGAACGTCCCCGGCATCCGCAGCAAGTTCCAGGTCGTCGCGCTGCTGGCGCGCGAGGAGCGGGCGCGGGTCAAGGCCGATGCGGCGATGACCGACGCCCAGCGCAACGAGCAGCTCAAGAGGCTCGACGGCATCGCCACCATCCTCGCCAAGACCGCCGCGCGGGAGCCGTCCCTCTTCGCGCTGCTCGCCGAGGACGCGACGGTCTCCGACTCCGCGAAGGCGCTGCGCAGGGAGATGATCGCCGCCGCCGGCATGGAGGCCGAGCCCGAGCCCGAGCCGGAGGACGAGGCCGACCTCGACCCGAGCGCCGAGCGCCGCGTCATGCCGCAGTCGGTGCTCTCGCGCCAGCTCGCGAACCCGTTCCTGGTGCCCGACTTCTCCGCCGCCGAGCAGCGCAAGCCGCTGACCCACCGGCTGGCGACCTGGGAGCTGCTCGGCCCGCTCTTCCGCTCCTTCGAGACCGCGGCCGCGGGCGCGACCTCATGCATGGACCTGCCGGAGCCGGAGTCGCTCCAGGCGCCCGGCGGACACGAGTTGATGCGCCACCAGGCTCAGCTCGTCGAGGCGGCCCGCCAGGGTCACCGCACGTTCCTGCTCGCCGACGAGCCGGGCCTCGGCAAGACCGCGCAGTCGCTGCTGGCGGCGCAGGCGGCCGACGCATTCCCGCTGCTCGTCGTCGTGCCGAACGTCGTGAAGATGAACTGGGCGCGCGAGGCCGGCATCTGGACGCCGCAGCGCACCGTGACCGTCATCCACGGCGACGGCGAGGAGATCGACGGCTTCGCCGACATCGTGGTGGTCAACTACGAGGTGCTCGACCGACACGTCGGCTGGATGGCCAGCCACGGCTTCCGCGGGATGGTCGTCGACGAGGCCCACTTCATCAAGAACAAGACCTCCCAGCGCTCCCAGAACGTGCTCCACCTCTCCGAGCGCATCCGCGAGCGGAGCGCCCGGCCGCTGCTGATGGCGCTCACCGGTACGCCGCTCATCAACGACATCGAGGACTTCCGCGCGATCTGGCAGTTCCTCGGCTGGGTCGACGACAAGGCGCCGCTCGACACGCTGATGGCCGCACTCGAGGAGACCGGCCTGACCCCGGCCGACCACGCGTTCTACCCCGCCGCCCGCCGCTGCGTCGTCGACATGGGCATCGTGCGCCGCCGCAAGGTCGACGTGGCCGCCGACATCCCGGCCCGCCGGGTCGCCGACCTTCCGGTCGAGCTCGACGACGAGGTCGGCCGCTCGATCCGCGACGCGGAGCGCGAGCTGGCCCGCCGGCTGGTCGAGCGCTATGAGATGGCGATCGCCACCCGCAGGTCTGGCAGCGTGGTCGAGGGCATCGACCACGGCCTGGTGCGCCAGGTCGCGACCTGGGAGCGCGAGGACAGCGACACCAAGACCGGCGAGAACGGCTTCACGATGATGCGCCACATCGGCAAGGCCAAGGCCGGGCTGGCCGCCGACTACGCCGCGCAGCTGGCGCGCAACGTCGGCAAGGTCGTCTTCTTCGCCAAGCACATCGACGTGATGGACACCGCCGAGGAGACCTTCGCCCGCCGGGGCATCCGCTACTCCTCGATCCGCGGCGACCAGACGACGAAGGCGCGCGAGAAGAACATCAGCGACTTCGTCGACGACCCCGAGGTCGAGGTCATCGTCTGCTCGCTCACCGCGGCCGGCGTCGGCATCAACCTCCAGGTCGCCTCCAACCTCGTGCTCGCCGAGCTCTCCTGGACCGACGCCGAGCAGACCCAGGCCATCGACCGCGTGCACCGGATCGGTCAGGTCCTGCCGGTCACCGCGTGGCGGATCATCGCCGCGCAGACCATCGACACGCGGATCGCCGAGCTCATCGACAGCAAGGCCGGGCTCGCCGCTCGGGCGCTCGACGGTGCCGGCGAGACGGCCGCGGCGTCGGTCGACGTCCAGCTCGAGGCACTGGTCGCGCTGCTCACCGACGCGCTCGAGGAGAAGTACGCCGCCTGAGCCGTGCGTCACACTCGTGCGGGGTCCCCGCGGAATGGTGGGCTGGAGGAGCGCAGCGGGGGAAGCATGCGATTCCGTGGGGTGCTTCATGCGGGGTGCTTCTGAACCGGACCGGTCGACGGACCGTGTGAGGTGCGGGAGGTGGTGATGGCCGAGAGCCCGGTGGCCCTCATGCAGCAGCTGCACGACGAGCATGCTGCCGCGCTGTGGGGCTACTGCCTGCGTCTGACCGGCAACGACCGGGCGCGGGCGGAGGACGTGGTGCAGGAGACCCTGCTGCGCGCCTGGCGCAGCCTGCCGAGTCTCGACGAGGCGCAGGGATCGGTCCGGGCCTGGCTGTTCAAGGTGGCGCGAAACATCGTGATCGACGACTGGCGGACCAAGCGCTCGCAGAGCGAGGTGACGGTCGCCGACGTGCCCGACGGCGGGGGAGAGCCGGACCACACCGACCAGGTGCTGCTCTCGTGGGTGGTCGCCGAGGCGCTGACCCGACTGTCGGCCGAGCACCGCGCGGTGCTGCTCGAGTGCTACTACCGCGGGCTCCCGGTCGCGGAGGCGGCCGAGCGCCTCGGCGTACCCGCCGGCACCGTGAAGTCCCGCACGCACTATGCGCTGCGCGCGCTCAGGCTGGCGCTCGAGGAGATGGGGGTGGTGGCGTGAGCCCCCCGATGGATCTCGGCTGCGAGTTCGCCCACGACGACGCCGCCTACGTCCTCGGCGCCCTGCCGCCGTCCGAGCGGCTGGCCTTCGAGCGTCATCTGGCGACCTGCCCGGACTGCGCCCGGTCGGTCGGCCAGATCGCCGGGCTGCCCGGCCTGCTCTCCCGCGTGCCGCTGGACGTGGTCGAGTCGGCGCCGGCCCCCGAACCGCTGCCCGACACCCTGCTGCCCGCACTCCTCGACGAGGTACGACGCGGCGAGCGCCGGCGACGCCGGCTGATCGGTCTGGCGGCGGCCGCGGCGGTCGCCGCCGTCGCGGCCGTCTCCCTCGCGCTCCTCGGCGCGCTCGGTGACCGCGACGACGGAGCGCCGCGCGCCGAGCCGTCGTCGGCCGTCAGCACCGCACCCGCCGAGGAGATGACCCCCATCGGCGACGGCGGTGACGTCGCCTCCGTGGCGCTGACCCCGGTCGCGTGGGGCACCCGCCTCGACCTGGAGTGCCGATGGGCCGGCGGCGAGGGCGAGCGGCCCGACTACCAGCCCGAGGGCGGCGGTAGCTACGCGCTGGTCGTCCGCTCCGTCGACGGCGACGTCCAGCAGGTCGCGACGTGGCGTGCGGTGCCCGGCCGGACCATGCGGGTCACCGGGGCGACCTCGCTCGACCGCGACGACATCGCCGCGGTCGAGGTGCAGACCGAGGACGGTCGACCGGCGTTCGAGCTCGCCGGTTGAGCGACCGCTGAACCACGCGCGGGGTGGCTGCGTGTCAGGGGTGTGACCAGCCACGCGCAGGCGCCCCCGCGGGTCCCGGCCGGGACCCGCACCGCGCTGGCCTACTGGCTGCGCGGTCCCGGACTCGGCCAGCTACGGGAGGAGCCGCTCCCCGAGCCCGGTCCCGGGGAGGTGCTGGTGCGCGCGCTGCACTCGGGCATCAGCCGCGGCACCGAGCTGCTCGTGCACCGCGGCGCCGTCCCGCCCGCCCAGGCCGACACGATGCGGGCGCCCTTCCAGTCGGGCTCGTTCCCAGGTCCGGTCAAGTACGGGTACCTGTCCGTCGGCGTCGTCGCCGAGGGCGAGGCCGCGCTGCTGGGCCGCACGGTGTTCTGCCTGCACCCGCACCAGACGGCGTACGTCGTCCCCGCGGCCGCGGTCACCGTCGTCCCGCCCGACGTCCCGGCCCGCCGGGCGGTGCTCGCCGGCACCGTCGAGACCGCGCTGAACGCGCTGTGGGACCTCGGCCCGCTGATCGGCGACCGGATCGCGGTGGTGGGCGCCGGCATGGTCGGGTGCAGCGTGGCGCGGCTGCTCGCGCGACTCCCCGAGGTCGACGTGGTGCTCGTCGACGTGGACGAGAGCCGGGCCGACGTCGCGGAGCGGCTCGGCGTCGGCTTCGCGGCACCGGAGCAGGCGAGCGGCGACCGCGACGCCGTCGTGCACGCCAGCGCCACGTCGGCCGGGCTGCAGCGGTCGCTCGACCTGCTGGCGTCCGAGGGCACCGTGCTCGACCTGAGCTGGTACGGCGACCGGCCCGTCGAGGTGGCGCTGGGTGGTGCCTTCCACTCGGCCCGGCTGGGCATCCGGGCCAGTCAGGTCGGCGCGGTGGCGGGCGTGCGGCGGGGCAGGCACACCCACGCGGAGCGGCTGGCGCTCGCCCTGCGGCTGCTCGCGGACCCCGCGTTCGACGCGCTGCTGAGCGGCGAGTCGCCGTTCGCCGACCTGCCGGCGGTGATGCGGGCGATGGCCGCGGGTCGCCTGCCCGGCCTCTGCCACACGATCCGGTACGACGGGAGTGCCTGAGTGTTCACCGTGACCGTCCGCGACCACATGATGATCGCCCACAGCCTGCCCGGGGAGGTCTTCGGTCCCGCGCAGCGGCTGCACGGCGCGACGTACGTCGTCGACGTGGCGTTCTCGGGCCCGGAGCTGACCCGCGACGACATCCTGGTCGACATCGGCCGGGCCGCCGAGGTGCTGCACGAGGTGCTCGGGTCGCTGACCTACCGCAACCTCGACGACGAGCCCGACTTCGCCGGCACCACGACCACGACCGAGGTGCTGGCACGCACGGTCGCGGACCGCATCGC
This sequence comes from Nocardioides sp. YIM 152315, assembly GCF_029210375.1. Taxonomy (GTDB): domain Bacteria; phylum Actinomycetota; class Actinomycetes; order Propionibacteriales; family Nocardioidaceae; genus Nocardioides. The sequence continues at coordinate 86,255 of NZ_JARGER010000039.1, read as the reverse complement.
CGCGCGCGTCGGCGAGCTCGGCGCCGGCGTCCGTCGCCTGGTAGTCACCCTGCACGAGTCGCACGTCGCGTCGGCGAGCTACGAGAGGCTGTTGTGATCACCCACGTCGTGCGACCGCCGGAGATCGACGACCCGGCACGGCCCAGCGGCGGCAACGTGTACGACCGCCGGGTGATCGCCGGGCTCGGCGCCACCGAGCACACCTGCACCGCCACGGTCCCCGACGGGGCGACGACCGTCGTCGATGGGCTGCTCTCGGGCCCCGACCTGCTGACCGAGGCGCGACGCCTGCGGCTGGTGGTCCTCGTGCACACGCCGCGGTGGGAGGCCTGGGAGGGGCCGGTGCTGCGGGCCGCCGCCGCGGTGATCACGACCAGCCGATGGACCCGCGACCGGCTGGTGGCGCGCTACGACCTCGCCCGGGCGTTCGTCGCGGAGCCGGGCGTCGACCCGGCACCGCTCGCTCCCGGGTCGGCGGACGGCAGCGCCCTGCTGAGCGTGGGCGCGGTGACACCCGCCAAGGGGTACGACGTGCTCGTCGCCGCCCTGGACAGGCTCGACGACCTCGCGTGGACCTGCCGCGGGGTCGGCTCGACCTCGGTCGAGCCCGGGTTCGCGACCGGCCTGGGCGGCGCGGTCCGGCTCACCGGCCCGATGACCGCGGCCGAGCTCGACGCGGCGTACGCCGAGGCCGACCTCCTCGTGCTCGCCTCGCGCGCGGAGACCTACGGCATGGTGGTCACCGAGGCGCTCGCCCGCGGGCTGCCGGTGGTCGCGAGCGACGTCGGCGGGGTGCGGGAGGCGCTCGGCCACGGCGGGGTGCTGGTCCCGCCCGGCGACGCCGGGGCGCTCGCGGAGGCGCTGCGGCGGTGGTTGACCGACGCGCGTCACCGGGCGGCCCTGCGGGCGGCGGCGCGCTCGCGGCGGGGGACGCTCGCCGGCTGGGAGCGCACGGTCGCTCTCGTGGGCGACGCGCTGGAGGCGGTGCGATGAGGTGGCTCCGCGTCCTCGGCGGCGCCGCGATCCTCGCGGCCGTCGCCTGGCGGGTCGGCCCGGAGCCGCTCGCCGACGCGGCCAGGTCCGCCGGGCCCGGAGCGGTGTCGGCCGCCCTGGCGATCACCGCGGTCACCACGGTCTGCTGCGCGTGCCGCTGGCGGGCGCTCGGCGCCGACGTGCCGGTCGGCGCCGCGGTCGCCGCCTACTACCGGTCGCAGCTCCTCAACGCCACCGTGCCCGGCGGCGTGGCGGGCGACCTGCACCGCGCCGTACGTCACGGCACGCTGCCGGTCGTCGCCGAACGCGGCTCGGGCCAGCTGGTGCAGGCCTCGGCGGCCGGTGCGCTGCTGCTGGCGGGACCGGCGCCCTGGGCGTCGGCCCTGCTGGCCCTCGCCGTCCTCGCGGCGGTGTCGCGGTGGCCCGTGGTCGTCGCGACGTCGCTGGTCGCGTCCGCCGGCCACGTCGTGGTCTTCCTCGTGGCGGCTCGTGCCGTCGGGACGGACGCGTCGCTGGCGACCCTGCTCCCGCTCGCGCTCGTGGTCATGGTCGGCGCCGCGATCCCGCTCAACGTCGCGGGATGGGGCCCGCGGGAGGGCGTCGCCGCCGGGGCGTTCGCGGCCGCCGGCCTCGGGGCCGCGCAGGGGGCGGCCGTGTCGGTGCTCTACGGCGTCCTCGCCCTGGTCGCGACCCTGCCGGGGCTCGTGCCGCTGGTGCGGGGGGTGGCCCGTGCCTGACCGTCCCTACACGCTGCTCAGCTGCGGCGTCTCGATCGACGGCTACCTCGACAGCGCCGGCGACGAGCGGCTGATGCTCTCGAACGACGCCGACCTCGACCGGGTCGACGAGGTGCGCGCCGGGTGCGACGCGATCCTCGTCGGCGCCACCACCGTGCGCAACGACAACCCGCGACTGCTGGTGCGCGGCGCCCAGCGCCGCGAGGAGCGGGTCGCGCGCGGCCTGAAGCCGTCGCCGCTCAAGGTCACCGTCACCTGTCACGCCGACCTCGACCCGACCGCGCGCTTCTTCACGACCGGGGAGTCGGAGAAGCTCGTCTACTGCCCGTCGTCGTGCGGGCCGCGTGCGCGCTCCCGGCTCGGAGCGGTCGCCACCGTCGTCGCGGGCGGCGACCCGGTGTCGATGCGGTCGCTCAGCGAGGACCTCGCGTCCCGCGGCGTACGCCGCCTGATGGTCGAGGGCGGCGGCACCGTCCACACCCAGTTCCTCGCCGCCGACCTCGCCGACGAGCTGCAGCTCGTCGTCGCGCCGTTCTTCGTGGGCGACTCGCGGGCCCGCCGGTTCGTCGACGACGGTCCCTTCCCGTGCCGCCCCGGGCGCCCGGCCACGCTCGTCGACGCGCGACCCATCGGCGAGGTCGTGCTGCTGCGCTACGCACTCTCCGACCGCTTCGAGGAGCCGCCGCAGCCCCTACGCTGACTCCTGATGAGTGAGAACGCGCGGCCGGCGGGCGTCGGCACCGAGGACCACACCGGCGAGTACACCCACCGGCAGGTGCTCACGATCCTGTCCGGCCTGATGCTCGGCATGTTCCTGGGCGCCCTCGACCAGACGATCGTGAGCACGTCGATCCGCACGATCGCCGACGACCTGAACGGACTCTCGGTCCAGGCCTGGGTCACCACGGCGTACCTGATCACCGCGACGATCACGACGCCGATCTACGGCAAGCTCGGCGATCTCTACGGGCGCAAGAAGCTCTTCATGTTCGCGATCACCGTGTTCATCGTCGGATCGGCCCTGTGCTCGTTCGCCGGGTCGATGTACCAGCTCGCACTCTTCCGCGCGTTCCAGGGCCTCGGCGCCGGCGGACTCTTCACGCTGGTCCTCGCGATCATCGGCGACATCGTGTCGCCGCGCGAGCGCGCGCGCTACACGGGCTACTTCATGGCGATGTTCGGCACCTCGAGCGTCCTCGGGCCGCTCATCGGCGGCTTCTTCGCCGGCGCCGACACGATCCTCGGCATCGACGGCTGGCGCTGGGTGTTCCTGGTGAACGTCCCGATCGGCGTCGCCGCGCTCGCCGTCGTCTACCGCACGCTGCACGTGCACCACACCCCGCGCCCCGGCATCCGCATCGACTGGTGGGGCGCCGCCGCGCTCGCGGTTGGGCTGGTGCCGCTGCTGATCGTCGCGGAGCAGGGGCGCGAGTGGGGCTGGGACTCCCCACGCGCGATCGCGACGTACGTCGTGGGCGGGATCGGCCTCGTCGCCTTCTTCCTCACCGAGCGGGCCATGGGTGACGCGGCGCTGATCCCGCTGCGGATCTTCCGGATCCGCGCCGCGGCGGTCACCGTCGCGGCCAGCATCATCGTCGGCGTCGCGATGTTCGGCGGCATCATGCTGCTGCCGCTCTACATGCAGATCGTGCACGGCGCGACGCCGACCGAGTCCGGGCTGCTGATGCTGCCGATGGTGGTCGGCATGATGACCGGCTCGATCGCGTCGGGTCAGGTCATCTCCCGCACCGGGCACATCCGCCTGTTCCCGATCTTCGGCTCCGCGGTGATGACGATCGGGCTCTTCCTGCTGTCGTTCACCGGCGCCGACACGCCGCTGGCGCTGGTCAGCCTCGCGATGCTGGTGCTCGGGCTCGGCCTCGGCAACTGCATGCAGCCGCTGCTGCTCATCATCCAGAGCGCCGTGCCTCCGACCGAGATCGGCGTGGCGACCAGCTCGGCGACGTTCTTCCGCCAGATCGGCGGCACGATCGGTGTCGCGGTCTTCCTGTCCGTGCTCTTCTCCAGCGTCGGCGCCCACATCACCGACGCGATCAAGGAGGAGAGCCAGACGGCGGCCTGGCAGCAGGCGGTGGCCGACGGCCACGGGCCCGACCCGGACCTCGTCGCGCGGGTCCAGGACGACTCCTCGGTGATCGACCAGATGGACCCGGTGATCGCGCACCCCTTCAAGGTGGGCTTCGCGGAGTCGATGGACCAGGTCTTCCTCCTCGCCGGCTGCTTCGGCGTGGTCGGGTTCCTGGTGCTGCTGCTCCTCCCGCCCGTCGAGCTGCGCGCGACGTCGGCGAGCGTCGCGGCGCGGGCGCAGCCCGACGGCGGTCCGTGACGTCCGCCGTGAGTAGGATGCTCCGGATTGTCGACGTGACGGGGAGAGACGTGTGGGACTCGAGAGCGCTGCTCGGGTGTGGGCTCACCAGGCGGGCCTCCAGCAGGTGACCCCCCGGTGCTCGACCGCATCGGGGATCGATCGAGGACCGTCGTGAAGCGAACCGAATGGCTCGTGGCACTCGCGGTCGCGGTCGGGGTCGTGCTGTGTGGAGGTGCCTGGGCGCTGTCCTCACCGGTGGGCTCCTCGCCGGATGACAGCTACCACATGACCTCGATCTGGTGCGTCGGCGCCTCCGAGACCTCGAGACCCTGCACGGAGCTCGGCACCGACCCCGAGGGCAACCTCCGCGTGAAGGCTCCGGCGCTGGTGGCCGGAGGTCAGTGCTACGCGTTCGACCCGACCGCGTCTGCGGCGTGCCAGGAGCCGCTCGTCGGCAAGCGGGGGGAGACGTCGGCAGTGGACACCGGGGACTACCCGGGTGGCTACTACAGCTTCATGCATCTCTTCGTCGGCAAGTCCGTGGTGAAGTCCGTGTTGATGATGCGCATGGCCAACGTGATCATCGCCGCGCTGCTGCTCACGGCGATCGGCCTGGCGAGCGCGTCGGGTGCGCGCCGGATGATGGCGTACGCCGTCACCGTGACGCTCGTGCCGTTGGGCTGGTTCATCATCGGCTCCGTCAACCCGAGCAGCTGGGCGGTCGTCGGCGTCACCGGCTGGGCCTTCGCCCTCAACGCCGTGTTCACGGCGCCGTCCGTACGACGGCGCTACGTGCTGGCCGGACTCGCGCTGCTCTCGGCGCTGCTCGCAGTCACCTCTCGAGGGGACGCTGCGGTCTACGTGGTGATCACCGGAGTTGCCGTGTCCGTCCTGAACTGGCGGATCCTGCTCGCGCGTCGCTGGCTCGCCGTGATCCCCGCGGTGGCGTTCGCGGTCGCCGCCTACGTCGCGCTGAGCTCTGCCCAGGTCGGGAGCGTCGCGGGCGCCTCGGCGGAGACCGACCGCGCCCTGCGCGAGGTCGTGACGAACTTCGTGCTGGAGTCGCCCGCACTGATCAGCGGCATGTTCGGCTACTCCTTCGGGCTCGGTTGGCTCGACACCGCGGTCCCGTCGCTCGCCGCCTATCCCGTGGCCCTGATCCTCGGGTTCGTCTTCCTCAACGGCCTGGGCCAGGGGCGATGGTCCAAGGCGCTGGCGATGCTCGGGATCGCCATCCCGCTCGTGGCGCTGCCCGCGCTCACCTACTTCCGGGCGCGGCTCGTGGTGGGGGAGAGCGTGCAGCCGCGGTACCTGCTGCCGATGGTGCCGATCCTCGTCGGCCTCGCGCTGGTGGGGCGGCAGCACGGATCCTCGCTGAGGCTCACTCGCGTGCAGGGTGCCGTGATCTCGGCCGCCCTGAGCGTCGCCACCGGCGCCGCGCTCTACGCCAACATCAGGCGGTACGTCACCGGCACGGACGGCGCCCAGCTCATCTCCGACTACGAGTGGTGGTGGCCATGGGCGCCGAGCCCGTGGGTCGTCATCATCGCCGGTGCCGTGGGTTTTGCGCTCTTCAGCTCCCCGGTCTGGCTGCTCTCGCGGCCACGCTCCGAGAACGACGCGGACCGTCCGATCGCCTTCGAGGACGCCGTCGAGGTCCCGGTCCGTCACGTCCCTCGGGCTGGATCGCCGGCCCCGGGCGAGCACCGGTCCGTCGACCAGCAGGATCCCGAGCCGGACCCCGGGCCGGACGACAGGCCGTCCTCACCGAAGGACGACACCATCCCGGACGACGACCCCGAGGGGGCCCATCGATGAGCTTTCGCAGCGTCGACAGCGCCGACATCTCCGCCGACGCCGTCATCGGCGACGGCAGCAGCATCTGGCACCTCGCGCAGGTGCGCGAGGGTGCGGTGCTCGGCGAGCAGTGCGTGGTCGGCCGGGGCGCCTACGTCGGCTCGGGTGTGCAGATCGGCGACCGGTGCAAGCTGCAGAACTACGCGCTGGTCTACGAGCCCGCGCGGCTCGGCAACGGCGTGTTCATCGGCCCGGCCGTCGTGCTGACCAACGACACGTTCCCCCGCGCCGTGAGCCCCGACGGCGCGCTGAAGTCCGCGGACGACTGGGAGGCGGTCGGCGTCGACATCGCCGACGGCGCCTCCATCGGCGCGCGCTCGGTCTGCGTGGCACCCGTACGCGTCGGGGAGTGGGCGATGGTGGCGGCCGGCTCGGTCGTCACCCGCGACGTCCCGGCGTACGCCGTGGTCGCCGGCGTCCCGGCCCGCCAGATCGGGTGGGTCGGCGAGCACGGCCGCCGGTTGCAGCAGCAGGACGACGGCAGCTTCCTCTGCCCGGTCTCCGGAGACCGGTACGAGCTGAACGGTAACCAGATCCAGAGAGTTGGAGCATGACGAGCACGTCGAGAGAGTTCATCCCCCCCGCCAAGCCGATCATCGGTGCCGACGAGCGCGCCGCCGTCGACGCGGTGCTGGCCACCGGGCAGGTGGCGTCGGGCCCGGAGGTCGCGGCGTTCGAGCAGGAGTTCGCCGACCAGCTGGTCGGGGGCCGCACCTGCGTCGCCGTCAACTCGGGGACGTCCGGTCTCCACCTCGGTCTGCTCGCGGCCGGCATCGGCCCGGGGGACGAGGTCATCGTGCCGTCGTTCACGTTCGCGGCGACGGCCAACTCGGTCGCGCTCACGGGCGCCACCCCTGTCTTCGTCGACATCGAGCCGACGTACTTCTGCCTCGACCCGCGCGCCGTGGAAGAGGCGATCACCGAGCGCACCAGGGCCGTCATGCCGGTCCATCTCTTCGGACACCCGGCCGACATGACCGCGCTCGGCGCGATCGCGCAGGAGCACGGTGTCGCGCTCTTCGAGGACGCCGCCCAGGCCCACGGCGCCACCTGGCAGGGCACGCCGGTCGGCGCGTTCGGATCCTTCGCGATGTTCTCCCTCTACCCGACGAAGAACATGACCTCCGGTGAGGGCGGCATGGTCTCCTGCGTCGACGAGGACCTCGCCAGGCAGGTGCGGCTGCTGCGCAACCAGGGCATGGAGCGCCAGTACGCCAACGAGGTCATCGGTCTCAACAACCGGATGACCGACATCCACGCGGCGATCGGCCGGGCGCAGCTGCGCAAGGTCGCGGGCTGGACCCAGACCCGGCAGCGCAACGCGGCCTTCCTCGACGAGCACCTGCGTGGCGTGACCGTGCCGGTGGTCGCCGAGGGCGCCACCCACGTCTACCACCAGTACACGATCCGGGTCGCCGAGGGGCGCGACGAGGTGGTGCGGCGCCTGCGCGAGGAGTTCCAGGTCGGGTCCGGCGTCTACTACCCGATCCCGAACCACCGGCTCGAGTCGCTGAAGAAGTTCGCGCCCGACCTCGACCTGCCCGAGACCGAGAAGGCCGCCCTCGAGGTGCTCTCGCTCCCGGTGCACCCGTCGCTGTCCGGCGACGACCTCGAGCGCATCGTCGAGGCCGTCAACACGGTCGTCGGGGCGGGGGCGTGATGGCCGACGAGACCGACGTCCTGCGCATCGGCCTCATCGGCCTCGGCGCCATGGGACGCCACCACGCGCGCGTCATCCGCAGCACTCCCGGGCTCCGCCTCGTCGCCGTCGCCGACCCGATCGGCGACCGGTTCGGGGTGGCGGGCGAGCTCCCCGTCCTCCCCGACGTGCAGGCGATCATCGACGCCGGCGTCGACGGCGTCATGGTCGCCGTCCCGACCAGCCTGCACGAGGAGGTCGCGCTCACGCTCGCGGCCGCCGGGGTCCACGCGATGGTGGAGAAGCCGATCGCGCACTCCGTCGAGTCCGGGGAACGGGTGGCGCGTGCGTTCGAGGACGCCGGCCTGGTCGGCGCCGTCGGGTACGTCGAGCGCTGCAACCCCGCCATGATCGCCCTGCGCGAGCGGATCGCGAAGGGCGTGCTCGGGGAGGTCTACCAGATCACGACGTCGCGCCAGGGACCCTTCCCCGAGCGCATCAACGACGTCGGCGTCGTCCAGGACCTCGCCACCCACGACGTCGACCTGACCCCGTGGATCGCGGGCTCGGCGTACACCACCGTCACCGCCCACGTCACCTACCGCTCGGGCCGCCAGCACGAGGACATGCTGGTGGCCTCCGGGCGGCTTGCGAACGGCGTGATCGTCAACCACCTCGTCAACTGGCTCTCGCCGCGCAAGGAGCGACACTGCGTCGTGACGGGGGAGAAGGGCGCGTTGGTCGCCGACACCCTCACCGGGGACCTCACGTACTACGAGAACGGCACGCTCGAGAACGAGTGGGACGCGATCGCCTCCTTCCGCGGTGTCTCCGAGGGCGACGTCACGCGGTTCTCGTTGCACAAGCGCGAGCCGCTGGCGGTCGAGCACCAGGGATTCCGCGACGCGATCCGCGGCGTGGCCGACCCCTACATCGTGCCGATGCGCGAAGGGGTCGAGACGCTGCGGGTGGTAGACGCCTGCCTGCGCTCGGCGCGAGAGGGCGTCGCCGTCCCGCTGTGACGGACGGTCGCTCCGGCGCCGGGTCAGCGGACCTCGGCGCCGACGTACCCCTCGCTGCGCAGCGAACCCATGATCACCTCGGTCGGGTGGAAGGCGTCGAGCTGGGACGGACGTCGGTGGTCCTCCCAGCGGGCGAGGAAGTCGCGGAGCCGGTCGGGGTCGAGCTGGGTGAGCACGAGGTTCTCGCCGATCCCCTGGTGAGACTCGGTCGCATCCCGCTGGATGGCGGCGGGACGCCCGAGGATGCCGCACTCCTGCTGCAGGCCGCCGGAGTCGGTGACCACGAAGCTCGCCCGGGCCAGGATCGGGAGGAACCGGGGGTAGGGCTGCTTCGCGACGAGGCGGAAGCGGTCGTCGAAGAGGGCGGAGAGCCCGAGCTCCTCGACTCGCCGGCGCTCGGTGTCGCCCGCCGGCATCACCAGCGGCAGCGGGCTCGACTCCTTGAGCACCCGCAGCGTCTCGGCGAAGACGGCGCTGTTGCGCAGCATCTCGAACCGGTGCAGCGTCACGAGACCGAACTCGTCGGGCAGGTCGATCGGAGGGTGCTCGGCCCCGAGCATCATCCGCAGCGCGTCGATCGCGGTGTTGGCGCCGGTGTCGACGACCAGCCCCTTCGCGCGCTCGCGCCGGAGGTTGTCGACCTCCCGCCGGGTCGGTGCGAAGTGCAGCCGCGCGAGGCGCGCCACGACGCGTCGGTTGATCTCCTCGGGCATCGGGTTGCGCAGGTCCCCGGATCGCATGCCGGCCTCGACGTGCGCCACCGGCGCCCCGAGGAAGCGCCCGACCAGGGCACCCAGGACGGTCGTGAACGTGTCTCCGTGCACCACGACGAGCGGCCGGCCGCCGGCGTGCAGCGTCCGGCGAAGGCGCCGGCGGTGGCGCAGGGTGTGGAACCCGATCCGCAGCATCCAGCCCGGCACCTGGGAGGAACGGACCAGCGGCGACTGGGTGCGCGGGTCGAGGAAGTGCTCGTCCGGCTGCGGCAGGCCGAGGTCGTCGAGGGTCGCCCGCAGCCCGTCGACGTGCTGTGCGGTGTTCCAGAGCTCGTACGGCGTGCCACTGTCGAGCAGGGAACGCATCAGGGGCGAGAGCTTGATGATCTCCGCGGTCGTGCCCGCGACCATCACGATGGCCAATCCGGCTCCTCGGTCGACGTACGAACCCCTGCAGTAGAGTCCGACGCCTCGCGCGCCCTCGTTCCTGCAAAGCTGAAAGACGACATCTCGCGACTCGGCTGACCGGAGCCCGCGAGCCGACGCGTCGCGCGATCACCCTACAACGATGGGCTCGTCCGAGCCGTCGGGTGCTGCCCCGCGCGATCGGTGGCCGCGCCCATGAGAGAGTCCTCAGCATGCCGGAGACGCCGTCGCTGTCCTTCGTCGTGATCTGTCACAACGCCGAGGAACTGGTCGAGACCGCGCTCGCGCGACTCTGCACCGCCATCGAGCGCGCCGAGTGGCCCCAGGCGGAGGTCGTGGTGGTCGACGACGGGTCGACGGACCGGACGGCTGAGGTGGTCGCGTCGTTCGCCGCGCGAACCGACGTGCGGGTGCGGCTGCACAGTCAACCCAACGGGGGCCGGCTGGTGGCGAGCCGCAATGGTGTCGGCCACGCCACGGGGGAGCTCGTCTCGTTCATCGGCGAGCGGGTCTGGATGCATCCCGACGCGCTGGTGAATCTCCGGCAGCTCATGGCGGAGCACCCCGAGGCGCGGGTGTGGAACTGCCACATCGACATCCCTCGCGACGGCAACCGCCAGGCCCAGTTCTGGTACGTCCTCACCTACCTGGGATGGCGCCGCTACCTCGCGAACCCCCGGCTGATCAGCTTCGGGACCGAAGACTTCGACTACTACCCGAAGGGCACCGGCGGGTTCGTCTGCCCGCGCGACCTCCTGCTGGACGGCTATGCGGGCATCACCAGCCTCTACGACGACGAGCGCAACTCGTCGGACGACACGGCGCTGATCCGGTGGATCGCCGAGCGGGAGCGGATCTGGATGTCGCCCGCCTACTCGGCGGAGTACGTGGCGCGGTCGACGCACCGCGACTTCGTCCGGCACGCGCGGCAGCGCGGCACGCTGCTGCTGGACAGCTACTTCTCCCGAGGCACCCGGCTGCACAAGCCGTTGATCGCCTACTTCGTGCTCAGCCCGCTCGCGGTGCTCGCGGTGCTGCGTCGCCCGCGTCTGCTGCTCGCCCTTCCCGCGGGGCTCGGTGTGGTCGCCGCTGTGCTGCGACGGCTGGGCGTCGAACGACGAGACGTCGTCGGGTTCTCGCTGTTCGCGCCCGTCTTCGGTGCGGTCTTCTCGGTCGGTCTGTGGCGTGGCCTCCTCGACATGGCACGCAGCCGTGTGTGGCGCCGGCGCTCACTGACCGGAGGGGCGCGCGACGCCGACGACCGTTGAGCCCGTGCGTCGCCGGAGCGCCCGCAGGAAGGCCACCGAGCTGATCGCGTAGGCGGTGGTCGCACCCACGACGAAGGCGGCGACGCCACGGGCCTCCGCCGACCCGATGCCGGAGGCCAGGCACGCGACCGCGGCACCGGTCGCGCCGATCCAGGTGATCGTCACCCACAGGTGTCGGTCGGCCGCGACGACCACGGCGAGCTGCAGCAGCGCTGCCGCCAGCACGCAGGTCCCGGCCAGGAGCCCCGCGACCATGGCCGGATGCGGGTCGTAGGCCTGACCCTGGAACACTCGCACGGCCAGCGGACCCAGCCACCAGCCGAGGGCAGCGGCGATCGCGAGCACCGGGACCAGGATCTCGGCGCACCTGCGCCACCATCGGCGGAGCGTGCTCCGGTTGCCGGAGTGGATCGCTCGTGTGGCGAGCGGCACGGCGACGGCCTGGACGGGGGACAGCGCCACGAGTGGCAGTCGGGTGAGGACCACCGCGGCGAACAGCGTCTGCAGTCCCTGCGCGCTGCCGACGACCGTCGTCACCAGCGCGGGGTAGCCGGCCATCAGCAGAGTGGACAGCCCGTTGGCGGCGCCGAGGGACCCGACGTTGCGGCCCGCCTCCCCCCACGAGGGAGCCGGGCCGCGCCCTCGCCAGGAGACCGCTCGCAGGACGGTGCCGCAGAAGGGCAACCAGGCCAGGCCGCCGACCGCGACGGCGGCGACGGCCGCCGGGACCGACGGCGGCATCGACGTCAGCCAGAGGACCAGGGCCAGCGTGATGCGGAGCAGCGCCTCGCCGACCACGACCACGGCGTACGCGCGGACTCGGCGGGTGCCGATCAGCACGCCTCGGGTCAAGCACAGCGGTGCGAAGAGTGCCACGGCCGAGAGGGTGAGGACGAACGTGCCCGGCGAGCTCGTCAGCTCGGCCCCGAGGCCGGGCAGGGCCGCGAGCACGAGGCAGGCCACGAGCCCGCCGGCCCCCCCGACGCAGCCGACGAAGGCGACCTGGGCCGGCACCTTCTCGCCGCTGACGTCTGCCCTGCTCGACAGCCGGGAGCACTCGACGTCGATGGCCGACATCATCGCGCCGATGCCGAAGATCACGGCCCAGAGCACCAGGAAGCTGGCGTTCTGGTCCGTCTCGAGCCATCGTGCGACGACTGCGAGCAGGATGAACCCGAGAGCGCTGGCCGAGAGGAACGAGACGGCCACGAGGCCACCAGTGCGTCGGACGGACGTCACGCCGACGCCCCCGGTGCCACCTCGGATCACGCAGCGAGTGTAGGAGACCTGGGCGTCGTCGCCGCGTCGGCCTGCTCCCCTGCCACGCGCGGCTGCGGACCGTCACCAGGAGGTGGACGCCGTCTGTTTGGATGGAGTCATGACGGACCGTGACTACGAGCCCGAGATCGTCGACGCCGTGCAGCACGTCGCCAACCGGTACGGCGCCGCAGGGCTCGAGGATCTGATCACGCTGGCCCAGGAGGAGCTGGTCGTGGCCCGCAGCGCGCTCGAGGAGCTGTCGACCGGCCACGACTGAGGGTTCGGTCTCGCGCCCGGGACCGTCGTACCCTTGATCGTTCCCCAAGCGTCGATCCCTGCGAGGTAGCTGCATGTCCGCGCCCGCGAGCGCCCCCGAGTCCGGCCCCGAATCTGGCCCCGAATCGGTGTTCCCTCGACTCGAGCCCCGGCTCCCGTCGGTGTCGAAGCCGATCCAGTACGTCGGCGGCGAGCTCAACTCCACGGTCAAGGACTGGGACTGCGCGACCGACGGTCCGACCGTCCGCTGGGCGCTGATGTACCCCGACGCGTACGAGGTCGGGCTGCCCAACCAGGGCGTGCAGATCCTCTACGAGGTGCTCAACGAGCGCGACTGGATCGTCGCCGAGCGCACCTACTCGGTGTGGCCGGACCTGGAGAAGGTGATGAGGGAGGAGGCGATCCCGCAGTTCACCGTGGACGGCCACCGACCGATCCGGGCCTTCGACGTGTTCGGGCTGAGCTTCTCCACCGAGCTCGGCTACACGAACATGCTCAACGCCCTCGACCTGGCGGGCATCCCGATCCACGCGGCCGACCGCACCGACGACGACCCCATCGTCATCGCCGGTGGGCACGCGGCGTTCAACCCCGAGCCGATCGCCGACTTCCTCGACGCCGCCGTCCTCGGCGACGGCGAGGAGGTCGTGCTCGCGATCTCCGAGGTCGTCCGCGACTGGAAGGTCGAGGACTGCCCCGGAGGTCGTGACGAGCTGCTGCGCCGCCTCGCGGTCAGCGGCAACATCTACGTGCCGCGCTTCTACGACGTCGCGTACGCCGCGGACGGCACGATCGAGGCCGTCGTACCCAACCGCCCCGGCATCCCGTTCCGGGTGCGCAAGCACACCCTGATGGACCTCGACGCCTGGCCCTACCCGGCGAAGCCGCTGGTGCCGCTCGCCGAGACGGTCCACGAGCGCTTCTCCGTCGAGATCTTCCGCGGCTGCACGCGCGGCTGCCGCTTCTGCCAGGCCGGCATGATCACCCGGCCGGTGCGCGAGCGGTCGATCGAGACCATCGGCGACATGGTCGAGAACGGCATCCGCAGGTCCGGCTTCGAGGAGGTCGGCCTGCTGTCGCTGTCGAGTGCCGACCACACCGAGATCGGCGACGTCGCCAAGGGGCTCGCCGACCGCTACGACGGCTCGAACGTGTCGCTGTCGCTGCCCTCGACCCGCGTCGACGCCTTCAACATCACCCTGGCCAACGAGTTCTCCCGCAACGGCCGCCGTTCCGGCCTGACCTTCGCCCCCGAGGGCGGGTCCGAGCGGATGCGCAAGGTGATCAACAAGATGGTCACCGAGGAGGACCTGATCCGCACCGTCGCCGCGGCGTACTCCCACGGGTGGCGGCAGGTGAAGCTCTACTTCATGTGCGGCCTCCCGACCGAGACCGACGACGACGTGCTGGCGATCGCCGAGCTCGCGAAGAAGGTCATCGCCAAGGGGCGTGAGGTGTCCGGCCGCAACGACATCCGCTGCACGGTGTCGATCGGTGGCTTCGTGCCCAAGCCGCACACGCCCTTCCAGTGGGCCGCGCAACTCGACCACGAGACCACCGACGAGCGGCTGAAGAAGCTGCGCGACACGGTGCGTGAGGACAAGCGCTTCGGCCGCGCCATCGGCTTCCGCTACCACGACGGCAAGCCCGGCATCATCGAGGGGCTGCTCTCCCGCGGCGACCGGAGGGTCGGCCGGGTCATCGAGGAGGTCTGGCGCGACGGCGGCCGCTTCGACGGCTGGAGCGAGCACTTCTCCTACGACCGCTGGGTCGGCTCGTCCGAGAAGGCGCTGGCCGGCACGGGTGTCGACCTCGCGTGGTTCACCACCCGCGAGCGCGACTACGACGAGGTGCTGCCCTGGGACCACCTCGACTCCGGCCTCGACAAGGACTGGCTGTGGGCCGACTGGGAGGACGCGCTCGCCGCGGCGGACGGCGCCGACGTCGAGGTCGAGGACTGCCGCTGGACCCCGTGTTACGACTGCGGCGTGTGCCCCGAGATGGGCACCGAGATCCAGATCGGCCCGACCGGGCAGAGGTTGTTGCCGCTCAGCGTGGTGTGAGCTGCGAGTCCCGGGCTCGGAGCCGGTGCCGGTGGCTTCATCAAGGGATGAAGGTGAAACCGCGCTTGCCTCGACGAGTTCGGCGAGGTAGGCGGGGCACCGCCTTCATCCCTTGATGAAACGCGGCCACCAGACACCCGCCGGGGCCGCTACCGGCGCACCCCGGAGGCATCCTTCGAGGCCGGCGCCAGCTGGTCCTCCACGTAGATCGGTCGCGTGACGTACGCCGCGAGCACGAAGAGCGGCAGCGCGAGCAGCAGCATGAGCGCCAGCGGCAGGTCCCAGCCCCCGGTGGCGTCGTGCACGACGCCGATCGCGAACGGCCCGGCGACGGCGATCAGGTAGCCCGCTGACTGGGTGAAGGCGGAGAGGGCGGCCGTGCCCTGCGGGGTCCGCGCGCGCAGCCCGATCAGGGTGAGGATCAGCGGGAAGGTCACCGTGCCGACGCCGACGACGACCGCCCACAGCGGCGCGAGCGAGTACGGCGCGACCATCAGGCCGACGTACCCGACCGGGTAGGTGCCGATGACAACGAAGAGCACCCGCGACGGGGTGACCGACCGGGCCAGCACGTTCGGCAGCCACAGCGACAGCGGGATCGAGGTCCCGGCGACCAGGCCCGCGAGCACGCCGGCCGCGGTCGCGCCGTACCCGCTGTCCCGCCACAGCTGCGCGAACCAGCCGAAGATCGCGTAGGCCTGGAGCGACTGGAGGCCGAAGAAGAGCGCCATCGCGCCGCCGAGGCGGGTGCGCGCGACGTCGCGGAAGGAGATCGTCCTCGGCGTGGTCTCGAGGTTCCGGTCGTGCGCGGCCAGCCCGATCCACGGGAGGGCGGCGACCGCGGCGACCAGCGCCCACGCGCCCAGCCCCCACCGCCAGCCGCCGAGCGCGTCGGAGATCGGCACCGTCAGCATCAGCGCGGCCGTGAGGCCCGTCGACAGCGCGGTCGTGTAGATCGCCGTCATCAGGCCGATGCGGTCGGGGAAGTGCAGCTTCACCAGCGACGGCATGAGCACGTTCGCCATCGCCATGCCCGCGAGCGCGAGGAGTGAGAGCAGGAGGAACAGCGCCTCGCTCTGCGTGACTGCGCGCCCGGTCAGCCCGAGGACCACCGCGACCAGGGCGCACAGCGTCACCCGGTGCACGCCGATGCGGTGGGCTGCGGCCGGCGCCAGCGCCCCGAAGAGCGCGAACGCGATCACCGGCAGCGACGTGAGGAGGCCGGCCGTGGGGCCGCTCATCGAGAACGCGTCCCGCACCTCGGCCAGCACCGGGCCGACGCTGACGGCGGCGGGTCGCAGGTTGAGGGAGACGAGGACGATGCCGACCAGCAC
This sequence comes from Nocardioides sp. YIM 152315, assembly GCF_029210375.1. Lineage (GTDB taxonomy): Bacteria > Actinomycetota > Actinomycetes > Propionibacteriales > Nocardioidaceae > Nocardioides. The sequence continues at coordinate 70,338 of NZ_JARGER010000039.1, read as the reverse complement.
GAGGATGACCGCGCGCCGCGAGGAGGTGCTCACCGCCCGATGCTCTCAGCAGGCCTGTCGGTGGTCTTCGGCAGGCTCTGGCATATGAGAATCGGTCACATGCGCCCGGTCAGTGACGTCGAACGCCGCAGCCGGCTCGCCCGGCGCCACGGCCTGGCCTCCGGGGAGCGGTACGCCGACGCGCTGGCGGCCACTCGGGCCATGACCGTGCTGCACGCCACCGAGGCGGCCACGGTCCACTTGTCGCTGTGGGCACGGGTGGACCGACTCGCCGTCGACGACGTGGAGCGGGCGCTCTACGACGACCGCTCACTCGTCAAGCAGCTCGCGATGCGCCGCACGCTCTTCGTGTTTCCGCGCGATCTGCTGCCCGCCGCCTGGGCGAGCGCGTCGGCGCGCGTGGCCGCCCAGCAGCGCGCCCAGCTCGGGAAGCGGGTCGTCGGCGCGGGGATCGCCGCCGACGCCGACGCCTGGATCGCGCGGGCCTTCGACGACGTCCTCGACCTGCTCGGTGACGGGGTGCCGCGGACCACGGCCCAGGTGCGGGAGCTGGTGCCCGAGCTGGAGGGCCGCTTCACCCTCGGCGACCCGAGCAAGAAGTGGGGAGGCGACTTCCCGATCGGGCGGTGGGTGGTCGGCACCCTGGCCGCCGAGGGCCGGCTCGTGCGCGCGACCAACGCCGGGCACTGGCGGCGCAACCTGCCCACGTGGACCACGACCGACGCATGGCTCGGCGACGTCCCCGAGCCGTGGTCCGCGGAGGCCGGCTACGCCGAGCTGGTGCGCCGGTGGCTCTTCACGTTCGGTCCCGGCACCGAGGCCGACATCGTGTGGTGGCTCGGCTCCACCAAGACGGCGGTGCGCAAGGCGCTCGCCGAGGTCGGCGCGGTCGAGGTCGCGCTCGAGGGCGACGCGACGGGCTGGGTGCTGCCCGACGACGTCGACCCGGTCGCGCCGGTCGAGCCGTGGGGCGCGCTGCTGCCGACGCTCGACCCGACCGTGATGGGCTGGCGGGGGCGATCGTTCTACCTCGACGCGTCGCACGCGCCGTACCTCTTCGACACCAACGGCAACGCCGGTCACACCGCCTGGTGGGACGGCCGGATCGTGGGCTGCTGGGTGCAGGACCCCGCCGGGGTCGTCGTGCCCGTGCTGCGCGAGGACGTCGGGTCCGAGGGTCGCGCCGCGCTCGATGCCGAGGCCGCGCGCCTGACCGACTGGCTCGACGGCGTCCGGATCACGAACGTGTACGCCTCCCCACAGATGAAGGGCGCCGCCCTGCCCTGACCCCGCCCGGCTTACGGTTGGTCCGTGCGCGACCAGCCCGAGCAGCAGGCTCCTCCCGTCCAGCGGCTGCGGATCCGCTACGCGAAGCGTGGACGACTCCGCTTCACCAGCCACCGGGACTTCAGCCGGGCGTTCGAGCGGGCGATCTTCCGGGCCCGGGTGCCGATGGCCTACTCGTCCGGCTTCAACCCGCATCCGCGCATCTCGTACGCCGGTGCGGCGCCGACCGGGGCCGCCAGCGAGGCGGAGTACCTCGAGATCGCCCTCGCCGAGGTCGTCGATCCCGCGGTCATCCGCACCCGGCTGGAAGAGGCGCTCCCGGACGGCCTCGACGTGATCGACGTCGTCCAGTCCCCCGGCGGGGCGCTGGCCGACCTGCTCCAGGGAAGCCACTGGCTGATCGACCTCGACGCCGACCCTGCCACCACCCACGACGCGGTGGCCGCGTTCCTCGCCGCCGACGCCGTGTCCGTGGAGCGGATGACGAAGAAGGGTCTGCGCGAGTTCGACTGCCGGGCCGCCGTCGTCGCGCTCTCCGCGGTCGATCGCCCCGCGGGCGCGCGGCTGGACCTGGTGCTGCGGCACGGCGTGCCCGCGGTGCGGCCCGACGACGTGCTCTCCGGACTCGCCTCCGTCGCCGGCCTCGACCCGGCGGGCGCGCCGCTGCTCACCCGCCTCGCCCAGGGGCCCCTGGACGAGTCGACCGGGACGGTCGGCGACCCGCTGTCGAGCTGACGGTGCGGGGTCTCGGCCACTCGTGTGCGATACTCGCCGTGGTTGATCCGGACAACCTGTTCGGAACGACACGACGACGTTCTCGCCGGTCCCGCGTGGCCCGGCACACCACGAGACGCGATCGTCGCCAGACCGCGACGCGGCCGGCAGGTCGGTGACAGAGACCCGCCACCAGGTCCACCCGGACCGGGCCCAGCGACCGCGGCAGGTGACGCCCGTTGTCCTGTGGTGACGCGCAGCGGAGGGTGTCGCCGCCACACGAAGGCTTTGCGTCACTCGCCTTGGGTACTCGGGCGAGCGGCGTCGGACCGCCCGCCTCGAGACGGCGGGCGCTAGGAGTGCACCAGATGGCCGACGAGCCCACCAGCACGCCCGCCGAGAGCGGCGAGCAGCCCACCCAGCCGGCGGAGCAGCCGGCCGAGCCGCCGAAGAAGGCCGCCGCGAAGAAGGCGCCGGCCAAGAAGGCGACCGCGAAGAAGACCACCGCGAAGAAGACCACGAAGAAGGCCGCCGACGCCCCGGCGGCCGACGAGACGCTCGACCTCGGCGTCGAGGCGCCGGCGAAGAAGGCCGCCGCCAAGAAGGCGCCGGCCAAGAAGGCGACCGCCAAGAAGGCCGCCGCCAAGAAGGCGCCCGCGAAGAAGGCTGCCGCGGTCGAGGTCGTGGAGACCGAGGCGACCGAGGGGCCTCACGGCGACCCGGTCGCGCCGAGCGAGCAGGGCGAGCAGGGCGAGCAGGGCAGCGGGACCGCGCTGCTCTTCCAGGCGCCCGAGACCACGAAGAAGACGCCCGCGCGGCGTACGCGCAAGACCGCCGCGGCGGCGGACGAGACCCCGGCCGAGGGCACGGAGCCGCCCGCCGACGAGGCCGCTGCGGAGAAGCCGAAGAAGAAGACGACGGCCAAGAAGCCGGCCACCAGGAAGCCGTCCGCCAAGAAGCAGGCCGACACCGAGGCACCTGCCGTCGAGGACGCCGCCAAGGACGCCGCCAAGGACGCTGCCGAGGAGTCCGCGGGGGAGGTCTCCGCGGAGGGCGAGAGCGCCGAGCAGGCCGGGGAGGGCGCCGGGTCCGGCCGACGCCGGCGCCGCCGCGGTGGACGTCGCCGTCGCAAGTCCGGCGACTCCGGCGCCGAGGGCGACGACGGCGACACCGAGGCCACCGAGGACGACGAGTCCGCCGACGCGTCCGGGGCGGAGGAGGGGCAGGGCGAGAGCTCGTCCTCGCGCCGCCGGCGCCGCCGCCGTCGCGCGGGGGAGGAAGGCGGCGACGCCGCCGACGACCCGGAGAACACCGTCACGCGGGTGCGCTCCAAGCGCTCCGTCGAGGACGAGATCACGGCGGTCACCGGCTCCACCCGCCTCGAGGCGAAGAAGCAGCGCCGTCGCGAGGGTCGCGAGGCCGGCCGCCGCCGGGCCCCGATCGTCAGCGAGGCCGAGTTCCTGGCTCGCCGTGAGTCCGTCGACCGCGTGATGGTGGTCCGGCAGCGCGAAGAGCTCACCCAGATCGGCGTGCTCGAGGACCGCGTGCTCGTCGAGCACTACGTGGCCCGTGAGTCCCAGACCTCGCTGATCGGCAACGTCTACCTCGGTCGGGTGCAGAACGTGCTGCCCTCGATGGAGGCGGCGTTCATCGACATCGGGAAGGGCCGCAACGCGGTCCTCTACGCCGGCGAGGTCAACTGGTCCGCGCTCGGCCACAAGGACGGCCAGCCCCGCAAGATCGAGTCGGTGCTCTCCTCCGGTCAGACCGTGCTCGTGCAGGTCACCAAGGACCCGGTCGGGCACAAGGGCGCGCGACTCACCAGCCAGATCAGCCTGGCCGGCCGCTTCCTGGTCTACGTGCCCGACGGCACCACGAGCGGCATCTCCCGCAAGCTCCCGGACACCGAGCGCAACCGCCTGAAGACCCTGCTCAAGGAGATCGTCCCCGACTCCGCCGGGGTCATCGTGCGCACCGCGGCCGAGGGCGCGAGCGAGGACGAGCTGACCCGGGACGTCGAGCGCCTCAAGGCCCGCTGGGAGGACATCGAGGGCAAGGCCCGGGGCAGCGCCCCGCAGCTGCTGTACGGCGAGCCGGACCTCACGCTCAAGGTCGTCCGCGACCTCTTCACCGAGGACTTCTCCAAGCTGGTCATCCAGGGCGACGACGCCTGGGACACGGTTCAGGGGTACGTCGCGCACGTCGCGCCCGACCTCGAGGAGCGCCTCGAGCGCTACGACCCCGGCCCGGACGGCCGAGGAGGCAAGGCCGACGTCTTCGCGGAGTACCGCATCGACGAGCAGATCTCCAAGGGGCTGGACCGCAAGGTCTGGCTGCCGTCCGGCGGCTCGCTGATCATCGACCGCACCGAGGCGATGACGGTCGTCGACGTCAACACGGGCAAGTTCACCGGCTCCGGGGGCAACCTCGAGGAGACCGTCACCAAGAACAACCTCGAGGCGGCCGAGGAGATCGTGCGCCAGCTCCGGCTGCGCGACATCGGCGGCATCATCGTCGTCGACTTCATCGACATGGTCCTCGAGTCCAACCGCGACCTCGTGCTGCGGCGCCTCGTCGAGTGCCTGGGCCGGGACCGGACCCGGCACCAGGTCGCCGAGGTCACGTCGCTCGGCCTGGTCCAGATGACCCGGAAGCGGATCGGCACCGGTCTGCTCGAGGCGTTCAGCGAGAACTGCCCGCACTGCCAGGGCAGAGGAGTGGTCGTCCACGACGCTCCCGTGGAGCCGAAGGGCTCCGACGAGGAGCCGCGTCGCGGTCGCCGCGGTCGGGGCCGGGGACGCGGTCAGGACCAGGACGGCGGGAACGGCGGCGGGAACGGGGCCGCGCCGAAGCCGCCCTCGCCCAAGGACGTCGCCGCCATGGCCCGCCCGGAGCCGGAGCCGGAGCCGGAGCCCGAGCCCGAGCCGGACGCCGAGCCGGCGCCCGAGCCGGTGGTCGAGGCGGTCGAGGCTCCTGCAGCCGAGCAGGCCGAGCCCGAGGCGCCGAAGGTGACCACGCGCTCCCGGAGCCGGCGCGCCGCGAGCCGCCCGGCCGCCGCTCCCGAGCCGGTGGCCGAGGAGCCGGATCCGGTCGTCGAGCCGGTGGCCGAGCCGGTCGAGACCCCCGCACCCGAGCAGAGCGTCGAGCCGGCGGCCCAGCCGGAGGCCGCGCCGGAGCCGCCCAAGGTGGTGACCCGTAGTCGCGGGCGTCGGGCCAGCCGCCCGGCCGGACCACCGGCCGACGGCGCGGAGGCCACGGATGCCACGGAGGACACGGATGCCAAGGTCGACGCGGCCCTGACGGCGCCTCCGGGAGCCGTGGGCAGCGTCGGCGCGCCCCCGACGGACGGCGCGGTCGAGCCCGGCACCGGCGACGCCGAGCCCGGCGCCGCGGCGGAGGAGGAGCCGCCGCACGTCGAGCACGTCCCGATCAAGAAGAAGGGCACCCGCAAGCGGTGACGACCGACCTCTCCGCACCGATCCGTCGGTCGGCGTGGCAGGCTCGCCGCGGCCACGCGCCGTGGCCTCGTGCGACACAGGTGCTGCTTCTCCTCACTGGTGCTCTCCTCGGTCTCATCACGTTCGCGGGCGTCCTCTCGATGCCCGACCTCCCGTACCACCCCGCGCGCGACCTGGAGCTCCGGGCGACGTACGACACCTACCGTGAGACCGGCGTCCCCCTCCTGAAGGAGAACGGCACCGGATCGTGGTACGGCTCCGTCGAGGGGACGGGCCTGACGCGGGCGGCGGGCGACGACGACCCGGGCAGCTACCTGGTCGCGTCGTGGATGTCGCACCTGACCGGCTCCGACTCGCCGTACCCGGGCCTGCGCTGGGCGATGGCGCTCCTGTGCGCGCTGCCCCTGCTGATCCTGCCCCTGACCGTCGCACGGGTGTTCCGGCGCGCGCGGGCCGGCTACGCGATGTTGCTGCTCCCGCCGGTGACGTGGCTCGTGAACAAGGGCACCGTCCTGGTCGGCACGGAGTACGGGCTGTCCGACCAGGTGGCCGTCACGCGCGTCTACGCCTTGTACGGCATGGCGGCGTCGATGCTGTTCCTCAACCTGGTGCTCCTGACCTACGTCGCGACGCGCCGGCTCGGGCTCAGGGCGCTCGTCGCGCTGTCGGTGCTCTTCGTCGTCCTGGCGTCGGCGAGCAACCTGTTGCGGTCGCTCTCCGGCGTCGGGGTGGCACTGGCAGTGGGCGTCCTCTGGTGGCTGAACTGGTCCCGGGGCCGGCTGCGTCTCGTGGTGGCCGCGGGTGCCGGCCTGGTCGCGGTGGCGGGCGCGATGGTGCTTCCGGGGCTCTTCATGGACCGGGTGGACGACGCGCGGAACCCGCTGCTCTCCGAGGCGGCGGAGTCCTTGCCGTCGGCGCACGGCACCTGGCACCCGTTGTACCTGGGACTGTCGTACCCGCAACCGATCACCGGCGCACCCTCCGAGTTCGGGATCACCTGGTCCGACGAGTTCGGGTGGGCAAAGGCGCGCGAGGTCGATCCGGACGTCCTGGTCGCCAGCGCGGAGTACGACGCGATCATGAAGGACCTCTACCTGGACCAGGTGCGCGAGAAGCCGGTCGCGGCGATGCGTCTCTACCTCGCCAAGGGGCTCTACGTCCTGAAGCACTTCGCCGCGATGATCGTGCTCGTCGTGATCGGCTACCTGATCGCCTGGCAGCGTCCCGGCCCACACCGACGCCTGATGGGGGCGGCCACCGCCATCGCGTTGCCCACGTTGTTGTTCGGCCTGGTCCCGACCGTGCTCGTGATGCCGATGCTCTACTACTACTCGGAGCTCGTGGCCGGCCTCGGCCTGCTGTCCGCAGTCGCGCTCGGCGGCCTGGTCTGGGGCTTCACGACGCTTCCGGCGTTCGTCCGCAGCAGCGAGCGCCGTCGTCTCGCGTCCCGCGACCCCGCGATCGTGACCGCCGGAGAACGCGCGCTCTCCGTGGTCGTCCCGTCCCGCAACGGTGCCGAGGTCCTCCCCGAGACCCTGGCGACCCTCGCGGGCGAGCTCTCGGCCAACGACGAGGTCATCGTCGTGGAGAACGGCTCGACCGACGACACCGCGGCGGTGCTGCAGGAGATCTCCGAGTCCTGGGCACACCCGTGCTCGTTGGTCGTGACCTCGAGCGAGCCCGGCCTGGGCAACGCCCTGCGCACCGGAGTCTCCGCCAGCGCGGGCCGGCGGCTGTTGCTGACGGCCGACGACCTGCCGTTCGGCCTGACCGACCTCGTCGCCTTCCGTGAGCTGCCGCCCGACGTCGTGGTCGCCATCGGTTCGAAGGCGCACCCGGGCTCGCGGGTCGCCCGGTCCAGGACCCGGACGCTGCAGTCGCGGGTCTTCCGGTGGTTGCGCTCGGCGATGCTCCACTCGTCGGTCGGGGACAGCCAGGGGACCATCTGGGTCGACGGACCCTGGGCGCGTTCCTTCGCGAGCGTCTCCCGCGAGACCGGACTCATGTGGACGGTCGAGCTGGTGCTCGCAGCCGAGCAGCAGGGCCACGCGGTGTGGGAGGCGCCGGTCGAGCTGCGGCCTTCGCACGATGCCTCGACGAGCCGGTTCCGCTTCCGTGACGCCTGGATCGGTGTGCGCGAGATCTGGCAGCTCGCGCTCCGCAAGGACGACTACTCCGCGGAGAGCTACCCCACGATCGGCGCAGTCCTCTCCGGACGCGGCACCTGACCGACGCGGTTTTGCCCTCGACGGGCCGCGTCCGTACTATTGACCCTCGGTGCGCGCTCAGGTGCGCGCCCTCTCTGTGCCAACGAGCCGCGGGTGTCGCCGCCCGGGTGTTGCGGCCCCAGACCAAGACGTTCCAGTTCATGAGATCGACGAAGGAGACCGCGGTGTACGCGATCGTGCGCGCTGGCGCCACCCAGCAGAAGGTTGCCGTGGGCGACGTCATCGAGATCGACAAGGTCGCGACCGCCGTCGGCGAGTCCCTCACCCTCCCCGTGGTCCTGGTCGTCGACGGCGAGAAGGTCACCGCCGACGCGGCCAAGCTCGGCAAGGCGTCCGTGACCGCCGAGGTGCTCGGCGGCACCAAGGGCCCCAAGATCGTCATCCAGAAGTACAAGAACAAGACCGGCTACAAGAAGCGCCAGGGTCACCGCCAGAAGTACACCCAGGTCAAGATCACCGACATCAAGGCCTGACCGAGCCGAGAAGGACTGAAGAGATGGCACACAAGAAGGGCGCCGCGTCCACCAAGAACGGCCGCGACTCCAACTCGCAGCGGCTCGGCGTGAAGCGGTACGGCGGTCAGCTGGTCAACGCCGGCGAGATCATCGTCCGCCAGCGCGGGACCCACTTCCACCCCGGTGCGAACGTCGGTCGCGGTGGCGACGACACCCTGTTCGCGCTGGCGGCGGGCGCCGTCGAGTTCGGCACGCGTCGCGGTCGCCGGGTCGTCAACATCGTCCCGGGCGAGTGACCTGACGCTCGCAACCACGCTTCACAGGAAGGGCGTCCCGGCCTCGGGACGCCCTTTTCCGATTTCCACCCTGAGAGAAGGCAGCTGATGGCGCTCCCGACCTTCGTCGATCGCGTGACGCTGCACGTCAGCGCCGGTCGCGGCGGCAACGGTGTCGCCTCGGTGCACCGGGAGAAGTTCAAGCCGCTCGGCGGCCCCGACGGCGGGAACGGCGGCCCCGGCGGCTCGATCATCCTCCGGGTCGCGCCCGACGTGACCACGCTCCTCGACTACCACCACAGCCCGAAGCGGCGCGCCGAGCACGGTGGTCACGGCGCCGGTGCGCACCGCAACGGCGCGCACGGCCGCGACCTGGTGCTCCCGGTGCCCGACGGCACCCTGGTGACCACCCCGAAGGGGACCGTGCTCGCCGACCTGGTCGGGCCCGGCACCGAGCTCGTCGTCGCCCAGGGCGGCCGCGGGGGCCTCGGCAACGCCGCGCTGGCGTCGTCCAAGCGCAAGGCGCCCGGCTTCGCGCTGCTCGGCGAGCCGGGTGACGAGCTCGAGATCGTGCTGGAGCTGAAGGTCGTCGCCGACATCGGCCTGGTCGGCTTCCCCAGCGCCGGCAAGTCCAGCCTGATCGCGGCGATCTCGCGGGCGCGGCCGAAGATCGCCGACTACCCGTTCACCACGCTGGTGCCGAACCTGGGCGTCGTCACGGCGGGCGACACGACCTTCACCGTCGCCGACGTGCCCGGGCTCATCGAGGGTGCGAGCGAGGGGCGCGGACTCGGCCACGACTTCCTGCGCCACATCGAGCGCTGCGCCGCGATCGTGCACGTCGTCGACACCGCGAGCATCGAGCCGGGGCGCAACCCGGTCGACGACCTCGACGTGATCGAGGGGGAGCTGAGCCGGTACGGCGGGCTCGAGGACCGCCCGCGGCTGGTCGCCCTCAACAAGGTCGACGTGCCGGACGGCCGCGACATTGCCGGGTTCGTCCTCGACGAGCTGCGCGAGCGCGGGCTGCGGGTCTTCGAGGTCTCCGCGGCATCGGGTGAGGGGCTGCGCGAGCTCACCTTCGCGATGGCGGAGATCGTCGACGCCGCACGCGTCGAGAAGCCCGCCGTCGAGGCTCGGCGGATCGTGCTGCGGCCCGCCTCGGCCGACGGCAGCGAGTTGTTCACGGTCAAGCGCACCGGCGAGGGCTGGCGGGTGCGTGGCGAGAAGCCCGAACGCTGGGTGCGCCAGACCGACTTCAGCAACGACGAGGCCGTGGGCTTCCTCGCCGACCGGCTCAACCGCCTGGGCGTGGAGACCCGGCTGGTCGAGCTCGGCGCGGAGGAGGGGGACGCGGTTCTCATCGGCCACCCCGACAACGCCGTGGTCTTCGACTTCAAGCCGGGCATCGACGCCGGCGCGGAGATGCTCGGGAGGCGCGGCGAGGACCAGCGCTTCGACGAGTCGCGACCCGCCGCCCGGCGCCGGCGCGCGATCGACGAGGCGATGGGGGAGCGCGGCGAGGGCGAGACCCGCGCCGACGTCGCCCGCCGGCTCGACCGACCGGAGCAGTACGGTCCCACGTCGTACGAGATCGGCACCGCCGACGACCCCGACTGGGCAGAGCAGGATCCCGGGGAGCAGGATCCCGGGGAAGACGACTCGACGGCATGAGCGTGCGCGCCGAGGTGACCGGGGCGAAGCGGGTCGTCGTCAAGGTCGGCTCCTCGTCCCTGACCACCGCCGCCGGCGGCATCGACCCGCAACGCGTGCGTGACCTGGTCGACGTGCTGGCCGGGCTCCGCGACGGGGGCGCGGAGGTCGTGCTGGTCTCCTCCGGCGCGATCGCGGCCGGGCTCGCGCCGCTGGGTCTGCCCAAGCGCCCGAAGGCCCTGCCCGCGCAGCAGGCGGCCGCCTCGGTCGGCCAGGGCCTGCTGGTGCATCGCTACACCGAGGAGCTCGCCCGGCACGGGGTCATCGCCGGACAGGTGCTGCTGACGGTCGACGACGTCACCCGGCGATCGCACTACCGCAACGCCTACCAGACCTTCGCCAAGCTGATCGACCTCGGCGTGCTGCCGATCGTCAACGAGAACGACACCGTGGCGACCAGCGAGATCAGGTTCGGCGACAACGACCGGCTCGCGGCGCTCGTGGCCCACCTCGTGCACGCCGACCTGCTGGTGCTGCTCAGCGACGTCGACGGCCTCTACGACGCCAACCCGAGCCACCCCGGCAGCACGCTGCTCGAGGAGGTCGCGTCGGTCGAGGACCTCGACGGCGTACGCATCGGCAAGTCGGGGGCCGCGGGCCTCGGCACCGGCGGCATGCAGACGAAGGTGGACGCCGCGCGGATCGCGACCGGCGCGGGCATCCCGGTGGTCCTGACCTCCGCCGACAACGCGGCCGCGGCGCTCGCGGGCAAGCCGGTCGGCACGCTCTTCCACGCCACCGGCCGGCGGCGGCCCACCCGCCTGCTGTGGCTCGCGCACGCGACCGAGCCGAAGGGCACGCTGGTCCTCGACGCGGGTGCGGTGGTGGCGGTCGTCGAACGCCGCGCCTCGCTGCTGGCCGCCGGCATCACCGGGGTCGAGGGCACGTTCCACGCCGGTGAGCCGGTCGACCTCGCCGGCCCCGACGGCGACCCCGTGGCCCGGGGGCTGGTGAGCTTCGACGCCGAGGAGCTGCCGCAGCTGCTGGGCCGCAGCTCGAGCGACCTCAAGCGCGAGCTCGGCAAGGGCTACGAGCGCGAGGTCGTGCACCGCGACGACCTGGTCCTGCTCTGAATGATCCTGCGCACGGCCGAAGGCCGATAGGTTCGGCCCGTGCGCGCACGGGTGGTGGTGTTCTGGCTGGTCGCCGCGGTCGTGCTCGTGGCGGCGCTCGCGGTCACCGGGGCCCGCCTCGTCGACGCCGGCGGCCGACTCGGCATCGCCCTGGTGGCGTTCACGCCCCTGGCACTGCCGTTGTACGCCGCGCTGCTGCTGCTCGCCCTCGGCAGGATGGTCGTGCTGCGCGGCTGGCGGGTGGACGCCCTCCCCGTCGCGCTGGTCGCGGTGGCGGGGCTGCTGCTGCACGGATGGTGGTACGCCCCGCAGGTCAGCGGCGCCAACCCGCCCGCTGCGGACGGCGCGACCCAGGTGGTCGTCATGACCGCCAACCTCCGACTCGGTGAGGCCGACGGCGTCGAGGTCGTGCGCACGGCGTCGGAGCAGGGCGTCGACCTGCTGGTGCTCCAGGAGGTGACGCTGGCGGTGCTCGCCGACATGGAGCGCGCCGGGCTGGACGCCCTGTTCCCGCACCGGGTGGGGGAGCCGGGCACCATGGCGACCGGCACCATGGCCTTCTCGCGGACCGAGCTCACCGACGCCGTACGCCTGCCGACGGCGCTCGGCAGCTGGAGCTTCCGGATGGACGAGCTGCAGGTGTTCGCCGTGCACCCGACCTATCCGGTCGACGCCGCGGGCTGGCGCCGCGACCAGGCCACCCTCGTCGACGCCGTCACCGAGCAGGGGCCCGACCTCGTCGTCGGCGACTTCAACGCGACCGTGGACCACGACTCGTTGCGCACCCTGGCCGACCGCGGCTACCGCGACGTGGGAGAGCTCGCGAACGCCGGGTGGCACCCGACCTGGCCCGACGGTGGGGAGTACCACGTCGTCCCCGTCGCGCTCGCGCAGATCGACCACGTGCTGGTCGGCGAGTCGCTGGCGGCCGTCTCGATGTCCACCCGCGAGGTCCCCGGCAGCGACCACCGGGCCGTGGTCGCGACGGTCGCGGCGAAGTAGGGACGGCGTCGGGTGGGTCGACCGTGGGAGCGCGCCGTACGCTGGACGGTGCGATGAGCGACCTGAAGACCGTCTACCTCGACCACGCAGCGACCACCCCGATGGCGCCGGCGGCGGTGGAGGCCATGACGGCACACCTGCTCGAGGTCGGCAACCCCAGCTCGCTGCACGCCTCCGGCCGGCGCGCCCGCCGCATCGTCGAGGAGTCGCGCGAGACCATCGCCCAGGCGCTCGACTGCCGTCCCGGCGAGGTGGTCTTCACCTCGGGCGGCACCGAGGCCGACAACCTCGCCCTCAAGGGCGCCTACTGGGCGCGCCGCACCGCCGACCCGCGCCGGACCCGGATCCTCGCGACGTCGATCGAGCACCACGCCGTCCTCGACCCGCTGCACTGGCTCGCCGAGACCGCGGGCGTCGAGGTGGAGCTGCTGCCGGTCGACGACCGGGGTCGGCTCGTCGTGGACGCGCTGCGTGCCTCGGTCGAGCGCGACCCGGCGTCGGTGGCCCTGGTCTCGGTGATGTGGGCCAACAACGAGGTCGGCACCCTGCAGCCCGTCGACGAGGTCGTCGCGATCGCCGCCGAGCACGGCATCCCGGTGCACACCGACGCCGTGCAGGCCGTCGGGGCGGTGCCGGTCGCGTTCGCCCGGTCGGGCGTCGACGCGCTGACGCTCACCGGGCACAAGGTCGGCGGTCCGTTCGGCGTGGGCGCGCTCGTCGTACGCCGCGAGCTCGACGTGACGCCGATCGTGCACGGCGGCGGCCAGGAGCGCGACATCCGCAGCGGCACCATCGACACCCCGGCGATCGCCGGCTTCGCCGCCGCGGTCGAGCTGGCCGTCAAGCAGCAGGCCGACTACGCCGTCCGGGTCGCCGCGCTGCGCGACGACCTGGTGCGCCGGGTGATCGAGGCGGTCCCCGACGCCCACCTCCACGGGGCTCCGCTGGATCTCGGGGGCAGGCTCCCGGGCAACGCCCACCTCGGCTTCCCCGGGTGCGAGGGCGACTCGCTGCTCATGCTCCTCGACGCCCGCGGCATCGAATGCTCCACCGGCTCGGCGTGCTCGGCCGGCGTGCCGCAGCCCTCCCACGTGCTGCTCGCCATGGGGCGCGACGCGGAGGCCGCGCGGCACTCGCTGCGCTTCTCGCTGGGCCACACCTCGACCCGGGCCGACGTCGATGCCGTCGTCGAGGCGATCGCGCCGGTCGTCGAACGGGCGCGGGCGGCGAGGCGCTGAGATGAGGGTCATCGCTGCCATGTCCGGCGGCGTCGACTCCGCCGTCGCCGCGGCCCGCGCGGTCGAGGCCGGACACGACGTCACGGGCATCCACCTGGCGCTGTCGCGCAACCCCGCCTCGTACCGCTCCGGTGCGCGCGGGTGCTGCACGATCGAGGACAGCAACGACGCACGCCGGGCCGCCGACGTCATCGGCATCCCGTTCTACGTGTGGGACCTGTCCGACCGCTTCCACGAGGACGTGGTCGAGGACTTCATGGACGAGTACGCCGCGGGCCGCACGCCCAACCCGTGCCTGCGGTGCAACGAGAAGATCAAGTTCGCCGCGGTCCTCGACCGTGCGCTCGGCCTCGGCTTCGACGCGGTGGCGACCGGCCACTACGCACAGCTGCGCACCGGCGCCGACGGGCTCGTGGAGATGCACCGGGCGGTCGACCACGGCAAGGACCAGTCCTACGTGCTCGGCGTGCTCGACCAGGCGCAGCTGCGGCACTCGCTCTTCCCGCTGGGTGGGTCGACCAAGGCCGACGTGCGTCGGGAGGCGGCCGAGCGCGGGCTGCTGGTCGCCGACAAGCCGGACAGCCACGACATCTGCTTCGTCGCCGACGGCGACAACGCCGGGTGGCTGCGGGAGAAGCTCGGCGACCGCGCGCCCAACCACGGCGGGTCGATCGTCGACGAGTCAGGTGCGGTCGTGGGCTCGCACACCGGCACCTACGCGTTCACCATCGGCCAGCGACGCGGGCTGCGGCTCGGCCGGCCGGCGGCGGACGGCAAGCCGCGCTTCGTGCTCGACATCGAACCGGTCTCCGGGACGGTCACGGTCGGACCGCGCGAGCGGCTCGCGGTCGATCGGCTGACCGGCGTCGGGCCACGCTGGTGCGGCACGGTGCCGCGCGAGCTGACCGGAACCGTCCAGCTGCGCGCGCACGGCGAGGAGCTGCCGGCCCGGGTGCGCGTGGACGAGGCCGTGGACATCGAGCTGCTCGACCCGGCGTACGGCATCGCGCCCGGCCAGGCCGCCGTCATCTACGACGGCACCCGCGTGGTCGGGTCGGCGACGATCTCGGCCACGTCGCGGGTGCAGGCGGGGCAGCGGTGAGCCTTCCACCTCCTGCCGCCGCGACTCGGTGGATCGCTCAACGCCCCCCGCCCACCGGCCGTGGCGGGCGGCCATGGTGACGGCCACCGGCGTCGGGTCCATGCCCGGCGACGACCAGCAGGCGTACGACGAGGCGCTGCGGGTCGTCCTCGGTGAGCTGCCCGACCTCCCGCACCTGCCCGAGGTGCCGGGCCGCGGCGCGACCGCGACGATGACCGGCCGGGCGCTGGCGATCGTGGCCGAGCTCGGCGCCGACCTGCAGCCGGCGGGGTGGCGGCTGACCGGGGGAGGCGGCGGCGTCGACCAGCGCAGGGCCCGCAGCCTGCTGGCCCAGGACCTCGACGGGCTCGAGGAGCAGGCACAGGGCTTCGCCGGCGTGTTCAAGGTCCAGGTGGCCGGCCCGTGGACGCTGGCGGCGACCGTGGAGCGCCCGCGCGGCGACAAGGTGCTCGCCGACGTCGGGGCGCGGCGCGAGCTCGCCCAGGCGCTGGCGGAGGGCCTGCGCGGCCACGTCGCGGACGTGCGCCGCCGGCTGTCCGACGTCGAGCGGCTCGTCGTGCAGGTCGACGAGCCCGCGCTGGCGGCGGTCCTGGACGGCAGGGTCCCGACGGCCTCCGGCTTCCACAAGCACCGCAGCGTCGACCTGCCCGAGGCGTCCGCCGCCGTGGAGTGGGTGCTCGCGGCGATCGCCGACGCGGGTGCCGAGCCCTGGGTGCACTCGTGCGCGGCCGACGTGCCGTGGCCGGTGCTGCGCAAGGCGGGGGCGCTCGGCCTGTCGGTCGACCTCGCGACGCTGACGGCGGCCGACCACGACGCGCTCGCCGAGGCGCTCGAGGCAGGGGAGTCGGTCGCGCTCGGCGCCGTACCGACCCTCGACCCGGCCACGCCGACGACCGATGCCCAGCTGACCGAGTCCGTGCTGCGGTGGCTCGACATGCTCGGGCTCGACCCCGCCGGGGTCGGCGATCGGCTCGTCGTCACCCCGGCCTGCGGTCTGGCCGGTGCCTCGCCGGCGTGGGCTCGGCGTGCGCTCGGGCTGGCGCGCGCGGCTGCCACCCACGTGTCGGGCTGACGCGGCCGGGTACCGCGTCGGCATGAGTGACCTGACCGGCAGGACCGTGGCCATCATCGCGACCGACTTCTTCGAGGAGGCCGAGCTCGTCAAGCCTCGCCACGCGCTGCGCGAGGCGGGCGCGACCGTGCTGATCCACTCGACCGGCACCGATCCGATCCAGGCCGTCGAGGGCGACACGAAGCCGACGCAGAAGGTCGACGTCGACGGCACGCTCGACGACCTCGACGTCGGCTCGGTCGACGCGGTCGTGGTGCCCGGCGGCACCGTGAACGCCGACCGGATCCGCACCGAGGAGCGGGCGCAGCAGATCGTCAAGCAGGCCGTCGAGGACGGCAAGCCGCTGGCCGTGATCTGCCACGGACCGTGGCTCCTGGTGTCCGCAGGTCTGGCCCGCGGCCGGCGGCTGACCAGCTACGCCTCGCTGGCCGACGACGTACGCAACGCCGGCGGCACCTGGATCGACGAGGAGGTCGTCGTCGACGGCACGCTCATCACCAGTCGCGACCCGAACGACATCCCGGCGTTCATCAAGGCGCTCGAGGACGCTCTCGCCCCCTGAAATGACGCTGACCCGCCCGAAACTTTCGGGCGGGTCAGCGTCATTTCAGCTCACACGTGGACCGGTGCGGCCTCCGGTCCGTCGGTGGCGAGCTCCTGGTGCTTCACGGTGAGGAAGACCCAGGTGACCACCGACGCGACGAGCATCAGGCCGGCGCCGAGCAGGAACGCGTCGCTCGCACCGGCGGTGAAGATCTGGTGCTGGGCGACCGTCAGCTGCGCCTCGTCGACCGGCACGCCGGCGGCGGCGACGGCCTTCTGCAGCGTCGCGGCCAGGTCGTCCATCGTCTGCGTGGCGATGGTGCCGAGCAGGGACAGGCCGAGCGCACCGCCGATCTGCTGCATCGTGTTGAGCACGCCGGAGCCGATGCCGGAGTCCTCGGCGCGCAGGTGGTGCACGGCGGTGAGCGTCAGCGGGACGAAGGTCATGCCCATGCCGAACGCCATCAGCACGATGAACGGCAGCAGGTCGGTCACGTAGCTGCCCTGGACGTCCTGCATCGGGATGGAGGTGTCGTTGGGCAGGCGGGAGAAGCCGAGCAGCGCGCCCGCCGCCATCAGGGTGCCGACGCCGGCCAGCACCCGGGGGTCGAACCGGCTGGCCAGGCTCGACGAGACGCCCGCGGCGAGGACCAGTCCGACGCAGAAGGGGAGGAACGCGACGCCCGCCTCGATCGGGCTGTAGCCCATGACCGTCTGGATGTACTGGCTGAGGTAGAAGAACATCGCGAACATCGCGGCCGGGGCGAAGAACATCGCCACGAAGCTGGCGGCGCGGGTGCGGTTGGCGAACACGCGGACCGGCAGCAACGGGTGCGCGACCCGGCGCTCGAGGAGCAGGAACGCCGCGAGCAGCACCACGCCCGCGGCGATGCTGGCGATCGTCCAGGTGTCGCCCCAGCCGTCGGTGCCGGCGCGGCTGATGCCGAAGACGAGGCCGAGCAGGCCGAGGGTGCCGGTGACGGCACCGGGCAGGTCGAGCTCACCGGGGTGCGACTCGCTCTCGTTGAGGAAGCGCGGCGCGAGCAGCGCCGTGACGATGCCGATCGGGGTGTTGATCAGCAGCGTGAGGCGCCAGCCCTCGACGTCGAAGCCGAGCACGCTGTCGAGCCCGGTCAGCCAGCCGCCCAGCAGCAGGCCGACGGCCGCGCCGACGCCGGACATCGCGGCGTACACGGCGAACGCGCGGTTGCGCGGCGGGCCGGCCGGGAAGGTCGTGGCGATCAGCGCCAGCGCGGCGGGGGAGGCGAGGGCCGCGCCGAGGCCCTGCAGGGCACGGGCCGCGAGCAGCAGCGGCTCGTTGGTGGCGAGTCCGCCGAGCAACGACGCCACACCGAAGATCACCAGGCCGACCATGAAGACGCGGCGGCGGCCGTAGAGGTCGCCGAGTCGGCCGCCGAGCAGCAGCAGGCTGCCGAAGGCGAGCGCGTAGCCGGTGACCACCCAGCGGAGGTTGGCGTCGGCGATGTCCAGGTCGTGCTGGATGAAGGGCAGGGCGATGTTCACGATGGTGCCGTCGAGCACCACCATCAGCTGGGCCACCGAGATGAGCACGAGGGCCCACCCCAGATGGAGCTTCCTGCCCGAGGCATGCTCCTCGGGCGTCATCACGTCGGTCATGGTCGTCTCGTCTTCCTCGTCGGACTCAGGGTGGGAGTCGGGTCAGGACGCCGGACCGCGGGTCGCGGCCGGCAGGATGATCTGGTCGATCACGCGGGTGATCGTGTCGGGGTCGGGGCACTCGCCGAGGATGAAGAGGCGGTGCAGGACGATGCCGGCCAGCGCGGGCTCGAGCAGGTCGAGATCGACGTCGTCGCGCAGCTCCCCGCGCTGCCGGGCGCGTTCCCAGATCTCGCGCGAGACGGCGAGCTTGGGTCCGACGACGCCGCGGCGGAAGGCCTCGGCGAAGTCGGCGTCGCGGGAGATCGCGGTCAGCACGCTGGAGAACGTCGCGACGGTGTGGACGTCCGTGAGTCCGCCGATGCCGCAGAAGGCGGCGCACAGGTCGTCGCGCAGCGAGCCGGAGTCAGGTACGTCGAGCGTGCCCTTGTCGTGCTGGAGCGCCTCGATCACCAGGCTGACCTTGTTGGTCCACCGGCGGTAGAGGGTCGCCTTGGAGGCCTTCGCCTTGGCGGCGACGGCGTCCATGGTGAGGCGGTCGTAGCCGGACTCGGCGAGCACGTCGAGGGTCGCGTCGAAGATCTCCTGCTCGCGGTCGCCCTCGACGCGGGGGCGTTCGGCACTGGGGGTCATTGCGGTCCTCGGGCTGTCGGCTGCTACCTGGATGAAACGAAACGGTTTCGTTCCATGCGGAACAGCGTAAGCACGCGCCGTCATTCCGGCCAAGCCGATATTTCTCGGATTTCTTCCCCGGGGGCGGGGCGCCGGTCTAGACCGGAGCGTTCGCGGGCCCGCGCCCGGCCGGCGTGCGGCGGGCGCGGGGTCCGGTGTCGGCGCGGCGCGGCAGAATGCGGGGCATGAGCACGCCGCCCGACGCCACCGTGGCCGCAGAGGTCGACGCCGCCCCCGCCGAGGTCCGGGAGGAGCACCGCCGGCTGGCGGAGGAGATCGAGGACGCGCGCTGGCGCTACTACGTGCTGGACAGCCCGACGATCGACGACGCCGACTTCGACCGGCGGCTGCGCCGCCTGGAGGCGCTCGAGGAGCAGTTCCCCGAGCTGCGCACCCCGGACTCGCCGACCCAGAAGGTCGGCGGCGCGGTCTCGACCGAGTTCACCGCCGTCGACCACCTGCGCCGGATGGAGAGCCTCGACAACGCGTTCTCCTACGAGGAGCTCGAGGGCTGGTACGCCCGGCTCGGTCGCGACGGCATCGAGGAGCCCGCGCTGCTGTGCGAGCTCAAGGTCGACGGCCTCGCGATCAACCTGCTCTACGAGGGCGGACGGCTGGTGCGCGCACTCACCCGCGGCGACGGCACCACCGGCGAGGACGTCACGCCCAACGTGCGCACGATCGACTCGGTCCCCGACCGCCTCACCGGCACCGCCGACTTCCCGGTACCCGACCTGGTCGAGGTGCGCGGCGAGGTGTTCCTCCCCGTCGAGGCGTTCGAGCGACTCAACGACTCGCTCCTCGAGGCCGGCAGGGCGCCGTTCGCCAACCCACGCAACTCGGCCGCCGGCTCGCTGCGCCAGAAGGACCCGCGCGTCACCGCGACCCGCGCGCTTGGCATGGTCTGCCACGGGCTCGGGGAGCGCCGCGGCTTCGAGCCGGAGGCGCAGTCACACTCCTACGAGGCGCTCCGCGCCTGGGGCCTGCCGATCTCCGACCAGGTGCGCGTCGTGCAGACGCTGAAGGAGGTCGAGGCCTACATCGAGCACGCCGGCGAGCACCGGCACACGATCGTCCCCTACGAGATCGACGGCGTGGTCGTGAAGGTCGACGACGTGGCGCTCCAGCGCCGGCTCGGCTCCACCAGCCGCGCGCCGCGCTGGGCGATCGCCTTCAAGTACCCGCCCGAGGAGGTCAACGCCAAGCTCCTCGAGATCCGCGTCAACGTCGGGCGCACCGGCCGCGTCACGCCGTACGGCGTGATGGAGCCGACCCGGGTCGCCGGCTCGACCGTCGAGAACGCCACGCTGCACAACTACCACGAGGTGGAGCGCAAGGACGTCCGGCCCGGCGACACCGTCATCCTGCGCAAGGCCGGCGACGTGATCCCGGAGATCCTCGGCCCGGTGCTGCCGATGCGTCCCGAGGGCCTGGCGGCGTGGGTCGGCCCGACCGAGTGCCCGGCCTGCGGGACGACGCTGGTCGAGCAGAGGGAGGGCGACAAGGACCGGCGCTGCCCCAATCACCAGTTCTGTCCCGCGCAGGTGCGAGAGCGGGTCTTCCACGTCGCCGGCCGCGGCGCCTTCGACATCGAGGGCCTCGGCTACGAGGCCGCGGTCGCGCTGCTCGACGCGAAGGTGATCGACAACGAGGGCGACGTCTTCGACCTCGACGCCGCCGGTGTGCTGGCGACTCCGCTGTTCACCCGCGCCCCGAAGAAGGGCGAGGACGGCCCTCAGCTGAGCGCCAACGGTCAGCGGCTGCTCGACAACCTCGCGAAGGCCAGGCAGGTGCCGCTGTGGCGGGTGCTGGTCGCGCTCTCGATCCGCCACGTCGGGCCGACCGCGGCGCGGGCGCTGGCCCAGGAGTTCGGCTCGATGGACGCGATCCGTGACGCGACCGAGGAGCAGCTCGCCGCGGCCGAGGGCGTCGGGCCGACGATCGCGGAGGCCGTCATCGAGTGGTTCCAGGTGCCGTGGCACGTCGAGATCGTCGAGAAGTGGGACGCCGCCGGGGTCTCCATGGCGGACCAGCGCGACGAGTCGGTGCCGCGCACGTTGGAGGGCCTCACCGTCGTGGTCACCGGCTCGCTGGTCGACTTCAGCCGAGACTCCGCCAAGGAGGCGATCCTGGCCCGTGGCGGCAAGGCCGCCGGCTCGGTGTCGAAGAAGACCGACTACGTCGTGGTCGGCGACAACGCCGGCTCCAAGGCCGACAAGGCCGAGCAGCTCGGCGTACCCGTCCTCGACGAAGCCGGCTTCAAGGCGCTGCTGGAGGGTGGCCCGGACGCGCTGCCTCAGGACTCGTAGGTCTGGTTGCCGTAGCGCAGGTCGTCCGGTGCGACGCCGCCGCCGCTCCTCGGGATGGTCATCTCGCCGACCGCGCACTCGCCGGTGTCGGTCGAGCAGGTGAAGACGTGCCGGTCGGCGACCTTGAAGAGGTTCCCGTCGGGGGACCAGCCGTAGTCCCAGGACGCGCCTTCGAGCGTGACGTGGGTGCCGGCGTCGACGTCGTAGACGTCGACGGATTCGCCGCCCGCGCCCGCTGAGATGGTCGCGAAGCGACCGTCGGGCGAGAGCGTGAGGTAGCCGAAGCGTCCGGACGGGACCGACAGCAGCACCTCGCCGGTGGCGACGTCGACCACCGTCGACTGCTTGCCGTCCCGGCCGACGGTGCGTCCGCCCTGGACGCTCACGAAGCCCGGCGCGAGCCGGTCGGTCGTGCCGACCTCGCCGGTGCGCCAGTTGACGGTGCGCACGACGTCGTCCGTGCCGACGTAGACGATGTCGCCACTCAACGCGACCGGTGGCGCCGACCAGCCGCCCCAGCTCTCCGCGTCCGGCACCGACACGCGGGCGACCTCCTCGTCGGCGGAGACGTCGTGCAGCACCACCTGCACCTCACCCTTCACGACCTCGGCATAGGCGAGGTAGGGCTGGCCGGGGTCGATGCCGGGCACGACCTCCTCGGTGACGACCGACACGTGCTGCACGGTGCCGTCCTCGGTCACCAGCGAGAACCGCTGGGGCCCGCCCCCGTCGCTGTAGTTGTTCTCGCCGTGCCGGACCAGCAGCCCGGCCGAGGTGTAGTAGGTCGACTTGATGGCCTTGTCGTCGATGGTGACGTGCTCGGTGCCGCCGTCGTAGAAGACCGTGGTCCCGAGGGTGAAGACCGCGCCGCGGCCGGTCGCCGGGCCGGCCGGCTCGACCGCCCCGTCGTCGCTGCCGACCCGGCCGACGGCGTACCCCGCCCCGACGCTCGCGACGGCCACGATCGCGACGACGGCGATGCCGGTGCGGAGCTGGCGTCGCCGGCGGAGGCGGTGACCGCGGGTGACGACGGCAGCGGCCGGAGGCGTGGGCACGTCCAGCTCGTCGGCCGCGGTCCGCAGCAGGGTGGCGAGTCGTTCAGTCATGGCGAGCTCCTTCGGTCATGGGGATCACGGCCTCGCCCAGCAGGTCCCGCAGCGTGGCGAGCGCGTCGGAGGTCTGGCTCTTGACGGTGCCCTCGGAAATGCCGAGAGCGTGGGCGACGTCGCGGACGCTGAGGTCGTCGTAGTAGCGCAGCACGACGACGGCGCGTTGCCGCGGCGGGAGGGTGGCGAGCGCGTCGACGACGGTGGTGCGGGTGCTCGGGTCGTGCTCGACCCCGGCGTCGGGCAGCTGTGCGGTCGGCTGCTCGTTGCGCCACGACCGGCGCCGGAACCAGGAGGCCGCGGTGTTCGCCAGCACCACGCGCGCGTACGCCGGCGCCGCGGCGGGATCCTTCACGGTCCGCCACGAGCCGTAGGTCTTCGCCAGGGCCGTCTGGGTGAGGTCCTCGGCGAGCTGGTGATCGCCGAGCATGAGGTACGCCGTGCGGTAGAGGCCCGGCCACGCCGCGTGGACGAACTCGGTGAACGCGTCGTCCGTCATCGTTCTCGCCATCGATCCTCCTCGAGCGGTCACCGACGAAGATGCGTGGTCGGCCCGATCGGTTGGGTGGGCGCAGTCTCTCCTAGGATTGACCCCATGCCTGAGATCACCCGAGACGAGGTCGCGCACCTGGCGAACCTCGCCCGGATCGACCTGTCCGACGAGGAGCTCGACCACCTGGCGCCGCAGCTGTCGGTGATCCTCGAGTCGGTGGCCTCGATCAGCGGCGCCGCCGGTGACGACATCCCGCCGACCTCGCACGCGCTGCCGCTCACGAACGTCTTCCGCGAGGACGTCGTCGTCGCGTGCCTGACGCCCGAGCAGGCGCTGTCGGGCGCCCCGGAGGTCGAGGAGCAGCGCTTCTCCGTGCCGCGCATCCTGGGGGAGGAGCAGTGATCACGAGGACCGCCGCCGAGCTGGCCGCCGCGCTCGCGTCAGGCGAGACGACCTCCGTCGCCGCCACCCGAGCCCACCTCGACCGGATCGCCGAGGTCGACGGGGCCGTGCACGCGTTCCTGCACGTCGACGCCGAGGGCGCGCTGGCCGTGGCCGAGGCGTCCGACGCTCGCCGCGCGGCGGGCACCACGCTGTCGGCGCTCGACGGGGTGCCGATCGCGGTCAAGGACGTGCTCACCACCGAGGGCCTGCCGACGACCTGTGGATCGAAGATCCTCGAGGGCTGGGTGCCGCCGTACGACGCGACCGTGGTGCGGCGCCTCAGGGAGGCCGGCCTGCCGATCCTCGGCAAGACCAACATGGACGAGTTCGCGATGGGCAGCTCGACCGAGCACTCGGCGTACGGCCCGACCCGCAACCCGTGGGACCTGGACCGGATCCCCGGTGGCTCCGGCGGCGGCTCGGCCGCGGCCGTGGCGGCGTTCGAGGCGCCGCTCGCGATCGGCACCGACACCGGCGGCTCGATCCGCCAGCCGGGCGCGGTGACCGGGACGGTCGGCATGAAGCCGACCTACGGCGGGGTGTCCCGCTACGGCCTCGTCGCGCTCGCGAACTCCCTCGACCAGGCGGGCCCGGTCACCAGGACCGTCCTCGACTCGGCGATGTTGCACGAGGTGATCGGTGGCCACGACCCGCTCGACTCCACCAGCATCGACCAGTCGCTCCCGCCGCTGGTCGAGGCCGCGCGGCAGGGCGCGTCCGGCGACCTGTCCGGCGTGCGCATCGGCATCATCTCCGAGATGTCCGGCGACGGCTGGCAGCCGGGTGTGCTGACGCGCTTCCGGGAGTCCGTCGACCTGCTGGTCAAGGCCGGCGCCGAGGTCGTCGAGGTGTCGTGCCCGACGTTCGTGCACGCGCTCGCGACGTACTACCTCATCCTGCCGGCGGAGGCGTCGAGCAACCTCGCGAAGTTCGACGCCATGCGCTACGGCCTGCGGGTTTGGCCCGAGGAGGGCGCCAGCGCCGAGGAGGTCATGCGCGCCACCCGTGACGCCGGCTTCGGCGACGAGGTCAAGCGCCGCATCATCCTCGGCACGTACGCCCTGTCGAGCGGCTACTACGACGCCTACTACGGCCAGGCGCAGAAG
The DNA here is from genome assembly GCF_029210375.1 of Nocardioides sp. YIM 152315. Classification (GTDB taxonomy): domain Bacteria; phylum Actinomycetota; class Actinomycetes; order Propionibacteriales; family Nocardioidaceae; genus Nocardioides. The sequence continues at coordinate 46,410 of NZ_JARGER010000039.1, read as the reverse complement.
GTGCGCACGCTGATCTCGCGCGACTTCGAGGCCGCGTTCGAGCAGGCCGACGTGCTGGTCTCGCCGACCGCGCCGACCACGGCGTTCAAGCTGGGAGAGAAGCTCGACGACCCGATCGCGATGTACCTCAACGACCTCGCGACGATCCCCGCCAACCTCGCGGGCGTGCCGGGCATCTCGGTGCCCAGTGGCCTCGCCGACGAGGACGGCCTGCCCGCCGGCTTCCAGATCCTCGCCCCGGCCCTTGCCGACGACCGCTGCTACCGGGTCGGCGCCGCCCTCGAGGCCGCGCTGCTCGACCAGTGGGGCGGGCCGCTCGTTCCTCCGGAGGAGAACCTGTCATGACCGACACCCTCGTTGCCTTCGACGACGTGCTGACGTCGTACGACCCCGCGATGGGCCTGGAGGTCCACGTCGAGCTCAACACGGCGTCGAAGATGTTCTGCGGCTGCCCGACCGAGTTCGGCGCCGAGCCCAACACGCAGGTCTGCCCGACCTGTCTGGGCCTGCCGGGCGCGATGCCGGTGGTCAACGGCAAGGCCGTGGAGTCGGCGATCCGGATCGGGCTGGCGCTCAACTGCGAGATCGCGGAGTGGTGCCGGTTCGCGCGGAAGAACTACTTCTACCCGGACATGCCGAAGAACTTCCAGACGTCGCAGTACGACGAGCCGATCTGCTTCGACGGCTTCATGGACGTCGAGGTGGAGGGCGAGACCTTCCGCGTCGAGATCGAGCGCGCCCACATGGAGGAGGACACGGGCAAGTCGCTGCACGTCGGCGGCGCCACCGGCCGCATCCACGGCGCCGACCACTCCCTGGTCGACTACAACCGCGCCGGCATCCCGCTCATCGAGATCGTCACCAGGCCGATCCTCGGCGCCGGCGCGAAGGCTCCCGAGGTCGCGCGGGCGTACGTCGCCCAGCTGCGGGACCTGATCGTCGCGCTCGGCGTCTCCGACGCGCGGATGGACCAGGGCTCGATCCGCGCCGACGTCAACCTGTCGCTGTCGCCGAAGGACTCGGGCGTCCTGGGCACCCGCACCGAGACCAAGAACGTGAACTCGCTGCGCTCGGTCGAGCGGGCGGTGCGCTTCGAGATGTCGCGTCACGCCGCGGTGCTCGGGGGCGGCGAGAAGATCCTCCAGGAGACCCGGCACTGGCACGAGGACACCGGCGTCACCACCAGCGGCCGGGAGAAGTCCGACGCCGAGGACTACCGCTACTTCCCGGAGCCCGACCTGGTCCCGGTGGCCCCGACCCGCGCGTGGGTCGAGGAGCTGCGCGGCACGCTGCCCGAGAACCCGACCGCGCGTCGGGCACGGCTGCAGACCGAGTGGGGCTTCTCCGACCTCGAGATGCGCGACACGGTCGGTGCCGGCGCCCTGAACGTGATCGAGCAGACCATCGCCGCAGGCACCACGCCCCAGGCCGCGCGCAAGTGGTGGCTCGGCGAGCTCGCCCGGCGCGCCAACGAGCAGGGCGTCCTGGTCGACGCGCTGCCGGTGACCCCGGCCGACGTGGCCCGCGTGCAGGCGCTGGTCGACGAGGGCAGCCTCAACGACAAGCTCGCCCGCCAGGTCTTCGACGGGCTCTTCGCCGGCGAGGGCACCCCGGACGAGGTCGTCGCCGCGCGCGGGCTCGCGATCGTCTCCGACGAAGGCGCGCTCTCGACTGCGGTCGACAACGCCATCGCCGCCAACCCCGACGTCGCGGAGAAGATCCGCGACGGCAAGGTGGCCGCGGCGGGGGCGCTGATCGGCGCGGTGATGAAGGAGATGCGGGGCCAGGCAGACGCCGCCCGGGTGCGCGAGCTCGTCCTCGAGAAGCTCTCCTGACACGGGGGCGGGGCCACGACCCGTGCGGGATATGCTGCCCGGGCACACACCAATGCACGCCCGTGGTGGGGGAAGCCGGTCCGAGTCCGGCGCTGACCCGCAACCGTAGGCCGACCCGCAACCGTGGAACGGCGAGCCGGAGCACCCGTCACGACGCGTCCTGATCACACGCTGTCGTGGAAAGCAGCGGGTGGCCGCCGGGAGAGGGATCCGGGCCCCCGCTGGAGCAGCGGGAAGGAAACCCCATGACTCGCACACTTCGCCTCGCCGCGGGCCTCGTCTCGGGCACGGTCGCGCTCGGGCTCGCGGTCGGCACGATGGCCGCCGCCTCGGCGGCACCGGACGACAGGTCCGCCGCCTGGCTGGCCAAGCAGCCCGAGAAGGGCGTCGTCTCCGTCACCTCGGACGGCTTCACGTTCGACGACTACGGGCTGACGGCCGACCTCGGCACCGCGCTGTCGGTCATCGGCGGCCAGAAGAAGACGGTCCGCCAGGTCGACCGGGCGCTCCAGAAGCACGTCGACAGCTGGACCACCGGCGTCGACTTCGGCAGCCGCGACGTCTTCGCCGGCTCCGCCGCCAAGGCCCTCGTCTTCGCCCAGACGGTCGGCGCGGACCCGAAGGACTTCGGCGGCGTCAACCTCGTCAAGCGGGTCGCCGGCCGGGTCAGCACCGAGAAGGGCATCGTCGGCCGCGTCCAGGACAAGACCGCCGACACCGACTACGCCAACGTCATCGGCCAGTCGTACGCAGCGGCCGGGCTCAGCGAGGCCGGGTCGAGGAAGGCGCGGCCCGCCGTACGCTTCCTGCTCCGCCAGCAGTGCGCGCCCGGCTACTTCCGGCTTCTGTTCGCCGACGCCGACGCGAAGGACCAGACCTGCGACGGAGCGAGGAAGAGGGACCGGAAGGCCGACACCGACGCCACCGCGCTCGCCGTGCTCAACCTGCAGTCGATCGACAAGCCCTCACGTGCCGTCGAGTCCGCGGTCGACGCCGCGGTCGCGTGGCTGGTGCAGCAGCAGAAGGCCGACGGCAGCCTCGGGGGCGGCACGGCGACCAAGGGCCGCAACAGCAACAGCACCGGTCTCGGCGCCTGGGCGCTCGGCCGCGCGGGGAAGTGCGACGCCGCCGAGGACGCGGCGGCGTGGGTCAACGGGCTGCGTCGCGGTAGCGGCGCGATCGCGTACGACGAGGCCGCGGAGAAGGCCGGCATCCGCAAGGCGACGCTGGGCCAGTGGGTGCGTGCCACGGCGCAGGCCGCCCCGGGCCTGCGGTACCTCTCGGGCTGCTGAGCCGATGGCTCGGAGGGCGCTCCAGCTCGTCGTCGCGGTGTTCCTCGCCGCGGCGGCGGGCCTGGTGCTGCCCTCCGGGCCCGCTGCCGCCGCGACCTGCTCGGGCGCCGACGGGGTCAGCGTGGTCGTCGACTTCCACGAGCTCGGAGGCGGCGTGCAGAGCGCCTGTGTCACCGACGGCGGCGGCCGCAACGCCGCCTCGCTCTTCGAGGCGGCCGGCTTCGCCCTCGACTTCGTGCAGCGACAGCCGGGGTTCGTGTGCCGCGTGTCCGGCCAACCGGCGTCCGACCCGTGCGTGAACACGCCGCCGGCGGACGCCTACTGGGGGCTCTACTGGGCCGACGGCGCCACGAGCCGGTGGACCTACGCCACGCTCGGCGCCGGCTCCCAGACCGTGCCCGACGGCGGGTCCGTGGCGCTCTCCTGGACCGGCAGCTCCGCCCGGTCCCAGCCTGGTATCGCTCCCGCCGTCCACCAGAAGGCCTCGTCGCCGTCCGCCGAGCCGACCCAGAAGCCGACCCGGAAGCCGACCCCGAAGCCGACCCCGAAGCCCTCCGCCACGCCCACGCCCACGGCGAGCGCGAGTGCCAGCACGGCCCCGAGCCCGACGCCCACCGAGCCCACCGAGCCGACCGCAGTCACCACGGCGACCAGGAAGCCGGCGGGCAAGGCATCCGGGCGGCCGACCGTCGATCCCGGGAAGCCGACGAAGTCGCCGGGCGGCGTGGACTCCGAGATGCTGCCCGAGGACGGAGAGACGACGCCGACGGCCGCCGAGTCCGACGACGACGGACTGCCCACCTGGGTGGGACCGACCGTCGTGGCGGTGCTCTTCGCGGCCGGCGCCGCCGTCGCCGTCGTACGCCGGCGCAGGACGCCGAGCTGATGCCGCGCGACCTGCACCCGGTCGCCTGGTGGTTGTGGGCGCTCGGCCTCGCGACCGCCGCGTCGTTCACGACGAACCCGCTCATCCTGCTGATGCTGATCGGGGTCGCGGCGCTGGTGGTCTCGCTGCGCCGCTCGGACCAGCCGTGGGGGCGAACCTTCCGGCTCTACGTCTGGCTCGGCGTCGCGATCATCGTGATCCGGGTGGTCTTCCGGGTGGTCTTCGGCGGCTGGGTCGGCGGCCGGGTCCTGCTCGACCTGCCCGGGGTCCCGCTGCCCGACTCGGTCGCCGGCATCACCCTCCTCGGGCCGCTCTACGCGGAGGCGCTGCTCTTCGCGCTGTACGACGGGCTGCGGCTCGCGACGATCGTGATCTGCGTCGGGGCGGCCAACTCGCTCGCGAACCCCAAGCGGCTGCTCCGCAGCGTGCCGCCCGCCCTCTACGAGATCGGCACGGCGCTGGTGGTCGCGGTGACGGTGCTGCCGCAGTTCGCCGAGAGCGTGCGACGGGTGCGCGCGGCGCAGTCGCTGCGCGCGGGGGAGACCGGGCGGGTCGGGCGGCTGCGTCGGCTGCTGGTCCCGGTCCTCGAGGACGCGCTCGAGCGGTCGCTCGCGCTCGCCGCCGGCATGGACACCCGCGGGTACGGCCGCGCCGGCGGCGCGACCCCGGCCCAGCGCCGGGTGACCGGGACGCTGATGCTGGCGGGCCTGGTCGGCATCTGCGTCGGCACCTACGCCGTCCTCGACCGCACCGCGCCGCGGCTCCTCGCGCTGCCCATGCTCGGGCTCGGCGCCGCCGCCGCGGTCGCGGGGCTGCTCAGCGCGGGGCGCCGGGTGGAGCGCACCCGCTACCGTCCCGACCCGTGGCGCTGGCCCGAGCTGGTCGTGGTCGCGTCCGGTGTCGTCGTCGGTGCGCTCGGCTGGTGGATGAGCCGCCACGAGGTCGCCGTCGCCTACCCGCCGCTCGACGCGGTCCCGACCCTCAGCGTCGCCGCGCTCGTCGCGGGTGCGGTCGCGCTGCTCGGCCCGCTCTGCTCGCCGCCGCAGTCGCGCGCAGCGCTCGCCGTACCCGCCCCCGAGGAGGTCGCCGCGTGATCGAGCTGCGCGCGATCCGGTTCGGGTACGACGACGCCGCTCCGGTGCTCACCGACGTCGACCTGCACGTCGACGAGGGCGAGCTGGTGCTGGTCTCCGGGCCGACCGGGGTCGGCAAGTCGACCCTGCTCGGCATCGTCACCGGCCTGGTGCCGCGCTTCTCGGGCGGCACCCTCGACGGCGACGTGCTGCTCGACGGCGTCAGCATCGTCCGCAGGCCGCCGCGGGAGCGCGCGCACGCGATCGGGTACGTCGGGCAGAACCCCGCCGCCGGGTTCGTCACCGACACCGTCGAGGAGGAGCTCGCCTACGGCATGGAGCAGCTCGGGCTGCCCCCGGAGACGATGCGCCGCCGGGTCGAGGAGACGCTCGACCTGCTCGGCATCGCCGACCTGCGCCATCGCGACCTGCGCACGCTGTCGGGCGGCCAGCAGCAGCGGGTGGCGATCGGCGCGGTGCTGACCATGCACCCGCGGCTCCTCGTGCTCGACGAGCCGACGTCGGCACTAGATCCGACCGCGGCCGAGGAGGTGCTGGCGACGCTGACTCGACTGGTGCACGACCTCGGCGTCTCGGTGCTGCTGGCCGAGCACCGGCTGGAGCGTGTGGTGCCGTTCGTCGACCGGATGTGCCTGCTCACCGGTGACGGTCGGGTGACCGTCGGCGCGCCCGGCGAGCTCCTGGTCACCTCGCCGGTGGTGCCGCCGATCGTCGAGCTCGGCCGCGCGGCCGGATGGGACCCGCTGCCGCTCAGCGTCCGCGACGCCCGCCGCCGGGCGCGTGGCCTCCGACTCGCCGCTCCGCCGGTCGCCACCGAACCCGAGGCGACGCCCGCCGCCGTCGTACGCCGCCTCGACGTGGTGCACGGCCACACCGTCGCCGTCCGCGCACTCGACCTCGCCCTCGGCGCCGGCCGGGTCACCGCGCTGATGGGCCGCAACGGATCGGGCAAGTCGTCGCTGCTGTGGGCGGTGCAGGGGAGCGGACGGCGTACGTCGGGGAGCGTGGACGTCGACGGCCGCGACCCGGCCGGCCTCGAGCCCGCGGAGCGGCGTGCGCTCGTCGGCCTGGTGCCCCAGAACGCGGCCGACCTGCTCTACCTCGAGACCGTCGACCAGGAGTGCGCGGCCGCCGACGGTGGCAGCGGCGCTTGCCGGGCGCTGCTCGACCGGCTCGTGCCGGGCATCCCGGGCGACCAGCACCCACGCGACCTGTCGGAGGGGCAGCGGCTCGCCCTCGCGCTCGCCCTCGTGCTGGTGTCGCGGCCCCGGCTGCTGCTGCTCGACGAGCCGACGCGTGGGCTCGACTACGCCGCCAAGCACGTGCTGGCGGGCATCCTGCGCGGCCTCGCCGGCGACGGCCACGCGGTGCTCGTCGCGACGCACGACGTGGAGTTCGTGGCGCAGGCCGCCGACGACGTGGTCGTGCTCGCCGAGGGCGAGGTCGTGTCGTCCGGGCCGGTGCGCCGGGTGGTCGCCGAGTCCCCCGCCTTCGCCCCGCAGGTCACCAAGGTGCTCGGCGCGCCGTGGCTGCGCGTCGACGAGGTCGTGGCGGCGCTGTGAACCCCGCCGTCCGCGTCTCCCCGCGCTCGGCCGCGGTGCTCGGCGTCGCGTCGTTCGGCGGGCTGATGATGCTCTGCTGGCCGCTGCTGCTGCGCGCGGGCACGGGGGAGAGGGTCGACCCGCCGTTCCTCTTCCTCGTCCTGCTGCCGGTCGTGATCGCGGTGGTGCTCGCCGAGCTCAACGAGGGCGGCCTCGACCCGCGCGTGCTCGCGATCCTCGGCGTGCTCAGCGCCGCCGGCGCGATCCTGCGCGGCGTCTCGCCCGGCACGGCCGGGGTCGAGCTCACCTTCTTCCTGCTGGTCCTCGGGGGACGGGTCTTCGGGCCGGGCTTCGGGTTCGTGCTCGGCTGCACCACGCTCTTCGCCTCGGCGCTGATGACGGCCGGCGTCGGGCCGTGGCTGCCCTACCAGATGCTATGCGCGGCCTGGGTCGGCATGGGCGCCGGACTGCTGCCGCGCCGGCTCACCGGGCGCGCCGAGATCGCCGTACTGGCGGCGTACGCCGTGGCCGCGTCGTACCTCTTCGGGATCTTCATGAACCTCTCCGGCTGGCCCTTCATCGCCGGCATCGCGGTGGAGGGCCACGAGGGCTCGCTGTCCTACGTGCCGGGTGCGCCGGTGCTCGACAACCTGCACGCGTTCCTCGTCTACACGCTGCTGACCTCGACCGGCAGCTGGGACACCGTGCGCGCGATCACCACCGCCGTGGCGATCGTGGTGCTCGGGCCTGCGATCCTGGCCGCCCTGCGCCGCGGCGCCCGGCGCGCCACCGTGACCGGTGTCGTCAGGGGCGGATGACCAGGATCCGGTCGTCGTTCTCGGCGGGGTCTCCGCGGCCGTCGCGGTTGCTCGTCGACACCCACAGGTTGCCGTCGGGCGCGACGACGACGGTGCGCATCCGGCCGTAGTCGCCCACGAAGAAGTCCTGCGGGTCGCCGGCCCGGTCGCCGTCGGTCTCGATCCGCCAGAGCCGCTCGCCACGCAGCGACGCGAGCCACAGGTGTCCGTCGAGGTACGCGAGGCCGGACGGCGACGCCACGTCGGTGTCCCACACGACCTGCGGGTCGACCAGGTCGTCGCCGCCCTGGTCACCGGCCCGGCCCTCGACCATCGGCCAGCCGTAGTTGCGTCCGCGCTCGATCAGGTTGAGCTCGTCGAACCGGTTATCGCCGAACTCCGACGCCCACAGGCGCCCGTCGGCGTCGAAGGCCAGACCCTGCACGTTGCGGTGACCGAACGACCAGATCGGCGATCCCGGGAACGGGTTGTCGGGAGCCGGCTTGCCGTCGACGGTGATCCGCAGGATCTTGCCGGCGGTGGTGCCCTTGTCCTGGGCGAGCTCGGGCTGACCCGTCTCGCCGGTGGAGGCGTAGAGGTAGTTGTCGGGCCCGAACGCCAGGCGGCCGCCGTCGTGGATGTGCCCCTGCGGGATGCCGTCGAGGATGACCCGCGGCGTGCCGAGCCTGCCGTCGCGCAACGGCGCCTTGACGATGCGGTTGTCGCCGTCGGTGCTGAAGTAGAAGAACAGCATCCGGTCGCGGTCGAACGACGGCGACACCGCGACGCCGAGGAGCCCCGCCTCGCCGCCGAGGTCGCCGAGCCCCACGGCGTCCTCGATGCTGCCGATCTCGCGCACGTCGTACGACGGCGCCTCGAGCAGCAGGACCCGCGTGCTGTCCCGCTCGGTGACGACCGCGTCGCCGTTCGGAAGGAACGCGATGCCCCACGGCGTCGCCAAGCCGGTCGCGATCGTGTCGACGACCTTCGGTGGGCCGAGGTCGTCGTCGGGGCTCTCCGACGGCGGGATGCTGGGCGGCTCGCTCGTCGGGCTCTGCGTCGGCACCGTGCTCGCGGTGTCGGCCGGCTCCTCGTCGCCGTCGTCGCCGCAGGCGGTGAGTCCGACCGCGACGAGCGCGACCACGCTGACCAGGGCGGCGCGGCGTCTCATGAGGAAACCCTACGCGGCCCGTCCCCAGTCGCCGCTCAGCCGTGGACGACCTCGAGTGCTTGCTCCCGGTGCAGCGCCGCGAGGAACTCCTCGACATCGTCGAGCTCCGCGCGCCGCTGGGCGAGGGCGGTGCAGGCGATCATGGCGTTGCGTCGGGACCGCTTCTGGGACGCGACCGGCCATCGTCGTACCGCGGCCACGGCATGCACGAGCGGGCGGGTGGGATGGAGCGCTTCCAGGTGCACCGCGGCCTCCGCTGTGTGTCCCGAGTGACGACGTGGGCCCACGCTAGGCCGCCGCCCGACGCTCGCGGGTCAACGTGGTGTGACGGTTGCGTGAACTCGAGCGGGTTGCGCTGACGACCCCGCCGGCCGTGGCCGACGGGGTGCTGGTCAGCCGATGTTGAAACCGGTGGCCCGGTGTTTCGAGACAGGCGCTAGCGCGCTTTCCTCAACCACCGAGTGGCGCGTGCGGTAGTTTCGAGACAGGCGCCAGGGCGCCTTCCTCAACCACCGGGGAGCCACCTCCCGCTGGCGCTCCTCAGTCGGGGGCCGGCGCGACCGTGCGGGCCGACCTGGTGGCGCCGACGGACGCGACGATGATGCACACCATGGCCAGCCACTGTTGCAGGCTGAGGAACTCCTGGAGCACCAGGATGCCGGCGAGCGCCGCGGCGGCCGGCTCGAGGCTCATCAGGATCGAGAACACCGACGGCCGGATGGTGCGCAGGGCGACCATCTCGCAGCTGTAGGGGATCACCGACGAGAGCAGGCCGACCGCGGCGCCGATCAGCAGGATGCGCAGGTCGAGGAGGTCGGAGCCGCCGGTGCCGACCGCGGCCGGGGTGAGCAGGAGCGTGGCCACCACCGACGCCACGGCGAGGCCGTCGATCCCCGGCCAGCGGCGGCCGGTCTGCGCGCTGAGGAGGATGTACGACGCCCACATCGCGCCGGCCAGCAGCGCGAAGAGGGCGCCGGCGAGGCTGACCGAGCCGCTGCCGCCGGCGAGGCCGAGGACGGCGACGCCGATCGCCGCGAAGGCCACCCAGAGCAGGTCCTGGAGCCGCCGGGAGCCGACGACCGCGAGGGTCAGCGGACCGAGGAACTCGAGGGTGACGGCGACCCCGAGGGGGATGCGCAGGAAGGACTGGTAGATCGCCCAGTTCATGATGCCGAGCGACGCACCCAGCCCGATCGCCACCAGCCAGTCGGATCGCGTCTTGCCGCGCAGCGCGGGCCGGGCGACGAGTGTCAGCACCACGGCGCTCGTGACGAGCCGCAACCACACGATCGTGGTGGGCGCCACCTCGTCGAAGAGCGACTTGGCGACGCCGGCGCCGACCTGCACGGACAGGATGCCGATCAGCACCAGCCAGACGGGGGAGACCACGCGGAGCGATGAGTTCCGGGTGGCCACCGGGTCAATCTAGACGGCAGAGTAGGTCCACCGGATCGGAGAGCGAGATGGCGAAGCGGACAGTGCTCATGGTGGGGACCCGCAAGGGTCTGTGGCTCGGCGCGTCGGACGAGGCGAGAGAGGAGTGGGAGTTCACCGGCCCGCACTTCGACATGGAGGAGGTCTACTCCTGCATGGTCGACAAGCGCGGCGACCGGCCGCGACTGCTGGTCGGCTCGTCGTCGAGCTGGACCGGTCCCCAGGTCTGGCGCTCCGACGACCTGGGCGCGGCCTGGCAGGAGACCCCCAACGGCGCGGTGCGGTTCCCCGAGGACACCGACGCCAAGGTCGAGCGGATCTGGCAGCTGGTGCCCGGGTGCGAGGACGGCGTGGTGTACGCCGGGACGGAGCCGGGCGCGGTGTTCCGGTCGACCGACGGCGGCGAGACCTTCGCGCTCGAGCGGGGGCTGTGGGACCACCCGCACCGTCCCGAGTGGAACGCCGGCTTCGGGGGTCAGGCGTTCCACACCGTGCTGCCGCACCCGACCGACCCGCTGAGCGTCACCGCGGCGATCAGCACCGGCGGCGTCTACCAGACCGGCGACGGCGGTCTGAGCTGGCAGCCGCGCAACCAGGGCATCTGCGCCGTGTTCCTGCCCGAGGGGCAGCAGTACCCCGAGTTCGGCCAGTGCGTGCACAAGGTGACCCGGCACCCGTCCCGACCGGAGCGGATGTACCTGCAGAACCACGGCGGTGTCTACCGCTCCGACGACCACGGCAAGTCCTGGTCCTCGATCGCCGACGGGCTCCCCGCGGAGTTCGGGTTCCCGATCGTGGTGCACCCGCACGAGCCCGACACCGTCTACGTCTTCCCGCTCAGCGACAGCGCCGGCCGGTACCCGACCGACGCGAAGGCCCGCGTGTGGCGCTCGCGGGACGCCGGCGAGACCTGGGAGGAGCTCGGCCGGGGCCTGCCCGAGTCCTTCTACGTCGCCGTCATGCGCGACGCGATGTGCGCCGACGACCACGACACGCCCGGCGTCTATCTCGGCGCCCGCAACGGCGCCGTCTGGGGCTCGGCCGACGAGGGCGACACCTGGCGCGAGATCGTCAAGGACCTGCCCGACGTCATGTGCGTGCGGGCCGCAGCCGTCTGACCCCGCCGACCAGAGGGAGGAACCGCATGGGCAGCTACGAGGTGGTGCGCACGACCACGGTCGCGGCCGAGCCGGCCCGCGTCCACGCGTTGATCGACGACTTCCACGCATGGCGCGAGTGGTCGCCGTGGGAGGACGCCGATCCCGACCTCGCCCGCACCTACAGCGGCCCCGACAAGGGTGTCGGGGCGCACTACGCGTGGAGCGGCAACCGCAAGGCCGGGCAGGGGAGCATGGAGATCACCGGGTCGACCCCCGAGCGGGTCGACGTCGAGCTGATCTTCATGAAGCCGTTCTCGGCGACCAACGCGGTGACCTTCGAGCTCACCCCCGACGGCAGCGGCGGCACGGCCGTCGAGTGGCGGATGCGCGGCGAGCAGAAGGGGTTCTGGGGCTTCGTCGGTCGCTTCATGAACATGGACAAGCTCGTCGGCGGCGACTTCGAGAAGGGACTGGCCCGGCTCAAGGTCGCCGCCGAGTCGTCGGGCTAGCCGGCGCCGGCGCGACCCCAGGCGACCCTGTAACGGGGTGTTGTGTCGTCTGCTGACCCGTCATGACGGGCCCGAAGACGCCACAACACCCCGTGACAGCTGCGCGGCGGGTTCGACCCCGGCGGACCGTCCGAAGCCCGGCTAGTGTCGTGCGTCGGATGTTGTTGAACGGTTGGCGTGCTCAGGGTGCGTGCGCTGCAAGGCGCCGGAGCGACGCCATACCCGCCCGTCTCGCGAGCTTCGGCAACGTAGCAGAGCGCGTGCCATGTGTGCGCGAAGCGCACAGGAACTTCCGACGCGCGGCACTAGACCGGTGGCATCGGCAGGTCCGGCTGGTACGCCGGGATCTCGCCGGTGGGCTCCATCTCGTCGGGCAGCTGGATCGGCTCCGGCACGCCGGCGGTGATGGTGCTGCCGTCCGCGCGGGTGCCGCCGATGACCGGGCGGTCGCCGAGCAGCCCGTCGATGCGGTCACCTTGGTCGGGGAGCGGCACGACGACCGGGGCGCCAGGCGTGACGTCGTACGGCGTGCCGCGAACGGTGACGGGGACCTTGCCCTCGCCCGAGGAGATCGAGAAGCGCACCTGCTCCTGGCCGAGCTCGACCAGCATCCGGGTGCCGCGCCAGCAGAGCCGGAAGGTCAGCGACGGCCAGCCCTGCGGCAGTCTCGGGTCGAACGACAGCTCGCCGCCGTAGTCGCGCATGCCGCCGAAACCGTGCACCAGCGCGCTCCACACGCCACCGGTCGACGCGACGTGCAGGCCGTCGACGGTGTTGTGGTGGAGGTCGGCCAGGTCGACGTAGAGCGCCTGGTGGAAGTAGTCGAGCGCGGCCTCGTGGTAGCCGACCTCGGCGGCGATCACGGACTGCACGACCGCCGACAGCGTCGAGTCGCCGGTGGTGATCGGGTCGTAGTACTCGAAGTCGGCGCGCTTCTCCTCCATCGTGAACCGGTCGCCCTGGAGGAAGAGCGCCAGCACGACGTCTGCCTGCTTGAGCACCTGGAACCGGTAGATCACCAGCGGGTGGTAATGCAGCAGCAGCGGCCGCGTCTCGGGCGGCGTCCGGGAGAGGTCCCACACCTCGCGGTCGAGGAAGAAGTCGTCCTGCGGGTGGATGCCGAGACCGGCGTCGAACGGGATCGTCATGCCCTCCGCACAGCGCTGCCACTCCTCGACCTCGTCGTCGGTGATGCCGAGGCGGGCCGAGACCCGCACCCAGCCCTGGGGGTCGTGGGCGCGGATCCGGTGGACGGCGATCGCGGCCTGCTCGAGGTTGAAGCGCGCCATCACGTTCGTGAACAGGTTGTTGTTCACGACGGTCGTGTACTCGTCGGGGCCGGTGACGCCGTGGATGTGGAACGTCGGCTCGCCGTTGCTGCGCCAGAACCCGAGCTCGGCCCACATCCGGGCGGTCTCGACCAGGATGTCGATGCCCTCGCGGACCAGGAAGCCGGCGTCGTCGGTCGCCCGGACGTACTTCATCAGGGCGTGCGCCACGTCGGCGTCGATGTGCACCTGGGCCGAGCCGGCGGCGTAGTAGGCCGACGCCTCCTCGCCGTTGATCGTGCGCCACGGGTAGAGCGCGCCGGTCTGCGCCATCTCGCGCGCCCGGTCACGCGCGGCGGGCAGCATCACCGACCGGAAGTGGAGCGCGTTCCGCGCCACCTCGGGCGAGGTGTAGGTGAGGAACGGCAGGACGTAGACCTCGCTGTCCCAGAAGTAGTGGCCCTCGTAGCCGGAGCCGGTGACGCCCTTGGCCGGGATGCCGATGCCGTCGATGCGCGCGGTGGCCTGCGCGAGCGAGAACAGGTTGAAGCGGATCGCCTGCTGCACCGCCCGGTGCTGGGGGGTGGGCGTCGCGATCTCGACGTCAGCGGCCGCCCAGAAGTCGGCGTACCACTGCCGCTGGTCGGCGACGTAGTGGGCGACCCCGTAGCCGCCGGCCCGGTCGAGCGTGCGGTCGCAGCGGTCGGAGAGCTCGCGGACGGGTACGCCGCGCGAGGAGTGGTAGGACACCAGCTTCTCGAGCCGGGTCGTGGTGCCCTCGGTCGCGTCGATGCGGTAGACCATCTTGGCCCGGTCCTCGTCGGCGCGCGCGACGACGTCGTGGACGTCGGTGGTGGTGAGCCGGTGGTCGGCCGCGACCGCGATCGTCATCCCGGAGTTGGCGCACTGGTAGCCGAGCAGCATCCGGTCGTCGTTCGCGTAGTGCAGGCGCGGCAGCAGCACCCGGTCGGGAAACGCGCCGGCCTTGCGCGGGTCGACGTGGTCGGCGGTCGTGGAGATGCGGCCGTGGTACTCGTCGCGGCCGTCCTGGCGATTGAGGATCTGCGAGGAGATGACGATCGGGGCCTCGCCCTTGAGCATCGTGACCTCGAGCGTCATCACGGCGAGGTGGCGCTGGGTCATCGACACCATGCGCGTGGTGTCGACCTGCACGAGCTTGCCCGACGGCGTGCGCCAGACCAGGCTGCGGCGCAGCACGCCGTCACGAAAGTCGAGGCAGCGCTCGTAGTGCTCGAGGTCGGAGGTGCCGAACGTGAGCGGCTCGTCGTCGACGTAGAGCTTGAGGACCTTCGTGTCGGGGACGTTGACGATCGTCTGCCCCGTGCGGGCGAAGCCGAACGCCGCCTCCGCGTGCCGGATCTCCCACGTCTCGTGGAAGCCGTTGACGTAGGAGCCGTTGGAGTACGACGGGCGGCCCTCCTCGGGGTTGCCGCGGATCCCGAGGTAGCCGTTCGCGACGGCGAAGAGCGTCTCGGTCAGCCCGAGGTCGACCGGGTTGTAGCTGGTCTCGACCAGGCTCCACTCGTCGACCGGGAAGCGGCCGCGGTCGAGCGGGTCGGGTCCGACGCGGCGGCTCATGCGGGGTCCCCGCGGAATCGTGGGCTGGAGGAGCGAAGCGGGGGAAGTCCGCGATTTCGTGGGGTGTTCATGCCGCGTCCTGGGGGACGAGGTCGGCCAGGTCGCGCACGACGACGTCGGCACCCGCCTCGGTCAGGCTGGCGGCGCCCGCGCCGCGGTCGACGCCGACGACCAGGCCGAACTCGCCCGCGCGGCCCGCGCGCACGCCCGAGAGCGCGTCCTCGAGCACGACCGCCCTGGCCGCCGAGGAGCCGAGCGCCTCGGCCGCGTGCACGAACGTGTCGGGGGCCGGCTTGCCGCGCAGGCCGAGCTCACGCGCGACGGCGCCGCTGACGACCGTCCCGAAGCGGTCGAGCACACCGGCGGACTCGAGCACCGCCGGCGCGTTGGCCGACGAGGAGACGACGCCGAGCGGCAGGCCGAGGCCGCGCAGGTGGTCGAGGAGCAGCACCGAGCCGGGGTACGGCGTGACGCCGTCGCGCTCGAGGACCTCGTTGAAGGCGTCGTTCTTGCGGTCGCCGAGCTCGACGACCCGCTCCTCCGGTGCCTCGACGCCGCGGGACGTGAGGAAGTCGCGGACCCCGTCGTAGCGCGGCTTGCCGTCGACGTGGGCGAAGTAGTCGGCGTCGGTGTACGGCGTGCGGTCGCCCGGTCCGTCGTACTCCTCCAGGAAGGCGTTGAACATCTCCGACCACGCGCGCATGTGGACCTCGGCGGTCGGGGTGATGACGCCGTCGAGGTCGAACAGCACCGCGTCGTACTCGGCCCAGATCACGGTCACGGGAAAATGCTAGAGCCTCTCGGCCTAGGCTTTGCGCATGAGCGATCCCCGGCCTGCCGCAGACATCAAGCCCCGCTCCCGCGACGTCACCGACGGCCTCGAGCGCGCCGCCGCCCGTGGCATGCTCCGCGCGGTGGGGATGGGCGACGACGACTTCGCCAAGCCGCAGGTCGGCGTCGCGTCGAGCTGGAACGAGATCACTCCCTGCAACCTGTCGCTGCAGCGCCTGGCCCAGGCGGTGAAGAACGGCGTGCACGCGGCCGGCGGCTACCCCCTCGAGTTCGGCACGATCTCCGTCTCCGACGGCATCTCGATGGGCCACGAGGGCATGCACTTCTCGCTGGTGTCGCGCGAGGTGATCGCCGACTCGGTCGAGACGGTGATGATGGCCGAGCGTCTCGACGGCTCGGTGCTGCTCGCCGGCTGCGACAAGTCGCTGCCCGGCATGCTGATGGCGGCCGCGCGGCTCGACCTCGCGAGCGTCTTCCTCTACGCCGGCTCGACCATGCCGGGCCAGGTCGACGGCAACGACGTGACGATCATCGACGCCTTCGAGGCGGTCGGCGCCTGCCTGGCGGGCAAGATCAGCCGCGAGGAGGTGGATCGCATCGAGCGCGCGATCTGCCCCGGCGAGGGGGCGTGCGGCGGGATGTACACCGCCAACACGATGGCGGCGGTCGCCGAGGCGATCGGCATGTCGCTGCCCGGGTCGGCCGCGCCGCCGGCCGTCGACCGCAGGCGTGACGGCTTCGCGCACCGGTCCGGCGAGGCGGTCGTCGACCTGCTGCGCCACGGCATCACCGCGCGCCAGATCATGACCAAGGAGGCGTTCGAGAACGCGATCGCCGTCGTGATGGCGCTCGGCGGCTCGACCAACGCGGTCCTGCACCTGCTGGCGATCGCCCGCGAGGCCGACGTCGACCTGACCCTCGACGACTTCAACCGGGTCGGTGACAAGGTGCCGCACCTCGGCGACCTCAAGCCGTTCGGCCGCTACGTGATGAACGACGTCGACAAGATCGGCGGCATCCCGGTCGTGATGAAGGCGCTGCTCGACGCGGGCCTGATGCACGGCGACTGCCTGACGGTGACCGGCCGGACGATGGCCGAGAACCTCGCCGACCTCGCCCCGCCCAGCCTCGACGGCGACGTGCTCCGCGACCTCGACCGGCCGATCCACGCGACCGGCGGCCTCACGATCCTCAGGGGCTCGCTCGCCCCCGAGGGCGCCGTCGTCAAGAGCGCCGGGTTCGACGAGTCGGTCTTCACGGGCACGGCGCGGGTCTTCGACGGCGAGCGCGCCGCGATGGACGCCCTCGAGCGCGGCGAGATCAGGCCGCGCGACGTGGTCGTGATCCGCTACGAGGGCCCCAAGGGCGGTCCGGGCATGCGGGAGATGCTCGCGATCACCGGTGCGATCAAGGGTGCGGGGCTCGGCAAGGACGTCCTGCTGATCACCGACGGGCGCTTCTCCGGCGGTACGACGGGCCTGTGCGTCGGGCACATCGCACCCGAGGCCGTCGACGGCGGTCCGATCGCGTTCCTGCGCGACGGCGACCAGATCACCCTCGACGTGGCCAACCGGCTGCTCGACGTCGAGGTCGGCGGCCCCGACGCCGACGCGGAGTGGGAGAAGCGCAAGGTCGGCTGGGAGCCGAACCCGCCGAAGTACACCCGCGGCGTGCTCGGCAAGTACGCGAAGATCGTGCAGTCCGCCGCGCACGGCGCGATCACAAGCTGACCGCCGACCACGATGGAGCAACCCGACCACCGCGGGCCGGTCCTCTTCCTCGTCCTGCTGGCGCTGGTCGCGCTGATCGTCGTCGCCTGGGGAGCCGGCCGTGGCGAGGCGGAGGACGTGCCCCGGGTCGAGCCCGCCGCGGCGGTGGTGGAGCCTCCGGTGGCCGAGCCGCCGGCGGCAGCCCGCCCGGTGCCCGAGCTGCCCGGCGGCGGCACGCGGATCTTCGCGGGCAACCGGTTCCTGGTCGCCTACTACGGGACCGCGCAGACGGCCGCGCTCGGCGTGCTCGGCGAGAGCGACCCCGACACGATGGACCGCCGGCTGCGCCGTGCGGCCGCGCCGTTCCGGCGTCCGGGGCTCCCGATGCGGCACGTCTACGAGCTGATCGTCACCGTCGCCGACGCGTCACCGGGGCCCGACGGCAACTACAGCCACGACATCCCGCGCGCGGAGGTGCGGCGCTACCTCCGCGCCGCGCACCGCAACCACGCCCTCCTGCTGCTCGACGTCCAGCCGGGCCGCTCCGGATTCCTCGAGACCGCCCGGCGCTGGGAGTGGGCGCTGCGCGACCCGTGGGTCGGCCTCGCGCTCGACCCGGAGTGGCGCATGGGCCCGCACGAGGTGCCCGGTCGCACCATCGGCCAGGTTCGCGCGCGTGAGGTCAACAGGACCTCGGCGTGGCTGGCCCGGCTCGCCACGGACCGGGGCCTGCCGGAGAAGCTCTTCGTGCTGCACCAGTTCCGCACCGACATGATCCCGGACGTCGCCGGCGTCCGGCCCCGGGCGAACCTCTCGATGGTCCAGCACGTCGACGGCTTCGGCACTCGGCAGCAGAAGCTGGCGACCTATCACCACGTCGCCCGGCCGCGGCAGTTCGCGATGGGCTTCAAGCTCTTCTACGACGAGGACGTGCGCCGGATGGGGCCGCGCCAGGTGCACGCCATCCGCCCGAGGGTGCGGTTCGTCAGCTTCCAGTGATCGTGAACGACACCGTGTGCGTGTCGCCCGGCTCGAGCACGATCAGGTCGATGCCGGAGCGGAACGCGTCCGGCGGGCCGGTCGTCGGCTCGACCGCGAGCGACTCGCGCACCCCCCAGGGCAGCGGGTCGCCGGTGAAGACGTGCAGCCACCCGAGGCCGTCGCCGACGGTCAGCCGCACCTCGCGGCCGGAGTCGGGGTCGGCGAGGACGGCGGTCGAGCCGGCGGCCACGCCGCCGAACGGGTGGTCCAGCTCCAGGTCGCCGATCACGTGCGGCTCCCGGAAGTCGTACGCCGTGCCGTCGACCGACGTCGCGGGCGACGGCAGGCCCCGGTCGCTCATCTCGCAGCGCGTGTCGGCCGGCAGGGTCAGCACGCACTCGTCGACGCGACGTCCGACGGTCAGGTAGGGGTGCAGCCCGGTGCCGTACGGCGCGGGGGAGCCGCTCGCGTTGGTCGCGGTCAGGCTGATCGTGAGCCCGTCGTCGCCGAGCGCGTAGTCGACCTCGAGGTCGAGCGACCACGGGTAGCCCACCTGGGCGGGCAGCTCGTGGCGCAGCACCACCCGGTCGCCGGTGTGCTCGGCCACGGTCCACGCCACCCAGTGCGCGAGGCCGTGCAGCGCGTTGCGCCGGGCCGGCTCGGAGAGCGCGAGCTGGTGGGCGTGGCCGTCGAAGTCGTAGGCGCCGTCGCCGACCCGGTTGGGCCACGGCATCAGCACGGCGCCGCGGAAGTTCGCGCAGATCTCGCCCGACGGCGTGCCCGCGACGAGGTCCACCCCGTCGCGGGTGAGCACGCGCAGGCACGCGCCGACCGTGACGATCTCGGCCCGGTAGGGACCGTGGGAGAGGGCAAGCGGGAGGCCCGCGGCGGCACGCACGGAGCACACCTTGGCACACGACTCGTTAGGGTCTGCTCGTGCCACTCGTCGCGGGGGTCGACTCCTCCACCCAGTCCTGCAAGGTCGTCGTCTGTGACGCCGACAGCGGCGAGCTCGTCCGCAGCGGAGCGGCCGCGCACCCCGACGGCACCGAGGTCGCGCCCGAGGCGTGGTGGGACGCGCTGCAGGCGGCGATCGCCGCTGCCGGCGGGATCGACGACGTCGAGGCGGTGGCCGTCGGTGGTCAGCAGCACGGCATGGTCTGCCTGGACGACTCGGGCGCCGTCGTACGCCCGGCGCTGCTGTGGAACGACACCCGGTCCGCGCAGGCCGCCCTCGACCTGATCGACGAGCTCGGCGGCGCGCGGGCCTGGGTGGACGCGGTCGGCCTGGTCCCGGTCGCGTCGTTCACCGTCACCAAGCTGCGCTGGCTGCGCGACCACGAGCCCGACCACGCGCGTCGTACGGCGGCGGTGTGCCTGCCCCACGACTACCTGACCTGGCGGCTGGCCGGCTCGCTCCCGCTGGACGCGCTGGTCACCGACCGGGGTGACGCCAGCGGCACCGGCTACTGGTCGCCGCAGACCGAGGACTACCGCCGCGACCTGCTCGAGCTCGGCCTCGGACACGACGCGATCGTGCCGCGGGTGCTGGCTCCGGCCGAGGCCGGTCCGTCGACCCCGACCGGAGCCGTCCTCGGCCCGGGCACCGGCGACAACGCCGGTGCCGCGCTGGGCCTCGGGGCCGTCGCGGGCGACGTCGTCGTCTCGATCGGCACCTCGGGCGTCGCCTGCGCCGTCGCCGACCGGCCGGTCGGCGACGTGACGGGCGCGGTCGCCGGCTTCGCCGATGCCACCGGCCGCTTCCTGCCGCTGGTCGCCACGCTCAACGCCGCGCGCGTGCTCGACGCCGCCGGCCGCATGCTCGGCGCCTCCCACGCGGAGCTCTCCGACCTCGCGCTCGCCGCGCCGGCCGGCGCCGGCGGCCTCGCCCTCGTGCCCTACCTCGAGGGCGAGCGCACCCCCAACCGGCCCGACGCCACCGGCGCCATCCACGGGCTGCGGCTCGAGACCGCCACCCCGGCCCACCTCGCCCGCGCCGCCGTCGAGGGCATGATCTGCGGCCTCGCCGACGCCGTCGACGCGGTCCGCGCGCTCGGCACCCCCGTCGAGCGGGTCATCCTCGTCGGCGGAGCCGCCCGGTCGCAGGCCGTCCGCGAGATCGCCTCGGCCGTCCTCGGCCTGCCGGTGACGGTGCCCGAGGCGGGGGAGTACGTCGCGCGCGGCGCCGCCAGGCAGGCCGCGTGGGTGCTCGCGGGTGGCGCCGATCCGCCCGACTGGCCGCTCGCCGGCGTCGTCGAGACGCGGGTCGATCCGACGCCCGCGGTCCGTGAGCGCTACGCCGAGGTGCGTGACCTGACGGCGCGACGCCCATGACCCACCTCCTGGACGCGGCCGACCCGCTGGCGGCGTACCGCGACCGCTTCGTCGGCGCCGAGACCTCGCTCGTCTACTTCGACGGCAACTCGCTCGGCCGGCCGCTGAAGGCGACCGGGCCGCGGCTCGCCCGCTTCGTCGAGGAGGAGTGGGGCGGCCGGCTGATCCGCGGCTGGGACGAGGGCTGGCTCGAGCTGCCGGAGCGGATCGGCGACGACCTCGGCCGCGTCGTGCTCGGCGCGGCGCCCGGGCAGACGACGATCGGCGACTCGACGACCGTGCTCCTCTACAAGCTGATGCGGGCCGCGGTCGCCGCGCGGCCGGGCCGCACCGAGATCGTCATCGACCGCGACAACTTCCCGACCGACCGCTACGTCGCAGCCGGGGTCGCCGAGGAGTGCGGCCTGACCCTGCGCTGGATCGACGTCGACCCGGCCGCCGGTGTGACGCCCGAGCTGCTGGCGGAGGCGGTCGGGCCGCGGACGGCGCTCGTCGTGCTGTCTCAGGTCTCGTACCGGTCGGCGTGGATCGCCGAAGCGGCCGGGCTGACCCGCATCGCCCACGAGGCGGGCGCCCTGATCCTCTGGGACCTCTGCCACTCGGCCGGCGCGGTGCCGGTCTCGCTCGACGAGTGGGACGTCGACCTGGCCGTCGGATGCACGTACAAGTACCTCAACGGCGGTCCCGGGTCGCCGGCCTTCTGCTACGTCGCCGACCGGCTGCTCGGCGAGCTGACGCAGCCGGTCCAGGGCTGGCTCGGGTCCGCCGACCCGTTCCTGATGGGTCCGACGTACGCGCCCGCGCCCGGCATCCGCCGCTTCCAGTCCGGCACCCCGCCCATCGTCGGCATGCTCGCGATGCGGGGCATGGTCGCGCTGATCGAGGAGGCCGGCATCGCCGCCGTGCGCGAGAAGTCCGTCGCGCTCACGACGTACGCCGTCGAGCTCGCCGACGAGGTGCTCGCACCGGCGGGGGTCGTGCTCGGCTCGCCGCGCGACCCTGCGCGGCGCGGTGGTCACGTGACCCTCAACCACCCGCTGATGCGGGAGGCCACTGCCGCGCTGTGGGCGCGCGACGTGATCCCCGACTACCGCGACCCCGGTGGCCTGCGCCTCGGGCTGTCGCCGCTGTCGACGTCGTTCGCCGAGGTCGAGCGCGGCATGGAACTCGTTCGCGAGACGCTCGACGGCCTGACAGCCTGACCCCATGCCCCTCCCAGGACCGCGCTTCCCGCCACCGCTCGCGCCGGGCGACCTGATCGCCGTCACCGCACCGTCGAGCGGGGTCGGACCGGACTCGCACCCCCGGCTCGAGTTCGCCCTCCAGTGGCTGCGCGACCGTGGCTTCCGGGTCGTCGTCGGCGAGTGCATGTCGGGCGACGAGGTGCGCTCGGCGCCCGCCGCGCAACGCGCCGCCGAGCTCGTCGACTTCCTCTGCGACCCCGACGTCGCCGCCGTCGTGCCGCCCTTCGGCGGCGAGCTCGCCATCGACCTCCTGGAGGTCCTCGACTGGGACCGGCTCGCGGCGGCGGAGCCCACCTGGCTGGTCGGCTGGAGCGACCTGTCCACCCTGCTGGTGCCGCTGACGACGCGCCTCGGCTGGGCGACGCTGCACGGCTGGAACCTGATGGACACGCCGCTCGCGCCGCCGGAGGGGCTCGCGCACTGGACCGACCTGCTTGCCGCGACCGGTGACGTCGTGCAGCGCAGCCCCGGTCGCACCCGCGACGGCTGGGGCGACTTCCGGGTGCCCGACACCACCCGGATGACGCTCGACCGCGAGACCGACTGGGTCGTGCTCGGCGGAGGCGACGTCGACGTCTCCGGCCGGCTCATCGGCGGCTGCCTCGAGGTGCTGTCACCGCTCGCGGGGACGCCGTACGCCGACATCCCGGCGTTCGGCCGCGCGCACGCCGACGAGGGGCTGCTCGTCTACGTCGAGGCGTGCGAGCAGGGCGCCTACGACATCTGCCGGATCCTCCACGGACTGCGGATGTCCGGCTGGTTCGAGCACGCGAACGCCGTGCTCGTCGGCCGCACCCCGGCACCCGATGCGCCCGACCTCACCCAGCTGGAGGCGGTCGAGGAGGCGCTCGGCGGGCTCGGCGTCCCCGTCGTCTCGCAGATGGACATCGGCCACACCCAGCCCTTCCTGCCGCTGGTCAACGGGGCGCGCGCGAGGTTGGTGGTACGCGACGGCGTCCGGGAGGTCACCCAGACGCTCGCGTAGTCTGCGGCTGTGACGACGATCAACCAGCGGTCGGGCGCGGCGGCGACCGCGATGCTCGGCCTCGGTGTGCACCGCCCGGAGCGCATCGTGACCAACGACGAGATCTGCGAGGTGCTGGACTCCAGCGACGAGTGGATCCGGACGCGCTCCGGCATCAGGACCCGGCGGTACGCCGCCGAGGACGAGTCGCTGCTCGACATGGCGACGGTCGCGGCGGAGCGGGCCCTGAAGGCGTCCGGGGTGGCCGCGGGCGACCTCGGAACCGTCATCTTCGCGACGTCCACGCACGTCCAGCACACCCCGGCCGCCGCGCCCCTGCTCGCGGACCGGCTCGGCTCGCGCGCGGCGGCGTTCGACGTCTCCGCCGGGTGCGCCGGCTTCTGCCACGCGCTGTCCGTCGCGTCGGACCTCGTCCGCGGCGGCAACGCGGGCCTCGTCCTGGTCGTGGGCGCCGAGCGGCTCAGCACGTTCATGGACCCGACCGACCGCGGGACCGCCTTCATCTTCGCCGACGGCGCCGGTGCGGTCGTCGTCGGTCCCGCCGAGGGGGCCGGTATCGGTCCGGTGGCGTGGGGCTCCGACGGCTCGCAGTCCCACGTCATCACCCAGTCGATGCGGTGCGACGAGCTCGACGCCGACCATCCGCTGGTGGTGCGGATGGAGGGAACCCAGGTCTTCCGCTGGGCGCCCTTCGCGATGGCCGACGTCGCCCGCGAGGCCGTCGCCGCCGCCGGCCTCGAGCTGACCGACCTGGACGTGTTCGTCCCGCACCAGGCGAACCTCCGGATCACCGAGACCCTCGCCCGCAACCTCAAGCTCCCCGAGGGCATCACGGTCGCGCGCGACGTCCAGGACTCCGGCAACACCTCGGCCGCGTCGGTGCCGCTGGCGATCGAGGCGATGGTGCGGGCCGGTGAGGCGAAGCCGGGCGACACGGCCCTGCTGATCGCCTTCGGCGCCGGCCTCAGCTACGCCGGCCAGGTCGTCACGATCCCGCAGGTCGCGCTGGACTGAGACGCGCCCCGCGCTTGGTCGCCCGGGGTCCCGGTGGTTGAGGAGGGTGCGCTCTCGCCCGGGCTCCCGGTGGTTGAGGAAGGCGCGCTGTCGCCCGGGCTCCCGGTGGTTGAGGAAGGCGCGCTAGCGCCTGTCTCGAAACCCCCGCAGTCGAGAGGGTCTCGGTGGTTTCGAGACGGTTGGTGCGCAACCTCCTCAACCACCGAGTGTCTCGTCCTGCCGTCAGCGCACGTGGTCGCGCCAGTCGTCGGGCACGCGGCCGGCGGGTCCCGGCGCCGGCTGGTCCTCGGGGTGGCACAGCGGCGGCGCGAGGTCGGGGCCGAGGAAGCCGCCCTCCGCCGCGTAGTCCCAGAACCAGTCCTCGCCCGGCTCGTAGGTGCGCACCACGGGGTGCCCGGTCGCGCGCCAGTGCGCGGTCGCGTGCTGCGAGGGTGACGAGTCGCAGCAGCCGACGTGGCCGCACTGCGCGCAGCGGCGCAGGTGCACCCACCAGCCGCCGGCCTCCTCGCACTCGACGCAGCCGGTGCCGCTGGGAGGGGCGGCGGTGTCGATGCCGGGGCGGTCGCTCACGGGTCCGACGCTACCGCTCGGCGGACTTCTCGGGGAGTGCTCGCGGTTCTGGGGCGATGCATTGCCCGAGAACCGCGGGAATACCCGGTGCACCGGGTATTCCCGCAGAGCGGGCCCACCGCCCGCCCACGCCCCGGCCGAACCCTCGCCGCGGACGGAACGACTCGCGTCGGACGGTGCGGAGTGCGAAGGTGGGGAGGTGGACCAGCGGATCAGCTTCGTCACGCTCGCCGTTCGCGACCTCGACGCCACCCGGGCCTTCTACCTCGACGGTCTCGGCTGGCAAGCGGCGATGGACGTGCCCGCAGACGTGCTGATGATCCGGGCGGGCGAGCATCTGCTGCTGTCGCTGTGGGTGGAGCCGCACTTCGAGGCCGAGGTGGGCGAGATCCGGCGCGGCCCCGGCCTGGCGCCGGTCACGCTCGCCCACAACGTGCCGACCCGTGACGAGGTCGACGCGGTGCTCGCGACCGCGCGCGCCGCGGGCGCCGACCCGGTGCAGGACGCCGAGGAACGCGAGTGGGGCGGCTACACCGGCTACTTCGGCGACCCCGACGGCTACCGCTGGGAGATCGCCTACAACCCCGGACCGATCGGACAGGTGGTGCTGCCATGACCGAGACCGACCCGAAGCAGGTGCTGCGCTATCCCGACGTCGTGGCAGCGAACCTCGACGACTGGCGGTTCTTCCTGATGAAGCTGCACGCCCGGTTCAAGACCGGCAGCTTCGTCAAGGGGCTGGAGCTCGTCTCCCGGATCACCGACGCCGCCGAGGAGGCCAACCACCACCCCGACGTCGTGCTGACCTACCCGCAGGTCGACGTCGACCTGCAGAGCCACGACGTGCACGGCGTGACCAGTCGCGACATCGCGCTCGCTCGCCGGATCTCCGCGATCGCTGCCGAGCTCGACATCGAGTCGGCGCCGCGGGAGGTCTCCACGCTCGAGCTCGCGCTCGACGTGCCCGACGGTGACGAGGTCAAGGCCTTCTGGGCGGCGGTGCTCGGCTACACCGACGACCCCTGGCACCAGGTCGAGGACCCCGGCGGCCGCAACAACACCCTCTGGTTCCAGGAGGCCCCCGCCGCGACGGGCGAGGTGCAACAACGCTTCCACCTCGACATCGTGGTGCCGCGGGAGGTCGCCGAGGAGCGGGTCGCGGCCGCGGTCGCCGCCGGCGGCACGCTGGTCAGCGAGGACGCGGTGCCGGCGTTCTGGGTGCTCGCCGACCGGCACGGCAACAAGGTGTGCGTGTGCACGGCCGACGGCCGCGACACGGAGTGAGACCGCCGTCCCGGATGTTGGGACGCGTGCCAGACTCGGATGCGGGCGAGCGGGTGGTGCGGCTACCGTGGGGCCATGCGCAAGGAGCTTCTTGTACGCACGCGACGTGTGAGCTGAGTCCGAGACGACTCCAGCGCGCACGTCGACCCCTCGCCGCCCCACCGGGCCGAGGGGTTTTTTGTTGGTCAGGCACGGCACCACCCGAACGGGAAGTCCCAGAAGAGGAACAGTGATGAGCGAGCAGGTGACAGGCGCGCAGAGCCTGATCAGGTCGCTGGAGGCCGCGGGCACCACGGAGATCTTCGGCATCCCGGGCGGCGCGATCCTCCCGGCGTACGACCCCCTCATGGACTCCTCGATCCGCCACATCCTGGTGCGCCACGAGCAGGGCGCCGGACACGCCGCGCAGGGCTACGCGGCGGCCACCGGCAGGGTCGGCGTGTGCATGGCGACGTCGGGCCCCGGAGCGACCAACCTGGTCACGCCGCTCGCGGACGCCCACATGGACTCGGTGCCGATCGTGGCCGTGACCGGCCAGGTCGGCGCCGCGGCCATCGGCACCGACGCCTTCCAGGAGGCCGACATCCGCGGCATCACGATGCCGATCACCAAGCACAACTTCCTGGTCACCGACCCGGCCGAGATCCCGCGCACGGTCGCCGAGGCGTTCTACATCGCCTCCACCGGGCGACCCGGACCGGTGCTCGTCGACGTGGCCAAGTCCGCGCTGCAGGCGATGACGACGTACGCCTGGCCCGGCGAGCTCAACCTCCCCGGCTACCGGCCGGTGACCCGGCCGCACTCCAAGCAGATCCGTGAGGCCGCGCGGCTCATCCTCGAGTCGCGCCGTCCGGTCCTGTACGTCGGTGGCGGGGTCATCCGCGCCCGCGCCGCCCAGGAGCTGCGCGTGCTCGCCGAGCTGACCGGCATGCCGGTGCTCACCACGCTGATGGCGCGCGGCGCCTTCCCCGACAGCCACCCGCAGCACCTCGGCATGCCCGGCATGCACGGCACGGTCGCCGCGGTCGCGGGCATGCAGAAGTCCGACCTGATCATCAGCCTCGGCGCCCGGTTCGACGACCGGGTGACCGGCAACCTCGACTCGTTCGCGCCGGGCGCGAAGGTCATCCACGCCGACATCGATCCCGCCGAGATCGGCAAGAACCGTGCGGTCGACGTCCCGATCGTCGGCGACTGCCGCGAGGTGATCAGCGACCTGGTCGTCGCCCTCAAGGCCGAGGCCGACGCGGGCCGCACGGGCGACTACGAGGCCTGGATCGCGTTCCTCGCCGGCATCAAGAAGACCTACCCGCTCGGCTACGACCGCCCGTCCGACGGCAGCCTCGCGCCGCAGTACGTGCTCGAGCGACTCGGCGCGATCGCCGGCCCCGAGGCCGTGTACGCCGCGGGGGTCGGCCAGCACCAGATGTGGGCCGCCCAGTTCGTGGGCTACGAGCACCCCAACACCTGGATCAACTCCGGAGGTCTCGGCACCATGGGGTACGCCGTGCCGGCCGCGATGGGCGCGAAGGTCGGCCGCCCCGATGCGACCGTGTGGGCCATCGACGGCGACGGCTGCTTCCAGATGACCAACCAGGAGCTGGCCACCTGCGCGATCAACGACATCCCGATCAAGGTCGCGGTGATCAACAACGAGTCGCTCGGCATGGTCCGGCAGTGGCAGTCGCTGTTCTACAACGAGCGCTACTCCAACACCGACCTGCACTCGAAGCGGATCCCCGACTTCGTGAAGCTCGCCGATGCCTACGGCTGCGTCGGTCTGGCCTGCGAGAGCCCGGACGACGTCGACGCCACCATCAACAAGGCGATGGAGATCAACGACGTCCCGGTGGTCGTGGACTTCCGGGTCCACCGCGACGCGATGGTGTGGCCGATGGTCGCCGCCGGCACCAGCAACGACGAGATCAAGTACGCGCGAGACCTCGCGCCGAAGTTCGACGACGACGCAGATGTGGAGCTCCGAGCGTGAGTGAGCGAAGCGAACGAACCATCCGACACAGCCCCTCTCGTGCCTCATCGGCGCCCGGAGCGAAGCGAGGACGTCGATGAGCATTCCGCTCAACACCAAGCACACGCTGTCGGTCCTCGTCGAGAACAAGCCCGGCGTCCTGGCCCGCATCGCCGGGCTCTTCAGCCGGCGCGGCTTCAACATCGACTCCCTCGCCGTCGGCCCGACCGAGCATCCCGAGGTCTCCCGGATGACGATCGTGGTGGACGTCGAGCAGTCGCCTCTCGAGCAGGTCACCAAGCAGCTCAACAAGCTCGTCGAGGTGATCAAGATCGTGGAGCTCGACGGCGCTGCGTCCATCAACCGCGAGCTGATGCTCGTCAAGGTCCGGGCCGACGTCGACGCCCGCGGACAGGTGCTGGACGCCGTTCAGCTCTTCCGCGCGAAGGTCGTCGACGTCGCGACCGACGCGATCACGATCCAGGCGGTCGGCAACGCCGACAAGCTCGCCGACCTGCTCCGCGTGCTCGAGCCCTTCGGCATCCGCGAGCTCGTGCAGTCCGGCATGGTCGCGATCGGCCGTGGCTCCCGCTCCATCTCCGAGCGCACCCTGCGCCCGGTGACCATCCCCGCTCCGCCAGCCGTCGGTGGTTGAGGAGGGACGAAGTCCCGTCTCGAAACCGCCCCACGACGTACCAACGAATCACCAACAACGAAGGAGAAGCCCTCGTGGCTGAGATGTTCTACGACGACGACGCCGACCTGTCCCTGATCCAGGGCAAGAACGTCGCGGTCATCGGCTACGGCAGCCAGGGTCACGCCCACGCGCTGTCCCTGCGCGACTCGGGCGTCGACGTGCGCATCGGCCTGCAGCCGGGTTCGAAGAGCCGCGCCAAGGCCGAGGCCGAGGGCCTGCGGGTCGTCACGCCCGCGGAGGCCGCGGAGGAGGCCGACGTCATCGTCATCCTCGCGCCCGACCAGCACCAGCGGAGGCTGTACGCCGAGGAGATCGCGCCGCAGCTCGCCGAGGGCGACACCCTGGTCTTCGGCCACGGCTTCAACATCCGCTTCGGCTACATCGAGCCCCCGGCCGGCGTCGACGTCTTCATGGTCGCCCCGAAGGGCCCCGGCCACCTGGTGCGGCGCGAGTACGTCGACGGGCGTGGCGTGCCGGTGCTGGTCGCCGTCGAGAAGGACGAGTCCGGCAGCGCCTGGCCGCTCGCTCTCTCCTACGCCAAGGCCATCGGCGGCCTGCGCGCCGGCGGCATCAAGACCACCTTCACCGAAGAGACCGAGACCGACCTCTTCGGCGAGCAGGCCGTCCTGTGCGGCGGCGCCTCGCAGCTGGTCATGTACGGCTTCGAGGTCCTCACCGAGGCCGGCTACCAGCCCGAGGTCGCCTACTTCGAGTGCCTCCACGAGCTGAAGCTGATCGTCGACCTCATGTACGAGGGCGGCATCGCCAAGCAGCGCTGGTCGGTCTCCGACACCGCGGAGTACGGCGACTACGTCTCCGGCCCGCGGGTCATCGACGAGCGCGTGAAGGAGAACATGAAGGGCGTCCTCGAGGACATCAAGAACGGCTCCTTCGCCCAGCGCTTCATCGACGACCAGGACGCCGGCTCGCCGGAGTTCACCGAGCTGCGCAAGAAGGGCGAGCAGCACCCGATCGAGCAGACCGGCCGCGAGCTGCGCAAGCTGATGGCCTGGGTCAAGTCGCACGACTCCGACTACACCGAGGGCACCGCCACCCGCTGACGGCACGAATCGACGCTGACCCGGCAGATGCATGCTGCCGGGTCAGCCTCATTGCGGGAGCCGGGCGAGAGCCGCTTGTAGCGTGCTCTCGGCGGCGTCGAGGTGGGCCACCCAGGCATCACGGAGGGCGTGCGCGTCCCCTCCGCGGGCGAGTTCCAGCATGGCACGATGTTCGTCCACCCAAGTGCCGCCCGAGAGCGCACCGGGGCCCCCATCTGCGAGCAGGTGCAGGTAGCGGTCCGTCAAGCGCCAGAGGATATCCAGCACTCGACGGTCGGCTCCGGTGGCGGCTTCCTCGAGAATCGCCAAGTGGAATGCACGGTTGCTTGCCGCGACCTCTGCCGGGTCCGGTCGCGTTCCGACGAGCTCGTCGAGCATGGCCCGCGCCCGCTCGAGGTGCTCTTCCGACATCGCTGTCATCGCCCGAAGGACGACGTCGCCTTCGATGATCCGGCGCAGTCGGTAGATGCCGCTCAGTTCCTCCGAGCTCAGGGAGGTGACCAGCGCGGACCGGCCGGGGCGGAGAGTCACCAGTCCTTCGCTCTCAAGACGCCGCAGCGCTTCGCGTACCGGGATGTGGCTGACACCGAACATCTCGCACAGCTCCACGATCGAGAAACCACTGCCGGCCGCGAGCTCGCCGTTCGTGACCGCGCGGTGGAGCTCCTCGGTCACCTGGTCGACGAGAGACGTCGTCGACAGGGGGCGTCGCGGCGCGTCCGCTGTTCGCTCGGTGTCTGCCATCTGCCCTCTCGCCGTCAGCTCCCTCGCGCGAAACCCTACTCGTCCAGCCCGCGCTCGATCGCGTAGCGCGTGAGCTCGACACGGTTGTGCATGTGGAGCTTGCGCAGCGTGTTCTGCACGTGGTTCTGCACCGTGCGGTGCGAGAGCACGAGCCGCTCGGCGATCTGCCGGTAGGACAGGCCCTTGGCGACCAGCCTGAGGACCTCGGTCTCGCGGTCGGTCAGGCTCGGCTCGCCCGGGTCCGGCGCCGGCGCCGGCGCGCCGGAGATCCGCTGGAACTCGCCGAGCACGAGCCCGGCCAGGCCCGGCGTGAAGACCGGGTCGCCGGCGGCGGTGCGGCGTACGGCGTCGAGCAGCTCCTCGCGCGACGCGGACTTGACCAGATAGCCCGTCGCACCTGCCTTCACCGCGGCGAGCACGTCGCCGGGCTCGCCCGAGGCCGACAGGATCAGCACCCGGGCCGAGGGGTCCTCGGCCACGACCGCGGCGGTGACCGCGACGCCGTCGGGCTCCGGGATCTGCAGGTCGAGCACCACGACGTCGGGTCGGGCGGCCGGGTAGCGCGCCACCGCCTCGCGCCCGGTGGCCGCCACCGCGACCATGTCGAGCCCCGCAGCGGCCAGGTCGCGCTCGACGGCGTCGCGCCACATCGGGTGGTCGTCGACCACCATCACCCGGAGACGGGCCTCGGCCTCGGTCATGGCGTCGAACCTACGGGGCGCGGGACGACGATCTCCCACTCGGTGCCGAACGGTCCGGACACGACCTCCGCGGTGCCGCCGAGGTCGGCGACCCGGCCGCGGATCGACTCGGCGACGCCGAGCCGTCCCTCCACGGCCGCCTCCTCGAGCCGGCCGGCCGGGATGCCGGGGCCGTCGTCGCGCACCGACAGCTCGACCCGGTCGGGGAACGCCTGGAGGAGCACCCAGGCCGGCGCATCCTCCCCGACGTGGGTCCGGACGTTGTCGAGGCAGGCCCCCACGACGGCGACGAGCTCGCGCGCCGTGGCGGCCGGCACCTCGACCGGTGTGCCCGGTGTCGACACGGTGACCGACCGTCGGCTCTCGAGCCGCACCAGCTCGGCGACCACGTCGACCGCGCCCGTCCGGGCGCCGTCGCCGAGGTCGTCCTGGGCGCGGATCAGCGCGCGCAGCTGGCGCTCCTGCTCGCCGGCCAGCCGACCGAGGTCCGCCGCGGCACCGCCGAGCTCACCCCCACGTCGCTGCACGAGCGCGAGCACCTGCAGCACGCCGTCGTGCACGGCGCGCGCGAGACGGGCCCGCTCGGCCGCCACCGCGGCCGCCCGCTCGGCCGCGTCGCGCTCGGTCGCGAGCTGCTGCAGCGAGCCGCACACGAAGCCGATGACAGGTCCGCCGACGACGAGCAGGAACGCGTTGCCGTAGTCGGACCAGTCGAGGTCCTGCCGGGCCAGGTCGGCCGCCGCCAGCACGAGACCGGCCACCAGCCCGCCGACCCAGCGGTAGTGGATCGCCCACGCGATCAGCGCCCCGATGATCCAGAACCCAGGGACGCTCGCGGTCGCGCCGTCGGCCATGACGTACGGCGAGGCCAGGAGCATCGCGACGGCGATCGCGAGATCGGCCGCGAGGAGCGCGCGGCCGCGTCGGTGCGGCTCGGCGTACGCCCAGGTGGCGAAGCCCGTCCAGCCGATCATCGTGACGACGCAGGCGGCCATCGCCGCCGGCCGGCCGACGTCGTCGGCGCGGTAGACCGCCAGCACGACCGCGTTGGCCAGCACGACGATCCGGAGCACCGCGAGGGCACGGAAGAGCTGGTCCTCGACGGCGATCGCCGCCGGTGACGACCAGGTGCTCACGGACGGCAGTCTGGCACCGGGTGGTGGCGGAGATGAGTATCCGTACCGATGCGGCAGCGTCGCCGGGGCGCCGAGACTCCTCGCATGGACACTCCGAACCGCTCCTCCAAGAACACCACGGCCTTCTACGCCCAGTCCGCGATCGCCTTCGGCCTGGCCCTCTTCACGATGCTGGTCGCCATCTTCTACCTGCCGGGCGAGCCATGGCCCAAGGCCTTCCTCGCCCTCGGGACCGTCTTCCTCACGACGTCCGCCTTCAGCCTCGCCAAGTGCGTGCGCGACGCCCAGGAGAGTCAGTACGTCGTCTCCCGGCTCGATCAGGCCCGGGTCGACCGGATCCTGGCCGACCACGACCCGTGGAAGGAGGTCGGCTGACACGCTCGTCACGTCGGTCAGTGAACGCTGATCGGGGCGCCGAAGACGATAGTTTCGTCCCGTGGCGACCGACGCACCCGAGAGCAAGCCCGACGACCACGCGACATGGTCGGACTCGTCGGCGCGCGCGGTGCTCCAGCTGATGGTCGAGTCCGTGGCCGAGATGGTCGGGTTCGAGGTGGCCGCGCTGTCGGTGGTGCTCGGCGACGAGCTCGTGACGCTGGCCTACACCGGCCCCGAGGAGCACCGTGAGTTCCTCGAGGAGAGCGACCCGGTCTCGGTGATCGAGCCCGTGCTGGCGCGGGCACAGACGTGGGGCCCGCGGCTGCGCTTCATCGAGGCGACGGCGCTCGAGGAGCTCGAGGGCCACTGGGTCGAGATCGAGCAGGTGCCCACCGACGCTGCCGACTCCTCCGACGCCTGGCGGCCCGACGACGGCCTGCTCGCCGTGCTCAGCGGCGACGACGGTGGCGTCGTCGGCATCCTCTCCGTCGACCGCCCGTCGAGCGGCCGGCGGCCCGACGACCGTCAACGGAGCCTTCTCGAGAGGTACGCCGCGCAGGCGGAGCGTGCCGTCCTGACGCTGTTCGAGCGCCAGGCGCTGCTCCAGCAGGTCGCCCACGCCGAGTCCGCCCGTCGGTTGATCCGGTCGGCGTCGCGGCCCACGCACGGCTCGGTCGAGGACGTGCTGCGGCACACGCACGGCCCGCTGGTCACCGGCTTCGACGCCCGGGGCTCGTGGCTCCAGGTGTTCCAGCCCGACGGGCCGAGCGTCGGGGTCCTGCGCGCCGACACCGGTGAGCTCCTCCCGCTGGCGCCGGACCTGGTCGAGGTCGTCGAGAAGGTCGCGCCGACCCTGTGGGCCGAGCAGCGTCCGGCCGTGCTGACCGCCGACACGATCCCGGCGGGGTTGCCGGCCGAGATCCGCGAGCACCTCGTCCAGCGCGACGTGGCCTCGGTGCTCGGCATCGCCCTGGGCGTCGGCGACGAGTGCGTGGGCTTCCTGGCGCTGTCGCGGCACGCGGACCAGTCGTCGTGGTCCCAGGCCGAGATCGACTCCGCACTCCAGATCGGGCACGACCTCGGCGCCGCGTTGATGACGGCGCGCGCGCTGGAGCGGGAGCGCAACCTGGTGCACGAGCTCCAGCAGATCGACGACTACCGCAGCCAGCTCGTCGCGACGCTCTCCCATGAGCTGCGCACGCCGCTCACGGTGATCTCCGGCAACCTCGAGCTGCTCGGGACGATGGAGCTCGATCCCGGTGCGGAGCGCTGCCACCGGGCGATGAGCCGGGGCGCGCAGCGGATGGGCAAGGTGGTGGACGACCTGCTCCTGCTCGCGCGGGTCAGCAACCCGCACCACCCGCTCGAGCGGGTGCCGGTCGACCTGCGCTCGGTCACCCGTGACGTGGTCTCGCTCGTCGAGTTCACCGCCGCGTCCAAGGGCGTCACGCTCACCGTCGACCTCGAGCCCGACGAGCTCGTCGTGCCCGGCGACCCGGTCGAGCTCGACCGCCTCGTCGGCAACCTGGTGAGCAACGCCGTCAAGTACACGCCCGCGGGCGGGACGATCACGGTCTCCGCCGCCCGTCGCGCCGACGAGGTCGTGCTCGGTGTGGCCGACACGGGGCTCGGCATCTCCGAGGACGACCGACAGGGGCTCTTCCGGGCGTTCTTCCGCACCACCAACCCCGACGCCCTGCGCGAGCCCGGCACCGGTCTGGGCCTGGCGATCGTCGCCACGATCCTCGAGCGCCACGGCGGGCGGGTGGACGTGGGCTCGCGGCTGGGGGAGGGCACGACGTTCACGGTCACCCTGCCGGCCGCGTGAGCTCGAGACCCGCCGCGGAACAAGGCGTCGTCGGTCGTGGTTGCCCCGGCGTGAAGATCGAGATCTGGAGTGACGTCGTCTGCCCGTGGTGCTTCGTCGGCAAGCGTCGCCTGGAGACCGCCCTCGCCGAGTTCCCGCAGCGCGACGAGGTCGAGGTCGTCTACCGCTCCTTCGAGCTCGATCCCGGCGCCCCGCGCCACGGCCACGAGCTGAGCACGGGCGTCATCGCGCGCAAGTACGGCCGCAGCGAGGCCGAGATGCGCCAGATGCAGCAGCAGCTCGTCGACCTCGCCGCCGAGGAGGGACTGGCCTTCCGACTCTTCGAGACCGTGCACACCAACACCGTCGACGCCCACCGCCTGCTCCACCTCGCGCTCGAGACCGGCGGCGCCGAGCTCCAACGCGATCTGAACGAGACCCTGCTCTCGGCGTACTTCGAGCAGGCCCGCAACATCGGCGACCACGACGTGCTCACCGAGATCGCGACGGGGGTCGGCCTCGACGAGGCACGGGTCCGCGAGATCCTGGCCGGCGACGAGTACGCCGACGCCGTGGCCGCCGACGTCGCCCGGGCCCGCGCGTACGGCGCGACCGGCGTGCCGTTCTTCGTCATCGACGAGAAGTGCGGAGTCTCCGGCGCCCAGCCGAGCGAGGTCTTCGCGCAGCTGCTGCAGCAGGCGTGGGCCGACGCCCATCCGGTGCTCCAGGCCGTCGGCGGCGACGCTGAGGCGTGCGGGCCGGACGGCTGCCCGATCTGACGGGGTGGAACCCAAGGTTAGGCAAACCTAACCGCTCGGCGTACGATCCGGTGCGTGCTCGCGAACTACCTGATCGGCCTGCGGGAGGGCCTCGAGGCCGCGCTGGTGGTCAGCATCCTCGTCGCCTACCTGGTCAAGACCGACCGGCGCGAGCTGCTGCCGCGGATCTGGCTGGGTGTCGGCATCGCCGTCGCCGTCGCGCTCGGGTTCGGGTTCGCGCTCTTCTACGGTCCGCGCGGGCTCACCTTCGAGGCGCAGGAGGCGATCGGGGGCACGCTGTCGATCGTCGCGGTCGGCCTCGTCACCTGGATGATCTTCTGGATGGCGCGCGCCGCCCGGTCGCTCAGCGGCGAGCTCCGCGGCCAGATCGACGCGGCGGCGGAAGGGAGCTGGTGGGGCCTCGTGCTGGTCGCCGTCCTCGCGGTCGGTCGCGAGGGCCTCGAGACCGCGCTCTTCTTGTGGTCGGCCACCGAGGCGGTCTCCCGCGACAGCAACGCGACGTGGCAGCCCCTGGTCGGTGCCGGCCTCGGCATCGCCACGGCGGTCGTCCTCGGGTACCTGCTCTACCGCGGCGCGATCTCGATCAACCTGAGCAGGTTCTTCACCTGGACCGGTGCGTTCCTGATCCTGGTCGCCGCCGGCGTGCTCTCCTACGGCGTCCACGACCTGCAGGAGGCCGGCATCCTGCCCGGCCTGCACCGCCTCGCGTGGGACGTCTCCGACACGATCGACCCGACGACCTGGTACGCCACGCTCCTCAAGGGCATCTTCAACTTCTCCCCGCAGACGACCGTCCTCGAGGCGACCGTCTGGTTCCTGTACGTCGTGCCCGTCATGACGCTCTTCCTCCTCTCCGCCCGCCGGCGCACCGTCGCGCCCACCAAGACCCCGACCTCCGTCAGCTGAAGGAACCCCGCATGCGCAAGACCGTCATCGTCGCCCTCGTGGTGGCCGTCCCGCTGCTCGCCGCCTGCACCGAGAACACCCGCGGCGACGACTCCGACTCGGGCGACGCCCGCACGGTCGCGGTGACCTCGACCGACGAGGGCTGCGAGCTCTCGGCGGTCGACGCGCCGTCCGGCACGCTGACCTTCGACGTCACCAACGAGGGGTCGCAGGTCACCGAGTTCTACCTCCTCGGCGACGACGGCCTCCGGATCGTCGGAGAGGTGGAGAACATCGGCCCGCAGCTCTCCCGAGAGCTGGTCGTCAACGCGCCCGCGGGCACCTACGTCACGGCGTGCAAGCCGGGCATGAAGGGGGACGGCATCCGTGCCGACTTCACCGTCAGCAAGTCCGGCGACGAGCCGGCCGTCTCCGCCGACGACCAGCAGCTGGTCGACCAGGCGCTGCAGAACTACCAGGCCTACGTGCAGGACCAGTCCGACCAGTTGGTCGCGAAGACGGAGCAGTTCGTCGAGCTCTACGAGTCCGGCCAGGACGACGAGGCGCGCGCCCTCTATCCGGACGCCCGGGTGCACTGGGAGCGGATCGAGACGGTGGCGGAGTCCTTCGGCGACCTCGACCCGATGATGGACGCCCGCGAGGCCGACCTCGAGGAGGGCCAGGAGTGGACCGGCTGGCACCGGATCGAGAAGGACCTCTGGCCGCCGGCCGCGGGCTACACCCCGCTCACCGACGAGGCGCGGGCGACGTACGCCGAGGACCTGATGACGAACACCGAGACGCTCGACAAGCGCGTCCAGAAGCTGACCTACACCGTCGACCAGATCGCCAACGGCTCGCGCGGCCTGCTCGAGGAGGTCGCGACCGGCAAGGTCACCGGTGAGGAGGAGATCTGGTCGCACACCGACCTGTGGGACTTCCAGGCCAACGTCGACGGCGCCCGCGTCGCCTACGAGGGCGTCCAGCCGATCGTCGAGCAGAAGGACGCGGAGCTCGCGACGACGCTCACCGAGCGGTTCGCGGCGCTGCAGACGCTGCTCGACGCGCAGAAGACCGACACCGGTTTCACCTACTACGACGAGCTCAGCCAGGACGAGGTCCAGCAGCTCTCCAACGCCGTCAACGCGCTCTCCGAGCCCCTGTCCCAGCTCACCGCGGCGGTGCTGTCCTGACCGAGCACATCTCCCGGAGGGGCCTGGTCGGCGGCGGTGTGGCCGCGGCCGGCCTGGCCGCCGGTGCGTTCGCGGCGGGCCGCGCGACGGCGGCCGAGGGTACGCCGACCTCGGGTCGCGAGGACGCGTTCGCGTTCCGCGGTGCACACCAGGCGGGCATCACGACCCCGGCCCAGGATCGACTGCACTTCGCGGCGTTCGACGTCACGACGGGCTCGCGGGCGCAGCTGATCGCGCTCCTGAAGGCCTGGACCGACGCGGCCGACCGGATGACGCAGGGGCTGCCGGCCGGTGACGTCGGCCCGACCGACGGGCCGGTCGACCTGCCGCCCGACGACACCGGCGAGGCGATCGGGCTGTCGGCCAGCGGGCTGACGATCACCTTCGGCCTGGGCCCGACGCTCTTCCGCGACGCGCACGGTCGCGACCGGTTCGGCATCGCCGACCGGCAGCCCGCGGCGCTGCGCGCGCTGCCGCACTTCCCGGCCGACGTGCTCGACCCCGAGAAGTCCGGCGGCGACCTCTGCGTGCAGGCGTGTGCCGACGACCCGCAGGTCGCGGTGCACGCGATCCGCAACCTGGCGCGCCTCGGCTTCGGCACCGTCGCCGTCCGCTGGTCGCAGCTCGGCTTCGGGCGCACGTCGACCACGTCGACCTCGCAGTCGACTCCGCGCAACCTGTTCGGGTTCAAGGACGGCACCGCCAACATCAAGGCGGAGGAGACCGACGCCGTCGAGCGGCAGGTCTGGGTCGCGCCGGACGACGACGCGCGGGCCGGCTGGCTCGTCGGCGGGTCCTACCTGGTGACCCGGCGGATCAACATGACGATCGAGGTCTGGGACCGGCAGCCGCTCGGCGACCAGGAGGAGTTCGTCGGGCGCACCAAGGCGTCCGGCGCACCGCTCTCGGGCGGCACCGAGTTCAGCGAGCCCGACTTCA
This sequence comes from Nocardioides sp. YIM 152315, assembly GCF_029210375.1. Lineage (GTDB taxonomy): Bacteria > Actinomycetota > Actinomycetes > Propionibacteriales > Nocardioidaceae > Nocardioides. The sequence goes on along the minus strand of NZ_JARGER010000039.1, from coordinate 8,682 downwards.
CGATGCCCGGCAGCCAGGGCCCCGTGATCCCGCGCGACGCGCACGTCCGGGTCGTGCACCCCGACTCGCACGGCGGCGCGCGGATGCTGCGTCGCGGCTACAACTTCGTCGACGGCTCCGACGCCCTCGGCGGTCTCAACGCGGGGCTCTTCTTCATCGCGTTCGTGCGCGACCCCGACACCCAGTTCATCCCGATCCAGAACGCGATGGCGAAGTCCGACGCGCTCATGGAGTACCTCAAGGTCACCGGCTCGGCCCTCTTCGCCGCCCCTCCCGGTGCCGCCGCCGGCGAGTACGTCGGTCAGGCGCTGTTCGAGGCCTGAGCCGCTGCCCACTGCTCGGCGGTGATCGCGAAGCAGGCCGACTCGCCCTCGTACCACTTCTCCACAGTGCCGCGGTCCTCCATGCCGATCCGTCGCATCACGGCCTGCGACGGCCAGTTGTCGGTGTGGCTGACCGCGATGACCTCGGGCAGGCCACCGGCGAAGCCGTGGGCCAGCACCGCGGCCGCGGCCTCGCTGGCGTAGCCGTGTCCCCACGAGTCGGGGTGCAGGTGCCAGCCGATCTCGACCTCGCCGTGCTCCGCGTTCGGCAGCGTGAGCAGCAGGACGGTGCCGACGACGAGCCCGTCCGCCTGCCGCTCGACGGCCCACGTGCCGAGCGGCGGCGCGTCGCGCTCGGCGTACCGATCGATCCGCGCGTGCGCCTCGTCGAGGTCCTTCATCACCACCGGCTCGCCGTCGCCGAGCCACCTCACGACCTCGAGACGACCCAGGATGTCGAGCAGCCGGTCGGCCTCCTCGTGCCGCCACGGGCGGATCAGCAGGCGCTCGGTCGGCAGGTGCATCTCGGGCATGCCGACACCCTCTCAGGAGTCGTCGGCCGCGGCACGGGAGTTTCCGGGCGGGCTGCGGGGTGGGCGGTGGGGTGGCGGTGGGCTGTCCACCTTCTTCGCACCGGAAACGGTGCAGGGGCCACCGCCCGGTAGGCGCTCGGCGGGTCCGGCGGTGGGAAGTGCACCCTCTCCCGGCCCCAAAGGGTGGAGGAGCCACCGCCGCCCGCGGTCACGAGGGGCTCGCGAGTGAGATCTCCCGGAAGCTACGGCCTGCCTGGCCGCCGCCATTCTCGGCCTAGTCTCCGTCAGTCGTCGGGGCTCCGAGGTCGACGACCCGGTCGACGCCGACGTCGTCGAGGAACGTCGCGTCGTGGCTGACCACGACGAGCGCCCCGCGATAGGAGTCGAGCGCCGAGACGAGCGCGTCGTACGACGCGAAGTCGAGGTTGTTGGTCGGCTCGTCGAGCAGCAGCAGCTGCGGGGCGGGGTCGGCCAGCAGCAGCGCGGCGAGCGTCGCCCGGAAGCGCTCGCCGCCCGACAGGTCGCCGACCCGACGGTCGGCGGCGGTGCCCCGGAAGAGGAAGCGCGCCAGCCGGGCGCGGACCGTGTTGGCGTCCGCGCCGGGTGCGCGACGCGCGACGTTGCCGAAGACCGTGTCGGCGTCGTCCAGGACGTCGAGCCGCTGTGGGAGCAGCGCGACCGGGACCTGCGCCTGCGCGACGAGCGCGTTCAGCAGCGTGGTCTTGCCCGAGCCGTTGGGGCCGACGACGCCGATCCGCTCGGGCCCGTTGACGGCCAGCTCGTCGGTCGCCAGCACGACCCGACCGCGCGGCACCTCGGTGCCGGGCAGGTCGATGCGGATCTCCCGGTCCTCGCGCAGCCGGGACTCCGCCTCGTCGAGGCGGTCGCGCGCCTGCTCCAGCCGGTCGTCGTGGACGCGCCGGTACTTCGCGGCCGACTCCTCGGCGGCGCGCTTCTTCGCACCGACGACGATGCGCGGCAGGCCCCGGGTCTCGGCCGCCTTCCTGCCCTGCCGGCGCCGCTGCGCGAGCACGCGCTCGGCCTCGACGCGGTCGTTGCGCTGGCGGCGCAGGTCGGAGCGCGCCGCGCTCACCGCCTGCTCGGCAGCCTCCTGCTCCGCGGCGACCTGGGCGGCGTACGACGAGTAGCCGCCGCCGTACCACCGCACGGACCCGCCACGGAGGTCGCCGATGCGGTCCATCCGCTCGAGCAGCTCGCGGTCGTGGCTGACGACCAGCAGCGAGCGACTCCAGCCGTCGACGACGTCGTAGAGGCGGCGGCGCGCGTCGGCGTCGAGGTTGTTGGTCGGCTCGTCGAGCAGGAGCACGTCGGGCCGGCGCAGGAGCAGCCGGGCCAGGCCGAGCTGGGTGACCTCGCCGCCCGAGAGCTCGCCGAGGCTCCGGTCGAGCACGTCGTCGGGGAGGCCGAGCCGGCCCAGCTCGGCGACCGCCCGCTCCTCGACGTCCCAGTCGTCGCCGATGGTGTCCAGGTAGGACTCGAGGTGACGGGGGTCGACGTCACCGGACTCGACGGCACGGATCGCGCGCCGCACGGCACCGATGCCGAGGAACTCCTCGACCGCCTGCGCGACATCGAGCGTGAGGTCCTGGGGCAGGTAGGCGACCTCGCCGGCGACGGCCAGGTGGCCGGCGGTCGGGCGCAGCACGCCCGCGACCAGGCGCAGCAGGGTCGACTTGCCGGCGCCGTTGACGCCGACGAGGCCGGAGCGGCCGGAGGAGACCAGCAGGTCGAGATCCCGGAGGACCGGGGAGCCGTCGGGCCAGGCGAAGCCGAGGCCGGACGCGGTGATGACAGCGGTGGATGCGGGCATGGCAGAGCTCCAGAATGAGGTGGCGGTCGAGGGACACCTCAGAGCTCCAAGAGAACCTGCCTGCGGGAGGGAGTGGGACCGGACGAGCGTAGGCGGGGACGACAGGCGGACGCCAGTCGATTACCGGCGCCGGTCGGGTAGTGTCGCGAAGGAGCACAGCGTCGTGCCGCGCCGGCCGTCCCGCACCGGCCACCCGTACCGCACCGTCGACGAAACGGATCGCTGTGAACCTGCCCGTCGTACTCATCGCCGAGGAGCTGAGCCCCGCCACCGTCGAGGCGCTGGGCCCGGACTTCGAGATCCGTCACTGCGACGGCGCGGATCGCGACCAGCTGCTCTCCGCGATCGTCGACGTCGATGCGCTGCTGGTGCGGTCGGCGACGAAGGTGGACGCCGAGGCGCTGGCCGTCGCGCGCCGGCTCAAGGTCGTCGCCCGGGCGGGCGTGGGCCTCGACAACGTCGACGTCCGGGCCGCCACCCAGGCCGGCGTGATGGTCGTCAACGCGCCGACCTCCAACATCGTCTCCGCCGCCGAGCTCGCCGTGGCGCTGATGCTCGCGGCGGCCCGCCACGTCGCGCCGGCGCACGCGGCGCTCCGGGCCGGCGAGTGGAGGCGCTCGCGCTACACCGGCACCGAGCTCTACGAGAAGACGGTCGGCATCGTCGGGCTCGGCCGGATCGGCGTGCTGGTCGCCCAGCGGCTCTCGGCGTTCGGTATGCGGGTGATCGCCTACGACCCGTACGTGCAGGCCGGCCGCGCCGCCCAGATGGGCGTGCGCCTCGTCGACCTCGGCACGCTCCTCGCCGAGGCGGACTTCATGTCGGTGCACCTGCCGAAGACCACCGAGACCGCCGGCCTGATCGGTGCCGACGAGCTCGCGAAGGCAAGGCCCTCACTGGTGCTCGTCAACGCCGCCCGCGGTGGGATCGTCGACGAGCAGGCCCTGTACGCCGCCCTCAAGGAGGGCCGGATCGCTGCCGCCGGCCTCGACGTGTTCGCGGTCGAGCCGTGCACCGACAGCCCGCTCCTCGAGCTCGAGAACGTCGTCGCGACCCCCCACCTGGGCGCGTCCACGGCCGAGGCGCAGGAGAAGGCCGGCCTCGCGGTCGCCAGGTCGGTGCGGCTCGCGCTCGCCGGCGAGCTGGTGCCCGACGCGGTCAACGTCCAGGGCGGCGTGATCGCCGAGGACGTCCGCCCGGCCATCCCGCTGACGGAGAAGCTCGGCCGGGTCTTCACCGGTCTCGCCGGCGAGGTCGCCCAGCAGGTGGACGTCGAGGTGCGCGGCGAGATCACCGACTTCGACGTGAAGGTGCTCGAGCTCGCGGCCCTCAAGGGCATCTTCGCCGACATCGTCGAGGAGCAGGTCTCCTACGTGAACGCACCCCTGCTCGCGGCCGAGCGTGGCATGGCGGTGCGGCTGGTCGTCGACCCCGAGAGCCCCGACCACCGCAGCCTGATCACGATCCGCGGGACGCTGGCCGACGGGTCGCTGGTCTCGGCGAGCGGCACGCTCGTCGGCATCGGCCAGCGCGAGCGGCTGGTCGAGGTCAACGGCTTCGACGTCGACATCGAGCCGACCGAGCACCTCGCGTTCTTCACCTACGAGGACCGGCCGGGCATGGTCGGCACGGTCGGCGGCATCCTCGGCGAGGCCGGGGTGAACATCGCCGGCATGCAGGTCTCGCGTCAGACCCGCGGCGGCCTGGCGCTCGTGGCCCTCTCGGTCGACTCGGCGATCGGCGCCGACACGCTCGACGACATCCGGTCGGCGATGGCGGCGTCCTCGACCCGCGCCGTCAACCTCGACTGAGATCACCGGCGGTCGCGACCCGGACGTCCGCATCGGCACGGGCACGACGTGGTCGCCCATGGTGCTCCGGGTGTCAGTGCGACTCGAGCAGGGAGCCGTAGCCGGAGATCCGGTCGCGGATCCCGTTGGCGCGGAACGCGTGCCACATGGTCGCGAGGTTGATCGCGATGACCGGCTTGCCGAGCTCGCGCTCGAGCTCGGCGGCCACCGCGATGCACTCGAGGTTGGTGCCGCACTGGACCAGCGCGTCGACGTCCGGGCCGTCGACCGCGAGGAACGCCGCGCGCAGCCTCTCCGGCGTCTCGTCGGCGATCGAGGTCGCCGACGCAGAGCAGAGGCCCTTGATCGCGGCGACGTCGAACCCGAGCTCGGTGAAGTAGGCGACGACCTGCTCGTCCCCGACCGGCTGGTAGGGCGTCACGATGCCGATCCGTCTCGCCCCGAACGCTCTCAGCGCCTCGCGGGCCGCGGTCGCGCCGGTCGTCACCTCGAGCCCGGTCAGATCGCGCACGTGCTGCTCGAACGCCGCGTTGCCCCGCACCCCGCCCCAGAACGTCTCGGCCGACATGCCCATCACGACGTACTCGGGACGACAGGTCATCACGACCTCCAGTGCGCTCGGCAGCGCCTCGTTGAGGCACTCGCGGAAGGCGCCGAACGCGGCGGCGGAGTCGAGCGCGGGTGCCTCGATCATGATCCGACCGGTGTGCCACGAGCAGTCCTGCGGGCGGAGGTGGTGGAACTCGCGCTCGACCGACGTGTTGGTCGAGGGCAGGACGAGGGCGAACCTGCGTCCCCTGGTGATCGCGCTCATGGACCAAACATAGACGATATATTTCAGGTGGTCAGGCGACCATCACCCGGCTGGCGCGGCCCGCCGGGGTGGGCCGCGACCGCACGGCCGCCCACGCGTCGGCGATGCGGCGCACCGCCTCGGCGAGCTCGTCGGCGGGCCGGGTCCAGGGGATGCGGACGAAGGTGTCGAGGCCGCCCTCGGCGGCGAAGACGGGGCCGGGGGCGACGATGACGCCGCGGCGCTCGGCCTCGGCGGCCAGTGTGGTGCCGAGCGCGGCGGGCAGTCGGCACCACAGCGCCAGCCCGCCCGCCGGGAGGTGGAACCGCCAGTCGGGCAACAGCTCGGCGACGGCGTCGGCGAGGGCGTCGCGCTGCTCGCGCAGGCGGGCCCGGTTCGCGGCGAGGACGGCCTCGGCGTCGGCGAGGATGCGCACGAGCACGAGCTGCTCGAGGACCGGCGCGCCGAGGTCGAGCGAGACGCGGGCCCGGGTGAGGCGCTCCATCCGATCGCGCGGGGCGCGGATCCAGCCGAGGCGCAGCCCGCCCCAGAAGGCCTTGCTGGCGCTGCCGATCGTGATCGTGTCCGGCGCGAAGGCGGCGAAGGGGAGCGGCATCGACTGGCCTTCGAGCGCGAGCGCCTGGTGGGCCTCGTCGACGACGGCGGTGGTCCGGCTGTGGCGCAGCTGCCCGGCGTACTCCTCGCGCTGGGCCGCGGTCATCACGTGGCCCGTCGGGTTCTGGAAGTCGGGGATCAGGTAGGCCAGCCGCGGCGCGGTCTGGCGCAGGGTGGCCGCGACCGCGTCGAGGTCCCAGCCCTCGGGGTCGACCTCGCTCGGCACCAGTCGCGCGCCGGCGTGCCGCAGCGCGTCGGTGGCGTTGGGGTAGGTCGGCGACTCGACCAGCACCCGGTCGCCGGGGCTCGTGAACGCCTGCGCGACCACCGCGCCGGCCGTGAGCGCACCCGGCGTGATCATCACCTGCTCGGGATCGGTCGGCAGCCCGCGCGCGTCGTACGTCGCGGCGATCGCGGCCTGCAGCTCGGGCAGCCCGGCGGGGAAGTAGCCGTGACCGCCGAGGTACGCCGGGAGGTCGCCCGTCGCGTCGGCGTACGCGCGGGCGATGCCCGGTGGCGCCGACGGGGCCGCGCAGTTGAGGTCGATGGCGTCGGTGTCGCCGGGGCGCGGGAGCAGCGCGCGGTCGTGCGCCCGGGCCCGGCCGCCGGGCACCCGCGTGAACGTGCCCGCGCCGCGCCGCGCCTCGGCGTACCCGCTCTCGCGCAGCGCGGCGTAGGCGCGGGTCACGGTGGTGCGCGAGACGCCGAGCGCCGAGGTCAGCTCCCGCTCGCTGGGCAGCCGGGTGCCGACCGCGATCCGGCCGTCGCCGATCAGCAGGGTGAGGGCGTCGGCCAGGCCGGCGTACGCGGGGGAGCGGTCGAAGCCGGCGACCAGGGTGGCCACCCGGGCGGCGCCGATGGTGCGCGTCATGCGGGCCACTCTCGCACGATTGGCTATTTCAGAGAAGGCCAATCGACGCGAGAATGGTTCCGTGAGCACGATCGCCCCCGCACCCCGCCGAGAGCTCAGCGACCTCGGCCCGATCGCGCAGCTGCGCGCCGGGCGGCTGGGACGCCGGCTGCCGCAGCTGTACGCCGGGCTGGTCGCGTACGGCGTCTCGCTCGCGCTCATGGTCCGCGGCGACCTCGGGCTCGCGCCGTGGGACGTGCTGCACTCCGGCCTGATCCGGCACGTGCCGATCACGCTCGGCCAGGCCGTCGTCGTGATGAGCTTCGTGGTGCTCCTGCTCTGGATCCCGCTGCGGGAGAAGCCGGGGCTGGGCACGATCTCCAACGCGATCGTCGTCGGCCTCTCCGCCGACGCCACCCTGGCCGTCCTCGACCGCCCCGGCGGTCTCGGCCTGCGGATCGCGCTGATGGTCGGCGGCATCGTGCTGTGCGGCCTCGCGACCGCGATGTACATCGGCGCCCAGCTCGGCCGCGGTCCGCGCGACGGCCTGATGACCGGGCTCGCCCGGCGCAGCGGACGGTCGCTGCGGCTGGTGCGCACCGGCCTCGAGGTCGCGGTCGTCCTGATCGGGCTGCTGCTCGGCGGGACCCTCGGGATCGGCACGGTGCTCTACGCGCTGGCGATCGGGCCGCTGACGCAGCTCTGGCTGGCGGCGTGGATCGTGCCGCTCGACGACAGGAACCGTATATGATCTATTCATGGCCTTCAGCACGATCACGGACCTGGACGCCGGCGCGGCCCAGCGGCACAGCCACGCGCTGCTCCAGCGGATCCTGACGACCGCGTCGATCTCGTACGCCACCGGGCCGACGGGCATGGGCGACGGCGAGCGAGTGCTCGTCCTCGGGGGCACCGGCTACATCGGCCGGGCGCTGGTGCCCGAGCTCGCGCGCCGCGGCTACCGGCCCGCCGTGCTCGCCCGCAGCCCCGAGGTCGAGAGCGAGGCGGAGTACGCCGGCGCCGAGGTCATCGTCGGCGATGCGACCCGTGCCGCCGACGTGAGGTCCGCGGTCGACGTCGCGCCGACCGCGGTCGTGATCTCGCTGCTCAGCGGCCGGCGGCCCAACGACGCCGAGGACTGCCGCCTCGTCGACCACGAGGCCGTCGTCAACGGCATCAAGGCCGCCGTCGCCCACGAGGTGCGGCAGTTCATCCACGTCAGCGACTTCGGTGCCTACCGCCCCGAGCTGATCCCGCAGGTCTACAAGCTCCAGGTCGAGGGCGAGCTGATCGGCCAGCACCACGGCCACGTGCCGTGGACGATCGTGCGGCCCACGGCGTACTTCCCCTACCTGTCGGTCGCCTTCGGTGACGTCAAGAACGGCGGCCGGTACCGCATCTACGACCACGGCGAGTGGAACGTCGTCAACCCGATCGCCCGCGAGGACCTGGCCGAGTTCATCGTCAACCAGGTGCTCGCCGACGACGCGATCGGCCGGGTGCTGCCGGTCGGCGGCCCGTGGACCGCCGACAACGCCGTCACCCTCAGGGGTGCCGGCGAGATGATGTTCGACATCAACGGGCGGACACCCGACTGGGAAGTCATCACCATGGCGAGCTGGGACAAGAAGATCGCGCGCCTGCGCCGGCTCGGCAGGGTCAGCAGGCAGCTGAAGCCGGTCGTCTTCTACCTCGAGGCCGCGAAGTACTGGTCGGTGGTCGACCACGTCGCCCCGGCGTACGGGACGCGCACCCTGCGCGGCTTCATGGAGAAGCTGAAGGACCGGGACTTCCCGACCGGCAGCTACCGCGAGCGGATGCGCAAGGGCACCAACGTGATGCCGACCGACATCTGAGCGCTGGGCACCGGTGGTTGAGGAAGGACGAAGTCCTGTCTGTAAGGAAGGTTCCGGTGACTTTGCCCTC
>NZ_JARGER010000038.1 GCF_029210375.1 Nocardioides sp. YIM 152315 | reverse complement strand
CCCCACGCATCGGCGAGCGAAGCCGCCACCCAGCTCGAAACCACCGCCAGGGTTGCTGCGCAACCTCCTCGACCACCGACCTCCGGTGGTTGAGGAAGGCGCCCCGGCGATCGTCACTGCCCGGCGAGCCACTCCTCCCACGCCGGGCCGCGCAGCAGCGCGCCGGGCCCCGGCAGCATCGCGCCGCCGGCCAGGCTCGGGGGCGCGTCGACCGTCTCGACGCGGACGTCCGCGCCGGTCTTCGCGACGAGGCGACGCACCTGGTCGGCGAGGCTCTCGACCTTCGGTCCGGCGAGCTCGACGTCGCCCTCGACGGCGCCGGTGGCGAGGTCGAGCAGCAGCCGCACGATCTCCGACGTCGCGACCGGCTGGGTGGGGACGTCGATGATCTGCGTGACGCCGTCCTGGGTGTTCCACTCCATCATCTGGGCGGCGAACTCCAGGAACTGCGTCGCGCGCAGCACCACCACGCCCGGCGCGGACTCGCGGTAGGCCTGCTCCTGCGCGAGCTTCGCGACGTAGTAGTCGTAGTCGGGCGCCCGGTCGACGCCGACGATCGAGAGCACGACGCTGCGGCGTACGCCGGCGGTGGTCGCGGCCGCGCCGACGTTGCGCGCGACGGCCGGGAAGAAGTCTCCCGCCTGGTCGAGCGGACAGGCCGTCACGTCGACGACCGCCTCGGCTCCGGCGAGCGCCTCCTCGAGGCCGGCGGGAGCGAGCAGGTCGAAGCCGGTCTCGCGTGCGAGCTCGACGACCTCGTGTCCCTCCCGGCGGGCGAGCGCGGTGAGCTGGGAGCCGATGCGGCCGGTGGCGCCGGCGACGGCGATCTTCATGGTGTCTCCTCCTGAACGCGGATAGGTGTTATCCGCGATTAGACCACGAACGCGGATAGTTGTCATCCATGTATTCGCGTAGGATGGCCGGCGTGAAGATGTCCGGCGGTGTCGAGTGGGCCGTCCACTGCTGCGTGGTCCTCAGCCAGGCCGACGGCCCGGTGCCCGCGCAGCGGCTCGCCGAGTTCCACGGCATCTCGCGCACGTACCTCGCGAAGCACCTGCAGCACCTCTCGCGTGCCGGGCTCGTCACGTCGACGGAGGGGCGGATCGGCGGGTACGTGCTCACTCGACCCGCCGGGGAGATCAGCGTGCTCGACGTCGTCCTCGCGATCGAGGGGCGCGAGCCGGCGTTCCGGTGCACGGAGATCCGGCAGAACGGGCCGCTCCCCGCCTCGCCCGCCGCCTGTCGCCGTGCCTGCGGGGTGGCGCGCGCGATGCACGCCGCCGAGCGGGCCTGGCGCGATTCGCTCGGGGCCGTCACGATCGCCGACCTGGGCGAGGGCGTCCTCGAGGACGCCGGGCCGGACACGTTCGTCCACCTGCGCGAGTGGCTAGGCACGTAGCGAGGCCCAGGCGAGGCAGGCCAGCGACGCGGTCGAGGTGACCGCGCGCGCGACGTTCCACCGCACCCACGCGGTCTCGAAGTCGGCCCGCGAGCCGCCGTCCGCCAGCGCGTCGTTCAGCGGGATGTTGCCGACGGCCGTGATCGCGACGGTGCCGAGGGCGAGCGCCAGCCCGGCGATCGCCCAGCCCCGGGCGCCGGACGGGCTCGCCGCGACCGCCACCGCCGCGAGGGCGGGTGCGCCGAGGAAGGTGAGCATGAAGACGGGGTTCACGATCGCGACGTTGATGTGGTTCATCGACGCGACGAACGCGCGGTCGTCGACCTTCGCGAGTCCTGGCATCACCCCGCTCGCCCACGTGTAGTAGGTGCCGGCCTGGAGGCCGGTGGCGAGCGTCGCCGCGAGCAGGATCGGGTTGCGGAGCTGGTCCAGGAGTTCGGTCATGACCTCAGCACACCGCAGAAGAGCGAGACGATCCATCGTCGTACGGCGCTCTTCCATACGCGATCGTCCAGTTCTATGCTCCGCTCATGGATGGACTGGCGGCCCTGCTCGACGGCCCACGTGCGCGCGGCGCGTTCCTGCTGCGGTGCCTGATGGAGCCGCCGTGGTCGGTGCGGCTCGAGGACGAGTCGCCGCTCGCCGTGACGGCGGTCGTCGACGGGGAGGTGTGGGCGGTGCCCGACGCCGGCCCGCCCTTCCGGCTGGGTCCGGGCGACGTGGTCGTCACCGTCGGCACCGACCACTGGACGATCGCCGACTCACCGGGCACGCCCGTCGAGGCGATCATCCACCCCGGCCAGCACTGCACGACGCCCGACGGTCGCCCCCTCGCGGAGGAGATGCACCAGGGCGTGCGCAGCTGGGGCAACAGCGCCACCGGCTCGACCGTGATGCTGACCGGCGCCTACGCGCTCGAGGGCGAGGTGAGCCGGCGGCTGCTGCGCGCGCTGCCCCGCTTCGTCGTGCTGACCGAGGAGGAGCTCGGCTCGCCGCTCGTGCCGCTGCTGGCCGACGAGATCGTCAAGGACGCGCCCGGCCAGGACGCCGTGCTCGACCGGCTGCTCGACCTGCTGCTGATCGCGGTGCTGCGGGCGTGGTTCTCCCGCCCCGAGGCCTCGCCGCCCGCCTGGTACGTCGGGCAGTCCGATCCCGTCGTCGGCCCCGCCCTGCGCCTGCTCCAGCACCACCCCGATCACCCGTGGACCGTCGCCTCCCTGGCGGCCGCGGGCGGTGTCTCGCGGGCGGCGTTCGCCCGCCGGTTCACCGAGGTCGTCGGCGAGCCGCCGATGACGTTCCTCACCGGCTGGCGCCTAGCCCTGGCCGCCGACCTGCTGCGCGACCCGTCGGTCACCGTCGCCAGCGTCGCCCGTCAGGTCGGCTACTCCACGCCGTTCGCGCTCAGCACCGCCTTCAAGCGGGAGTACGGCGTGAGCCCGCGGGAGCACCGTCTGGTGGCGACGGCACCGGAGCGCCCGGCTCAACCTCGATCGAACGCCGCGCGGACCTCGGTCTCGGTCAGCCCGTAGTCCTCGAGCCGGTAGGCGTGGGACGGCGCGGCCTTGCCCCGCCGAGCCTCCCGGTCGATCTCGCCGACCGCCGCCTCCACCTCCGGGGTCCACTCGAGGCCGAACGACTCGTAGACGCCGCGCGCTACCCCGATCGGGTCGGCGCGCAGGTCGGAGAAGGCAACGTCGACGAACTGCGACTGGTCATAGCGCGGCCTGGCGTCGTGGAACGCGTGATAGGCCCGCGACCACAGGTCGAGCTGGGTCTCGCCGATCGTGCGCCCGACGTACGTCGTGCTGTGCCCCGCAGTCGTCTCGGCCGAGAGCGAGCAGGACGAGGCGAGGCAGGTGACCGGGTCGCGGTGCGTGTAGACGACGAGCGCGTCGGGATAGACGGCCATCAGGGCGTCGAGCGCGGTCATGTGCGAGGGGTTCTTCAACACCCAGCGCTTCTCGGGGTCGTTGAGCCCGACCAGCTGGAGGTTCTGCCTGTGCCGCGCGTAGGCGTCGGTCCAGTCCTGGTCCTGCAGCCAGGCGGTGTAGCGGGGGACGTGGGCCAGCGACTCGTAGGAGTTGGACTTGCCGGTCTGCCGCAGCAGCCGCCAGCACTCCTCGACAGTCGTGGCGTCCATGTAGTGGATCCCCATGAAGTCGGGGGATTCGACGTGGTGCGCCGAGAAGCCCTGCTGCATGGCGGCGAAGATCGGGTCGGACTCCCAGGTCTCGCGCGCGGGCCGGGGCTGGGGGTACTGCGTCAGCCACATCTCGAGCCCCTGCGCCATCGGGTCGGCGTGCAGGAGCCGGTGCAGCGCGGTCGTGCCGGTGCGGGGCAGGCCCGTCAGGAAGACCGGCCGCTCGACGCGCACGTCGCGGTGCTCGGGGTGCGCCGCGAACTGCGCCTGCGTCAGCAGCACGCCGACCAGCGCGCTCTTGACCTCCGACCGCTGGAAGTAGTTGCCGCGCGGGGTCAGCCCGGCCTCGGCGGAGGCGAGGTCGTCGACCAGGACCCGGAGGCCCTCCTCGTGGGCGCCGTCCCCGAAGTCGTCCATGCCGGTCGTGCGGACCGCGGCCGCCACGATGTCCTCGTAGCTGCCGACGTCCGGGCGCTCCCGGGTCATGATGTTGTCGCTCATCGATCTCACCCGGTCATCAGTCGTGGAACTCGCCGCAGTCGACGGTGAGCATCTGGCCGGTGACGGCGGAGGCCAGGTCGCTGGCGAGGAAGAGCGTGGCCCGGGCGACCTCCTGGGCCGAGGCCAGCCGCTTCAGGTCGGTGGGCGCGGCCTTCGCGGCGTACACCTCCTCGTGCGTCGTGCCCTCGACCGCCGCCAGGAAGTCGAAGTAGCCGCGGTTGACGTCCTCGTAGATGTACGACGGCGCGACGCTGTTGACGCGGATCCCGCGTGGCCCGAGCTCGGTGGCGAGCGAGGAGGCGAGGTGCTCGAGGGCGCCCTTGGACAGCTTGTAGCCGGCGTACTCGGGCTGCGAGGAGAAGGACACGCAGGAGTTGAGCATGATGATCGAGCCCTTCGACGCCGAGAGCGCGTCGGCGAAGAGCGCCGAGAGCCGCAGCGGCGCGAAGACGTTGGTCTCGTTGGCCCGCGCGAGATCCTCGGGCGCAATCTGGGTGATCGGGTCCATCGGCGGGATCGCGAACGCATTGTTGAGCAGGCAGTCGACCCGCCCGAACGCCTCCAGGGACCTCTCGACCAGCGCCGCACGCGACGTCTCGTCGGTGATGTCCGTGGGCACGACGACCGCGCGCCGGCCGTGGGACTCCACGACGGCCGCCATCTTCTCCAGGCGCGACTCGGTGCGGCTGGCGAGCACGAGGTCGGCGCCCAGCCGGGCCGCCTCCTCGCCGAGCGCCCGGCCGAGGCCGGGCCCGACGCCGGACAGGACGATCACCTTGTCCTGGAGCAGCGGGACCGGCTGGTACCGGTCCTCGATGGACGTGTCGTGGGCCTGGGCGTAGCCGAGGTCGGTCATCAGCTCAGCATCCTTCGGGCAACGGAGCGCTGCCGGGCGGTGATCCGCGCGGCGTACTCCTCGGTGGTGAGGGGCGTGAAGTGCGGGACCCGAGACGGTACGTCGGCGAGCGGCATCACCTCGGCGTCCGGACCGTCCTCGGGGCCGAGGTCGCGCTCGAGGCGCTGCCAGCGCAGCATGAGCGCACCGGTGCGGTGGCCGGTGGTCTCGAGCCAGTTGGCGATCGGGGTGCCGCCCGGCGGCGTCTCCGAGATCACGAACCGCATCCGCCCGTCCGGGTCGACGCGCGCCTGCGCCTTGGTGAGCGAGGTCTGGTGGGTCTCGTAGTCGGTCGAGGCGTACCAGTCCGAGCCGATCTGGATTGCCTGGTAGGAGCAGTCGGTGCACTCGGGGACCGTGATGACGAGCGCCTCGTCCTCCGCGAGCGAGTAGTGACCGATCGACGACCGCTGCGACGACAGTCCGCCGGGCGTCGACCGCGGCGCGCTCGGGATGTTGGGCGGCTCCTTGTACTGGAAGAAGTGCGGGAACGCGAACCACGTCCGGATCGACCCGACCAGGCTCTTCGCGGCCACCTCGTAGCGCTGGGCCAGCCGCTCCCGGCGCAGCGCCTCCGCGGGCCGGCCGAGGGTGTCGACGCGCTCGATGGTGAGCGTCCCGCGCTCCTCGGTGTCCCAGTCGTTGAAGACCTCGCGCACGATCATGGTCTTCGCGCCGGGCTCGGCGACGTAGCGGAACTCGAAGGTCCCGTCGGGCGCGAGGTCGAGCTCGCGGTCGTCGAAGGCCAGCATCGAGCTCGCCGCCGAGTCGGCCGAGTAGCTGCCGCCCATCACCTGGAAGGACAGGTCCGCCGACGTGCCGCGTCGACCGCGGACGACGTACTCGGCGCCCTCCTTGAGGTAGGCGTTGAAGTAGATCGCGTCGGGGTTGTCCAGGCCCTGCCGGGAGAACTGGTGGGTGGGGTTGATGAAGAGGGGCCGGTCGAGGTCGTGGTCGAAGGCCATCTGCAGGGCCATCCGGATGCGCCCGGCGAGGTAGTCGTAGCCCTCCAGCCGGTCCTGCTCGGTCCTGATGAACGGCGCGTTGGCGACGAGCTCCTCGGCCTCCGCGATCGCGTCCTGGAGGACCTGGGTCAGTCCGAGGCTTGCGCTGCTCATTGCTCCAAACCCCTCGGTGTCAAGGTCCGTACGCCGACTCGGCCCTGTCGCGTGGCCGGTCTCATCGGTTGACCTTGGAGATGATCTGCTCGGCGTACTGCTCGAGGTGCTTGACCTTGGTCTCGAGCGGCTCGGTGTCGGGGCCCGTGATGTAGGGCATCCGGAAGCCGACGATGCAGTCGGTGACTCCCTTGTCCTCGAGTCGCTTGATGCCGTCGACGGTGTAGGCGTCGTAGGAGATCACGTGCACCTCGAAGTCGTCACGGGTGTCGCCCTCCTCCGCGCGGATCTCGGCGAGCCGGGTGAGCAGCCGGTCGAGCTCCTCGCCGTCGCCGCCCGCGTGCATCCAGCCGTCGCCCTTGCGTACGGCGCGCCGGAGCGCGGCGTCGGCGTGCCCGCCGACCAGCAGCGGGACCTTCTCGGTGGCGTAGGGGCACTGCTTCAGCGCGTCCACGTCGTAGAAGTCGCCGTGGTAGTCGAAGTAGTCGCCGGTCGTCAGCCCGCGCAGGATGTCCATGCACTCGTCCATCCGCTTGCCGCGCCTCGCCCAGTCGACGCCCATGGCGGCGAAGTCCTCGGGCCACGGCGAGATGCCGACGCCGAGGCCGAGGCGGTTGCCGGAGAGGAAGGCCAGTGACGACGCCTGCTTGGCGACCAGCACCGGCGGGCGGATCGGCAGCTTGAGCACGAACGGCGTGAGCCGCAGCGTGGTCGTGTGCGCGAAGAGGTGGGCGCACAGCACCATCGTCTCGATGAACTCCTTGCCGTCGAGGAACTCGCGGTCCCCGGTGTCGGTGTAGGGGTAGGTCGAGTCGGAGTCCTTCGGGTAGATCACGCTGTCGGCGACGGTCATGCTGGTGTAGCCGGCGGCCTCGGCGGCCTGCGCCAGGGGCGCGTAGTACGTCGCCTGGGTCATCGCCTCGGCGTAGCTGAATCGCATCGGTTGCCTTCCGGTCTCGAGCCTTCCCGAGATACTAGAACGTGTTCCAATTCTGTGCCAGAGTTCGAGCGTGGACCTCCAGCAGATCAGCGACCGCCTCGAGATCGAGGACGTGCTCGTCCGCTACACCCGCGGCATCGACACCGGCGAGTGGGACCTGCTCGACACGGTCTTCACCCCCTACGCCGAGATCGACTACACCGAGTCCGGCGGCATCGCCGACACCTACCCGGCCGTGAAGGCGTGGCTGGCGGAGGTGCTGCCTGCGTTCTTCCCGCAGCGGATGCACTCGCTGGCGCAGGTCGCGATCACCTTCCCCGGCGGCCGGGTCGGCGGCGACGAGGCGCTCGCGACGGCGTACTTCCACAACCCGATGCCGCTCGCGGCACCCGACGGGGAGGGCGGCCGGGGCGAGACCAGGGTCGTCGAGTTCGGCGGGCTCTACCATCACTCCCTGGTCCGCACCCCGGACGGCTGGCGGAGCCGCAAGCTGCACGAGGAGATCGTCTGGAAGCGGGGAGTCTAGGAATCCCCGTCGGACTCGGGCTTGCGACGTCCCGGACAATGGGAGGCATGCCCGAGCAGCAACCCGAGCGCCCCGACGAGCGCCACCCGATCGCCGCCGGACTCGTGGCGCTCGTGGGTGTGGGCCTCGTCGTCGGTCTCGTGCTAGGTGTCGTCGTGATCGCCGGCACCAGCGTCCTCGGCATCGGCGAGGACTCCTCGGACTCGACCGGTGGTGGCGAGGCGACGATGTATCTGCCGACCCCGGTGGAGACGACCGCCGAGAACGACCCGCAGATCACGCTCGCGCCGGGCGGGGAGTCGCCGTCAGCGAGCGAGACCCCGTCCGACGAGCCGACGAAGAGCGAGAAGCCGAAGCGGGAGATCAGCCTCGCGGCGTCGGTGACGGAGGTGTCGCCGATGGAGCAGTTCCTGCTCACCGGCGTCTACCCGCGCGGTGAAGGCGCGATCCTCACCGTGCAGCGCTTCGAGAACGGCTCCTGGGTGGACTTCCCGGCCACGGGCTCGGTGACCGGCGAGCAGTTCCAGATCCCGGTGCAGGCCAGCCTGCCCGGCGTGAACCGCTTCCGCGTCGTCGACTCCGACTCCGACCTCAAGTCGGCCGAGGTCCGGATCACCGTCTCCGGCTGACACCGGCGTACGCCGGCGCAGGCGGTCGACGACGGCCGGCTGTCCGGCCAGGATGCCCGTGAGCACCAGCAGCAGGCCGAGCGCCTGGGCGCCGCCGAACGCCTCGCCCGCGAGGGCGACGCCGATCACGGTGCCGGCGACCGGGTTGAGCAGGCCGACCAGGGACACGGCCGCCGCCGGCAGCAGGCGCAGGCCGCGGAACCACACGACATAGGCCATCACCGTGCCGGCCAGGCCGAGGTAGAGGAAGCCGCCGACGGCGGGGAGGTCGAGGGCCGGCGGCGTCCCTTCGACGAGGAGTGCGACGGGCAGCAGCACCAGGCCGCCCGCGACGAGCTGCCAGGCGGTGAACGTCAGGAGGTCGACCGGGGGCTCCCAGCGCTTGACCAGGACGAAGCCCACCGACGACAGGGCGACGGCGCCGAAGGAGGCCGCGACGCCGATCGGGTCGACGGCGAAGTCGGCGCGCAGCACCAGCAGCGCGACCCCGACCGCGCCCACGGCGCCCCCGAGGAGCGAGGCGGCGCGTGGGCGCTCCCCGACCAGCCCCCAGGCGACGAGCATCACCACCAGCGGCGCGGTCGCGGTCAGGGTCGCGGCCGTGCCGCCGGGCAGGCGGTAGGCCGCGACGAAGATCAGCGCGAAGAAGGCGCCGATGTTGAGCGTGCCGAGCAGCAGGCTGCGCCACCACCACGCGCCGGAGGGGAGCCGCGGCCGGAACGCCAGCAGGAGCAGCCCGAACGGCAGCGCCCGGACCGTCGCGCCGAACAGCGGGCGGTCCGGGGGGAGGAAGGTCTCGGTCACGTAGTAGCCGGAGCCCCACGCGATCGGAGCGAGCGCGGCCAGACCGAGGGTGCCGCCCCGGCGGACGGAGGACCCAGGGGCGAGCGCAGTAGTTTCCACGGAAGAGATAATAGTTTCCGGGTGAGATATATTCCGGTCATGGCAGCCGAGCGCACCGTCATCGTCGGCCACGACGGCTCGACCACCAGCGACCTGGCCCTGGCCTGGGCGATCGACTACGCCGCCCGCTTCGACGCCGTCGTCCGGGTCGTCCGGGGCTGGACGATGTCGACGGCGCCGCGGCCCGCTTCGATGACCGGCGGCTACATCCCGCCCATCGAGGAGTTCGAGGCCGCCGTGGTCGCCGACCTCGAGCGTGCCTGCGCCCGGGTCGTCGCCGACTCCGCGGTCGGCGTCGACGTCTCCTTCGAGGGCTTCCGCGGCGCACCCGCCAACGGCCTGATCGCGGCGTCGCACGACGCCGAACTGCTCGTGGTCGGCGCCCGCGGCCTGGGCGGGTTCAAGGGCCTCGCGCTCGGCTCGGTGACCGACCAGTGCGTCCGGCACGCCGCGTGCCCCGTCGTCGTGATCCGCGACCAGCACTCCTCCGACATCGAGCGCCTGCGCCGGCTGGACAGCAGCCTCGAGGCCTGACTCCGTGACCCAGCCCGGGACCGACCACGTCGGCCGGATCATGGCCCAGTGGGCGGCGGCGCGGCCCGACCTCGACGCCTCGCCGCAGGGCGTCATCGGTCGCCTGCACCGGCTGGCCGCGCGCCTGACCGAGGAGCTGGTGGCGGTCTACGGACGCTACGGCCTCGGCGAGGGAGAGTTCGACGTGCTCGCGACGCTGCGCCGCGCGGGCGCGCCGTACGAGCTGACGCCCGGCGAGCTCGCCGCCCAGACGATGGTGTCGTCGGGTGCGGTCACCAAGCGCGTCGACCGCTGCGTCGAGCAGGGCTGGGTCACCCGGCGCGTCAGCGACGACGACGCGCGCGGCCGGGTCGTGGCGCTGACCGACGCCGGGCGCGCGCTGATCGACGAGGCCTTCACGGCGCACATGGCCAACGAGCACCGGCTGGTGGGCGCGCTCGACGAGCGGGAGCGGGCGCGGCTCGCCGACCTCCTGGAGCAGTGGGGCCGCGCGCTCGACGCCTGACCTCCCACGAGGGGAGGTGTGCGCCCGTGCGCGAGGATGGGCCGCATGGAGCCAGGTCCCGACTTCACCGAGTACGACACCCGCCTCGGCGCGTACGCCGTCGTCGTCCGCGACGACCGCGTGCTGCTCGCGCTCTGGAACGAGCCCGACGAGCCCCGGTGGACGCTCCCCGGCGGTGGCGTGGAGCGCGACGAGACGCCCGAGGAGGGCGTAGTGCGGGAGGTGCGCGAGGAGAGCGGGTACGACGTCGAGCTCGGCCGCTTGCTCGGCGTCGACACCGTGCTGATCGCCCCGGAGCGGCGCTTCGCCGGCAACGGCGGCCGCTGGCAGAAGAACGTGCGGGTGGTCTACGAGGCGGTCGTGGTCGGCGGCGAGCTGACGGCGGAGGTGGCGGGGACGACCGACGAGGCACGGTGGATCCCGCGCGGGGACGTGCCGGACCTGGTGCGGGAGTCGATCGTGGCGAAGTTCGTCGGCTGACCGGGGAATGGGCCGGGGCCGGACTGCGTTCCGACCAGTGAGCAAAGTTGAGTTGAACCGACTCAACTCATTTGTCAGACTCGCAGCGGCCGCGCAGGATGGCCGACGAAGCAGAACCACTCACCGGAGGTAGCAGCAACATGGCACGTGCGGTCGGTATCGACCTGGGCACGACGAACAGCGTCGTGGCCGTCCTGGAGGGCGGCGAGCCCACCGTCATCGCGAACGCGGAGGGCGCCCGCACCACTCCCTCGGTCGTCGCCTTCGCCAAGTCCGGCGAGGTGCTGGTCGGCGAGGTCGCCAAGCGCCAGGCCGTGACCAACGTCGACCGGACGATCCGGTCGGTCAAGCGCCACATGGGCACCGACTGGAAGACCGACATCGACGGCAAGGACTTCACGCCGCAGCAGATCAGCGCGTTCGTGCTGCAGAAGCTCAAGCGCGACGCCGAGGCCTACCTCGGCGAGACGGTCACCGACGCGGTGATCACCGTCCCGGCGTACTTCTCCGACGCCCAGCGCCAGGCCACCAAGGAGGCCGGCGAGATCGCGGGCCTCAACGTCCAGCGCATCGTCAACGAGCCCACCGCGGCCGCGCTGGCCTACGGCCTCGACAAGGGCGACGACCAGACCATCCTCGTCTTCGACCTCGGCGGCGGCACCTTCGACGTGTCCCTGCTCGAGATCGGCGAGGGCGTCGTGGAGGTCAAGGCGACCTCCGGCGACAACCACCTCGGTGGTGACGACTGGGACGCCCGCATCGTCGAGTGGATGGTCAAGAGGTTCAAGGACAACAACGGCGTCGACCTCGGCGCCGACAAGATCGCCAAGCAGCGCCTCCAGGAGGCCGCGGAGAAGGCGAAGATCGAGCTCTCCTCCTCGAGCGAGACCACCATCCACCTGCCGTACATCACCCACGGCGAGTCCGGCCCGCTGCACTTCGAGGAGAAGCTGACCCGCAGCGAGTTCCAGAAGCTGACCTCCGACCTGCTCGACCGCACCAAGGCGCCCTTCCAGAGCGTGCTCAAGGACGCCGGGGTCGACGTCAGCGGCATCGACCACGTCGTGCTCGTCGGCGGCTCCACCCGCATGCCGGCGGTGACCGACGTGGTCAAGGAGCTGCTCGGCGGCAAGGAGCCCAACAAGGGCGTCAACCCCGACGAGGTCGTCGCCGTCGGCGCGGCCCTGCAGGCCGGCGTCCTCAAGGGCGAGGTCAAGGACGTGCTGCTCCTCGACGTCACCCCGCTCTCGCTCGGCATCGAGACCAAGGGCGGCGTGATGACCACGCTGATCGAGCGCAACACGACGATCCCGACCAAGCGGTCCGAGATCTTCACGACCGCGGACGACAACCAGCCGTCGGTCGAGATCAAGGTCGCCCAGGGTGAGCGCCAGATGTGGTCGCAGAACCAGCCGCTCGGCAACTTCGAGCTGACCGGGCTCCCGCCGGCCCCGCGCGGCGTTCCGAAGATC
This sequence comes from Nocardioides sp. YIM 152315, assembly GCF_029210375.1. Classification (GTDB taxonomy): domain Bacteria; phylum Actinomycetota; class Actinomycetes; order Propionibacteriales; family Nocardioidaceae; genus Nocardioides. Next base: position 384,514 of record NZ_JARGER010000038.1, on the reverse strand, counting down.
GAGGTCACCTTCGACATCGACGCCAACGGCATCGTCCACGTGACCGCGAAGGACCAGGCCTCCGGCAAGGAGCAGTCGATGACGATCTCCGGCGGCTCCGCGCTGTCGAAGGACGACATCGACCGGATGGTCAAGGAGGCGGAGCAGTACGCCGAGGAGGACGCCAACCGGCGCGCCGCGGTGGAGACCCGCAACCAGGCCGACCAGCTCGTCTACACGACCGAGAAGTTCCTCGCCGACAACGGCGAGAAGCTCCCGGAGGACGTGAAGACCGAGGTGCAGGCCGACGTCGACGCCCTCAAGGCCACCCTCGAGAACGCCGAGGCCGGCGCCGAGGAGCTTCAGGCCGGCATCACGAAGCTCGGCGAGTCCAGCCAGAAGATGGGCGCCGCGATGTACGCCGCGGCCGAGGCCGACCAGGCCGCGGCGGGCGGTTCGGACGGCTCGACCGGCGAGGCCGACGACGACGTCGTCGACGCCGAGATCGTCGACGAGGAGCCGGCCGACGGCGCCGAGGGCGAGAACAAGTGACCGAGCCGTCCCGGGACGAGCAGGCTCCTCGGGAGCCCGAGGAGCAGGAGTCCCCTGCTCCTCGGGCCGAGGAGGCCGCCGACACCGTCACCGACGAGGTCGTCGAGGAGGTCGATGAGCTCGCCGAGGCGCGCAGGGCCCTCGCCGAGCTGACCAACGACCTGCAGCGGCTCCAGGCCGAGTTCGTCAACTACAAGCGGCGGGTCGAGCGCGACCGCGAGCTGATCAAGCAGAACGCGACGTACGCCGCGCTCACCCCGATCATCGAGGTGCTCGACACCATCGATCGGGCGCGAGAGCACGCCGAGAAGAGCGGGCAGAGTCTGGACCCGGGCTTCCAGGCGACAGCCGACCAGCTCGAGCGGGTGGTGGCCGGGCTCGGGCTGACCAAGTTCGGTGCTCCGGGCGACGTCTTCGACCCGACGATCCACGACGCGCTCAGCCACATCGGCGAGGACGCCGAGGTCCAGGTGACCACATGCAAGGTGGTCGCCAAGGCCGGCTACCGGATCGGCGACCGCGTCGTCCGGGCCGCGCAGGTCCTCGTGGTCGATCCGGCGAGCAACTGACGAGGGGGGGAGGTGCGCGATGAGCAACGGTGACGGCTTCCGGGCCGACTGGGCGCAGAAGGACTTCTACAAGGAGCTCGGCGTCTCCAAGGAGGCGACCAGCGACGAGATCAAGAAGGCCTACCGCAAGCTCGCGCGCGCCAACCACCCCGACTCCAACCCGGATGACGCCGCCAAGCACGACAGGTTCAAGGCGGTCGCCGAGGCCTACGACGTGATCGGCGACCCCGAGAAGCGCACGAAGTACGACGAGATGCGGTCGGTCTACGCCGGCGGCTTCGGCGGCGGCTTCAGCGGTGGCGGCTTCCCGGGCGGGGCCGGCGGCTTCGACCTCAACGACCTGCTCCGCGAGCGGGCCGGCGGTGGCGGTGGGTTCGGCGACATGTTCGGCGACCTCTTCGGTGGCGGCTCCCGCCAGGGCCGCGGTCGGCGCGCTCGCGCCCAGAAGGGCGCGGACGTCGACACGTCGGCGACGATCAGCTTCACCGACGCCATCGACGGGGTCACGGTGTCGCTGCGGCTCACCGCCGACTCCGCCTGCCCCGACTGCAAGGGCACGGGAGGCAAGCCCGGCACGAAGCCGCACGTGTGCCCGGAGTGCGAGGGCGCCGGCTTCGTCGTGGCGTCGGCCGGCGGCGCGTTCTCGATCAACGAGACCTGCCCGAGGTGCGGCGGTCGCCAGCTCGTGTACGACGAGCCCTGCCCGACCTGCCACGGCAGCGGGCGGGGCGTCTCGGCGCGCACCATCCAGGCGCGCATCCCGGCGGGCGTCAAGGACGGTCAGCGGATCCGGCTGCGCGGCAAGGGCGCGCCGGGCGAGAACGGCGGGCCGGCGGGCGACCTCTACGTCACCGTGAAGGTGTCGCCGCACCGACTCTTCGGTCGCAAGGACGACAACCTGACCCTCGACGTACCGGTGTCCTTCGACGAGCTCACGCTCGGTGCGGAGATCAGGATCCCCACGCTGGGCGGCGCTCCGGTGACCCTCAAGGTCCCGGCCGGCACTCCGAACGGGCGCACCTTCCGGGTGCGCGGCCGCGGCGCGCCGAAGAGCGACGGGAGCAAGGGCGACCTGCTCGCGACGGTCGAGGTCCAGGTGCCCGCGTCCGTCGAGGGTCCGGCCCGCGAGGCGATCGAGACCTACCGGTCGGCCATGTCGGGTCGCCCCCTCCGCACGAAGCTCTTCGAGGAGGCGTGAGGATGCCCGGCCGCGCCCCGTTCGAGCCCCCGCCGCCGGATGCCGCGGTCTTCGTGATCAGCGTCGCCGCGGAGCTCAGCGGCCTGCACCCCCAGACCCTGCGCACCTACGAGCGGATGGGACTGATCACGCCGGGTCGCACCGGTGGCGGCGGACGCCGCTACTCCCACCGCGACATCGAGCTGCTGCGCGAGATCAGTGACCTCACCTCGACGGGCATCGGCATCGAGGGCGTGCGCCGGATCCTCGAGCTCGAGCACCGGGCCGCCGCGCTGGTCCAGCGCAACGAGGAGCTCGAGGCCGAGCTGGCGGCGACCCGCGAGGCGTTGCGGCGGGCGCTGTCCGCACGGCGCAGTGATGCTCCGCCCAGCCGACTACCCGCGCTGCGTCCGCCGGACCCCGGCCAGTCCGTGGTCGTCTGGCGACGGGGGCGGTAGCCGGGCCCCGTCGCGCGGGCCGGATTCAGGCCAGCCTGCGCTGCAGCTCCTCGACGAGCGTCCGTCCGTCGGAGTCGAGGTCGCCGGTCCGGATGACCAGGGCGCCGGGCGTGACGCGCGCGCGCCACGGTCGCGGCGTCAGCCGACGGTGCACCGGCGAGACCCCCTCCAACGGCTCGAGGTGCAACGTCTCCGAGCGGGGACTCATGCCGGCGACGTCCGCGAGCGCGAGCTCGCTGCGCAGCCCGTAGTGCTCGTCGATCACCCGGGTCGGCGTCACCCGGACTCCGCCGGGGCGGAAGCGGCCGGCTGCCCAGAGGATCGTGAACCCGGAGAAGTACGTCGCGGGCACCAGCGCCAGCACCGCCCACAGCCAGGTGCGCTCGACGGCGCCCGTCACGCCGATCGCGACGAACCAGGCCCCGAGCAGTCCCGTCACCACGAACGTCGTCGCGGTGGGCAGGCCGCCGCGCCGCGGATGGAAGCGCGTCGGCTCGCCCGCCCGCACCTCGTCGCGGGCGGGGGGCGCCGCGCGCGACCATCGGGGCTGGGTCGCCACCGCGCTGGCCAGGACGATGAGGCCGAGGATCACGAACCCGCACGCCCACACGGCGCCGAAGCCGGTCTCGACCCGGCCGAGCAGGCCGACGCCGAGCGCGATCGATGCGGCGCCCGCGAGCAGCCCGAGCACGAGCAGCACGGGACCCGGGGCGCTGCGCGCGGTCAGCTGAACCACCCGCCGACGGTGTCGGCGACGCTCGAGACGCCGTCGGCGATCGTGTCGCCGGTGTCCGCGAGCGCGTCGAGACCCTCGTCGAACGCCTTGCCGACGTCGGGCCCGTTCTCGAAGAGCGAGTCGATGGCGCCGTCGGCGAAGATCGCCACGCCGGCACCGACGACGGTGCCGACGACCGCGCCGACCGCCGTGCCGACGCCGGGGACGACGGACCCCGCAGCCGCGCCGATCGCCATGCCCGTGAGGGCGCTGGCGCCGGCACCGGCGGCGATGCCGGCGGCGGCCGACGCGCCCTGCGAGACGACGATCTGGGTGCCGCTCTCGCCCTCCTGGTAGTCGTTGTAGATCCCGAGCCCGAGGCCGAGTGGCCCGAGGACCTTGCCGGCCCTGCCGAGGAACTTCGGGAGCTTGGCGTCGTCGAGCGCGGAGGACCTCCGCAACAGGTCCTCGGCCTCGTCGAGCTTGCCCTGGATCGCCAGCCGGTCGGCCTCGAGCTTGGCGTCGTCGAGCGTCTTGAAGAAGAGCCACTTGCGCTTCAGGTAGCGCTCGGGGTGTGCCTGCAGGTCGTCGACGGCGCGCCTGGCGTCGTCGACCAGGTCCTGTGCCTTGGTGTGCAGCTTCGACTGCTGGAGGCCGATCTGCACGCCCACCGCTCCGGCGGCCGCGTCTCCGAGGATCTCCGTCGAGGTCAGCAGCCACGAGGCGTGCTGGCCCACGGTGTACTCGTCCTGCAGCTCCCGGCAGGCGGTGGCGTACTTCCGGTCGATCCGGGCGGCCTCGCTCGCGGCGTGGCTGTAGGCGGTGATCAGCAGCTGGTGGGCGTCGTACGCCGCGACCTTGTCGTTGTGCGCCGCGACCTCCGCCTCGGTCCCCGTGAAGTTGTCGGGCGGTCGCGCGGGACCGGGACCCGGGTCCTGGATCAGGAAGCCGGCGACGGTGAGTCCCGCGGCGGAGGCGTCGGAGCGGATCGTCTGCATGTCCTGCTGGCAGGTGCGCAGCTTCTCGGCGAAGTCGTCGAGGTCGCCGCCCATCTTCTTCGCGGCCTTCTCGAGGTCGTCCACCTTGTCGCGCCCCTTGCGCATGCACGAGGAGAACTCGTCGCCCGCCTTGCTCTCCCACGAGGCGTCGGCGTCGCGGCGGGCGTCGTTCATGCGGTCGGCCGCCGCACCGATCTTGACGGCCAGCTTGTCGCGCAGCCAGTCGGCGGCCGACTCGATCGTGGCCGGCTTGCCCTCGATCTCGGTGTCGATGCTCACCGCGACATCACGTCCTTGATGTCGGTGAGGCTCGCCTCGGCCGAGGCGTCCGCGCGCTCGTAGTAGCGCCGGATCTGGCGGACCAGGGCCGCGACGCCGGTCAGTGACGTCGACACGTCGCCTGCGCTGTCGGTGACCTGGGCGAGCATGCTGGCGATCACGGCGGTCATCGGGCCGGCGTCGACGCCGCTCGGCACGCTCCCGGCGAGCTCCTCGAGGCCGCTCGCGCCCTTGTCGAGCCCGTCGGCGATGGCGCCCAGCACCGGTCCTTCGACGTGCATCTCGCTCATCGTGCGTCCTCGTCCGCGTCGCGCAGGCCGGGGTCGACGTCGACGAAGAGCAGGTCGTAGGGCGTCTCGTCGTGGATCCGCTGCAGCGCGGTGCCGTCGCACAGGATCCAGGAGCTGTCCGGCAGGTAGTGGTCGCGCAGCCGGTCGAGCGCCGAGTAGGTGTAGAGGGCCGTGCGGCCGTCCGCGACCAGGTGCATGAGGACCCGCCGGGTCGACGGGTCGGCCTCGTCGGTCGTCGGGACGTAGACCACCGGCGGGAGCTCCGGGCGCTCGGTGCTGGACGGATCGGGACTCGTGCTCACGCGGGCATCATGAGCAGCCGGGGGGCCGGTCAAACCCGTCGGGCGGCGTCCGGCTCAACGTCCCGCGGCGCAGACCCCGAGCTCCGAGCCCAGCCAGGCGGCGAGGTCGCCCGCCTCGTGGGCCGTCATCGAGCAGTCGGCCACGATCCGGCTCGAGCCCGCGTCGAGGCGGGTCCGGCGCCACGGCCGGGGGCACACCTGTCGACCGACCGGCCCGTCGACCTCGAGCACGAGCTCGGCGCTCGCGGTGGCGGGCCGGACCCGCACGACCTGCTCGCGTCGTACCCGCTCGCGCCCCCAGGGCGCGTCGTGGACGATCTCGTGCGGAGTCAGCCACAGCGCGTGGTTGCGGCGGCGCCCGGTGATCGTGAGGATCACGCGGACGAGGAAGTAGGCACCGACCAGCGCCACCGCGACGGTCCCGAGGACCCACGACCCGCCGGCGTCGACGCCGAGCCCGACCAGTACGCCGGCGAGGACGACCAGACCGGCGTCCAGCGCCACGGCGTACCACCACTCCGCGGCCCAGGACCGTGCCACCAGTGCCGGTGCGCCCTCGAGGCGGGATTCCCGGAGGGCCGGCAGCCGGCGCGTGGCGGCGGTCGCGATCGCGAGGCCGAGCGTGACGAGCGCGGCGGCGACGGTGTACCACGCCAGTGCGCGCACCGCGGCGACGTCGCCCGGGACGGCGGCGAACCCGATCCAGGCCAGTCCGACGCCCAGGCCGGCCAGGAGGAGGTTGCCGATCACCCCGGCCCACTTCGCCCGGCCGCGGAACTCGCGGATGGGGGGCCTGTCCACGTGCAGGAGTCTAAGAGCCCGTCCCGACATGACGACGGCCCGCCCGAGGGTCTCGGGCGGGCCGGCATCCGCAGAGATCAGGGCACGACGTGCACGACGATCGGGCTCGAGTAGATGTACTCGGCGAACGACGCGGTCTCGGTGTAGAACGCCTGGAAGGTGTAGTCGCCGACGGGCATCTCCTGGACCTTGGCCAGGAAGCTGTAGCCGCCGAACTCGAACGCGCCGTTGTCGGCGACGCTCGCCATGCAGCAGTAGTCGGGCGAGGAGCTGCCGCCCTTCTTATTGCCGTCCTTGTAGATGTCGACGTAGCCGTCGTTGGCCGGCTTGTCCTTGTACTGCACCGTCCCGGTCATCGCGGGGAGATCCCAGCTGTCCGTGGCCTGCGAGACCGTGAACTCGACGGCCGAGAGCGAGATCGCCGAGTTGTAGACCCGGACCTTCGTGGACTTCTTCTTGCCCTTGTACTTCGCGGTCACCGTGTAGACGCCGGGCGCGTTGGTGCTCGCGAGGCGGTAGCTGGCCTTGCCCTTCCTGAGCTTCTTCTTCGCGACGGCGGCGCCGTTGACGGTGAAGGTGACCTTGCCCTTCGCCTTCTTCTTGCCCTTCTTGGCCACGGCGGTGAGCTTCACGCCGGTCTGGCCGACGTGGGAGTACTTCGCGGACCGCTTGAGCTTGAGCTTGACCTTCTTCTTCGCCTTCTTGCCCACGATCTGGCTGTGCTGGTCGGCGTGGCTGACGCCGGCCGGTGCGGCGTTCGACGCGGTCGCGGTGATGGCGGCGGTGGGCACGCTCAGGGCCAGGGCCGCGACGACGGCGGTGGCGGTGCGATGGATGAGATTCATGCAGGCTGCTGCTCTCTACGATCGGGAGTGAACGGAACTCCCGGCGCGGATGCAGCCCGAGATGTCCCCCGTTTGACGTAGGGGTGCTGCCCGTGGGGCGGGTGGGGCAAACGGGTGGTCTAGTCCGGTTCGTCCGAAATTCGGAAACTGGGGTCGACTTGAGTGGAATGGACTCAACTTTTCTGAGGTTGTGCCAATGAAGGGCCGCGCAGCGGTGGCCGAGTGTCGAGATCAGCAGGAGAATCACGCCCATGAGCCAGTTCGGCGCCGAGAAGTTCACGACCCGCAGCCGCGAGGCGATCGAGGCTGCACAGCTCGCCGCGACGACCGCGGGCAACTCCACCGTCGAGCCCGTCCACCTGCTGGTGGCGCTGCTCCTCCAGGAGGGCGGCACCCCCGCGTCGCTGGTGAGCAAGTCGGGCGCCGACCCGGCCACGCTGGTGCGCGCGGCCGTCGCGGTGCGCGACGGCCTGCCCACCGCCAGCGGCGCCAGCGTGCAGACCCCCAAGGGCTCGGCCGCGCTGACGCGCGTGCTCGCGAGCGCGCTCGACCTGGCCGGAGGCCTCAACGACGAGTACGTCGCGACCGAGCACCTGCTGATCGCGATCGCGACCGTCGAGAGCCCGGCGCAGAAGGTGCTCACCGACGCCGGCCTCACCGCGGACGGGCTGCGCGAGGGCCTGACCGCCGTGCGCGGCAACCGCCGGGTGACGAGCGAGGACGCGGAGTCGACGTACGAGGCGCTGGAGAAGTACTCCGTCGACCTGACCGCCGCGGCAGAGGAGGGCCGGCTCGACCCGGTCATCGGCCGCGACGCCGAGATCCGGCGCGTGGTGCAGGTGCTGTCGCGGCGCACCAAGAACAACCCGGTGCTCATCGGCGAGCCCGGCGTCGGTAAGACCGCCGTCGTCGAGGGCCTCGCCCAGCGCGTCGTCGCCGGCGACGTCCCCGACTCGCTCAAGGACCGCCGGGTGCTCAGCCTCGACCTGGCCGCGATGGTCGCGGGCGCGAAGTACCGCGGCGAGTTCGAGGAGCGTCTCAAGGCCGTGCTCGACGAGATCAAGTCGGCCGAGGGTCAGGTCATCACGTTCATCGACGAACTGCACACGGTCGTCGGCGCGGGTGCCGGCGGCGACTCCGCGATGGACGCCGGCAACATGCTCAAGCCGATGCTCGCCCGCGGCGAGCTGCACATGATCGGTGCGACCACGCTCGACGAGTACCGCGAGCGCATCGAGAAGGATCCCGCGCTCGAGCGCCGCTTCCAGCAGGTCTTCGTCGGCGAGCCGAGCGTCGAGGACACGATCCAGATCCTGCGCGGCATCCAGGAGAAGTACGAGGCGCACCACGGCGTCCGCATCACCGACGCCGCGCTGGTCGCCGCCTCCACGCTCTCCGACCGCTACATCACCGGCCGCCAGCTGCCCGACAAGGCGATCGACCTGATCGACGAGGCGGCGTCGCGGCTGCGGATGGAGATCGAGTCCTCCCCGGAGGAGATCGACCAGCTGCGTCGCCAGGTCGACCGGCTCAAGATGGAGCAGTTCGCGCTCGAGAAGGAGACCGACGACGCCTCCCGCGAGCGCCTCGCCGCGCTGCGCCAGGACCTGGCCGACCAGGACGAGCAGCTGCGCGCGCTCGAAGCCAGGTGGGACCTGGAGAAGCAGTCCCTCGAGGGCGAGGGAGAGCTGCGTCGCCAGCTCGACCAGCTGCGCATGGAGGCCGACCGGCTGCTGCGGGAGGGCAACCTCGAGGCCGCGAGCCGGATCAACTACGAGTCGATCCCCGCCCTCGAGCGCAAGATCGGCGAGGTCGTCGCAGCCGAGAAGACCGACGTCGACCCGCTGGTCGGCGAGGAGGTCGGCGCCGAGCAGGTCGCCGAGGTCGTGGAGGCCTGGACGGGCATCCCCGTCGGCCGGATGCTCGAGGGCGAGACCGCCAAGCTGCTCCGCATGGAGGACGTGATCGGCGAGCGGCTGATCGGCCAGCGGGCCGCCGTGACGGCCGTGAGCGACGCCGTACGCCGCTCCCGGGCCGGGCTCTCCGACCCCAACCGGCCCACGGGCTCGTTCCTCTTCCTCGGCCCGACCGGCACCGGCAAGACCGAGCTCGCGAAGTCGCTGGCCGACTTCCTCTTCGACGACGAGCGCGCGATCGTGCGCATCGACATGAGCGAGTACTCCGAGAAGCACTCGGTGGCCCGCCTCGTCGGTGCGCCCCCGGGCTACGTCGGGTACGACGAGGGCGGCCAGCTCACCGAGGCCGTGCGGCGTCGCCCCTACTCGGTCGTGCTGCTCGACGAGGTCGAGAAGGCGCACCCCGAGGTCTTCGACATCCTGCTCCAGGTGCTCGACGACGGGCGGCTCACCGACGGCCAGGGCCGCACCGTCGACTTCCGCAACACGCTGCTGATCCTGACCAGCAACCTGGGCTCGAACTTCCTCGTCGACCCCACGCTCGACCTCGAGAAGAAGCGGGAGTCGGTGATGGCGACCGTGCGGGCGTCGTTCAAGCCGGAGTTCCTCAACCGGCTCGACGAGGTCGTGGTCTTCGAGGCGCTGACCCGCGACGAGCTCACCCACATCGTCGACCTGCAGCTCGCGCTCCTCGAGAGGCGACTGGCGGTCCGCCGGATCACGATCTCGGTCACCGACGACGCGAAGCGCTGGCTGGCCGAGACCGGCTACGACCCGGCGTACGGCGCGCGCCCCCTCCGTCGCCTGATCCAGACCGCGATCGGGGACCCGCTCGCGAAGATGCTGATCGGCGGGCAGGTCGCCGACGGCGGCCGGGTGACGGTCGAGCGGTCCGACCAGGGCCTGACCATCACCACCTGACGCCGACCCGCCCGAAAGTTTCGGGCGGGTCAGCGTCAGGGGAGGACCTTGCCGGGGTTCATGGCGCCCCGGGGGTCCAGTGCCTGCTTGACCGCGCGCATCAGGTCGTTCTCGACGTCGGACTTGTACGCCGCGGCGGCCTGCCTCTTCAGCGCGCCGAGCCCGTGCTCGGCGCTGATGCTGCCGCCGAGCGCGGCGACCTCGTCGTACACGGCCGCCGTGAGGTCGGGGGCGGCGGCGCGGAGGGCGTCGTCGTTCCCGGCCGGCGCACTCAGGTTGTAGTGGAGGTTGCCGTCGCCGACGTGGCCGTAGGTGACGAGCCGGACGCCGGGCAGCAGCTCCTCGAGCCGCGGCCCGGTCCGGGCGACGAAGCGGGGGAGCTCGGCGATCGGCACGGTGACGTCGTGCTTGACCGAGACGCCCTCGATCCTCTGGGCCTCGGAGACGCCCTCGCGCAGCGCCCAGAGCGACGCGCGCTGGGCCGGACCGCCGGCCACCACCGCGTCGACGGCGAGGTCCGGCCCCACCGCGGCCGCCAGCGCCGCGTCGAGCCGTTCGTCGACGTCGTCGGAGGTGCCGGCGAGCTCGACGAGGCCGTACCACCCGTGGATCCCGTCGAACGGGTCGCGCACCCCGGGGAGGTGGTCGACCACGAGGTCGACGGCCTGCCGGTTGAGCAGCTCCCACGCCGTGAGCAGTCCGCCGCCGTGCTCGCGCAGCACCGGCAGGAGCCCCACCGCGCACTCGACGTCCGGCAGCGCGAGCAGCGCGGTCGCGCGTCGCGGCGTGGCGGGCACGAGCCGCAGGACCGCGGCGGTCACGATGCCGAGGGTCCCCTCGGAGCCGATGAAGAGCTGCTTGAGGTCGTAGCCGGTGTTGTCCTTGCGCAGCGCGCGCAGGCCGTGCCAGACCCGGCCGTCCGGCAGCACGACCTCGAGCCCGAGCACCAGGTCGCGCATCATCCCGTAGCGCAGGACGGCCGTGCCGCCGGCGTTCGTCGCGACGTTGCCGCCGATCGTGCACGAGCCCTCGGAGCCCAGCGACAGCGGGAAGAGCCGGCCCGCCTGCCGGGCAGCCTCCTGCACGGTCTGCAGCACCGCGCCGGCCTCGACGGTGATCGTGTCGGCGACCGGGTCGACGTCGCGCACGCGGCGCATCCGCTCCAGGGAGAGCACGACCTCCCCGCCCCGCGGTGTCGCGCCTGCGGCGAGGCCGGTGTTGCCGCCCTGCGGCACGACCGCGACGCCCGCGTCCGCGCACAGGCCCACGACCGCGGCGACCTGCCCGGTGTCGGCCGGGCGGACCACGGCGGTGGGCGATCCGCGGAAGCGACCGGTCCAGTCGGCGACGTACGACGCGACGTCGTCGGGCTCGGTCAGGACGGCGCCGGGGCCGAGGGCTTCGTGGAGGCGGTCGATCAGCGTCATGGTCTCTCTCCGATGTCAGCCGAGCAGCAGCGCGACCAGCAGTGCGACCGGCAGGCTGCACAGCGTGGTGAGCAGGATGCTCTCGCGGGCGACGGCCTCGCCCACGCGGTAGCGGGTGGCGTGCAGGAAGATGTTCTGGGCGGTCGGCAGCGCGGCGGTGAGCACGACGCCGAGCAGCACCGGTCCGTCCAGGCCGAGGGCCGTGCCGACCAGCCACGCGACGACCGGCATGAAGACGAGCTTGAGCACGGCGACGGTGGAGACCTCGCGGTTGTGGCCGGACCTCCCCGGGAGCGGGCTCAGGCGCAGCGCGGCGCCGTAGGACATCAGCATCATCGGGATCGCCGCGCCCCCGAGCAGTTCCAGCGGCTGCGCGACGACCCGTGGCAGGGTCCAGCCCGTCCCCGCCAGCACCAGGCCGACCAGCGCCCCGATCGTCAGCGGATTGGTCACCAGCCGGCGCAGGATCGTGGCGGCGCCCATGCCGCGACCGGCGTGGCGGTCGAGCGCGACCAGCGCGATCGGCTGCACCACCAGCATCTGCACGAGCAGAGTCGGGACGACGACGGTGATGTCACGCACGACGTACGCCGCGATCGCGAGGCCGAGGTTGCCCGCGTTGACGTACGACGCGGAGAGCGATCCGATCAGCACCGCGCCGCCGTCGAGGCGCCAGCGCAGCCGCGCGAGCGCGGCGTACACCGCGAAGCTGGCGGAGAGCGCGGCCGCGGAGGCGACCAGGTTCGTCGCGGCGCCGCCGATGTGGGTCTTGCCGATCGTCGTCACCATCAGCGCGGGCGAGGCGACGAAGAACGCGATCTCGGCCAGGGTCCGCTGCGAGCGCGCGTCGAGCACGCCGGCGTGCGCGAGGGCGAGGCCGGCGCAGATGACCACGATGATCGTGGAGAAGCCGATCAGCAGGCCCACGCCGTGCCCTCTCGATGCCGCATCGGCAATGGACGATGCCGTGGGCCGCCGCCTACGGTCACGCCGTGACCGAGCGACGAGTGGTGATGGTCGGCAGGATGCGGGCTGAGCTGGACGCCGCGCTGCGTGAGAGGTACGACGCGGTCGGCCTCGACGAGGCCGACCCCGACACTGCGGCGAAGGCGGCGGTCGCGGTGACGAGCGGAGTCTGGGGTGTGCGCGGCGAGCACCTCGACCGGCTGCCCGGGCTGGGTGCGATCGTGAACTTCGGCGTCGGCTACGACTCGACCGACGTGGCCGAGGCCGCGCGCCGCGGCGTCGCGGTGTCCAACACCCCCGACGTCCTCACCGACTGCGTCGCGGACACCGCGGTCGGCCTGGTGATCGACGTGATGCGCGGCTTCTCGGCCGCCGACCGCCTCGTGCGGCGCGGTGACTGGGCGGCGGGCACGATGCCGCCACTGGCCCGCCGGGTCTCCGGCAGCCGCGTCGGCATCGTCGGCCTCGGCCGGATCGGCCTGGCGATCGCGCAGCGGCTGACCGCGTTCGACGCGACCATCGGCTACCACAACCGGCGCGAGCGCACCGATGTCCCGTACACCTACGCCGCCCGGGTTCTCGACCTCGCCCGGGAGAGCGACGTGCTCGTGCTCGCTGCGGCGGGCGGGGAGTCGTCGCGTCACCTCGTCGACGCCGCGGTGCTCGACGCGCTCGGACCGGACGGCTTCCTCGTCAACGTCGCGCGCGGGTCCGTCGTCGACCAGGACGCGCTCGTCGCCGCCCTCGTGCAGGGCCGCATCGCCGGGGCCGGGCTCGACGTCTTCGCCGACGAGCCGCACGTGCCCGAGGCCCTGCTCGGCCGCGACGACGTCGTGCTGCTGCCGCACATCGGCAGCGCCACGGTCGAGACGCGGGCGGCGATGATCGACCTGGCGCTCGCGAACGTCGAGCGGTTCCTGACCGACGGCACGCTGGTCACCCCGGTCCCGGCCTGACCTCACGAGGCCCGCAGCCGCACGTGCTCGGGGCCGATGCTCGCGACGTCCGGGGTGCCGAGCAGGCACATCGCGCGGCGCAGCTCGTCCACGAGCAGGTCGAGGGTGGCCGAGACGCCGCGCTGCCCGCCCACGATCAGCCCGTAGAGGTAGGCGCGGCCGATCATCACACCGCGCCCGCCGAGGCCGACGACGGCCGCGATGTCGCCGCCGGACCGGACCCCGGAGTCGACGTACACCTCCGTGCGGTCGCCGACCGCGTCGACCACCTCGGGCAGCAGCTCGAGCGGCACCGGCGCCCGGTCGAGCTGGCGGCCGCCGTGGTTGGAGAGCACGAGCGCGTCGGCCCCGGCGCGCACGGCCGCGAGCGCGTCGGCGACCGACAGGATGCCCTTGACGACGACGGGGCCGTCCCAGCGCTCCTTGAGCCACGCGATGTCGGTGGGGCGGATCGCCTGCTCGCGCAGCTGGTTGGACATGCCCCAGCGGCCGTACGTCGAGCCCTCGGGGAAGGTCGCGAAGCGCAGCGGCTCGGTGGTCAGGATGTTCGCGACCCAGCCCGGGTGCCGCGCCATGCCGGCCAGGGTCCGCGCGGTGAGCTGCGGCGGGATGGCGAAGCCGTTGCGCTTGTCCTTGCGCTTCATCCCGGTGACGGTGGTGTCCATCGTGAGCACGAGCGCGTCGTACTTCTGCTCCCTCGCCTCGTCGAGATGGGCGAGGCTCACGGCCCGGTCCTTCATCAGGTAGAGCTGGAACCAGTTGCGGCCACCCTCGGCCGCCCGGGCGGTGTCGGTGATCGAGGTCGTGGCGTAGGTCGAGAGCGTGTAGGGGAGGCCTGCCTCGGCGGCGGCCGCGGCCACCGCGCGCTCGCCGCTGTGGTGGCTCAGCCTGGTGTAGCCCGTGGGCGCGAGCACGATCGGCGCGGTCGCGGGCCGGCCGAGGATCGTCGTGGCCACGTCGGGATCCGCGACCTGGCCGAACGCGGTCGGCCGCAGCTCGACCCGGTCGAACGCCGCGCGGTTGCGGGCCATCGCGACCTCGCCGTCCGAGCCGCCGTAGACGTAGTCCCACACCGCGCCGGGCACCCGACGGCGGGCCAGGCGCTCGAGGTCGTCGACGCTGAGGCACCGGGAGAGCCTGCGCTGCGTGGCGTTCCGGTGCACCGGACGGCCCTTGAGGAACGGCTCGAGGTCTCGCCACCGGGGAACCTGTCGGCTCGACGTCACCTCTGGACTCCGCATCACTTGTGGGATAACTTCATAACTCGTCATACAAGTTACCGCATCGAGGGAGAACCCGCCATGGCCGCCGACCGCATCCGGAGCCTGACCCTGTCGCACGTCGTGCTGCCGCTCGACAACCCGGTCAGCGACGCCAAGGTGCTCACCGGTCGGCAGAAGCCGCTGACCGAGACCGTGCTGCTCTTCTGTGAGGTGACCACCGAGCAGGGCCTCGAGGGCATGGGCTTCAGCTACTCCAAGCGGGCCGGCGGACCCGCGCAGTACGCGCACCTCGCGGAGGTCGCCCAGGTCGCGATCGGCAAGGACCCCTCCGACATCGCCAAGATCTACGAGTCGCTGATGTGGGCCGGCGCCTCGGTCGGCCGCAGCGGCGTGGCGACCCAGGCGGTCGCGGCCCTCGACGTCGCGCTGTGGGACCTCAAGGCCCGCCGCGCCGACCTGCCCCTGGCCAAGCTGCTGGGCGCGCACCGGGACTCGTGCCGGGTCTACAACACCTCGGGCGGCTTCCTCCAGGCGTCCGTGGCCGAGATCAAGGCGAAGGCGACCGCATCGCTCGACTCGGGCATCGGCGGCATCAAGATCAAGGTCGGCCAGCCGGACTGGGCCGAGGACCTGCGCCGCGTCGCCGCCATGCGCGAGCACCTGGGCGACACCCCGCTGATGGTGGACGCCAACCAGCAGTGGGACCGCGCCCGGGCCCGCCGGATGTGCCGCGAGCTCGAGCAGTTCGACCTGATCTGGATCGAGGAGCCGCTCGACGCGTGGGACGCCGTCGGCCACGCCGACCTGTCGCGCACCTTCGATACGCCGATCGCGACCGGGGAGATGCTGACCTCGGTGCCCGAGCACATGGCGCTCCTCGACGCCGGTTACCGCGGCATCGTGCAGCCCGACGCCCCGCGCATCGGCGGCATCACGCCGTTCCTGAGGTTCGCGACGCTCGCCTCGCACGCGGGCCTCGCGCTCGCGCCGCACTACGCGATGGAGATCCACCTGCACCTGGCCGCGGCGTACCCGACCGAGCCGTGGGTCGAGCACTTCGAGTGGCTGAACCCGCTCTTCGAGGAGCGCATCGAGATCCGCGACGGTCAGATGTTCGTGCCCGACCGCCCGGGACTCGGCTTCACGCTCAGCGACAGGATGCGATCCCTGACCAAGGAGACCGCTACCTTCGGCCAGTGACGTCCCAGCCCACGCTCGCCCAGACCGTCGTCGCCGGGCTCAAGGCGCGCATCCTCGACGGCTCGCTCCCGGCCGGGGCCAAGCTCCCCTCCGAGAGCGAGCTGATCGAGGAGTACGCCGTGTCCCGGACGGTCATCCGGGAGGCGGTGACCCGGCTGCGCGCCGAGGGCCTGGTCGAGACCTTCCAGGGCCGCGGCTCCTTCGTGCTCGCGATGCCGGAGCCCACGTCGTTCACCGTCGAGGCCTCGGCGATCCGCAGCCAGGCCGACGTCCTCGCGATGATCGACTTCCGGCTCGGCATCGAGAGCGAGGCGGCGTACCTCGCCGCCCGCGACCGCTCGACCGCCGCCGCGGACGCCGTCCGTGCGGCGCTCGAGGACTTCGCCGCCGCCGGCCCCGAGGACGCGGTCGAGGCCGACTTCGCCTTCCACCGCGCGGTCGCGGCGGCGAGCGGCAACCGCTTCTACCTCGACCTCGTCGACTCCATCGGGCCGATGATGATCATGCTCCCGCGCACCCGACTGCCCGAGGAGTTCTCGCTCACCGACGCCGCGCACGTCGACCGGGTCCGGCGCGAGCACGACAACGTCGCGGCCGCGGTGATCGCGGGGGACCCGGAGACCGCCCGCGCCGCCATGCGCGTGCACCTCGGCAACACCAGGCGCCGGCTCCAGGGCTGAGTGGCCCGGCGCCGAGCGGCTGGTTCATCAAGGCATGATGTGGGAGCCGCGCCTCCCTCGGCGAGCTCGGCGCGGGAGGCGGGACTTCACCCTCTTCCCTTGATGAACCGCCCGCCGGCCCGCCGCGCGCCGCACCCCGGGACGGCCCTACCAGCGGGCGGTGTTGGGCGTGAACGACGGCTCGATCGAGCGCATGTAGACGGTGTCCTCGCGGCGCCGGACGCCGCAGGTGAGGTACTGCTCGTGCAGGACGCCGAGCTGGTCGCGGTCGAGGTCGACGCCGAGGCCCGGACCGGTCGGGACGCCGACCGCGCCGTCGGAGAAGGAGAGCACGCCGGGCGCGATCACGTCCTGGGACTTCCACGGGTAGTGGGTGTCGCACGCGTAGGTGAGGTTCGGGGTCGCGGCGGCGAGCTGGACCATCGCGGCGAGTGAGACGCCGAGGTGGGAGTTGCTGTGCATCGACAGCCCCATGCCGAACGTCTCGGTGATGCCGCCGAGCAGCGCCGAGCGCCGCAGCCCACCCCACAGGTGGTGGTCGGACAGCACGATCTGGACCGCGTCGGCCGCGACCGCGGGGGCGAGGTGCTCGAAGGCGATCACGCACATGTTCGTCGCGAGCGGGACGTCGGTGCGGGCGGCGACGTACGCCATCCCCTCGATGCCGGGGGTGGGGTCCTCGAGGTACTCCACGACGCCGGCCAGGCGCGAGGCGACGGAGACCGAGGTCTCGGGAGTCCAGGCACCGTTGGGGTCCAGGCGCAGTGGCAGGTCGGGGTACGCCGCGCGCAGCGCCTCGATCGCCGCGCACTCCTCGTCGGGGTGGAGGACGCCGCCCTTGAGCTTGAGCGAGCCGAAGCCCCACCCCGCGACCATCCGCTCCGCCTGGGCGACGACGCCATCCGGATCGAGCGCCGCGCCCCACTCGTCATCGGGGTGCCCCGGATGGCCGGCCCACTTGTAGAAGAGGTAGCCGCTGAACGGCACCCGGTCGCGCACCGCGCCGCCCAGGAGGTCGCTGACCGGCCGGCCGCACTCGCGACCGACGATGTCCAGGCACGCGACCTCGAAGGGGGAGAGGACGGTGTCGACGGCCGACGAGACGTCGAGCATCCCGCCGAACGACGCGCCGGCGCCCCCGGTCTCGCGGCCGAGCACGTCGGTGACCAGGCGGCGCAGGCCGTTGAGGTCGTAGGGGTCCTGGCCGGGCAGCGCGGCCGCGACCGCCCCGAGCCGGGCGAGATGCATCTCGTCGGCGTAGGTCTCGCCCAGGCCGAGGAGTCCCGAGTCCGTGTGCAGCTCGACGATCGCGCGCAGCGCCCACGGCTGGTGGACGCCGACGACGTTCAGCAGTGGGGGATCCGCGAACGCGACCGGGGTGACGACGACCCGGTTGATCCGGGAGCGGCTCATCACGGGGTGTTCATGCGGGCGGCTTGACGGCGAGCACGGGCACGCTGGCCTCGAGCAGGATCCGCTGCGCGCTGCTGCCCATCACGAGCTTGCCGACCGGCGTACGCCGGCGCAGGCCGATGACGATCAGCCGCGCTCCGGTCTGGCGGACGGCGGCCTCGAAGGTCGCGACGACGTCGGGGCCGTGGTCGGCCTGGTCGACGCGGGCCGTCACCCCCAGGTCGGCGGCCCGAGCGACCAGGGCGGCGGTCGCCGCGTCGTCCACGAGGTCGGCGTCGACGGTGGCGCCCCGGCGCGGGCTGTTGAGGATCACGACGTCGTCGCCGTGGACGGTGGCCTCGGCGAGGCCGGCCTCCAGGGCCGCCTCGCCCACGGGCGTGGGGACGTACCCGATCACGATGGTCATGCTCGTGCCTCTCAGACGGTGGTGTGGTCGCGATCGGCGGGTGCGACCGCGGGAGCCTTGCGGCGCCGGAAGACGAGCTTGGCCGCCGGCCAGAGCGCGACCAGCAGGAAGGCCGCGAAGATGACCCCGGAGATCGGTCGGGTGACCAGGCCCAGCGGGTCGCCGTTCTCGATGATCAGCGACCGGCGGACGTTGTCCTCGAGGATCAGGCCGAGCACGAAGGCGAGGACCATCGGTCCCGGCTCGAACCCTGCCTTCTTCATCAGGTAGCCGATGATCCCGAAGACGACCATCACGAAGATGTCGAACGTCGAGTTGTTGATCGTGTAGACGCCGAGGATCGTGATCAGCGCGGTGAGCGGCGCCAGGATCGCGGGCCGCACCAGCAGGATGCGCACGAAGAGGCCGACCAGCGGGATGCTGAGCATCAGCAGGATCAGGTTGCCGAGGTACATCGAGTTGACGACGCCCCAGAAGACGTCGGGGCGCTCCTCGATCAGCTGCGGCCCGGGCTGCACGTTGAGGACGAGCAGCGCCGCGAAGAGCATCGCCATCGACGCGTTCGCGGGGATGCCGAGCGTCAGCAGGGGGATGAACGACGAGGTGGCGGCCGCGTTGTTGGCGGTCTCCGGTGCGGCGACGCCCTCGACGGCGCCGCGGCCGAAGCGCTCGGGGTGCTTCGAGATCCTCTTCTCGGTGGCGTACGCCGCGAGCGAGGACATCACGGCGCCGCCGCCGGGCAGCACGCCGAGACCGAAGCCGATCACCGAGCCCCGGCCGATCGCGCCGGACGACTGCCTGAGGTCCTTGCGCGAGGGCCAGACGTTGGACACCTTCGCCGGCACGTGCGCCTTGCCGTGCCGCTCCTCGAGGTTGTAGAGGATCTCGCCGACGCCGAAGAGGCCCATCGCGACGATGACGAAGTCGAGGCCGCCCTGGAGCTCGAGGCTGCCGAAGGTGAACCGCTCGGCGCCGGTGAACTTGTCCTGGCCGACCGTGGCGAGCAGCAGCCCGATGGTGGCGGCGATCAGGGCCTTGACGGTGTTGCCGCTGCCGATGGTGGCGACGAGCAGCACGCCGAGGAGCGCGAGCGCGGCGTACTCCTGGGGCCCGAAGTCGAGCGCCCAGCCGGCCACGACCGGCGCGACCAGCGTCATGATCACGATCGACACGGTGGCGCCGACGAAGGAGCCGATCGCGGCGATGCCGAGCGCGGTGCCGGCCTTGCCCTGCCTGGCCAGCGCGAACCCGTCGAAGACCGTGACCACCGTCGACGCCTCACCGGGCAACCGGAGCAGCACCGAGGTGATGGTCCCGCCGTACTGCGCGCCGTAGTAGATGCCGGCCAGCATGATGATCGCCGAGACCGGGTCGACGGAGTAGACGATCGGCAGCAGGATCGCGATCGTCGCCGAGGGGCCCAGGCCCGGCAGCACGCCGATGAGCATGCCGATCAGCACGCCGATCAGGCAGTAGAGCATGTTGTGCGGCTCCGTCACGAGGGCGAAGCCATCGGCAAAGGCGTTGAGGTCCACGGTCTCCCTCTCAGAAGAGGTGGGGCAGCGGGATGCCCAACCCGTAGAGGAACAGGAAGTAGAAGGCGGCCACGGCTCCGACGGAGACCAGGATCGTGCTGCGCCAGGTCTCACCGCCGAGGAAGCGCAGCCAGATCACGCAGAGCAGGAGCGAGGGGATCTCGAAGCCGACGGCCGGCATCAGCGCACCGAGCCCGAGGAAGGTCAGGATCCCGATCGCCGGCAGCAGGCTGGAGCGGGTGAACCTCTCGCTGTCGGCCAGCTGCCGTCCGCCGACCAGCAGCGCCAGCGACAGCGCCGTGATCAGCAGGCTCACCACGAACGGCCACATGCCGGCGCCGGGTTTGCGCAGCGTGCCGAGGCCGTAGCCGTAGGAGAGCACCGTGCCGCCGACTCCGACGGCGAGAGTGACGAGCGCGCCGACCACCTGGTACGCCGGGCCGCCGGCGGGCGGTCGCTCCTCGGCGAGCTCCTCGGCCACCTCGGCCTGGAGCTCGGCCAGGATGTCCGGCTCGCCGGACTCCGGTCGCGGTGCGCGCTCGTCGCTCATCGTCATGTGTCCTCCGTGTGTGCCCGGTGGGGGATCAGCCCTCGCCGAGGTTGATGTCGTACTCCTCGACGAGGTCCGCGTAGCGCTGCTTGTCCTCCTCGAGCTGGGCCACGACCTCGTCGCCGGGGATCTCCATGGGCGTCAGGCTGTTCTGCTCGTTGAACGCCTTGTACTCGTCGGTCTCGAACGTGGCCTGCATCGCCTCGATCAGTGTCTCCTTGACGTCGTCCGGCGTGCCCTTCGGGACGGTCATGAAGCGGTACTGGGCGACCTCGACGTCGAGGCCCTGCTCCTGGGCGGTCGGCACGTCGGGCAGGTAGTCGATGCGCTCGTCGCTGAAGACACTGAGCGGGACCAGCTTGCCGGACTCGATGTTCTCGATTGCCTCGCCGGTCTGCATGCACGCGGTGTCGACCTGGTTGCCGAGCACGGCGGTCAGGGTCGGGGCGCCGCCGTCGAAGGGCACCGCCTCGGCGTCGACGCCGGCCGTCTCGTAGGTGAGCGCGCAGGAGAGCTGGGCGCCGGTCCCGACGCCGGACGTGCCGTAGGTGACCTTCTTGGTGGCGGCCTTGATGTCGCCGAGCGACTTGTAGCCGCTCTTCGGGTTGGTGACGAGCACGTAGTCGTCGCGCGAGACGCCCTGGATCACCTCGAAGTCGTCGATGCTGGTCGCCTCGTCCTCGCTGACCGCGAGCGGCGTGATGACGAAGAGGGACGCGTTCTGGATCGCGATCGTCGAGCCGTCCGGCTCGGCGCCGGCGACCTCCGCGGCCGCGAGCGCGCCGTTCGCGCCCTCGCGGTTGATGACCGGGAAGGACTCGCCCAGCTCGTCGGAGAGACCCTTGGACACCTGGCGGCTGATCAGGTCCGACGAGCCGCCCGCCGAGGCGCCGACGTACATCTCGACGGTGCCGCTCGGGTAGTCGCCACCCCCGTCCCCACCGCCGGTGGAGCTCTCGACACCGCCGCAGGCGGTGAGGGCCAGGCTCGCGCCGCCGATCGCGACGGCGAGGCGGGTGCTGTGCTTGCGCATCGTTACTCCTTGGTCGGTCGCCGGGACACGGTCCGGCGCGGTGTGACCACCGACACTAGGTAGCCACGTCGATGCCCGTCCAAGCCCGATTCGGCATGGAGTGATCCACTGCGTGCATCGTCAACTACGCTGGCCCGGTGATCACGCTCGACCAGGTCCGGTCGTTCGTCGCGGTGGCGGAGGAGCTGCACTTCGGCCGCGCGGCCGAGCGCCTGCAGATGACCCAGCCGCCGCTGTCGCGGCAGATCCAGAAGCTGGAGAGGTCGATCGGGGCCCAGCTCCTCGAGCGGGACAACCGCCGGGTGGTGCTCACCGGCGCGGGCGAGGCCTTCCTCGACGAGGCCTACCGGATGCTCAACCTGGTCGACAGCGCCGGCGACCTCGCCCGCCGCGTCGACGCCGGCGCCGCGGGCGTGGTCCGGCTCGGCTTCACCGCCGTCTCCGCGATCTCGATCCTCGGCCCGCTGCTGCGGCGGCTGACCGCCGAGCTGCCCGACGTCGAGGTGCGGCTCTCCGAGCGGGTGACCAACGCCCAGGTCGACGGGATCCGGCGCGGCGAGCTCGACATCGGGCTGGCGCGGCCGCCGTTCGACACGGCCCTGCTCTCGTCCCGGGTGATCCTGCGCGAGCCGCTGATGGCCGTCGTCCCGGAGGCGCACCGGTTCGCCTCGCTGGGCCGGCCGCTGACGCCGCGGGACTTCGAGGGGGAGGCCGTCATCGGCTACCACCCCCAGCAGTCGCGCTACTTCCACGAGCTCGTGGTGCGCTTCCTCGCCAACGCCCACCCGCGCATCGAGCAGCGGGTCCACCAGGTGCTCACCGCCATGCTGCTCGTCGCCGCCGAGCGCGGGCTGGCCCTCGCCCCCGCCTCCGCGACCTCGCTCCACGTCGAGGGCGTGGTCTTCAAGGAGCTCGACCACCACGGTGGCGACACCCGCCTCGACGCCGATCCGGAGCGGCCGGTGGAGCTGCACGCGATCTGGGCGCGCGACGTCGCCAGTCCCGTCGTACGACGGGTGCTGGGTGTGATCGCCGACGTGGTCGAGTAGCGGCGCCTCACCGGGGCAATGCTCGGAGTGCATCACGAGATTCAAATTCGGGCTTGGACAGGCATCGTTCTGGCTTCCTAGCGTGGTGACCACCGCCACTTGGCGGACCGACGACCGACGAGAAGGACGCCTCGTGACCGAGTACAGCCCCACCGACCTGGCCGCCCAGCTGAAGAGCGGGCTGCTGTCGTTCCCGGTCACCCACTTCACCGACGACCTCGGCTTCGACGAGGGCGGCTACCGCAAGCACCTCGCCTGGCTGGCGGAGCACCCGGTCGCCGGGCTGTTCGCCGCCGGCGGCACCGGCGAGGGGTTCTCGCTCACCTTCGACGAGACCGACCGGGTGGTCCGGGCCGCCGTCGACGAGGTCGCCGGCGCCGTGCCCGTGCTGGCCCCCGCCACCGGAGGCACCGCCAACGCGATCGCGCAGGCCAAGGCGGCCGAGGACGCCGGCGCGGACGGCCTGCTGCTGATGCCGCCGTACCTCACCGAGGCGGGTCAGGACGGCCTCGTCGAGCACGTCAGCCGGATCTGCGCCGCGACCGGCCTGGGCGTGGTCGTCTACAGCCGGGCGAACGCGGTGCTCAACGACGTGTCGGTCGCGACCCTCGCCGACCGCAACCCCACGCTCATCGGCTTCAAGGACGGCGTGGGCAGCATCGAGCAGATGACCCGCACGTACGCCCGGGTGGGGGACCGGCTCACCTACGTCGGTGGCCTGCCGACGGCGGAGACGTTCGCGTTGCCGCTGCTCCAGCTCGGCGTGAGCACCTACTCCTCCGCGCTCTTCAACTTCCTGCCGGGGTGGGCCATCGAGTTCTACGACGCCGTGCGCGCCCAGGACCGCGACGAGGTCTACCGT
Source organism: Nocardioides sp. YIM 152315 (assembly GCF_029210375.1). Taxonomy (GTDB): domain Bacteria; phylum Actinomycetota; class Actinomycetes; order Propionibacteriales; family Nocardioidaceae; genus Nocardioides. The sequence continues at coordinate 361,412 of NZ_JARGER010000038.1, read as the reverse complement.
CGGCTCAACGAGTTCGTGATCCCCTACCTGGACATCCGGGACCGCACTCCCGGGTACGCGGTCTCCATCGTCAAGGGCGGCCTGGCCGCGGTCGGCCGGCCGGCCGGGCCGGTCCGCCCCCCGCTGACCGACCTGCGGGCCGAGGAGGTCGCCGAGCTCCGCGACCTGGTCGCCCGCGTCTCCTGATCTCCCCACCGAACTTCCCGGGAGGAACCCATGTCTGAGCAGCCCCGCTCGATCATCGCCGGCGCCGAGTCCGACCGCGCCGACCTCGTCGCCGCGACCACCGCGGCAGCCGCGGCGTTCGGCTCCTACCGGGCGACGACGCCCGAGCAGCGCGGCGCGTTCCTCGACTCGGTCGCAGACGAGATCGAGGCCGACAAGGTGGCGATCGTCGAGGCCGCCGTGGCGGAGAGCCACCTCCCCGAGCCCCGTCTCGCCGGCGAGGTCGGGCGCACGACCGGGCAGCTGCGGATGTTCGCCGGCGTCGTACGCCGCGGCGACCACCTCGGCGTCCGGATCGATCCCGCCCTGCCCGACCGCGCGCCGCTGCCGCGCGCCGAGATCCGGCAGCGCCACGTCGCGCTCGGCCCGGTCGCCGTCTTCGGGGCCAGCAACTTCCCGCTCGCGTTCTCCACCGCCGGCGGCGACACCGCGTCCGCGCTCGCCGCCGGCTGCCCGGTCGTCGTCAAGGGCCACCCCGCCCACCCACGCACCGGCTTCCTCGTCGCCCGCGCGATCGGCCGCGCCGTCGAGAAGCACGGGCTGCCCCCGGGCACCTTCTCCTTCCTGCTCGAGGTCGATGGACAGCGCGGCATCGACCTCGGGCAAAAGCTCGTCGCGGACCCGCGGATCAAGGCCGTCGGGTTCACCGGCTCCCGCGGGGGTGGCCTCGCGCTCGTCGCCGCGGCCGCCGCGCGGCCGGAGCCGATCCCGGTGTACGCCGAGATGTCCTCGATCAACCCCGTCGTGGTGCTGCCCGGCGCGCTCGGGGGCGACGTGGCCGCGCTCGCGACGGCGTACGTCGGCTCGCTCACCCTCGGCTCCGGCCAGTTCTGCACCAACCCCGGCCTGCTCTTCCTGCCCCGCGGCGAGGCGGGCGACGCGTTCCTGGCCGCCGCCGCGGCGGCCGTGCGCGAGGCGGCCGGTGCCCCGATGCTCACCCCGGCGATCGCCGCGGCGTACGCGTCCGGCACCGAGCGGCTGCGGGGCGCCGAGGGCGTGCGCGTCATCGCCGAGGGCTCGGGTGCCGACGGTGCGCCGGCGCCCCAGCTCGTCGAGGCCGCGGCACTGGGAGCGCCGGTGACCGACGAGGTCTTCGGCGCCTCCGGCGTCGTCGTCCGCTACGACGACGTCGACGACCTGCTGCCGCACCTGGAGTCGCTCGAGGGCCAGCTGACCGCGACCGTGCACGCCACCGACCGGGACGCTCCGGCGGCCCGTGCGCTGCTGCCGGTGCTGGAGCTCAGGGTCGGGCGGATCCTCTTCAACGGCTGGCCGACCGGTGTCGAGGTCGGGCACGCGATGGTCCACGGCGGCCCGTTCCCGGCGACCTCCGACTCGCGGGGGACCTCGGTCGGCAGCCTCGCGATCGAACGCTTCCAGCGTCCGGTCGCCTACCAGGACGTGCCGGCCGACGTGCTGCCCGAGGCGGTGCGCGACGACAATCCGTGGGGCCTGGTCCGCCGGATCGACGGCGAGCTCCAGCTGCCGTGACCTTCACACAGAGTTCCCCTCCTCGGCTGCGCTCCCCCGAACAACTCGGCGGGGGCCCCGAATGAGCAGCACCATCGCCCAGGTCGAGGTCGTGCCCGTCGCGGGGCGCGACTCGATGCTGCTCAACCTCAGCGGCGCGCACGCGCCGTACTTCACCCGCAACCTCGCGGTCGTCACCGACAGCGAAGGTCGCGAGGGCGTGGGGGAGGTGCCCGGCGGGGAGGCGATCCGCGCCACGATCGCCGACGCGGCGGCGCTGCTCGTCGGGCAGCCGGTCGCGACGTACCGCTCGCTGCTGCGCAGCGTCGCCGCGCGCTTCGCCGACCGCGACGCGGGCGGTCGCGGCCTGCAGACCTTCGACCTGCGCACGACGGTGCACGCGGTGACCGCGCTGGAGTCGGCGCTGCTCGACCTCGCCGGTCAGGCGCAGGGAGTACCGGTCGCCGAGCTGCTCGGCGACGGGCAGCAGCGCACGCAGGTGCCGATGCTCGGCTACCTCTTCTACGTCGGCGACCCCGACGACACCGACCTGCCCTACCTCCGCGAGCCCGACGGCGCCGACGACTGGGAGCGGGTGCGCCGCGAGAAGGCGCTCACGCCAGAGGCCGTCGTCCGGCTGGCCGAGGCGGCGCAGCAGCGCTACGGGTTCGTCGACTTCAAGCTCAAGGGCGGGGTGCTCGCGGGCGAGGAGGAGGTCGCGGCGGTCACCGCGCTCCACGAGCGCTTCCCCGACGCGCGGATCACCCTCGACCCCAACGGCGGCTGGCTGCTCGCCGACGCGATCCGCCTGCTCCGCGGCACCGACGACGTGCTCGCGTACGCCGAGGACCCGTGTGGCGCCGAGGGCGGCTACTCGGGACGCGAGGTGATGGCCGAGTTCAAGCGCGCGACCGGGCTGCGCACGGCCACCAACATGATCGCGACCGACTGGCGGCAGATGGCGCACGCCGTGCGCACCGACGCCGTGGACATCCCCCTCGCCGACCCGCACTTCTGGACGATGGCCGGCTCCGTGCGGGTCGCCCAGCTCTGCCACGACTTCGGGCTGACCTGGGGCTCGCACTCCAACAACCACTTCGACGTGTCGCTCGCGATGTTCACCCACGTCGGCGCCGCGGCGCCCGGCGAGATCACCGCGCTCGACACGCACTGGATCTGGCAGGACGGGCAGGGGCTCACCGAGGAGCCGCTGCAGATCCGCGCGGGCGCGATCGAGGTGCCCACGGCGCCCGGGCTCGGCGTACGTCTCGACCGCGACAAGGTCGCCGCGGCCCACGAGCTCTACCTCGAGCACGGCCTGGGCGCCCGCGACGACGCGGTCGCGATGCAGTTCCTCGTCGAGGGCTGGGTCTTCGACGCCAAGCGCCCCTGCCTCGTGCGGTGAGCCGCCCACGCACGTGGTGAAATGACCGCGTGAGCGAATCGGCACCGACCCGCCCCCGCCAGGTCACCCTGGCGGGCTGGCTGCTGATGGTCGGGTCCGCCCTCGTCGTCGTGCTCGTCTACCAGCGCGTCGGCTCGCTGCACTCGCTCGAGACGCAGGCCGCGGTCGACCGCTTCCTCGCCGAGCCGCCGGGCTCCGACCTGGGCATCTCCGACGACACGGCCATCGCGGTGATGCGCGCCCTCGCCATGGTCACCGGTGGATGTGCGGCGGCCGCCGGCGTGCTCGGCTACCAGGTGCTGCGGCGCAGCCGGGGCGCCCGGCTCGCGGTGACCGTGCTCGCGGTGCCCCTCTTCTTCGCCGGGCTGGTGACCGGCGGCTTCCTCAGCTCGCTCGTCGCCGCCTCCGCCGCCATCTTGTGGTTGCAGCCGTCGCGGTCCTGGTTCGACGGCCGCACGCCGCCCGAGCGGCCGGCGGCACCGGTCGCCGGGTCGGCGCCTCCCGCCGAGTCCCACCCCGTGCACCCGGCGCAGTCCCAGCACGCACAGCCCGCCCACCCCCTTCAACCGACACGGCCCCGGGCCGTCGTCTGGTCCGGCGTGCTGACCTGGATCTCCACGTCGGTCACCGTCCTGGCCCTGGTCGTGAGCGCCGTCGTGCTGGCGGTCTGGCCCGACCGGATGCTCGACGAGGTGCACCGCGACAACCCCGAGCTGGTCGAGCAGGGCATCTCCGACGACCTGCTCATCGGCGCGACGTACCTCCTCATCGCCGGGGTCGTCCTCTGGTGCGCGTCGGCGGCGGCCCTGGCCGTGCTGGTGCTCCGCGGCGCCGAGTGGGCGCGCATCGTGCTGATCATCTCCGCCGCGACCGCGGCCGCCCTCTGCCTGCTGGGCACGCTCATGGGCGCCGTCCTGCTGGTCCTGCCCCTGGTCGCCAGCGCGCTGTGCATCCGCCTGCTCGTGCGCACCGACACCCGCGCCTGGTGCGCCCCCCGCCGGGGGGATACTCCCTGACATATTCGGGGTCTCCGGGCGCGGTGAGAACCCCGAAAACGTCAGGGACTATCGCGCCAGGTCGGCCCTCGCCAGCCGCGCGATGCCCTCCTCGATGACCGCCGGCTCCTTGCAGAAGGCCCAGCGCACCAGGTGGCGGCCGGCGTCGGAGTCGTAGAACCCCCGGGTCGGGATGGCGACGACGCCGGCGCGCTCGGGGAGGGCGAGGCAGAAGGCCGGGCCGTCCTCCCAGCCGAGGCCGGAGATGTCGGTGGTCGCGAAGTAGGTCCCCTCGGGCACGCGTACGTCGAGGCCGACCTCGGCCAGTCCGGCGCAGAGCAGGTCGCGCCGGGCCCGCAGGTCGGCGGCCAGCGCGGAGGGGAAGTCCGGCTCGTCGTCGAGGGCGTGCGCGACCGCCGGCTGCAGCGGCGAGCCCGAGGTGAAGGTCAGCCACTGCTTGGCGGCGAGCACCGCCCCCACCAGCTCCGCCGGGCCCGTCGCCCAGCCCACCTTCCAGCCGGTGAACGAGTAGGACTTGCCGGCGCTCGAGAGCGTGAGCGTCCGCTCGAACATCCCCGGCAGGGTCGCCAGCGGGACATGGGCGTGGCCGTCGTACACGAGGTGCTCGTAGACCTCGTCGGTGATCACCACGAGGTCGTGCTCGAGCGCGACGTCGGCGACCGCCCGGAGCTCCTCGGCGGTGAGCACCGTGCCGGTCGGGTTGTGCGGTGAGTTCAGCAGCACGAAGCGGGTCCGCGGCGTGACCGCCGCGCGCAGCTCGTCGGCATCCAGCCGGAAGCTCGGCGCCCGCAGCGTGACCGGGTGTCGCACGCCGCCGGCCATCTGGATCATCGCGGTGTAGGAGTCGTAGTAGGGCTCGAGCACGACGACCTCGTCGCCGGGGTTCACCAGCCCGAGCAGCGCGGCGGCGACACCCTCGGTGCAGCCGGTGGTGACGACGACCTGGCTGTCGGGGTCGAGCTCGAGGCCGTAGTGGCGCAGCTGGTGGCGCGCGATCGCCTGCCGGAGCGCGGGTACGCCGGGGCCGGGCGCGTACTGGTTCTGCCCGCCCTCGAGCGCCTGCACCGCGCGGGCGATCACGGCGGGCGGGCCGTCGACGTCCGGGAACCCCTGGCCGAGGTTGACCGACTGGGTGCGGACCGCGAGCGCCGACATCTCCGAGAAGATCGTCGGCGGAATGCCGTCGAGACGCTGGGCGAGCATGCAGCCGACAGTAGCCGGAGTCATGGCTAGGCTCTGGAGGCGTGGACGAGACCCTCGCTGCCGACATCGACGCGACCTGCCGGCTGACCGGGGAGTTCACGCTCCGCTCCGGTCAGCCGGCGACGGAGTACTTCGACAAGTACCTCTTCGAGGCCGACCCCGAGCTGCTGCTCCGGGTGGCGCGGGAGATGGTGTCGCTGCTGCCGCCCGACACCGACCTGCTCGGCGGGCTCGAGCTCGGCGGTGTGCCGATCGCGACGATGGTCAGCAGCCTGACCGGCCGCCCGGCCCTCTTCGTGCGCAAGTCGGCCAAGGAGTACGGCACCTGCAAGCTCGCCGAGGGCCCGGGCGTCGCCGGCCGGCGGGTGACGCTGATCGAGGACGTGATCACCACCGGCGGCGCCGTACGGGACGCGACGAACGCGCTGCGGGCCGCCGGTGCGACCGTCGAGGTCGTCATCTGCGCGATCGACCGCAGCCCCGAGGGGGAGAAGCCTCTCGCCGATGTCGGGCTCGAGGTGCGTCCGGTGCTCACCAAGGCGCAGCTGGACGCCGCGCGGGGCTGAGCCGCGCCGCGTCAGTCGCGGTGGGTGGTGTCCAGGCCCATGATGTCGAGGTCGGGCACGCCGTCGTCGTCGTTGTCGGCGGCCCGACGGCTCGACGTACGCCGGTGCCGCCACCACTCGTAGGCCACCGGCACGACCGTGAAGGCGAGGATGACGAGGATCGCCTTGTCGATGTTCTCGCCGAGGCTCGGGAAGGCCTGGCCGAGGGTGAACCCCAGCAGCAGGATGCTGCCGACCCAGAGCACGGCGCCGACGAAGCTCCACACGAAGAAACGCCGCCGGTCCATCCGGGTCACTCCGGCGACGACGGTGATGAAGGTGCGCACGAACGGGACGAAGCGGCCGATGACCAGCGCCTTGTTGCCGTGCTTCTCGAAGAACGCGTGGGTCTGGTCGAAGTACTTCTTCTTGAGGATCCGGCCGTCGCGCTCGTAGAGCGGTGGCCCGATGGCGCGGCCGATCTCGTAGCCGACGACGTTGCCCAGGAACGCCGCGACCGTGAGCAGCACGAAGGCGATGAGCATCTCGACGAGCGGCGGCGTGCCGAACATGTCGATCCGGCCGGAGTTGAGGAAGAGGCCCAGCGCGAAGAGCAGAGTGTCTCCGGGGAGGAACGGGAAGAACAGCCCGCACTCGACGAAGACGATGGCCAGGCTGACCCAGTAGAAGGCGCCGCCGAAGCGGTCGAGGAGCCAGTTGGGATCCATCCAGTCCATGCCGAGCAGCAGTGGCTGCACGAGCAGGGCCTCCATCACGCCACCACGGTACCGGCCGGGTCCACAAGATCCGGTATCCGCGTGGTGGCCCGTTAGCCAATGGTTACCTCCCGGTGGGTGACGGCCACTACTGTCGCGCGGGTGGAGGGCGACGACGAGCCCCGCGCGCCGTACGACCCGATGCCGCACGGGCCGCCCGAGGTGGGCGTCGGGCCGTGGGACGGGCCGCGGCCGGAGGGGCAGCAGTACGACGCGTCGCTGCTCGCCGAGGGTGACCGGCGCAACGTGGTCGACCGCTACCGCTACTGGACCGTCGAGGCGATCGTCGCCGACCTCGACTCGAGACGCCACGACTTCCACGTCGCGATCGAGAACTGGCAGCACGACTTCAACATCGGGACCATCGTGCGGTCCGCGAACGCCTTCCTCGCCGCCGAGGTGCACATCGTCGGCAACCGGCGGTGGAACCGCCGCGGCGCGATGGTGACCGACCGCTACCAGCACGTCCGGCACCACCCGTCGGTCGCCGAGCTCGCGGCGTCCCTGCACGAGCGCGGCGTCGTGCTGTACGGCGTGGACAACCTGCCCGGGTCCCTCCATCTGGAGACCACCTCGCTCCCGCGGCGGGTCTGCCTCCTCTTCGGCCAGGAGGGTCCGGGCCTCTCCGCGGCCGCCCGGGAGGCGTGCGACGCGACGTTCTCGATCGCGCAGTTCGGCTCGACGAGGTCGATCAACGCCTCCGCCGCCGCGGCCATCGCCATGCACGCCTGGGTGCGGCAGCACGCCGACCTCTCCGGCGATGACGCCTGGCGGGGATAGCGCAGCTCAGCGCTGCTCGGCCAGCACGGCGCGCAACGACGCGAGCGCCCGATGGCTGTGCGACTTGACGGTGCCCTCGCTGATCCTCAGCTCGTTCGCGGTCTCGGCGACGGAGAGGCCGAGCCAGTGGCGGAGCACGACGACCTTGCGCTGCATCACCGGAAGCGCCTGGAGGGCGTCGAAGAGCGCGGACCGCTCCTCGACCGGCACCCCGTCGGGTGCCGCCCGTTCCCGCTCCGGGAGCCCCGGCGACTCCCGCCGCCAGGGGCGCCGCGCCTCGTCGATGCCGGCCCGCACGATGATCGTGCGGACGTAGGCCTCCTCCCGGCCGTCGCGGTTGATCCGGGGCCACGCGACGTAGAGCTTCGTCAGCGCGGTCTGCACGAGGTCGTCGGCCCGGTGCCAGTCGCCACAGATCGCGTACGCGACGCGGCGCAGGTGGGTCCGGCGAGCGCGGACGAACTCCGAGAACGCGGCGTCGCGCTCGGCGGCCCTCACAGCAGGCCACCGCCGCCCTCGGCGTACCGGCTGCGCGCGAAGTCGAGGAATGCGTCGAGCGTCGCGCCGATCTCCGGCCCCGCCTCGACCGCGATGAACTGGGGCTCCGGGACGTCCGCGGTGCTGCGAGCGAGCACGTAGTAGCGACTGCCGTCGAGGCGGACCTCGGCGACGGCGCTGCGGTCGCGGGCGGTCGCCTAGCTGTCCGGCAGATCGGGATGCGGACGCTGCTGGAGCAGCGTCACACCGTCGAGTGGTGCCAGCTCCTCGGTGCCATCGGCGAAGCGGACCAGTGGTACGTCGGTGCGACCGGGCCACCCCGCGCCGGGGGTCGTCGCCGCGCTCGGCGCGTCGCCGTCGAGCGGGAACGTGGACTTCTCCCGCGCGACCCAGCTGTCGAAGTCGGTGTGGACGAACCGCGCGGGCATGCTGCTCGAGGAGCCGCTGCCCTGCTTGTCGACGTACCCGACCCACCAGGTGACCTCGCCCCGGGCGCCGCGGTAGGACACGGCCACGGACCAGGCGCCGTCCGGACGGAGGTGCAGGGGGTCGTCGACCACCTTCAGGATCTTCACCTTGGGCGAGACGTGCAGTCCGTCCGGCTGGGCGGCGAGCGGCCAGTTCAGGGGCAGGTTGCGGTCGCGGATGACCGGGGTGCTTGCGGCCCGGTCGTCGTCCTCGGGTCGGGTCGGCGGGGGTGGCGCGTCGACGGCGGTGGAGGCGCTCGCGCTCGGTGACGGTGCGGCGGGCTCCGGCGTCCCGTGGTCGCCGCCATCGCCGCTGGTGACGATCGCGGTGGCACCGACGGCGATGACGGCCACGACGAGCATCGACCCGGCCTCGGCCAGCCGCCGGCGGTGGAGCGCCGCGCGGCCCCGGGCCACCAGCAGCTCCGGTGCGGGCGTGGGCGGACCGTCGCCGAACGAACGGTCGATCTCGTCGCGGATGTCGGTGTCCATGCTGGTGATACGCAGCGCGCGGGCCGTGGGTTGTCAGCCGGCGAGGAGTTTCTGCAGCGCGACGACCGCGTCGGGTGTCGATGCTGAGCGTCGCGCAGCGTGCGAGCCCGTGGAACGAGTCGTCTAGGGTCGGGGGCAGAGATCCGCCGCCGTCCGAGGAGCGCAGTCAGATGCCCATCGTCACCCCCGAGAAGTACGCCGAGATGCTGGACACCGCCAAGGCGGGAGCATTCGCCTTCCCGGCGATCAACGTCTCCTCCTCGCAGACCCTCAACGCGGCCCTCAAGGGTTTCGCGGACGCCGGCTCCGACGGCATCATCCAGGTCTCGACCGGCGGCGCGGAGTACCTCTCCGGCCCGTCGGTGAAGGACATGGTCTCCGGGTCGGTGGCGTTCGCGGCGTACGCCGCGGAGGTGGCGAGGAACTACCCGGTCAACATCGCGCTGCACACCGACCACTGCCCCAAGGACAAGCTCGACGGCTTCGTCCGGCCGCTGCTGGCGATCAGCGAGGAGCGCGTCTCCCGCGGCGAGGCGCCGCTCTTCCAGTCCCACATGTGGGACGGCTCGGCCGTGCCGCTCGATGAGAACCTCGCCATCGCGGAGGACCTGCTCGACCGCTCCATCAAGGCGAAGGTGATCCTCGAGATCGAGGTCGGCGTCGTCGGCGGCGAGGAGGACGGCGTCGAGAACGCCATCAACGAGAAGCTCTACTCCACGCCCGAGGACGCCGTCGCCACGGCGCGGGCGCTCGGCTACGGCGACCGCGGCTACTACATGACCGCCCTGACGTTCGGCAACGTGCACGGTGTCTACAAGCCCGGCAACGTCAAGCTCCGTCCCGAGGTGCTGCAGGAGGCCCAGGCGGCGGTCGTGAAGGAGTTCGACCTCGACGCCGGCTCGAAGCCCTTCCACCTCGTCTTCCACGGCGGCTCCGGCTCGTCGGCGGAGGAGATCGGCGCGGCGGTCGACTACGGCGTGGTGAAGATGAACGTCGACACCGACACCCAGTACGCCTTCACCCGCCCGGTCGCCGCGCACATGTTCCAGAACTACGACGGCGTGCTCAAGGTCGACGGCGAGGTCGGCAACAAGAAGGCCTACGACCCGCGCGCCTGGGGCAAGGCGGGCGAGGCCGGCATGGCCGCCCGCGTCGTCGAGGCCTGCGAGAACCTGCGCGCGGCCGGTAAGTCGATCGGCTGAGCCGCTCGCGATGTAACGCGGGATTATGGTCGCTGGAGCCGTCGCACGCCACGTGTGGAGCGTCCATAACCCCGCGTTACAGCTGACGGGTGGCCCGGGCCGACGTGTCACCACGCGCCTGGAGCGACCACAACCCCGCGTTACAGCTAGTCGGCCGCTGCGGCAGGCGCCGGAGCCGCGGTGTAGCCCTCGTGCTTGGGCTTCTCGAAGCACAGCGCGGCGATGAAGCCCAGGACGAAGGCCGCGGTCGGCAGCAGCACCGAGGTCGACATGGCGTTGCTGAACGACTCCGCGACCGCGGGCGGCAGCCCACCGCCGGAGGCGGCGCCTTCGCCGCCCTGGTACGACGGCAGCCCCTCGGCCGCGAGCCGCGCGTCGATCAGCACGGCGATGGCCGCGGAGCCCAGCACCGCGCCGACCTGACGGGTGGCGTTGTAGACGCCGGAGCCTGCGCCGGCCAGCTGCACGGGCAGGTTGCGCGTCGCCGTGGCGCTGTTGGGCGCCCAGACGAAGGCGTTGCCGATGCCGAAGATCACCATCGGCGGGACCGTCCACCAGATCGACGTGTCGGGCGTCATCACCCGGGTCAGCCACAGGAGGCCGACGAACAGGCACACGAAGCCGAAGCCCGTCAGCAGACGTGGGTGCACCCGGTCGGTGAGCCGGCCCACGACCTTCGCCAGGACGATGGTCATCACCGCCATCGGCACCAACAGCAGCGCCGCGCGGGTCGGGCTCAGCTCGCGCACCACCTGGGCCCAGATCATGATGGGGATCGCGAGTGCGGTGATCGAGAACCCCATCACCGAGATCGCGACGTTGGCCAGGGAGAAGTTGCGGTCGCGGAAGAGCCGCAGCGGGACGAGGGGCTCGGCCCTGTTGCGCGCCTGCCAGAGGACGAAGAGGGCGAGCACGGCCAGGCCCGCGACGATCATCGACCAGATGACGGCGTTCCAGTCGTACTGGTGGCCCTCCTGGATGCCGAACACCAGCAGGAACATGCCCGCGCCGCTCAGCGCCACGCCCAGCCAGTCGAAGCGGTGGGTGTGGGTCGGGAGCGTCGGCACCAGCCGCGCGGCCAGCACGAAGCCGACGACGCCGACCGGCACGTTGATGAAGAAGATCCACTCCCAGCCGAGGCCGTCGACCAGGACCCCGCCGAGGATCGGGCCGACCAGCGTCGCGACGCCCGCGGTGGCGCCCCACAGCGACATCGCCGCACCGCGGCGGTCGGCGGGGAAGATCCGGGTGATGATCGCCATCGTCTGGGGCGTGATCATCGAGGCGCCGATGCCCTGCGCGACCCGCGCCGCGATCAGCATCTCGATGGAGTTCGTGAGCCCGCACCACAGCGACGCGAGCGTGAACACGGTCAGGCCGACCATGTAGACGTTCTTCGGCCCGAACCGGTCGCCCAGGCGCCCGGTGATCAGCACGGGCGCCGCGTAGGCCAGCAGGTAGGCGCTGGTCACCCAGACGACGTCGTTCACGTCGGCGTGCAGGTCGTCGATGATCGCCGGCGTCGCGACCGACACGATGGTGGTGTCGACGAGGATCATGAAGAACCCGATGCACAGCGCGAACAGCGCCGGCCACGGCTCCTTGCCTCCGGTGGGGTCGGGACTCGTCGGCTGCGCTGCCTGGGCTGGTCGTTGGGTCACAGACCTACCTAACACCCGACCATGGACAATTGCTTCCATGAGCGAGCGGAGCGAGCGAACCTTCCGAGGCAGCGTGACCTGTGCCTCATGCGCGCACGGAGCGAAGCGGGTGCGCGCATGAGTGACTTCAGCGGGCAGGACCTGATGGCGGGCCCCCCGCCCACCCACCTCCCCGAGGACCCGGCGGCCGCGGAGCTGACGCCGGGTGCGGACGCCATGGAGGTCGTCCGCCGACACCCGGAGTCACCGGTTGCGTGGGCGACCCTGGCGACCCTCGCGGCCGAGGCCGAGGACGACCCGGTGACGATCTACGCGTACGCGCGGGTGGGCTACCACCGCAGCCTCGACCTGCTCCGCCGCAACGGCTGGAAGGGTCACGGCCCGGTGCCGTGGGAGCACGAGCCCAACCGTGGCTTCCTCACCTGTCTCGCCCTGCTGGCCCTGGCCGCGCAGGCGATCGGCGAGGATGCGGAGTGGGAGCGCTGCTCGACCTTCCTGCGCGACTCGAGCCAGACTGCCTACGACGAGCTGCTCGCCGAGGACTGAGCCCGCGCCACCCGCACCAGGTCGGCGGCGGCGCCCGCCGGCCTCCGGCCGGGCAGCCAGACGGCGCGCAGGGCGCGGGTGAGGTCGAGGCCGTCGACGGGGACGGCGACCAGCAGGCCGGTCGCCAGCTCGGCCTTCACCGCGAGCTCGCTGAGCACGGCGGCCGACTCGCCCGCGGCCGCCTTCACGGCGGCCGTGCTGGCGAGCTCCAGGCGAGACGGGCCGAGCGCGAGCCCGGCGCGGTCGAGCGCGCGCACCAGCGTCTCGCGCGTCCCCGAGCCCGCCTCGCGCAGGACCAGGTCGCCGGCGACCAGGTCGCCGGGCGAGAGCGGCGTACGCCGCCGGGCCCACGGGTGCTCCGGCCCGACGACCACGACGAGTGTGTCGCGCGCGACGGCCGTCGACGACAGCGAGCGCGGGACCGTCGGTGACTCGACGAACCCGAGCGCGACCTCGCCCCGCTCGACCCGGTCGAGGACCTCGACGGAGTTGCCGACCTCGAGGCTGACGTTGAGGTCCGGGTGGCTCCGCCGGAAGCGGGCCAGCCATCGCGGCGCGAGGTGCTCCGCGATCGTCAGGCTGGCTGCGACGGTCAGGTGTGCCGCCCGCTGCTCGGCCAGCGACCGGGCGCCCATGCTGATCCGGTCGACCGCGGTGATCGCCTCCCGGGCCCACGCGACCACGACCTCGCCCTCGGTGGTCAGCCGCGACCCGGCGGGGGTGCGCACGAGCAGTGTCAGCCCGAGCCTGCGCTCGAGGCGACTCAGCGCGCGGCTGGCGTTGGGCTGGGCCATGCCGGCGGCTCGGGCCGCCGCGCCGAGCGATCCCGACTCCGCGACCCGGACCAACAGGTCGAGGGCGGTCAGGTCCGGTCGCGTGCTCATGCGTCGATGATATGAGTCGGTGCCCGAACGACGGCTACCGGCGCGCCCCGCGTGGCCCGAGGCTGGAGCCATGGTCGCCCGACTCGTGCCCGGACTCGCGCTGGCCGCCGCCGGCGGCTCGGCGGCGCTGCTCACGCACGCCGTCGTGCCGGCGCTGAGCCCGACGCTCGTGGCGATCCTGCTCGGCCTCCTGCTCGCGAGCCGAGGCGGCGTCGCGAGCGCGAGCCGGGCGGGGCTCCGGGTCGCGTCGCGCCAGGTGCTGCGGGTGGGCGTCGCCCTGCTGGGCCTGCAGGTCGTGCTGCCGGAGCTGCTGGCGCTCGGCTGGCCCGTGCTGGTGGTCGTCGCAGGTGTCGTCGTGGGCGGGATCGCCGGCACGCTCGCCCTGGCCCGCCCGCTCGGCGTACCTCCCGAGCGGGCGCTGCTCGTCGCCTGCGGCTTCTCGATCTGCGGTGCGGCGGCGGTCGCCGCGGTCGACGGCGTGCGGAGGTCGAAGGACGAGGACGTCGCCACGGTCGTCTCGCTCGTGGTCGTGTGGGGGAGCGTCGCCATGCTCGCGCTCCCGCTGGGCGCGATGGCGCTCGGCCTCCCGCCGACCGCGGCCGGCGCCTGGTCGGGCGCGTCGGTCCACGAGGTCGGCCAGGTGGTCGTCGCAGGCGGCCTGATCGGCGGCGTCGCGCTGCAGGTCGCGGTCGCGATCAAGCTCGGCCGGGTGCTGATGCTCGCGCCCGTGCTCGCCGCGATCTCCTACCGGTCTCGGCGTGCTGCCGAGGTCCGCCCGCGACTCGTGCCGGTGTTCCTGGTCGGGTTCGTCGCGTGCGGTCTGGTCCGGGACGTCCTTCCCGGGCCGGTGCTCGACGTCGCCTCGGCGGTGCAGGAGGCGGCGCTCGCCATGGCGATGTTCGCCCTCGGCTGCAGCCTGGAGCCCGCCGTGCTCCGGCGGACCGGACGGCCGCTGCTCGCCCTCGCGGGGTGCGCCACGGTGCTCGTGGCGCTGCTCGGGCTGCCGGCGGCGCTGCTCACGGCGTGAGCAGCGCCCGCACCTTCGCAGGCCCGAGGGCGAGGAAGAGCGTCGGCAGGCGCGGGCCGCGGTCGGCGTCGACGAGCAGGTTGTAGAGGAGCCGGAAGAAGTCCTTCTGGTCCTGCTTGACCTGGTCGGTCGGTGCGTCCTCGAGGCCGAGACCCCGGGCGAGCTTGGGCACGCCGTAGATCAGCGCCGTCGTCTGCTCGAGCTCCAGCCGGTCGGGCAGTCGGTCGAGCAGCTGGCGCAGCCAGAGCTCCTCGTCCTCCGACAGCTCCGCGAGCCGCAAAGTGTCGGGTGTCTCGCGGACCGTCGTGCGGTCCTCGCTCGGCACGAACTCGGTCGTCCAGCTCATCGCCCTGCCCAGCCGGGGCTGGAGGTCGTCGACCGAGTCGTGCGCGTGGCCGACGTCGCCGACGATCCGGCTGATCAGCTCGGCGCTGCCCGCGGTGACGTCGGCGACCGACGAGAGGAGCCGGAAGGGCACGACCACCGGCGGAGTCGGCAGCCTGCCGGCCGCGGCCGTGGCCGAGGCCCGCTCGAACGCCAGCACCTGGGCGTCGCGCTTCGACCCGTCGTCGGCCTTGCGGCCGAGCGCGTCCCACTCGTCGTACAGCCGCACGACCTCGGGACCGAAGTCGATGTTGAACGCCTGCTTCGGCTGGCGGCGCACGTAGAGCCACCGCAGGATCGGGGCCTCGAGGATCTTCAGCGCGTCGGCGGCGGTGGGCACGCCGCCGGCCGACGACGACATCTTCTGCACGCCCGCGAAGCCCACGAACGCGTAGGCGACGTACGACGGGGCCCGGAAGTCGAAGACCCGCTTCACCAGCTCCTTGCCGACCGTGTACGACGAGCCGGGTGTCGAGTGGTCGAGGCCGCCGGGCTCGAAGTCGACGCCCTCGTGGGCCCAGCGCATCGGCCAGTCGACCTTCCACACCAGCTTGCCCTCGTGCTGGGTCGCCACGTTGGTCACGCCGACGAAGCCGCACGACGAGCAGGTGTAGGAGAGGTCGGTCGTCTCGTCGTCGTATGCCGTCACCTCGACGGTGTCGCGCCCGCACCGGCGGCAGTAGGGCTTGTAGGGGAAGCGGGCGAGCGACCCGTCGCCGGTCGGCTCGTCGTCCTCGTCGGCGACGGAGTCCTCGACCGCCTCGGCCTTCTTGGTGCGGTGCTTGCCGAGCACCTCCTCGATGACGTCGCGGTGGCGGATCGCGTGCAGGACCTGCTCGGTGTAGGCGCCGGACCGGTACTGCTCGGTCTGCGACACCTCCTCCATCTCGATGCCCATCTCGGCGAGCGCGGCGCGCAGGGGCGCCTTGAAGTGCTCGGCCCACGACTCGTGGCACTGCCACGGGTCGGGCACGGCGGAGAGCGGGCGGCCGATGTGCTCGGCCCAGGCCGGGTCGACCCCGGCGGGGACCTTGCGGAAGCGGTCGAAGTCGTCCCAGCTGTGCAGGTGGCGCACCGCGGTGCCGCGACGGCGGATCTCCTCGGCGACGAAGTGCGGGGTGATGAACTCGCGCAGGTTGCCCAGGTGGATCGGGCCGGACGGACTGGCCCCGGAGGCGCACGTGATGACCCGGTCGCCGCCCCCGGTCTCGCGGGCGTGGCGGATCGCGTCGTCGGCGGCGCGGGTGACCCAGTCGTGCGGCTCGCCGGACTGCGCGCCTCGTGCCATCGGTGGTGCTCCTGCGTGTGGGGCCGGGGGGTAGGGCGGCCCACGCTACCGGTCGCGTCCGGCCGGAAACGCAGGAGTGCCGGGACCACCGCCCAGTGGGGTCCCGGCACCTCCTGCGGCGCGCACCGGCGCACGACCTCATCCCCCGACGTGGGTCGTGCGGCGTGGCGGCGCCTGGCGGCATCTTCGCACTGACACCTCCGTGCCAGGCCGCGCCAAGCGGCCGCTGGCACTAACATGCCACCATGGGCGGATCCGGCACGCTGCTGACCGCGCTCGGCTACCCGGCCGAGCTGGATCGGCTCTACCAGCGACTGCGACCGCAGTCCGGTCGGACGCTCGACCGGGTCGCCGCCGACATGCTCCGCAGTCCCGAGGAGCTGCTCGAGGAGGTCGCGCTCCTCGTCGAGGCGGGGATCGTCGCGCTGGTGGACGCGCGGCTGCAGGTGCTGACGCCCGTCGAGGCGCTGCGCGGCGCCGTCGAGGCGCAGGTCGCCCATGCCGGGCGCACCCAGCGGCTCCTCGCCGGCGTCGGCCAGGCGATCGACGTGCTGGCCGTCGAGCAGCAGCTGTCGATCAGTGCCGACGCGAGCACCGAGCCGGTCCGGGGCGAGGTCTGGGTCGGGGGTGACGCGTTCGAGCGGGTGCGGAGCATGGTGCTCGACAACCAGGGCGACCTGGCCTGGCTGCGGCCCGACCAGTGGCGAGGGCCGCGTGAGGACCGGATGATCGGCCTGGTCGCCGAGGCGGTCGCCGGCGGGCGTGCCTCACGGGCCATCTACCCAGTGCGGGCGCTGCACGATGCCCCGGATGTGCTGGCGGCGCGGCGGCGTGCGGGCGAGCAGGTCCGGGTGCTGCCCGAGCTCCCGACCCGGCTGCTCGTCGTCGGCGACTCCCACGCGGTGGTCCCGGAGCCGCTCGGCCTGGCCGACCTGCCGCTGTCGATCGTGCAGCAGCGCGGCGTGGTCGAGGCACTGCGGACGTGGTTCGACGAGCTCTGGGGCCGGGCCGCGGTGCCGACGCTCGGCGGCGTCGAGCCACTGGTCGACCTGCGCCGGTTCCTGCTCGAGCAGCTCGCCGCCGGCGCGCACGACGAGCAGATCGCGCGCAAGCTCGGCATCAGCCTGCGCACGGTGCGGCGCCGGGTTGCCGGGCTGATGACCGAGCTCGGCGCCGACTCCCGCTTCCAGGCCGGCGTCGAGGCCGCCCGGCGGGGCTGGGTCTAGGTCTTCCCCCGATCAACAACGGTGGTTTCGAGACAGGCGCTTCGCGCCGTCCTCAACCACCGAAACCGGGCCGCGGTGGTTGAGGAGGGACGGAGTCCCGTCTCGAAACCACCCGGGCGTCAGGGCAGCAGGAGGTGGTACGCCGCGGTCTCGACGCGCCACGAGCGTTGCCGCTCCGGTCCGTAGACCTCGCCGTCCCCGCTGCACCAGAACGGGCCGCCGGCGACCGTGACCCGTTCGCCCCGCAGGTAGGTCACGTCGTCGCGGTGGTGGTGGGTCGCGAACCCGAGCCGCAGCCCGTACAGGACGCGCGCCAACGGGCCCGTCGAGCGGGAGACCATCACGTCCAGCCTGCCGTCGTGCGGGTCGGCCTCGGGGGTCAGGTGGGTGCCGCCGCCGACCGACGGGCCGTTGCCGACCGCCACCTGCAGCACCGGTTCGTCGACGTCGCACACCGGCTCGCCGTCGACCTCGACGCGCAGTCGCACGGTGGGCGGGTCGATCGCGGTCATCGCGGCGCCGATCGGGTAGCCGAGCCTCCCGAGGTTGACGCGGCCGACGCCGACCGCGCCGAGCCGCTCCTTCCAGCCCGCGCCCCGTCGGCTGGCCTCGGCGCCCGCGCCGACGTGCACGCTGTTGACGACGACCTCGCCGACCTCGTCGACCACCAGGTCCATGGGCCGCGGCGTGCCGTCGAGCACCACGCGCGCGGCCTCCTCCGGGTCGAGCGGGACGTCGGTGCCCCGGGCGAAGTCGTTGCCCGTCCCGAGCGGGATCAGCCCGAGCACGGCGTCCTTGAGCTCGCGACGCCGGTGCAGCGCGGCGACGACGGCGTGCAGGCTCCCGTCGCCGCCCGCCACGACGATGCGGCGCGACCCGGCCCGGTGCAGCACGCCGTCGAGCTCGCCGGGGTTGCTCGTCGAGGCGACCTCGACCGACGCCTTCTCGCGGAGCACGGCGAGCGCCGCCGCCAGTCGCTCCTCGTCCGAGGTGCCGGCCGCGGCGTTCGTGATCACGAGCAGCGGGTCCACTCCGCGGACCCTAGCCGACGACACAGGTCGCCAAACCACCCTTTGGTAGCGTGTGGCCGCAAGAGCTCCGGTGCACTTGTGCCGGAGCTGCTTCGTTTCCAGAGGGATTCCCAGAGGGAGCAGTGCATGCCGGCGATCGCCATCATCGGAGCCCAGTGGGGCGACGAGGGGAAGGGCAAGGCCACCGACCTCCTCGGCAGCCGCGTCGACTACGTCGTGAAGTTCAACGGGGGCAACAACGCCGGTCACACGGTGGTCGTCGGCGACGAGAAGTACGCACTGCACCTGCTGCCCAGCGGCATCCTCACGCCGGGCTGCACGCCGGTCATCGGCAACGGCGTCGTCGTCGACCTCGCCGTGCTCTTCCACGAGCTCGAGGACCTCGAGGCCCGCGGCGTCGACACCGGTCGCCTGCGCGTGAGCGCCAACGCGCACGTCATCGCCGACTACAACCGCACCCTCGACAAGGTGACCGAGCGGTTCCTCGGCTCGCGCCGGATCGGTACGACGGGGCGCGGCATCGGCCCGACGTACGCCGACAAGATGAACCGGATCGGCATCCGGATCCAGGACATCTTCGACGAGAAGATCCTGCGGCAGAAGGTCGAGGGCGTCCTCGACCTCAAGGCCCAGGTGCTGACCAAGATCTACAACCGTCGTCCGGCCACCGTCGACGAGACCGTCGACGAGCTGCTGGCCTTCGCCGACCGGCTCGCGCCGATGGTCTGCGACACCGGGCTGCTGCTCAACCAGGCGCTCGACCGCGGCGAGACAGTGCTCCTCGAGGCCGGCCAGGCGACGCTGCTCGACGTCGACCACGGGACCTACCCGTTCGTGACGTCGTCGTCGGCGACCTCCGGCGGCGCGTGCACGGGCTCCGGCATCCCGCCGACGCGACTCGGGCAGGTCATCGGGATCGTCAAGGCCTACACCACGCGGGTCGGCGAGGGCCCGTTCCCGACCGAGCTCCACGACGACGCGGGCGAGCACCTGCGCAAGGTCGGCGCGGAGTACGGCACCACCACCGGCCGACCGCGCCGCTGCGGCTGGTACGACGCGGTCATCGCCCGCTACGCCGCGCGCGTCAACGGCGTCACCGACTTCGTGCTCACCAAGCTCGACGTGCTCACCGGCCTCGAGCGGGTGCCGGTCTGCGTCGCGTACGACGTCGACGGCACCCGCCACGACGAGATGCCGGTCAACCAGAGCGACTTCCACCACGCCGTCCCGATCTACGAGCACCTCGACGGCTGGTGGGAGGACATCTCCGGCGCCCGCACCTTCGAGGACCTGCCGGCCAACGCGCAGCGCTACGTCGAGGCGGTCGAGGCGATGTCCGGCGCCCGCATCTCGGCGGTCGGCGTCGGCCCGTCGCGCGCCGCGACCGTGGTGCGGCACGAGCTGATCTGAGCCGCGCATGAGCGCCTTCACCTTCGCGCCGCTCACTCCCGCCTCGTTCCTGGACCGCTCGGCCGCGGTGTTCGCCGAGCGCCTCGCCGTCGTCGACGGTGACCTGCGGCTGACCTACGCCGAGCTCGCCGACCGCTGCGCCCGTCTCGTCAGCGCGCTCGCCGCCGCGGGCGTGGAGCCCGGCGACCGGGTGGCGGCGTTGTGCGCCAACAGCCACGTGATGCTCGAGCTGCACCACGGCGTACCGGCCCGGGGAGCCGTGCTGGTCTCGGTGAACATCCGGCTCAGCCACGACGAGATGCGCTACGTGGTCGAGCACTCCGGCGCCCGGCTGCTCGTCGCCACCCGAGAGCTCGCCGAGCAGGCACGGGCGCTGGCCGACGGGCTCGGGATCGACCTCGTGGTCGAGGAGGAGTACGACGCGTGGCTCGACGCCGCGCCGGCCGACCCGGTCGACCGTGCGGACGTGGACGAGCGCGACCTGATCGCCCTCAACTACACGTCGGGCACGACCGGACGCCCGAAGGGCGTGATGTACCACCACCGCGGCGCCTACCTCCAGGCGGTCGCGATGGCCTACCACGCGCGGCTCGGTCCCGGAGCGCGCTACCTGTGGACGCTGCCGATGTTCCACTGCAACGGCTGGTGCTTCACGTGGGCCGTCACCGCCGCCGGTGGCACCCACCTGTGCCTGCGCGCCGTCGAGGCCGGCGAGATCTGGCGGCTGCTGCGCGAGGAGGGCGTCACGCACTTCAGCGGCGCGCCGACCGTGCTCGCGATGATCGCGACCGACCCCGCGGCCGACTCCGCGGCCGGGCCGCTGGCGCAGCGCGTGCACGTCGACGTCGGCGGCGCACCACCGTCGCCGGCGCTGATCGGCCGGCTCGGTCCGCTCGGCCTCGACGTCACCCATCTCTACGGGCTGACCGAGA
Organism: Nocardioides sp. YIM 152315; assembly: GCF_029210375.1. Lineage (GTDB taxonomy): Bacteria > Actinomycetota > Actinomycetes > Propionibacteriales > Nocardioidaceae > Nocardioides. The sequence continues at coordinate 340,944 of NZ_JARGER010000038.1, read as the reverse complement.
CGTTCGGGCCGATCGCCATCAACGAGTGGCAGCCCGAGTGGGACGACCTCGACACCGACGAGCGCGACCGGCTGCGCGCCCGCCAGGGCATCGGCAACATCGTCGCCCGGCCGCTGCGCGTGCTCGACGCCGACGGCCACGACGTACCCGCCGACGGCGAGACGATCGGCGAGCTCGCCGCCCGCGGCAACGACGTGATGCTCGGCTACTACCGCGACGACGAGGCGACGGCCGCCGTCACCCGCAGCGGCTGCTTCCTCACCGGCGACCTCGCGGTCCGGCACCCGGACGGGTACGTCGAGATCCGCGACCGGCGCAAGGACGTGATCATCTCGGGCGGCGAGAACGTCGCCTCGGTCGAGGTCGAGCGCGCCCTCGACGAGCACCCCGCGGTGCTGGAGTGCGCGGTGGTCGGCGCCCCCGACGAGAAGTGGGGCGAGGTGCCGGTCGCGTTCGTCACGCTGCGCGAGGGTGCGGACGTCGACGTCGACGAGCTGCGGGCGTTCCTGCGCGAGCGGATCGCCGGGTTCAAGGTGCCCCGGCGCATCGAGCTCGTCGAGCTGCCGAAGACCTCGACCGGCAAGATCCAGAAGAACGTGCTGCGACGACGCCTTAGGGTGGACGCCCGTGAAGACACTGGTGATCGGCACCGGCGGACGTGAGCACGCTCTCGCGCTGGCCCTCTCGCGCGACCCGGGCGTCAGCGAGGTGCACGCCGCGCCGGGCAACCCCGGCATCGCCGCCGTCGCGAGCCTGCACGAGGTCGACCCGATGTCCGGTGGGTCCGTCGCCGACCTCGCCGAGTCGCTCGGCGTCGACCTCGTGGTCGTCGGCCCCGAGGCGCCACTGGTCGCCGGCGTCGCCGACGCCGTGCGCGAGCGGGGCATCGCGGTCTTCGGCCCGTCCGGGGCCGCGGCTCGGCTCGAGGGGTCGAAGGCGTTCTCCAAGGACGTGATGGAGGCGGCCGGCGTCCCGACCGCTCGTGCGCGCACCTGCGAGTCCGAGGCCGAGGTCGAGGCCGCGCTGGACGCGTTCGGCGCGCCGTACGTCGTCAAGGACGACGCCCTCGCGGCGGGCAAGGGCGTCGTGGTGACCCGTGAACGTGCGGAGGCGCTCGCCCATGCGGGGCTCTGCACATCACGGGGGAGCGGGCGCGTCGTGGTCGAGGAGTTCCTCGACGGTCCCGAGGTCTCGCTCTTCGCGATCTGCGACGGCGCCACGGCGTACGCGCTCCAGCCGGCCCAGGACTTCAAGCGGATCTTCGACGGTGGCCGCGGTCCGAACACCGGCGGCATGGGCTCCTACACCCCGCTCGCGTGGGCGCAGCCCGACCTCGCCTCGGTCGTGCTCGACCGGGTCGTCCGGCCCACCCTCGCCGAGATGTCGCGTCGCGGCGCGCCGTTCGTCGGGTGCCTCTACGTCGGGCTCGCGCTCACCGAGTCGGGTCCGCGGGTCATCGAGTTCAACGTCCGCTTCGGCGACCCCGACATCCAGCCGGTGCTCGCCGTGCTCGAGTCGCCGCTCGGCGCGCTCCTCGCCGCGGCCGCCGGCGGCCGCCTCGCCGACGTGCCGCCGCCCGCCTTCCGCGACGCCGCCGCGGTCACCGTGGTGTTGGCCTCCGCCGGCTACCCCGAGTCGTCGTCGAAGGGCGACGTCATCACGGGCGCCGACGCCGCCGGCCGAGGGCCCGACGTCGACGTGATCCATGCCGGCACCGCGCTCTCGGGCGACGACCTGGTCACGGCCGGTGGCCGCGTGCTCGCCGTACGCGCGCTCGGCCGCGACGTCGCCGACGCCCGCGCCCGCGCGTACGCCGCCGCCGACCTGATCTCCTTCGACGGCCTCCAGCGCCGCGGCGACATCGCCGCCGAGCCCCTCGGCGTCGTCGAGGGCGCCTCCGTCCGTTGAATCGGGACTTCTGACGGTTGAGCCCGGACTTTACTCCCGATTCAACCGTCAGAAGTCCCGACTCAACCGTCGTGGGAGGATGAGGCACGTGACTGTGCCCAACGTCCTGGCAGCCCGCTACGCCTCCGCCGAGCTCGCGCGGATCTGGTCACCGGAGCACAAGATCGTGCTCGAGCGGCAGCTGTGGATCGCGGTGCTGGAGGCGCAGCGCGACCTCGGCATCGACGTGCCCGACGGCGTCGTCGAGGCCTATCGCGAGGTCGTCGAGAAGGTGGACCTCGAGTCGATCGCCGCGCGCGAGCGCGTCACGCGACACGACGTGAAGGCGCGCATCGAGGAGTTCTCCGCGCTGGCCGGGCACGAGCACATCCACAAGGGCATGACCAGCCGCGACCTGACCGAGAACGTCGAGCAGCTCCAGGTCCGCCAGAGCCTCTCCCTGGTGCGCGACCGGGCCGTCGCCGCGCTGGCCAGGCTCGCGCGGCTGGCCGCCGAGCACGAGGCCACGGTGATGGCCGGTCGCAGCCACAACGTCGCGGCGCAGGCGACCACGCTCGGCAAGCGGTTCGCGACGATCGCCGACGAGATGCTGATCGCGCTCGAGCGGGTCGAGGAGCTGCTGGCGCGCTACCCGCTGCGCGGCATCAAGGGCCCGATGGGCACGGCGCAGGACATGCTCGACCTCCTCGACGGCGACGCCTCGAAGCTGCAGCGGCTCGAGGAGCGCGTCGCCCACCACCTCGGCTTCGAGCGGGTGCTGACCAGCGTCGGCCAGGTCTACCCCCGCAGCCTCGACCTCGACGTCGTCAGCGCCCTGGTGCAGCTGGTCTCCGGCCCCTCCAACCTCGCGACCACGGTCCGGCTGATGGCCGGCAACGAGCTGGTGACCGAGGGCTTCCGGGAGGGCCAGGTCGGCTCCTCGGCGATGCCCCACAAGATGAACAGCCGCTCCGCCGAGCGCGTCAACGGCCTCTCCGTCGTGCTCCGCGGCCACCTCTCGATGGTCAGCGAGCTCGCGGGCGACCAGTGGAACGAGGGCGACGTCTCCGACTCCGTCGTACGCCGGGTCGCGCTGCCCGACGCGTTCTTCGCCGCCGACGGGCTCTTCGAGACGTTCCTGACGATCCTCGACGAGTTCGGTGCGTTCCCGGCGGTGATCCAGCGGGAGCTCGACCGCTACCTCCCGTTCCTCGCGACGACCAAGGTGCTGATGGCCGCCGTCCGCAACGGCGTCGGCCGCGAGGCCGCCCACGAGGCGATCAAGGAGGCCGCGGTCGGCACGGCGCTCGACATGCGCCAGGGCCAGCCCGACAACGACGTGTTCGCGCGCCTGGCCGCCGACGACAGGCTGGGCCTGACCGCCGACCAGCTCGCGACCCTGGTCGCCGAACCGATCACGTTCACCGGCGCGGCCGTCGACCAGGTCCAGCACGTCGTGCGCCGGGTCGCCGACGTCACCGACCAGCACTCCGAGGCCGCGGCGTACGCCCCCGGCGCGATCCTCTAGGGAAGTCGCCTGCAACGCCCGGGCCGGTGCCGGACATGAACGAGTCATGAGCGACGGCCGCGACGAGTCCTTCCGCCGCCTGTACGCCGAGCACTTCGACGCCGTCCTGGGGTTCGCCGTGCGGCGCACCGACCGGACCGAGGACGCGGCCGACGTCACGGCGGACACGTTCCTGGTCGCCTGGCGCCGGCTGGCGCACGTGCCCGCCGGCGTCGAGACCCGGCCCTGGCTGTACGGCGTGGCGCGGCGGGTGCTGGCCAACCACCGTCGCGGTGACCGCCGGCGGACCCACCTCGGCCAGCGGCTGCGCCGGGAGCTGGCCGCCGCGCTGCCCGACGTCAGCGACGAGGTCGTGCAGCGGGCCGACGTCACCGCCGCGATGCAGCGGCTGAGCGCCCGCGACCAGGAGGTGCTCGAGCTGCACCTGTGGGAGGGACTCGAGCCGCGTGAGATCGCAGAGGTGCTCGGGCTCACGACCGTCGTCGTCCGCCCCCGGCTCTCCCGCGCCCGCGCCCGGCTGCGGGATCTGCTCGGCAACGATCCCGAACCGCCCGGACATCACCCCTCCAGACACCCCCAGCTCGCCAGGAAGGAGCAGCCGTGAACCCGAAGATCACCGACGAGGCCCTCGCGGACCTGCCGCTCCACCACGGGCGGGCCGACCTCCTGGAGGAGATCATGCGCACTCCCACCCTCGACGACCGCCCGATCCGCGCCGAGCGCCCTCGCCGCCGTACGACGTGGCTCGTCCCGGTCGCGGCCGCCTCCGTGGTCGCTGCGCTGGCCGTCGGCTCCGCCTGGTGGGCGACGGGCGGGTCCGGCGGCGACGGCGCGGACTCCGGGGTCGCGTCCCAGCCGACCGGCGCGGACGTGCGCGACCGCGTCGTCCTCGACGCGCCCGGATGGGTGGTCGCCGCCGCGTACGCCGACGGGCAGAGCGGCGAGATGACCTACGAGAAGGGCCGGGATCGCTTCGACGTCTCCTGGTACCCCGCCGACCAGTACGACTCCTACGTCGAGGACCGGCGCCACGTCGTCGAACCCCCGGCGGACGGCGAGCCCGTCACCGTGCTCGAGCTGGGTGCGCAGATGTGGGCCTACAGCGCGACCGACCACACCGCGATCCGCGAGGTCGAGGGCGGCCGGTGGTTCGAGCTCCGGGGGTCCGGGATGGACGAGGCCGGGTACCGCGCGCTCCTGACCAGCCTGCGGTTCGTCGACCAGGCCGAGTTCGACGCGCTCCTGCCCGGCTCCTTCGTGACCGGCTCCGAGCGGAGCGCCACGATCGACGAGATCCTGGACGGCATCGCCGACGTCGCCCACCCGCTGCTGCCCGCCGGTGTCGCCAGGTCGTCGATCGACTCCGACCAGAGCGACGACTACCAGCTCGGCGCCGAGGTCGCGGGAGCGGTCGCCTGCGCCTGGCTCGACGAGTACGCCGACGCGACGCGCGCCGGAGACGAACGGCGGGCGCAGCGCGCCGCGGGAGTCCTCACCTCGGCGCAGGACTGGCCGGTGCTCGACGACATGAACGCGCGGGGTGACTACCCCGAGGTGATCTGGGAGTACGCCGACCAGGTCGTCGCCGGCAAGGTCCCCGAGGGCTACGCGGGCGGGCTGGGCTGCGACCGCTGACGGCCCCAGGTCACGGCGTCGCGCACCTCGGGCGGCGCCCCGGCCCGGAGCTCCTCGTCGGGCACGGCGCCGAGCGCGTCGTTCACGATGGAGAACGCCAGCCGGAGCGCGACGAAGGTCGTGACCGCGAAGACCCGTCCATCGTCGAGTCCCGCCTCACGCAGCGCGTCGACGTCCGCCCGCGTCGTCGCGTTCGGGTCGCGGGCGACCTGCCGGGCCCAGCGAGCCATCGCCCGCTCCGCGTCGTCGAGGCCGTCGTCGGACCCGGTGAGCACGGCCGCGGCGATCGCGGGGTCGGACTCCTCGGCGAGCCGCGTGCCCCAGGCGAGCGAGCAGTAGGAGTCGCCGAGCGTGGACGCGCACGCCGCGACGAGGATCGCGCGCTCGCGCATCGACAGCCCACCCTCGACCGCGACCGCGGCGATCAGCCCGAAGAGCGCGTCGTGCGCCTCGGGGTGGTGCGCCCACGCCCGGCTCAGGTCCATCACGTAGCCGCGGGAGTCGACGTCGCCGTCGTACAGGGCACGCACCCGTGGCGTCGTCGGTGGCTCGCCCAGGAAGGTCATGCCCCAGTGTGCCGGCGCCCCCGACGGGTCGCCATCGTCAACAATGGGGCCATGCCAGCCAGCGCTCGTCGCGTCGTCGACGTCGTCGTGACCGGCCGGGTGCAGGGAGTGTCCTTCCGCTACCACGCCGAGCGGACCGCGCGCGGGCTCGGCGTGGCGGGCTGGGTGCGCAACGAGCCCGGCGGCTCGGTCGCGGCACACCTCGAGGGGGATCCCGAGACCGTGGAGGCCATGCTCGACTGGCTGCGCCAGGGCCCGCCCGCGGCATCGGTCGACCGCGTCGACGTCACCCCCGCGACGCCGACGGGCGCCCGATCGTTCGAGGTGCGCTCCTAGTCAGACGGCGCGGCGACGCGGACGAGCCGTGAAGTGCCCGCGCGCCGGCCCGCGGACGTCGACCCGCGAGCCATGCCGACGACTCAACCTCAGGCCCGAGCGTGCCCGCCCCAGTTGGCGAGCTTCGTCGCGACGGTGTGCAGGTCGGCGCGCCACACGTCCTCGTCGACCGGCGGCAGGATGTCGTCCCACTCGACGGCGTACGAGCCCTTGATCTGCGCGAAGCCCTCCGGTCGCGCCACGAACCAGACGTGGAAGTGGGAGCACCCGTCGCCCCAGCGGTTGACGTGCACGCGACCGACGTGCGGCAGCCCCTGGACGATGCGGACGAGGCGGTTGGCGATCCGCCCGAACTCCCCGGCCTGGTCGTCGTCGAGGTCGCCGGTGTCGAGGTGCTCGCGGCTCCAGAGCGTCAGCACCAGCGGCAGGCCGGAGGGCCTCGGCTCGACCGTGAGCTGCCAGTGCTCGTCCTCCCAGACCAGCCGGTCGGCGGTGAAGCCGGCGCACGCCGGGCAGGACCTGCCGCCCTCCTCACCGGCGCGCGGTGCCTCGGCGCCGGGAGCGTCCAGCACCTTGGGTACGACGGCACCGTCGACCGCCTCCCAGGGGAAGATGTCCCACTGGCTCATGGCGGGTGCGGGCAGGCGCCCGTCGACGGCGGCGGCCAGGACGCGGGCGTGGAAGTCGGCTGCAGGCTCCGGCATGGCCTCACTCTGCCAGCCGCGGCTCGGGCGAGCGGATCCGGCCCCTAGAGTTGGGGACGTGGCCGACCTCAACATCCCGACGGCGCCCGAGGTCGACGGCGCCACCCACGTCCACTCGGGCAAGGTGCGCGACCTCTACGAGTTGCCCGGTGGCGAGCTGCTCATGGTCGCCAGCGACCGCATCTCGATCTTCGACTTCGTGCTCGACACGACCATCCCCGACAAGGGCGAGATCCTGACCCGGATGTCGCTGTGGTGGTTCGACCAGCTCGCCGACCTGGTGCCCAACCACGTCCTCTCCACCGACGTCCCCGCGCCGGTGCTGGGTCGCGCGGTGGTCTGCGAGCGGCTCGCGATGCACCCCGTCGAGTGCGTCGCCCGCGGCTACCTGACCGGCTCCGGCCTCGTCGACTACCGGGCGACGGGCCCCGAGCACCGCGTGTGCGGCCTCGCGCTGCCGGCCGGGCTCGACGACGGCAGCCGGCTGCCCGCGCCGATCTTCACGCCCGCCACGAAGGCCGAGCTCGGCGAGCACGACGAGAACGTCTCGTACGACGCGGTCGCGGCCACCATCGGGGCCGAGCGCGCCGAGGAGCTGCGCGACCTCACGCTCGCGGTCTACGGCCGCGCGGAGCAGGTCGCCCGCGAGCGCGGCATCATCCTGGCCGACACCAAGCTCGAGTTCGGCGCCCGGCCCGACGGCACGACCGTGCTGGCCGACGAGGTGCTCACGCCCGACTCGTCGCGCTTCTGGCCCGCCGCCGAGTGGCAGCCCGGCCGCACGCAGCCGTCGTACGACAAGCAGATCGTGCGCAACTGGGCGCTCTCCCCGGAGTCGGGCTGGGACCGCGCGTCCGGCGCGGCACCGCCGCCGCTGCCGCCCGAGGTCGTGGAGCGCACCCGGAGCCGGTACGTCGAGGCCTACGAGCTGCTGACCGGCCAGCGCTGGTAGACCGTCGCGACCGGTGAGTAGGTTGACCGCATGACGACGTACAACCTCGCGAGCCTGCTCGAGGACAGCACGAAGGCCTTCCCCGACCGCACCGCGATCGTCTTCGGCGACAGGCGGCTGTCGTACGCGGAGGTCGACACGTTCGCGAACATGGTCGCCAACCTGCTCGTCTCGCGCGGCATCCGGCCCGGTGACAAGGTCGCGCTGACGTGTCCGAACCTGCCGTACTTCACGATCGTCTACTACGGCATCCTCAAGGCGGGCGCGACCGTGGTGCCGCTCAACGTGCTGCTCAAGGGCCGCGAGGTCGCCTACCACCTGGGCGACTCCGACGCGAAGGCCTACTTCTGCTTCGAGGGCACGCCCGAGCTGCCGATGGGCGAGGAGGGGTACGCCGGCTTCCAGCAGGTCGACGGCTGCGAGCACTTCTTCGTGATCACCGCCGACCTCGCGGCTCCCTCGCCGATCGACGGGACTCCCGACGACCCGGTGGAGACGATGGCGCAGGCGATGGGCGGCCAGGCCGCCGAGTTCGAGACCGTCGGCACCGACGAGGACGACACCGCCGTCATCCTCTACACCTCCGGCACCACCGGCCAGCCCAAGGGTGCGGAGCTGCGCCACCGCAACATGCGCGACAACGCGCGGTCGGGCGAGGCGCTCTTCGGCGCGAGCGCCGACAACCCGGACACCTACCTCTGCGTGCTGCCGCTCTTCCACTCCTTCGGCCAGACCACCTGCCAGAACGGCCCGTTCGCCTACGGCGCGACCATCGTCATGCTGCCGCGCTTCGAGCCGCGGGCGGCGCTCGACCTGATGAAGCAGGAGCGCATCACGTTCTTCGCCGGGGTGCCGACGATGTACTGGGGCCTGCTCGGCGCGCTCGAGGACGCCCAGGCCGACGGGCTCGACGTCACCGAGGTCGCGAGCAACCTGCGGGTCGCCGTCGCCGGTGGCTCGGCGCTGCCCGTCGAGGTGCACAAGGAGTTCGAGAAGCGCTTCGGCGTCACGATCCTCGAGGGCTACGGGCTCTCGGAGACCAGCCCCGTCGCGTCGTTCTCGTCGTACGGCGAGCCCGTGCGCGTCGGCTCGATCGGCGTGCCGATCCCCGGTGTCGAGATGAAGCTCATCGACCCGGCGTCGACCCGCGGCGCGTGGACGGACGTCGAGGGCGCGGACGAGATCGGCGAGATCGCGATCAAGGGCCACAACATCATGAAGGGCTACTACAACCGCCCCGAGGCCACCGCCGAGGCCATCGCCGACGGCTGGTTCCGCTCCGGCGACCTCGCCCGCCGCGACGAGGACGGCTGGTACTACATCGTCGACCGCTCCAAGGACATGATCATCCGCGGCGGCTACAACGTGTACCCGCGCGAGATCGAGGAGGTCCTGATGACCCACCCCGCCGTGTCGCTGGCCGCGGTGATCGGCGTGCCGCACGACAGCCACGGCGAGGAGATCAAGGCTGTCGTGATCAGGGCGCCGGGCGCCCAGGCCACCGAGGACGAGCTGGTGGCGTGGGGCAAGGAGCAGATGGCGGCGTACAAGTACCCCCGCATCGTCGAGTTCGTCGACGCCCTGCCGATGACGTCGACCGGCAAGATCCTCAAGCGCGAGCTCAGCTGATCAGGACTCGTCGCGGCCGATGTCGGAGGCGTTCGCCAGGGCCGCCGAGAGCACCTCGGCGATCTCGACCGCGGGCTCGCCGCCGCCGGTGTGGGTGACCGTCACCGAGACGATGCGGTCGTCGCCGGTGGGCGCGAGGGCCTGGACGGCGACGTCCTCGCCGGTCGTGCTGCCGCTGAAGCCGACCGCGCCCTCGGGAAGGCCGTCGGAGTCAGACAGGGCCGTGACGTCGCCCTTCTCGACGCAGGCGGCCACCGCCTCCTCGACGGCGGCGAGGGCGCCGTCGGCATCGCCGTAGCGCTGCGCGGGCACGAAGAGCGAGGCGGTGACGACGTCGCCGGACTCCAGCGTGTAGGACTTCGTGAGCGGCTGGGGCCCGTCGGCGTCCGGGGTGCCGATCGACGGGATCCGGGTGGTCAGCTCCGAGCAGGTGGTCGCCGTCGGCTGACCGCTGCCGAAGGTCGTGGTCGACTCGATCGCGGGCAGGTCGTCGTCGGTCAGCAGCGACGGGTCCTCGTCCCCGGAGCAGCCGACGAGCGCCACCGCGGCCACGAGCCCCACCAGGACGGCGCGACCACGGTCAGTCACTGGTGTCGCCGTAGTAGTCCAGGAAGGCGTCCTTGTAGGACGTCTCCAGGTCCATGTTGGTGACGTAGCCCGACGCCACCGACATCGCGCTCTGGGCGTACGCCGAGCGGTCCTCGGCCGGGATGTCCTCGATGTCGACGAGCCGCCCGTTGTCGTCGCGCCAGGTCTCCGGGATCTCGGACTCGGGGATCACGCCGGCCTCGGCCAGCGCGTGGAAGGTGCCGAGCTTCGCCTGGGTGACGCCGTACGACGCGCGCGTCTCGGCCTCGCGGGTCGCCTCGTCCGTCTGCGACATCGCGTCGTCGAGGGCACCCGTCCCGAGGTCGACGCCCTGGCCCCACGCGGCGTCGAGGGCCCGGCTGCCGAGCTCACCGACGACGTCGGCTCCGGGCAGCGGCACCAGGCCGGCCGCCTCGCCGACGAGGTCGGAGAACGCCTGGACGCGGGCGTCGTGCTCCTGGGCGTCGCCGATCTCGACGGAGCCGACGGCCCACTCGGCGAAGCCCTGCAGGTTCGCCGAGCGCTCCAGCCCGTCGCGCAGCTGGTTGCCGAGCCGGTAGTCGTCGGGGTCGTCGGCCATCTGGACGGCCGCGCCGTTGATCTGCTGCTGCTGGAAGGCGCCGATGCCCTCGGCGATGCTGGTGGCGCCGTCGTCGGTGCTGACCGCGACCTGCATCAGCTCCTCGAGGTCGCCCGAGAACAGCCGCGGGTAGTGGTCGGCGGTGCCCAGGAACGCGTCCTCGAAGGGGACCGCGCCCGGCTCACCCTCGCCCGGGGCTCGCAGCGCGGCGTCCATCGCGGGCGTGTAGTGCTTCATCAGCTCGGCGAGGTGCGGCGAGCCGGCTTCGGCGTTGTCGACGCTGAAGGACTCGTTGCCGGCGATGCCGTGGAAGAAGCGCGAGACGAGCTCGGCGGTGCCCTCGGGCTGGTTCGCGATCAGGTCCTCGTCGGTGCCGATGCCCTCGGCCAGCTGGGTGATGCCCTCGAACCCGTCGGCCTCCCAGCTGCGGTCGTGGAAGTAGTAGTCCTGCCGCTCGGGGTCGTCGGTGAGGAACTGGTAGCCGTCCTCCGGGTGCGACCCGAGGTTGCCCAGGGCCGCCGCCATCGGGTCGTCGTACCAGCCGTCGTACTCGCCGTCGGCGGTCAGCGGGCTGTGGCCGTTGTGGCCGTACCAGTACTCCGCGCCCAGGTCGTTGCCGGAGCGCTCGAACTCGTCGAGCTGCTCGGCCACCCCGCGCACCAGGTCGCCGTCGAGACCATGGTCCTGCATCAGGTAGGTCAGGATCGAGGCGCCGCTGCCGCTGTAGTGGGGGTAGCGGTCCTGGAACGCGTCGCGCTGCTCGTCGGTGAGCTGCCAGGTCGCGTGGCGGACCAGATCCTGGCCGAAGCCGTGGTCGTCGAAGGACGGGTCGTCACCGGCGGTGCCGAGGGTACGCCGGATGTCGGCCGCCAGGTCGGCCACCTTGTCGGGGTCGGTGCCGCCGAGGCGCAGGTAGCTCTCGATGCTGCCGAGGGTGGCGACGGTGCCGTCGGCGCCGAGGTCCTCGTAGAGCGACGACGCGATCTCCGGGTCGCCGCCGTAGGAGTCCAGGAGCGTCGACAGCCGGTCGACGGTCTCGTCGTCGAGGTCGAAGTCGTCGTCGTTGACCTCGCTGTCGAGCAGGTCGGACAGGCCCTGGCCCAGCTCGTGCTTGAGCGGCTCGGGGAGGCTCGGCACCAGGATGTCCGCGAGATCGGGGTGGTCGAGGAGGTAGTCGACCTGCTCCTCGGTGGTCAGCCCGCGCAGCGCGTCGGGCAGCGCCTGGTCATCGAGACCGCCGCCCGCGTCGACGTCGCTGGTGCGGGCCGACCGGAGCGACGCGGCCAGCGCGCTGTCGGCCTCGGCGGCGTCGGCGAGGGCGTCGGTGATGGCCTGGGCGATCTCGTCGGCGATCCGCTGGGCGTCGGCCTGCTCGTCCTCGTCGGTGAAGGTCCGGTCGCTGGTGACGGTGCCGCTCGAGCTCACGGTGAACCCGTTGCTGCTCGCCCGGGAGAGGGCGTCGTCGAGGGTGGTGCGGGCGCTGCGGACCTGGCCGCTCGCGGTGTCGAGCGCGGAGATGACCAGGTTGAGCTCGGCGACCTGGTCGGTCAGCCGGTTGGCGAGCTGGTCGTGGTCCTGCTCGGCGTACACCGAGGCGCCGCCGACCCAGGACGCGGGCGGACGCCCGGCGTCGACCTCGTCGGCGAGGTCGGTGAGCGAGCCGCGGCGGGTGTGCAGCTCGTCGGCGACGACGCCGAGCCGGTCGGCGTCCCACTGCTTGAGCTGGTCGATGGTGACCATCACATCCCCTCTCGCGCGAGCCGCTCCATGCGCGCCGCCTGCGCGAGGTCGGTCTCGACCCAGTCGTCGGCGTGCCGGCGCAGCGACGCCACGTGGGCGGTGCCGTCGGTGACCCAGGTGCGGTACGCCGTGCGCCAGGTCTCGGACAGCGACGTCGCCGCCCCCGCGCTCTGGCTGCCGGGGAGGGCCGTGCTCACGGCGCTCACCCCGGTCGGGATGTTGGCGTCCACCGCGGTGACGGCGGCCTCCATCTTGTCTGCAGCTGCACGGATGTCCTGCGGGACGATCTCGGTCATCGCGGCCCCCGAGTCGGATGCTCCTGTGGTCGCGGACCTCATTCCCAGTCGCGCGGACCGGGTAAACCCGCGGCGGGGCGGGCGGCGGCGGGAGTCACTCGAACGGGTTGGGCAGCGCGCCGGGCAGCCCGGCGAGCAGCTCGCGTGCCTGCGCGGCCACCTTGTGCTCGACGAGCACCTCGTAGCGGGTCGCGACGACCTGGGTGACCGAGGAGAAGTCGCGCCGGCCGCGGGTGAGCGCGTAGCCGAGCAGGGCCCAGACGACGCCGAAGACGGCTCCCAGCAGCACCGTGGAGAGGATCATCGCGAGGATGTCCTCGTCGACGAAGAACGAGAAGATCAGCCCGACGAAGAGTCCCAGCCACAGGCCGGAGAGCACCCCGCCGAGGGCGACCCGGCCGGTGGTGAGTCGGCCGGTGATGCGTTCGACCCGCTTGAGGTCGGTGCCGACGATCATCAGGTGCTCGACGGGGAACTTGCTGTCGGAGAGGAAGTCGACGGTCTTCTGGGCGGCGGCGTAGTCGTCGTACACGGCCAGCGACTGCGGGAACTCCAGGCGCAGCGGGTTGGTTCCCGGGAATCCTGTGGGCAGGCTCATGCCGCCCAGTCTGCCGCACCCTTCTAGAATGAGCGCGTGCCTCGCGTAGTCGTCGACGTCATGCCCAAGCCGGAGATCCTCGACCCCCAGGGCAAGGCGGTGCACGGAGCCCTGCCGCGGCTGGGCTTCTCGGGCGTCACCGACGTGCGTCAGGGCAAGCGGTTCGAGCTGACCGTCGAGGGCGAGGTCACCGACGCCGTCCTCGCCGAGGTCGACAAGATGGCGGAGACACTGCTGTCCAACCCCGTGATCGAGAACTACACCGTCCGCGTCGAGGCCCTCGCCGACGAGGTGTCGGCGTGAGGGTCGGGGTCGTCACCTTCCCGGGGTCGCTGGACGATGTCGACGCGCAGCGCGCGGTCGTCCTCGGCGGCAACGAGGCCGTCCCGCTCTGGCACGGCGACCACGACCTGCGCGGCGTGGACGCCGTCGTCCTGCCGGGCGGGTTCTCGTACGGCGACTACCTGCGGTGCGGCGCGATCTCCCGCTTCTCGCCGGTGATGGCCGAGGTGGTCGCCGCCGCGGGCAAGGGCATGCCGGTCCTCGGCATCTGCAACGGCTTCCAGATCCTGTGCGAGTCCCACCTGCTCCCGGGTGCGCTGATCCGCAACGACCACCGCAAGTTCGTGTGCCGCGACCAGCGGCTGCGCATCGACAACAACCGCACGCCGTGGACCTCGTCGTACGACGAGGGCGCCGAAGTCACCATCGTCCTCAAGAACGGCGAGGGCGGCTTCGTGGCCGACGCCGACACCCTCGACCGGCTCGAGGGGGAGGGCCGGGTCGTGGCGCGCTACCTCGACGCCAACCCCAACGGCTCGGTGCGCGACATCGCCGGCATCTCCAACGACCGCGGCAACGTGGTCGGCCTGATGCCCCACCCCGAGCACGCCGTCGAGAGCCTCACCGGCTCCGGGACCGACGGCCTCGGTTTCTTCACCGGCCTCGCAGAGCGGACCTTCGCATGAATCCCACCCTTCTCTTCCGTCGCGTCGCGATCGCCGAGGCGATCACGTGGGCGCTGCTGCTCCTCGGGATGTTCCTCAAGTACGTCACCGAGACCACCGAGCTCGGCGTCCGGGTCTTCGGCATGGTCCACGGCGTCGTCTTCGTCGCCTACTGCCTGACCACCGTGCTCGTGGCGGTCGACCAGCGCTGGTCGGCCGGCCGGGCCCTGCTCGGCCTCGCCGCCGCGGTCCCGCCGTTCTTCACCGTGCTTTTCGACCGGTACGCCGAGCGGCGCGGTGCCCTCGCCGACACCTGGCGCCTCACGACCTCGTCGCCGCAGCGGGGCCTCGACCGGCCGGTCGCCTGGCTGCTGCGCAACCCGGTCCGCGGTGCCGCCACCGGCGTGGTCGCCGTCGCCGCCCTCACCGGCCTCGCGCTGCTGGTCGGCCCTCCCGCCAGCTGACGGCCGCGCCCGCGCCTGTCGGGTGGTGCGGGTGCCGGTGGCGGCGGTTCATCAAGGGATGAAGGCGAAGTCGCGCTTCCCTTGCCGGGCTCGTCGCGGGAACCGCGGCTTGACCTACATCCCTTGATGAACCGCGACCGCCGAGACCCCCGAAACCGACGGCCGAAGCCGACCGCCGAAGCCGACGGCCGGCACGAGAGCCGACGTCACAGCAGGTCGGCCAGCATTCGAGCGGCCCGCGCCGCCCCGTCGGTCTCGACGGCCCGGTAGTCCACGTCGCGGCCGAGCTCCTTGACGATCGCCTCCGCCAGGCCGTCGGGGTCCAGGGCGGCGGCGTAGTCGAGGCAGGTGCCGGCGCGGTACTGCTCGAGCCGGCGCCGCACGTGGAAGCTCTGCTCGAAGTGGTGCCGCAGCGGCAGGTAGAGGAAGGGCTTGCGCAGCGCGGTCAGCTCCATGCAGGTGGTCAGCCCGCCCTGCACGACCGCGACGTCGCACGCGGCGAGATGAGCGGTGAGGTCGGGCAGGTAGCCGCGGACCCGGGCGCCTCGCCGTCGCGGCAGTGCTGCCGGGTCGATCCGCGGGCCGGTGACCACGAGGAAGCGCAGGTCCGGCGCCAGCCGCCGCGCCAGCGGGATCGCGTCCATCACCCGACGCAGCAGCGGCAGCCCGACCCCGGAGCCGCCGACCGTCACCACGCACACCCGCTCGTCGGGCCGGTAGCCGAGCCGCGCGCGGACCTCCTCGGGCTCGCCGTACTGCCGCGGGTCGAAGCCGGTCACGTAGCCGGCGAAGTCGAAGTTCTGCTCCGTCCACTCCCGGATCGCGGGGAGCCCCGGTCCGAACGTGTCGGGCACGATGTCGTCGGCGCGACCGACGAAGATCGAGCGGTCCCGGAGCCCGCGGTGGCGGGCCCGGTGCTCGATCATCTCGGCGTTGAGGTCGGCGGTCAGCGCCGCCTCGCGGTCGCCGCCGTCGGGCATGGGCAGCCAGCCCACGAAGTCGGTGAACCAGGCGTACGCCGACCGCTTCAGCTCCGGGTTCTCGTGCAGGAAGTAGTCGACGTCCCAGGCCTCGTCGCCGATCACCAGGTCGAACGGCTCCTCCTCGAGCAGCTCGTCGAAGACCATGAAGTTGTTGACCAGGATCTCGTCCATGCGGCGGATCGCCCGAAACGCGTGCAGGTCGTGCTCGCCGGACTCGTGCTCGACGTGGCCGGACTCGCTGGCGAGGTGGGCCGAGGCGGGGTGGACGTGCTCCCCGCGGTCCGCGAGCACCAGGGTGACCGGGTCCTGGGCGAGCCACTCGATCCGCAGGTCGGGGTGGAGGGCGCGCAGCTCGTCGGCGACGGCGACGTCGCGGCGCGCGTGGCCGAGACCGATCGGCGAGGAGAGGTAGAGGGCCCGCTTCGGGCGGCTGCGGCTCCTGGTCCAGGTACGCCGACGCACCGGCGCCTCGATCCGCTCGGCGAACCTCCGGATCTCGTGGTTGACCAGCACCGGGTCGCGGGCCAGGACGCCGTGGCCGCCGCCCTCGACGAGGATCAGGGTGCCGTTCGTCAGCTCGGCGAGGCGCTCGCCGACCCGCCAGGTCCGGATCTCGTCGTCGGAGCCGTGCAGCACGGTGACCGGGCAGTGCACCTCGGCACACAATGCCTCGACGTCGTGGCAGACCACTCCGTCGCACCCGAGCCGGGCCGCCGTCGTGTCGACCAGGACCCGCGGCCCGGCGTCGAGGCCCCAGGCGACCGCGTCCTCGATCTGCTTCGTCGAGTGCGGCTCGGTGTACATCCGCTCGAAGAAGAACCGGACGAACTCCTCGAAGTCACCCTCCAGCCAGTTGAACCGGTTGTACTTCGCCCAGCCGTCGGTGTGCGGGTAGCGCCGGTCCCAGGCGTACTGCTCCCGGGCCTCGTCGTGCACGCCGATCCCGCAGGCCGGACCCATGACGAAGAGGCCCTGCACCCGGTGCGGGTGACCGGCGGCCACCTGGATCGACCAGGTGCTGCCGCAGGAGAGCGACACCAGCACCGCACGGTCGACGCCGGCGGCGTCCATGACCGCGAGCGTGTCGGCGGCGTACTCCTCGTCGGAGTACGCCGCCGCACCCGCCGGCCGCGACGACCCCCCGCTGCCGCGGCCGTCGAAGGTGACCACGCGGAAGTGGCGGGCCAGGTAGGGCACCTGCGCCTTCCACATCCGCGACGGCACGATCGACCAGGTGGGCATCAGCACCAGCGTCGGCGCGCCGGTGCCGTAGCTCCTCCACGCGATCGACACGCCGTTGCGCTCGGCGACGCCCTCCCGGTCGGGGAGCCGGGCGCGGCTCGCGACGGCGGAGGCGTCGCCGAGCGCGGTGCTCACCTGCGCACCTCCAGCACGTTGTTGAACGGAGTCTGCGCCGCGATCCGGAAGCCCGAGAATCCGGCCGCGGTGACGATGTCACGGATCCGGGCCGGCCCGGCCTGGGTACCGATGGCGAGGCCGACGTCCTGGGAGAGCGACCCCGGCGTGCACAGCAGCGTGGAGAACCCATAGTAGGCCCGCCCGACGGGGTTGAAGTTGTCCTCGATGCGGTCGCCGGCGGCGGGCTCGACGATCATCCAGGTGCCGTCGGGCGCCAGGAGGTCGTGCACCCGTCGTGCCGCGCCGACCGGGTCGCCCATGTCGTGCAGCGCGTCGAACGTGGTGACCAGGTCGAACCCCTCGCCCGAGACCTCCGTCGAGGACGCGGTCTCGAAGCCGATCCGGTCGGCCACGCCGGCCGCCGCGGCCCGCGCGCGGGCGATGTCGATCGAGCCGGCATGCGCGTCCGAGCCGGCGAACGACGAGGCCGGGTAGGCCTGCGCCATCAGGATCGTCGACGATCCGTGGCCGCAGCCCAGGTCGTGGACCCGCGCGCCGCGCTCCAGCTTCTCGACGACGCCGTCGAGCGCCGGCAGCCAGCTGGGCACCAGGTTGGCGGCGTACCCGGGACGGAAGAAGCGCTCGCACCCGTCGTGCACGTCGCTGTTGTGCTCGCCCCACCCCAGGCCGTCGCCGTCGCGGGCGAGGTCGAAGATCCGGTGCGCGTCCCGGATGGTGCCGAAGGCGATCTGGAAGAAGCCGGGCAGGTACGCCGGGCTGGTCTCGTCGGTGAACGCCACCACCTGCTCGGGCGGCAGCGTGTAGCTGTGGGTCGCCGGGTCGTAGGTGACGATCGCGCCGGCGGCCTGGGAGTTGAGCCACTCGGTCGCGTACTTCTCCCCGGTGCCGGTGAGGCGGGCCAGGTCGGGTGCCGTGACCGGTCCGTGGTCGGCCATCGCCTGGTAGTAGCCGAGCTTGTCGCCCATCACGACCAGGGCGCAGTTGAGCGCTGCCCCGACCTCGTCGACGCAGCGGAAGACGAAGCTCATCAGGGCGGCCTCGTCGAGCGGGGCGGTCGCGGTGGGCGTGGTGGGCGTGGTGGGCGTGGTGGTGTCGGTGCTCATCGGTTCTCCTCGGGTCGTCCGGTTGACCCGACCGACGGTGCCGCCGCACGCCGTCCCCGCGCATCAGGGGACCCCCCTGGTCCGGCGCACGACACTAGACTTCGACCATGCTGGTCGGCCGGCATGAGGATCAGCGCACCCTCGACGCGCTGCTGGCCGGCGCGCGGCTCGGGCACAGCGGCGTCCTGGTGATCAGCGGGGAGGCCGGCATCGGCAAGAGCGCCCTGCTGGGCTACGCCGTCGACGAGGCGCGTGGGTTCCGGGTGCTGCGGGTGACGGGCACGGAGTCCGAGCGCGACCTCCCGTTCGCCGGGCTGGCCCAGCTGCTGCGACCGATCGTCGAGCGCGTCGACCTGCTGCCCGCCCCCCAGGCGCACGCGCTGTCGGTGGCGCTGGCGCTCGAGGAGGGGCGGGAGGTCGACCGGTTCGCCGTGTCGGCCGCGGCGCTCGGGCTGATCACCGCCGAGGACAACCCGATCGGCATCGTCGTCGACGACGCGCACCTCGTCGACCGCCCCTCGGCCGAGGCCCTCACCTTCATCGGTCGGAGGCTGCTCGCCGACGCCGTCTTCCTGCTCGCGGCGGTCCGGCCGGGCGAGTCCCAGGTCTGGTCGCAGAGCGGGCTTCCGGAGCTGGCCCTCGGGCGGCTCGGTCCGGATGCCGCCGCCGAGCTCGTGGCCGCGGTGGCGGCCGAGCCGCTGGCCCGCGACCAGGTCACCCGGATCGCGGAGCTGGCAGCCGGCAACCCGCTGGCGCTCCGGACGCTCGCGGCCGCGCCCGAGGCGCTCGCCGCGACCCCGGACGGCGGGCCGGTCCCGGTGCCCGCGATGGTCGTCGACGCGTTCGCCCGCCAGCTGGACCGCCTCGACCCGCCCGCGCTGCACGCGCTCCGCGTCGCCGCGGTCGTCGGCAACGACCTCGCGGTGGTCGCCCGGGTGTGCGCGCCCGCGGGCGTGGGGGCGCTGGGCCGGTCCGAGGAGCTCGGCCTGGTGGCCGTCGCGGGGGACCGCGTGGAGTTCACCCACCCGCTGGTCCGGTCGGCGGTCTACTCCGGCATCCCGGCGGAGCAGCGGCGGAGGATACACGCCGCGGCCGCGGACGCCATCCCCGCGGCCGATCCGGACCGCCGCGCCTGGCACCTCAGCGCCGCGGCGTTCGGCCCCGACGAGGAGGTGGCCGCGCTCCTCGACGACGTCGGTCGCCGCGCCGAGCGCCGTGCGGCGTACGCCGTGGCGGCGTCGGCGCGTGAGCGGGCGGCGCGGCTCTCCGGGTCGGATCCCGCGCGGGCGGCGCGGTTCCTCGCGGCCGGCGAGGCGGCCTGGCTCGCCGGGGAGGACGCCCGGGCGACGGTGCTCGTCGACGCGGCGATCCGCCACGGCAGTGCGCCCGACCTGCGGGCCGGCGCCCACACCCTGGTCGGCCTGGTCGCCGCGCGGAGCGGTCAGCTCGCCCGCGCGCGCGACCTGCTCCTCGCGGCGGCGGAGGAGGCGGAGGGGAGCGCGCCCGCCGAGGCGCTCCAGCTCTACGCCGAGGTGGTGGACATCTGCTGGTACCTGCTCGACATCGTCGGCAGTGCCGCCGCGGCCGACCGCGCGCAGCGGCTGCTCGACGCGCGCGCCGCCGCAGGCCTCCCGCCGGACCGCGCCGAGGCGGTCGCCTCGATCGCCGTCGGGATGGCCCGGATCTTCGAGGGCGGCGCCGGCGCGGACGCGATCCGTCACGGCGTCGACACCCTGACCGCGCTCCCCGCCTCCGCCCGGCCGACGCGCTCGGCCTGGGAGATGATCGGGCCGCTCTACCTGCGCGAGTTCGGCGCCGGTCGCGAGCTCGTCCTCCAGGCGCTCGAGCAGCGGCGCGCGGTCGCCGCGCTCGGCACCCTGCCGCACCTGCTCTTCCACCTCGCGCGCAACGACGCGACCTCGGAGCGGTGGGCGCAGGCGGAGGCGGCGTACGGCGAGGCGGTCGCGCTGGCCCGCGAGTGCGGCCAGGCGACGGAGCTGGGGATGTCGCTGGCCGGCCTCACCTGCCTGCTGGCCCGTCAGGGGCGGACCGAGGAGTGCCGGTCGGTCGCCGCCGAGGCGACCGAGGTCGCGCGGGGACGGCAGCTGCACGTGGTCACGGCCTGGGTCGAGTTCGCGCGGGCCGAGCTGGAGCTGTCCCTGGGAGACGTGGCGTCGGCGGTCGACGGCTTCACCCGGCTCAAGGAGTTCCTGACCGAGCGGGGCGTGCTCGACCCCGACCTGTCACCGGTCCCCGAGCTCGTCGAGTCGCTGGTGCGCAGCGGCGACCACGAGCGCGCGCGGACCTCCGCGGGGTCCTTCCTGGGCCGCGCCGAGCGCAAGGCGCTGCCCTGGTCGCTGGCGCGGGCGGCGCGGGTGCAGGCGATGCTCGCGCCCGACGACCTCGCCGACGAGCGCTTCCGCGAGGCGCTGGCCTGGCACGGCGCCACCCCCGACCGGTTCGAGGCGGCGCGGACCCGGCTGCTGTACGGCGAGCGGCTGCGCCGGGCGCGTCGGCGTACCGAGGCCCGAGAGCAGCTGCGCGCGGCGCTCGACGACTTCGACCGGCTGGGCGCCCACCGGTGGGCGGACCTCGCCCTGGCCGAGCTGCAGGCGAGCGGGCAGACGGCCCGGCGCCGCGAGACCGGCCCCGTCGTCGACCTGACCGCGCGCGAGCTGCAGATCGGGTTGCTGCTCGCCGACGGCAGGACCACGCGCGAGGCGGCCGCGGCGCTCTTCCTCAGCCCGAAGACCGTGGAGTACCACCTGCGCCACATCTACACGAAGCTCGACATCGCCTCGCGGGCCGAGCTGGCCGAGCGGCTGCGAGACCGTCCGGACTGACCGGCTACCCCCGCTTGCCCGCCTGCAGGGCGGCCCAGGTCTCGGTGCCGGCGACGCCGGAGACCTCGACCCCCACCTTCTTCTGCCACGCGCGCAGGGCCGCTCCGGTCCGCGGGTCGAAGACGCCGCTGGCGCGGACCGCGCGCGACACGGCGCTGCGCCTGCCGGCGGCGACGAGTGCCCGCTGGAGGCGACGCACCGCCGGGCCGGTGGAGCCGAACTTGACGACCGGGGTGTCGCCGGCGCTGAGCAGCGACACCCAGCTGCGCATCGTCCACCTCGGGCGGACCTTCTGACCGTGAGCGCTCTGCCACGCGTTCACCGCGGCGACGGTGGCCTTGCCGAAGCGACCGTGGATCCGGCGGTCGTAGAGGCCGTGCTGCTGCAGCACGCACTGCAGCGCCTTGACCTGGGCGCGCGGTGGGACGTAGGTCGCCGTGGCCCGCTTCAGCACGGCGTACTTGCGGGAGACGAGGCGTACGCCGCCGCAGTTGATCTCACGCGGGGCGACGGCCCCGGTGCCGAGCTGGAGGTAGTTGCGGTCGATGTTGATCGTGACGCCGCCCCACTTCTCGTTGTGGCCGCCCTGGTACTGCTTCACGCGGGCGTTCGGCCAGCCGTCGGAGCGGATGTAGTGGGTGCTGGTGTTGGCGACGCCGTCCCACCGGGCGATCCAGATCTGGTCGGGCAGCACGTAGGCGGTGGGGCGGTTGACGCGCGCGTTGTCGAGCATCTTGATGCCCGAGCCGGCGCTCGAGTAGACGCCGGAGACGTAGCCGAGCGCGTGGATCTGGGTGGTCCAGCCGCTGAGGAAGGACAGCGCCGACTCGCGGCACGGCGTGTTCGCCATGTTGAAGCCCTCGAGGTCGTACCACAGCGTGCTGCCCGGCACGATCCCCAGGCCGCCGGCGACGCCCACCGACTGGGTGGCCTGGGCGACGCCCTGGTTGTAGGCGTTGACGAACGTCCTGGTCACCGGGTCGCGGGTCGGGTCGATCGTCGGGTCGTCGCCCCAGCGCGGGAAGCGCGGCTGGCACGACGCCTGCGGTCCGAGCGTGATCGGCAGCAGCGCCCAGCCGTTGGCCAGCTGCGTGCTGATCCACTGCGGCGTCAGGTTGGGCTGGTCGCGGCAGAAGCGCGAGGCCCCGTCGATGTAGATGCCGACGGCACGGAACGGCGAGCTCTGCAGCCAGGCGTCCATCTTCGCCTGGTCGGGCGCGTGGCACTGGTCGAAGCCGTAGCCGGTGAAGTTGCCGGGCGTCACGACGTTCGCGCGCTTGGCCTTGGCGCCCTTCGCCGCCTTCGGTGCGTGGGCGACCGAGCCGGAGGCGGTCGGCGCGGCCGACACCGCCCCCAGGGTGCTCACCGCCAGGACGACGGCGAGCAGGGCTGCGTGGAGGGGGGAGGTACGGCGGGCGGTGGTGCGGGCCGGGCGAGGCATGTCGTGCTCCAGAGAAAGCCGGGGGAAGCCAGGGGATCGGTGGTCTGCCTCGCGGCGAGGCCACGTCACCATAACCTCAGAAATCACACGAGTAACAGCAATCCGCCCTAACTACAGGCGTGTAGTTAGCGCGACGCCGACCCGCCCGAAAGTTTCGGGCGGGTCGGCGTCGGTGGGGTCAGGCCGCGTCGGCGACCACCGCGGCGGCGAGCTCCGGCTCCGGGGCCTCGGCCGGGCGGGTGCGGCGACTCGGGCGCAGCACCGCGAACGACACCAGCACCGCCAGCGCCGCGAACGACGCGGAGGTGAGGAACGCCGCCTGCATGCCCGGCACCAGCTGGCCGGGCACCGCGCCCGCGGCGTACGCCGACACGATCGCGGCGACGCCCACGGCACCGCCGAGCTGCTGGGTGGTCTGCAGCAGGCCCGAGGCCGCCCCGGCGTGCTCGGGCTCGACTCCGGAGAGCACGACCACGGTGACCGGCATGAACACCAGCGCCGACGAGACACCCGCGAGCACCATCGGGCCGAAGACCGCCGCCAGGTAGGTGTCGTGCACGCCGATGGTGCTCAGCCAGGCGTACGACGCCGCCAGGGTGGCCGTGCCGACCAGCATCATCGTCCGCGGGCGGAACCGGCCGAGCAGCGCCGGGGTGACCCGCGAGGTCGCGAAGATGCCGAGGCTGAACGGGAGGAACGCGACGCCCGCCATCAGCGGCCCGAACCCGAGGACGCCCTGGACGTACTGGACGACCAGGAAGAACATCGAGAGGTTCGCGCCCATCAGCAGGGCCATCACCGCCAGGGCGCCGACCCGGTTGCGGTCGCGCAGCAGCCGCGGCTGCACCAGCGGGTGCGGGTGCCGGGTCTCGGTGCGGGCGAGCAGGGCGAGGAGGGCGAGGCCGACCGCGAAGCCGCCGATCGTGCGCGCGGACAGCCAGCCGTGCTCCGGCGTACCGATCAGGGACCACACGAGCAGGACCGCGCCGCCGGTCGCGGCGAACGCCCCGACCACGTCGAAGCGCCCGGTCCGGCGCGGCGTCTCGGCGACGAACCGCGGCGCGAGCACCAGCACGGCGAGGCCGATCGGCACGTTGATGAAGAGCGTCCAGCGCCAGGAGCCGACGTCGGTCAGCAGCCCACCGAGGATCAGCCCGATGGAGGCGCCGCCGGAGGAGACGGCCCCGAACAGCGCGAACGCGCGGTTGCGCGCGGCGTCGTCGGGGGCGCTGGTGGTGAGCAGGGCGAGGACGCTGGGCGCGGCGAGCGCGGCCCCGACGCCCTGGAGCGTGCGCGCGGCGACGAGCTGGCCCGGCGTCTGGGCGAGGCCGCCGAGGGCGGACGCGACCGTGAACGTCGCGAGCCCGATCTCGAAGACCTTGAGCCGGCCGAGGACGTCGCCGAGGCGACCGCCGAGCAGCAGCAGGCCCCCGAAGGCGAGGGTGTAGGCGTTGAGGACCCACGACAGGGACGCCGGGCCGAAGCCCAGGGCGGCGTCGATGCGGGGGAGGGCGACGTTCACGACGGTGGCGTCGAGGACGATCATCAGCTGGGCGACCAGGACGATCGCGATGCCGGCGGCCGCGCGGCCGGCGTTCGGCGGCAGCTCGGTGGGCAGGGTGGTGGTGCGAGACGACATGGAGAGAGGTCCTGTTCTGGCCTCGTGGGCCGAGGTACAGTAGATCCGGAGGATGACTCCGCTTCCCGAAGAACAATACGGAGACTGTCTCCGTTTAGCAAGGGCATTGGTGAGATTTCGGTGCGTGCCGACGCGAAGCGCAACTACGACCGGATCGTCGAGGTCGCGCGCACGGTCTTCCGGGAGCAGGGGTACGACGCCTCGCTCGACCTCATCGCCAAGCAGGCCGGCGTCGGTCCCGGCACGCTCTACCGCCACTTCCCCAAGCGCGACGACCTCATCGACGCCGTCATGCAGAGCTGGGTCGACGGGGTCAACGAGACCGCGGAGAAGGTGCTCGCCCACCAGGGCAGCCCCCGTGACCTGCTCCTCGCGTGGTTCGAGGAGTACGTCCGGCTGATCAGCGTCCACAAGGGCGGCCCCGCGAAGATCACCTGCGCGATGGGCGACGACGGCTCCCCGATCCGCACCAAGTGCGAGGTGCTGCGCGCGGCCGGCGACCGAGTGCTCGACCGGCTCCGGGCCGAGGACGCCGTCCGCGACGACGTCACGGCGCTCCAGGTGGCCCGCCTCGTCGGCGGGGTCGCGACCGTG
This sequence comes from Nocardioides sp. YIM 152315, assembly GCF_029210375.1. Taxonomy (GTDB): domain Bacteria; phylum Actinomycetota; class Actinomycetes; order Propionibacteriales; family Nocardioidaceae; genus Nocardioides. The sequence continues at coordinate 316,511 of NZ_JARGER010000038.1, read as the reverse complement.
GCCGACCAGTCCGAGCTCGACCTGGCCGCCGTACGCCCGATGCTCGAGGTCGTCGCCGACGGCCTGCTGAAGTAGCGGTCATCGGCGCTCGAGGTGCGTGGGCCGCTGGGCCCGAGCCTCGAAACCACCGATAGATTGACGCCGTGCTGGACACCGTCGCTGTCGCCGCCGAAGACCCCCACCGCGAGCAGCCGTGGGCCGACCTCGGCCTCAAGGCCGACGAGTACCAGCGGATCCGCGAGATCCTAGGTCGCCGGCCCACCAGCTCCGAGCTCGCGATGTACTCCGTCATGTGGAGCGAGCACTGCTCCTACAAGAGCTCCAAGGTGCACCTCAAGCAGTTCTCCGAGCTCAGCCAGGAGACCTCGGTCGGCAAGATGCTGGCCGGCATCGGCGAGAACGCCGGCGTCATCGACATCGGCCAGGGCTACGCGGTCACCTTCAAGGTCGAGAGCCACAACCACCCGTCGTACGTCGAGCCCTACCAGGGCGCGGCGACCGGCGTCGGCGGCATCGTCCGCGACATCCTCGCGATGGGTGCGCGCCCGGTCGCCGTGATGGACCCGCTGCGCTTCGGCCCGCTCGACGCCGACGACACCCACCGGGTGCTGCCGGGGATCGTCGCGGGCGTCGGCGGCTACGGCAACTGCCTGGGCCTGCCCAACATCGGCGGCGAAGCGGTCTTCGACCCGACGTACGTCGGCAACCCGCTCGTCAACGCGCTCTGCGTCGGCGTGCTGCGGCACGAGGACCTCCACCTGGCCAAGGCTTCCGGCGTCGGCAACCAGGTGATCCTCTACGGCGCGCGCACCGGCGGCGACGGCATCGGCGGCGTGAGCGTCCTCGCGAGCGAGACGTTCGACGCCGACGGCCCGGCGAAGCGGCCCAGCGTGCAGGTCGGCGACCCGTTCATGGAGAAGCTGCTCATCGAGTGCACGCTCGAGGTCTTCGCCGCCGGTTTGGTCGCCGGCATCCAGGACCTCGGCGGTGCCGGGCTCTCGTGCGCCACCTCCGAGCTCGCCTCGGCCGGCGACGGCGGCATGCACGTCGAGCTCGACCGGGTGCCGCTGCGCGACTCCACGCTCGCGCCGGAGGAGATCCTGATGAGCGAGTCGCAGGAGCGGATGATGGCGGTCGTCGAGCCCGGCGACGTCGAGGCCTTCATGGCGATCTGCGCGAAGTGGGACGTCGAGGCGGTCGTGGTCGGCGAGGTCACCGACACCGGCCGGCTCGAGATCGACTGGCACGGCGAGCGCGTCGTCGACGTTCCCCCGCGCTCGGTCGCGCACGACGGCCCGACCTACCACCGGCCCCTGGCTCGACCCGAGTGGCAGGACGACCTGCAGGCCGCCGCGGCGGAGACGCTGCCGCGACCGGCCTCGGGTGACGACCTGCGCACGACCCTGCTCACGCTGCTCGCGAGCCCCAACCTCTGCGACAAGTCCTGGATCACCGACCAGTACGACCGCTACGTCCGCGGCAACACCGTGCTCGCGCAGCCCAGTGACAGCGGCATGATCCGCGTCGACGAGGAGACCAACCTCGGCGTCGCGGTGTCGACCGACTGCAACGGACGGTTCGCCAAGCTGGACCCGTACGCCGGCGCGCAGCTCGCCCTCGTCGAGAGCTACCGCAACGTGGCGACCGGCGGCGCCGTGCCGCTCGCGATCTCCGACTGCCTCAACTTCGGCTCGCCGGAGGACCCGGCGGTGATGTGGCAGTTCGCGGAGGCCTGCCGCGGGCTCAGGGACGCGTGCGCCGAGCTCGGCGTCCCGGTCACCGGCGGCAACGTCAGCCTCTACAACCAGACCGGCGAGACCGCCATCCTGCCGACCCCGGTCGTCGCCGTGCTCGGCGTGATCGAGGACGTGACCCGGCGTACGCCGTCGGCCTGGTCGGTCGCGGGCGAGCGGGTGTTCCTGCTCGGCGAGACCCGCGAGGAGCTCTCCGGCTCGGAGTGGGCCCACGTCGTGCACGGTCACCTCGGCGGGCTGCCGCCGCAGGTCGACCTCGACGCCGAGCGCTCGCTCGCCCGGTTGCTGCACGCCGGCGTCGGGCTGCTCACCTCCGCGCACGACCTGTCCGACGGGGGTCTTGCCCAGGCGCTCGCGGAGGCCGCGCTGCGCCACGGCGTCGGTGTCTCGGTGACGCTGCCCGGCGACGCGTTCCTCGGCCTCTTCAGCGAGTCCGCCGGTCGGGTGCTCGTCAGCGTGCCCGACGGCCACGCCGAGCGGCTTGTCGAGCTCGCGGACGAGCACGGCGTGCCCCTCACCGCGCTCGGCGTCACCGGTGGCGACTCCCTCGCGGTCGACGGGCAGTTCGAGATCCCGCTCGACGAGCTGCGCGCCACCTGGACCGCCACCCTCCCCGCCGCGCTCGCATGAGGCGGATCCCGTACGGCGACCACCCGTCGCAGTTCGGGATGCTTTCGCTCCCGGCCCATGACCCCGTCGGCGTGGCGGTGCTGGTGCACGGCGGGTTCTGGAGGCCGGCGTACGGGATCGAGTACGCGCTCCCGCTGGTGCCCTCCCTCCTCGACCGAGGCTGGGCGACCTGGGTCGTCGAGTACCGCCGCGGCACCGGCGCCGCCGACACCCTCGCCGACGTCCGCGCGGCCCTCGCCGCCTGCCCCGTCGACTCCGGCAGCGTCGTCGGGATCGGTCACTCGGCCGGCGGCCACCTCGTCGCCTGGGCGGCCGGGCACGGCGGCCTGACCCATGTCGTGAGCCAGGCCGGCGTGCTCGACCTGCGGGCGGCGTACGGCGCCGGCCTGGGCGACGGCGCCGTCGAGCGCTTCCTCGGTCACCCGCCGACCGCCGCCGACGACGACGTCGACCCGATCCGCCAGGTGCCGCTCGGCGTCCCCGTCTGGTGCGTGCACGGCAGCGACGACGACGTCGTGCCGATCTCCCAGTCCCGGGCCTACGTCGGCGCCGCCCGCGCGGCCGGTGCCACCGCCGAGCTCGTGGAGGTCGACGGCGACCACTTCACCGTCGTCGACCCGGACTCCGCCGCCTGGGAGCAGACCCTGGCGATCCTCGACGGGTCGAATCGGGACTTCTGACGGTTGAATCGGGACCTTTCGTCAGTTGGGTCCGGACTTTCTGCCGCCGGGTGTCCAGAACTCCCGATTCGAGTGACCGAAAGTCACGACTCAACGTCGGGGAGGTGCTCGGCGAGGCGGAGGGCGGCGTGCCGGACCAGGTCGGCCATCTCGGGGTCGGTGACGGCCTTCTCGGGCGCCTGTCCGAGCGTGAGCGCGGCCGGCTGGGTGAGCCAGGCCCACGCGCGCCAGGGGTCCATCCCGGCCGCGAGGAGTGGCTCGAGCAGTGGAGCGACCTCCGGGCGCACCTCGCCGTCGGAGCCCAGCTGGAACGCCGGGACGACCACCCGCTCGTCGACCGGCACGACGAGCAGCCGATGCGTCTGGGCGGCCTTGTGCACGGCGTACCGCGTCGCGTCGACCGACGCGCCCCGCACCTCCGCGAGTGTCTCGTAGGTGAACCACGGGCTCTCGAGGAGCTCGGTCCGCAGCCGCGCCTGGCGGGCCAGCAGCACCAGCGCGACCGGTACGGCGTGCTCCGGCTCGCTGCCCTGGCCGCGCAGGGCGCGGTCGAGCTCGGGCACCCGGTCGGGTTCGCTCCAGACGGCTCGTCCCGACGAGTCGCGGGTGAAGGTCGGCAGCCCGGCCTCGGCCAGGGCGTCGGCGAGCCCGAGGTCCTCGAGCCAGGTGGCGAGTCGCTCGCCGTCAGTACTCACGCCGCAACCCTCTCGCACGGCCGTCAGTGGACGTGCATCCGCTCCCCCTGGGGGCCGTAGAGCGCGAGCACCTCGGTGGTGTGCGGGCCGGGGTTGCCGATCCAGTGCGGGGTGCGGGTGTCGAAGTCGACGACCTCGCCGGGGCCGAGCAGCAGGTCGCGGTCGCCGATCACCAGCCGGAGCTGGCCGGAGAGGACGTACATCCAGTCGTAGCCCTCGTGGGTCCGCAGGTCGACGATCGCGGAGGGCTCCGGGGGGAAGACGATCTTGTAGGCCTGCAGCCCGCCCGGGCGCTGGGTGAGGTGGAGGTAGGTGCGGCCGTGCCGCCTCGACGTGCGCAGCTGCACGCGGGGGTCGCCGGTCGCCGGGGCGTCCACGAGCTCGTCGAGCGAGACCCGGTGGGCGCGAGCCAGGGGGAGGAGCTGCTCGAGCGTCGGTCGTCGCTGCCCGGACTCCAACCGCGACAGGGTGCTCACGGAGATGCCGGTCTCGTCGGCGAGGTCACGAAGCGTGACGCCGCGCTCCTGGCGCAGCGCGCGCAGCCGCGGTCCGACCCGGGCGAGCTCGTCCATGGGTCCAGTTTGCCAGGCCGGCAACAACTGTTGTTGATCCGCAAACCGACCGCTCATACTCGGGACATGAGCAGTGAGCACCAGCATGCCGAGATCACCCGCGAGCACTTCGAGCAGCCGTCCTGGGACGAGCGGTACGGCGGCGAGGGCCGCACGTGGAGCGGCCGGCCGAACGCCGTACTCGTCGTCGAGGCGAGCGACCTGCGACCGGGCCGCGTGGTCGACCTCGGCTGCGGCGAGGGCGGCGACGCGATCTGGCTGGCCGAGCAGGGCTGGCAGGTGACGGCGATCGACTTCTCCGAGGCCGGGCTGCGCAAGGCCGCCGAGCACGCCGCCGAGCGCGGGGTCGCCGACCGCATCGAGTGGCGGCACGCCGACCTGCGCACGTGGACCCCGGACGGCGAGCAGTGGGACCTGGTCACCTCGTGCTTCCTGCATCTGCTCGACGACGGCATGCTCCGGGCCACCGGCGCGATGGCCGAGGCGGTCGCGCCGCGCGGGACCCTGCTGGTCGCCGGCCACCACCCCGACGACGAGCACACCGGCCTGCGCTGGTCGCTGCCCGGCGTGCTCTTCTCGGCCGATGACCTGCTGCCGGCCGTCGACCCGGACGCCTTCGACGTCCGGGCCGAGGCGCGCACGCGCGACGAGGTGCGCCACGAGGAGAGCCACCACGTCACCGACGCCGTCCTCGTCGCCCGGAGACGCTGACCCGCCCGAAACTTTCGGGCGGGTCGGCGCTCAGCTGGAGCGGTTCATCGCGCGGACGCCGATCAGCAGGCCGGCCAGGGCGGTGACGCCGGCGGCCACGAAGCCGGCCAGCACCGTGTCGGCCGGGAACGCCCCGGTGAAGAGTGCGCGCTCGGCCTCGACCACATAGGTCAGCGGGTTGACGTGCGAGGCCACCTCGAGCCACCTCGGCGCCTCGTCGAGAGGCAGCAGCACGCCGGCGGTCAGCAGCAGTGGGAAGATCAGCGTCTGCTGCACCGTCCAGAAGAGCCACTGCTGCTCCTTCGACACGAGCGCCAGCGTGAAGCTGAGCGCCCCGATGCCGACGGCGAGGAGCGCCAGCACCAGCATCCCGACGAGCACGCCACCGAGGTGCAGGTCGAAGGAGAACGGCGTGACCGCCACCAGGATGATCGCGGTCTGCATCAGCATCGGCACGACCTCCTTCAGCGCCCGCCCGACCAGCTGGGCCGGACGCGACAGCGGCGACACGAGCAGCCGCTCGTGGGAGCCGGTCACGATCTCCTCGGTCAGGTTGGCGCCGGTGAAGCTGGCGCTCATCAGCGCGGTCATCGCGACGATGCCGGGCACGAACCACTGGAGCGCCGAGCCACCCGGCCCGCCGTCGGGCAGCAGCGGCGCGAAGAGCGCCAGGAAGACCAGCGGCTGCACCATCGCGAAGAGCACCGAGACCGGCTGCCGGAGCACCGGCCGCAGCTCGCGGGTCATCACGTTCCACGTGTCGGCGAGGAAGCCGGGGTCGCGGGCGGGGACGGTCCTCAGGGTGCTCATGCTGCCGCTCCTTCGAGCTCGGACCGGTCGGGCTGGTCGGCTGGGGTGGACTCGCGCAGGCTGCGTCCGGTGAGGTCGAGGAAGACGTCGTCGAGCGTCGGGCCGACGACCTCGATGCGGCTCACGGGGGTGCCCGCGGCGGCGAGGTCGGCGACGAGGCCACCGGCGAGGTCGCGCCCGTGGGCGACGCGGATCGCCACGTCGGTCCCGGACACCTCGACCTGCGCGCCGTCGAACCGCTCCGCGCGGGCGGCGGCCGCGGCGGCGTGCGCCGGGTCCGCGAAGCCCAGCGACACCAGGTCGCCGAGCGCCGACTTCAGCCGTGGCGCGCTGTCGTCGGCGATCACCTCGCCGTGGTCGATGACGACGACGCGGCCGGCAAGGGCGTCGGCCTCCTCGAGGTAGTGGGTGGTGAGCACGATCGTGGTGCCGAGGTCGGTGTGGAGGCGGCGCACCTGCTCCTGGAGGTTGACGCGGTTCTGCGGGTCGAGCCCGGTCGACGGCTCGTCGAGGAAGAGCAGCGGCGGCGCGGCCACGAGGCCGATCGCCACGTCGAGCCGCCGGCGCTGGCCGCCGGAGAGCGTCGCGACCGGCCGGCCGGCGTGCTCGGTGAGGTCGAACGCCGCGAGCAGCTCCTCCGCCCGCGCGTGCGCGGCGCTCCGGGACATGCCGTAGGCGCGCGCCTGGCTCACGATCTCGTCCCGGCCGCGCTGCTGATGGCCGGCGGCGTTGCCCTGCCCGACGTACCCGATCGACCGGCGCACGGCGGCGCGCTCGCGCACCACCTCGTGGCCGACGACCTCGGCCGTCCCCGACGTCGGCGCGATCAGTGTCGTGAGCATCCGCAGCGTGGTCGACTTGCCGGCGCCGTTCGGGCCGAGGAAGGCGACGAGCTCGCCGGCGGCGACCTCCAGGTCGAGGCCGCGCACGGCCTCGATCGTGTGCTTCTGTCGGGTGAAGCTCCGGGTCAGCCCCCGGGTCCTGATCATCGGTGGAGTGGTCATGGGGCCACGCTAGGAAGTATTGCGGCCAGTTCCTGGCCTCAATCAGTTCTATCCTCGATCCATGAGCACGAGCGCCCGGATGCTGCGCCTCCTCTCCCTGCTGCAGACCCACCGCTACTGGCCCGGAGGCGAGCTCGCCGGGCGGCTCGAGGTCAGCCCGCGCACGCTCCGCCGCGACATCGACCGCCTGCGCGAGCTCGGGTACGACGTCGACGCCGTCCGCGGGGTGTCGGGCGGCTACCAGCTGCGCGCGGGCGGGGCGCTGCCGCCGCTGCTCCTCGAGGACGAGGAGGCGGTCGCGATCGCGGTCGGCCTGCACACCGCCGCCTCCGGCGCGGTCGCCGGCATGGAGGAGACGGCGGTGCAGGCGCTGGCCAAGGTGATCGCGCTGATGCCGCCCCGCCTGCGCCGGCGCATGGACGCGTTGCGGTCGCAGACCGACGGCGTCCCGTGGGGCGGTGGCCCCGCCGTCGACGCGACCGTGCTGTCGGTGCTCGCCCAGGCCTGCCGCGACGACGAACCGGTGACCTTCGACTACACCGCCCGCAACGCCGAGCCGTCGCAGCGTCGCGTCGAGCCCCACCGCCTGGTCTCGCTCGGCCGCCGCTGGTACCTCGTCGCCTACGACCGCGACCGCCAGGACTGGCGCTCCTTCCGCGTGGACCGCATGTCCGACGCGGCGGCCACGGGTCAGCGGTTCCGGCCGCGCGAGCTGCCCGCCGCCGACGCCGCGACGTTCGTGCAGGCCGGCGTCCGCTCGGCGCCGCAGCGGTACGACGTCCGCGTGCGGCTCGACGCCGACGCCGAGACGGTGACGGCGTTCGTCGGTCGCTGGGCCACGGTCGTGCCGGACGGCACGGGGTGCGTGATGCACATGCCCAGCGACAGCCTCGACTGGCCGCTGATGGTGCTCGCCCACCTCGACAGCGACTTCACCGTCGAGCACCCGCCCGAGCTCGTCGACGCCGTCGCGCGGGCGGCGGAGCGGTTCGGCCGGGCGGCGCCGCAGATGTAACGGGGTGTCGTGGGCACTTCTGCCCCGTCATAACGGGTCAGCAGACCCCACGACCCACCGTTACATCCGACGACGGCGACCGGCTCAGGCCGCCACGGCGTACCGCTCCCACGCCGCGGGCCGGGGCACCGAGCGGACGCTGAGCGACAGGGTGGGGATCAGCGCGACCAGTGCCGTGAACACCCCGAGCGCGGCGATCGCGGCGCCGCCGCCGACGCCGGTGAGGAGGGCGCCGGCGAGCACCGGCGCGAGCGGCATCGCCGACATCGACACGAACTGCGACGTCGACTGCACCCGGCCGAGGAGCGCCGGCGGGGTGATCGCGATCCGGTAGGAGCTGATGCCGGCGTTGCCGGCGGGGTTGAGCAGCATGCCCAGCGACAGCGCGGCCGCGACGACCGCGGGGGTGTTCCAGAAGATCATCGGGACGACCAGCGGGAGGAAGCTCCACGCGATCGCGATCGTCAGCCAGCCGGTCGCCATCCGGTCGATGATCCACGGCGCGACGACGGCACCGACGATCCCGGCCAGCCCGGCCGCGGTCTCGACCAGGCCGATGTGCAGCGGGTCGAAGCCACCCTCGATCAGCCGCAGCACCGCGACGAAGAACAGCGCGTTGATCGCCAGGTTGGTCAGCGCGCCCCACACGGTCAGCACCCGGAAGAACGGCCGCGACGCGATGAAGCGGATCCCCTCGGCGAGGTCCTGGCGCGGCCGCCGGCGCGGACCCTCCACGCTCGGGGCGGCCAGGTCGGCCCGGACCCGGCCGAGCAGCAGCCAGGAGACGGCGAAGCTGATCGCGTCGGCGGCGAAGGGCAGCCACCGGGCGGCGGCGTACAGGATGCCGCCCACCGGCGCGCCGAGCAGCCCGGCGACGTGTAGGCGCGCCTGGTTCTGGCTCAGCGCCGTCGGCAGGTCGTCGGTCGGGACGACGGTGCGCACGGCCGAGATCTCCGCGGGCGCGAAGAGGCCGGCGCCGGCGCCGGTCAGCAGCGCCACGACCATCAGGTGGGGGACCGTGAGCGCGTCGGCGATGCCGGCGACGGCGAGCGAGGCGTAGAGCAGCACGCCGGAGCCGCTGGCGACCCTCATGATGCGGCGCCGGTCGAACCGGTCGGCGAGCACGCCGGCCGGCAGCAGGGTCCCCGCCAGGCCGAGGAGGTGCACGGCCTCCGCGAGGGCCGCCAGCAGCGCCGAGCCGGTCATCGCGTAGGTGATGAGCGGGAAGACGAACATGCTCACCCGGCTGCCGAGCTCGCTGATCGTCTGGCCGATCCAGAGGACGGTGAAGTCGTGGTTGCGAGCGAGGCTCCGGTAGCTGGTCATATCCGCAACTTATAGTGCGCACCACTAGATGCGCAATAGAACGTGCGCAACTAGTGGTGCGGGTTTCGCCTAGACTGGCGCCCATGGCGACGTACGACGACCCGCGCATCCTGCGCGCGATCGCCCACCCCACCCGCAACCGGATCCTGGCCGAGCTGCACGCGTCCGGATCGATCCGGGCCGCCGACGTCGCGCGGATGCTCGACATCCCCGCCAACCAGGCGAGCTTCCACCTGCGCCAGCTCGCGAAGTACGGCGTGGTCGAGGAGGCGCCGGACGAGGCGCGCGACAGGCGCGACCGGGTGTGGCGGCTCGTGGACGCGGACGGCATCCGGTTCCGCACCCAGGACCTGCTCGACCAGCCGGGGGGCGAGGCGGCGTGGGAGGTGTTCCGCCGCAACGCCGTCGCCTGGGGCCACTTCCTCGTCGACCAGGCCCTGGGCGCCCCCGACCCCGACAACAGCCGGAGCCTGACGGACTCCTCGCTGCGGCTCTCGAAGGACGAGGCGGACGAGCTGCTGGAGGAGCTGGGCGCCGTCGTCCAGCGCTGGCGAGCGCGCACCCAGGGCACCGGCGACGGCCGGGTGACGTACTCCGTCTACCAGCTGATCCAGCCCTACCCGGTGCCCGCCGGGACCGCGGAGGACGCCTGATGCCGGGCCGGCTGCGCCGGCTCACGTCCGCCGAGCTCGCCGTCGCCACCGAGGCCGGCGACCTGCGCGCGCTGACCAAGCACTTCCTCGCCGTGCTCGAGGAGCGCGCGCCCGGACACTCGGTCGAGGTGCGGGTCCCGCCGTACGCCGCCGTGCAGGTCGTCCCCGGCGTCCGCCACACCCGCGGCACGCCGCCGGCCGTCGTCGAGATGGACGCCCGGACCTGGATCGACCTCGCGACCGGCGAGCTCGCCTGGCACGACGCCGAGGAGGCCGCCCGGGTCCGCGCCAGCGGCGAGCGGGCCGACCTCTCGCCGTACCTGCCGCTGCGATAGTCCCTGACGTGTCTCCGGGGTCAGCGCGCCCGGTCGACCCCGAGAACGTCAGGGACTATCGCGACGATCTAGGGTCGCCCCATGAGCGACGACATCCGCAGCAGGGTCCAGGCCATCCTCCCGAGCGTCCGGTCGGACCTCGAGGACCTGGTGCGGATCCAGTCGGTGAGCGCCGACCCGGAGCGACTCGGCGAGGTCGAGAAGAGCGCCCGGCGCACGGCCGAGCTGTTCGCCGCCGAGGGGGTCGACGTGGAGATCGTGCGCGCCTTCGACGGCGCCCCGCCGGCCGTGGTCGGCGAGAAGCGGGGGCCGGAGGGCGCGCCGACGGTGCTGCTCTACGCACACCACGACGTGCAGCCCGAGAACGATCACGCCGACTGGGACTCCCCGCCGTGGGAGCCGACCGAGCGCGAGGGCCGCCTCTACGGCCGCGGCGCCGCCGACGACAAGGCCGGGATCATGGCCCACGTCGGCGCACTGCGGGCGCTCGGCGACGACCTGCCCGTCACCGTACGGCTCTTCATCGAGGGCGAGGAGGAGGTCGCGAGCGCGACCCTGCCGCAGCTGCTCGAGCAGTTCCAGGACCGGCTCAAGGCCGACGTCATCGTGATCGCGGACTCCGGCAACTGGGACATCGGCGTGCCGGCGCTCACGACCAGCCTGCGGGGGCTGATCCGCGTCGACCTCGAGCTCCGCACTCTCACCCACGCCGTCCACTCCGGCATGTGGGGCGGCCTCGCCCCCGACGCGATCATGGCCCTGATCCGGCTGCTCAACAGCCTGTGGACCGAGGACGGCGCCCCGGCCGTCGCGGGCCTGGCGAGCGGCCCGGCCGCCGACGTGGAGTACCCCGAGGACCGGCTGCGCGCCGAGTCCGGCGCCATCGCGTCCCTGGACTGGGTCGGCCAGGGCCCCGCCGTCGAGCGGCTCTGGACGCAGCCGGCGATCACCGTCACCGGCTTCGACGCCCCGAAGGTCGCCGGCGCGTCCAACACGCTCAGCCCGGTCGCCCGGGCTCGCGTGACGATCCGCATCGCGCCCGGCGACACGGCCGACAACGCCGTGGCCCGGCTCGAGGAGCACCTGCGCGCGCACGTGCCGTGGGGCGCCTCGCTGAGCACGACCGTCGTCGACACCGGCGAGCCGATCGCGCTGCCGGCCGACGGCCCGGCGTACGACGCGGCGCGCGCGGCGTTCGCGGAGGCCTGGGACGGCACCGCGCCGGTGGACATGGGCGTCGGCGGGTCGATCCCGTTCATCGCGGAGTTCCTCGAGGCGTTCCCGGAGGCCAGCGTCCTCGTGACGGGGGTCGAGGACCCGGACACGCGGGCCCACGGCGCCAACGAGGGCCTGCACCTGGCCGAGTTCGAGCGGGTGGTGCTCGCCGAGGCGCTGCTGCTGACGAACCTGGCGCGCTGACGGCTCACGCCGAGGCGGGCAGCCGCACCCGGAAGGTGCTGCCCGCCCCCAGCGCCGACTCCAGCTCGATCCGGCCGCCGTGCCGCTCGACGACCCGGCGCACGATCGCGAGCCCGAGGCCGGTGCCGGACTGCTGCGACGCGGCGGGGTCCGTGGAGCGATAGAACTCCTCGAAGACGTGCTGCTGGTCGGCGTCGGAGATGCCGATCCCGTCGTCGCTGCAGGTCAGCACGACCTCGCCGTCGGCGTTCTCGAGGCGTACGTCGACCCGCCCGCGGTCGCGCGTGTACTTCACGGCGTTGCCGACGAGGTTGGCGACCACGTGCTCGAGCTCGTGGGCCACCCCGGTCACCGGCGCGACGCTCGGCTGGAGGCTGGCCGCCACGGTGATGCCGCGCGACTCCGCCGGACCGCTGTTGAGCTCGATGATGTCGGCCACGAGCGGGGAGAGGTCGACCGGCTGGGCGTGGTCGAGCCCGGTGGCGTCGGCGGTGTGGTGCAGCACGAGCAGCTCCTCGACGACCCGGGAGAGCCGCGTGCTGCCGCGCTCGATCGCCGCGATCGCCGTGCGCGAGCGCTCCGAGAGGCCGGGGTCGCCCGCCAGCAGCTCGAGGTAGCCGACGATGCTCGTCAGCGGGGTCCGCAGTTCGTGGGAGACGGTCGCGACGAGGTGGCTCTTGTAGTCGGCCACCTCCTGCAGCTCCTGGACCAGTTGGTGCTCGCGCTCGAACATCCGGGCGCTCGCGAGGGCCCGCCCGAGGTCGCGGCCGATGTCGAGCGCCATCGCGGCCTCGGCCTCGCTCCACTCGGCGCCGCCGTGGCCGCGACTCATGCCGATCCAGCCGAGGCAGTCCGGTCCCGAGCCGAGCGGGGCGAGCAGCAGCGACTCGGCGTGCGTCTGCCCGAGGAACGCCGTCATCGCGGCGTGGTCGGCCACGTCTCGCGACGGCGGTGCCGGCCGGTCGGGTGCGAACACCGCGACGTCCTGGGTCTCCCACAGCGCCCGCGCGTAGCGTTCGAAGACCGCGACGGTCTCGGGCGGCGGCGCGACCGGGGCGTCGTCGTGCACCGCGCGCGGCTGCTCGCCGACCAGCTGGGTCCACAGCGCCTGCGCCCGGAAGCCGTCGACGATGGCGGTCGCGCACTCGGCCAGGGTCCGCTCGGCCGACATGGACGCCGCCGCGCGACGCACGATGTCGGCGGCGGCCGCCGCCAGTCGCACCTGCTCGGCCATCCGCTCGCGCTCGAGCGTCGCCACCACCGCGCCCGACGCCTGCCGGGCGTAGACGTCGAGCAGCGGCCGCTTCGACTCGTCCGGGACCAGCCCGTCGCGAGGCACGTCGAGGCCGAGCACCGCGATCAGGCGTCCGTCGTCGCCGTGCAGCGGCGCCACCAGGACGTCCTCGGGGTGCCAGACGCCGTCGGGTACGTCGCGCGGCCCGTCGGAGGTCCAGCCCCACCTCTCGATGTCGAGTGCGTGGCGATCGTGTCGCACGTACTTCAGCCGGCCCCAGTCCTCGGCGTCCTCGAGCGCCTCCAGCAGCGGCGCCAGGGGTGCGAGCGTGTCGGCCAGCGTCTCGCGCGCGTCCTCGGGCCCGACGACGCACAGCAGCTGCAGGTAGCCGTCGTCGCGGACGGCGCTGACGCCGACGACGTCGAACCCCGCGACCTCGCGGATCGCCTCGATGATCGACTGCAGGGCCTCCCGGGAGCTGTCGTCCGACCAGCGGGAGCCGCGCACGGGCCGCTCGGCGCCGGGGGCGTCGGTCATGGCCGGTCCCTGCCGTCAGGCGGCCGGCAGGTGCACGGTGAAGGTGCTCCCGCGGCCCAGCTCGGACTCGATGTCGATCCGGCCGTCGTGGCGATCCACGATCCGGCGCACGATGGCGAGGCCCAGCCCGGTGCCCGGCTGGGAGACGGCCAGCGGGTTGGAGGAGCGGAAGAACTCGGTGCCGAGGCGTTCGAGGTCGTCCTCCGAGATGCCGATGCCCTGGTCGGCGCAGGTGAGCACCACCTCCTCGGCGACGCGTTCCAGGCGCAGGGTGACCGCGCCGCCCTCGGGGGTGTACTTCACCGCGTTGCTGGCGAGGTTGGCGCACACCCGGTCGAGCTCGGTGGCGTCACCCAGGGCGACCACGGAGTCGTCGGGCAGCTCGACCCGGAGGTCGATGCGCTTCTGCTGCGCGGCCAGGCCGACCAGGTCCACCACGTCGTCCACGACCTGGCGCAGGTCGACGGGCCGGGCGATCACCGGGTTCTCGGGGTCGCCGACCTTCGAGAGCAGCAGCAGGTCCTCGATCACCTTGACCATCCGCTGGGCGCCCCGCTCCATCGCGGCGAGCGACCCCTTCGTCGTACCGGACAGGTCCGGGGAGGACTCCAGCATCTCGAGGTGCCCGAGCACGGAGGCGAGCGGGTTCTTGAGCTCGTGGGCGACGGTCGCGATCAGCTGGCCCTTGTAGGCGTCGAGGGCCTGCAGCTCCTGGACCAGCCGGTGCTCGCGCTCGAAGGTCCGCGCGTTGAGGATGGCGCGGCCGAGGTCGTGGCCGATGTCCAGCGCCGCCGCCGCCTCCGCCTCCGTCCAGTCGGGTCCGCCCCGGAGGCGGGTGAGGGCCAGGTTGCCGACGCACTCGGGCCCGGCGCCCAGCGGGACGAAGAGGATCGACGCGACGTCGATCGCCCGCATGAAGCTCAGGACGAGCTCGTTCTGGTCGTCGTCGAGGGGCGACTCGCTCGCGCGTCCCGGCGCGATGACGGCGACGTGCTGGATCCGCCAGGCCTCGTGGGCGGCGGCCTCGGCGATCCGCCGCAGCTCGTCGGTCAGCACGACGTGCGCGCCGTCGGAGGAGTAGATGTGGCCGGGGCTGTCGTCGTTGCGGCGGCCGAAGGTCTGGATCCACATGCCGGCGGCCTGGAACCCCTCGACCATCGCCTCCTGGCTCTCGGCGAAGATCCGGTCGAGGCTGAGCTGGGCGGTGGCCCGCCGGACGATCCGCCGCGTCGCCTGCGCCATCCGCACCTGCTGGGCGAGCGCCTCGCGCTCGAGGGCCACGACGACGGCGCGGCCGGCCTGCTCGGCGTACTGGTTGAGCATGGCGCGCTGCGCCTCGTCGGGACGCCGACCCGAGACCGGCAGGTCCATCGCCAGGCTGCCCCGCAGCACGCCCGCGTCGTCGTAGAGCGGCGCGATCAGCAGGTCGAGCGGGTGCCAGGCGTCCGGGGCGTCGTCGATCGGCTCGATGTCGGGCACCCAGCCCCAGGTGTCGCCGTCGGTCGGGTCGAGTCGCTCGTGCGGCACGAAGCGCAGCAGGCCCCAGTCGTCGGCGTCCGTGATCTCCGCGAGCAGGCGCCCGACCGGTGTCGAGGTGCCCTCGAGCTCGGCCCTGGCCTCCTCGTTGCCGGCGATCGCGACCGACTCGAGCATGTCGTTCTCGCGCACGACGCTGATGGCGGCGATGCCGAAGCCCGCGACCTGCGTGACGCCCTCGGCGATCAGCTGCAGGGCGTCCCGCGACGCGGCGTCCTCCAGGCTGGGGCGCCGGTCGTCGGGCAGTGCGGGGGTGTCCGCAGGCATTCTTCCTCGTCCGTGTCAAAGGGTTCCGGAGCATGGTAGAGGCGCGACGCGATATTCGGACGGCTTGTCACGAAGTACCCGGATTGGCCGTTCGGCAGGAGTGCCCCCCTAGACTCGGATCGTGCCCTTCCAATCGAGCCCTCGCAAGGGCGGCGACGGCAGGCTGACGGCGGCGCTCGACCCCCACGAGCAAGGCCCGCAGGACGCCTGCGGCGTCTTCGGCGTCTGGGCACCCGGCGAGGACGTCGCCAAGCTCACCTACTTCGGCCTCTACGCGCTCCAGCACCGCGGCCAGGAGTCGGCGGGCATCGCGGTGAGCAACGGCCGCCAGATCCTGGTCTACAAGGACATGGGCCTGGTCTCCCAGGTCTTCGACGAGACCACGCTCGAGTCGCTGAAGGGCCACCTCGCGATCGGCCACAGCCGCTACTCGACGACCGGCGCGAGCACCTGGCAGAACGCCCAGCCGACGTTCCGCCCCACCGCAGACGGCTCGATCGCCCTCGGCCACAACGGCAACCTGATCAACACCCACGAGCTGGCCCAGATGGTCGTCGACCTGCCCGGCCCCGAGGACGAGCTCGAGCTGCACACCCGCCCGGTCGAGTCCTCGACCAACGACACCGGGCTGGTCACCGCGCTCCTGGCGCACCACCCCGACACCTCGCTGGAGCAGCGGGCGCTGGAGGTGCTGCCGAGGCTGCAGGGCGCGTTCTGCTTCGTCTGGATGAACGAGGACACCCTGTACGCCGCGCGCGACCCGCAGGGCATCCGCCCGCTGGTGCTCGGTCGGCTCGACCGCGGCTGGGTGGTCGCCAGCGAGGACGCCGCCCTCGCGACCATCGGTGCCAGCGTCGTCCGCGAGGTCGAGCCCGGCGAGATGATCGTCATCGACGAGAACGGCCTCCGGTCCCACCGCTTCGCCGAGCCGGCGCCCAAGGGCTGCGTCTTCGAGTACGTCTACCTGGCCCGCCCCGACGCCACGATCAGCGGCCGCAACGTCCACGAGGCGCGGGTCGAGATGGGCCGCCGCCTCGCCCGCGAGTTCCCGGTCGAGGCCGACCTGGTGATGCCGGTGCCCGAGTCGGGCACCCCGGCCGCGTCCGGCTACGCCCAGGAGTCCGGCATCCCGTTCGGCCAGGGCTTCGTCAAGAACGCCTACGTCGGCCGCACGTTCATCCAGCCCAGCCAGACCCTGCGCCAGCTCGGCATCCGGCTGAAGCTCAACGCGCTCGAGCACATGATCCGTGGCAAGCGCATCGTGGTCGTCGACGACTCGATCGTCCGCGGCAACACCCAGCGCGCCCAGGTGCGGATGCTGCGTGAGGCCGGCGCCCTGGAGGTGCACGTGCGCATCTCCAGCCCTCCGGTGAAGTGGCCGTGCTTCTACGGCATCGACTTCGCGACCCGCGCCGAGCTGATCGCCAACGGCCTCGACGTCGACGAGATCGCCGCGAGCGTCGGCGCCGACAGCCTCGGCTACATCTCGCTCGAGGGCATGATCGAGGCGACAGGCCAGCCCACCGACAGGCTGTGCCGGGCGTGCTTCACCGGCGAGTACCCGATCGCGCTGCCCGACGAGAGCCTGCTCGGCAAGCACCTGCTGGAGTCGTCGATCCAGGCGCCGACGTACGGCAAGGCGCTGCCCGTTCTCAACAACCCGTAGGAGCCCCGTGTCCGAGAACCCGTACGCCGCAGCAGGCGTCTCCATCGAGGCCGGCGACAAGGCCGTCGAGCTGATGAAGGTCTGGATCGACAAGGCCCGCCGGCCCGAGATGATCGGCGGCATCGGCGGCTTCGCGGGACTCTTCGACGCCTCCGCGCTCAAGTCCTACGACCGGCCGCTGCTGGCCACCTCGGCCGACGGCGTCGGCACCAAGGTCGCGATCGCCCAGGCGCTCGACAAGCACGACACGATCGGCTTCGACCTGGTCGGCATGCTCGTCGACGACCTCGTGGTGTGCGGCGCCGAGCCGCTCTTCCTCACCGACTACATCGCGACCGGCCGGGTCGTCCCCGAGCGCATCGCGGCGATCGTGAAGGGCATCGCCGAGGCCTGCGTCGAGGCCGGCTGCGCCCTGCTCGGCGGCGAGACCGCGGAGCACCCCGGGCTCCTCGGGGCCGACGAGTACGACGTGGCCGGCTCGACCACCGGCGTCGTCGAGGCCGACCGGCTGCTGGGCCCGGGCCGGGTCCGTCCCGGTGACGCGGTGATCGCGATGGAGTCCTCGGGGTTGCACTCGAACGGCTACTCCCTGGTGCGCCACGTGCTGCTGGGCTCCCCAGACCGTGAGGGGGCGGGCTGGTCGCTCGAGCGGCGCGTCGACGAGCTCGGCCGCACGCTGGGGGAGGAGCTCCTCGAGCCGACCCGGATCTACGCCCGCGCGTGTCTGGCGCTCGCCGACCGCACCCGCACCCACGCGATGTCCCACGTCACCGGCGGTGGCCTCGCGGCCAACCTCGAGCGGGTGCTGCCCGTCGAGCTGACCGCCACCGTCGAGCGCGCCACCTGGACCCCGCCGCCGGTCTTCGACCTGGTGCGCCGGGTCGGCGACGTACCCCAGCCCGACCTCGAGCTGACCCTGAACTGCGGGATCGGCATGGTCGCGCTGACCGACCCGGACGACGCCGACGCCGCGATCGCGGTGCTCGGCGAGCACGGCGTGCGCGCCTGGGTCGCCGGCGAGGTGGCCGCCGACGCGGAGCGCGGAGGCACCGTCCGGCTGGTCGGACAGCACCCCGGCTGGTGAATTTCGGAGGGATCTCGTGTGATTGTCGAGACTCACGGTCGAACCGATGTGCGGGAACAGCCACCCAGCAGGTAGCGTTGGCTCCACGAGAACTCTGAGAATCAGCCCGGGAGCCTGAGCGCCCCGGCCGAGTGTGCGAGGGGGCTGACCCTATGGGGCGCGGCCGAGCTAAAGCCAAGCAGACGAAGGTCGCCCGCGACCTGAAGTACCGCACTCACGAGACGGACTTCGGGGCGCTGGCCAACGAGCTGCACGGGCAGAGCCAGCAGGACGACACCGACCAGCTCGAGCCGGAAGAGCTCGAGAAGTGGTCGGACTACTCCGATTCCCGACGCGACTGACTCTCAGCCGCTCGTCGTTCCCCGGTTCACCGGTGAAACCCTCACGTCTGAGGCGTGGCGACACCCGAGAAGTGACAGGTTCCCCGGTTCACCGGTGAATCCATCAGACGGTCAGAGTCGCGGCAGCCACATCCCGCGCAGCCGGCCGACCTCGCGCATCCGCCGCTCGGCGAGCCGGTCGGCCGCGATGGCGGGCGGTACGCCGTCGGACGCGGCGAGCTCGAAGACCTCCAGGGTGGTGTCGAAGATCCGCGCGGCGCGCTGCTGGGCGCGGTCGAACGAGAATCCCTCGAGCTCGTCGGCGACCTGCACCAGGCCGCCGGCGTTGACGCAGTAGTCGGGCGCGTAGAGGACGCCGCGCTCCTCGAGCGCCTTCTCGATGCCGGGGTGGGCGAGCTGGTTGTTGGCGGCGCCGCAGACGATCCTCGCCGACAGCACGTCGACCACCGCGTCGGTGATCGCGTCGCCCATCGCGCACGGCGCGTAGACGTCGAGCTGCGACGCGACCAGCTCGCCCTCCGACGCGACGACCCGCACGGCGGGGTGCTCGGAGCGCACCCGCTCGACCGCGGGCGCGTGGACGTCGGTCACCACGACCGAGGCGCCGTCCTCGACGAGGTGGCGCACCAGGTGGCTGCCGACCTTGCCGACGCCGGCGACGCCCACCGTGCGCCCGGCCAGCGAGGTGCTGCCCCACGCCACCTGGGCGGCCGCGCGCATCCCCTGGAAGACGCCGTACGCCGTCAGCACCGAGCTGTCGCCCGCGCCCCCGTGGGCCACGGTGCGGCCGGTGACGAACGAGCACTCCCGCGCGATGTGGTCCATGTCGACCGAGTAGGTCCCGACGTCGCACGCCGTGTAGTAGCGCCCGCCGAGCGACTGCACGTGCCGACCGTAGGCGCGCAGCAGCGCCTCGTTCTTCGCGGTGGCCGGGTCCCCGATGATGACGGCCTTGCCGCCGCCGAGGTCGAGGCCGGCGAGCGCCGCCTTGTAGGACATGCCGCGCGAGAGGTTGAGCACGTCGCGCAGGGCGTCGGCGGTCGAGGCGTAGGGGTGGAACCGGGTCCCGCCCAGCGCGGGGCCGAGGGCGGTCGAGTGGATCGCGATGATGGCCTTGAGGCCGGTGGCGGGGTCGTGGGCGAAGACGACCTGCTCGTGCTCGGATCCCGGTTCGAAGACGTCGGACATGGATGGTCCTGCTTTCTGGTGTGACGCCACGGGGTGGTGTGGCGGGCGGGAGGCATCCAGGGGTGGCGGGTGCCCTACCTCACACAGTAGGCGCCGCCGCGGGTCGCATGAAAACCACCTCGCCGTGCGTCCCGTAGCCCGGGATCCGGCCGCCGTACGCCGCGCCGTTGAACCCGACCAGCAGCCAGCTGTCGCCGTCCGGGACGAGCGTCGGCCAGGGGATGTTGGTGGGGTACGGCGCGGCCAGCGCGCCGGTCTCGCGCATCGCCAGGTCGTAGGTCGGGTAGCGCGCGGCCCGCTTGTCGCTGGCGAGCACCCGCCAGGCTCCGTCGAGGTGTGCGAGCGTCGTGCCCTCGGCCTGGGTGAGGCCGGTCGCGGCGCCGCGCAGCGTCAGCGCGTCGAGCGAGGGACCGCCCGCCAGCGCCGGGTGGAACCGGAAGAACCTCGTGGCGCTCACGAACCCGACGAGCCAGCCGTCGTCGGTGCGTGCCAGGTGGGGGTCCCAGACCCCGACCGACCGCAGCCCGTCGACGGGCAGCGGCAGGGCCTCGGTCACGAGGAGGTGTACGCCGGTGAGCAGGTCGGCCGTGGTCCGCGCGATCGTCACGCCCACCGCGGGCCGCCTCCGGTCGAAGTCGCCCCACGTGCTGGTCGCCACCAGCCACTCGTCGCCGTCGCGCAGGACGTGCGTCGCGTGGTCACCGAACGTCCCCGCCCGGTCCGGGCGCCGGAAGAACACGTCCGAGAGGTGGGTCAGGGTCAGCGACCGCGGCTCGAGCTCCCAGAGCGAGGTGTGGGCGGTGTCGAAGAAGCCCGGCCCCGCGCTGGTCGCGGAGAGCACGATCCGGCCGGCCGGCAGGCCGGACACCAGGCGGAGGTCGCGCAACCCCAGCTGACCGAACCGGCCGGCCGCCGCGCCGTCGCCGGCGAGCCGCGCCAGCCAGGCCTCGTCGCGGGTGTCGATCCGCTCCCGCAGGTCCACCCGGGCGCGGGCGACCCACGGCCCGTCGTCCCGGGTGAGCACGGTGAGATGGGTGCCGGTGAGGGTGAGCCCGACCTCGTGGACCGGCCCGTTCGGGCGCGCGAGCCGCCGCGAGCGGTGCCGGGTCGTGCGGCCGCCCGTGGTCACCTCGAGCCAGACCGCATCGCCGTCGTAGCGCCCCACGAGGCGGTCGGCGCCCGCCGCGAGCTCGAGGGAGCCCAGGCCCGTCACCGCGGCGTACGGCGCCACGACCTCGCCGAGCGACGATCCCGGCACGACCAGGTCGACGGGGCGGCGGCGGTCGACGATCTCGAAGCGCGGGAGCACCGCAGGATTCTCCCAGTCGCGGTCACTCACCTCGGGCGGTGGCCTGCTGGAGCGCCGACACGGCGACGTCGACCTCCGCGGAGAGCTCGTCGAGCATCTCCTCGGCGCGCTCGGTGCGGCCGGCCGCGCCCAGCGACTCCAGCCGCTCGGCCGCCGCGGCGACGCGGGGAAGGCCGAGGTTGAGGGCGCTGCCCTTGAGCTGGTGGGCAGAGCTGAGCAGCGCGTCCGGGTTGCCGCGCTCGATCGCCCCGCGGATCGCGAGGAGCAGGTCGCCCACCCTGCCCATGAACGACGCCGCCGTGCGCTCGAAGAAGGTCGTGCCGTCCTTGACGAGCCCCTCCAGGACGCGCACCCGCTCGGGGTCGAGGACACCGATCAACGCGGCGGCCTCGACCGACGCCGGATCGGGCGCGGTGGGCGGGACGACCGGGGCGGGCGGCGCCGGCGGCAGGCCGCCCCAGCTGCGCAGCGCGCGCTCCACCTCGCCGGCGTCGACCGGCTTGGTCAGGTAGTCGTCCATGCCGGCCGCGAGACAGCGCTCGCGCTCGCCCTCGAGCGCCGAGGCGGTCATGGCGACGATCGGCACCCGCTGGCCCGGAGGCTCCTGGGCGCGGATGAGGCGGGTCGCGTCGAAGCCGTCCATCGTCGGCATCCGGCAGTCCATGAGCACGACGGCGTACCCGTGGGCGCCGGCCAGTTTCTCCACCGCCGCCCTGCCGTCGTCGGCCACGTCGACGGTGCACCCCAGGCTCTCGAGCAGGCCGGTCGCGACCAGCTGGTTGACGGGGTTGTCCTCGACGACCAGCACCCGCAGGCCGAGGTCGGCACCGGCGCCGCCGCGCGGACCCGGGCCGACGTAGGGGCGCGGGGCGAGCACGCCGAGCAGCGCGTCGTGGAGCTCGACGTGTCGCACGGGCTTGCTCAGGCTGGTCCGGATCCCCGCGTCGGCGACCTGCTGGCGCGGCACCTGCTCGGAGCTGAGCAGCAGCATCTCGGCGGGCGGCACCCGCGGGTCGGCGCGCACCATCCGCGCGAGCTCGAGCCCGTCGGTGCCCGGCATCCGCAGGTCGAGCACGATCACCTCGAAGGGGTCGTCGAGCTGGGCCGCCTCGCGCAACACCGGCATCGCCTCCTCGGCGGACGGTACGGCGAACGCGCGCATGTGCCACGCCGCGAGCTGGCCCTCGAGGATCATCCGGTTGGTCTCGTTGTCGTCGACGACCAGCACCCGGCGGCCGCGGAGCTGGACGGGCACGTCGAAGTCGCGGTTCGTCGTGCCCGTCACCCGGTCGAGCCGCGCCGTGAAGGAGAAGGTGCTGCCGACGCCCGGCTCGCTGGTCACCCACAGCTCACCGCCGAGTGCCGCGACGAGCCGGCGGGAGATCGCGAGCCCGAGACCGGTGCCGCCGTGACGTCGGGTGGTGGACGGGTCGGCCTGGGTGAAGGCCTCGAAGAGCCGCTCCCGGGCCGCCTGCTCGATGCCGACGCCGGTGTCGGTGACGTCGACGCGGAGCACCACGTCGCGTGGGGTCTGCCGCTCGACGCGGGCCTCGATCACGACCTCGCCGCTGTCGGTGAACTTCACGGCGTTGCTGCCGAGGTTGCTCACCACCTGCCCGAGGCGCACGGGGTCGCCGCGCAGCAGCAGCGGTACGTCGGGGTGGCAGGCGACCACGAGCTCGAGCCCCTTCTCGTGGGCGGGGCCGCTCAGCACCGCGGCCACCTGGTCGAAGGCCGCGCGGATGTCGAAGTCGGCGACCTCGAGCTCCAGCTTGCCCGCCTCGATCTTCGAGAGGTCGAGGATGTCGTTGATGATCCCGAGCAGGGTCATGCCGGCGTTCTGGAGGTTGCCGGCCAGCCGGCGCTGGTGCTCGTCGAGGTCGGTGCGGAGCAGCAGGTCGGTCAGGCCGATGACGCCGTTCATCGGCGTCCGGATCTCGTGCGACATGGTGGCGAGGAACTCCGACTTCAGCCGGGACGCCTCCATCGCCTCGTCGCGCGCCTCGGCCAGCTGGGCGGCGCTGCGCTCGCGCTCGGCGACCACGCCGAGCTGGTGGGCGATCTGGGCCATCAGCTGGTGCGAGTGCTCGTCGGGAGGGATCTCGTCCGCCAGCAGCTCGACCACGCAGGCGACCTCGTCGCCGGCGCGGACGGGCATCGCGACCAGCCGATGGGTGTCGGCCAGCGTGGACGGGACGCCGATCGTGACCTCGCCGGTCGACCACGCCGAGTCCGCGAGGGCGCGGTCCGGGTCGACGCCGGCCTCCTCCGCCCCGAGGTCGAGCAGCTCCGGGGCGTCGCCCGGCACGTCGTACCGGAACGCGCAGACGGCCGCCCAGGTCGTGTGCTCGGGCACGCCGGCGCCCATCATCAGCAGCGCCTCGCGCAGGCTCCGTGCGCGATTGGCGGCCATCGTCATCTGCTGGAGCAGGACGAGCCGGCGGGTGGCCTCGGCAGCCTGCTCGGCGGCGTCGTGGACGTCGGTGATGTCCTGGGTCGTGCCGCTCATCCCGACCACGGTGCCGTCGGGCGACCGCTCCACGATGCCGCGACCGCGCACCCAGCGCACCTCGCCGTCACCGCGCAGCACGCGGTGGTCGAACTCGTAGCTGTCGGCGCCGGAGTCGGCGGCGGCCCGGATCGACGCCGCGGCGTGCTCGCGGTCGTCCGGGTGCACCAGCTGCAGGTAGCCCTCGAAGTCGAGACTCGAGCCGAGCGGGGCGCCGAAGATGCGGCACATCTCGTCCGACCACTCGACCCGGTCGGCCGCGACGTCCCACGCCCAGCTGCCGAGGTGGGCGATCCGCTGCGCGGTCGCCAGCTGCTTCTCCTGCTCCACGAGCGCGTCGTGCAGCTCCTTGCGCTCGGTGTACGGCGTGACCCGGTGCAGCCAGCCGGCCCGGTTGCCGTCGTCGTCGAAGACCGGGGCGAAGCTGATCAGGCCCCAGACCGCGGTGCCGTCCGGCCGCACGAAGTACGACTCGACGTTCTGGTCGCCCGCGCCCGTCGCGACCATGGCGCCGAGGTGGCGGGCGAAGTCCAGGCGGCCCTGGTCGTCCAGCGTGTCCGCGACGGGGAGGCCGACCATCTCGCTCGGGTCGCGGCCGAGGATGCGCGCCATCGCGGCGTTGGCCCACGTCGTGACGCCGTCGTCGTCGAAGAGCCACAGGCCGTCGGGGAGCGCCTCGAAGAGACGCCGCAGGAGGGCGGGGTCACTCCCCGGCCCGTCGGGACCTGCGGCTGCCATGTCCCATTCCTACCCGACCCGTGGCAGCGGCGTCGTGGGCTTCAGAAGCTGCCGATGCCCTTGCCGACCATGGTGGCGCCGACGACGAGCAGGAGGACCGCCATGACCGCGGCGTTGTTGTGGACCAGCCACACGCGCAGGGACTGCAGCGGAGCGGTCATCCGCTCCCGGGCGACGAGGTAGCCCGTCACCGGCACCGCGACCGAGGCGCCGGCGACCACCGTGAACACGGCGATCACGACCGCGACGTCGCCGACGGGCAGGTCGGCCGTGCCGATCAGGACCCCTGCGCTCGCCGTCATCAGCAGGTTCTTCGGGTTGATCGCCGAGAGCGCGAAGCCCAGCGCGGTCGCCCTGGCCAGCGTCATCGTGTCGATCGCCGCCATCCAGGCCGGGAGTGCCGGCTCCGCGCCCTCGTGCGGGCGCCCGCGCCACTGCCGGAGGGCGAGCGCGAGCATCAGCAGCCCCAGCACGATCTTGACGGTGCCGGCGACCGGATGCGACACGTCGTCGTCCTCCTGCGGGATGACCGCGGCGAGCGCGACGAACACGACGAGCGCGACGACGATGCCGACCAGCCAGCCGACCATGAAGCCGACGCTGGCCGCCCTGGCCTGCGGTGCGAGCAGCATCAGGATCGCCGCGATGACCGGGATCGGGCTGATCAGGACGGCGACCGCGAGCGGCAGCACGTCCCCGATGACGGCACCCATGTCGGCCTCCTCAGGGTGTGACGATCGGGTGCAGCGGGTGGGTGGCATTCGCTCCCGGGCAGCGGGCGCCGTGATCCGGGAAGCGGGCGTTCGTCTCGGCCGCCACATGGGTGCCGGGCGTCATGCGGGAGCCGATCCGGAGGCCGTCGAGGGCCCTGGACTCCAAGCGGGCAACCGGGCCGAGGGTGCCGTCGTCGAAGTCCGCCCGGTCCGAGAGATCGAGGGCCATGCCGGCAACGCTAGGGCCGAGGGATTGCTGCGGGTTCACCCGAAGGGGGTGACGTGGGAGATCGCACGGTCCCGCGACAGTGAGCGGGTGCGCCGACCGAAGCTCCGCGTGGGTCGCCCGACGCCCAAGGACGCCGTCGCTGGCTTCGTGACGGGACTCTTCAGCATCCCCGAGGGCATGGCCTACGCGAGCATCGGCGGCTTCAACCCGGTGCTCGGCCTCTACTCGGGCATGGTGCCGACCACGGTCGGCTCGCTCTTCTCGCGCACCGTGCTGATGACGACCACACTCACGTCGGCGATCGCGCTGACCTCGCAGAGCGTGCTCTCCAGCGCCGGCCTCGATCCCGACGACCTCGACAACGTCGCCACGCTCACCGTGCTGGTCGGCGCGATCATGGTGGTCTTCGGCCTGCTCCGGCTGGGCTCGGTGATGAGCTTCGTGTCGAACGCCGTGATGACCGGCTTCACCAGCGGCATCGCCCTGCAGATCGTCGCCGGCGTGCTCGGCGACGCGACCGGCTACGAGACCGACGCCCACAACACGATCGCGAAGGTCGTCGACTCGTTCGCGCACGTGGCCGACTGGGAGGTCACCACGCTCCTCGTCGCGCTCGGCACGGTCGCGGTGTGGGTCGCCGTACGCCTGGTGCCGCGGCTCGAGCCGTTCGCCATCCTGGCGGCGTTGGTCGTCGTCACCGTCGTGGTCGTCGTCTTCTCGATCGACGTGCGCGACGTCGGCGACATCGGCCAGGTCCCGAGCGGGCTGCCACACCCGATCCTCCCCGACCCCGGGGTGATGCCCGACCTGCTCGCCGGCGCGGTCGCCGTCGCGCTGGTCGCGCTGGCGCAGGCGGCCGGGATCGGCGCCGCCGTACCGAACCCGGACGGGAGCCGCACCAACCTGTCCGGGGACTTCACCGCGCAGGGCCTGGCGAACCTCGCCGGTGGGTTCTTCCGCGCGCTCCCCACCGGCGGGTCGCTGTCGCGCACCGGGGTGGCGACGAGCGCCGGCGCGCGGACCAGGTGGGCCGGCATCTTCGCCGGCGTCTTCCTCGCGCTCGTCGTGCTCGTCGCCGGCGGCGTGGCCGAGCTGATCCCGATGCCGGTGATCGGCGGCCTGGTCATCGTGATCGGCGCCGAGCTCGTCGTCGGGCGGCTCCCGGACATCCGGCTGGTGCTGCACACCGGCTTGCTGCCGGCCGCCGCGATGCTCGCGACCTTCCTCGCCACGACCGAGCTGCCGCTGCAGCAGGCGATCCTCCTCGGCGCCGGCCTCTCCCTGCTGCTCTTCTGCGTCAGCGCCGAGCGCAGCGGACGCCTGCGTGCCCTGGTCCGCGAGGACGGCCGGTGGCGCGCCACCGCGGTCCCCGCCGAGCTCCCGAGCGACGCGGTCACCGTCCTCCACCACGAGGGCGCCGGCCTCTTCGCCGAGGTGACCCGCCTCGAGGAGGTCTGGCCGCGCAGCGCGGATGCCCGCAACGCGGTGGTGATCCTCCACGCCCGCGCGGTGCCCGACATCCCGTCCTCGACGGTCCTCAAGTCGCTCCGCCGCCGCGCCCGCCAGCTCGACGACCACGGCTGTCGCCTGATGGTCGTCGGCATCGACCCGGAGCAGGCCGAGCTCCTCTCCCGCACCGGCCTCGCCGACGATCTCGGCACCGACAACATCGTCCAGCAGGCGCCGGTCTTCTTCGAGGCCCTCGACGCGGCGTACGACGACGCCACCCGCTGGGTCGAGGACCGGCGAGGAGAGGGCCCGTCGTAGGCAGGCTGCGATGGAACCGCCGTCGCTGGTCGATCCCGTCGAGAGCCGTGCGGCCCCAAGCAGCCCCGTCCGGACCGTCCGTCCTGTCGAACCTGTGAATCGGTACGGCTCGCGGCATTGCGGCCCAGAGTGAAGCAGCCCGAGGCGTCCCAACGGGATAGCCAGTGACGAGATGGTCGTTTCCAGTCCCAGTGGACGACCATTCCGTCGTTGGCTATCCCGCCGATGAGGTTCACGCGCGTCACTCCGGCGGACGTGGTGGGCCGGGAGGAGATCCGGCTCGCTTGGACATCGCTGGTGCCGGTCGCGAGACGGCACCGCGACTCCGATGCGTTCTGGCCATCGGGGGTGGCGGGAGGGGCGGGTTCAGTGACTGAGTAGCGTGCGAGACATGTCTCGTCATGCTCTCGTCACTGGCGGCGGAACCGGTCTCGGGCTCGCTGTCGCGCGCAGGCTGGTCGCCGACGGGCTACAGACCACGATCGTTGGCCGACGTGCCGAGGTGCTCGACCGTGCCGCCGCCGATCTCGGAGCGTCGGTCTCGACCGTCGTCGCAGACGTGACCGACGCCGACGCGGTCGCACGCCTGGCGCACGCGCTTCCCGAACGGATTGACGTCATCGTCCACAACGCCGGCGGCAACTCCCCGTCCACCGGCGACACGCTCGCCGACCTGGCCCACGACTGGTTGACCGACTACCGACTGAATGTCGTCTCCGCAGTCCTCGTGACGGAGGCGCTCAGGTCACGACTGTCGAGGCCCGGTGGACGGGTCATTGCGATGTCCTCGGTGGCGGCGCTCCGCGGCGCAGGTTCCTACGGGGCCGCGAAGGGTGCCCTCAATGTCTGGGTAACCGATCTCGCTGCCCAGCTCGCCCCCGACGGCATCACCGTCAACGCCGTGGCGCCGGGCTTCATCCCTGAGACCGGCTTCTGGGACGGTCGGCGCACTCCGGAGCTGGTCGAGCAACGCATCGCCCGCATCCCGATGGGACGCCCTGGCACCCCCGACGAGGTCGCGGCGCTGGTGGCCCACCTCGCCTCGCCCGACGCGGGTTTCACGACTGGACAGGTGATCGGCATCCACGGGGGTACCGTTCTCGCCCGGCTCTGAACGCCACCGCGTGAGCTGGTGGACGAGCTGTCCGACCAGATCGCCGTCGGTCGGACCTGTCGTGACTAGTCGAGCCGCTCGACCACCTCCAGCACGGTGTCGGCCACCTCGTCGGGGGCGGTGAGCAGGTGCAGGTGCTCACCGTCGAGGCGTCGCACCTCCCAGCCGTTGGCCTCAGCCAGCGACGCCTGCGCGGCGTAGCCGTGGCCGAATGCGATGTAGCCCGAGCGACGCGCGAGCCAGTCCTGCGAAGCCGGCGGCTGCTCGAGCAGCAGCCGCAGCGGCACCCGCGGCTCGTCGGTGACGAGCAGATCCCAGTACTCCCCGACAGAGGCTTGGACGTCCTCTCGAGGCCACCAGGTCGACCAGGGGGCGAGGAGTCCGTCGGGCAGCTCCCGTGAGCGCATGAACTCCGTCCACTCGGGGTCCGGGTCGCCCCCGGGCAGGAGCGAGTCGAGGCAGACGAGCTTCGCCCCGACCGCGTCGGCCACCGCCGGGGCGAATCTGCCGGCGTTGGAGTGGGGTATGACCACGTCGGCGCCGCTAGCGGCCGAGACGAACCCAGCCAGCATCTGAGTCGTGTTGACTCCGCCGCGTTCGGCGACCACCGCCCGGTGCCCACGGTCTTCCAGTGCGGACGCGAGGCGACCCGCCACCGCTGGCGTTGCCAGAGGGCTGGGCAGTAGGCAGAGCCTCACGGTCTCGATTGTGCCGGAGAGAGATCAATCCGCTCTGCGACGCAGCCCTTGGTCAACGTGGACGGTCGGCTGCGCCCTGCTGGGTGCCGGACTTCTTCGTCGGCGCCGGGTGCGGGGTCTTGCCCTGGGCGAGGGCGTCGGTGAGCTGCTCGATGCGGCGGGTGCGGGTCTCGGGGCGCACCGCGGTCTGGACGCGGTTGAGGATGGCGAAGCGGTTGCGGCCGTCCAGCGCGGCGTAGACGTCGGTGAGGCCGCGCGCGGTCAGGGCGGCGGCGAGGTCGTCGGGCACCACCGCGGTGGCCGGGCTGTCGTAGGCGGCGTCCCAGCGACCGTCGGCCTTCGCCCTCTCCACCTCGGCCAGGCCGGCGGGGCGCATCCGCCCCTCGGCGGTGAGGCGCTCGATGCGCTCGCGGTTGATCTTCGACCAGACGCTCCTCGCGCGCCGAGGGGTGAACCGCTGCACGTACCACTCGTCGTCGAGCCGCCGCGCGATGCCGTCGATCCAGCCGAAGCAGAGCGCGACGTCCACGGCCGTCGTCCAGTCGATCGAGGCGACTCCGGTGCCCTTCTTGGCCATCCGGATCCAGACGTGCGAGGTGGTCGACGCATGGGCGGCCAGCCAGGCCTCGAATGCCTTGTCGTCCTCGAAGAACACCGCATCGGTGTGGACCATCGACATGGCGGCAGCCTAGCCTCGCGCACCGACCACCTGCCGGACGGAACCACGGAGCCTGTGTCACCTCTAGCAGCCGCGAGAGGAACGCGGACCTGCCGACGTGGAGGAGTTGTCCGAGTGGATCCGCATCCTTGCGCTAGCGTGCTGCGACTACCTGGTGAGAGCTGCAAGCCATCACCAGCGCCACCACCCAGCCGACGAACGTCCAGCCGAGCAGGAAGTTGACCAGGCCGACGGCCCAGCTGTTCGACTTGCCGCGGGTGGCCGCGATGGCCCACGGCAGCATGTAGCCGAGCGTGAGGACGGTGGCGATCCAGGCAATGACGACCTCGGCGCCGTTGGTGCGAGCGTCGGTGTAGAGAACCGGGCTCGTTCCGTACCGGTAGGTGGCAGCCTGGGTCGGGTAGCCGACCGGCTGGGCGGCGGGCGACGCAGGACCAACGAGTGGAGCGCGATGCTCGGTCCACTGGTCGCCGTCCCACCATCGCAGCTCCCCGTCGGCCGGGTACCAACCGGGCGGGACCTTCTCCGGGCTGCCGCCGACGGTGTCGCTCATGGCGCACACCGTAGGTACCGCATCGCTCGCGCGCAGGAGATCTCGCAGATGGATCCCCTGTTCGGTCATGGGAGCGATGCCGCCGCCTGCTCGACCTCCGGCGCTTGCCGATGACGGTTGCGCTCACCGGCGGCGCTCTTGCACCTCTTCGACCAGGAGCACCACACCTGCCAGATCGCAGTACGTCATGGTCATGGCGCTGGTGTCGGCGACCCACTTCTCGAGCCCGCTTCTCGCCAGGCCCTCGGACATCTCGAGGTAGGAGGTCTGGCCATCGCCGTGACGTCGGAGGTGCTGAATGAACGCGTCGCGGTCGCTCACCTCGGCGATCTCGAGCACCTCGTGGTGCGCCGGTGAGACGACCACCTGTCCGTCGGCTCCGTGGAACTCCGAGCGGCCATCGGACACGAAGGACTCGAAGCGGACGACCCCTATCGCCGCCAGGCCCTGCAGGTAGTCGGCCAACGAGTCCGCGCGACCGAGGCGTGCATGGAGGTCGTCGACCTGCTCCATGGTGAACACGACAACGAGACTAGAGCGCGTCCGGCATCACTGCCCGGATCTGCCGCTGACCGCGCGACCTGCGGGTGCGTCACTCCAACAGGCCCCGGCGCACTGGATCCTCGACCGGGCCACGGGGGACCGACAGGCGAGAGACGGCGTCATCGTTCCGCCACGTCTGACCGGGTGGTGCTCCTTCGGCTCCTTCGTGGCGTGCGCCGCTTCCTGGAGTGCACCGGCTCCGCCGGACGTAGCATGCCGACGCATCGTTCAGTCTTCGGCAGACGGGGGAAATCGTGGGCAACGCGCAAGCAGGCTGGTACGACGACGGCGCGGGCACGCAGCGCTGGTGGGACGGCGAGAAGTGGACCGACCAGGTTCGGCAGCCCCACGCCGACAGCGGTGGCGGCGTGGCCGGGGTGATCCGCAGGATCGAAGCCGAGGCCGTCGCCGGCGCCCAACCGCGTCCGGCCCCGCAGAGCGCAAGCTACGTCGTCCTCCAAGTGATCCTGAAGGAGAAGATGTGGGGCACCGGGTCTGGGAACCTGACGGAGCTCGAGAACGCCATCAACGCCCAGGCCGCACTCGGCTACCGACTCCACACCATCACGACTGCCTCCTCAGGCAGCAAGGGCCTCGGGGGCGGTGATCGGATCCAAGCGACGATGGTCTTCGAGCGACTGACCTAGCCGCAGCCCGCCCCCGTGGGAGCTCTGCGGCCAGGGCCGGCGAAGCGACCGCGACCGACCTCGACCGTCTCCCGCACCTTCCGGACGGACCAGGGGCGCCGCGACAACTCATCGCGACCCCCGAGCCCGTCGCCCAACTCGCAGGCCGGCTGCGAGAGCGGCCGAGTGCGCCCTGAGGGCTCACGAGGTTCACGCCAGACGTCAGGTGCGACGTACGCGCCGACTCCGTGCCTCGAGCGCCGCGCGCTCGGCGGCGTTCTGGGTGAGCTCGATCGCGCGACGGTAGGCGATCGCCGCGCCGTCCGCGTCGCCGGCCCGGGCCAGCAGCTCGGCACGAGTGGCGTGCAGCGGCTGGTAGCGCTCGAGCCGCTCGTCGCCATCGAGGTCGGCCAGCAGGGCGAGTGCGACGTGTGGACCGTCCGCCATCGCCAGCGCGGCGGCCCGGTTGATCGTGACGACCGGTGACGGGGCCAGCCGGGAGAGCTCGCCGTACAGGGCTGCGATCTGCGGCCAGTCGGTGGCGTCCCGGTGCGGCGCCTCGGCGTGCAGCGCGGCGATGGCCGCCTGCACCTGGAACGGGCCCGGTGACCGGAGCCCGAGGGCTCGCTCGAGGATCGCCGTGCCCTCGGAGACGGCGGCCTGGTCCCAGCGGCCGCGGTCCTGGTCCTCCAGGGCGACGGGCAGGCCGGCGGCGTCGGTGCGGGCCGGGCGCCGGGCGTCGGTCAGCAGCAGGAACGCCAGCAGGCCGAGCGCCTCGGAGTCGGCGGGCAGCAGCTCGACGACCAGGCGGCTGAGCCGGATCGCCTCCCGGCACAGGTCGACCCGGACGAGGTCGTCACCGGAGCTGGCCACGTGCCCCTCGGTGTAGACGAGGTGGATCACGTGCAGTACGCCGTGCACCCGGTCGGGGAGTTCCTCCGCGCCGGGCACGCGGTAGGGGATCCGGGCGGTCTTGATCTTCCGCTTCGCCCGGACCAGACGTTGGTACATCGTGGTCTCGGTGGTCAGCAGCGCGCGGGAGACCTCGGGCACCTCCAGGCCGCCGACGACCCGGAGGGTGAGCGCGACCCGGGCCTCCAGCGCGAGCGCCGGGTGGCAGCAGGTGAACAGCAGTCGCAGCCGGTCGTCGTCCACGCCGCTGCGGTCGGGCGGCTCGGGATCGGTCGTGTCGTCGTCCCTCATCAGCGTCTCCAAGCGGTCGAGCGCGGCCGAACGGGTGGCCTCGCGCCGCATCCGGTCGATCGCCCTGCGGCGCGCGACGGTGGTGAGCCACGCTCCCGGCCGGGAGGGGACTCCCCGGGTGGGCCACTCGGCCACCGCGGCGGTGAACGCCTCGGCGACCGCATCCTCGGCGAGCCCGACGTCGCCGCCGAGCTGGCCGGCGAGCGTCGCGAGGAGTGCGGTCCACTCCTCGCGATACGCCCGCTCGACGGCCTCGGCCGCCTCGGTCACCCGTCCTGCTCGTGCTTGGACAGCGGCCGGACCTCGACCGAGCCGTACGTCGCGTTGGGCATCTTCCTCGCCCAGCCCAGGGCGGCGTCGAGGTCCGCGACGTCGATGATGATGTAGCTGAAGAACGACTCCTTGGTCTCCGCGAACGGTCCGTCGGTGACCAGGGCCTCGTCGTTGCGGATGCGCACGGTGGTGGCGGTCGCCTCGGCGTCGAGGCCGTGGGCCGCGACCATCGAGCCGGCCTGGCCGAGCTCGCCCATCACCTCTCCCCAGCTCGCCATCTCGGCGTCGAACTCGGGAGTGCCCTCGGCCGGGCCGGCGTCGGGTTCGTGGCGGAGCAGCAGCATGTACTTCATGGGAGCCTCCTGGGGCTTCGGTGGTGCGGAACTTTGCCTTTCACCCTGACGTCGGAGCGTCCAGCCGGATTCGACACCTTCGACGCAGAAGTCTTCAGAAGTTTTTCTACCGTCCCCGACCGGCGGAGCCCAGCACCACGAATCGGCTGGTCGGAGGAGCGCACGAGTCGGCGGCGTGCGGCGAGAGGATGTCGAGATCCGCGCTGTGGCTCCGTCCCGGGGTGGAGTCGACAGGACCGACCGATGGAGGGTGGATCTCATGGCACACGTACGACGCTTCGACCATGTCGGCATCACCGTCGCGGACCTCGGCAGGGCGACGGCCTTCTTCGTCGGGCTGGGGCTCGAGGTCGAGGGCACCGGATCCGTGGAGGGCGAGTTCGTGGAGACCGTCTGCGGCATCCCTGGTGCACACTGCGAGATCGCGATGCTGCGCCCGCCCGGCGGCGGGTCCCTGCTCGAGCTCTCGAGCTTCGTCACTCCCGACCACCTGCCCGGATCGCCGAATGCGATGGCCAACGAGCTCGGCCTGCGCAACGTCTCCTTCGAGGTCGGCGACCTCGACGCGGCGGTGGCGGCGGTGGCGGCGGACGGGTACGGGCTCGTGGCCGGCATCGGCGAGTACGAGGGAAGCGTGCGGATGGCCTACGTGCGCGGGCCGGACGGGATCGTCGTGTCCCTCTTCGAGCAGCGAGACCCAGGCACCGTGTGACCGCCACCGCCCACCGTCGTTGACGAAGGCATGTCCGTCCGGTTGATCGTCGCCACGCTGCTGGGCACGCTGCTCGTGCCCCTCCACCAGGAGGCGGCGAGCCCGGCCCCGGTGCCCAGGCGCCGGGTGGAGGTGCTGTCCAACCGGGCCGACCTGGTGAGCGGGGGAGACGCGCTCGTGGCGGTGCGGGTCCCGAAGGGCATCCGCGCGAGGACCGTCACGATCACCGCAGGCGGACGCGACGTCACCAAGCACTTCTCGGGGCACTTCTCGGGGCACTTCTCGCGCACCGGCGCGCGGACGCTGACCGGCCTGGTCACCCGCCTCCGCCTCGGCACCAGCACCATCCGTGCCACGGCCCCGGGCGCCCGCAGGGGCAGCATCGAGGTCACCAACCATCCCAACGGCGGCCCGGTGTTCAGCGGCCCGCAGACCCGGCACTACCGCTGCCAGGAGACCGCGCGCGACCGCGCGTGCAACCAGCCGGCGCGCTACGACTACCTCTACCGGTCGACCAGCCCGTTGCAGACCGCGCTCCAGCCCTACGACCTCGACGACCCGCCCAGCGACGTCGCGACGACGACCACCGACACGGGCAGGACCGTGCCGTTCGTCGTACGCCGCGAGCAGGGCTTCCAGGACCGCGACCGCTACACGATCCTGACGCTCTTCCGGCCCGGGCGGGACTGGACCGCGACGAGGCCCCAGCGGCAGTGGAACCACAAGCTCCTCGTCACCCACGGCGGCGGCTGCGGGTCGTCGTACGCGCCGGGCGAGCCGCCGCTCGCCGACTACTCCGGCACCTTCGACGGCATCCCCGGCGCGACGCCGAGCTTCGTCACCGCGCTCGGGAAGGGCTTCGCGGTGCTCTCGACCGCGCTCGACAACACCGGCCACAACTGCAACGTCGCGCTCAACGCCGAGTCGGTGATGATGGCGAAGGAGCGGCTGGTCGAGCGCTACGGCACGCTGCGCTACACGATCGGCACCGGCTGCTCCGGCGGGTCGATCGCCCAGCACACCGTGGCCAACGCCTACCCCGGCATCTACCAGGGCCTGATCACCACCTGCTCCTACCCCGACACCTTCACCGCGGGCGCGCAGTTCGCCGACTACCACCTGCTCCGCCGCTACTTCGAGGACCCGTCGCGCTGGGGCCCGGGCGTGCTCTGGCTCCCGACCCAGATGGCCCAGGTCGAGGGCCACCTCTCGCACCTCAACGCGGTCGTCGCCGACGAGGGCCTCTTCAAGGCGGCGCTCGACCCCGAGCACGACTGCTCCGGCACGGACGCGACCGTCCCGGGCGACGTCTCGACGCGGTACGACGACGCCACCAACCCGGCCGGCGTGCGCTGCTCGGTCCTCGACCTGCTCGTCAACCAGCTCGGCCCGCGACCGAAGCAGGCGTGGGGACCGGAGGAGAGCGAGGTGGGCCGGGGCTTCGGCGGCATCCCGTTCGCCAACACCGGCGTGCTCTACGGGCTCTCCGCCCTGCGCGCCGGCGCGATCACCCCCGCCCAGTTCGTCGACCTCAACGCCAGCATCGGCGGCATCGACGTCGACTCCCGCCCGACGGCCGAGCGCATCGCGGGTGACCCCGCATCGATCGCCAACGCCTACCGCACCGGGCTGATCAACGAGGCCAACCACCTCGACGAGGTCGCGATGATCAACCACGGCGGCCCCGACCCGGGCCTCGCCCACGACTACGCGCACGCGTTCTGGACCGAGGAGCGGCTGCAGGCCGACCAGGGACACACCGACAACCGGGCGATGTGGTTCGGGCCCGTGCCGCTGATCGGCAGCCTCACCTGGGCGACCGAGGCGCTCACGAAGATGGACGCCTGGTTGAGCGCGATCGAGGCCGACCGCTCGCGCCGGCCCCTCGCCCGCAAGGTCGTGGCCGACAGGCCGGCCGACCTCACCGACCGCTGCGTGGTCGACGCCCTCGGCCCGCTGTGCGACGTCAAGGAGCTCCAGGTGCTCCAGACCCGGCTGTCGACGCCGCGGCAGGAGGCCGGCGGGCCCCTCGCCAACGACATCGTCGCCTGCAGCCTGAAGCCGCTCGACCGCGCCGACCTCGGATCGCCGCTCCCGTTCACCGCCGCGCAGTGGGACCGGCTCGCCGCGGTCTTCCCCGACGGCGTCTGCGACTGGTCGCAGCCCGGGCGCGGCCAGGGGCCGGCGCACACCTGGCTGCGGTACGACGCGCGCGGTGACGGGCCGGCGTACGGCGGTCGGGAGCTCCGCCCCCTGCCGGCCCGGTCGGCGACCGGTGTCGTCAGCCCGTCGTTCCGTCCGATGCTGCGTCGCTGACGCCGGGTCGGTCGACGGAACCGGGCGGAGCGTCGGACCGTCGCATCGCCATGACGTCGCCGCGATTGCTGCTCGCCGGCCTGCTCGTGCCCGTCGGTCTGGGCCTCGTGGCCCTGACCCCGACCGCGTTGTACGCCTGCTCGTGCGCGGCCGCCGGGCCGCGGCAGCTCGTCGACCACGCCGACGCGGTGTTCGTCGGGACGCTCGCCGAGATCGAGGTGCCACCCGCGGACGGCGACGCCGTCGTCTCGTCGACGGACCCGGTCACCTACCACTTCGACGTCGATCGGGTGCTCGAGGGCGGGGTCGGCGCGACCGTCGACGTCGCCTCGGTGCGGTCCGGAGCGTCCTGCGGGCTCGAGGGCATGCGCGAGGGCCGGGAGTACGTCGTCTTCGCGACGACGACCGGACCCGCGCTCGAGGCCGGCCTCTGCGGCGGCACCCGGCCCGCCGACGCCGCCTTCGTCGCGCAGGTCGAGAGGCGCACCGGCCCGGCCCGGCCGCCGGCACCGGACCTCGACGCGATCGTCGCCGCGATCGTGGCCTTCGTGGGCTTCGGCTCTTGACGAAGGCGCGGGCCGCAGGGAAGCGTGCGCGCATGGAGCGCGTGCCTCACGAGAACGTCGCGACCGTCCTGGTCGATCCGGCGGCGCTGCGTGAGCTCGAGGTGCACCTGATGACCCTCGACCTGCGCCTGTGGCCGATCGCGACCGCGCCGATCTGCGCCGACGGCCCGCGCCGGGCCTTCCAGGAGCGCCGGCGCCTGCTGATGGCCCGCCGCGGTGCATGGGACGTCGCCGCCGACTGGACGCCGGTGTGGATCTCGTTCGGCGACAGCTGGTACGACGGCGCCGAGCCGCTCCCGTGGACGGCCCACCAGACGCTCTACCGCACGCTCGAGGAGTACGCCGACCGCGTGCGCTACCGCCCCGGACTCGGCGGCGTCCCGCGGCTCGCCGTACCCCGCGAGCGGATCGCCTGACCGGCTACCCGACGGCGTACGTGCCGATCGCGGGCCGGTGGTCGGAGCCACGGACGCCTCTCATGATCCGGGTCGTGAGCGGCCGCGCCGGGCTCCAGACCTGGTCGATCAGCGAGTCGTTGTCGTGGGTGCCGAAGCGCCGGGGGAGCACGCGGCTCCGCTCCCACATCGAGCGGAAGCCGATGGCGCCGAACTGCCGGACCGGCAGCGCGCGCCGGTGGGTGCGCAGGTCCTCCTCGTAGCCGGCGTTGAAGTCGCCGAGGACGTAGACGGCGCTGCTGGTCTGGCGCTCGAGGCCCACCACGCCGACGAGGGTGCGCAGCTGCTGGCGGTAGAGGCGCGCGGTGCGTGGCCGCTCCGGGATGAACCGGCCGGCGCTGATCGCATACGCGACCAGGTGGACGTTGACGAACGTGACGAGCTCGCCGGTGGCGAGGTCGCGCAGCCGGACGATCGTGGCCCAGTTGGCCGACTTCGGCTCGTCGTACGCCCCGCTGAGGGGCTCGACCAGGTCGGCCTCGGAGAGCAGCGCCCCGTCGCCGGAGACGAACTCGAAGCGGCCGCGGTCCCAGATCACGGGGTTCTGCTGGAGCGCCGGCGGCCGGTAGTAGCCCCAGGCCGGGTCGTCGAGCAGCCACCAGTTCTTCTCGTTCATGCCGATCTCCTGCAGACCCAGGACGTCGACGTGGGGCTTCACCCGGCTGACGGCGGCCTCGAACGTCTCGAGGGTCGCCCGCGAGATCACGTTGTAGGTGCCGATCCGCAGCTCGACGGGCTCGGCCTGCGCCGCGTGGCCGGCACCCGCGGGGAGCACGACCGCCAGCGCGCACAGCGAGGTGACGGCGGAGACGAGGCGGGCGAGCGACACGCCTGCGGAATCGGCGGAACCCCGCGGATCCTGAGGGTCCGGACACGGAACGAGGCCGCAACCGGTTCGGCTGCGGCCTCGTCGCTCGTGGGCAGGGGCGGGGTCGAACCGCCGACCTTCCACTTTTCAGGCGGACGCTCGTACCAACTGAGCTACCTGCCCGAGCGACGCACACCCTACAGGAGCCCGACCGGCCCGACGAAACCGCGGGTTCAGGGTCGAGACGGGTCGAACTCGAGCACCTGGGTGAGCCGGACGTTGTTGCCCGACGGGTCGCGGAAGGAGGTGTCGATGCCGTAGGCCTGCGCCGTCGGCGGGTCGTTGAAGGTGACGCCGCGGGCCGACAGCTCGTCGTACGCCGCCTGGCAGTCGTCGGTCTCGAGGAAGAGGGTGCCGCCGGCGCCCTGGGCGACCAGCGACGCGAGCCGTGCGCTGGCCTCGGCGTCGAGCATCGGCGGCCCGGGCACCGGCATCAGCACCAGCCCGGGGCCGTCCTGACCGGGCGGGGCGACGACCAGCCAGCGGAACCGCCACTCCTCGATGGTGGCGTCGGAGCGGACCTCCCAACCGAGCACCCGGGTGTAGAAGTCGAGGGCTACGTCCTGGTCGTGGACCCAGAACTGTGCGTTCGCGATGCGGATCATGGCTCGACGCTAGGCCGCCGAGCCGGACCCGTGCTTCTCCGGAACTGCTGTCTGCGGGCGCCCGTAGGCCATCGTGACGCAGGCCGGGATCCGCAGGTGCCGCTGCGCGGGCGGGAAGGTGGCGCGGTACGTCGTGGGTGGCACGCCGTACACGCGGGTGAAGCGGGCCGTGAACGACCCGAGGCTGCTCAGCCCGACGGCGTGGCAGATCTCCGTGACCGGGCGGTCCGTGTCGCGCAGCAGCGCCGCCGCCCGCTCCATCCGCCGGCTGAGCAGGAACCGGTGCGGCGTCTCTCCGAAGACCCGGCGGAACTCCCGCGCGAAGTGGGCCGTCGACCAGCCCGCCTCCCGCGCCAGGTCGTCGACGGTCAGCGGCTCGGCGTACCGCCGGTCCGCGAGGTCGCGGGCCCGCAGCAGGTGTCGCGAGGGATGGGTGGACACCACCGGATCGTCCCACGGCCCGTATGCTTCTGCGTGCGTCAAGGCCCCCATCGTCTAGCGGCCCAGGACCCCGCCCTTTCACGGCGGTAGCGCCGGTTCGAATCCGGTTGGGGGTGCGAGCACGAGCGGCACCCGCTGCCGATTGTGAAGGTGGGAGGCGGGTGGGTTAGAGTTCCACCGCTTCCGCAAATGAAGCACCTGGCCCCGTAGCGCAGTTGGTTAGCGCGCCGCCCTGTCACGGCGGAGGCCGCGGGTTCGAGTCCCGTCGGGGTCGCCACCGCAGAGACACAGCGAGGCCCCGGACCGTGTGGTCCGGGGTCGCTGTCATTTCGGGCGGCCGGACACAATGAGCGCATGCCGGTGGAGCTGTCGCCCGAGGACTTCGACGCGCTGGTCGACCGCGCGCTCGACGGCATCCCGGACGAGCTCGCCTCGCTGGTCCGCAACGTCGTCGTGCTCGTCGAGGCCGAGCCGCCCGACGGCGAGCCCCGCGACCTCCTCGGCCTCTACGACGGCGTCGCGCTCACCGAGCGCTGGGGTGGCCCGATGATGGACCTGCCCGACCGCATCTTCGTCTTCCGCAACCCCCTCCTCGACATGTGCGCGAGCGTCGAGGAGCTCGAGGACGAGGTGCGGATCACCGTCGTCCACGAGGTCGCCCACCACTTCGGCATCGACGACGACCGGCTGCACGACCTCGGCTACGCCTGACCGATCATCCAGCCCGCGGTGCAGGCGGCCAGGCCGAGGCCGACCGTCGCGACGACGTACGCCGCGCCGCGTCGCGCCCCGAGGTCGTGGGACTGCACCGCGAAGGACGAGTACGTCGTGAACCCGCCGCAGAAGCCAGTGCCGAGCAGGGCGAACGCGTGCCCGGAGAGCGCGAGCGCGGAGAACAGCCCGAGCAGGAACGAGCCCAGCACGTTCGCCACGAACGTGCCGCGGTGCCACGTCCTGTCGTAGCGGGTGCCGAGCAGGAACCGCAGGCTGGCTCCCGCGGCGGCGCCGAGGGCCACCAGGAGCGGGGTCACTCGTCGCCGCCTTCGTCCGCGAAGGCACGGCGCTGCTGCGTCGTCGACCAGTGGTCGGCCGCGGCCACCGCGACCAGGCAGGCCGCGAGGGTGCCGAGCACGTAGCAGCCGGCGGTGAGCGTCTCGCCACGGTCGAGCAGGGCGCGCGTCTGCTCGGAGTACGTCGAGAGCGTCGTGTATCCGCCGAGCACACCCGGCCCGAGCCCGACGGCCAGCGCCCGGCTGCGCCGTACCGCAGCGAAGGCGGGGAGGAGCGCGAGCGCGAAGGAGCCGCTCACGTTGATGACGAAGGTCGTCCAGGGGAAGGCGTCGGCACCGGGCGGGAGCGCCTCGCTGAGCCACCAGCGCGCCAGCGCACCGACCGCTCCGCCGACCGCGACCGCGGCGACCAACCGGGGCATCGGGGTGTCGCCGGTGGCGCCGTCGGTCAAGACACGCTGCTCTGGGGACGCGACACGGGCGCATCCTTCCACGACAGCGGCGCCTCGCCGCCGTGCTGGCGCACGAACTCGCTCAGGAACCACCGCTGGAAGCGCCGCTGGTCGGGGGTCCGGGCCAGTGAGAGCAGTCGCTCCTCGCGGCAGAACGCGTCCGCCAGGTCGAGCAGCTCGATGAAGTGGCCGATCGTGGCCGCGGTCGGGCGGGGCATGGCGACGTGGAGGTCCGCCGTGGCGGCGCCCGAGGTGAGCGCGTGCTCGATCTGGCCGGCCCCGATGCCCTCGCGCAGGTCGCGCTCGAGCGAGCCGAAGAGGTCGGAGAGGTCCTTGGCGAGCGGGTAGTCGGACTCGTGGGCGAGCGCGAGCAGCCGGACCTCGCGGCGCAGCTCGCGGTAGTGCCGCTGGAACTCCACGAACATGCGGAGCGGTACGCCGACGATGTCGATGCGCATCTCATCGGGCGACGGCGCGGCGGTGGTGGCCGGCGGCTCGCCGGTGACCCGGCCGGGCACCGGGTCGCCGCCGGGTCGGGCCGCCGGGGCGAACCAGACGGTCTTGCCGTCCTCCTCGACGTCGACCCCCCACGCGGTGGAGCAGCGCGCCACGATGCCGAGGCCGCGGCCGAACGTGAGCAGCAGGTCGTCCTCCTCGCGCGGGCCGGTGGTCGGCATCGGCGGCACGTCGGTGGACTGGTCGCGGACCTCCACGCGCGGGTGCTCGCGGGTGCCCCTGACCCGCACCGACAGCGGTGGCCGGCCGTGCAGCAGGGCGTTGGTGACCAGCTCGGAGACCCCGAGCTCCGCGCACTCCACCAGGTCGTCGCGGCCGATCTCGTGGCAGGTGTCGACCACCCAACGGCGTGCGTCCTGCACGCCGCGAGGCCCGGGGCCCAGGGACAGGGCGGGCCTGTTCAGCGGCACGGTCGTCTCCACGGGATGCAGATCTGGGCACGCCTCAGCGAGGCGTGCCATCGCGCCTCGTCTACCCCAGCGAATTTGTGCCGAAACCTCGGCCCCACGGGTGATTCCAGCGGTCCAGACCTCCCCCTGCGACGAAACCGAGGGTCACCGCCCGATGTGACCAACGGGACTCCCCCGATTGCGTCGATCCGGGTCGTGAACGGAACAATGGGTACCGCGGAGCGTGTTTTCCCGACACGATCCCCACAGCGGTAGTGAAAGGTCCGTGATGGCAACCCAGCCCAGCCCCGAGAAGTCCCAGCAGTCGACCGGCAAGCACCGGGTGGTGGTCATCGGATCGGGGTTCGGCGGACTCTTCGGCACCAAGGCGCTGCGCCGGACCGACGTCGAGGTGACGATGGTCGCGAAGACCACCCACCACCTCTTCCAGCCGCTGCTCTACCAGGTCGCGACCGGCATCCTCTCCCAGGGCGAGATCGCGCCGCCCACCCGCGAGGTCCTCAGCGGGCAGGACAACGCCAAGGTGCTGCTCGGCGAGGTCACCGCCGTCGACCTCGACGCCCACACGGTGACGTCCCAGGTCCTCGGTCGCTCCACCGTCACGCCGTACGACTCCCTGATCGTGGCCGCGGGCGCGGGCCAGTCCTACTTCGGCAACGACCACTTCGCGGAGTTCGCGCCGGGCATGAAGAGCATCGACGACGCACTGGAGCTGCGTGGTCGCATCTTCGGGGCCTTCGAGATGGCCGAGCTCGGCGCCAGCCGGGGCGAGAACGTCGACCACCTGCTCACGTTCGTGGTCGTCGGAGCCGGCCCCACCGGGGTCGAGATGGCCGGCCAGATCGCCGAGCTCGCGCACCGCACGCTGAAGAAGGACTTCCGCGCGATCAACACCCGGCACGCCCGGGTGGTCCTGGTCGACGCGGCCCCGCAGGTGCTGCCGCCGTTCGGCAAGAAGCTCGGCGAGAAGACCAAGGTCGAGCTCGAGAAGCTCGGCGTCGACGTGGTGCTCGGTGCGATGGTGACCGACGTCGACGAGCGCGGCATCGAGATGAAGTTCAAGGACGGCCGCGTCGAGCGCATCGACAGCGTCACCAAGATCTGGGCGGCCGGCGTCGCCGCGAACCCGATCGGCCGCACGCTCTCGGAGCAGACCGGTGCGCCGCTCGACCGGGCCGGCCGGATCGCCGTCAACCCCGACCTCACGCTGCCCGGCCACCCGGACGTGTTCGTGGTCGGCGACATGATCGCGCTCGACAACCTCCCGGGCGTCGCGCAGGTCGCGATCCAGGGCGCCAAGTACGCCGCCAAGGAGATCGACAACCGCCTGAAGTCGAAGCCCTCCCAGGGCCCCTTCCACTACTTCGACAAGGGCTCGATGGCGATCATCAGCCGGTTCCGCGCGGTCGCGCTGATCGGCAACCTGCGCGTCACCGGCGTGCTCGCCTGGCTGATGTGGCTGGCGCTGCACCTGATCTACATCACGGGCTTCAAGAACCGCGTCACCGCGCTGCTGCACTGGTTCGTCTCGTTCATCGGCCGCGGCCGCTCCGAGCGCACCACCACCGAGCAGCAGATCTTCGCGCGCAGCGCGCTCGGCCGGCTCAAGCGCGGCGCCGCCGACCTGGTCTCCGACCCGGGGGCCTACGACGCGGCCCGGGCGATGCTCGAGACGACCCGACGGGCCGAGCTCGAGGAGCGCGCCGAGGAGGAGGCGCGCCTGACCGACGCGGGCGAGCGCGGCGTACCCGTCGAGCAGCGGGTGGGCTGACCGCCCGTCCTGGCGGCGCGGTCGGCTCGGGAGGCGCCTACCTCACTCGAAGAACTTCGGCGTCGCCTCGTCGGCCGCCAGCTGCTCGCGCGCCCAGCGCGGCAGGATGAAGAGGCCCTCGGCCTCGACCGTGACGCCCTCGGTGTCGCTCACGTGTCCGCGCGCCCAGGTCTTGATGCCCTCGCTCCGCTCGATCCACGCCTCCGCCCGGAGGTCGCCCAGCGGCGTCCCGCGGCGGTAGTGGAGGGTCAGCGTCGCGGTCATCCCGGGCTTGCCCCCGGCGCCCGCGGCCTCGCCGAGCATCTGGTCGAGGATCAGCGCCGAGACGCCGCCGTGCACCAGCCCGGGCGGGCCTTCGTACGCCGCGCCCAGGTGGAAGTCGCTCCACGCCCGGCCGGAGTCGTCGCGCTCGACGACCAGCGGGGGAGCGACGGCGTTGCGCACCCCGACCACCGCGTTGCCCCAGGGGCGTCCGCGGCCGGTCGCACCGAAGCGCACGCCGTACGACCCCTCGAGCTGCGAGCGGCGCAGCCGCGCGACGATCCCCTCCACCTCGGCCTGGGCCGTCCGGATCTCGTC
Source organism: Nocardioides sp. YIM 152315 (assembly GCF_029210375.1). GTDB lineage: Bacteria > Actinomycetota > Actinomycetes > Propionibacteriales > Nocardioidaceae > Nocardioides. Next base: position 273,046 of record NZ_JARGER010000038.1, on the reverse strand, counting down.
CTCGCCGACCTCGGTGCGGATCGCGGCGTCGACGAGCTCGCGCACCGCGTCGGTGAACGGGTCGTAGAGCGACTTCTGCTGCTCGATCTGCTCCGCGGTCAGGTCGTCGCGCTGGTATCCGGGCACCGGCTGATCCTAGAACAGGTTCCATCTGATCGAATGGCCGCATGACCTCGCTCGATCGCCCCGACGTCGCCCTCGCCTCCTCGTGGGCCGAGACGATCGCGGAGTTCCACGCCGCCGGCGAGCAGCACGTGCACGGCGCGGGACTGTGGGAGTTCGACACCGTCGACGTCACCGCGGCCGGCTGCCGCGCGGTCGTCGAGCACCTCGTCGCGCAGGCCGACCCGGCCACACCGCTCGCCGACAACAGGGTGCACTGCTCGTACTTCTGGATCACCGACGGCGACGGTGCGGACCGGGAGGTGATCGGCTTCCTCGCCGTCCGGCACACCCTCAACGCCTGGCTGCTCGAGGAGGGCGGCCACATCGGGTACGCCGTACGCCCGTCCCGCCGCCGCGAGGGTCATGCGACCCGTGCGCTGGAGCTCGGCGTCGCGGAATCCGCTCGGCTCGGGATCGACCGCGTCCTGGTGACCTGCGACGACGACAACGTCGGCTCGCGGCTCACCATCGAGCGCGGCGGTGGTGTCTACGAGGACTCGCGCAACGGCAAGCTCCGGTTCTGGATCGACGCCGACCGGAGCGCCGGCTGAAATGGAGTGAACCGCCGGCGTCTCGGGTCACCGACGGTTCAACTCGGCCGAGAGTAGGGGACGCGGCTACGCGCCGGTAGACCCCTGCCCAAATACTGGGGTCGGAGTAGTCACGCCGGGCGACGCGCGCCGGTCGGCGACAGGTGCTCGGTGGGCCCCGTGGGACTCGAACCCACAACCCGCGGATTAAAAGTCCGATGCTCTGCCAATTGAGCTAGGGGCCCGGGTTCCGCTCGTCGATCGACGGAGCCGCTACGCCGACCGTGCCGAGCAGAAACCTCGTAGCGGAGCCTACTGGCGCCGCCGGGCGCGGTCGCCGATGGCCCGGGCGCCGGCCGCGTCTGACCCACATGGGGGTTGACCGTCGTCGCCGGCCGCTCGCTACTTGGGTTGGGGCGTCAACCGCACGCTCGACCCACCGGCAGGAGCGAGGTCACATGGACGTGTGGCAGTGGACCGCCCCGCTCGTCGGTGGCGCGATCCTCGAGGTAGTCCACTGGCACCAGCTGCGCGAGAGCCTCGACGAGCCGAAGTACGCCGGGCTGCTGCGATCGGGCAAGTACTGGGCGGTCACGGTGGCGATGGTCCTCGCCGGTGGCGTGCTCGGCTGGTTCTGGGCCCAGAGCAAGGACGAGGCCCCCAGCCCGTTCGAACTCCTCGTCGCCGGCGCCGCCGCGCCCAGCCTCCTCAAGGCAGGCATCTCCTCCTTCCTGTCCGGCAAGGGTGAGACGAGGCTCGGCGACGACGCGGCCGCGGCGGAGGCGGGTGAACCCAGGGTGAGCCTGCGCTCCTACTTCCTCCCCGGCGGCTGAGGCCGGGGACTCGGGAGGTGGGCTCGTGCGGTCACCGCATCGGCAGACCCGGGGCGCCGAGGCGCTGCGTGCCTGGACCGCGCTCCTGCTCGCCGCGGTGGTCCTCGCCGCGGCGTCCGCGTGTGGCGGAAGCACGCCACGGACCGCGGCCGCGACGATCCGTGCCGCCCGGTTCATCTCGGCGGCGGACTCGGCGGCGGAGTACGAGGCGATCTGGGCGGCCAAGCCCACCGCCGGCCGGCTCCGCAGGGACCGCGCCACGCTCGCCCACGTCGACACCGATGTCGTCCGGGTCGTCGCGTCGAGTGGCACGTCGGCGGCGGACACGTTCGTCGACGGCTACCGATCGAGCAGTGCGGACGTCGTGACCGTCATCGGGCACAACGAGGGCGGCCTGCTGAAGTTCGCCGACGGCAGCTCGGTGCCGCTGTGGGACCTCGGCGTCGGGGGCAAGCCGATCGCACTGATCTCGTGCTCGTCGGCGGCGTACGCCCGGGGTCAGGCCGTCGGACTTCCCGATCCCGTCGCCCTGGCGACGGCGGTGAGGATCGAACAGGCGCTGACGGCGCGTGTCTCCCAGCTCGAGGAGGCGCCGACCGCCGCCCAGCTGAAGGACCTCCTCGTCACGGTCGCCCTGGAGGAGTCCGCGGCGACGAGCCGCGCGAGCCGGCGCAAGGTCATCGCCCTGACCGTCACGCTGCCGACCGCTGCGGGATCGACCATCTACAACACGGTCGTCTTCGAGCTCGACGGCACACCGCCGTCGCCCGGTCAGCAGCCCTGACGGGACCGGGCCGTCACGCCGCGCCCGATCTCCCCGGGGCGCGTCGCAACCTTCCTGGTCGTCGTCGCGTCTCTGGTGCATGAGGTCTCGGTTCCTGGTCCTGGCCGCGCTCGCGGCGCTCGTCGTCGCGCCCGTCAACGGTTCGTCAGCCGCCGGTGGTGTCGCCGGCCGCGCCGACGCCCCGACGGTGCACATCCGTCCGGGCGCGCTGCCGAAGGGAGACGGTCCGGCGACCCCGATGCAGGTCGGCCGCAGCGTCGTCGACGGCGACACCCGAGTGAGGCTCCCCGCGCACTCCTACCTGCTGGGGAAGTCCGGCACGGCGTACGTCGTCGCCGGCAGCGGCCGCGTCCTGCGCGTCGAGGCGGACGGCACGACGACGCGCATCGCGCGGCCCGCCGAGTCCGCGGAGCTCACCCTGAGCCGGGACGGCGCGCACGTCGTCGTCACCCGGACCAAGCGGGGCGGCCGCACCGACGTGACGGTCCTCGACGCCGAGACCGGGGCGCGGCTGGCACACCGGAGGTTCTCGGAGTACGCGACCGTGGCCGCCGCCGACGAGGGACGCCTCGTGCTCTCGACGTGGGGCCCCCCGCGAACCTTCTGGTGGGACTTCGTCTCGGGCGGCACGTCCCGGATCGTCGGGCGCGTCGCGGGGCACGCCGACATCCGCGCCGACCGGCTGGCGACGTTCACCGGTGACCCGTACGACGGCGGCTGCACGGTCGTCACCTCGCTGCGGCACCCGAAGCGGAAGCTGTGGCGCTCGTGTGCCGAGGCAGTCGTCGCGTTCTCGCCCCACGGGCGACGGATGGCGACGACCCACATCCTCGCGGACGGTCTCGGGCCGAACGAGGTGCACGCCCGGACGGTCCACGGACGCGAGATCGCGTCGTACGCGGCGTACTGGTTCGGGACCGTCGAGTGGGAGACCGACACCGCGCTGCTCCTCGACGCGCACACCAAGCACCGCACGGCCCTGGTCCGGTGCGCCGCCGCCGAGTGCGAACGGGCGTCGGCCGTCCGACGCTCCTCGGCCGGCGGCTGACGGCCGGGGGACACCCACTCATCCGCAAGATTTCCGCAAGACCCCCGGGACGCGCTTGGACCGCGCCCGCGGGCTGGCTAGTGTTTCTGTCACAAGCCGCGCTGGTGACCCGAGACGCCAGCGCGGCTTGTATCTATTTCGCACCCCGCGCGATCGCCCGTCACGTGCTCGTACCACAGCCGTCATCCGCGGGGTGAGAAAAACCGGACCGAGGCGGTTTCCTCCGGAGCCGGGATTGGTAACGTGTGCCACGCAACAGGTGCAAGTTCCAGCAGGTCTGACGCCCGCGGAGTTTGTGATCCAACGGCGTTTCCTCTTTCGTGGGCCTGCCACTCACGCGAAGTCGGAGCGACGTGTCACCCGCACCTGGTGCGGGACCGTCGAAGTGACGGTCTCTCGCCCCGACAGAGGAGTAACGAGCACATGGCTCAGGGCACCGTTAAGTGGTTCAACGCCGAGAAGGGCTTCGGCTTCATCGCTCAGGACGGCGGCGGCGACGACGTCTTCGTCCACTACTCGGCCATCCAGTCGCAGGGATACAAGTCCCTCGACGAGAACCAGAAGGTCGAGTTCGAGGTCACCCAGGGCCCCAAGGGCCCGCAGGCGGAGAACGTCCGCCCGCTGTGATCTGACGCCGTCCGCTTCGGACGACGCGAGAGGCCTCACCCGTCGGGGTGGGGCCTCTCATCAATTTTGGGCCGTCCACTCGGAGCAGGCGGGGTGGCCCGGACGGGTCAGATTTCGGCTCTGGCGTTTGTAGGTCGTGACCGTCGGGCACGCTTGGCGTTATGTGGAGGGCAGCCACACCGACGCGCGCAGGGAGTGAAGAGTTGCACGATCAGTTCGACATCTCCCTCGAGGACTCCGACCTCCTTGGTGAAGTCGAGCTCACGACCAATCTGATCATTGCGGCCAGTGAGACCGACCAGCCCCTCTCCGTCGACGAGATCGATCGGATCCTCGGCGTCGTCCCCGAGCCCCGGCGCGAGTCCTGACCTGAGCGCTGACGCCGCCGACGTACCCCCGCGGGGTATCATGGGCGCCATGAGCGAGCACCAGCACGGGTACATCCATCGCAAGGATGACTACCTCCGCCGGCTGCGCCGGATCGAGGGCCAGGCCCGGGGCCTGCAGCGGATGGTGGAGGAGGAGCAGTACTGCATCGACATCCTCACCCAGGTCTCGGCCATGACGAAGGCGCTCCAGGCCGTGTCCATCGGGCTCGTCGAGGAGCACCTCTCCCACTGCGTCGTCGACGCCGCCCGGTCCAGCGACGAGGAGGCCCGCGAGAAGATCACCGAGGCGGTCGACGCGATCAGCCGGCTGGTGAAGTCGTGACGATCCACACCTGGCAGGTCACCGGGATGACCTGCGGCCACTGTGTCGCGGCCGTCCGCGAGGAGGTCTCCGCGCTCGACGGCGTGCGGGACGTCGACGTCGAGCTCGAGACCGGCCGCGTCACCGTGACCAGCGAGGTCCCGCTCGACCGCGCGGCCGTGGCCGCGGCCGTCGAGGAGGCGGGCTACCAGCTCGCCTGACCTCCGACGGGCACTCTCGGCTCAGCGCGATGGCCGGACGGCGTACTCCTCGGGGACTTCCTGACGTCCTGATTGTTGCAACGGCCGAGAAGTGCGGGAATACCCGGTGCACCGGGTATTCCCGCGTCGCAAGACACCGACCGGGGTCAGCAGGTGGCGAAGAGCACCGGCCCGGTCGACAGGTCGGAGAACACGTAGGAGCCCTCGACCGGGGTGAGGTCGAGCGTGACCAGGTCGCCCTCGGCCGTCGCCGAGTCGACCGTGAACCGGTCGGAGAAGTCGCCGCCCTGCCCGGGGGCCGGGCCGGACGCCAGCGTCGCCCGGGTGGCCGCGTTGGCCTCGGCCTGGTCGTCGTCGGCGAACCCCATCACCACCCGTACGCCGCCGCCGGGCTGCACCGACATCGCGAACGCCGTCATCGGGTCGACGTCGCCGGCGTCGGCGAGCAGGCGGTCGGCGGTGTCGCGGTCGTCGGGGCCGGCCTGGCTCATCGCGAGCGCCCGGCAGGCGCGGTCGCCGTCGTACACCGCCGCAGACAGCGGCCGACCGGACGCGGTGACCACCTCACGCATCGCCGCGGGCGGGCCCCCGTCGTCGAGGTCGTCCACGACCCACTCGAGATAGTCGGCCCGGTCGCTGGTCAGCACCAGGCGCTCGTCGGCGTCGAGCGCGACGTACTGGAGCTCGGGAGTGAGGTTCGCGCCGATCTCGGGCAGCAGCGTCTCGCCGCCCGTCCAGACACCGTCGTCGGAGGACGGCTCGTCGAAGCCGCTCTTCTCGAGGTGATCCGCGACGTCCTCGACGCCGACCCCCTCGGGCAGCCGCATGATCACCACCGCCCCGGAGCCGGACTGGCTGAACAGCTCCCACTCGATGCTGGCGGGGGAGAACCCGAAGTGGTCCTGGAGCACCGGGGCCGACTGCACCAGCGCCGACGCGGACGTGACGTCGTCGTCGAAGGCGTCGTCCAGGAAGCCCTCGACGTCCGACGCGGAGGAGCCGGCTCCGACCGAGGCGCCGACGTCGTCGCGCACCGCCGCCCAGTCGGTCCAGGAGAGCCGCTCGGCGTCGGAGGGGGCGTACGCCGTGGCCTCCTCGAACGCCGTCCGCCCACGGTCCTGCCACCACCGCACGCCCACGACGGTGGCCGTCGCGAGCAGCCCCACCACCAGCACGGCGACGAGCGCGGTCGTCACGCGTCTCACAGGTGCCTCTCCTCATCGCGGCCGGTCGATGTGAGACTAACCGCATGCCCGCGAAGGACGTCCTCGCCGCCGGTGCCGTCGTCTTCCGTCCGGGCAAGCGGGTGCTGCTCGTGCACCGCCCGCGGTACGACGACTGGTCCTTCCCCAAGGGCAAGCTCGACCCGGGGGAGCACGCCGCGGCGGCCGCCGCCCGGGAGGTCACGGAGGAGACCGGGCTGCACGTCCGCCTGGGGCCGCCGCTGGCGCCGCAGCGCTACCCCGTGGCCGGGGGGCGGACCAAGCACGTGTCCTACTGGATCGGGCGGGCGGTGGGCAGCGACGACGTCTCGGCGTACCGCCCCAACGACGAGATCGACGCCGTCGAGTGGCTGCCCTACGACGAGGCGATGGACCGGCTCAGCTACGAGCGCGACCGGGCGACGCTGAAGGAGGCGGGCCCGCGGCGCCGCCGGACCCACGCGGTCGTCGTGCTGCGCCACGGCCGGGCCCGCTCCCGCCAGGGCTGGGGTCGCAAGGACGACCGTCGTCGGCCGCTCGTGCAGCCCGGTCGCGCCCAGGCGGAGCGCCTCGTGCCGGTGCTCGCGGCGTACGACGTGACCCGCGTCGTCACGTCGAGCAGCGCCCGCTGCGTGGAGACCGTGGCGCCGTACGCCGACACGACCGGGTGGCGGCTCGAGTGCGAGGACGGGCTCAGCGAGGAGGACGCGACCGCCGGGTCCGTGCTCTCGGTCGTCGACGCCCTCGTGGCGGGCGACGAGTCCGCGGTCGTGTGCACCCACCGCCCGGTGCTGCCGTCGGTGTTCGACGCGCTCGGTCTCCCGGACGCGGAGCTCGACCTCGGAGCGATGGCCGTCGTCCACCTGCGCCGGGACACGGTCGTCGCCACCGAAGTGCACCGGATCGACTGACGTCAACCACCTCCGGGGCTGTTCACGTGATCGCCGTCTCGTGAGCGGACGCCCGTCTCCGACTGGGCGATTCGAGTTCACCGCTCGTTCACCGACGACCCCGGAAACGTCCACTTCGGGTCCCTAACTTCGCTGCTGTCCGAGAAGAGAGACAGGAGCTCGAAGTGATCCGCACTTCCTTCCGCCGGGCAGTCGTGCCCGGCATCGCCGTCCTCGCGCTCGCCGTCACCGGTTGCAGCGCGGCCAACGACGACGGCGACGGCGGCGACGGCGGCGGCAACGCCACCAGCAGCGGCCTCAGCGGCACCCTCGCAGGTGGCGGCGCCACCTCGCAGGAGTCGGCCCAGACCGCCTGGCGCGCCGGCTTCCAGACCGCGAACCCCGACGCGACCATCACCTACGACGCCGTCGGCTCGGGCACCGGTCGCGAGAACTTCATCGGCGAGGCGTTCTCCTTCGCGGGCTCGGACTCGTACCTGGACGACGACGAGGGCGAGCTCACCGCCGCCAAGGAGCGCTGCGGGGGCGAGGACGCGATCCAGGTGCCGGCGTACGTCAGCGCGATCGCGATCGTCTTCAACCTGCCGGGCGTCGACGCGATCAACCTCGACGCCGAGACGCTGGCGCAGATCTTCGACGGCAAGGTCACCACCTGGGACGACCCGGCGATCGCCGCGCTCAACGAGGGCGCCGAGCTGCCCGGCACGAAGATCACGCCGGTCCACCGCTCCGACGACTCCGGCACCACCGAGAACCTCACCGACTACCTGAGCCAGGCCGGCGACGGCGCCTGGTCCTACGACCCCGACGGCGTGTGGCCGATCAAGGGCGGCGAGGCCGCCGACGGCACCTCCGGCATGGTGTCGGCCGTCAAGGGCGGCGAGGGCACCATCGGGTACGCCGACGAGAGCCAGGCCGGCGGCCTGGGGCTCGTGTCGATCCGGGTCGGCGAGGAGTTCGTCGGCCCGTCCGCCGAGGGCGCCGCGACGGCGCTCGCCGTCTCGACACCGGTCGAGGGCCGCGCGGACGTCGACATGGCGATGGACATCGACCGCACCACGACCGAGTCCGGTGCCTACCCGGTGCTGCTGGCGTCGTACCTGATCGCCTGCCAGCACTACGCCGACGCCGCCGAGGCCGACCTCGTGAAGGGCCTCCTGTCCTACATCGTCTCCGAGGTGGGCCAGCAGGCGGCCGCCGAGCAGGCCGGCGCGGCGCCGCTCGACGCCACCCTGGCCGAGCGGGCCGCCGGAATCGTCGACGCCATCTCCGCCGAGTAGTCGTCGGGACGTGCGGCGGCCCGAGCCCAGGGCCCGCCGCACGGCCGCGAAGAGCAGCACTCCAGAACAGGAGCCTCGTGTCCGTCACCGCACCGCCCCCGGCACCACGGGCCGCCCGCGCCGTCGTCCGGCCCGGGGACCGGATCTTCGCCGGCATCGCGCGGGCCGCCTCCCTGACGATCATGCTGGCGCTCGCCGGCGTCTTCGTCTTCCTCGCGATCGAGGGGCTGCCGGGGCTGAGCGCCCCCGAGAACATCTACGCGCCCGCCGAGGACTTCTGGTCCTACGTCGGCCCGCTCGTCTTCGGCACGATCCTCGCGGCGGTCGTCGCGCTCGTCCTCGCCGTCCCGTTCTCGATCGGCGTCGCCCTCTTCATCTCCCACTACGCGCCACCGCGGATCGCGGCCCCGGTCGCCTACGTGATCGACCTGCTCGCCGCGGTGCCCAGCGTGGTCTTCGGCCTCTGGGGAGGGCTGGCCCTGGCGAGCTCGATCCGGCCGGTCACCGACTGGCTCTACGCCAACCTGGACTTCATCCCGTTCTTCGCGGGCCCGCCGTCCGTGACCGGCCGGAGCATGCTGACCGCGGGGATCGTGCTGGCGATCATGGTCGTCCCGATCGTCACCGCACTCTCGCGCGAGGTCTTCGCACAGACGCCGCGTCTCCACGAGGAGGCCGCGATGGCGCTCGGCGCGACCCGCTGGGAGACGATCCGGCTCGCGGTCTTCCCGTACGCCCGCTCCGGCGTGATCTCCGCCGTGATGCTCGGGCTCGGTCGCGCGCTCGGCGAGACGATGGCCGTCGCGATGGTGCTCTCGGCGGCGCCGGTCGTCACGCTGAACCTGATCTCGGACACCAACCCGGCGACGATCGCGCAGAACATCGCCTCCAACTACAAGGAGGCGACGCCCGACAAGCAGGCCGTGCTGATCGCCACCGGCCTGGTGCTCTTCGCGGTCACCTTCGCCGTCAACTTCGCGGCGCGCTGGGTCATCGCGCGCAGCGAGCGGAAGGTGTCGCGATGAATCACCCCACGACGACGACCACGACGCTTGTGGAGCCCGACGCCTTCGCGATCACCGCCGACCTCACGCAGGCTCGGCTGCCGCGGTGGGCGGTGCTGCTGGTCGGCGTCATCGCGCTGGGCGTCGCCGGGCTCGTCACGCTGCTCACCGGCTGGAGCCCGACCGGCGGCCTGGTGCTCGCGGTCGTGCTCATGGTGGCAGGCTTCCCGCTGTGGTCGATGGTCGTCGAGGGCCGCCGGGCCGCCGCCGACCGCCTCGCGACGTCCCTCGTGTGGGGTGCGTTCGTCGTGGTGCTCGTGCCGTTGGTCTGGCTGATCTGGATGGTCGTCAGCCACGGAGTCTCCGCGATCGACGCCGAGTTCCTCACCTACGACATGCGCAACGTGGTCGGCGCCGGCGGCGGCATCTTCCACGCGCTGTGGGGCACGATCCTCGTCACGCTCGCCGCGACGCTCATCTCCGTCCCGGTCGGGCTGTTCACCGCGATCTACCTCGTCGAGTACGGCCGCGGCAAGCGACTGGCCCGCGTGACGACGTTCCTCGTCGACGTGATGACCGGCATCCCCTCGATCGTCGCCGGCCTCTTCGCCCTGGCGCTCTTCGTGCTGATCTTCGGGCCGGCGATCCGCGTCGGCTTCGGTGGCGCGGTGGCGCTCTCGCTGCTGATGATCCCGACCGTCGTCCGTTCCGCGGAGGAGATGCTGCGGCTGGTGCCGGGCGACCTCCGCGAGGCGTCGTACGCCCTGGGCATCCCGAAGTGGCGCACGATCGTCAAGGTCGTCCTGCCGACCGCCCTGGGCGGCATCATCACCGGCGTCGTGCTCGCCATCTCCCGCGTCATCGGCGAGACGGCGCCGCTGCTGGTCGTCGCAGGCGCGACGGACTCGGTGAACTTCAACCTCTTCGAGGGCCGCATGATGACGCTGCCCGTCTACATCTTCAGCCAGTACAGCTCGCCCGGCGTGGTGCCCGTCGGCACGGAGGGCGACCCGCCCGGCTACGCCCGGGCGTGGGGAGCCGCGCTCGTGCTGATCGTCATCGTGATGGTGCTCAACCTCGTCGCGCGCCTCATCGGCACCTACTTCGCCCCCAAGACCGAACGGCGCCGCTGAGCGTCCGCACTGGTGAGAGAGAACCCATGGCCAAGAGCATCGACGTCTCGGACCTGAGCATCTACTACGGCGACTTCCTCGCCGTCGAGGGCGTCAACATGACCATCCGCGCCAAGGCGGTGACGGCGTTCATCGGCCCGTCCGGCTGCGGCAAGTCCACCTTCCTGCGCACCCTCAACCGGATGCACGAGGTGATCCCGGGCGCTCGCGTCGAGGGCAAGGTGATGGTCTCGGGGCAGTCGCTCTACGACCCGACGATCGACCCGGTCGCCGTACGCCGACGGATCGGCATGGTCTTCCAGCGACCCAACCCGTTCCCGACCATGTCGATCTACGACAACGTCATCGCCGGGGTGAAGCTGAACTCGAGGAAGATGAGGAAGTCCGACGCCGACGCGCTCGTCGAGAGATCGCTGCGCGGCGCCAACCTCTGGAACGAGGTCAAGGACCGCCTCGACCGCCCCGGCATGGGCCTCTCCGGCGGCCAGCAGCAACGGCTGTGCATCGCCCGCGCGATCGCCGTCGAGCCCGAGGTGCTGCTCATGGACGAGCCGTGCTCGGCGCTCGACCCGATCTCGACCTCGGCGATCGAGGACCTGATCCACCAGCTGAAGTCGGAGTACACGATCGTGATCGTGACCCACAACATGCAGCAGGCGGCGCGGGTCTCCGACGAGACCGGTTTCTTCAACCTCAAGGCCGCCGGGCAGCCGGGGCACCTGGTCGAGTTCAACCCGACCACGAAGATGTTCACCAACCCCGACGAGCCGTCGACCGAGGCCTACATCTCGGGTCGCTTCGGTTAACCCCTCAAGTACCCCTGCGGGCGGCCGATGGGCCGGTTACAAGTGTCGTTTTGCATGCCTCAGGGGGGAACGGGTGCCGCGCTGCGCAGTCGTCATCGAGGACGACGTGGACACCGCGTCGCTCCTCGAGACCGCCCTGTCCTCCCAGGGCTTCGACGTGCGGATCGCGAACGACGGCCAGCACGGCGTCAGCCTCGTCACCGAGCTCGCCCCCGACCTGGTGACCCTGGACGTCGGACTCCCCGGCATCGACGGTCTCGAGGTCTGCCGGCGGATCCGGCCCGTGACCGACGCCTACGTGATCATGGTGACCGCGCAGGCCGACGAGATCGACCGGCTGATCGGGCTCGAGACCGGCGCGGACGACTACCTGGCCAAGCCGATCAGCGTGCGGGAGCTCAAGGCGCGGGTCAACGCGATGTTCCGGCGGCCGCGTCGCTTCGTGGACGTCTCGGACGAGGGCGAGCACGAGGTGCTGCGCCACGGCGACCTGGTCGTCGACGTCGACGCGCACCGCGTGACGTGCGGTGGTGCGGAGGTCGACCTGACGCCGACGGAGTTCGACCTGCTGATCACGCTCATGCGAGCCCCCTCGCGGGTGTGGTCGCGCAACGTGCTGATGCAGGAGGTGTGGGGCCAGAGCTGGGGGGAGACCCACCACGTCGAGGTCCACATGGGCAACCTGCGTCGCAAGCTGGGTGACCGTCGCGGACAGGTGCGGTTCGTCGAGACCGTCCGCGGCGTGGGCTACCGCTTGCGCGCCGCCAGCTGAAGCAGCACCAGGGCGCCGACATCGGTCGTCGGTGCCTCCGACTCCTCGACCAGCTGGCCCGCGCAGAACCGGGTGCCCGGGCCGTCGAGCTCGACACCCGGCCCGGTCGGCACCAGCCGTCGGGCGACCAGCGGCCGGAAGTCGCTGGCGTCGGTGATCACCGGCGCGACTCCGGCACCACGAGCGTGAGCCCGCGCCCCGTGCCGCCGGATCCGGTCGCCGCCCGGCGAGGGGCCGGCTGCCGCCAGACCAGGGTCAGGCCGAGCAGCACGACGCCGGCGAGGGCCACCCACATCGCGCCGTACCGCACGACGGTCGCGCGCACCACCCGGACGACCGAGCCGAGGTGCGGGACGACGTGCCGCGTCTCCCAGACGGTGTCGCCCTCGATCGTCGCCCGCCACGGGTCCGGCGCGGCGTTGGCGTCGCCCTGGGTGCGGACGACGACCCCGCCCTCCGCGGTGTGACGTACCCCGATGACCCGGTGGGTCTCGAGCTGATGCTCGGCCGTCGGCGCGTGGAAGGTGAGGATGTCGCCGACCTCGACCTGGTCCGCGGGCCGGGGCACCGACACGACCAGGTCGCCGGGGTCGATCGTCCCGGTCATCGATCCGGTCAGCATGACCGCGGTGCGATAGCCGAGCACGTGCGGCCCGATCGCCAGACCGAGGAACGTCACCGCACCGACGGCCAGCACCAGGCTCAGCAGCAGGTTGGCGAGGCGCCGCGCGATCGGCGTACGGCTCCGGTGCCGGGCGTCGGCCCGGACCGGGAGATCGAGCACGTGGGCGGTCATCGGACGCGTCCCTCAGGCGCTGCGGTCAGGACACCGGCGTCGGGATGACGACGCTGTCCTTGCCGCTGCGCTGCGTCCCGGTGACCGACCAGGTGATGTCGGCGGTCTGCCCCGCGACGTCGTTGCCGGCCGACGAGGGCAGGCTCAGGGTCGCGCGGAGGTAGATGGCCTTGTCGTCGTTGAGCGTGTTGATCCAGCTCTGGGTCCACCAGACGTCGTGGACCGACTGCACCGCGATGTTGCTGGGACCGATGTAGACGGGGGTGGTCGAGCCGTTGCAGCTCAGCTTGTCAGCGCTGGTCGTCCAGGCCTGCGAGCACTTGTCGACCCCGAGGATCAGCTTGCTGGTCAGCGTGTTGTTGGTCGCGTTCGTGGTGACCGCGAGGTCACCGAGCTTCACCGAGCCGGCGCCGCGCGAGATCGTGATCGGGACCTGGACCTTGTCGCCCGGGACCATGTTGCTCAGGTCGAGCTCGACGCCCTGGCCGCCGCCGTTCATCCGCACGTCGACGACGCCGGTCTCCACGCTCGTGTCGGCGGTGGTGGTGTCGGTGAACGCACCGAACGTGCCCACTCCGGCAACCGTGGCTGCTCCGGCGACCAGCGCGATGCTGGCGAGAATCTTCGTCGCGTTCCGGCGAACACTGTTGATGCGCATCGGGTTCCCTCCCCCTGGGACCGCCGGAGCCCCACTCCGGCGGCTGATCCTGATGACAGAATCAAACCCCGCCCGTCTCAAGGACCCGCGTCGCCAACCCGCCGGATTGTTGCAAGGCAAATGCAAGGCGATCGGCCGAACGTGCCGGCCGGTGTCGCTGGTGGGGGCTGCGGTCGCCTGCGGGGGGATAGCCAGTGACGGGATGGCTGCACTCAGGCGTCCGGGCCGACCATCCCGTCACTGGCTATCCCCCGGGCCGGCCCGACATCCCTCCGTCGGCCGGCCCCCGCCGGGACGACCTGTGGATGACGGCGGCGCCGCACCGGACGGATACGCGAACGTGAGACATGCCCCGCAAGGCACACATGACGCCGCCCCGGTTCGACCCGGCTCGCCCGAGACTGGTGCGTCCGGTGCCGGTCGAGCCCCAGGGGCTCAGGGGACCTACGCGTGGCCAGGCGCGCGGGCCCCACTGGAGGCGCACGAGTTGCGGCTACTACGTCCCGGCCGATGTCGACGGCGACCTCGTCGAGCAGCGGATCGTGGAGGCCGGCCATCACGTCTCCCCCGACACCGCGGTCACCGGCTGGGCGTCCCTGCGCTGGCAGGGCGCGACGTGGTTCGACGGGCTGGGCGGCGACGGACGCACCCCGCTGGCCGTCCAGCTCACCAGCATCCGGCGCAGCGTCCGCGAGCAACCCGGCATCGCGGTCACCGGGGAGTGCATCCCGCCTCCGTTCCGCACCGTGGTCGACGGCCTGCAGGTCGTCGTACCGGTGTCCGCGGTGGCCTTCGAGATGCGGTACGCCGACCACCTGGTCGCGGCCGTGCGAGCCTTCGACATGGCGGCCGCCGCCGACCTGGTGAGCTGCGCCGAGCTCCTACGTCACCTCGAGCTGCTCTACCACTGGACGGGCATCCCCGTCGCCAGGGAGGCGGCCGCGCTGGCCGACGAGAACGCCTGGTCGCCCCGGGAGGTCGACGTCCGGCTTGTCTGGCCGCTCGTCCTCGCGCTCGAGCCGCCGCTGACCAATCGCCCCGTCTTCGACCTCGAGGGGCGTCATCTGGGGACGCCCGATCTCCTCGACGTCGAGGCCGGTCTCGCCGTCGAGTACGACGGTGGGCTGCACCTCGAGGGCAGGCAACGGGCGAAGGACCTCGTGCGTGCCGACGACCTCCGCCGCGCGGGGCTCGAGTACCTCGACCTGGTCGGCGCCGACGTACGCGAGCCGCTCCGGCTCGAGCGTCGGATCCGTGAGGCTCGTGGGCGGGCACTCGCCAGCCGGCCCGGGGAACGGCGATGGACGCTCGAGCTCCCGGGCTGGTGGACGCCCACCCACACGGTCGATCTGCGACGCGCGCTGTCGGACGACCAGCGGGAGCGTCTGTTGCGCTACCGGCGCGCCGGTTGATCCGTGGGTCGGGTGATCCCGGGGGCCGGGTGGGTGGTGGCGCGGGGATACCCAGTGACGGGATGGCTGTCCCGGGTCAGTCCTGACGACCATTCTGTCGCTGGCTATCCCGGACGAGACCGGTCACGATGGAGCAGGTCCTACTGACCCAGCACGAGGTGCAGGACCGTGTAGAACAGCGCGGCGACGAGGCCGGCCATGGGGAAGGTGAGCACCCAGGCGGCGACGATGGAGCGGGCGACACCCCAGCGGACGGCGGAGAAGCGCTTGGTGGCGCCGGCGCCCATGATCGCCGAGGTGATGGTGTGGGTGGTCGAGATCGGCGCGTGGAAGACGAACGCCGTGGTGTAGAGGACGCCCGCGCCGACCGACTCGGCGGCGAAGCCGCGCGCCGGGTCGAGGTGGATGATCCGGCGGCCGAGCGTGCGCATGATGCGCCATCCGCCGGAGTAGGTGCCGAGCGAGATCGCGCCCGCGGCGGCGACGACGACCCAGAGCGGGAGGTTCTCCTGCGGCTCGCCGGCGGCGTTCGTGTAGTAGCCGGCGGTGGTGAGCGCCAGGAAGATCACGCCCATCGTCTTCTGCGCGTCCTGCAGGCCGTGGCCGAGCGCCAGCGCGGCGGCCGAGACGGTCTGTGCGGCACGGAAGCCGCGGTAGACCCGGTGCGGGTTGCGCCGTCGGAAGATCCACATGATCCCGAGCATCACGAGGAAGGCCGCACAGAACCCGAAGACCGGGGAGAGGACCATCGGGATCAGCACCTTGTCGACGATCGTCTCCCAGTGGACGATGTCGGTGCCCTGGGCGGCCAGCGCGGCGCCAACGAGCCCGCCGATGAGCGCGTGGGACGACGAGGACGGGAGCCCGAAGTACCACGTGATCAGGTTCCACACGATGGCGCCGAGCAGGCCGCCGAGTACGACGACGAGGCCGTGGTTGCCGTCGGGCGGCGAGATCACGTCGCTGACGGTGTGCGCGACCTCCTGGCCGAGGAGCGCGCCGACGAAGTTCATGACCGCGGCCAGCACCAGGGCGATCCGCGGGGTGAGGGCCCGCGTCGACACCGACGTGGCGATGGCGTTGGCGGCGTCGTGGAAGCCGTTGGTGTAGTCGAAGGACAGGGCAACGACGACGACCGCGATGACGATCGCGAGGTCCATGGCTGGTCAGGACTCCTTGACCGCGATTTGCTCCACGGTGTTGGCGACCTTCTCGAAGGCGTCGATCGCCTCCTCGAGGGCCTCGGCGATGTCCTTGAGCTTCAGCACCTCGATGGTCTTGAAGTCGCCGCTGAAGATGTTGGCGATGATGCGCCGGTGGTTCTTGTCGCCGGTGTTCTCGAGTCGGTTGACCTCGATCCAGTACTCCTCGAGCGACTGCATCGACTGCAGGTTCGGCATCGCCGCCGCGGTCAGCTCGGCGCACCGTTGGAGCACCTCGACCTGGCCGGACAGCTCCGCCGGCAGCACCTTGACCTCGTAGAGCAGGATCATGTCGACGACCTCGTCCATCATGTCCATGACGTCGTCGAGGCCGGAGGCGAGCGAGTAGATGTCCTCGCGGTCGAACGGCGTGACGAAGGTCGAGTTCACCCGCTTGACGATCGCGTGCGTGGTCTCGTCGGCGTTGTGCTCCGCCTCTCGCATCCGGCGCGCCACGTCATCGTGGTCGGCACCCTCGGCGAGCATGTCGGCGAGGAGCGAGGCCCCGGTGACGAGGTGCTGCGCCGACTCGGTGAGGAGGTCGTAGAACGAGGTGTCGACGGGTCGGAATCGCAAACCCACGGTTAACTCCTGATGAGGAGGACAAGGCCGCAGAACAGCCTAGGGGGTGGCCCGCGGAATCACGCAAGCGAGGGCCTCCCGGACGGACCGCGCGGCCGGGGTCACCGGCGCCGACGCTGCGCCTCGATCAGGGCCTCCTGGAGGTGGGTCGTGCCCTGGTTGCGGGTCCACAGGCCCTCGCTGTCGAGCTCCCACGCGCTCGTGTCGTCGTCGAAGGCCAGGTCGAGCAGCTCCCCGATCGCGGCGACGTTGCCGTTGCCGGGCAGCCGCACCAGCACCTCGACGCGCCGGTCGAGGTTGCGGTGCATCATGTCGGCGGACCCGATCCAGGCGACCGGGTCGCCGGCGTTCTCGAACCAGAAGACGCGGCTGTGCTCGAGGAACCGGCCCAGCACCGACCGCACGGCGATCGTCTCCGACAGGCCGGGCACGCCGGGTCGCAACGCGCAGATGCCGCGCACCAGCAGCTCCACGGGCACGCCCGCCTGCGAGGCCAGGTAGAGCGCGTCGATGACCGCCTCGTCGACCACCGAGTTGGCCTTGAGCCGGATCCGCGCCGGCCGCCCGGCCCGCTGGTGCGCGATCTCGCGGTGGATCTGCTCGACGAGCCCGGACCGCAGCGAGTCGGGAGCGACCAGCAGCTGGTCGTACGACGCGTTGCGCGACCACCCCGACAGGTTGTTGAACAGGTGGGCGACGTCCTCGCCGATCCGCTCGTCGGTGGTGATCAGCCCGAGGTCCTCGTAGGTCCGCGAGGTCTTCGGGTTGTAGTTGCCGGTGCCGATGTGGGTGTAGCGGCGGATCCCGGCCCCGTGACCGGCCTCGTCGCGCACCACCATCGCGACCTTGCAGTGGGTCTTGAGGCCGACCAGGCCGTAGACGACGTGGCAGCCCGCCTGCTCCAGCTTGCGGGCCCAGCGGATGTTCGCCTCCTCGTCGAACCGGGCCTTGATCTCGACGATCACCAGCACCTGCTTGCCGCTCTCGGCGGCGTCGATAAGGGCGTCGATGATCGGGCTGTCGCCGGAGGTCCGGTAGAGGGTCTGCTTGATCGCGAGCACGTGCGGGTCGGCGGCGGCCTGCTCGATGAACCGCTGCACCGACGTCGCGAACGAGTCGTAGGGGTGGTGTAGCAGCACGTCGTGCCGCCGGGCCGCCTTGAAGACGTCGACGGGCGCGGACGACTCCACCTCGGCGAGCCGCGGGTGCGTGACCGGCACGAATGCGGCGTACTTCAGCTCCTGCCGCGGCAGGTCGGCGATGTCGTGCAGTCCACGCAGGTCGAGCGGGCCGGGCAGCCGGAACACCTCGTCCTGCGAGATCCCGAGCTCCGACATCAGCAGGTCGAGCACCTGGGGGGCGATCGACTCCTCGACCTCCAGGCGCACCGGCGGACCGAAGCGGCGGCGGAGCAGCTCCTTCTCGAGCGCGGCGAGGATGTTCTCGGCATCGTCCTCCTCGACCTCGAGGTCCTCGTTGCGGGTGACCCGGAAGGTGTGCACCTCGAGGACGTCCATGCCGGGGAAGAGGCGCTTGAGGTGCTCGCCGATGACGTCCTCGAGCGGCACGAACCGCTGGTGGCCGACCGGCACGAACCGGGAGAAGATCGGCGGCACCTTCACGCGAGCGAAGTGCTCCTTGCCGGTCTTGGGGTTGCGGATCAGGACCGCGAGGTTGAGGGAGAGACCCGAGATGTAGGGGAACGGGTGCGCCGGGTCGACCGCCAGCGGCGTCAGCACGGGGAAGACCCGCTCCTTGAAGAGGCGCTTGCACGCCCGCTGCTCGTCGCGATCCAGGTCGGACCAGCGCAGCAGCTGGATGCCGGCGTCGGCGAGGGCGGGTACGACGTCGTCGCGGAAGGCCCGGGCCTGCCGCTCCGCCAGCTCGCGCGTGGTGACCAGGATCCGGTCGAGCAGCTCCTCGGGCATCAGTCCGCTCGCGGCGGGGACCGCGAGACCGGCGGCCATCCGCCGCTTGAGCCCGGCGACCCGCACCATGAAGAACTCGTCGAGGTTGCTGGTGAAGATCGCCAGGAAGCGGGCCCGCTCCAGCAGCGGCAGCTGCGGGTCCTCGGCGAGCTCCAGCACCCGCTGGTTGAACCGCAGCCACGAGATCTCCCGGTCGAGGAAGCGGTCGGCGTACTTCTCGACGGCCGCCAACGCCTCGCCGTCGGGCTCGTACGGCGGCTCGACGTCGAACGGCTGGTCCGGGACGGTCTCGCCATGACTGGCGACGGCGTCCGGGGGCAGGCTGTCGAGCGTCATGCCTCCGAGTGTGGCACCAGACGATGAACAGGAGGTGACGCGCGATCCGGCTCGCTCGGTAGGTTGCCGCGCGTGAGCATCCTCGAGCGCGTCGAGCGCCTGGCCCTGCGCGGCGCGATGGCGCTGCCCGCCCCGCTGCAGCGGCTGCTGGCCGGCCGACCGGTGGTCCGCGACGGGGAGGCCCTGGCCGTCGACACCCAGCTGATGCTGCGGATGCAGCGGGTGGTGCGCGAGCCGGGCGCCGAGACCCTCCCGATCGCGGACGGTCGGCTCGCCGTGCTGCGGCACACGCGCCTCGCCGCGGGCGACCAGCCGATCGGGTCCGTGCGCGAGCTGACCGTCGCCGGACTCCCGGCGCGGCTCTACACGCCGTCGCTCGACCGGGGATCGCTGTTGGTGTTCTTCCACGGCGGCGGCTTCATGTACGGCGACCTCGACTCCCACGACGCCGCCTGCCGCTTCCTCGCCGAGCGCTCCGGGGTGCGGGTGCTGGCCGTCGACTACCGGCTCGGTCCGGAGCAACCCTTCCCCGCGGCGTACGACGACGCGATCGCGGCGTACCGCTGGGTCGTCGAGCACGCCGACGACCTCGCCGTCGAGCGGGACCGGATCGCGGTCGGTGGGGACTCGGCCGGCGGCAACCTGGCCGCCGTCGTGGCGGTCGAGGCTGCCCGCTCGGGTCTGCCGCTCGCGTTCCAGCTCCTCGTCTACCCCGCGACGGACGCGGTGCGCGAGACGGCGAGCGCGCGGCTCTTCGCCGACGGCTTCTACCTGACGCGCGCCTTCATGGACCTCGCCAACGCCAGCTACATCGGCGACCACGACCTGCGCGACCCGCGGGTCTCCCCGGCGTACGTCGACCTGCCCGCGGGTCTCGCGCCGGCGTACGTCGCGACCGCGGGCTTCGACCCGCTCCGCGACGAGGGAGAGGCCTACGCGCGCCGGCTCGAGGCCGCCGGGGTGCCGGTCGAGCTGCGCCGCTTCGCCGACCAGATCCACGGCTTCTTCAACGTGGTCGGGATCGGCCGCACCGCCCGCGCCGCCAACGCCGAGATCGCCGCGGCCCTGCGGGCGGGGTTGTCGCGATAGTCCCTGACGTCCTCGGGGTCGACAGGCCGTCGGAACCCCGAGAACGTCAGGGACTATCCCAGCGAGCGGCCACTGAACGGGTCAGCCCTTGCGCTGCCACCAGTGGCGCTGGTTCTGCAGGTCGAGCAGCTCGGCCCGGACCTCCTCCAGCTCGCGGGCGAGCTCGCGCGCCTTCTCCTCGGCCTCGACCCGCTCGCGCAGCGCGTCCTCGGCGACCTCCGCCTGATGGCGTACGGCGGCCTCGACCGCACTCCGGTCGGCGGCCCGCGCCTCGGCACCCGCCTCTGCCTCGGCCCGCAGCCGCGCCTGCTCGGCGGCCGCGCGCTCGGCGGACTCCCGGTCCGCGATCGCCTGCTGGAGCTCCTCGGCCTGGCGGGCGGTCGCCTCGCTGGTGGAGTCGAGGACCTCGCGGAGCCGGCGCTCGACCTCGAGGCGCTCCGCGGACGCCGCGGCGGCGAGCTCGGCGTGCGCGCGGGCGTCGTCCTCGGCGGCCCGCTGGGCCGCAAGCGCCTCGGCGGCCGCCCGCTCGGCCGCCGCCCGGGCGGCGGCGTGCTCCTCGGCGCGTGCGTCGGCAGCGGCTCGGGCCTCGTGCGCCAGCTGGGCCTGGGCCGCCTGCTGCTCGGCGCGCTGGTGGGCCGTGGTCTGGTCGGTCGCGGCATGGGCCGCGGCCTCGGCCTGCTCGCGGGCCCGCATCTCGGCCTGCTCGCGGGCGGCCTGGGCCTCCGCTGCCCGTCCGGCGGCGGCCTCCGCTGCCCGTTCGGCCACGGTCCGGTCCGCGTGCGCGGCCGACGCGGTGTCGAGCTGCGCCCGGGTCTGCGCCTCGGCCTCCTCGCGCGCGGCGACCGCTCCCGCCGCGAGCTCCTCCGCCGCGAGACGCGCCGCGTGCGCCTCCTCGGCGCGCACCGACTGCGTGCGCGCGCTCTCGTCGGCGGCCATCCGGGCGTCGTGCGCCGCCTGCAGCGCCACCGCCATCTCCGCGGCGGTACGACGCGCCTCCTCCTCGCCCGCGGCGGCGGTCGCCGTCGCCTCGGTCTGTCGGGCGGCCACCTCCTCGGCGTGGGCGCGGGCGGACTCGGCGGCCTCCGCCGCGGCCGCCTGCGCGCGGGCGGTCTCCTCGGCTGCGGCCCGGGCGGTGTGGGCCGTCTCGGCGAGCCGGGCGTGCTCGGCGGCGGCCTCGTCGGCGGCGGTGCGCGCGCGGAGAGCCTCGGTCGCCGTGGTCTCGGCCGTCGCCCTGGCCGTCGCCTGGTCGGAGGCGGCCTGCTCCGCCGCCGCGCGCGCCTCCTGCGAGACGCGCACGAAGTCGTCGTGGGCCCGGGTCGCCTCGGCCAGCTCCTCGGCGAGCCCGGCGGCGCGTGCCTCGGCCGCCTCGCGGTCGGCGTGCGCCTGCTGCGCGCTCGCCTCGGCGGTGTGCACCGACGTCTCGGCGGCAGCGACGGCGTCGCGGACCGTCTGCTGGGCGGTCGCCGCGGTCTCGCGCAGCGACTCCTCGGTCGAGGTGGCGGCGTCCCGCAGACCCTGCGCGGCGGTCGCCGCGGTCTCGCGCAGCGACTCCTCGGTCGTCGAGGTCAGCTCGCGCAGCGAATCCTCGGCGGATGCGCCGATCTCGCGCAGCGACTGCTCGGTCTCCGCCGCGGTGTCGCGCACCGTCTGCTCGGTGCGCGTCGCGAGCTCACGCACCGACCGCTCGGCGGCCGCCGCCGCGTCGCGCATCGTCTGCTCGGTGCTCGTCGCGAGCTCGCGCAGCGACTCCTCGGCCGCGGTTGCGGCCTCGCGGGCAGACTCCTCGGCGGCGAGCCGGGCCTCGTGGGCGGCGGCGGCCGCCTCGGCCTGCTGCCGTGCCTTCTCCTCGGCGGCGGCCCGGGCCTCGTCGGCGCGCGCTGCCTGCTCGGCGGCCGCACGGGCGGCGTCGTCGGCCGTGGTGCGGTCGACGGTCTGCTGGGCGGCGGCCTGCTCGGCGGCGAGCCGGAGCGCGGTGGCGACCTTCGCGGAGTCGACCAGCTTGCGGGCGGCCTCCTCGGCCTCCTGGCGCGCCCGCGTCGCCTCGGTCGCCGCCTCCTCGAGCCGGACCCGCTCGGCCGCGTGGGCCTCGCCGGCCTCCTCGGCGGCCCGGCGCGCGTCGTACGCCTCCTGCGCCTTCTCGGCGTGCTCGGCCGCGCGCTGATCGGCCTCGATGCGGGCGCGGGCCGCGACCTGCGCGGACTCCTCCGCGACGAGCCGCTCCGCGGCCTGCTCGGCCGCGGCCTGCTCGGCCCGGCGGCGCAGCTCCGCGGCGCGCTCGATCGCCGCCTGCAGGTCCGCAGGGGTGCGCACGGCAGGCTCGGCCGTCGGCGGACGGGGCGGCGCGTCGGGCGGCGTCGTGCCCTCGTCGGCCGGCTGGTCGCCCTTCCGCTGCCACCAGCGGGTCGGAGTCGGATCGTTCGAAGTCATCAGTGGTGCAGCCTAGGGCCTCGCGAGCATCGGGCGGAGGGATCGGTCAGTAGACGAGTGCCTGGGCGTCCGGGGCCAGGGCCTCCTCGACGAACGCCGACGCCCCCGCGATCCGCACGCCCGGCAGCAGGTCCGCCTCGGTGATCCCGCGACGCTGGGCACACTGCGAGCACACGGTGACGCGGCCCCCCTCGGCGACCGCCGCGACCAGGTCGGCCACCGGGGCGGCGAAGGGGAGCGCGTACGCCGTCCGGCCGGCCACGCCCAGCCACGCGCCCTCGCCGGTCAGCCACAGACTGACATCCGCTCCGGCGCTCAGGGCGGTCGCGGCGACGGTGAGCCCCTGGTTGCTGCGCTCGGGTTCGTCGGAGCCGCAGGTGACCTTGACGACGAGTGGGCGAGTCATGCGGGGTCCCCGAAAAATCGTGCGCTGGGGGAGCGGAGCGGAGGAAGCGCTCGATTTTGTGGGGTGCTCATACGCGCCACTCTAGAGTTGGGACCATGCCGTTCGAGCTCCCCGAGAACCTGCACCCCCACTGTGGCCCGGTCGCCTGGCTGCTGGGACGGTGGGGCGGCCGCGGACACGGCGACTACCCGACGATCGATGCGTTCGAGTACGGCCAGGAGCTCGTCTTCACCCACGACGGCCGGCCGTTCTTCCACTACTTCTCCCGCTCGTGGATCGTCGACGCCGACGGCGAGAAGGTGCGCGACGCCGCGCAGGAGGCCGGCTTCCTGCGCTGTCACCCCGAGGGCAAGGTCGAGCTCCTGCTCACCCACAACACCGGGTTCGTGGAGATCTGGTACGGCGAGGCCGACGGCGGCAAGCTCGACCTGACGACCGACGCCGTGGTGCGCACCGAGACCGCCAAGGAGTACGCCGGCGGCAAGCGTCTCTACGGCAACGTGGAGGGTGACCTCCTCTACGCCTACGACATGGCCGCGATGGGCCAGCCCGTGCAGCCGCACCTGTGGGCGAGGCTGGTGCGCCAGTGAGGACGCCGTGACCACCACCCCACGAAATCGCGGACTTCCCCCGCTCCGCTCCTCCAGCCCACGATTCCGCAGGGCCCCCGGGTGAGCGAGGACCTCGCCGCCCGGCTGCACAGCCTGGGCTACCGGCTGACCCCGCAGCGGCAGCTCGTGCTCCGGGCCGTCGAGAAGCTCGGCCACGGCACCCCCGACGAGATCCTCGCCGAGGTGCAGCAGCACGCCAGCGCGGTCAACGTCTCCACGATCTACCGGACGCTCGAGGTGCTCGAGGAGCTCGGCCTGGTGCGCCACACCCACCTGTCCGACCGCGCGCCGACATACCACTCGGTCACCGACCACGAGCACTTCCACCTGGTCTGCCGGAATTGCCACCGCGTCATCTCCGTTGACCCGGAAGTGGCGGCGCCGCTGACGAAGGCCCTCGAGCAGCAGCACGGGTTCGTCGTCGACGTCGGCCACCTGGCGATCTTCGGCGAGTGTGTGGAGTGTGATCAGGATGACTAGCCCGCTGACCAGCCCATTGCTGGGCCTGCCCGGCGCCGTGGCCGCCGACGGCGTCGACCGCGCCGTGGCCGCCCACTACGGCTCGTTCAACGGCGAGCAGCGCACCCTCGAGGCGGGGGAGGGATTCGTCGACCTCTCCCACCGCGACGTCGTCCGCGTCTCCGGCCCCGACCGGCTGACCTGGCTGCACTCGCTCACGACGCAGCACCTCGAGTCGCTGGCCCCGAAGGTGTGGACCGGCGTCCTGGTCCTCAGCCCGCAGGGCCACGTCGAGCACGCGTTCTTCGGGTACGACGACGGCGAGTCCTTCACCGCCCACACCGAGCCCGGCGCGGCCGCCGCGCTCGTCGAGTTCCTCGACCGGATGCGGTTCATGATGCGCGTCGAGGTCGCCGACGTGACCGACGAGCTCGCGGTCACCTGGCGCCCGTCGTCCACCGCCGAGGGGCCGTACGCCGGCTACGAGCTCGTGCCGCGCGACCGGCTCACGTCGTACGCCGAGGCAGCCGGCCCGGCTTGCGGCCTGTGGGCGTTCGAGGCGCTGCGCATCGCGCGCGGCGAGCCGCGCCTCGGGCTCGACACCGACCACCGCACGATCCCCAACGAGGCCGGCTGGATCGGCCCGGCCGTCCACCTCGACAAGGGCTGCTACCGCGGCCAGGAGACGGTGGCCCGCGTGCACACGCTGGGGCGCCCGCCCCGGCGGCTGACGCTGCTCCACCTCGACGGCTCCGAGGACCGGCTGCCCACCGTCGGCGCCGACCTTCTGCACGGAGAGCCCGGGAAGGAGAAGGTCGTCGGCTTCGTCGGCACCTCCGCCCGCCACCACGAGCTCGGCCCGATCGCGCTCGCGATGGTGAAGCGCAACGTGCCGCTCGACGTCCAGCTCACCGTCGAGGGGATGCCGGCCGCCCAGGAGGTCCTCGTCGACCCCGAGGTCGGCCTGCACGTGCGCCCGCTGCGCTGAGCCCCCTGCGCCGAGCCCCGCGCCGAGCCTCTGGCCCGGGGCGGGTGTGCGGCCGCGCCTCGCGATGTAACGGGGGATTGTGGGATCTGCTCACCCGTCATAACGGGGTACAAGTGCCCACAACACCCCGTTACACCTGCGCCGCCGCGCTACCCGCGTCGATACATCACGTGCGTGTCGGCGTCGGCGTGCGTGAACCCGAGCCCCGAGTAGACCGCCACGGCCGGCGCGTTGTCGGACTCGACGTAGAGCAGGATCTCGTCGACGCCCAGTCGCGCCAGGTGGTGCAGACCGGCCAGCG
Organism: Nocardioides sp. YIM 152315; assembly: GCF_029210375.1. Taxonomy (GTDB): domain Bacteria; phylum Actinomycetota; class Actinomycetes; order Propionibacteriales; family Nocardioidaceae; genus Nocardioides. Next base: position 247,845 of record NZ_JARGER010000038.1, on the reverse strand, counting down.
TCATCACCTTCCCCAGCCCGCGTCCCTGCGCGGCCGGGTCGACGCCTACCACGTAGACCTCTCCGAGGTCGGCGCTGTGCTGCTTGGTCCAGTGGAACGCCGCGAGCCGGTCGCCGTCGCGGCCGAGGAGCAGCCCCGCCGGGTCGAACCACGGCTCCGCCATCCGCTCCGCCAGCTCGGTGGCGTCCATCGCGCCCTGCTCGGGGTGGTGGGCGAACGCCGCCGCGTTGACCCGGATCACCTCGTCGGCGTCGGCCGGGGTGTAGCCCCGGATCGTCAGCCCGTCGGGCACGACCAGCTCGGGCAGGGGCAGCGCGGCCGCTCGGCGCATCACCCACAGCGACCGGACGCGGTCGAACCCGTGCCGCTGAGCGAGCCGCGCGGCCGCCGGGTGGTCACCGTGCGACCACGCGCTGAGCGGGCCCGCGCCGTACGCCGCGAGCGCCTCGCCGAGCAGTCGCCCACCGAGCCCGTGCCCACGCGCGGCGGGCCGCACGACCAGGCCGAGCTCGGTGCCGATCAGCAGCGCGAACCCGTCGTCGTCCACGCGGCTGCGCACCGAGTCCGGGCGGTGCCGCAACGCCCGCCAGGCGGCCGCGTCCAGCGGCGCCGCCCCGTCGGCCTCCTCGGCCTCCGCGGTGATCGTGGCGAGGGCGTCGAGGTCAGGCACCCTGCCAGCCTAGGGGCGGACCTCAGACGGTCTGCCCGGACTCGCTCCCGGAGCGGGCGTCGGCGACGGCCTGCTGCTCCTTGGCGGGGAGCACGAAGCGGTAGCCGACGTTGCGGACGGTGCCGATGAGGGTCTCGTTCTCGGGGCCGAGCTTGGCGCGGAGCCGGCGCACGTGGACGTCGACGGTGCGGGTGCCGCCGAAGTAGTCGTAGCCCCACACCTCCCGGAGCAGCTGCTGGCGGCTGAACACCCGGCCGGGGTGCTGGGCCAGGAACTTCAGCAGCTCGAACTCCTTGAAGGTCAGGTCGAGGGGACGGTTGCTGATCTTGGCGGTGTACGTCGCGTCGTCCACCACCACCTCGCCGGAGCGGATCACGTGCGACTCGGGGTCGTCGGCCTCCCGACGCGCCTTGAGCCGGCCGAGGGCGAGCTTGATGCGCGCCTCGAGCTCGGCGGGGCCACAGGTGTGCAGCACGACGTCGTCCATGCCCCAGTCGTGGAGCACGACGGCGAGCCCGCCCTCGGTGCAGACGAGGAGGACGGGGACCTCGGTGCCGGTCGTGCGGATCAGCCGGCACAGGTCGCGCGCGTGGGCGAGGTCCTGGCGACCGTCGACGAGCAGCAGGTCGGAGTCGGGCGCCTCGAGCAGCGCGCTGCCCTCGGCGGGCAGCACCCGGACCTGGTGACCCAGCAGCGCGAGCGCGGGGAGCACCTCGGCCGACGGCTGGAGCGCGCTGGTCAGCAGCAGGAGCACACTCACGCGCGTACTCGCTTCGCTCCGTGCGCGCATGAGGCACGAGGGGCGCTGTACCGAAGGATGAGCTCGCTTCGCTCACTCATGGGGTGGTCTCCTCCCGATCGGGCGGGGACCGAAACGCGACGCTGGGCTTCGGCCGGGTGGCTCCGTCGGGAAGAATACCGTGACATGGACGACTCCATCCGCGTGCACTACTGGGCCTCGGCCCGCGCCGCCGCCGGGGTGGGCGGTGACGAGTTGGCGGTCGACGGCCCGATCACGCTCGAGGAGGTCGTACGCCGGGCCGTGGCGCTGCACCCCGGCACGCGGCTGCCCGACGTGCTGAAGGTCTGCTCGACGCTCGTCGGAGACCGCCCGGTCAGCTCCGACGACCCCGGACGGGTCGAGGTTCGTCCTGGTGAGACGGTGGAGTTCCTGCCGCCGTTCGCCGGCGGCTGACCGCCACGGTCAGCGCTCCGAGCAGCCCGCCCAGCGTGTTGGCCACGATGTCGACGTTCGAGGCGGTGCGGGCCGGCAGCAGCAGCCCCTGGGCGAGCTCGACCAGCACGGCCGCCCCGAACGTCCACGCCGTCCAGTCCCGCCACGTGGTCCGCGGCCACAGCACCGACCCGAGAGCCGACACCGGCGCGAGGATGAGCGCGTTGCAGAGGAACTCGGCCCGCGCCTGGGTCGCCCGCTCGGGGTCGAAGCCGACCGTGACCCCGATGTCGCGCACCCACGACGCCATGCCCGACTGCGTGCCCGACGTGGGCGCGAGCAGCGCGAGAGCGAGCAGCGCGACGTACGCCGCGAGCGCGGCCAGCAGCCAGCGCCGCGTCCGGTCCGAGAGCCCCATGGATGGCACGCTGTCACACGATCCTCGGCCCCCATCCCGATTGGTCGCTTCCCGCCCCCTCGCTCCCCCAAATGGGCGATGTCCCGGGGCGAGTCGGGGAATGAGAGCGACCGCCGCCGGGTTGCCGTGGGTGTGAGCAGCGGAGCGTGGATCGTCCTCGCCGCGGTCGTGGTGGCCGTGGGCTTCGGGCTCTACCGCGCGCTCACCGACGGCCACTTCCGCGGCACCCACCGCATCTCGGAGAGCGAGGCGTCGGTCTCGGAACCTGCGACACCGTGGGACGCGGTGCTCGCGGCCATCCCCGGCGCCGAACTGGGGGAGCGGGCGACGCTGCTGCAGTTCTCGTCGGCCTTCTGCGCGCCCTGCCGGGCCACCCGCCGCATCCTCGCCGACGTCGCCGCGGTCGTGCCGGGCGTCGTGCACGTCGAGGTCGACGCCGAGCACCACCTGGGGCTGGTGCGCAGCCTGGGCGTGCTCCGCACCCCGACCACGCTGGTGGTCGACGCCAAGGGGCGTGAGGTCACGCGGGCCTCGGGCGCACCCCGCAAGGAGCAGGTGATCGCGGCCCTGGGGAGCGCATGATGTCCAGAACATGGACAGGCGTCTCGTATGATGAGACACCGATTGTGGGCGGGGTCGGATCGCTCCCTAGTCTGTCTGTCATGTCCTCGACCCTGCTGACGAAGCGCCGCGCAGTGGACCACTGCCGCGTCCGCTCGTCGCTGTGTCGAATGCGCTGACCGGCTGCGTCTCAGCTCCCGCTGAGCTGCGTGGCCCCTTCGTCCACGCACGCGTCCGCAGGAGAGACATGTCCACCACCGCCGCCCCGCACGGCGTCGCCGCCCGGCCCGGGATCGACCCGCGCGGCCCGCAGCTCGCCGCCGCCCTGACCTCGGTCGTCCTGGTGGCCGTGCTGCTGCTGGCACCGGGACCGGCCGCGATCGCGCTCCTGGCGGCGCAGGCCGCGGTCTTCGCGATCGGCGCCTCCCGGGGCGTGCAACGGACGCCGTACTCGTGGCTGTTCCGCACGCTCGTGCGACCCCGCCTCGCGGCGCCGGACGACCTCGAGGACCCGGCCCCGCCGCGGTTCGCGCAGGCGGTCGGGCTCGGGTTCGCGCTCGTCGGACTGGTCGCGCTCCTCGCCGGCATCGACCTGCTCGGGCTGGTGGCCGTCGGCCTCGCGCTGGCCGCGGCCCTGCTCAACGCCGTCTTCCGGTTCTGCCTCGGCTGCGAGATGTACCTGCTCATCAAGCGCGCGACCGCGCACTGAAGTCCCAGACCCCGCGCCCCTTCCTCGGCGCACAGGAAAGGTAGAAGCACATGACCCGAGAGAACTCCCTCGTCACCGCCCAGTGGGTGGAGGAGCACCTGGCCGACCCCAAGGTGGTGCTGATCGAGGTCGACGAGGACACGACGGCCTACGACAAGGGCCACATCCGGGGCGCCATCAAGCTCGACTGGACGACCGACCTGCAGGACCAGGTCCGCCGCGACTTCGTCGACAAGCAGCAGTTCGAGGCGCTGCTCTCCGAGCGCGGCGTCGCGAACGACGACACCGTCGTGCTCTACGGCGGCAACAACAACTGGTTCGCGGCCTACGCCTACTGGTACTTCAAGCTCTACGGCCACCAGGACGTCAAGCTCCTCGACGGCGGCCGCAAGAAGTGGGAGCTCGACTCGCGTGAGCTCACCGACGAGCTGCCGAGCCGCGCCGGCACGTCGTACACCGCGCAGGAGCAGGACCGCTCGATCCGCGCCTTCCGCGACGAGACCGTCGAGGCCATCGGCGTGAAGAACCTCGTCGACGTGCGCAGCCCCGACGAGTACGCCGGCCGCCTGCTCGCCCCGGCCCACCTCCCGCAGGAGCAGGCCCAGCGAGCCGGTCACGTGCCGACGTCGATCAACGTGCCGTGGAGCAAGGCGGCCAACGACGACGGCACCTTCAAGTCCGACGACGAGCTCAAGGCGCTCTACGGCGAGGCGGGGCTCGACGACTCCAAGGAGACCATCGCGCTGTGCCGGATCGGCGAGCGCTCGTCGCACACCTGGTTCGTGCTCAAGGAGCTGCTCGGCCACCAGAGCGTGAAGAACTACGACGGCTCCTGGACCGAGTACGGCTCCCTCGTCGGCGTCCCGGTCGCCGTCGGCGACGAGCCCGGTGAAGCCTGATGTGCGGCGCGACCGAGGGCGGGCTGTCCCTCGACGGGATCGACGTCAAGAAGGAGGCGATCGTCCAGGGCCGCGTCGAGCGGGCCGGCGATCCGGTCGGCAACGCCTACGTGCGCCTGCTCGACCGCACGGGTGAGTTCACCGCCGAGGTGCCGACCTCGGCGAGCGGTCACTTCCGGTTCTTCGCCGGCGACGGCGAGTGGACCCTGCGCACCCTCGCCCCCAAGGCCGACCCGGTGGACAAGAAGGTGATCGCCTCGGTCGGCTCCGTCGCCGAGGTCGTCGTCAGCATCTGAGGTACACCACGCAGCAGGGCCGGACCCATCGGGTCCGGCCCTGCTGCTGTCGGCGCGAGAGTCAGCTGCCGCTGTTGATCATGCCGGCGCCGACGGTGACGCCGGTCGCCTCGTCGATCAGGATGAAGGAGCCGGTGGTGCGGTTCTTCGAGTAGGGGTCGCACAGCAGCGGCACCGTGGTGCGCAGCTGGACGCGGCCGATCTCGTTGAGGCCGAGCTCCTTGGTCTCCTGGTCGCGGTGCAGGGTGTTGACGTCGAGGCGGTACTGGATGTCCTTCACCAGCGCGCGGGCCGAGCGGGTGGTGTGCTTGATCGCGAGCTTCTGGCGCGGGCGCAGCGGCTCGTTGGTCATCCAGCAGATCATCGCGTCGATGTCCTGCGACGGCTTCGGCGCGTTGTTGACGCGCGCGATCAGATCGCCGCGGGAGACGTCGACGTCGTCCTCGAGGCGCACGGTGACCGACATCGGCGGGAACGCCTCGCCGACCTCCTGGTCGAAGAGGTCGATGCCGGCGATCCTCGACGTCATGCCCGAGGGCAGGACGACGACCTCGTCACCGGGCTTGAGGACGCCGCCGGCGACCTGGCCGCCGTAGCCGCGGTAGTCGTGGTGCTCGTCGGACTTCGGGCGTACGACGTACTGCACCGGGAAGCGGACGTCGACGAGGTCGCGGTCGGAGGCGACGTGGACGTGCTCGAGGTGGTGCATCAGCGTGGGGCCGGAGTACCACTTCATGTTGTCCGACCGCTCGACGACGTTGTCGCCCTGCAGCGCCGAGATCGGGATGACCTCGAGGTCGGGGATGTTGAGCTTGGTCGCGAACGCCGTGAACTCGGCGTGGATCTCCTCGTAGACGGCCTGGTCGAAGTCGACGAGGTCCATCTTGTTGACCGCGAGCACCAGGTGCGGGACGCGCAGCAGCGAGAGGATCACGGCGTGGCGGCGGGACTGCTCGGTCAGGCCCTGCCGGGCGTCGACGAGCACGAGGCCGAGGTCGGCGGTGGAGGCGCCGGTGACCATGTTGCGCGTGTACTGCACGTGGCCCGGGGTGTCCGCGATGATGAACTTGCGGTTCGGGGTCGCGAAGTAGCGGTAGGCGACGTCGATCGTGATGCCCTGCTCGCGCTCGGAGCGCAGGCCGTCGGTGAGCAGCGCGAGGTCGGTGTAGTCGTAGCCCTTGGACTGCGAGGTGGCCTCGACCGCCTCGAGCTGGTCCTCGAAGATCGACTTCGAGTCGAGCAGCAGTCGACCGATCAGCGTCGACTTCCCGTCGTCGACGGAGCCGGCGGTCGCGAAGCGCAGCAGGTCCATGTCGCGGGTCTGCTCCGCGACCTCGGCCTTGGTGAGGTCCTGCCCGGAATCCTGGCTGGTCATCAGAAGTAGCCTTCCTTCTTCCGGTCCTCCATGGCGGCCTCGGAGAACCGGTCGTCGCCTCGGGTCGCGCCGCGCTCGGTCACGCGGGCGATGGCGATCTCGTCGATGATCTTGTCGATGGTGTCGGCGTGGGACTCGACGCAGCCCGTGAGGGTGAGGTCGCCGACCGTGCGGAACCGGACGGTCCGCTCTCCGGCGGTCTCTCCCGACCGCAGCGGGTTGTGCTCCGACTCCGTCAGCAGCATGCCGTCGCGCTCGAAGACGCGGCGCTGGTGGGAGAAGTAGATGGAGGGGATCTCGATGCCCTCGCGACCGATGTAGTGCCAGATGTCCAGCTCGGTCCAGTTGGAGATCGGGAAGATCCGCATGTGCTCGCCCTCGTGGATGCGGCCGTTGTAGAGGCTCCACAGCTCGGGGCGCTGGTTCTTCGGGTCCCACTGGCCGAACTCGTCGCGGTGGGAGTAGACGCGCTCCTTGGCGCGGGCCTTCTCCTCGTCGCGGCGGCCGCCGCCGAAGGCGGCGGTGAAGCCGCCCTCCTCGAGGGCGTTGAGCAGCGTGCCGATCTGGAGGCGGTTGCGGCTGGTCTTGCCGTCGTCGATGACGATGCCGTCCTTGATCGCCTCCTCGACGCTCGCGACGATCAGGCGGGCGCCGAGCCGGTTGACCCAGTTGTCGCGGCAGGCGATGACCTCGGGGAAGTCGTAGCCGGTGTCGACCTGGAGCACCGGGAACGGGATCTTCGCGGGGTAGAACGCCTTCTCCGCGAGGCGCATCATCACGATCGAGTCCTTGCCGCCCGAGAACATCAGGACGGGCTTCTCGAACTCGGCGGCGACCTCGCGGAAGATGTGGATCGACTCCGCCTCCAGCTGGTCGAGCTGACTCAGCCGGTAGTCGGCGTGGGTTGCGGTCATGACTGGGTAGCGACCTCTCCTCGGGGCAAGCAGCCCACATCGTAGCCATCGGTCGGCGTCGGGGACGAAGCGCCGATCAAGTCGAGTGACCCGCTTCACTTTACGGCCTCGGATCGCCCTCGGAGGAATCGGTCCACCCCGGCTCCCCGCACCTTAGGCTCGGTGCGTGAAGATCGTGATCGTCGGGCTCGGGTACGTCGGGCTGTCCAACGCCGTCGTCCTGAGCCAGCGCCACGACGTCTGGGCCGTCGACGTCGACTCCGAGCGGGTCGCGATGGTCCACCGGCGGGAGTCGCCGCTGGAGGACCCGGAGCTCGAGGAGTACTTCGCCGGGCGCGAGCTCCGGCTCACGGCGACCACGGACAAGCCGCAGGCGTACGCCGACGCCGACCTGGTCGTGATCGCCACGCCGACCGACTACGACCCGCGGACCAACTACTTCGACACCGGCTCGGTGGAGTCGGTCGTGGCCGAGGTGCTGGCCGTCACCCCGTCGGCGATCCTGGTGGTCAAGTCCACGGTGCCGGTCGGCTTCACCCGGCGGCTGCGCGATCAGCACCCGGAGGCCCGCCTCATCTTCAGCCCGGAGTTCCTGCGCGAGGGGCGTGCGCTCCACGACAACCTGCACCCGTCGCGCATCGTGGTCGGCGACCGGGGTGCGGAGGGCAGGCTCGTCGCGGACCTCCTGCTCGAGGGAGCGCTCGACGACGACGTACCGGTGCTGCTCACCGACTCCACGGAGGCCGAGGCGATCAAGCTCTTCGCCAACACCTACCTCGCGCTGCGGGTCGCCTACTTCAACGAGCTGGACACCTACGCCGTGACGCACGGCCTCGACAGCGCCCAGATCATCGAGGGGGTCGGTCTCGACCCGCGGATCGGCACCCACTACAACAACCCGAGCTTCGGGTACGGCGGCTACTGCCTGCCCAAGGACACCAAGCAGCTCCAGGCCAACTACCGCGACGTGCCGCAGAACCTGATCAGCGCGATCGTCGACGCCAACACCACGCGCAAGGACTTCGTGGCCGCCGACATCCTCGATCGGAGGCCCGAGACCGTCGGCATCTACCGGCTGATCATGAAGGCGGGGTCGGACAACTTCCGGATGTCCTCGATCCAGGGCGTGATGAAGCGGATCAAGGCCAAGGGCGTCGAGGTCATCGTCTACGAGCCGGCCCTGGACGGCGACGACTTCTTCAACTCCGAGGTCGTCCGCGACCTCGACGAGTTCAAGAAGCGGGCCGACGTGATCGTCGCGAACCGGCGCACCGAGGTGCTCGACGACGTGGCGGAGAAGGTCTACACCCGCGACATCTACGGCCGCGACTGAGTCGGTGCGCCCCGGGCGCCGTACTCGACGTTGTCGAGCTCGGTGACGGTCGGTGCGCCGAACATCGGCAACCCCTGGGTCTTGCGGATCAGGCCCCAGATCAAGGGCACGAGCACCAGCATCGCGAGACCGACCAGCGCGATGAGGACCGGGTGGGTCTCGTCCTCGCCGAGCGGCGCCCAGCCCGACTTGTCGAGCAGTGCGACGCCCGACATCGTCAGCACGATCACGATGCCGCGCCGGATGATCGACTGCGGCACCCGTGGGGCGATGCGGCTGCCGATGATCGTGCCCGGCACGGAGCCGAGCACGAGCGGGATCAGGATCGACCAGTCCAGGCCGTTGATCACGATGTTGGAGATCGCGGCGGCGAGCACCAGCGGCACGGCCTGCACCAGGTCGGTGCCGACCAGCTTCACCGCGGAGAGGCCGGGGTAGAGCATCAGCAGCGCGATCATGATGACCGAGCCGGAGCCGACGCTGGTCACGCCGACGAGCAGGCCGCCCAGGGCGCCGACCAGCAGGGTCGGGAGCGGCCGGATGCGGGGGTCGGGGTCGGCGTCGGCCGCGCCGCCACGGACGCGCCGCAGGTTGATGTAGAGGCGCAGGGCGTACGTCGACGCCGCGAAGAGCAGGGCGAAGCCGATGCAGACCTTGAGCAGGTTGTCGAGCGACTCCGGTTCGTCGCCGGCGATCCGGTGGATGATCCACGGCCCGAGCAGCGCCATCGGGACCGAGCCGATGATGAGCCAGCGGGCGAGCGTGAAGTTCGGGGACCCCTCCTTGGCGTGCACCGCCGCCCCGCCGGTCTTGTAGACGGCGGCGGCGGTCAGGTCCGCGGTCACCACGGTCGCGGCGTCGCCGACGCCGAGGAAGATCAGGGCCGGCGTCATCAGGGCGCCGCCGCCCATGCCGGTCAGGCCGACGACGATGCCGACCACGAAGCCGGCGATCAGGATGCCGAAGAAGCCGTCGGCGATGAGGTCGTTCATACGTTCGTCCTCCGGGGGCCGGGGGCCGCGGTGGTCGCGTCACCGGCGCCGGCGAGGTCGAGGTGGCCGGTCCGGGCGAGGGCGGCGACGACGTCGTCGAGCGCGTCGTCGATGGTGCGGCCGGTGGTGTCGACGCGGACGTCGGCGTCCTCCGGCTCCTCGTAGGGAGAGGAGATGCCGGTGAACTCGGGGATCTCGCCGCGGCGCGCCTTCGCGTAGAGGCCCTTGCGGTCGCGGCGCTCGCACTCCTCCAGCGGCGTGGCGACGTGGACGAGGAAGAACGCACCGCCGGCGTCCTCGACCATCGCCCGCACCTGCTGGCGGGTCTCGTCGAACGGCGCGATCGGGCTGCACACCGCGAGGCCGCCGTGCCGGGAGATCTCGGCGGCGACCCAGCCGATCCGGCGGATGTTGGTCTCGCGGTCGGTCTTGGAGAAGGTCAGGCCGGCCGTGAGGTGGCGGCGTACGACGTCGCCGTCGAGGCTCGTGACGCTGCGGACGCCCTGCTCGAGGATCCGGTCCATCAGCGCCCGGGCGAGCGTGGACTTGCCGCTGCCCGAGAGACCGGTGAAGAAGAGCACGAGACCCTGCTCGGCCGGGTCCGGGCGCTCCCGGTCGACGATCGCCTGGATCGCCGGCGGCGAGGAGGAGTCGGAGTCGGGCACGCCGATGACCGGGTCGGGACCGGCGTAGTTGGCCACGACCTGGAGGCCGAGCGCGTGGTCGACCTCGGGGTCGCCGTGCGAGGCCAGCGGGACCGCCACGACCACGGCGTCGGGCATCAGGTCGGCGGCCGCCAGCGTCGCGCGGATCAGGCCGGTGGGGGACAGCTCGGGCGTCCCGTGCCCGACCAGGGCGAGGAGCAGCACCGGGCCGGTCGTGCCGACGACCTCGATCTCGGCCTCGGTGAGGGCGTCGACGACCGGGACGACCGTGCGGCCGGCGTACCGCTCGCGGACCTGCGCCGGCGAGAGGTGGAGGCGCCGGAAGGGGCCGTACTGCGCGTGGGTCAGCGGGGTCACCTCGCCGCCGGGCACGGCGACCCGGGCGAGTGGCAGCCCCTCGGGGTCGACGAGCTCGACCGCGCCCGCCTCCGTCGCGGCGGTCGCGACGTCGCCCGGGAGCGTCAGCGTGACGGGGCTGCCGGCCTCGCCGAAGGCCGCCGTCGGGGCGAGGGCGCCGACCGTCAGCAGCTCGAGGTCGTCGAGCTCCCGGGGCAGGGGGCAGTACTGCGGGACGGAGGGCGGCACGGCGGCAATCCTGCCATTTCCAGTGAAGTTAATGTGCACCCATGTCTAACCCCGCCGTCGTGGCCGAGCTCGTCCGATCCGGAATCGTCGAGGGGCACCACTACGGCTCCGTGACCGCCCTCGACGCCGACGGACGGGTCGACTGGGCGATCGGCGACGTCGACCGGCCCCTCCTGCCTCGATCGTGCAACAAGCCGGTCCAGGCGCTCGCGATGGTGCGGCTCGGCCTCGACCTGCCGCCGGAGCTGCTTGCGCTCGCCTGCGCCTCGCACTCGGGCGAGCCCTTCCACCTCGACGGCGTGCGCCGCATCCTCGCCACCGCCGACCTGGACGAGCGCCTGCTGCAGACGCCGCCCGACTTCCCGCTGGACGACGTCGAGCGGGACGCCGTGCTGCGCGCTGGCGGTGACAGGACGCCGTTGCAGATGAACTGCTCGGGCAAGCACGCCGCGATGCTCGTCACCTGCGCCCGCAACGACTGGGACCTCGCGACCTACCTCGACCCGGACCATCCGCTGCAGCGAGCGAGCCGCGCGACGTACGAGGAGCTCACCGGCGAGCCTGCCGCTGTCGCCGTCGACGGCTGCGGGGCGCCGCTCCTCTCGGCCTCGCTGACCGGCCTCGCGCGGGCGTTCCGCCAGCTGGCGGTCGCCCAGGAGGGGCCGGAGCGGCTGGTTGCCGACGCGATCCGCCGGCACCCCGAGTGGGTCTCCGGCACCCGCCGCGACGAGCGCGCGCTCCTGGGAGCGATCCCCGGCGCGATCGGCAAGATGGGAGCCGAGGCGTGCTTCGCGCTCGCGCTCGACGACGGGCGGGCCTTCGCGCTCAAGGTGGACGACGGCGCCATGCGCGCCTGGCCGGTGGTCCTCGCGGCCGCGCTGCGGCGATCGGGGGTGGACGGCGAGGAGCTGCGACGCGTGGGGCATGTCCCGCTGCTGGGCGGCGGTCGCGAGGTCGGGGAGATCCGCGCCCTGGTGTGACACGCTTTGCGCGTGACGCGACGGGCACTGATCACGGGGATCACCGGGCAGGACGGCTCCTACCTGGCCGAGCTCCTGCTCGCGAAGGGCTACGAGGTGCACGGCCTCCGCCGGCGCTCGTCGACCTTCAACGGGTCGCGCATCGAGCACCTCTACCGGGACCCCCGCGACCCGGAGACCCGGCTCTTCCTGCACTACGCCGACCTCACCGACGAGTCGCGGCTGACCCGGCTGCTGCGCCAGATCCAGCCCGACGAGGTCTACAACCTCGCCGGCCAGTCGCACGTCGCCGTCAGCTTCGACGAGCCCGAGTACACCGGCGACACCGTCGGCCTCGGCGTCGTGCGGCTGCTCGAGGCGATCCGCACCGCCGACCTCGACTGCCGCTTCTACCAGGCCTCCAGCTCGGCCATGTTCGGCGTCGCGCCGCCGCCCCAGCACGAGGACACGATCTGCCGGCCGCTGTCGCCGTACGGCGCCGCGAAGCTCTACGCCCACTGGGCGACGGCCACCTACCGCGAGGGCTACGGCATGTACGCCGTCAGCGGCATCCTCTTCAACCACGAGTCGCCCCGCCGCGGGGAGACCTTCGTGACCCGGAAGATCAGCCGCGCCGTCGCGCGCATCCAGGCCGGCCTCACCGACTACCTCTACATGGGCAACCTCGACGCGGTGCGCGACTGGGGCTACGCGCCGGAGTACGTCGAGGGCATGTGGCGCATGCTCCAGACCGACGCGCCGCGCGACTACGTGCTGGCCACCGGCCGCAGCTTCTCGGTGCGCGACTTCGTGGTCACGGCGTTCGAGCACGCGGGGCTCGACTGGGAGAAGCACGTGCGCCTCGACGAGCGCTACCTGCGCCCCACGGAGTCCGGCGAGCTGATCGGCGACGCCGGCCGCGCCGAGCGCGAGCTCGGCTGGCGGCCCACGGTGCACACCGAGGAGCTGGTGCGGATCATGGTCGACGCGGACGTCGAGGCCGTGGAGCACGAGGGCGCTCACTGGGTCGATCGCCCGCGCGACTGGCCGCCGAGCTCCTGACTCAGACGAGTTGTTCCAAGGGATCGTGCCGGCGAGCGGCGCTCAGCGCCGCGCTGGCAAGGCGCGGGAGCGACGTCGTACCTGCCCGTCCTGCGAGCGACCGCAACGCAGCCAGCGCGGATGCTGGGCGTCGCGCAGCGCGCGAGCCCTTGGAATGAGTCGTCTCAGCCTGCGGGGACGCTCGCGATCGCGACGGTGCCGTCGCCGCCGAGCTCCACCGCGCCGTCGGCGTGCGGGACGAAGAGCGCCTGACCCTTGCGGAGCCCGAGGCGAACGGTCGCGCCGACCACCTCGACCTCGCCGTCGAGGCAGAGCAGCGTACGGGGGCCCTCGCCGGGCAGGCGCGCCTCGGGGGCGCGCGTGATCGTCAGCGCGAACTCGGCCACCGGCGGCTCGTAGCGGAGCGTGCTGGCGCTGACCGTCGTCGGCTCCCAGATCGGAGCGGGGATCGGCGTGAAGTTCGCGATGTGCAGCAGCTCGGGGACGTCGACGTGCTTGGGGGTCAGGCCCGCCCGGACGACGTTGTCGGAGGCCGCCATGATCTCGACCCCGAAGCCCGAGCTGTAGGCGTGCACGACGCCCGCGTCGAGGAACATCGCCTCTCCGGGCGAGAGCACGACGTGGTTGAGGAGCAGCGTCACGAGCACGCCGGGGTCCTCGGGGTACTGCTCCGCGAGCACCGCGGTCTGGGCGAAGAGTCGAGTGCTCTCTCGCTCCACGCTGGAGCGATCGAGGTAGATCCGACCGGAGATGCGGTTGCTCTGGTGACCGCGGCGCTCGGCCGCCGTCGCCGCCGCCGCGATCTCGGCGACCAGGCGACGCAACGGGTCGCCGCGCTGGTCGAGGATCTCGCCGACGACGCGGTGCAGGGCCTGGAACGGCGGCGCCGCGCCCAGCTCCTTGGCGACGCGGTCGGCCCACGGGTGCTCGAGCAGACGCAGGATGCGGATCGTCTTCTCGACGTCCCGGAAGCCGGCCATGCCCTCGAAGCGCGTGATCGCGACGAGCATCTCGGGCTTGTGGAACCGGTCCTGGTAGCTGCGCTCGGGGGCGCCGATCGGGATGCCGGCCTGGTCCTCGAGGTCGTAGCCGATGCGCGCCCGCTCGGTCGTCGGGTGGACCTGGAGCGACAGCGGCTCGGCGGCGGCGAGGGCCTTCACGAGGTAGGGCAGTCGCGGACCGAAGATGTCCAGGGTGCGCGCACCGAGCGTGTCCTCGGCGTACGCGCCGATGTGCTCGTCGAGCCGGGTGCCGTCGGGCAGACGGGACGGCGCGCCCGGGTGGGCGCCCACCCAGAGCTCGGCCTGCGGCCGTCCGTCCGCGGGCAGGTCGAGGAAGCGGGGGATCAGGGTCGGGGATCCCCACGCGTAGTCCCGCGTCGCGCACGTCAGCTGCTGCACGACTCCGATCGTAGGCGGCTTCCGTGATCCACCCACCCGCGTCGGCCCTCCCGTCGCCGCGCGGCGGGCGGCGTGTGGACGGGCTCACACCCGCTGTGCTTGCAAAGTGCTTGCTGCTGCTAGCACAGTGGAGGGCATGGCGAAGGGAAAGGTCGGGAAGACCGTCGAGACCCTCGGCGACTACCTGCGACAGCAGCGCGAGAGCGCCCACCTGTCGTTGCGGCAGCTCGCGGAGCAGGCCGGCGTCTCCAACCCCTACCTCAGCCAGATCGAGCGCGGACTCCGCCGGCCGTCCGCCCAGGTGCTGCAGCAGCTGGCCAAGGCGCTGCGCATCTCCGCCGAGCAGCTCTACGTGCGCGCGGGGATCGTCAGCCCCGAGGAGGGAGTCGGCGGCTCCGTCGAGCTCGCCATCCTCGCGGACTCCGCGCTGACCGAGCGACAGAAGCAGTCGCTGCTCGACGTCTACGCGTCGTTCCTCGCCCTCAACGGGACGACCCAACCGAAGGAGTAACCCATGCCCAAGTTCGAGCTGCCCACCTTCGACCTGTCCACCTTCGACCTGGCCGAGCTCCCGCCCGAGGTCGCGCGACCCCTGTACGCCGGCGTCGGCGCGACCGACATCGTCGTGGGCTACGTCCGCGACGCGGTCGCCGACGTGCAGAAGCGGTTCGCCGACCTCGACCTCGAGCCGAAGTCGCTGCGCGACGCGCTGTCCAGGGACGCCCAGGCCCGGCGCGAGTCGATCGAGAAGCGGGTCGCCGGCCTGCAGGCCGAGGCCGCCGGCCTCCCCGCCACGGTGAACGCGGTGTACGCCGACCTCGCCAAGCGCGGTGAGGTCCTGGTCGGCCGGATCCGCACCCAGGAGGCGACCCGGGCGACCGCGACCGCCGCCCGGACCACGACGGCGAAGGCGAAGACCACGAAGACGCAGGCCACGAAGTCCGCGAAGTCCACGAAGTCGTCGACCAGGAAGACCACCTCGACCGCCAAGAAGTCCTCGGCCGCCCCGAAGCGCAGCGCCAAGGCGACCGGCACCGCGGCGAAGAAGACCGCCTCCAGCGCCGCACGGGCCACCACCGACGCCACCGCGAAGGTCGGCGACTGACCGATCCGCCGCTGCTCGACCACCGTCGGGCCACGTAGGCTGTGCCCGTGATGACGACCGTGCTGGACCTGCAGATGGGCGTGATGCTCGTCGTCTACCTGGTGTTGCTCGCGGTGAAGGTCTTCGCCTTCGTCAACTCGCTGATGTGGTCGACCGAGCACTACACGGCGGCGGGCAAGCTCACCAAGCCGGCCTGGACGATCATCCTCGGGCTGGGCGTGCTCGTGCAGTTCCTCTTCCCGGGCGTGATCAACCTGCTCAACCTGGTCTTCACGATCGCGGCGTTCGTCTACCTCGCCGACGTGCGCCCGGCGCTCGCCGGTCTCACGCGTCGGCGCTGACGCCGACGTACCTCTCCAGCGCGACCGTCGCGTGCTCGGGGACGAAGCCGGTCGCCTCGATCTTCGCGAGGCTCATCGCGCTGTTGAGCGGCCGCGGCGAGTAGTCGCTCCTGCCGGCGAAGTACTCCTCGGTGGTCGTCGGCGTCACGTCGGCCGCGTCGCGACCGGAGAGCCGGAAGACCGCCTGCGCGATCTCGGCCCACGACTGCACGGGCCCGCCGTTGCTGAGGTTGTAGGTGCCGTACGTCGCGCGCGTGTCGAGCAGGTGGCGCGTCGCGCGCGACAGCTCGGCGGTGAACGTGAGTCGGCCGCGCTGGTCCGCGACGACCGACGGCGAGACACCCTTGGCGGCGAGGGACTGCATGGTCCGCACGAAGTTGCTGCCGTCGCCGATCACCCACGACGTGCGCAGCAGGTAGTGCCGCGGCGCGGTGCCGATCGCGATGTCGCCGGCGGCCTTGGACTGGGCGTAGACCCCGAGCGGGGAGACCGGCTCGTCCTCGCTGTGCTCCTCGGCCGTGCCGTCGAAGACGTACTCGCTCGAGTAGTGCACGACCGTGAAGCCGTGCTCGCGCGACAGCCGGGCCAGCGTGGCCGGCGCGCCGGCGTTGGCGGCCCACGCCGTACGCCGTCCCTGCGGCGACTCCGCCGCGTCGACCGCGGTGTAGGCCGCGGCGTTGAGGACCACGGCGTATTCATGCCAGGGCCACGCCTCGATCGCGGCCGCATCGGTGACGTCCAGCTCGTCGCGGCCCACCAGGTCGGCGTCGGGGAAGTCGACCTGGAGGGCCCGGCCGAGCTGGCCGCGGCAGCCGATGATCAGCGTCCTCTTCGGCGCCATCGGCGTGACCGCGTCGAGCAGCGGCGTGCTCAGGTCCTTCTCGGAGATCTCGGCGTCGGCGAGGGGGATCGGCCACGGGATGGCGACGGTGGGGTCGGCGAGGTTGAGCGCCGGGTACGCCGTGCCGGGCCGCCAGTGGTCGTTGACCAGGTAGGAGTAGGCGGTGCCGTCCTCGAGCGCCTGGTAGGAGTTGCCGACCCCACGAGGGACGAAGACCGCGACGTCGGGATCGATCTCGACCGTGAACACCGCGCCGAAGGTGTCGCCCTCCCGCATGTCGACCCACGCGCCGAAGACGCGGCCGGTCGCCACCGAGACGAACTTGTCCCACGGCTCGGTGTGGATGCCGCGGGTGGACCCGCGCGCGGCGTTCCACGCGACGTTGTGCTGCACCGGGCCGAAGTCGGGCAGCCCGAGCGCGACCATCTTCTCGCGCTGCCAGTTCTCCTTGAACCAGCCGCGCGCGTCCTCGCGCCGGTCGAGGCGGACGACGAGGAGGTCGGGGATGGGCGTGGTCTCGACCGACAGGTCGCCCACCGTCACTGGCCCTTCGCCGCGTACGCGGCCTCGACGGCGTCCTTGTGCGGCCGCCACCAGGCCTCGTTCGCGACGTACCACTCGATCGTGGCCTCCAGGCCCGCGTCGAAGTCCTGGTACTGCGGCCGCCAGTCCAGCTCCTGGCGCAGCTTGCCGGACTCGATGGCGTAGCGGCGGTCGTGGCCGGCCCGGTCGCGGACGAACTCGATGTCGTCGTCGCCGCGGCCGAAGTGGCGCAGGATCGCCTGCACGACCTCGAGGTTGTTCTTCTCGCCGTCGGCGCCGATCAGGTAGGTCTCGCCGATCCGGCCACGCTCGAGGATCGCGAGCACCGCGGAGGAGTGGTCCTCGGTGTGGATCCAGTCGCGGACGTTGAGCCCGTCGCCGTAGACGCGCGGCCTGCGGCCGTCGATGACCTCGGTGATCTGGCGCGGGATGAACTTCTCGATGTGCTGCCAGGGGCCGTAGTTGTTGGAGCAGTTCGAGATCGTCGCGCGCACCCCGAACGAGCGCACCCATGCGCGCACCAGGTGGTCGGACCCCGCCTTCGACGCGGAGTACGGCGAGGACGGGTTGTACGGCGTGTCCTCGGTGAACCGCTTGGGGTCGTCGAGCTCGAGATCTCCGTAGACCTCGTCGGTGGACACGTGGTGGAAGCGCTTGTCGTGCTTGCGGGCCGCCTCGAGCAGCGTGAACGTGCCGACCACGTTGGTGCGGATGAACGGGCCCGGGTCGGAGAGGCTGTTGTCGTTGTGCGACTCGGCGGCGTAGTGCACGACCGCGTCGACGTCGGCCACCAGCGGCTCGACCACCTCGGGCTCGGCGATGTCGCCGATCACCAGCGTCACCCGGTCGTCGGGAAGGCCCTCGAGCGACTCCTGCGTCGCGGCGTACGTCAGCTTGTCGAGCACGGTCACGTGGGCGTCGGTGGTGGCCACGACGTGGTGCACGAAGTTGGAGCCGATGAAGCCGGCGCCGCCGGTCACGAGGATGCGATCCATGGGCCTGATCCTAGGATGTGTGCCCATGCGCGGAATCATCCTGGCCGGCGGCACCGGCTCGCGGCTCCACCCGATCACGTTCGCGGTGAGCAAGCAGCTGATGCCGGTCTACGACAAGCCGATGATCTACTACCCGCTGTCGACGCTGATCCTGGCGGGGATCCGGGACATCCTGGTGATCACGACCCCGCACGAGGCGGAGCAGTTCCAGCGGCTCCTCGGCGACGGCAGCCAGTTCGGGATCTCGATCAGCTACGCCGTGCAGCCGAGCCCCGACGGCCTCGCGCAGGCCTTCATCATCGGCGAGGAGCACGTGCGCGACAGCGTCTCCGGGCTGGTCCTCGGCGACAACCTCTTCTACGGCCCCGGCCTCGGCACGCAGCTCAGCCGCTTCAACGACCTCGAGGGCGCGGCGGTCTTCGGCTACCGCGTGGCCGACCCGACGGCGTACGGCGTCGTCGAGTTCGACGACCAGATGCGCGCGGTGTCGCTCGAGGAGAAGCCGGAGAGGCCGAAGAGCAGCTTCGCCGTCCCCGGCCTCTACTTCTACGACCAGACGGTCGCCGAGCGTGCCAAGGCGCTGGAGCCGTCGGCACGCGGTGAGCTCGAGATCACCGACCTCAACCGCACCTACCTCGACGAGGGCACGCTCCAGGTCGAGGTGCTGCCGCGGGGCGTCGCCTGGCTCGACACGGGGACGTTCGACGACCTCAACGACGCGGGCAACTACGTACGCGCCATCGAGCACCGGCAGGACACCAAGATCGGCGCGCCCGAGGAGGCGGCCTGGCGGATGGGCTTCCTCAGCGACGACGACCTCGTCGCGCGCGCCGAGCCGCTGGTCAAGAGCGGCTACGGGCGGTACCTGCTGGGGCTGCTCGACGACTGAGGTCGGGTGCTCGCGGGATACCCGGTGCACCGGGTATTCCCGCGCTTCTCGGCGGTTGCAACACCCGAGAAGCGCCCGCAGTGCCCGAGAAGTAGAGGAGCGCGGGGGTTGGCGCCTCAGCCGCTGAGTGACCCGAGGTCGGCGTCGACCATCCGGCCGACCAGGTCCTCGAAGGCCACGGTGGGCGCCCAGTCGAGCAGGCGACGCGCCCGCGAGGCGTCGCCGACGAGCTCGGTCGCGTCGGCCGGGCGGACGAACGCCTCGTCGACCAGCAGCCGGTCCTCCCAGTCGGTGACGCCGGCGTGGCTGAACGCGGCGGCGGCGAAGTCGCGCACCGAGTGGCCGACGCCGGTGGCGATCACGAAGTCGCTGGCCATCTCGGCCCGTGCGGCACGCACCATCGCGTCGACGTAGTCGGGAGCCCACCCCCAGTCGCGACGGGCGTCGAGGTTGCCGAGGGTCAGCGTCTCGGCGCGTCCGAGGGCGATCTCCGCGACCGTCGAGGTGATCTTGCGGGTCACGAACTGGCGCGGACGGCGCGGCGACTCGTGGTTGTAGAGGATCACGCTGGTCGCGTGCAGGCCGCGCTGGCGGTAGACGTGGGCCGACAGGTGCGCGAACGACTTGGCGGCGCCGTACGGGTTGAGCGGTCGGATCGGCGTGTGCTCGTCCTGCGGCGCGCGGTCGGGCTCACCGAAGATCTCGGCGCTCGACGCCTGGACGAAGCGGACCACGCGGCCGGTGCGCTGCTGGAGCTGCCACGCCGACTCCATCAGTGCCGCCGCGGCGGTGCCGTTGAGCCGCGCGGTCACGTCGGGCCGCTCCCAGGAGCGCGCGACCGAGCTGAGCGCGGCGAGGTTGTAGACCTCGTCTGGCGCGACCTGCGTGACCAGGTCGCGCACCCGCTCCACGTCGAGGAGGTCGCCGACGTGCACCTCGACACCGTCGACCGCGGGCACCGGCTCGTCGGGGGTGGCCAGCGCGTGGACCTCCGCGCCCGCGGCGAGCAACTGCTCGGTGAGGTAGCTGCCGTCCTGGCCGCTGGCGCCCGTGACGAACGCGCGTAGCCCTCTCGACATGGCAGGGCTCACCAGCCCTGCCGGGTGGCCTGCAGGTCGGCGTCGACCATCATCGCGACCAGCTCCTCGAAGGAGACCCTCGGCCTCCACCCGAGCACCTCGCGTGCCTTGGTCGCGTCGCCGATGAGCTGGTCGACCTCGGCCGGCCGCATGAAGCGCTTGTCCTGGCGCACGTACGGCGTCCAGTCGTCGATGCCCACGTGGCCGAACGCGACGTCGAGGAAGTCCCGGATCGAGTGCGTCTCGCCGGTCGCGACGACGTAGTCGTCCGCCGTGGGCTGCTGGAGCATCAGCCACATCGCCTCGACGTAGTCGCCGGCGTAGCCCCAGTCGCGCTGGGCATCCAGGTTGCCGAGGACGACGTCGTCCTGGAGGCCGAGCCTGATGCGGGCGACGGACTCGCTGATCTTGCGGGTGACGAACTCCGGGCCGCGCCGCGGCGACTCGTGGTTGAAGAGGATGCCCGAGGAGGCGTGCATGCCGTAGGACTCGCGGTAGTTGATCGTCATGTAGTGCCCGAAGACCTTGCTGACGCCGTACGGCGAGCGCGGCCACAGCAGCGTCGACTCGCGCTGCGGCACCTCCTGGACCTTGCCGAACATCTCCGAGCTCGAGGCCTGGTAGAAGCGGACCGCTCCGGGACCGTCGCCGGCGTGGAGGCGCACGGCCTCGAGCATGTTGAGCACGCCCTTGGCGGTCACGTCGGTCGTGAGCGCGGCGTTCTCCCAGGAGTAGGCGACGAACGAGACCGCGCCGAGGTTGTAGACCTCGTCGGGGTCGGCGTCGCGCAGCGCCCGGATCAGGCTCGACATGTCGGTCAGGTCGCCGTGGTGGAGGCGTACGTCGGGCAGCAGGCGCCGCACCAGGTCGAGCTTCGGGTTGTTCTGACCGCGGATCAGCCCGTGGACGTCGTACCCCTTCTCGAGGAGGAGCTCGGCCAGGTAGAGGCCGTCCTGGCCGGTGATCCCGGTGATGAGCGCGGTCGGCATGGGTCGATTGTGCCGACTCCGGCCCGGAGCGTGCGGATCGCGGGCCCGACGGCCGAGACCCCGCCGCCCTCGTCGGGCTCGTCGGAACCTCTGCAACCAGATGGTTGACAACGCCGATCGACTCGCCTAGCCTCTATTCAACTAATCGGTTGAACAAGGAGGTTGCGGTGGTCGACCAGCTGTCCCGGGTCTTCCAGGCCCTGGCGGACCCCACCCGCCGCGACCTGGTGGCGCGACTCGCGGCACACGGCGACGCGTCGGTGGGCGAGCTCGCGGCGCCGTACGCCGTGAGCGTCCAGGCCGTCTCCAAGCACCTCAAGGTGCTCGAGGACGCCGGCCTGGTCAGCCGCAGCCGGGACGCGCAGCGTCGGCCGGTGCACCTCGAGGCGGAGGTGCTGGACCTGATGACCGCATGGATCGAGCGCTACCGGCGCCAGGCCGAGGAGCGCTTCCGGCGCCTCGACGCCGTGCTCGCAGAGATGAACGACGACCCCGTCGACCACGACCCCGAGGAGGGGACCGCATCATGAAGACCCAGAACCAGAACCAGAACCAGACGCAGAGCCAGACCGAGATCGAGGCCGTGCCGGACCTGCCGGTCATCCGGATCACCCGCGAGTTCGACGCCCCGCGCGAGCGGGTCTTCCGGGCCTGGACCGACGCCGACCTGTTCGCGAAGTGGGTCGGTCCGCGCAGCATCGACACCACCATCGACGTGTGGGACGCCCGCACGGGCGGGGAGTGGCGCTACACCGCGCGCCGCGACTCCGACGCCTTCCAGATGGGCTTCTGGGGCTCCTTCCACGAGGTGCGCTCGCCCGAGCGGCTCGTGCAGACCTTCTCCTTCGAGGGCGCGCCCGACGGCGTCAGCCTGGAGACAATGACGTTCGATGAGCTCGAGGGCGGCCGCTGCCGCATCGTGGCGACCTCGGTCGTGGAGTCGATCGAGATCCGCGACCAGATCATCGCCAGCGGCATGGACGTCGGCGTGGTCGAGGGCTACGAGAAGCTCGACGCGCTCCTGGCCGGCCAGTGAACGGGCCAGTGAGCACCCCCACGAGCACGCCCGCGGAGCGGCACCGCGAGGTCGCGGACGGTTTCACCCGGCGCGTGCAGGGCGCGACCGACTGGGACGCGCCGGCACCGGTTGCCGGGTGGACCGCCCGCGACGTCGTACGCCACCTGGTGGAGTGGTTCCCCGGCTTCCTCTCCTCGGGCGCCGGCATCGACCTCCCCGGCGGGCCGTCGGTCGACGCCGACCCGGTCGGCGCGTGGCGCGCCCAGGCCGACGCGGTGCAGGCCCTGCTCGACGACCCCGCGACCGCCGGGCTGGTGCTGCGGAACCCGCACACGGGCGACGTCCCTCTCCCCGAGGCGATCGACCGCTTCTACGTCAGCGACGTCTTCATGCACACCTGGGACCTCGCGCGCGCCACCGGGCAGGACGAGACCCTCGACCCCGCGACCTGCGCGGAGCTGCTGGCCGGCATGGAGCCGATCGAGGAGCTGCTGCGCAGCAGTGGACAGTACGGCGCGCGCGTCGACGTGCCTGCCGACGCGGACGTCCAGACCCGACTCGTCGGCTTCATCGGTCGCGACCCCCGGTGGCGACCCCCGGTCGCGACCTGAGTCCTGACGCCGTAGCTCAGCCCGGATGCGGGCTCAGCCGGCGTGCGTGACCTGGCGCTTGAGCAGCTCGGTGGCGTTGCGCAGCGACACGATGTCGCCGACCAGGCGGTGCACCTCGTCGCGGCACTCGCAGACGGCGGGGTCTGCCGAGTTCGCCCCCTTCAGGTGCTGCTGCAGCTCCAGGACGTGTGTGAGCGCGGTGTCGGCGGATGCGTCGACGAGCTCGGAAATTCCCATGCCTGCCTCCCCAAGGCTGGACCTCCGGCGCCCCTGTGCCGGAGTGGTCGGGTCACGCGGTGTGGTTCCCGTCGCTCCCCAGACGCCATTAGGCACGAAATCCGTTGCCGGGGGAACTCCACCTCGGCGGAAATCGTTATCACCACCCTTTGGGGTGGCGAACTGGTCCAGACCGGTCGGGTGAGCGACGCCCGGAGGCGCCGCCGGCGCGCCCCGTAGGCTGACTCGCATGAAGGTCCTCGTCACCGGCGGTGCCGGCTACATCGGTTCGACGACCGCCAAGGCGCTCGAGGAGGCCGGACACACGCCGGTCGTCCTCGACTCGCTGCTCACCGGACCGAAGGTCTTCGTGCGCGACCGCATCTTCTACGAGGGCGACGTCGGCGACCGGGCACTGCTGCGGCGCGTCGTCGACGAGCACCCCGACCTCGACGCCACCATCCACATGGCCGCGCGGATCGTCGTGCCGGAGTCCGTCGAGAAGCCCTACGACTACTACAAGGACAACGTCGCCAAGTCGCTCGAGCTCTTCGACGAGCTCCAGTCCCTCGGCAAGCCCCGGGTGCTCTTCTCGTCGTCGGCGTCGCTCTACGCGATGAAGGACAGCTTCGAGGTCACCGAGGACGACGCGCTCGACCCGACCTCGCCGTACGCCCGCACCAAGCGGATGATGGAGCAGATCCTCCAGGACATGGCGTCGGCGACCGACCTGCGGGCGATCATCCTGCGCTACTTCAACCCGATCGGCTCCGACCCCGACCTCGAGTCCGGGATCTACGCCCGCGAGCCGTCGCACGTGCTCGGCCAGCTGGTCATGGCCGCGCGCGGGCAGAAGGACTCCTTCACCATCACCGGCACCGACCTGCCGACGCGCGACGGCACCGGCATCCGCGACTACGTGCACGTCTGGGACCTCGCGCGCGCCCACGTGCGCGCCGTCGAGCGGTTCGACCGGGTGCTCGCCGAGGTGGACGCGCCCAGCGTCGTCCTCAACGTCGGCACCGGCCAGGGCGTGACCGTGCGCGAGCTGGTCGCGGCCTTCGAGGAGGTCTTCGGCAAGCGGGTCCCGATCACCGAGGCGTCGCCGCGGCCGGGCGACGCCGTGGGCGCCTTCGCGAACGTCGACCGCGCCACGAGGCTGCTCGAT
Source organism: Nocardioides sp. YIM 152315 (assembly GCF_029210375.1). GTDB lineage: Bacteria > Actinomycetota > Actinomycetes > Propionibacteriales > Nocardioidaceae > Nocardioides. The sequence goes on along the minus strand of NZ_JARGER010000038.1, from coordinate 224,038 downwards.
TGGCGCACCGAGCTCTCGATCGCCGACGCGATCGCCTCGGCGCTCGCCTGGGGCGAGAAGCGCCAGGAGATCCTGGGCTACGAGTGAGTCGTCGTACGGCGATCCTGCTGCTCCCGCTCGTGCTGGCTCTCGGTGCGTGCGGTGGCACCGTCGAGCTCGACCATCGGGACGTGGCCTCGACGACCGGGGCGTCTCCTGCTCCTGCGGGGACGGTGGTCGAGAGGAAGCCGCTGGCGGGTCGCGTGGTCGTGCTCGACCCGGGCCACCAGCTGGGCAACCGCAACTTCCCGGGCCGGATCAACCGGCTCGTGCCCGACGGCCGCGGCGGGCGGAAGACCTGCAACACGACGGGGACCGCGACCGCGGGCGGATACCCGGAGGCGACGGTCGTCTGGCAGGTGGCGCGCCTGGCGCGGCAGCGGCTCGAGCGGCGCGGCGCGACCGTGCGGCTCACCCGGGCCACCAACAGCGACCGGCGGTGGGGGCCGTGCGTCGACGTGCGCGGCCGCGCCGGCAACCGCCCGCGCGCCGACCTGAAGCTGAGCATCCACGCCGACGGCAGCCTCGCCCGCGGCGCGCGCGGCTTCCACGTGATCGTCGCGCCGGACGCCGCGTCGGGGTCCGGCCGGCTCGCCCGGGTCGTGCGCAGCGACCTGCGCCGGGGCGGCTTCCGGGTGGCCAACTACATCGCCGGGGGCGACGGTCTCGACGTGCGCACCGACCTGGCCACGCTCAACTTCGCGCGGGTCCCGACCGCGATGGTCGAGCTCGGCAACATGCGCGACCGGGTCGACGCGGGCCGGCTGACGTCTCCGCGCGGCCGCACGGCGTACGCCGCCGCCCTCGCCCGCGCGGTCGGCAGGTACCTCGAGCGCTGAGGCCGGGTGCGCTCGGCGGTCGGCCGGTCACCGTCTCGAGAGCGGAGAAGGCGCGTCGTTCAGCGCGGCACGATGCCGCGCAGCACCGCTGCCGCGACGTACCTTGCGCGCGTCTCGAGGTCGGCGTCGCTGTCGTGGCGACCCTCGAGGCGCTCGGAGAGCGCGTTCACCATCGCCGCGCCGTAGATCGCCTCGGTGACGACTCCGACCGGGAAGTCGTCGACCATCTCGCCACGCTCGATCGCCCGTCGACAGATCTGCTCGACCTGGCGCCCGTGCACCTCGCTGACGGCCTCGGCGAAGTTGCCCAGCCGTTCGGGCGCGCTCGCGGTGTCGAACGTGACGCGCAGGGTGGCCCAGCCGGACGGGCCGTGGAAGTGTCGCAGCAGGTTCGTGGCCAGCTGGGTGAGGTCGCCCTCGAGCGTGCCGGTGTCGACGGCGGTGAGCTCCATGCCCCGATCGGTGACCGCCTCGGTCAGCAGCGCGTCCTTGTCGGACCAGCGGAGATAGACGGTCGACTTGCCCACCCCGGCTCGCCGGGCGACCGCGTCCATCGTGAACCCGGCCCAGCCGTGCTCGCCGTACTCCGCCAGAGCGGCGGCGAGGATCATGTTCTCGGCGCCCGGAATCCGCGGCCTGCCGCGTCCGCGCCGCGGTCCCTCCACCGTGGTCATGGACTGATTGAACCTCAGACGACCGCCGCCTGGTACGCCCAGACAGGTCAAATTCCGGCCCCGGCAGACGGTTGTGTGCGCGCCGCTGTCGGGCCCGGTCGCCGCCTGTCAGCCCAGGCCCTCGAGCAGCGTCGTGACCACCCAGTCGACGCGCGTGCCGAGCTCGTCGCCGGTGATCGGCAGGTGGTCGAGCCGGCGGCCGAGGACGAAGAGGATCGCCGCGCCGTGGATCAGCTCGGACACCGGGATCGGGTCCACGGCTCCGCGGATCTCACCGCGCTCGCGGGCGCGCTCGAAGACGGCCGCAAGGACTCCGCGGGGCGCGCTCGCCGCCTCCTGGGTGAAGTTGCCCAGCGCCGAGGACGAGCTCGCGGTCTCGACGATCATCCGGAAGCCGGCCCAGCCCTGCGGGTCGGCGGACTCGCGGAAGATCCCGGTCACCAGGGCGGTCAGATCACCACGCAGGGTCCCGGTGTCCACGTCCGCGACCTGGCGGCTGCGCCGGCGGACCGCCTCGGTGAGCAGGGCGTCCTTGTCGGTCCAGCGCAGGTACAGGGTGGACTTGCCGAACCCGGAGCGACGGGCCACGCCGTCCATCGTGAAGCCGGACCAGCCGTGCTCCGTGTACTCCTCCAGGGCCGCCTGGAGGATCTTCTGCTCCGCACCCGGCGCTCGTGGTCGGCCCCGGCCCCGTCGTTCCCCTTCCCCCGTCCCCATGGGCGAATTGAACACTGGTCGCTCATCGTCGGAAAAGGTCACGATTGGTGATGGCGGCCGTCGGATCTGCAGGTATACGCGGTCCACTAGACGAGTTGTTCCAAGGGGTCGTGCCGGCGAGCGGCGCTCAGCGCCGCGCTGGCCAGGCGCGGGAGCGACGTCGTACTTGCCCGTCCTGCGAGCGACCGCAACGCAGCCAGCGTGGATGCTGGGCGTCGCGCAGCGTGCGAGCCCTTGGAATGAGTCGTCTAGTCTCGGCCGTGTGCCCGTCCCCGACCCGTCGCCCGACCTCGACGGGTGGTCGCGGCGGCACACCCACCACTGGGCCGACTGGTCGCTCGACACGTTGATGGCCGCCAAGGCCGGTCGCGTCGTGAGCCTCGTCGTCCCCGCCCGCAACGAGGCCGCGACCGTCGGTGACGTCGTCGCCGAGGTCAGGGACGCGCTCGTCGAGACCGTGGCGCTGCTGGACGAGATCGTCGTCATCGACTCCGACTCCACCGACGAGACGTACGCCGTGGCGGCAGACGCCGGCGCGACCGTGCACCGCTCGGCGGAGATCCGGCCTGACCTCGGCTCGCGGCCCGGCAAGGGAGAGGCGATGTGGAAGTCGCTCTTCGTCACCCGTGGCGAGCTGATCGTCTTCATGGACGCCGACCTCGTCGACTGGGACACCCACTTCGTCCCCGGGCTGCTCGGCCCGCTGCTGACCGATCCGGGGGTCGAGCTGGTCAAGGGGTTCTACGAGCGGCCCCTGGTCGCGGCCGGGACCGCGGTGCCGCTCGAGGGCGGCCGCGTCACGGAGCTGGTCGCCCGGCCGCTGATCCGGCTGCTCTTCCCCGAGCTCCGCGGCCTGCACCAGCCGCTCGCGGGGGAGTGGGCGGTGCGCCGGTCGCTCTTCGAGTCGCTCTGCGTGCCGCACGAGTACGCCGTGGAGCTGGCCGCGCTCGTCGACACGGTCCGGGCCCGCGGCCTCGAGGCGATCGCCCAGGTCGACCTCGGGGTCCGCGCCCACCGGCACCAGTCGCTGCGCGACCTCAGCGGCATGGCGACCCAGATCCTCGCCGCGGCGCTCGCCCGGGCGGGGGCCGGCCCGGAGGTCGACGAGCGGCCTCCGGCCGCCTCGGTCGGGGTGGCGCCGTGACGCTGCGGCTGGGTCGGCACACCTTCGACGACGACGCCACGCTGATGATGGCGATCGTCAACCGCACGCCGGACTCCTTCTACGACCAGGGGGCCACCTGGGCGGAGGACAAGGCCTTCGAGCGCGTCGCCCTCGTCGTCGGGCAGGGCGCGGAGATCGTCGACATCGGCGGCATCAAGGCCGCTCCGGGCGTCGAGATCTCCGAGGCCGAGGAGCGGTCGCGGGTCGTGGACCTCGTGGCCCGGGTGCGCGCGGCGTACCCCTCCCTCGTGATCTCGGTCGACACCTGGCGCGCCTCGGTGGGCGCCGCCGTCTGCGCGGCCGGCGCCGACCTGCTCAACGACGCCTGGGGCGGCGCCGACCCCGAGCTCGTCGACGCCGCCGCCGAGGGCGGGGCCGCGATCGTCTGCACCCACACCGGCGGGGTCACCCCGCGCACCCGCCCCTACCGCATCGAGTACGACGACGTCGTCGCGGCCGCGATCGCCGACACCACGGCGTACGCGTCCCGGGCGCTCGACGCGGGCGTGCCGCGGGAGTCGATCGTGATCGACCCGGCCCACGACTTCGGCAAGAACACCTTCCACTCACTGGAGCTCACCCACCGGCTCGGCGAGATGGTCGACACCGGCTGGCCCGTGCTGGTCTCGCTCTCCAACAAGGACTTCGTCGGTGAGACCCTCGACCTGCCGGTCGGTTCACGACTCGTCGGGACCCTGGCGGCCACGGCCGTCTGCGCGCTCGCCGGCGCGCGGATCTACCGCGTCCACGAGGTCGTCGAGACCCGTCAGACGGTCGACATGGTGTCGTCGATCGCCGGGCGGCGCCCGCCCTGCCGCGCGATCCGGGGGCTGCAGTGACGCGCGTCGTGCTGGTGCCGGGGACGCTGGCGCTGCTGCCGGAGTACGCCGGCCTCGAGGACCCGGTCGCCGACCTGCGCGCGGCGTGCCTGGAGGCCGCCGCGTGGCTCGGCCGCAGCATCACGGTGCTCGCCGACGAGCAAGGCGTGCGCATCGCGGAGTACCTGCTCGACCGCACCGACCACATGCACGAGGAGGAGTCCTACCTGGTCGTGGGCAACGGGTCGGCCTGTCGCACCGAGAAGGCGCCGGGGCACCTCGACGAGCGGTCGCACGCCTTCGACGAGGCGCTCGGCGCGTCGCTGCGCGGCGGTCGGCCCGAGGTCGACGCCGATCTGGCTCGCCAGCTGTGGGCGAGCGTGGGCGCGATCGCGCAGCTGCGCGACCTCGGCGAGCTCGGGCCGGCGCAGGTGGCCTACGACGACGACCCGTTCGGCGTGCAGTACTGGGTGATGCGGTGGGAGTCGTGAGGGTGCTGGTCGGTCCCGACACCGACGACCTCGCCGAGCTCTACGCCGCGCCGGGCGACCGGCCGTGGCTCCGGGTCAACATGGTCAGCACCGTCGACGGCGCCGCCACGGGCGACTCCGGCAGGAGCGGCTCGATCAACAACGCGGCCGACAAGCGCGTCTTCGACCACCTGCGCGCCACCGCGGACGTCATCGTGGTCGGCGCCGGCACCGCGCGCACGGAGGGCTACGGACCGGCGGACCGGCCGATCGTCGTCGTGAGCCGGCGCGACGAGGTGCCCGAGGGCTTGCGCGGCGCGCCGCCCGGCTCGGTGCTGGTCGAGCCGCTCGGCGACGCCGCCGGGTTCCGTCGGCGGCTGGTCGATCGCGGCTGGACGCGCATCCTGTGCGAGGGAGGTCCGTCGCTGCTCCACGACCTGCTCCGCGGAGGAGTCGTCGACGAGCTGTGCACGACGACCGTGCCGCGGCTGGTCGGCGGGCCCGGCCCGCGGATCGTGGCCGGCCCGGCCCTCGACGTACCGCTCCGCCTCCACACGCTGCTGGAGGTCGACGGCACCCTGCTCGCGCGCTGGCTGGTCTGACCGTGCGCGTTGATACCCTCCCACGGTTGTCCTACGGAGGGAGCTGGGTTGAGCCAGGCGGGGATGGTCGCCCGACCGGGAGTTGTCTGGATCACCGGCTACTCGGGCGCCGGCAAGACGACGGTCGCGCGGCACGTCGAGGCGGCCCTGCGCGAGCGCGTCGAGTCCGTCATCTCCCTCGACGGCGACGACCTGCGCAAGATCCTCGCCGGCCGCTGGGGCTACGAGGACGACGACCGCAGGGAGCTCGCCCGGGTCTACTTCCGACTGTGCAGCCACCTCTCGAGCCAGGGCTCGATCGTCGTGATCTCGGCCGTCGCGATGTTCAAGGAGGTCCAGGAGTGGGTGCGCGACAACGTGCCGGGCGTCTTCATCGCCTACCTCGACGTGCCCCGTGAGGTGCGGATCGCCCGCGACGCCGAGACCAAGGGCGTCTACCGCGGCGCGGGCGAGATCGAGGCGACGTACGACGAGCCCGCCGATCCCGACCTGCGCATCGCCAACCACGGCCCGGTGACGGCGCTGCAAGCCGCCACCCGCATCGTCGAGGCGGTGCTCGCCGCGCCGGTCCTGGACCCCGAGCACGGCCGCGCGGCCCACTGGGCCGGCTACTACTCGTCGCAGCCGGCGATCGCCGAGCCGTCGCCCTTCGGGCAGGTCGTCGCGGAGACGCTGCCCCCGTCGCAGGACGTGCTCGACGTGGGTGCGGGCGACGGCCGCGACAGCGCCTACCTGGCCGCCCGGGGCCACCGCGTCGTCGGCCTGGACCCGTCGGCCGCGGCGACGGAGCGCGCTCGGCGCGACCGGCCGGAAGCGGACTGCACCTGGGTGACGGGACGCATCGACGACCACGTCGACGCGTGGACCGGTGCCTTCGACGTCGTCTACTCGCGGTTCGTGCTGCATTCGATGACCGAGCATGAGGAGCAGCTCTTCTGGGACGCCGTGCCGCGGGTGCTGCGTCCGGGCGGACGCGTGCACGTCGAGTGCCGCTCGATCAACGACAGCGGTGCCCGCCGCGGCGAGGTCCTCAGCCGCACGGAGCGGATCGACGGCCACTACCGGCGGTACGCCGTGCCGGCGGAGCTCGAGCGCCGGGCCGCGGCGGCCGGGCTGGAGGTCGAGTCCGTCGTCGAGTCCGCGGGGCTGGCGCCGTGGGGCGACCAGGACCCGGTCGTCGTGCGCCTGGTGGCGCGACGTGCCTGAGGGGCCCGCCCTGTTCCCGGTGCAGGTGCGCGGTCTCGAGCGCCTGCGGGCCGAGCAGGTCGTCTATCACGGCGTGAACAAGAGCGGATCGATGGCGATGACCGAGGCGCTCTTCGGCGGGTTCGACGCGGCCGGGCGCGCCGACGAGTTCGTCTGCACCTACCGGGGCGCGGGGCTGCGGCTCATCCGGGAGCGGCTCGCGCGGCCGGGACGAGGGTTCTTCGCCGGTCACTACCTGTACGGCGACTACCCGGTCCATCCCGAGCGGCAGGTGCTGCTCACCGGCTTCCGCAACCCGCTCCCGCGCGCCCGGTCGTGCTACCAGTGGCTGAGCGACAAGGCCGAGCGCGCGGACCCCGGGGGCCCATTCCCGCCGTTCGTGGAATGGGTGCGGGGCACCCGCGGCGTCGACCACTCGCAGATGAGCCAGTTCGCGGTCGGATTCGGGCCCGACGCGCCGCACCCCTCGACGGTGCCGCCGGCCGCGCTGCTCGAGCGCGCCATGGCGCACGTCGAGCGCGACGTGGCGTGGTTCGGCATCGCCGAGCACTTCGAGGAGAGCGTGCTGGGGTTCGCGTCGATCTGCGGTCTGCCCGCCGTGCCGGCCTGGCACACCGACATGCGCAACGCGCACCGGCCGCTCCTCCAGGAGTGGACCCAGGAGGAGATCGACGTCGTCCACGAGGTCTGCACCTGGGACATCCAGCTCTACGAGTGGGCGCTCGGGCGGTTCCGCGCCCAGGTGGACGCCGTCGACTTCGGCGACTCCCTCGCGGCGTACCGCGACGCCTGCCGCGACCAGTACAAGGACCGCGTCGACCTGGGTGGGCGTCCGCTCTCGGCCGGGGCCGGGCCCGACGAGGTCGCCGAGCTGCGCGACACCGTGAGACGGCTGCGGGTGCAGGCCGCGGAGGCCGGCGCGCGCGAGGTCGCGGCCCGCGCCGAGCTCGCGGAGGTCACCCGCAAGCTCGCCTGGTCCCGCAAGCGCATCGCCAGGCTCCGTCGCCGGGTCCGGGCCCTGGAGGGCGCCGAGCCCGATCGACGCCGCTGGCTCAGGCGTCGCTGACGCCGGCGAGATCGGCGTGCTGCTCGCGCAGCTGGCGTTTGAGGATCTTGCCGGAGGGGTTCTTGGGCAGGGCGTCGGCGACCACGACGTACTTGGGCGTCTTGAAGCCCGCCAGCCGCTCCCGGGCGTGGGCGATGACCTCGTCGGCGGTGAGCGTGGCGCCGTCCCTGGGGACGACGACCGCGGCGACCGCCTCCACCCAGCGCGGGTGGTCGACGGCGAAGACCGCGACCTCGGCGACGCCGTCGAGCTCGTAGATGGTCTCCTCGACCTCGCGGCTCGCGACGTTCTCGCCGCCGGTCTTGATCATGTCCTTCTTGCGGTCGACGACGTAGAGCCGGCCGCCCTCGTCGAGGTAGCCGAGGTCGCCGGAGTGGAACCAGCCGCCGCGGAACGCCTCGGTGGTCTTCTCGGGGTCGAGGTAGTAGCCGAGCGTCGCGTGCGGTGAGCGGTGCACGATCTCGCCGACGGTGCCGGCCGGCACGGGCTGGTCCCGGTCGTCCACGATGCGGGTATCGACGTTGAGGGCCGCGCGGCCGGCCGAGCCGGGATGCGTGAGCTGCTCCTCGGGTCCGAGGATCGTGGCGAGCGGGGCCATCTCGGTCTGCCCGTAGAAGTTCCACAGGTCGACGTCGGGCAGCCGCCGTCGCATCTCCTCGAGCACCGCGACCGGCATCGGCGAGGCGCCGTAGTAGCCCTTGCGCAGGCTCGAGAGGTCGGCGGTGTCGAAGTCGGGGTGCCGCAGCAGCCCGATCCAGACGGTCGGCGGCGCGAAGAACTTGGTCACCCGGTGCTCCTCGATCGCCTGCAGGATCGCGCCGGGGTCGGGTGCCGGCAGGATGATGCTGGTCGCGCCGAGGTAGACGTCGACGCCGAGGAAGCAGTCGAGCTGCGCACAGTGGTAGAGCGGCATCGTGTGCAGCTCGACGTCGTCGGCGGTCATGTTGCCCTCGATCGCGCACGAGACGTACTGCCACAGCAGGCTCCGGCTGCTCAGCAGCGCGCCCTTCGGTCGCGACTCGGTGCCGGAGGTGAACATCATCCGGACCGGCTCGTCGTCCTCGAGGATCAGCGGGTACGGCGTGCCGTCGTGGTCGAGCCAGTCCTGGAGGTCGTGCCAGCCATCGGGCGGGTCGCCGCCGCCACGGCGCACCAGCGCCCGGGTCGCGGCGGTGCCCTGCGACCGCGCGAGCGCGTCCTGGGCGACGTCGAGCAGCCCGTCCTCGACGACTAACGCCTCCGCGCCGCTGCGGTCGAGGATGTAGGCGATCTCCTCCGCGCCGAGCATGAAGTTGACCGGCACCAGCACGACGCCCGCGCGAGCACAGGCGAAGTCGAGCACGGCGTACTGCCAGCTGTTGCGCGACAGCAGCGCGAGCCGGTCGCGGGCGGCGAGCCCGTGGTCGTGCAGCGCCGCGGCGGTGCGGTCGACGAGGGCGTCCAGCTCGGCGTAGGTCAACCGGGTGTCGCCGTCGACGATCGCGAGCCGGTCGGGCACCCGCTGCGCCGTACGTCGGGGCAGGTCGCCGAGGGACTGCTGCCGGGCCTCCTGGACGAGCGGTGAGAGCGCCATGGAGTCGAACCTAGCGTTTGGCCAGTCGGTCGTTGTTACGTAATATCGAAATCATGAAGCTCGCCGACCGGGTCGCCGCGCTCGAGGCGCGGGTGACCGCCCTCGAGGGTCGTTCCGCCGCCGAGGCGCCCGCGGCCGAGGGGGAGCTCTGGGTCCTCGAGGGGCTGCGCGCGCGACATCCCGAGCCGGGCGCCGTCGTCCTCGCCGGGTCCGTGCGGCTGCCGGACGACCGCGCGCTGGAGTGGCAGGAGGGCCTGGAGACCCAGGCACTGCTCGACCGCGACTGGGCCGAGACCGCGGACCTGCTCGGTGCCCTCGGCCACCCGGTGCGACTGGCCCTCCTGCAGCGCTTCCTCGGCGGCGCGACGACCGCCGCCGAGGCCGGCACGGGCACGACCGGGCAGATCTACCACCACCTGCGCCAGCTGGTCGCCGCCGGCTGGCTGCGCAGCGTCGGCGGCGGCCGCTACGAGGTGCCGCCGCAGCGCGTCGTCCCCCTGATGTCGATCGTGATGGGAGCCCACCGATGAATGCACTCCGCCGCCGCACCGCACGCCTGCGCCAGCTCTGGCTGGTGCTCTTCGTGACCGGGGTGGTGCTCACCTCGACGGTCCTCGACACGCCCTGGTGGCCGAGCCTGGCGGTGCTCCTGTGCCTGCTCGCGCTGGCGTTCGTCGGCCCGCCCCGCGGCGAGCGCGCTCCGGTCGAGACCGGGTCGCCGGTGCGCGGGCGCTGGGTCGCCGTGAACGGGCCGGGCAGCCGGGTGCCGAGCCACGGGGTGCGCTCCTACGGCCAGGCGTACGCCGTGGACGTGCTGCACCCCAGCCCCTCCGGAGCGCCGGCCCGGATCGGCTGGGGCGTGCGCACCCGGGCGCCCGCGTCGTACTCGTCCTTCGGCGAGCCGGTGCTCGCCGTCGCCGACGGCACCGTCGTCGCGGTGCTCGACCGCAAGCGCGACCACCGCAGCCGCGACACCTGGCCCACGCTGGTCTGGATGATGGTGGTCGAGGCGTTCTTCCGCGAGCTGGGCGGCGCCGCCTGGATCCTCGGCAACCACGTGGTGGTCGATCACGGCGACGGGGTGTGGTCGGCGTACGCCCACCTGCGCCGCGACTCCGCCGCCGTCCGGGTCGGCGAGCGGGTGCAGGCCGGGCAGCGGCTCGCCGAGGTCGGCAACACGGGCAACACCACCGAGCCGCACCTGCACTTCCAGCTGATGGACGCGCCGCACGTCACCGGTGCCGCCGGCCTGCCGTGGCGGTGGCGCGGGGTGACCGAGCTCGAAGCCACCGACCCTGCCCGCGCGAGCGGCGGCCGACGAGAGACCGCCCTCGAGGACGTCCCCGAGAACGGCCGGATCTTCGAGGTCGCCGTGGGAGGGTGACCCGCATGCAGGTGGGGATGACGTTGCCGGTCATGGAGCCCGACCTCTGGGAGGCGGGGGCAGCGACGCTCGAGTCCTGGGCACGCGCGGTCGACGAGGGCGCGTGGTCGTCGCTGTGCTGGGGCGAGCGGATGGCGTTCGACAACCCCCACTCGCTGACCCTGCTGGGCGCGGTCGCCGCGTGGACGTCGCGGGTCCGGCTGACGGCCACGGTCGTCGTACCCCAGCTGCACGACCCGGTCTCGCTCGCCAAGGCACTCGCGACCGGCGACCGGCTGTGTGGCGGCCGGCTGTCGGTGGGGCTGGGCGTCGGCGGGCGGGACGAGGACTACCGGGCGGCCGGTGCGCCGCCGGCCACGAGGACGATGGCGGAGATGGCCGCGCGGGTCGCGGTGATGAAGCGGGTGTGGGCCGGTGAACGGGTGGTCGAGTCGGTGCTGCCCGTCGGGCCCGCGCCGGTGCGGCCGGGCGGCCCCGAGCTGCTCGTCGGCACGCTCGGGCCGCGCACGATCCGCAGCGCCGCCGCGTGGGCGGACGGGCTGGCCGGCATGTCTCTCGACGTCGACCTGTCGGAGATGGCGCGGCTGTTCTCGCTGACCCGGTCCGCCTGGGCCTGCGCCGGACGACCGCCGCCGCGGGTGACGACGTCGTTCTGGTTCGCGCTCGGTCCGGTCGACGAGGCGCGTGGACAGATCCGGCGGCACCTGCGGCACTACATGAACTGGATCCCGGGGCAGCACGTCGACGCGCTCGCCGCCACCGCCGGGTTCGCCGGATCCGTGGCCGATCTCCGCGACCTGCTGGGGCGCATCGAGGACCTCGGCTGCGACGAGGTGCAGCTCATCCCCACCGACTCCGCGGTCGAGCAGGTGCACCGCCTCACCGACCTTCGGTAGACGCCTCGCCTCCTGATCGGTTTGCGGACGGGCGGCCCGGCGTACCTCTACCGTGTGCAGGTGCGGATGGAATGGCTGCCGGTCTCGGCGGCGCTCCTGCTCACGGGAGCGCTCGCGCTCGCCAGCGCCTCGATCCTGCTGCCCTCGAGCGACGGCACGGCGGAGGCGCTGCGCGTCGTGCAGGAGCAGGGCGGGGTGTGGATGGCCGCCGCCGTGATCTTCTTCGTCGCCTCCGTGTGCCTCTCGCTCGGGCTGCCCGCGATCGTGGTGCTCTTCGAGCAGCGCGGCCGGGCGCTGGGCCTCGTCAGCGTCGTCGTCCTGGCGTTCGGCTTCATCGGCACCTCCGGCTACGCGATGCTCATGGTCTTCTTCCGGTCCCTCGTCGTGACCGACACCATCGTCGGTCAGGGCCTCGACGAGGTGGCCGAGGACGCCGGCCTGCTGGTGTTCCTCTACGCCTGGATCATCGGCTTCGTCCTCGGCGAGCTGCTGCTCGGCATCGCGCTGCTGCGCGCCGGCACCGTCCCCCGCTGGGTCCCCTTCGCCCTGCTCCTGCACGTCGTCGCCATCGCCTGCTCCGCGCTGCTGCCGGACTGGCTCGGCAAGGTGACGATCCTGCTCTTCGTGGCCGGGATGGCCGGCATCGCCATCCAGGCGACCTCGCCCTCCGGGCGGCGGCTGGGGTAGGCGCCGTCCGCGCTGTAACGGGGTGTCGGGGGATCTTCCACCCCGTCATGACGGGTCAGAAGATCCCACGAACCACCGTTACAGCAATCCCGGCTTCGGGGTCAGACCGCGCACCGGCCCAGAAACCGTCGACAGCGCGCCTGCCGACGGGCCTGTCCACAGGGAGGAGATCGGGTCGGTCGCGCCGTCCGCCTGATCGCAGATCGTCGAGGCATGAAGCCGACGTTCGCCTGGCACTTCGCGCACCAGCACAGCCTGATCACCCGCAGACAGGCACTCGCATCCGGGATCGATGCGGACGCCCTGCGCAAGCTGTTGCGCACCGGTGACTGGGTCGCGGTGCGACGCGGTGTGTACACGACCCGCGTCCACTGGGAGTCACTCGACGTGTACGTCGGCCGGCCGCGCCTCGAGGTCTGGGCCGCGGTGCTGGTGACGAAGAGCTTCCACAGCATCAGCCACGACTCCTCGGCCTACCTCCAGGGCCTGCCGATCCTCGAGGCGACGCCGCGGCTGGTGCACGTCACCCGCGTCGGTCACCTGGGCGGGCGAACCAGGCACGGTATCAAGCATCATCAGGCGCCGGTCGAGCCGGAGCAGATCATGTTCGTCGACGGCCACCCAGTGCTCGACCTTCCGCGTACGGTGGCGGACATCGGGCGCGAGCACGGCATGCGGCACGGGATCGTCGCCGCAAGCTCCGCCCTCCGGGCCGGCGTGACACGCAAGGCGATGTCGGCCGCCATCGAGCCGATGACCCACTGGCCCTACGTCACCGCGGCCCGGACGGCAATCGCTCTGGCCGACGGCCGGTGCGAGAACCCGGGCGAGGCCCTTGTCAAGCTGATGCTCGAGCAGCTCGCACTCGGCGTGGTCCACCCGCAGTTCGGTGTCCAGGAGGGTGGCCGCGTCGCGTGGGTCGACTTCCGGGTGGGCAGACACCTCATCGAGTTCGACGGCCGGTTCAAGTACCTGCGGGAGTCCGACGGCGGGTACGCCGACCGTCGCCCGGAGGACGTGGTCTGGGAGGAGAAGCGGCGCCAGGACTGGCTCTGCGGCTTCAAGACCGGCATGTCACGCGTCGTCTGGGACGAGGTCCAGGAAGGCACGTGGGACAAGACCATGGCTCGCCTGCACCGGGAGATCACCGACACCCATGCCCGGTTCGGGACCTCGATCGACGACCTGGCGCCGTACGTCATCCGGCGGGCACGCAGAAGCTGAGGTAGCGGCATCCGGCGGGCACGCAGAAGCTGAGGTAGCGGCATCCGGCGGGCACGCAGAAGCTGAGGTAGCGGCGGGGCGGTGGCTCGGGGGCGGCGGGTCGGGCGGCGGGTCCGATGTAACGGGGTGTTGTGGGCACTGCTGCCCCGTCATGACGGGTCAGAAGATCCCACGAACCACCGTTACAGCAGCCACGGCGGGGGCCACGACCACCACAGGCACCGCACCCGTCACACCGCGCGAGACACCGGAGCGCGTCGACGTCGAGCAGGGGAGGACGCGCAGGGGCAGCTAGTTCTCGTCGCCGTCGCCGTTGTTGCGCCGGCCCGGCTGGGGCAGCCCACGGGCGTGCCGCGGCAGCCAGAACCGGGCCGCATGGTCGACGATGTGCACGCCGGGCGGGGCCTCGATGCGGAAGACGTGGTCGAGCTCGTCGGCCCGGCCGACGCGGAGCGTGGAGTGCACGTGGTACTCGCGGACCTTGCGCGGCGACCGATTGTCGGTGAACGCGCTCGGGTCGGTCCAGTGGGCGAACTCGTCGTGGTCGAGCCACTTGAGCTCGACGAACGTGCCCAGGGGCATTACGAGCCGCTCCATGTCGTCGGGGTGCTGCCAGACCTCCCAGTCGAAGCCCTTGACGAACGTGTACGCCGGGCCGACCGGGTGGATCCACGGCTCCATGTTGCGCGAGCTCGCGTCGAGGTAGCCGACCGACTCGGACTCGATGTAGAGGGGGAGGCGCGGGAACAGCACCATGACCTCCTCGCCCTCGAGCTGCCACGAGAGGTCGCGCACCGCCGCGACGCCCTCGGGGGTGAGCACCATGTCGCCGTCCCACTTCATCGCGTACGCCGTGGTCACGTGCGAGAACGACCAGTTGTAGAAGTGGGTGAGGCTGTGCACCGAGTCGGCGGGCGTCGCGAGGTGCTCGGGGCCGCACCGGCTGACCACGAAGGGGTACGACGTGAGCGTCACCCGGTCGGCCGCGCCGAGGTCGGCCACGATCCGCTGCGCGGTCTCGAGCGTGCCGTCGGAGGACTGGTTGTCGACGATGACGACGAACGGCACGGCCTCGAGCAGCGGCGGCAGCACCCAGGGCAGGTTGTGTGCCTCGTTGCGCACGCGCAGGACCGCCGTCAGGCCGGGCCGCTGGGGGCGGTGCCACGGCCAGTGGATGTCGTAGTCGGGCTCGCCCTCGCGGTTGCGCGTCACCTGTCCGGCGTCGATGCCGGTGGCGGGGGGCGCCGGACGGCCGCGGGCGACGGTGCTCATCGTGGTCAGCTCCCGCCGCGCCGGAACTTGCGCTGCCGACGCGGTGGCGGCTCGACGGCGGACGCGGGCTCGCGCTCCTGGCCACCGGCTTGGGTGAGCGCCTGGTCGAGGGCCCGGGCGTGCCGCTTGCGGAGCTTGCGGCCGACGGCCTGCGTCGTGGAGTCGGCGATCGCCTCGGACTGCTCGTACAGGTCGAGGTAGTCGGTGCGCAGCCGGTCGGAGAGGTCGTGTGCGTCGGAGTCGTCCTTGCCGTCGGCGAGGCGCTCCGCGAGCTCCTGGGTGCCGTCCATCAGCGACTTCAGGTCTCCCCTGATCGGTACCTCCACGTCGGTGGAACGTACCCGGTAGAGCGAGGGGTCAATCAGCTCGTAGACACCGCGCAGATCCTTCGCCGAGGCCGACAGCACGGCGTCGAGCCCGAACTCCTCGCCGAGGTGGTGCACCGGGACGGTCCAGTCGGAGAGCAGGTCGTGGTAGCGGACGAACGCGCGCGCCTTGCCGCGCGTGGCGCGCTCGGTGTGCAGCACGAGGTTGACCCACGACGCCGCCCTGCTCTCGAGGCTCACGCGGGAGGAGTAGTGGTGGTGCTTGCTGCCGATCACCTCGGCCGGGGGGCGCAGCATGCTGATGAAGACCGGCGTGACGCCGACGTGGAGGGCGGCGCTCTCCCACAGGCCCAGGAACCAGACCAGGCGCGGGTCCTTGAGGACGACCTCGTCCGCGTCCTCGAACTGGCCCTCGAGCCAGGTGCTCGCCTGCCGGCGGAAGCGCTCGTTGGTGCTCTGCTTGCTGGTCGCGAACCAGGCCCGCGGGCGAGCATCCGACACGGTGACGTTCGCCCGCTGGAGGAGCCTGTCGTGGAAGTCGACCAGCCACTGCGACTCACCGAAGCCCTTGGGGTTCGTCGCGTCCGGTGGCACCTCCGGCGCGGGGACGCGCATGCCGAGCTGCTGCAGTGTGCAGGCCATCACACTGGTGCCGCTGCGTCCCGAGCCGACGATCATGACGACCCGCCGGCCCGACGACGTCGGGCTCGCGCTCTGCGTCATGAACTCTCCCTATGCTCGTCCCACGCACGGCACACCGACAGGTGCCGCCAGTTGGGGCCACGCCAATGAATGTACCTATCATGGCGCTGCCCCTGCCGAGATCTCCTGACCGCCCGTCGAGTGAAGCTCGACTGACTGATTGGAACTCATGACCTCCCTCCGAACGTTTGCTGCTGCGCTGGCGCTCACCGTCGGTGCCGGCCTCGCCGTCGCCACCGTCGACGCGCCGGCCGGAACCGCCGCCCCTGCCAGCAAGGCCCACGTCCAGAAGAAGAAGGCCAAGCAGCGTGTGAAGATCGAGCTGACCCCGCCGATCTCCAGCGTCGGGAAGCGGCCGGCCCGCTCCGACCGGGCCAAGGTGGTCGTCGCCGGCACGTTCCGGCCGAAGAAGCCGGGCCGCACCGTCATCCTCGACCGCAAGGCCGGCAAGAAGTGGGTCAGGGCCGGCGCCGCCCGCCAGGACAAGTCCGGCGTGGTGCAGATCGCCGCGCCGTACCTCCGCAAGCGCAAGGCCGTGACCTACCGGCTGCGGGCCACCGGCTCCGGCATGCCGACCACGGTCAGCAAGAAGGTCTCGACGCTGAAGTGGACCTACAAGGAGCAGTTCACCGACGAGTTCTCGGGCTCCGACCTCGACGCGTCCACCTGGTCCTTCCGTGAGCAGGACTACGGCCACGCGGGCCTGCGCGAGTGCTCCCGCACCGAGGCCGCCAACACGAGGGTCGGCCACAACGTCGCCCGTCTGGTCGTCGGCGAGGACAAGGCGCGGCCGGGTCGCTGCAAGTACGACCACAGGAGCTTCGCCTGGCGCACCAACGCCATGATCGGCACCGAGGGCGCCTTCGCCTTCAAGTACGGGTACGCCGCCGCGCGCGTGAAGCTCAACCGCCTGCGTGGCCAGCACTTCGGCTTCTGGCTGCAGCCCACCAACCGTGTCGCCGAGTACGGCAGCGCCCGCAAGACCGGCGCCGAGATCGACGTCGTCGAGTGGTTCGGGGAGAAGCACCCCTCCGGTGGTCTCTCCAGCTACATCCACTACGTGCCGCGCAAGAACCACGGCGTGAAGGTCGGCTCCTGGATCAAGAAGCCGCAGCAGTACGGCAACAAGTGGTCGAAGAAGTACCACGTGTTCTCGGTCAAGTGGACGCCGCGTTCCTACACCTTCTACATCGACGGCCAGGTGACGAGCGTCATCAAGAAGGGCGTCTCCGGTCGCGAGCAGTTCCTGCTGCTGAGCCAGCTGAGCTCGGACTACCAGCTCAAGTACATGAAGAAGGAGAAGAAGCTGCCCCAGGGCTCGTCCGTGGACTGGGTGCGGGTCTGGAAGCTGTGACGACGTTCCTTCGCAGCGCTCGTGCGCACCGCAAGGCCGCCGCGACCCTCGTGGTCGCGGCGGCTTTTGCCGTGGCCGCGGCCGGCTGCTCGGGCGACGACGAGGACGAGCCTGCGAAGGACGGCATCGTCGCCCGGATGCTGCCGCCCGTCGTCGACACCGGGGAGAAGGCCCACAAGGCCGACAAGGCCGACCTCACCATCGAGGGCTCGGTCGAGCCGGCGGTCGGGGGTGAGACGGTCCAGCTCGAGGTGCGCCGCGACGACGAGTGGTCCGTGATCGACACCGACGAGCAGGACACCGAGGGCAACGTCGTGTTCGTGGCGCCCTACCGGGTCGAGGGCGAACCGCAGACCTACCGCCTGGTGGCCGGCGAGGGCGTGCGCAGCGAGCAGCTCGAGTCGAAGGTCTGGGAGGAGAAGCTCGCGTTCGACGAGCCCTTCGACGGCGACTCCCTCGGCGACCGCTGGATGCACCGGCTCCAGGGATACAGCGTCGAGGCACGCGACTGCTCCAAGCCCGACCCCAGCATGGTCGAGGTGGGCGGCGGTGTGGCGGCGATGTCGGTCGCCTTGGACCCCGATGCGTCCGGCCCCTGCAAGTACGAGGGCGAGCAGTACGACCACCGCCTGAACGCCAACTTCGGCACGGAGAGCTCGTTCCGGTTCAAGTACGGCTTCGCCGCGGCGCGGATGAAGTTCCACCAGGAGCGTGGCCAGCACGCCGCCTTCTGGATGCAGCCGGCCGATGGCATGGGCGGTGGGGCGGAGATCGACGTCATCGAGTGGTTCGGCCGCCGGCCGCACACGGGGCTGGCGAGCTACGTCCACTATGCCGACGGCGACGACAAGGTGAAGTCCGGAGGCTGGATCGAGGACCCGGGCCAGTACGGGAAGAAGTGGTGGAAGCGCTACCACGTGTTCTCCGTCGAGTGGACGCCCGAGAAGTACGTCTTCCGCATCGACGGCCAGATCACCTCGGTCCTCGAGGAAGGCATCGCCGAGGTCGACGAGTTCCTGATCCTGAGCAACCTCAGCTCCAACTACGAGCTGGAGCTGCTGCCCAAGGAGTCCGACCTGCCGCAGACCACCCTGGTCGACTGGGTGCGGGTCTGGCGTCCCTGACGCCGGACCTCTGCCCCGGTGCTGGCGGCGTCAGTCGCGGTCGGCGCGCCCGACGCCCCAGCCCACCAGGCCCCGCACCTGCTTGACCGGCGGCGCTTCGTCGTCGGTCACGAAGCCGGCGCGCGCGGCGGACTCCCGGGTCGCCGGGTAGCAGGCCGCCAGCGCGTCGTCGTACTCCGACCGGTCCGCGCACGTGCGCAGCGCGCGGGCGTGCGCCTGGGTGCGCACGACGCGGGCGACTGAGCCGTCGGGCAGGTCGACGTCGACGCACCCCAGGTGCTCGAGCTCCATGCGGCGCAGCAGCTGGGCCAGGGCCTTGCCGGCAGGGAACGCCCCCGTGCCCGGCAGGGTGACGCGGAAGGTCGCGTCGGACCGCGGCGCGGGCTCGGACACCAGGCGCACCCGAGGCTCGTGCTCGTACGTCGTGCGCACCAGTCGCTGTTCGAGAGCCGGGTCGTCCAGGACCGGCCCCCGGGTCGTGGGATCGGCCCACGAGCCCACGAGGGTGACGACGAGGTCCGGCAACGTGGACGCCAGCTGGGTGTCGACGACGGCGCAGACCTCCTCGGCGGTGGCGCCGGCGACCGGCAGCACGACCTCGGCGTACGGCACGGCGTAGGAGCGCGACACCGCGCGGCGGTGCCCGCGGAACTCGGGGACGAGCTGGGCGAAGTGAGGGTGGTTGAAGCGGTTGACCTGCGCGGTCCTCGACATCACGCTCGACTGCCCGAGGTGGATCGAGACAGCGGCGCGGTCGGGCACGAAGACCGCCCCGGCCTCGCGCAGCCGGTAGCCGAACACGATGTCCTCGCCCAGGTCGAGCTCGGGGGGCAGGCCCGCCGAGCTCGACGCCAGCGCCCGGGTCACGGACGTCGAGGCGCCGACGTGCAGGCGCATGGCCCGCGGTCCGGCCGCCGCCAGGCCGTCGGTCTCGGCCAGGATCCGCTCGGTCCACTCCTGCGGGACCTGGTCGCCGACGACCAGGGTGTGCAGGTCGGTGCCCGCGGCGACGTGGTCGTGCAGCGCGGTCGGCGTCAGGTGGTCGAGCGCGTCCTCGGGGACGAAGGTCCGGAAGCCGAGCACCGCCGCGTAGTCGACGACGTGGTGCCACCGCAGGTGGGCCTCGACCTCGCGATGGGCGGGGACCATGTCGCTGTCGAGGAAGTGGATGACGTCGCCGTCGCTGCGGTCGATGCCGGTGCGGCAGGTGTTGGACTTCGACCACCGGTGCTCGGTCGTCAGCAGTCGGGTGTTGGCCGGGCGGACCTCGGGCAGCTCGACCGGCGGGTCGGAGTGGTCGTCGACCACGACGACCTCGAGGAGGTGGTCCGGGTAGCTCTGCGCCGCCAGCGCGGCCAGCACCAGGGGCAGTCGGTGTGGCCGGTAGGCGGGGATCACCACCGTCACCGACAGGCTCGGCCTCCAGGCGCCGAGCGCCGGCGGATCGAGGACCCGCCAGTCGTTGGCGCTGACCCGTGGCTGGGTGCTCATGGCGACCTCGCCTCGTCGGGCACCTCGGACTCGTCGTGCTCGAGCAGGGCGCTGGGATGGAACCCGTCCCACGACTCCTCCAGGCGTTCCTCGGAGAGGTAGTACTCGAGCCCGGGGTCCCACGTGTGACCCGCCGCGGTGCGCCGGAGCATGTAGCCCAGGCCGTGGGACCGGTAGATCGACTGCCCCTGCTGGCGCGCGGCGTCGAGCAGCTGGGCGTCGACGTACCGCCGCACCCGGCGGAAGCGTCCCGCGGCGGTGAGCGAGGCGCGGTCGGTCATGATCGAGCCGCCCGCGACGAACTGCGCGATCCGCTCGCTGTCGTCGCGACGGCGGATGGTGCGGTTGATCGGGGCGAGGTAGGCGTACTCGACGGTGGTGCCGACGACCTCGGCCCCGGAGTAGTGGCGCGCCAGCAGCAGGTCGGCGACGAAGTCGGGGCCGTACCAGTCGTCGTCGTCGATCTTCAGCACCAGGTCGCCCGACGCCGCGTCGACACCGCCGTTGAGGACGTCGCCGAAGAACGTCGACTCGTCGAAGGTCCGCAGCACGAACCGGTCGCCGACGTGGGCGCGGACGAGGTCGGGGTCCGCGTCGAAGCCATGCGCGGCCACGACGACCTCGACGTCGGCGCCGCGCTGCTTGGCGACCTGCCGGAGGGCATGGCCGAGCAGGTGCGGCCGCTTGGTCGCGAGCACCGCGGTGACGCTCGGGAACGGCCGGAACGGCAGGCCGGCGGCCGCGGCGAGCCGCCGGCGCCACGCGAGCGCGGAGTGCTCCAGCAGGCCGGCGCGCCGCAGGCGCACGCTGTGCTCGTCGCGAGGGAGCGACGAGCCGAGGTCGGGGCGCGCGAGCAGCAGATCGGCGAGCCGGTCGCCGAGCCCGGCCCGCGCCGTTGCCGGTACGTCGTCCGCGACCAGCGGCACGCCCGCAGCGGCCAGGCCGGCGACCGTGCGCACGAGCCGCTCCGGCTCGGCCGGAGGCCAGGAGACACGCACGCCGCGGTGTGGGCGCAGCAGCCGGACCGCGGTCGGCGTCGCGCCCTGCTCGGCGCTCAACGAGTGGTCGAGGCCGTCTCCGCGCAGCAGCAGCCGGCCGTCGGGCGCCGCCTCGAGCGCGGCCGTCGACAGCTCGGCGTCCTTGAGGTAGCCGGCCGGGTTGAGCACCGCCTCGTCGACCGGCGCGCGCAGCAGCCGTGCGTCGGTCGAGGTGGTGGGCGGCCGGTCGATCACGTGGTGGGCCGGGAGGGTCTGGGTGCTGCCGAGCACGACGTCGGGCGGGATGGTGCGGCCCTCGTCGACGGCATCCGCCGGGCGGGCGAGCACCTGGAGGCCCGGGTCGACCGGCGGAGCCGTCGCCGGGTCCGGCCGGGTGGTGGCTGCGACGAGCCCGGCGTACGCCGCCCGCCCGGGCGCCGCGGTCCGCGCCAGCTCGCGGAGCACCAGCTCGGCGCGGACGCCGCTCTCGAAGCGGGCCACCGTCAGCGTCGCCCCGCTGGCGACCCGGCGGGCGTTCAGGGCGGTCAGCATCGGCCACTCCGGTCGCGGCACCAGCGTCACCGGCCGCTCGGCCTCGACCAGCAGGCAGGCGACGACCCGGGTGCGGCCGAGGCCGGGCAGCACCGAGGCCCAGCGCCGCAGCGACAGGACGTCGGTGCACGCGAGCACGACCAGGCCCCAGCGGTGGGGGAGCCCCGGCAGGTCGTGGCCGGTGGTCGACAGCGTCACCCCGGCCGGCAGGCCCCGGAGCTCGACCCCGGGATCGTGGAGCACCACGACCGGCTCGGACGCGCCGTCGAGGAGCTTGCTGAGTGCCGGGTCTGCCATCGCCACGCGATCCTAGGCCACCGCTCTCGTGGCCCTCGACCTCGGTGGTTTCGAGACAGGCGCCAGGGCGCCTTCCTCAACCACCGACCGCGGTGGTTGGGGGGGTTGCGCTGGCAACCGTCTCGAAACCACCGCCGAGCCTCGAAGCCACCACCCTCGGCGTGCCACATAGAGTCTGCTGCCGTGAGCGAGAGCGACCAGACCCAGCGGCGCGCGGCACGGCTGGTGCGCTCGGGCCTGCTCGACGTCGAGTTCTACGGCGCCCTCGTCGACAGGTCCTTCGGCTCCGAGGACGACGCGGCGCTCCACGCCGTCACCGAGGGGATGCCCGCGCGGCTGACGTTCAACCCGTTCGTCGACTTCGCGCGGCTGCCGCAGCCGGTACGCCGGGCCTTCCGCGCCGGCCGCGTCGGCGCCGTGCTCAAGCACGTGGAGGCCGAGGAGCTCGGCGCCGGCCCCGACCAGGCTCGCGCCGCGTTGCTGCAGGTCGCCCACGACCTCGGGGCCCGGGACCGCACCGAGCTGCCCGATCCCCTGGTCGACTGGGAGGCCGAGCGTGCCCGGCTCGCGGAGCGGATCCCGGGCCGGACGTCGGTGGTGATCCCGACGTACGAGGACTGGTTCATGACCGTGCGCGCGGCCACCGCGGCGGTCGACGAGAGCGACGGCGCCGACGTGGAGGTCGTCGTCGTCGACAACGGGTCGCAGCCCCACGTCTCACTGGCGCTCGCTGCCGCCCTCGCCGCCGTCGAGGCCGTGCGGGTGGTCCACCTGCCCAGGAACACCGACTTCGCCGGCGGCTCCAACGTCGGCTTCGCGCACTCGACCGGTGGCCGCGTGGTCTTCCTCAACAACGACACCCGCGCGCGCAACGGTTGGCTGCCGCCGCTCCTCGCCCCGCTCGACGATCCCGAGCTCGCGGGCGCCCAGTCGCTGCTGGTCTTCCCCGACGACACGATCCAGGCCGCCGGCACCGTCTTCCTCGACGCGGGCCTGCTGCCGGCGCACCTGCTCGTGGGTCACCCCCGCGCCGACGCCGACGCGGTCGAGGGTCGCCGGTTCTCGGCGGCGACGGCCGCGGCCCTGGCCCTGCGGGCGGAGGACGTGGTGGCGCTGCGCGGCTTCGACCCCGCCTACCGCAACGGCTTCGAGGACGTCGACCTGTCGCTGCGTGCGCTGGAGCTGCGGCCCGGGGGGTTCCGGGTCGCCACCCGCTCGGTCGTGACCCACTACGAGAGCCAATCGCCCGGTCGGTTCGCGAAGGCGATGGACAACCGGCGGACCTTCGTCCGGCGCTGGTCCGGCCGCCTGCCGGAGCCCGAGCGCGAGGTGTACGCCGACCTCGGCTGGGAGCTCGCGCTCCCCGTGGCCGACGACGGGCAGCCGGTGCCCGCCGCGAGACCGGCCGTCGTGGGGCGGCTGCGGCCCGACCCCGCGCGGCTGCGCTGGGGACTGCGGATCCCGTCGACCGGGGGGCACTGGGGCGACCAGTGGGGCGACACCCACTTCGCCGAGGAGCTCGCCGGGGCGCTGCGCCGGCTCGGGCAGGACGCCGTGGTCCACCGGCGCGACGCGCACGTCTCCGCCGCCACGGCGTACGACGACGTGTCGCTGGTGCTCCGCGGCCGGCAGCGGGTGGACCCCGGCCCCGGGCAGACCTCGGTGGTGTGGGTGATCAGCCACCCCGACGAGATCGCGGACGACGAGCTCGCGGGTGCCGACGTCGTCTGTGCCGCCTCGGTGCCGTGGGCCCAGGAGCGCGCCCGGGCTCTCGGGCGGCCGGTGCTCCCGCTGCTGCAGGCGACCGGCCTGCCCGCGGTGGCCGGTGGCGGCGACCGCTCGCCGGTGGCGGTGTTCGTCGGCAGCGCCGAGGACCGCACCCGGCCCATGGTCCACCGGGCGGTGGAGGCGGGCGTGCCGATCGAGGTCTACGGCCGCGCCTGGGACGGGCTGCCGCCGGGGGTCTGGCGAGCCGAGCACCTGCCCAACGACCGGCTCGGCGAGCTCTACCGGGCACACGCGGTCGTGATCGCGGACCACTGGCCCGACATGGCCCGGCGGGGGTTCGTGGCCAACCGGGTGTTCGACGCGGTCGCGTGCGGCGCGCAGGTGCTGTGCGACGACGTGGCCGGGGTGGCGGAGCTGTTCCCCGGGCGCGTGCAGGTGTGCCGCAGCGCGGCCGACCTGCGGACGGCGTACGACGCCGCGCTGGCCGCGCCGGACCTGCCGGTCGCCGAGACGGGTCTCTCCTTCGACGACCGCGCACGTGAACTGCTGCGCGTGGTGCGCGAGCTACGACGCTGAGGCGTCCAGCGGCCGGGGCGCCTTCGGCAGCCAGGTCTCCACGACGTACTCGATGACGTGCATGTCCTCCGGCGCCTCGATGCGGTGCAGACCGGGGATCTGCTGCCAGTCGCCCGTGCGCACGGCGTCGAACGTCATGTACTCCCGGCGCTTGCGCTGGGTGCGGGCGCTGGTGAGGAACGCGTCGGGGTCGGTCCAGTGGCCGAACTCGTCGTCGTCGAGGTGCTTGAGCTCCACGCACGAGCCCTCGGGCAGGTTGTGGTGCGGGGTGCCCTCGGGGTAGAGCAGGAACTCCCACTCGAACGCCTTGGCGTAGGAGAAGCCCGGCAGCACCGGGTGCCCGAAGTGCTCGCGGTTGCGCATCGCGAGGTCGAGGTAGGCGACGCGGTCGCTCTCGACGTAGAGCGGGTGGCGGGGGAGCCGCAGGTTGATCCGGCGGTGCTGCACCTGCCAGCCGAACGCCGAGAGCGCCCGCTCGCCGTCGCGGGTGAGCGCCATGTCGCCGTCCCACTTCACGACGTACGACGTGGTCACGAGCGACTCGGCCCAGTTGTTGAACCGGACCAGGCTGTGTGCCGACTCCGGCGGCGTGTCGAGGTGCTCGGGGCCGCACCGGCTCAGCCGGTAGGGGTAGTCGACCACCCGGAGCCGGTCGCCCAGCCCGTGCCGGTCGGCGATCTCGACCGCGATGGCGGGGGTGTCGTCGGTCGACCGGTTGTCGACCAGCAGGACCTCGTCGGTCGACCGCAGCAGCTGCGGGAGCGACCAGGGCAGCGAGTGCGCCTCGTTGCGGACCCGCAGCACCGCGGTCACCCCGGGCGTGGACGCACCCGACAGGCGGGCCACCTGGTGGTCGGCGACCTCGGGTTCGAGCGTGACGGCGCTCAGGCCGGGCGTCGGCGCCATGACCGGCCTCCCCTCCGTACGGCGAGGCGGCCGGCGAGGCCGCCCTGGTCGCGATCCCTGGCGAGCTCGCGACGCTCCTTCTCGAAACGGTCCTTGGCCCGCCGCAGCCGCCGCTCGGCGGCGCGCACGGACGAGTCGGCGATCTCGGCGGCCTGCTCGTAGAGCTCGATGAAGGCGACGCGGAGGTCGTCGAGCTCGCGGTGGAGCTGCTCGTCGTCCGTGCCCTCCGCCAGCCGGTCGAGAGCGGCCGCGGTGGACTGGACCAGCGTCTGCGCCGGCTCGGGCAGCCGCAGCTCACCGGTCGGTCCGGGCCGGGGTGCCTGGTCGAGGTAGTCGTGCACGGCGCGCAGGTCACGTGCGTTGGCCTCGACGACCGACCGCAGTCCCCACTGCTCGCCGAGCGCGTAGATCGGCACCGTCCAGTCCTCGACGAGGTCGGCCTGGCGGATCGCCATGCGCCGTCCGCCACGGGTGGCGCGTTCGGTGTGCAGCATCAGGTTGAGCCACGAGATCGCCTGGCCGAGCGGGCTCCGGTCGTCCCTGCCGGCCGAGATCACGTGGGACGGCGGGCTGACCGTCAGCACGTGGGCGACGTCGACGTCGAGCCGCGACGCCGCCCCCGCCCACAGGTCGAGGAACCACGGGAGCCCGGCGTCCTCGATGACGATCTCGTCCACCTCGTCGGTGAGGACGGTGTCGAGCCAGCGCTCGACGCGCTCACGGTTCTGGTCCTGCGTGCTCATCCGGCCGGCGTCGAACCATGCCTCGGGACGGGCGTCGTCGACCGCGATGTTCGCGCGCGCCAGCAGGCGCTCGTGCAGCTCGGCGACCCAGGGTGCGGAGCCGTGCTCGAGGGTCGGGGCGTGCATGCCGAGGATGCTCAGCACGCCGGCCACCGTGCCGGGACCCGAGGTCCCCGCACCCAGTACGAGAACGGCGTTGCGCCGCTCCTCCGCCATCGTCTCCCCCGAGAGCTGTCGTGCTAGCCCGACCACTGGTGCACCCTCGTCACGCGGTGGCGCGGGCCGGGGCAACCGATGTCCGGTGCGGTTGTGGACATGTGCCAGCATGATACAGAGGACGCTCCGGGTGCACCTTTCGGTTGCCTCTACCGCTAACTGCGCTGCGTCGGGTGGGGGTGGAGGCGGCGTCGCGGAATACCCGGTGCACCGGGTATTCCTGCACCTCTCGGGCGTTGCAACACCCGAGAACCGCAGGCGTTGCCACAGAAGTACGCCGTTCGGGCGGACGCGTCGTCGGGTTCCGAGACGCGCCGACACGACCTCCTTCGCCGGTCGTGGCCGCCTCGACCTTCGGCGCCGATCGGTGACCCCGAAACCTCGGTCACCGGCGCCTCGCCCTACTTGGCCTTCCGAGCGCGCGCCGCGATCGGCGCAACTTCGTCGCGGGTCCGAGCCCGCGCCGCGATCGGCGCGACTTCGTCGCGAGCCCGCGCCCGCGCCGCGACCTCGCCGCGCAACTGCTCGCCCCGCAGACGACGAGCGGGCGGAACCCTCCGCCCGTGCCTCACTCCGGGCCCTACCTGCTCGCCTTGCGCGCTCGGCTCGCGATCTTCGCCCGCTCGTTCTGGTCGAGCACGACCTTGCGGATCCGCACCGTCTCCGGTGTGACCTCGACGCACTCGTCCTCGCGGCAGAACTCCAGGCACTGCTCGAGCGACAGCCTGCGCGGCGGGATCAGCTTCTCGAAGTTGTCGGAGGTCGCCGACCGGATGTTGGTCTGCTGCTTCTCCTTGGTGATGTTGACGTCCATGTCGTCGGCGCGGGAGTTCTCGCCGACGATCATGCCCTCGTAGACCTCGGTCGTCGGCTCGACGAACATCACGCCGCGCTCCTGCAACGAGGTCATGGCGTACGCCGTGGCCGCGCCGGACCGGTCGGCGACCAGGGAGCCCGAGGCGCGCGAGCGGATCTCGCCGGCCCACGGCTCGTAGCCCTCCGAGATGTGGTGGGCGATGCCGGTGCCGCGGGTGGCGGTCAGGAACTCGGTGCGGAAGCCGATCAGGCCGCGCGCGGGGACCAGGAACTCCATCCGCACCCAGCCGGTGCCGTGGTTGGTCATCTGCTCCATGCGGCCCTTGCGGGTCGCGAGCATCTCGGTGACCGTGCCCAGGTACTCCTCCGGCGCGTCGATCGTCAGCCGCTCGACGGGCTCGTGGACCTTGCCGTCGACCTCGCGGGTGACCACCTGCGGCTTGCCGACGGTGAGCTCGTAGCCCTCGCGGCGCATCTGCTCGACGAGGATCGCGAGCGCCAGCTCGCCGCGGCCCTGCACCTCCCACGCGTCCGGACGCTCGGTCGGGAGCACCCGCAGCGACACGTTGCCGACCAGCTCGGCGTCGAGGCGGTCCTTGACCAGGCGGGCGGTGACCTTGCCGCCCTTGACGCGACCGACCAGCGGGCTGGTGTTGGTGCCGATCGTCATCGAGATCGCCGGCTCGTCGACGTGGATGAGCGGCAGCGCGACCGGCTTCTCGGAGTCGGCGAGGGTCTCGCCGATGGTGATCTCGGGGATGCCCGCGACCGCCACGATGTCGCCCGGACCGGCGGACTCTCCCGGCTTGCGCTCGAGGCCCTCGGTGATGAGCAGCTCGGTGATGCGGACGTTCTTGACGTCACCGTCGCGACGGATCCAGGCGACGGTCTGGCCCTTGCGCAGGCTGCCCTGCTTGATGCGCAGCAGCGCGAGGCGGCCGAGGAAGGGAGACGCGTCGAGGTTCGTCACGTGGGCCTGGAGCGGTGCGCCCTCGTCGTACGTCGGCGCGGGGATCGTCTCGAGGATGGTCCTGAAGAGCGGCTCGAGGTCGGTGCCGTCGGGGAGCTGGCCGTTGTCGGGCTGCTCCAGGCTGGCGATGCCGGCCTTGCCGGAGGCGTAGACGACGGGGAAGTCGAGCGCGTCCTGGCGGTGGCTGTCGTCGAGGAGGTCCATGAAGAGCTCGTAGGTCTCGTCGACGACCTCCTCGATGCGGGCGTCGCCGCGGTCGACCTTGTTGACGACCAGCACGACAGGCATGTCGGCGTTGAGCGCCTTGCGCAGCACGAACCGGGTCTGCGGCAGCGGGCCCTCGGAGGCGTCGACCAGCAGCACGATGCCGTCGACCATCGACAGCCCCCGCTCGACCTCGCCGCCGAAGTCGGCGTGGCCGGGGGTGTCGATGATGTTGATCGTCATCCCGTCGGGGGCCGACGGGCCGGTGTAGTGGATCGCGGTGTTCTTCGCGAGGATCGTGATGCCCTTCTCGCGCTCGAGGTCGCCGGAGTCCATGACGCGCTCCGCCACGCTCTCGGCCTCGTGCTCGGTGAAGGCTCCCGCCTGGCGGAGCATCGCGTCGACGAGGGTGGTCTTGCCGTGGTCGACGTGCGCGACGATCGCGACGTTGCGGAGGTCGGTGCGGGTGGTGGTAGGCACGAGGGTCGAGTCTAGTGGCGGGGTACGCCGTCGGCCGCATCGTGCGTACGGTGATCACATGCCGCGCATCGCCACCGCCGACCGCGTCGACCGCGACCAGCTGCTCGACTTCGTGCGCGGCCGGCACCATCTCGTGCTCGTCACCACCCGTGCCGACGGCCGGCCGCAGGTCTCGCCGGTGACCGGCGGGGTCGACGACGCCGGCCGGATCGTCATCTCGACCTACCCCGACCGGGCGAAGGCCGCCAACCTCCGCAAGCGGCCGGTCGCGTCGGTGCTGGTGCTCTCCGACGAGTGGGACGACGCGTGGGTCCAGGTCGACGGCACGGCCGAGGTGCTGGACATGCCGGCGCGGGAGGCCGAGGACGGACTGGTCGAGTACTACCGCTGCATCGCGGGCGAGCACCCGGACTGGGAGGACTACCGCGCGGCGATGCGCAGCCAGGGCAAGTCACTGATCCGGATCACCGTCGACGCGTGGGGGCCGGTCGCCACCGGAGGCTTCCCGCCGGACCGCGCACCGTGATGCCGTGCCGCTTCGTCCCGCCGTACCTGCTGGCCAGGGTCGCCCCGTCGAGCCTGGTGGTGGACGAGGCGCTGCGTGCCGGACGCACGACGCCGGTGCCGACCCGGGCCCCGGCGCTCCCGGTCCCGGGCCCCGCGTGGACGGTGCACACCGCCGGCAACACCACGGACCTGCCCGGGCGAGCGGTCCGCTCCGCGGGTGACGGAGCGTCCG
Organism: Nocardioides sp. YIM 152315; assembly: GCF_029210375.1. Classification (GTDB taxonomy): domain Bacteria; phylum Actinomycetota; class Actinomycetes; order Propionibacteriales; family Nocardioidaceae; genus Nocardioides. The sequence continues at coordinate 195,205 of NZ_JARGER010000038.1, read as the reverse complement.
GCGACGCCGCCGTCGACGAGGCGGCCGACGGCATCACCGCGGCGCTGGCACTGTTCGCGGAGGTCTACGGACGCGCGTCGTACGACGACGCCGGTGCACCGGTGAGCCTGACCGTGCACTACGGCCGGGACTACGACAACGCCTTCTGGGACGGCACGCAGCTGGTCTTCGGCGACGGTGACGGGCAGCTCTTCGGGAGGTTCACCCGGCCGGTCGACGTGCTCGGTCACGAGCTGACCCACGCGGTCACCGAGCACTCCGCAGGTCTCGTCTACCGCGACCAGCCGGGCGCGCTGAACGAGTCCGTGTCCGACGCGTTCGCCGCCTGCCTCAAGCAGCGACTGCTCGGCCAGACGGCCGACCAGGGCGACTGGCTGATCGGCGAGGGGATCTTCCTGCCCGGTGTGCAGGCGCGGGCGCTGCGCGACATGGCCGCTCCCGGCACGGCGTACGACGACCCGGCGCTGGGCCGCGACCCGCAGGTCGGCTCGATGGCCGACTTCGTGGTCACCAGCGAGGACAACGGGGGCGTGCATCTCAACTCCGGCATCCCCAACCGGGCCTTCCAGCTCGCCGCCGTCGCGATCGGCGGCACCACCTGGGAGGGTGCCGGACGGGTCTGGTACGCCGCGCTCACCGGCGGCGCGGTCGGCGCGGACACCGACTTCGCGGGCTTCGCCGCGGCGACGATCGCCGCCGCCGGGTCGGCCGCGGACGCGGTCGGCACCGCGTGGGAGACCGTCGGGGTCACGCCGTCCACCTCCGCCCCGCCGCCCGACCCGGGCTCGGCCGCGGCGTCGTCGCGTCGGGTCGCGGTGCGGCGTACCGGTGGCTTCGCCGGCCTCCGCACCGCCGGCGAGCTCGACCTCGACGGCGACGACCCGCGCGGCCCGGAGCTCGCCGCCCTCGTCGACCGCGTCGACCTCGCCTCCGTCGCCGGAGGTCCACCCCAGCCCGACCGGTTCGTCTACGACTTCGACCTCTGCGGCGACGCCGCGACGGTGCCCGAGCAGCATCTCACCGCCGACCTGCGCCGCATCGCCGACCTGCTCCTCGAGTCGCCCCGCACCGACCCGCGGGGTGCTCACTGGCGGTAGCACCGCGATAGTCCGTCACGAGATGGCTGCCTGGGAGCGCTCCGGGACAGGCACTTCGTGACGGACTATCCCAGCGCGCGATCGAGCGCCGCCGCCACGTGCAGCGAGGTGCCGGGGAAGACCGGGATGTCGGCGTCGGCCTGGTGGACGAGCAGCTCGAGCTCGGTGCAGCCGAGGATGACGCCACCGGCGCCCGCGTCCCAGAGCTCGTCGACGAGGCCGACGACGGTGCGCCGCGAGCCGTCCAGCACCTTCCCGTGCACGAGCTCGTCGTAGATGATCCGGTTGACGGTCTCGTGGTGCCGCTCGTCCGGGACATGGACGGTCAAGCCGTGGGAGGCGATCCGGTCGGTGAAGAACGACCGCGACATCGCGAACGTCGTGCCGAGGAAGCCCACCGACTCCAGCCCCTGCGCCCGGCAGGCATCCGCGACCACGTCGGCGAGGTGCAGCAGCGGGATCCCCACGGCCTCGGCCACCTGGTCGGCGACGCGGTGGAACGTCGTGGTGCACAGCAGCAGGAAGTCCGCGCCGCCCGCCTCGACCCCGCGGGCGGCCGCGGACAGGAGGTCGGCGACGTCGTCCCACCGCTCCTGCTCCTGCAGCGCGGTCACCTCGGCGAAGTCCACCGAGGCCAGCATCGTCCTCGCGGACGACAGCCCGCCGACCCGCTCCTCCACGGCCCGGTTGAGCTGCTGGTAGTAGACCGCGCTGCTCTCCCAGCTCAGCCCTCCGACGAGACCGATCGTCTGCATTCGAGGAGTCTGGCAGACGCTGACCCGTCAGAGAGTCTCTGCCGGGTCAGCGGTGCGGTGGACCTTGTGCTGGGCGGCCTGGGCGCGCGGACGGATCACGAGCTCGTCGACGTTGACGTGGGGCGGGCGCGTGACCATCCAGGTGATCGCGTCGGCGATGTCCTCAGCGGTCAACGGCTCCGCGACCCCGGCGTACACCGCGTCCGCCTTCTGCCGGTCGCCCTCGAAGCGCACGAGTGCGAACTCGTCGGTCTTCACCATGCCGGGCGCGATCTCCATGACCCGCACCGGCTGGTCCCACAGCTCCAGGCGCAGCGTCTCGCTGACGACCTGCGTGCCGTGCTTCGCGGCGGTGTAGCCCGCGCCGCCCTCGTAGGCGATCCGTCCGGCGGTGGAGCCGACGTTGAGGATCGCGCCCGCGCCGCTGGCGACGAGCGCGGGCAGCAGGGCCCGGGTGACCTGCATCAGGCCGATCACGTTCACCTCGTACATCCGCCGCCAGTCGTCGGCGTCCGCCGCGCCCACCGGCGCCGAGCCGAAGGCGCCGCCGGCGTTGTTGACGAGTACGTCGAGCCGGTCACCGACCAGGGACGCGAGGTGCGCGACGGACTCCTCGCTCGTCACGTCGCACTCGACCGGCGTGCCGCCGATCTCGGCGGCCAGCGCGTCGATCCGGTCGCGCCGCCGGGCGGCGCAGAAGACGTGGTAGCCGGCGGCAGCGAGCCGGCGGGCGGTCGCGGCGCCGATGCCGCTGCTGGCGCCGGTGACGACGGCGGTCCGGGAGGTCGCGGAGGAGGTCATGTCCTCATTCTCGGGGATCCGTCGACAGGAACACGTTTCACCGGCGTGCGGAGGAGGGAGGCTCACCAGTCGTCCAGGGTCGGTCGGCCGGAAGGAGATGGACCGGTGCGCATCCTCGCCCCTCTCGCGGGACTCGTCGGCGGTCTCGCGTGGATCGGGGCGCTCGCGCTGGAGCAGGTCGACCGTACGGCGCTCGCCGACGCGGCCGAGCTGGTCGGCCTGCCGCTCCTCCTCGGCGCCGCGGTGGCGACCGGGGCCAGCCTCGTCACCCGCAGCACGACGTGGCTGCGCGCGATCGTGGGCGTCTGCTTCGCGCTGCTGGTCTGGTCGGTGGTGCAGCTCGTCGCCGACGGCGCCGACGAGCGTCTGGTGCACGCGCTGGTCGGAGCCGGTGCCGTCGTCGTCGCGACCGCGGCGCTGAGCCGTCGGCCGGAGCGCTCGGACGACCCGGGCGGGCACCGGTCCAGGGGCGCGCACGCCCGCTGAGACGCCCGTTGGGAATCATCGGGGGTGGGTACGTGTTCACCAGTGTCGGACCGACAGTATGACGAGATGACCGAGGTGCCTGGTGGAGCCGATCCGGCGTGTGGCGATGATCAGCCTGCACACCTCCCCGCTCGACCAGCCGGGCACCGGTGACGCCGGCGGCATGAACGTCTACGTGATCGAGCTGGCCCGCCGGCTGGCCGGTCGCGGCATCGAGGTCGACATCTTCACGCGGGCCACCAGCTCGGCCCTCGACCCGGTGGTCGACGACGGCGACGGAGTCTCGGTGCGCCATGTCCACGCCGGGCCGTTCGAGGGGCTGACCAAGGCGGAGCTGCCCGGTCAGCTGTGCGTCTTCGCCCGCGAGGTGCTGCGGGCCGAGGCGGCACAGCCGCTGGGCCACTACGACGCCGTGCACTCGCACTACTGGCTCTCGGGTCAGGTCGGCGCGCTCGCACGCGACCGCTGGGGCGTGCCGCTCGTGCACTCGATGCACACGATGGCCAAGGTCAAGAACGACGCCCTCGCCGCAGGCGACGCGCCCGAGCCGTCCGCCCGCGTCATCGGCGAGGAGCAGGTGGTCGCGGCCGCCGACATGCTCATCGCCAACACCGACCTCGAGGCCAAGCAGCTCCTCAACCTGTACGACGCCGAGCCGTCCCGCATCGAGGTCGTCCACCCCGGCGTCGACCTCGGTGTCTTCCGCCCGCACGACAAGGCCGAGGTCCGGGCCGCCCTGGGCCTCCCGGCCGACGCCGCCGTGCTGATGTTCGCCGGTCGGATCCAGCCGCTCAAGGCCCCCGACGTGCTCCTGCGCGCGGTCGCCGAGCTCCTCGCGCGGGCCCCCGACCTGCGCCCGCGGCTGGTCGTCCCGATCGTCGGCGGCCCCTCGGGCTCCGGCCTCGAGCACCCGGAGTCGCTCGCGCAGCTCTCCGGGCAGCTCGGCCTCGACGACGTGGTGCGCTTCGTCCCGCCCGTCGCCCAGGCCGACCTCGCACGCTGGTGCTCGGCCGCGACGCTGGTCGCGGTCCCGTCGTACAACGAGTCCTTCGGCCTCGTCGCCGCCGAGGCCCAAGCCACCGGCACGCCGGTGGTCGCGGCCGCGGTCGGCGGACTGACGACGGTCGTGCGCGACGGCCACAGCGGGCTGCTCGTCGACACGCACGACCCGCGCGACTGGGCGGCCGCGCTGCACCGCATCGTCGCCGACGAGCGGCTGCGGCTGCGGCTCGAGGCCGGCGCCCTCGAGCAGGCCCGGCAGTTCTCCTGGGAGCGCACCGCCGAGCGCACGCTCGAGGTCTACGACCAGGCCCGCGTCGAGCTCGCCCAGACGGTCCGATGAGCGACCCCGGCAGCGACCCCGGTCAGGTGATCCGCGACCACCTCGCCGCGGCCGAGGTGGAGTACGACGAGGTCGCCGACGGCGTCTTCTCGTTCTCGCTGCCCGGCGAGCGCAAGCTCCAGACCGCGGTCCGGCTGGACGTCGGTGCGCACGCGCTCGGCGTCCACGCGTTCGTGTGCCGCCAGCCCGACGAGAACCACGAGCGCGTCTACCGCTGGCTACTCGAGCGCAACCTGCGGATGTACGCCGTCGCGTTCGCCGTCGACCGGCTCGGCGACATCTACCTCGACGGCCGCCTCCCGCTCGCGGCGGTCACGTCGGAGGAGCTCGACCGTGTGCTCGGTGCCGTCCTCACCTACGCCGACGAGTCCTTCAACACCATCCTCGAGCTCGGCTTCGCCTCCTCGATCCGCAAGGAGTGGGAGTGGCGCAAGCTGCGAGGCGAGCCGACGAAGAACCTCGAGGCGTTCCGCGGCTGGCTCGAGTCGGACGCGGAACCCGAGCACTGACCGACGGCGGCACGCCCGACGCCGGCATCACTGCTCCGCGGCGCCCTCCTGCACGAGGTCGTCGACCTCGATGTCGAAGCTCACGTTGCTGCCCTCGACCCCGGTGACGGTCACCGTCAGCCCGACCTTGTCGGGGCCGGCGGTCAGCGTGCACCGGATGTCGGCGCCCTCCTCGCCGTCGAGGTCGTCGGGACACTCGACGTCGTCCGGGGCCGTGCCGACCTCGTTCTCGAGCTGGGACGAGACCTCCTGCTCGAGATCGGCACGATCGACGGTCGGCGTGGACGCGCAGCCGACGGTCAGGACCGTGGCCGCGGCCACGGCGAGCAGGCACCGAAGCGTGGAGGGTGACGTCATCCGCCGATGATGGACGACGCCGGGGACTGCTGCCAAGCCCGGTCCGGTCCGGTCAGGCCGGCGCCGGCGGGCGGGTGACCGAACGCGGCTTGCGCCGCGCGACGGCGACGCCGACGAGCGCCAGCGCGCCCCCGACGTACGCCATCGACGGCGGGGTCTCGTCGAGGAAGACCAGGCCCATCACGATCGTGATCGGCGGGACCAGGTAGGTGGTCACGCCCAGGTTGCTGGCCGTCATGTGACGCAGGGCGTAGGCGTAGGTCGTGAACGCGATCGCGGTCGGGAAGACGCCGAGGTAGACCAGCCACAGGCTCGACGACACCGGCGCGTCCCGCGCCTGGTCGACGAGCTGCCCGGCGAACGGCAGGCACACGACCGCACCCACCGTGCAGGCGAGCCAGGTGACGTGGATCGCCGGCAGCCGGGCGACCAGCGGCTTCTGGAGGATCAGGCTGATGGAGTAGACCAGTGCCGAGGTCAGGCACAGGACGACGCCCAGGAGGTCATGGTCGCTCCCCTCGGTGGTCGAGAAGCTGATCAGGCCGACGCCGGCGAAGGCGAGGGCGAGGCCACCCGCGAGGTAGGCCGTGAACCGCTCGTTGAGGAAGACCGCCGCCAGCACGGCGATCAGCACCGGCGAGACCTGGATCAGCATCGCGGCGGTGCCGGCGTCCACACGCCGCTCGCCCGCGTTGAGCGCGACGTTGTAGACGCCGAACCACAGCACGCCGATCGTGACGATCGAGACCCACTGGCGGCCGGTCGGGCGCGGCAGGCCGCGCGGCAGCGCGACCGCGCCGAGGCAGATCGCGCCCACGACGAGCCGGCCCAGCGAGAGCGCGCCAGGGGAGAAGTCGTGGCCGAGGTGGCGGATCGCGACGAACGCCGACGCCCAGAAGAACAGCGTGACGCTCACCGCGGCCAGCGGCAGCCACGGAGCCGGGTGAGCCGTCGTACCGGTGCTCTCGGGGGCCGTCGTGCTCGTCACTCCGTCAGCCTAGGCAGACCCACCGACACCCGACACGCGGATTTCGGACGATGATGCGCGATCGGCTGCCAGGTTGCGCACGCTCCGGTCAGAGGTCGAGCTTGTAGCCGAGGCCGCGCACGGTGACGAGGAACTTCGGCTCGCTCGGGTCGGGCTCGATCTTCGAGCGCAGCCGCTTCACGTGCACGTCGAGCGTCTTGGTGTCGCCGACGTAGTCGGAGCCCCACACACGGTCGATGAGCTGACCGCGGGTCAGCACCCGGCCGGGGTTGCGCAGGAACATCTCCAGCAGCTCGAACTCCTTGAGCGGCAGCCGTTGCGCGGCACCGTCGACCGTGACCACGTGGCGCTCGACATCCATCCGGATCGGCCCCGCCTCGAGCGTCGCCGGGGCGGCGTCGGGCTCGTGGCCACGACGCAGCACCGCGCGGATCCGCGCGACGAGCTCGCGGGGGGAGTACGGCTTCGTGACGTAGTCGTCGGCGCCCAGCTCGAGCCCGACGACCTTGTCGACCTCGTCGTCCTTGGCGCTGACCATGATCACGGGCACGCTCGAGCTCTGCCGGATCTGGCGGCACACCTCGGTGCCGGGGATCCCCGGCAGCATCAGGTCGAGCAGCACGATGTCGGCGCCGTTGCGGTCGAACTCCGTCAGCGCGGCGTTGCCGTCGGCCGCGATCGAGACCTCGAACCCTTCCTTGCGGAGCATGTAGGCGAGGGCCTCGCTGTAGCTCTCTTCGTCCTCCACGACGAGTACCCGGGTCACCGGCCTGCCTCCTGGCTCTCCCTCACGGAGATGTAGCGGGGGAGGGTCAGGGTGAAGGTGGATCCCTGCCCCTCGACGGACCACACGTGGACGTCCCCGCCGTGCGAGGCGGCCACGTGCTTGACGATGGACAGGCCGAGTCCCGTGCCACCGGTCGAGCGGTGCCGGGCGGGGTCGACCCGGTAGAACCGCTCGAAGATGCGGTCGATCTCGTCGGCGGGGATGCCGATGCCCTGGTCGACGACGGAGATCGAGAGGTGGTGGTCGTCCACCTTCGTCGAGACCAGCACGGTGGAGCCCGGCTCGGAGTAGGACACCGCGTTGGCGACGAGGTTCGCGACCGCGGCGGTCACCTGCTCCTCGTTGCCGAGCACCGCGAGGTCGCGCGTGCCGCTCGCCACCACGGTGATCTGCTTCGACGCGGCGTCGATCGCGCTGGTGTCGACCGCCACGCGGATCACCTCGTCGATCGCGACCGGCACCGGCGCCTCGAGCGGGTCGTCGCCCTGCAGCCGGGACAGCTCGATGACCTGCTGCACCAGGCGCGTGAGCCGGTCGCTCTCGGTGAGCATCCGGTCCGAGAAGCGCTTGACCGCCTCGGGGTCGCCGGCGGCGTCGTGCACGGCCTCCGCGAGGAGCCGGATCGCGCCGACCGGCGTCTTGAGCTCGTGGCTCACGTTGGCGACGAAGTCGCGGCGCACGGCCTCGACGCGGCGCTCGCGGGTACGGTCCTCGACCAGCGCGAGCACGAGGCGCGCGCCGAGGGGAGCGACCCGCGCGGTCACGTGGCGGGAGGGCGACCCCGGCCGCGCCATCACCAGCTCGGTCTCGCGGATCTGCCCGTCACGGCGTACCTGCTGGACGAGCGCCGCGAGGTCGCTGGAGACGAGCTCCTGACCGCGGACCAGGCCCATGGAGTACGCCGGCGCCGAGGCCTTGAGCACGGTGTCGCTGTCGTCGACGACGACGGCGCTGCTGCGGAGCACGGAGAGGACGGTGGCGACGCCGGCGGGCACGGCGGGCTCGTCGGTCGCTGCCGGGACGGCGTGCTGCTGACGGTCGCTGACGTGCCAGGCGAGCACGGCGCCGCCGGCGACGACGGCGCCGATGAGCGCGGCGAGGAACGCCTGCGTCGTCGCATCCACACTCCGAATCGTACGAGTCGATTCACCGGAGGTTGGCAACCGCTGAGCTCGCTCGCCAGAAGTTCATCCCGCGTTCACGGACCGTCCTCCGCCTGTCATCTCGGCTGCCTAGGCTCGCCGCCATGCGAGAGGCCTTCCACGAACAGCTCGACGCCATGTTCCACGACCTGGCGGCCATCTGCGGCAGCGTCGAGACCGCCGTCCGTCTGGCGACGGAGGCGCTCCTGGGTGGCGACGCCGAGACAGCCGAGCGGGTGATCAGCGCCGACGTCGACATCGACCGGGCGACCGAGCGGGTCGAGGACTCGGCGTTCCTGCTGCTGTCGCTCCAGCAGCCGGTCGCGAGCGACCTGCGCACGGTCGTCGCCGCGCTGCGGATGGTCAGCGAGCTCGAGCGGATGGGCGACCTCTCCGTGCACGTCGCGAAGATCGCCCGCCTGCGGGTGCCCAACCTCGCCGTGCCCGACGACGTGAGCCCGATCATCGAGCGGATGGCCGCCGTCGCCGAGGACATGGTCTGCCGGGTCTCGAAGATCATCACCGACCGCAACGTCGACGACGCCCTCGCGCTCGTCCACGCCGACGACGAGATGGACCAGCTCCGCCGGACCAGCTTCGCCGAGCTGCTCTCGGCCGACTGGACCCACGGTGTCGAGGCGGCCGTGGACATCGCCCTGCTCGGCCGCTACTACGAGCGCATCGCCGACCACGCCGTCTCGGTCGCCAACCGGGTGGTCTTCGTCGTCACGGGGGAGAACCCCGCATCCGTCGGCGCCTGAGGGCGGCCCGGGGCGGGGTGGCGGTGGGTTATGCACCGTTCGGGTGGCGGAAAGGGTGCCGGAGCCACCGCCGCCCGGGCTCCGGCGGCTGCTCAGCGACCCTGGTTGGCCACGGCCGCGGCGGCAGCAGCGGCGGCGTCGGGGTCGAGGTAGCGCCCGCCGCGCACGGTCGGCCGCAGCGACTCGTCGAGCTCGTAGACCAGCGGCATGCCGGTGGGGATGTTGAGGCCGGCGATGTCCTCGTCGCTGATGCCGTCGAGGTGCTTGACCAACGCGCGCAGGCTGTTGCCATGGGCGGCCACCAGCACCGTGCGACCGGCGCGCAGGTCGGGGACGATCGCCGACTCCCAGTAGGGCAGGAACCGGGCGATGACGTCCTTGAGGCACTCCGTGCGGGGCATCTCGTCGTCGCCGAGGTCGGCGTACTGCGGCTGCCCGACCTGGGACCACTCGGCGTCGTCGTCCAGCGGCGGCGGGGGTACGTCGAAGGAGCGGCGCCACAGCATGAACTGCTCCTCGCCGTACGCCTCGAGCGTCTCCTTCTTGTTCTTGCCCTGCAGCGCGCCGTAGTGGCGCTCGTTGAGCCGCCAGGAGCGGCGCACCGGGATCCAGTGCCGGTCGGCGACGTCGAGCGCCGTCGCGGCCGTGTTGATCGCGCGCCGCAGCAGCGACGTGTGCACGACGTCGGGCTCCAGGCCGGCGTCGCGGATCAGCTCGCCGGCGCGGACGCCCTCGGCGCGGCCCTTGTCGTTGAGCGGGACGTCGACCCAGCCGGTGAAGAGGTTCTGGGCGTTCCACTCGCTCTCGCCGTGGCGGAGCAGGACGAGCTGGTAGGTCATCGCGCGCCTTCCCTCGAAGCGGTCAGTGCTCGGCCGCGGGGGCCTCGGGCACGCACTCCTCTTCGGGCGTGCCCGACTCGGCGGTCGCGTCGAGGCCGGCGTACTCGAAGCAGTCGGTGACCGACGGGACGTCGAGCGTCGCCGTGCTGCCGTCACCGAACGTGAACGTCATCGACATGAAGTCGCCGACGACGTAGTCGCCCTCGACCGTGATCGGCGTGTCCGCGTCGGCGAGGTTGACGTAGCCGCCGGGGGTGATCTCGATCGGGTCGAAGTCGCCGACCGTCACGCCCTCGCCCTCGATCGTGTCGACGGTCGCCTGCTCGTCGGCGTCGTTGTTGGAGAACGTCGCGATCAGCGTGCCGGAGCCGTCCTCGGCGCTCACGACCACCGCGGCGAGCACGTCGACGCCGGCGTCGCGGTCGTTGGTGCCGGCGCCGGGGGTGTAGACGCGGTCGGTCGCGTAGTCGAACCCGCACGAGGTCAGCGCCGAGGCGGCGAGCACGAGCGCGCCGGCGGCGGTGAGCAGGCGAACGGTACGGCGAAGCTGCATCTTCAGGGCCTTCACGTGTGGGCAGGTGGCGTGCAGCCACAGCCTAGCCACCACGGGCGTTCCCGGGGCGAGCCGGGTCAGCGGCTGAGCCCGACCGCGTCGCCGACGACCAGCAGGCCGACCAGCGCGAGCGCGGTCCAGGCCAGAGCCAGGACGAGCAGCCGGGTGGCGCCGATCCTCAGCGCGATGCGCAGCGGCAGGTGCCGGTAGCCGTCCTCGTGGTCGGCCACCAGGCCCGGCAGCGCGCACAGCACGTGCACACCCACCCCGAGCAGGGCGGCGACCACCACGATCGCCACCTCGGGCGGGCTGCCCTCCGCGCGACCGCCCCACCCGCCGTACGAGAGGAACGCCGGATAGAGCGCGTACGCCGCCGCCCACGTCACCCACGAGAACCAGCCCTTGCGCAGCACGAGGCTGCCGACCAGGCCGATCGCGACCGACCCCAGGTAGACGCAGCCGGCGACGACCCCGTTGGTGATCGCCAGCGGGACCAGCAGCAGCAGCCCGCAGACGAACGCGAACCACGTGGTGCCCGGGTCGAGGTAGCCGTCGGCCAGCGGCTTGCCGCTCGGCAGCCGCTTCGAGTCGCGGCGCCGGTCGACGAGGTCGTTGCACCAGCCGAGCAGGGCCTGACCGACCAGTGCGGTCGCGAGCACCAGCGCGACCTCGCGCCCGGGTCGCCCGGCGATCGCCGCGGCGACCGCCAGGCCGCCGGCGGTGAGCAGGCCGACCCGGGGATGGGCGGCGCGGACGAGCAGCACCGGCGTGGTGTGCGCGAGGGTGGTGCGGCGACGCTCCCGGCGCGCTGACCCGGCCGGGTCCGCGCGCCCGTCCCGACCCGGCGGCTCCGGCCCGACGGGGGGCGTCTCGGCGGCGACCGCGGAGCCGGTGGCGGATCCGGGCGCGGGACCGGGCGCCCCGTCGGCCGGGCGGGCCGGGTCCTTCGTCCGTCGGCGCAGGGTGGGCGGCATACCCCGCAGTATCGACCAGGACCCGTCGGGCTATGCCTGTCCGGTCCCTCGAGTGTCGCCACCCGGCCGCACACCGATGCGCCACCACACGAACCGCGGTTCTGTCAAGCCCGCATTGTGCCCCTGACCTGCGCAAACGATCCGGGCGTCCCTCCGGGGACGTGTTAGAATCTTCATCTAGGAAGGGGTACCTGACATATGACTTTCACCGTCGGCGAAACGGTTGTTTACCCAAATCACGGGGCTGCGGTCATCGAAGACATCGAAACGCGCACCATCAAGGGAGAGGACAGGCAGTACCTCGTACTCCGCATCGTCGCACAGCAGGACCTCGTGGTCCGCGTGCCGGCGTGCAACCTCGACCTCGTCGGCGTACGTGACGTCGTGGACAAGGACGGCCTGGACCGGGTGTTCGACATCCTGCGCGCCGCCCACGTGGAGGAGCCGACCAACTGGTCGCGTCGCTACAAGGCGAACCTCGAGAAGCTCCACAGCGGCGACGTCATGAAGGTCTCCGAGGTCGTGCGCGACCTGTGGCGCCGGGAGCGCGACCGCGGGCTCTCCGCCGGCGAGAAGCGGATGCTGGCGAAGGCGCGCCAGATCCTCGTCTCCGAGCTCGCGCTCGCCGAGCACACCAACGAGGACAAGGCCGAGGCGCTTCTCGACGAGGTGCTCGCTTCCTGAAGGCTCGTCACGAGGCCCCCGGATCCTCCGGGGGCGTCGTGGCATTTAGGTTGGTGCCGTGTACGACGACCACGAGCCGGTGCCCGCGCTGGGGACGGTCGTGGACGAGGGCAGGGGCCACCTGCCGTACGCGCTGATCCACGGCGAGGCGCTGGTGGCCGCCGCGGCCTGGGCGCTGGGCGAGGCGGGCGTGACGCCGGTCGACACCGGTACGCCGTGGGGCGCGCTCGTCGCCTCGGCGGAGCCCTTCGTGCTGCACGACCCCCTGTGTCCGATGACGCCGCCGTCGTTCGTCGCGGACTGCGTGGCGCGAGCGGTCGAGCGCGACTGCGTGGTCGTCGGGGTGCGCCCGGTCACCGACACGGTGAAGGCGGTCGAGGACGGCGTCGTCGGGGCGACGGTCGACCGCGACGGCCTGGTGGCGGTCGTGTCGCCGGTGGTGCTGCCGCCGACGGTCGTCGCCGCCATGGACGGACTGCCCACGGCCGACTTCGTCGGCCTGGTCGCCGCGCTGCGCCGGCGCTACCCGGTCGAGCTGGTCGAGGCGCCGCCCGCGGCGCGACGCGTGGGCTCGGAGGACGACGTGCGCCTCCTCGAGGCGCTCACCGCCCGGTGACCAGCGCGAGGGCCAGGTCGAGGTCCTCGGCGAAGGTGATCTTCAGGTTCGCGGGGTCGCTCGGCACCCGGACCACCGGGAGGTCGCGGTAGCGCGACCAGCAGGCGGCGGTGTCGGTGCCCTCGAAGTCGTCGGCCGCCGCCGCGGAGTACGCCGCCACCAGGTCGCGTGCGCGGAAGGCCTGTGGCGTCTGCACGCCGTCGAGCTCGGTCGGCAGGGTGCGCCCGTCGAGCGGCAGCAGGCCGGCCAGCCTGACCCCGGGGAGGGCGCCGCCGCTCTCGCGGGCCGTCCGGATGGTGGCCGCGAAGAGCGCCCGGCCCGCGAGCGGGCGGGCGCCGTCGTGGATCGCGACGACGTCGACCTCGCCCGCTTCGATCTCGGGGACGAGCGCCTGCACGCCGGCCCACTCCGAGGCGTGCCGGGTGGCGCCGCCCTCGACCAGCCCGACCTCGCCGTCGCCCAGGTGCGGCGCCAGCGCGGCGGCGACGTCGTCGGCCTCACCCGGGCGCACCACCACGAGGACGCGGCGTACGTCGTCGAGGGCGAGCGCGTCCTGCACGGACCAGGCGAGCACCGGGCGGTCGCCGAGCGGCAGCAGCACCTTGTTGGAGCCGGCCCCGACGCGGGCACCCGCCCCGGCGGCGAGGATCACGACGGCAGCGGACACCCGGGGAGTGTTGCATGCGCGTCACACGACGAAACAGTCGCGTCACACGGCGCGCCTACGGTGCTCGGCATGTGGCAACCGGTGTGCCGCGTCACCGAGCTGGAGGTCGGGCGCGGCGCGACCGCGCTCGTGCACGGCCAGGCGCTCGCGATCTTCCGGACGTCGGACGACCACGTCTACGCGCTCGGCAACCACGATCCCTTCGCCCGGGCGTCGGTGATCGCCAAGGGCATCGTCGGCGTGCGCGACGACGTGCCGTTCGTGGCCTCGCCGCTGCACCGGCACGCCTTCGACCTGCGCACCGGCCGCTGCCTCGACGACCAGCACGTGTCGGTGCCGGCGTACGACGTGCGCGTGGTCGACGGGGTGGTGCAGGTCGGCCACCGGCGGTGACTCAGCCGGGCCAGACGAGCGCCGTCGCGACCGCCGCGACACCCTCGCCCCGGCCGGTCAGGCCGAGGCCGTCGGTGGTGGTGGCGGACACGCTGACGGGAGCCCCGAGCGCCCCGGAGAGCGCGGCTTCGGCCTCGGCGCGGCGGGGGCCCAGGCGCGGGCGGTTGCCGATCACCTGGATCGCGACGTTGCCGATCTCGAAGCCCGCGGCGCGCACGCGCGCGGCGGTCTCGGTCAGCAGGGCCACGCCGGAGGCCCCGGCCCACTCGGGCTCCGACGTGCCGAAGTTCGAGCCGAGGTCGCCGAGCGCCGCGGCCGACAGCAGCGCGTCGCAGGCCGCGTGCGCCGCCACGTCGGCGTCGGAGTGGCCCTCGAGCCCCTGCGGCTCGTCGGGCCAGGCGAGGCCGGCGAGGTGGAGGGGTACGCCGTCGGCGAGGCGGTGCACGTCGGTGCCCACGCCGACCCGGGGGAGTTGCTGCACGCTCCGATCATGCACGAGAGACAATCGGGGGGTGAGGACGTCCCGCGGCAGCTGGTCGGTCGCCGGGCTGGTGGCCGGGTTCGCCGGCCTGGCGGTCAGCTACTGCGTCGCGATGGTGCTGACCACGCGCGACGCCCCGCTCACGTCGGTCGCCGAGGGCGTCACCCGGCTCACGCCCGGGCCGGTGGTCGAGCGCGCGATCGGGGTCCTCGGCCACTGGGACAAGCCCGTCCTGCTGCTGATGATCCTGCTGCTGTCGGCGGCGCTGTTCGCGTGGGCTGGCCTGCTCGCGCGACGGTGGTGGTGGGCGCCGGTCATCGTGTACGCCGTCCTCGCCCTCGTCGGCGGCATCGCGGTGCAGTCGCAGCGCGGTGCGGGGACCATCGACCTCCTGCCCGTCGCCGTGGGGCTCGCGACCTGGCTGGTCTGCCTGTCGCTGCTGACCGAGCCGCTGCGCCGCCACGAGCAGGCGACCGAGCCCGGCGCCGCCGACCCCGGCCTGCCGGCGTCACCCGGGCCCGGGACGGCCGACCACACGCGGCGTACGTTCCTGATCCGCACCGGCGTCGTCGTCGCCGGGGCCGTCGTGCTGGGCACGGTCGGTCGCGTCGTGGGCACGGGGCGGCGGCACGTCGAGGAGGCGCGGCGGCTGCTGCGGCTGCCCGGCGTCACCGAGCCGCGGGCACCGGCCGGGGTCCGCGTCGGGGTGGAGGGCGTCACGCCGTGGGTGACGCCGGCCGACGCCTTCTACCGGATCGACACGGCGTTCGTGGTGCCGACGATCGACCCCGACGACTGGCATCTGCGCATCCACGGCATGGTCGACCGCGAGGTGATGCTGAGCTACCGCGAGCTGATCGCCCGCCGCGTGACCCAGGCGTGGGTGACGCTCAACTGCGTCTCCAACCCGGTGGGCGGTGACCTGATCGGCAACGCCTGGTGGAGCGGCGTCCGCCTGGCCGACCTGCTGGAGGAGGCCGGCGTACAGCCGGGCGCGGACGCGGTGCTGCAGACCTCCGACGACGGCTGGACCTGCGGCACGCCCCTCGCCGCGCTCACCGACGACCGCGAGGCGATGCTCGCGGTCGCCATGAACGGCCGGCCCCTCCCGATCGACCACGGGTTCCCGGTGCGGACGATCGTGCCCGGCCTCTACGGCTACGTCTCGGCGTGCAAGTGGGTCGTCGAGATGAAGGTGACCCGGTTCGCCGACATCGAGGCCTACTGGACCCAGCGCGGCTGGGCCGAGCAGGGCCCGGTGAAGATCGCCTCGCGCATCGACGTGCCCGGCGACGGCGGCGACGTCGAGGCCTCCGGTGGCCGGGTCGCCGGCGTCGCCTGGGCCCAGCGCACCGGCATCTCGTCGGTGGAGATCTCGGTCGACGACGGACCGTGGCAGCGCGCCGCTCTGGGCCGCGTCCCGAGCGTGGACACGTGGGTGCAGTGGGCCGCGACGCTCGACGTCGAGCCGGGCGAGCACACGCTCGCGGTGCGGGCCAGGGACGCCCACGGCGAGGCACAGACCGGTGAGGTGCGGGACACGGTGCCCGACGGAGCCACCGGATGGCACACCATCAGGTTCGAGGCGAAGGAGACGGTGGATGGGTGAGTTCGGCGGTCGGACCGGGGCGGCACTCGTCGTCGGGGGCAGCGGCGGGATCGGGCTCGCGGTCACGCGGATGCTGGCCAGTCGCGGCTCTCACGTGGCGGTGACCTACCGCTCGCGCGCCGAGGCGGGCGCGAAGGTCGTCGAGACGGCCCGCGAGTGGGGCGTGCACGCCTCGGCGTACTCCCTGGACCTCGCTGCTCCTGACGTCGCCGACGACGCGCTCGGGATCGTGGAGGAGGCCGCGGCGGCCCACGGCGGGCTGCACACGCTCGTGTACGCCGCCGGGCCGCACGTCCCGATGACCCACCTCTCGGCCGTGGCCCCGGTGGCGATGGCCGCCCAGCTCGCCGCCGACGCGGCGGGGTTCTTCGCCGTCGTGCAGCCGGCGCTGCCGCACCTGCGCGCCACCGAGGGCTCGATCGTGGCGGTGACCACCGCGGCCACGTCCCGCTTCCCGGTCCGCGACGGTCTCTCGTCGGCCCCCAAGGCCGCGGTCGAGGCGATGGTGCGCGCGCTCGCCGCCGAGGAGGGTCGCTACGGCGTCCGGGTCAACGCCGTCGGCCCCGGGATGCTCACCGACGGGATGGCGGCGCGGCTGATCGACACGGGCGAGCTGTCGGAGGAGGCGCTCGCCGTCACCCGGCGCAACATCCCGCTGCGCCGCTTCGGCACCGCTCACGACATCGCCGAGGCGGTGTGCTTCCTGGCCTCCGACCGCGCCGGGTTCGTGTCCGGGCAGAAGCTGGACGTCGACGGCGGCTACGGCGTCTGAGCGGCGATGGAACTCCTGGCTGCGCCGCGTCCCGGCCGTCGTTTCATCAAGGGATGAGGGTGAAGCAACGCTTCCCTGGTCGAGCTCGCCGAGGGAAGCGCGGTTTCGCCGTCATCCCTTGATGAAACCGCGCCCGTGTCCAGCCGGCCCCGACCAGGCCGTCACCAGTTCCCCCGCGGGCTCACGGGCAGCGGATGGGCGTCGTCGGCGATGACGTAGACCGTGCCGCCCGACGTGGGGATCCACGCGTCCTCGAACTCGCCACGGTCGTAGGTGCGCCGCACGCCGGCGTTCGTGGCGGCGGCGGGGTCGTTGACGACCACGTCGCCGGTGTCGGTGAAGCCGACGATCACCAGCAGGTGCCCGTCGGTCGACGAGAGCGGCGCCCCGGTCAGCTCGCCGCGTCCGAACGCGATCGAGGCCACCACCGGGATGCCCGCCCGGACGAGCAGCTCGGCCTCGCGCAGCGAGCGCAGCCGCGTCACGAAGGCCCGGTCGACGAGCGTAGCGGCGTACGCCGTGTTGAAGGGCCAGTTGCCGGTGCCATCGTAGGAGTAGTCGTAGGTCATCCGCGCGGCGTGGTCGACCCACGGGTCGACGTCACCCTGGCGCACCCACGAGTACGCCCGCGCCGGGGGCAGCGCGCCGTAGTAGCCCAGCACCATCGACGTCGACGTCGGCGAGCACCACGCCTCGCCGCCCGCGCCGTACTCCGGGGAGTGGCCGCGGTGGATCATCTGGGAGTACGCCGGCACGTCGAGCACGATCCCGCGGGCGGGGCCGGGGCGGGACGTCCGCACCGACGAGACGTCCGGCAGCCGCGACGACATCGCGCCGATGGCGTCGAGCCACGGCGACCGCCGCTGCCCCTCGCGCCGCACCAGTGTCACGCGCAGCTGGTACTCGCTGACCCCGTCGGGCACGACCCAGGTGTCGACGTCGACCGAGCCGAGGTCGTCGCCCTGCGCCGCCCGGGAGGTGCGCTCGTAGAAGCGGTCGCCTTGCGCCCAGACCGCGAGGGTGTCCCAGCCGGACCGCCCCGAGCCGGTGCGGCCGCGCACGTCGACGCGCAGCCGGCTCCTGCCGGGCGTGCGGCCCTCCCACGACGCGACCAGCCGGGTGAGGTCGAAGCCGGCGGCCGCCCAGGGCGACCGCCACGTGCCGGCCCGGGTGCCGGGGGGCAGCGAGACCCGGCCGCCCCTGCCGACCCGCACGCCGGACAGCCTCCCGGCGCGGAGCTCGTCGGCGCTGTCCCACCGGGTGTAGGTGATGTGTCGGGCCGGCGCGGCCGAGGCGGGCGCGGCGGCGACGAAGGGCGAGAGGGCCAGGGCGGCGGTGATCGCGGATGTCAGGCGGCGCACCCACGAACTCTAGACTTTGCGACGTGACCTTCAGGCTGTACGACACCGCGACCCGCGAAGTCCGTGACTTCGTTCCCCTCGAGGAGGGGAAGGCGGGTCTCTACGTCTGCGGTCTCACCGTCCAGTCCGAGCCGCACGTCGGGCACGTCCGATCGGGCGTGAACTTCGACGTCCTCCAGCGCTGGCTGCGTCACCTCGGCTACCAGGTGACCTTCATCCGCAACGTCACCGACATCGACGACAAGATCCTCGCGAAGTCCGCCGATCAGGGACTCGAGTGGTACGAGCTGGCCTACCGGATGACGCGTGAGCTCGAGCGGGCCTACGACGCGCTCAACGTCGCACCGCCCACCTACGAGCCCGCCGCGACCGGCCACATCCCCGAGATGGTCGTGCTGATCCAGGAGCTGATCGAGAGGGGTCACGCGTACGTCGCCGCCGACGGGTCGGGCGACGTCTACTTCGACGTGCGCTCCTGGCCGCAGTACGGCGAGCTCACCCGCCAGAAGGTCGACGACATGGAGGCCGCCGGGGACGCCGACCCCCAGGAGACGGCCCGGCGGAAGCGCGACCCGCGCGACTTCGCGCTGTGGAAGGGGAAGAAGGAGACCGAGCCCGCGACCGCCGCGTGGCCGAGCCCGTGGGGGTCGGGTCGACCGGGCTGGCACATCGAGTGCTCGGCGATGGCCGGCAAGTACCTCGGCCCGGCCTTCGACATCCACGGCGGCGGGGTCGACCTCCGCTTCCCGCACCACGAGAACGAGCAGGCCCAGTCGCGCGCGGCCGGCCGGCCGTTCGCGTCGTACTGGATGCACAACGCCTGGATCACGACCGCCGGCGAGAAGATGAGCAAGTCGCTGGGCAACTCGCTGACGATCCCGGCCGTGCTGCAGCGCTACCGCGGCATCGAGTTGCGGTTCTACGTCGTCTCCGCGCACTACCGCAGCCACGTCGAGTTCTCCTTCGAGGCCCTCGACGAGGCGGCAGCCGGGTTCCGCCGCATCGAGAACTTCCTCGACCGGGCGGGCGTGACCGAGCCCGGTGAGCTGCCGCAGGCCTTCGTCGACGCGATGAACGACGATCTCGGCACGCCGGCCGCGATGGCGGTGCTCTTCGACGTGGTGCGCGACGGCAACCGGGCCGAGGACCCCGCACCGCAGGCGGCGCAGGTGCTCGCCATGCTCGACGTGCTCGGTCTCAACCCCGCCGACAGCGCGTGGGGCGCCGACGGCGACGACCAGCGGCTCACCGACGCCGTCGACGCGCTCGTCACCGGCCTGCTCGAGCAGCGCGCGCAGGCCCGAGCCGACAAGGACTTCGCCACCGCCGATGCGATCCGCGACCGGATCAAGGCGGCCGGCATCGAGGTCGAGGACACCCCCGACGGACCGAAGTGGAGCCTGGCCTGATGGCAGGGGTTTCGAGACCGGCGCAGCACGCCCTCCTCAACCACCGGAAGGGACACTGACGTGGCAGGCAACAGCCAGCGCAAGGGCGCGATCCGCAAGAGCGGCAAGGGCAATCCGACCGCCGGGTCGGGCGGCCGGGTGCGCCGCGGCCTGGAGGGCAAGGGCCCGACCCCGAAGGCCAAGGACCGGCCGTATCACCAGGCCCACAAGGCGGCGAAGCGCGCCGAGAAGGATCAGGCGCGCCGGCCCAAGCGGCGTACGACGAGCGACGCCGAGTGGATCGCCGGTCGCAACTCCACCGTCGAGGCGCTGCGTGAGGGCGTGCCGGTCAACACGCTGTACGTCGCCGAGGGAGCCGAGCGCGACGGCCGGCTGCGCGAGGCGTTCGCGCTGGCCGCCGATCGCGGCATCAAGCTGCTCGAGGTCACCAGGTCCGAGCTCGACCGGATGACCGGCGGTGCGGTCCACCAGGGCCTCGCGGCGCGGATCCCGGCGTACGAGTACGCCCACGCCGACGACCTCCTGGACGCGGCGACGGCCAACGCCGAGAAGCCGCTCATCGTCGCGCTCGACCACGTCACCGACCCGCGCAACCTCGGCGCGGTCATCCGCAGCGCGGCCGGGTTCGGCGCGCACGGCGTGCTCATCCCGGAGCGACGCTCGGCGGGCATGACCGCCGCCGCCTGGAAGACCAGCGCCGGTGCCGCGGCCCGCATCCCGGTCGCGCAGACGGTCAACCTGACGCGACAGCTCAAGGCCTACCAGGAGGCGGGCTGCATGGTGGTCGGGCTCGCGGCCGACGGCGATGTCCGCCTGCCCGACCTCGACCTCGCCGACGGTCCCCTGGTCGTCGTGGTCGGGTCGGAGGGCGACGGCCTGTCCCGCCTGGTCGCCGAGACCTGCGACCAGCTGGTGTCGATCCCGATGGCCAACCAGGTCGAGTCGCTCAATGCCGGCGTGGCCGCGTCCGTGGCGCTCTACGCCATCGCGGAGGCGCGCGGCTGATCGTGGCGTCGATCGCGCGACGGCCGCTGCGGATCCTGGCGTACGTCGGGGTCTGGTTCGCCGCTGCGTTCGTCATCACCACGGCGCTGTTCTTCACGGGCAGCCGACAGGTCGAGGTCGCGAGCCACGACGCGGTCGTGCGCCCCAACCTGAGCGGCGAGGCCGTCCTGCTCACCGGTCCGGTGCTCCCCGACGTGCGCATCGCCGGGACCGGGGTGCTCGGCGTCGGCATCCGCCTCGACAAGACCGACGCCACCTCGACAGACGAGCTGGTCCGCCGCTACGCCTACATCGCCAGCCAGCCCGAGGGCCAGGTCGCCCGGGTCACCGGGGCGCTCGAGGACATGCTGCTCGACGCGGCGCTGCGCGGGGCCGTCCTGGGGCTGGTGCCGCTGGCGGTCTGGGTCCTCGTCGGGCGGCAGCGGCGCCGCGACCTCGCCGCCCGGACGCACCTGCCACAGGTGCTGGTCGCCGTGGGCGTCACCGTCGTGCTCGGCGCCTGCCTGGTCCAGCCGTGGACCGACGACGCCCCGCCGGACGACGAGCTCGACTGGGTCTCGATCGAGGACTTCCTCGGTCCCCAGGTGCCGGTCCCCGAGGGGCTGGAGGACGTCGAGGTGCGCGGTGACGTCACGACCGCCCAGACCCGGCGTCTGATCGACAGCGCGATCGACACCTACGAGAAGAGCAAGGTCTTCTACGCGCAGGCCGCCGAGGGCGCGGCCACCCTCGACCTGCGGCAGCCGCGCGAGGGCGACACCGTGGTCGCCTTCGTCTCCGACCGACACGACAACATCGGCATGGACCCGGTCGCGCGCGCCATCGCCGACCGCGCCGGGGCGACCGCCGTCTACGACGGCGGTGACGACACGTCCAACGGCAAGAGCTGGGAGGCGTTCTCCCTCGACTCCGTGTCCGAGGCCTTCGATGGACTGGACCGGTGGGCCGTGGCCGGCAACCACGACCACGGCGCGTTCGTCCACGAGTACCTCGCCGACCACGGGTGGACGATGCTCGACGGCGAGGTCGTCGACGGTCCGGGCGACACGACGCTCCTCGGCGTCGACGACCCGCGCTCCAGCGGCCTGGGGTCGTGGCGCGACGAGACGGGCCTGAGCTTCGACGAGGTCGAGCAGCGTCTCGCCGACGAGGCCTGCGCAACCGAGGAGCGGCTGACGACGATGCTGGTCCACGACGCCAACCTCGGCCGCGAGGCGCTGGCCCGCGGCTGCGTCGACCTGGTGCTCGGGGGCCACCTGCACGTCCGGTCG
Organism: Nocardioides sp. YIM 152315; assembly: GCF_029210375.1. Classification (GTDB taxonomy): domain Bacteria; phylum Actinomycetota; class Actinomycetes; order Propionibacteriales; family Nocardioidaceae; genus Nocardioides. The sequence continues at coordinate 173,546 of NZ_JARGER010000038.1, read as the reverse complement.
GGGCCGACCCGCGTCGACGGCGACAACGGCGAGATCGGCTACACCTACACGACCGGCACGACGGGCGGCGCGGCGTACGCGATCGCCATCGGCAGCAAGCCGCGGCGCAACGCCGAGGTCAGCCTCGTGACCTACCGCGAGGGGCGTCCCGCCGGGATCCAGTGGGTGACGCTGCAGCCCAACGGGGTGTTCCAGATCGGCACCTACGTGCCGCTGCGCTACCCGGAGCCCGTGGAGACCGAGGACGAGTTTCAGGAGGAGCCCGAGGGCGAGGCCACCACCCCATAGCCGCCGTGGTAGCCGCCGGGGTGCGCTCCGGAATGTGCTCTGCGTCACCTTTCGGAAGCGGCCTCGTTGGGTGTGGAACACGTTCTGATTCCGGGAGGCTGCTCCGTGCCCAGGCTCGCCCCACCACTCCGTGCGCTCGCCGCCGCGGGCCTCTGCCTCGCGTCGGGCCTGGCGCTGGCCGCGTGCGGTTCGCAGCTCGAGCCGGAGACCGTCGCGCAGGTGGGCGGCGCCACCGGGGGCACGGGCGGTGGGGTCACGGGTGTCGACGCGGGGACGGGCATCCCCGGCGGCGGCGCGCCCGACCGCGCGGGCGGCTCGAGCGGCACGGGCACCACCGGCGGCTCCGGCAGCGCGATCACCGGCGGCTCGGGTGGCTCGGGCGGGTCGACGGGTGGCGGCGCGACGCCGGGCGGGGGCGGAGCGTCCGGAGGCACGGCCGGCGGTGGCGGCGGCGCGGGCGGTGGCGGGAAGCAGGGCAGTGGCGAGAACGCCGCGGCCGGGGCCGGTGAGGCCGGCAGCTGTGACGGCTTCCAGAACCAGACCGGCGTCACCGACACCACGATCACCCTCGCGAACATCTCCGACATCTCCGGGCCGGTGCCCGGGATCTTCGAGTCGGCGCAGCAGGCGACCCGCGCCTACGCGGAGTACTTCAACTCGACCGGTGACATCTGCGGCCGCAAGCTCGCCGTCCAGCTCCTCGACAGCCGGGCCGACGCCGGCGCCGACCAGCAGGGCTACACCCAGGCCTGCGAGCAGGCGTTCGCGGCCGTCGGCTCGATGTCGGCGTTCGACTCCGGCGGCGCTGCGACCGCCCAGGGCTGCGGGCTCCCCGACATCCGCTCCGCGACGACCACGCCCGAGCGGCGCGACTGCGCCACCTGCTTCGCCGCGCAGGCCGTCGACCCGGGCCTGATCAACGGGGCGATGCCGAAGTTCTTCCTGGAGAAGTACGCCGACGCCACCCAGCACGCCGCGGTGATCTACATCAACGCGGGGGCGGCGGCCGTCAACGCGGAGATGTTCCGCAACGCCTACACCGCCGCCGGCTGGAAGGTCGACTACTACCAGGGCATCGACGTCGCGGAGTTCAACTACGCGCCCTACGTCCAGCAGCTGAAGGACAAGGGCATCGAGCTGGTCACCTACACCGGGCCCTACCAGAACACCGTCAAGCTCCTGCAGGCCATGCAGCAGCAGGGCTACCGGCCCGACGCGTTCGTCCAGGACGCGACCATCTACGACCAGCGGTTCGTCGAGGAGGCCGGGGAGCTCGGCAACGGCGTCTACACGTGGTCGACGACCAAGCTCTTCGACGACTTCAGCGTCAAGGAGATGGCGCTCTACCGCTCGTGGCTCGACCAGGTGAAGCCCGGGGCGATCCCGAACTTCTTCGGCCTCTACGCCTGGTCGGCCGCCCGGCTCTTCGTGGAGCAGGCGGTCGGCCTCGGCGGCAAGCTCACGCGCGAGACCCTCGTCAGCGCGATGGCGGGGGTCGAGGACTGGACCGGCAACGGCCTGCACGTCCCCCAGCAGGTCGGCGCGAAGACGACCGCCAACTGCGGCTCGGTGCTCCAGCTCAACGACGGCACGTGGTCGCAGGTGTCGCCCGGCGAGTACCTGTGCGGAGACCTCCTCAAGGGCACCGGGTAGGCCGCGATGAGCACGATCGTCTCGTTCACGATCCTCGGCCTGTTCACGGGCGCGGCGTACGCCATCGCCGCGAGCGGCCTGGTGCTGACCTACACCACGACGCGGGTCTTCAACATCGCGCACGGCGCCTTCGGGATGGTGATGGCCTTCGCGTTCTGGGACTTCAGCCAGCGCCAGGGCATGCCGACCTGGCTGGCGCTGGTCCTCGTGCTCGGCGTGGTCGCGCCCGGCACCGGTTGGCTGGTGCAGCGCTTCGTGACCCGCGGCCTCGGGGAGGGCCCGGTCAGCGTCTCCCTGGTCGTCACCGTCGGCCTCTTCGTGGGACTGATCGGGCTGGCGCAGTACGTCTGGCCGCCCGAGCCGCGCACGCTGCCACCCTTCCTGCCCGACCGGGGCGTCGCGATCGGCGACACCTACGTGACCGCTCACCAGGTCATCACGATCGCGCTCTCCGCGGTCGTCGCGGCCGCGCTCTACCTGCTGCTCAACCGCACCCGCATCGGCACGGCGATGCGCGCGTCGGTCGACAACCCGGTGCTGCTGCGACTCTTCGGCGGCAACCCCGACCGGGTCGCCTCGCTGGCGTGGGCGATCGGCATCTCGCTCGCGGCGCTGGCGGGCATCCTGCTCACGCCGGTGATCGGGCTGTCCTACTACGACCTGACGTTGCTGGTGATCAACGCGTACGCCGCCGCGATGCTCGGCCGGCTCACGAGCCTGCCGCTGACCTTCCTCGGCGCGATGGGCCTGGGCATCCTCCAGTCGTTCTCGGTCGCCTACCTGCCGACCGAGGGCAGCCTGGCCGGCCTGCGCGCGGTCGTGCCGGCCCTCTTCCTCTTCGTCGTGATCGTCGCGATGCCCCAGGCGCAGCTGCGGATCGGCCAGGTCAGGGGCATCGTGTCCGCGCCCGTCCCGTCGTTGCGTCGCTCCGGCGGCTGGGGGGCGGCGCTGCTGGGACTCGTCCTCGTGCTGGCCGCCGCGATGTCCGACTCCGACCTGCTGCTGGTCGGCACGGCCGCGACGTACGCGATGGTGATGCTGTCGCTGGTGCTGCTGACGGGGTACGGCGGCCACGTCTCGCTCGCGCAGTTCACCTTCGCCGGGGTCGGCGCGCTCGCCTACGCCAAGCTCGAGGAGCCGAACCTCTACGGGCTTCTCGTCTCGGCGCTGATCGCCGCCGGTGTCGGCGCCCTGGTCGCGCTGCCGGTGCTGCGGCTGACCGGCCTCTACCTCGCGCTGTCGACGCTGGCGTTCGGCGTGCTGATGGACAAGATGGTCTTCCAGGCCGAGTTCGCGTTCGGCTACAACGGGGCGCTGCACGCCGAGCGCCTGTCCCTGCTCGGCAGGTCGATCTCGTCGCTCTCGGGCTACGTCGTCGTGATGACCGTCTTCTTCGTGCTGATGGGGATGGCGCTGCTCGTCCTGCGCCGCGGCGTGCTCGGCCGGCTGCTGATCGCGATGCGGGACAGCCCGGCCGCGTGCGGCACCCTCGGCCTGGACCTGCGCTGGTTCCGGGTCGGCCTGTTCGGTCTCTCGGCCGGCATGGCCGGCCTCGCGGGAGCGCTCTTCGCCGGGCTGCGCGGCACCATCGGCGCTGCCGACTTCCAGCTCTTCAACAGCCTGCCGCTGCTGCTGCTCGCCGTGGTCTGCGGGGTCACCTCGGTCAGCGGAGCCGCACTCGGCGGGGTCGGCCTGATGCTGCTCCCGGTGCTGCAGGGCTCGCGGCCCGAGCTCGCCGGCCTGGTCTTCGCGGTGCTCGGGTTCGGCGCCGTCGCACTCGGTCGTGACCCCAACGGACTCGCCAACCTGGCCTTCGGCGTCGGCCGCCGGCTGGAGGGCCGCTTCGGCGACACGGTGCGACGCGTCGTACCGGTGCTGCCGCTGCCGCGGGACCGCGCCGGTGGCGACGAGACGACCGAGATCCCGCTGATGGAGGACCTGCAGGAGGTGGGCGCGCATGCCGCTGCTCGAGGTTGACGACGTCGTAGTCCGGTTCGGTGGCGTCACCGCGGTCGACCACGCGAGCTTCGGCTCCGAGGCGGGCCGGATCACCGGCCTCATCGGGCCCAACGGCGCCGGCAAGACCACGTGCTTCAACGTGATCAGCGGGCTGCAGAGGCCCAGCCACGGCAGGGTGCGGTTCGACGGCCGCACGATCACCCGGCTGCCGGTGCACCGGCGCAGCCGTCGGGGGATGGGGCGCACCTTCCAGCGGCTCGAGGCCTTCGGGTCGCTCTCGGTGCGCGACAACGTGCGGGTCGCGCGCGACATCCACCGCGGCCTCGGCGGGCTGGTGCGGCCGGCCCGGGCCGACGTGGACGGACTGCTCGAGCGAGTCGGGATCTCGGCGTACGCCGACGAGCGGGCCGACTCGATCCCGACCGGCGCCGCCCGGCTGCTCGAGCTGGCGCGCTGCCTGGCCGCCGATCCCCGGCTGCTGCTGCTAGACGAGCCGTCCTCCGGGCTCGACGAGACCGAGACCGGCGCCTTCGGCGCGCTCCTCGCCGAGCTCGCCGCCGAGGGTCGCGGCATCCTCATGGTCGAGCACGACATGAGCCTGGTGATGGCCGTCTGCGACGACATCCACGTGCTCGACTTCGGCCGGGTGATCGCCTCCGGCCCGCCGGGCGAGATCCGCGCGGACCCCGCGGTGCAGCAGGCCTACCTCGGCTACGCCGACGACGACCGCACGCAGGAGATCGAGGCGGTGATCTCGTGAGCGGGCGGTCGACGCCGGGCGGCGGTGGCCGCGGCTCGCTTTGGGCCGCGCGAACCGAGCCGTTCCCACCGCCGCCCCGGGTCGGCGCCGGGCGGCGGTGGCTGCGGCTCGCTTTGGGCCGCGCGAACCGAGCCGTTCCCACCGCCGATCCGGGTTGCCGGCGTGACCGGGGGAAGGCCGGCCCATGAGCGTCCCCATCCTCGAGGTCGTCGACCTGCACGCGGCGTACGGCCGCATCGAGGTGCTGCGCGGGGTCGACCTGCGCGTGCCGAGGGGCGCGGTGATGGCGCTGCTCGGCCCCAACGGCGCCGGCAAGTCGACGCTGGTCAAGATCATCAGCGGGCAGAAGAAGGCGACGACCGGCGACGTCCACCTCGGCGGCGTCCACGTCCAGGAGGCGCCTCCCGAGCAGCTCGCGAGGCTGGGCCTGTGCACGGTCCCCGAGGGGCGGTCGGTCTTCCCGAACCTGACCGTCGAGGAGAACCTCACGCTGATGTCCTACGCCGGCGTCGACGTCGACGCGGTGCTCGAGACGGCGTACTCGTTCTTCCCGCGGCTCCACCAGCGCCGCCACCAGCTCGCCGGCACCATGTCGGGCGGCGAGCAGCAGATGCTCGCGATGTCGCGCGCCCTGGCCTCCGACCCCGCCCTGCTGCTGCTCGACGAGCTCTCGATGGGGCTCGCGCCGCTGATCGTCGACGAGCTCTACGAGACCGTCGCGCAGATCGCGGAGAGCGGCGTCTCGATCCTGTGCATCGAGCAGTTCGCACGTACGGCGCTGCGCGTCTCCGACTACGCGGCCGTGATGACCGGGGGGCGGATCGTCGACACCGGCGAGCCGGCGGAGGTCCTCGACACCATGTCCGACGTCATCCTCGGAGGCGCAGCATGAAGCCCGCACGGATCGTGGTCCCCCTCGCGGCCGCGGCGATCGCCGGCGCGCTGCTCCCGGTCTCGTCGGCCGCGTCCGCGCCGACCGCGGCGACCGCCGAGGAGAAGGCCGCGTTCAGCGGCTATACCGCCGAGGCCTGGGCGGCGCCGGTGAAGATCGAGATCTACGAGCCGACGATCCCGATCCCGGCGGACCCCCAGCTCGAGATCGAGCTGGCCTACTCCACGGTCGAGGCCGACTCCGGCAGCTCGAAGGGCAGGGCCAGCTGGCTGTGGCCCGGCGACCCGGTGGGCGAGGGCATGAAGACGTTCGTCGAGCAGCTCGGCCTGCCGCCCCAGCTCGGCGAGAACGGCTATCCCGTGCAGGTGAACGCCGGGCAGCCCAGCGGCGAGGCGAGCCAGTCCGACGAGCCCTTCCCCGGTGCGGTGATGCGCACCAGCGCGGCCGGGGACACGACGATCGCGCAGGTCGGGTTCTCGCCCGACGGTGCGGTGGGCGACGGCACCGAGCCGACGGCGCAGGAAGGTGCGGAGGGTGCCGGCGTGCCGCCCCTTCCGGGAGCTCCCGGCCTGCCCGCACTTCCCGCGCTGCCCCCTGGGCTCGGGGGGCTCCAGGAGTTCGGCCAGGCGATCACCGGCTCGCTCGGTCTGCCGGACCTGCTCGGTCCCACGGCCTCGTCGGCGCAGCAGCCGGTGGCTCCGGCCCAGGGCGCGGCGGCCGACCCGGCGACGCCCGCGGTGCCCGGGCTGCCTCCCGAGCTCGCGACCCTGGTCGACGTCGAGGGCTACACGTCCTCGAGCAAGACCGTGCGGACCGCGACCGGCGTCGTGAGCACCGCCCGGTCCGCCCTCGGCGAGGTCTCGCTGCTCGGTGGCCTCGTCGAGCTCGACGGCCTCGTCGTCACCAGCGTGAGCTCCAGCGACGGCACCACCGGCACGCCGAAGGGGAGGGCGCGCCTCGGCGGCATGACCGTCGCCGGACAGCAGTTCGGCTTCGGGCCCGACGGGCTCGGGGCGACCGGCCGGACCACCGCGATCCCGGCCGTGCCCGAGCAGCTGACGCAGGCGCTCGGGCAGCTCGGCGTACGCCTGGAGCTGCCGGCGCCCGAGCTCGCGCAGCAGAAGGACAAGGCCGAGAGCGACCTCGCCGGGATGCGGCTCGAGCTCGACCTCGGCACGGTGCTCGACCGGCTCGACGCGCTGCGGCTCGACACGGTCATCGGTGCGATCCCGAGCCAGGCGGGCCAGCTCAAGAGCCTGCTGCAGGCCGTCGCAGGCCTCTCGCCGCGCATCGTCCTCACGCTGGGCAACGCCGGATCGTCGGTCGACACCGTCCAGCGCATCCAGATCCCCACCGACCTGCCGACCGAGGAGCCCGTGGGCGACGACGAACCCGCCGGGTCGAAGGGCGACGCCGGCGGCGGTGCCGCGCCGCCCGGTGGCGCCGGCAGTCCCCCCGCCGCACCCGGTGGTGCCGCGGCGACGCCCGCGTCGGCAGGGGCGCCTGCGGCCGCTGGTGGTGCCACGCCGGCCGGGGACCTGCGGGACGCCGGTCTCACCGGCTCCGGTCTGCCGCCGCTCTACTCGATCCCGGGCGCGATCCTCGTCGGCGGCCTCGCCCTCGGCGCCCTCGGCGGCACCTGGCTGCGACGCGCGGGGGTCCTGGCCCTCGGCGGCGCCGGGTCCTGCTCCCACGGCCTCGACCGGGGCCTGCCCGACCTGCGAAAGGCCCGCTGATGACCACGCTGAAGACGTCTGCGCCCGCCCCTCCCGCGACCTCCCAGCGGCTCTCGGTCGCGCTGCCTCGCGCCGGGTCCGGCTCCGGCTCCGGCGCGGCCCCGCTGAAGGACAACCACTACCAGCTGCTCCAGCTGGTGCTCTTCTGGGCGGGCGCGATCCTGCTGCCGCTCGGCCTCGTGGTGATCGTGCTGGGCTGGTACGGCGCCGCGAACACGCCGTACCAGTACGACCAGCTGTCCTACCTCGTCTCGGGCGGCCTGCTCGGCCTGGGCCTGACCTTCGCCGGCGGGTTCCTCTACTTCGGGGCCTGGCTGGCGAGGATCGCGTCGGACAACCGCGAGTCGGCGCGGCGGCTCGCCGACACCCTGCTCGTGCTCGCCGACGTGACCTCGCGCGCCGCGACGACCACCGACGGCGTCGACGTGTCCGGCGTCCCGGTCACGGCCGGCGACGGCACCACGATCCACCGCCGCGACTGCCCGCTCATCGCCCATCGCGACGACCTGCGCGTCGTCGGAGAGGCCAACGGCCACCTCACACCGTGCCGGGTCTGCCGTCCCTGACGGGCCCCACGGCGTTCCAGGTGTCGCCGGCGATCCGCCACCGGCCGTCGACCCTCCGGAAGAGCGTGAGCAGCTGGCCGGAGCCCACCTCCGCGCCGGCCCGGTCGCGCACCCGGTAGGTCTGCCACTGCCAGCCGAGGTCGCCCGAGGTGACGACCTCGCCGTACGGCTCGTCCTCGACGGTCAGGGCCGGCGCACCCGAACCGAACCGCTCGGCGAAGAACCCGGCGATGTCCTCCCGGCCGACGACCAGCGGCAGACCGGGTGCGCTGAGCAGCGCCTCGGCGGCGTAGAGATCGGTCACGGCGTCGAGGTCGCGGTCGTTGTAGGCGGCCTTCCAGGCAAGGCTCACGCGCGTGATCGCCTGCTGCTCGGCCGACGGGTCCGTGGGCATGGGCTCCTCCTGGCGTTCGTCGTACGACGGAGGCTAGGGCCGCCGCCCGCCGCGGCGCGGGTCGTCCCGGTCACCGGGAGCGCGAGCGTCAGTCGTCGTCGGCGGCGACCTTCTCGTCGGGCTTCTCCATCAGCACGGAGTCGATGTAGTCGCGCGCGGTGTCGAGGATGCCGATCTCGTGGCCGGCCCGCTCGGAGAGGTACCACCGGTGCACGAGGATCTCGTGGAAGATCTCCGCGGGCTCGAGCTTGCCGCGGGCGGTCGCCGGCACCATCGCCATGATCGGCTCGTAGACCTGTGTCAGCCAGCGGTTGGCGACCAGCGTGCGGTCCTCGCGGCCGAGGTCGAGGTGGGCGGTGAACGACGCGATGTCGTTGAGCATCCGGCGGGCCTGGGCGTCCTCGACGTTGAGGCCGGTGAGCGCCTGCAGCTCGCGCCGGTGGTGGCCCTCCTCGACGACCTTCGGCTGGATGTGCACCTTGTCGCCGTCCCAGTCGGTCACGATGTCGAGCTCGTCGACGTCGAAGCCGAGGTCGTTGAGCCGCTCGACGCGCTGCTCGATTCGCCACATCTCGCGCGCGGAGAACTCCTCGGCCGCGGTCAGCTCCGCCCACAGCGCGTCGTACCTCTCGCGCAGCATCTCGACGATGTCGTGGGCCCGCACCTCGTGGTCGAGGGACTCGCTGGCCTGGAGGTCGAGAAGCTCGGCGAAGATGTTCTCGGTCGCGACCGTCAGGTCGTGCTCGCGCAGCCGGTCGGACAGTGACGACTTGAGCTCGCCGGTCTCCGCGTCGACGAGGTACGCCGCGAAGCCGCCGGCGCTGCGGCGGAACAGCACGTTGGAGAGCGACACGTCGCCCCAGTAGAAGTCGGCGAGGTGCAGGCGCACCAGCAGCACCACCATCGCGTCGATGAGCGAGGGGAGGTTGTCGGCGGTCAGGCCGTGGGCGAAGAGGCTGCGGTAGGGCAGCGAGAACTGCAGGTGCTGGGTGAGCAGCGCCGCCGGCAGCTCCTCGCCGGCGGCGTCGACGCGTCCGGTGACGACGCCCTGCGGCACGACCGCGGGGAGCCCGATCCGCTGCAGGTCGCGCAGCATCCGGTACTCGCGGAACGCGATGTCCTCCACGGTCTCCTTGACGGCGTAGGTGTTCTCGCCGAGCCGCACGATCCGCACGACGTGGCGCGACAGTCCGCGGGGGAGGGGGACGACGTGCTCGGTCCACTGCTCCAGCGGCGTCGACCACGGCAGGGCCAGCAGCGCCGGGTCGGGCCGGTTGGCGACGATGCGGAGGGCCACGTCGTTCAGGCTAGCTTCGCTAGAGCGTCCACATCGAGAACGTCGGGCCGGCGACGTCCGGCAGCGTGACGACACCGTCGCGCTCGACCAGGTCGCCGTCGTCGCCGGTGGTGAGCAGCAGCGAGCCGTCGCCGAAGCCGAGGCGACCGGCGTCGAGCGTCACCGCCGGCGCCGCGGCGCGCCGGGCGGCGACGAGGACCGACCCGGCCGGGTGCTCGCGGAGGTAGACGAGCGTGTCGTCGTCGACGTGCGCCCAGCGCAGTCCGCCGCGGCGCAGGGCCTCGGTGGAGTGGCGCAGCCGCGCCAGCCCGGCGTACGTCGCGAGCGCCTCGTCGTCCCAGGCGCCCGGGCTGTCCCAGGGGAAGGGGCGCCGCGAGTCCTCGCCGAGCACGCCCTCGAGGCCGATCTCGTCGCCCGCGAAGACCATCGGCACGCCGGGCAGCGTGAACTGCAGCCCTGCCGCGACCCGGTGCACGTCCCCCGCGCCGACCACCGTGCGGATCCGGGCGCTGTCGTGGGAGCCGAGGATGTTCCACGAGCAGGTGGTCGCCCGCCAGCCGTAGCGCCCCTGCCACTCGAGCAGGCTGCGCACGACGCTGCCGCCCGGCCGGCGCGGCGCCGGCACCGGCCGTCCGAAGGCCCGCGCCGGCGAGGCCGGGGCTCGCAGCCAGGACCAGACCGGCCAGGAGAAGCCCGAGTAGTTCATGGTCCCGTGCCACCCGTCGCCGTCGAGGTCGGCCGACGCGTCGTGGTTGTGCTCGCCGATCACCAAGGCGTCGGGGCGCTCCGCCTGCGCCGTACGACGGACCAGGCGGGCGACCTCGTGGTTGACGTCGACCGCACCCAGGCGACCGGTCATGTTGGCGACGTCGACGCGCCAGCCGTCGAGGTCGTACGGCGGCCGCAGCCAGCGCGCCACGACGGACTCGGGACCGTCCACCATGGCGGCGCGCAGCGCGGCGTCGGCGTGGTTGAGCTTCGGCAGCGTGCCGTAGCCCATCCAGCACTCGTAGGAGCCGTCGGGGAGGAAGTAGTAGAACGACCGGGCCGGCGCGCCCTCGACGTCGCGCGCGGCGACGAACCACTCGTGGGTGTCGCCGGTGTGGTTGGTCGTCAGGTCGCCGAGGATCCGCCAGCCGCGGTCGTGGACGGCGGCGGCGAGCCGGACGTACGCCGCGTCGCCGCCGAGCAGCGGGTCGACCGCCTCGAACGTCGAGGCGTTGTAGCGGTGGTTGCTCTCGCCGGGGAAGACCGGCGTCGTGTAGACCACGCTCACGCCGAGCTCGGCGAGATGGTCGAGGTGGTCGGTGATGCCGTCGAGGTCGCCGCCGTAGAGCTGCAGCGGCGTGCGCGGGTCGAAGCCCTCGAACACCACCTCGTCGTCCCACCCGGCCGGCACCGCCCACTCCGGGACCTCCCGGTCGTCGGCCGCGGCCGAGCGGGCGAAGCGGTCCGGGAAGATCTGGTAGACGACGGCGTCGCGGGCCCAGTCGGGTGGCGCGTCGTGGGAGCTGAGCCGGAAGTCGAAGGCGTCCGGCGGGTCGTGCTCGACGGTCCCGACCGCCGTCAGCCAGCGCTGGTCCTCGGGGCTCGCGAGGAGGAACCGGTAGTGCGTCACCGGGTTGTGCACCGGCAGCGCGCCCTCCCACCAGACGGCGCGCCCGTCGTCGACCGCGGTGCGCGTGCAGGGGTGGTAGGTCGGCTCCTCGTCGTACGTCGTGCGCACCCAGACCCGGTCGACGGGGTCGGCGGGGTCGGTGCGCAGCCGGACCGTCACGACGGAGCCGGGCGCCGGTGCCTCGTCGCTGACGTACGTCGGGGAGCCGTCGTGGTGCGGCTCGCGCAGGAGCGTCACCGGTCGGCCCCGCTCGGCTCGAGGAACACCGCGCCGGTGCCCCACTCGCCCGCCTCGTCGCCGGGGTTGCTCAGCGCGCAGGTCTTCAGGCTCAGGCAGCCGCAGCCGATGCAGCTGTCGAGCCGGTCGCGCAGCCGCTCGATCCGCTCGATCTGCTCGTCGAGCCGCGGCCGCCAGGCCTTGCTCAGCCGGTGCCAGTCGGACTTCGTCGGCGTCCGGCCGTCGGGAAGCGTCGCCAGCGCCGCGCCGATCTCGTCGAGGGAGAGCCCGACGCGCTGGGCCGTCCGGATGAACGCGATCCGCCGCAGCGTCGACTGCGCGTAGCGGCGCTGGTTGCCCGCCGTGCGCACCGACGAGATCAGCCCGCGGGACTCGTAGAACCGGATGGCCGAGGTCGCCACGCCCGCGCGCTCCGCCAGGTGGCCGATGGTCAGCTGGGTCATGCCCCCCACCCTCGCCGAACTTCAAGCATCCTTCAAGTTGGCCCCGATAGAACCTGTTCCAGTAGCCTCCCGCTCGTGCAGCAGACCAACCCGCCCGGCAGTCGTGTCGTCGTCATCACCGGAGCAGCGTCCGGGATCGGGTACGCCGCCGCGGAGCTCTTCCGCGACCTCGGCGACACCGTCCACGGGCTCGACATCAACCCCACCGTCCCCGACGGTGTCACGTACGTCGAGTGCAACGTCGGCGACAGGGCCGCCGTCGACGCGGCGATCTCGAGGTGCGCCGCCGACGGCCGCATCGACGTGCTGGCGAACGTGGCGGGCATCGTGCAGTTCGGCCGCATCGAGACCGTGACCGAGGAGGAGTGGGACCGCGTGCACGCGGTCGACCTCAAGGGCCCGTTCTTCCTCATGCAGGCAGCCCTGCCGCACCTGCGCGCCTGCCGCGGCACCATCGTCAACGTCTCGTCGGTCGCCGGCAACGCGCCGCAGCCCTACGCCACGGCGTACGCCGCCGCCAAGGGCGGACTCACCCAGCTGACGAAGTCGCTCGCGCTCGAGCTCTCGCCGGAGGGCATCCGGGTCAACGCCATCTGCCCCGGCACCGTCGACACCCCGATCGTCGAGCAGGTCTTCCACAAGATCACCGACGACCTCGACACCCGGGTCGCGGACCGGCTGATGATGATGCTGCCCGGCGGCGCCATCAAGCCCGCCGAGATCGGCGAGACCATCGTCTGGCTCGCCTCTCCGGCCGCCCGGATGATCACCGGCGCCGTGATCGCCCACGACGGCGGGATGAGCTGAGCGACTCCGGGCCCCGTAACATGTGCCCGCGCCGTCTCCTGGGGCGGCGACGCCGCGTTAGCTCAGCTGGTAGAGCATCCGTCTTGTAAACGGAAGGTCGTCGGTTCGATCCCGTCACGCGGCTCTGTCGGTTCTCTGGGGGCGCGGCTTCATCAAGGGATGACGTCGAAGCGTCGCTTCCCTCGGCCGGTTCGACGTGGGAGGCGCAGGCTCGCCTGCACCCCGTGATGAAACGGCCGGCCGGCCGGACCTCAGCGCAGCCGCCGCACCTCGAAGCCCATCGGCGGCTCGGCGATCGCGTCCTGGGCGGCGACGAGCTGGAGCTCGCGGGTGCCGGCCCGATGCGTCCGCTCGAAGACGGCGAACACCGACGAGGCGGTCCGGGCGAGGGCGGTGGGCGCGGAGCCGGTCGTGCTCAGGTGGGCCAGGTAGAGGGCGGCGGTGACGTCGCCGCCGCCGTTGGGGGTGATCGGCAGCAGCGGCGTCTCGACCGCCCAGGCTCCGTCGGCGGACACGGCGACCATGTCGATCCGGTCGGCGGGGACGTCCCCGTGCACCACGCTCGTGACGAGCACGTCGCGAGGGCCGCGGTCGCGCACCTGGTCCGCGGCCTCCAGCACCTCGGCGAGCGACGTCGTCCCGCGACCGGCGAGGAAGTCGAGCTCGAAGTGGTTGGGCGTGACGATGTCGGCCCGCGGCACGACGGTGTCGCGCATGAACTCCGGGATGCCCGGTCGCACGAACATCCCGCGCCCGACGTCGCCCATCACCGGGTCGCAGCAGTAGACCGCGTCGGGGTTCAGCTCCTTCACCCGGGCGACGGCGTCGAGGATGATCCCGCCGACGGCCGGGTCGCCCTGGTAGCCGGACAGCACGGCGTCGGCCTCGCCGAGCACGCCGCGGTCGCCGATGCCCGCGATCACCTCGCGGACGTCCTCGGGTGCGAGCAGCGGCCCGCGCCACGCGCCGTACCCGGTGTGGTTGGAGAAGTGCACGGTGAGCACCGGCCAGACCTCGTGCCCGAGCCGCTGCAGCGGGAAGACCGCGGCGGAGTTGCCGACGTGGCCGTAGGCGACCGAGGACTGGATCGAGAGGATCTTCACGGGCCGATCCTCGCCGCGCGGCTCTGTACGAGCAAACTAGAACTTGTTACAGTCGGCGGGTTGACATTCTCTCGGTATGTAAGCAGGGGTGGGCAGTGGGCCGGAAGCCGTCGTACGCAAGCGAAGCCGACTACGTCGTGGTGGGCTCCGGCAGCTCGGGAGCGGCCATCGCCGGCAGGCTCGCGGAGTCCGGAGCCAGCGTGATCGTGCTCGAGGCCGGCAAGAGCGACGACCAGTACCTGGTGCGGAAGCCCGGCATGATCGGGCCGATGCACGCCGAGCCCAAGCTCAAGCGGCGCGTCGACTGGGGCCTCTACTCCACCCCGCAGAAGCACCTCCTCGACCGCACCATGCCGGTGCCGCGCGGCAAGGTCGTCGGTGGCTCGAGCTCGATCAACGGCATGGTCTACGTGCGCGGCAACCGCGCCAACTTCGACGCCTGGGCGGCGGCGGGCTGCACCGGGTGGTCGGCCGACGAGGTCAACGCGGCGTACCGCCGGATGGAGGACTTCGAGGACGGCGCCAACGAGTTCCGGGGCGCCGGCGGCCCGATCAAGGTGACCCGCAACGCGGCGCCGCAGGATGGCACGCTGCAGTTCCTCGAGGCGACGTCCCAGGCGCTGGACGTGCCGGTGCTCGACGACTACAACGCCGCCTCCCAGGAGGGCGTGAGCCGGATGCAGCAGAACGCCGCGGGCGGCCTGCGCTACTCCGCGTCCCGCGGCTACCTCCACCACCTCGCGCCTCGCACGCTGGAGCTGCAGAGCGAGGTGCTGGTGCGCAAGGTCGTGATCGAGGGCGGTCGGGCGACCGGCGTCGAGGTGACCGACAAGGACGGGTCGCGGCGCGTCGTCCGCGCGGGCAAGGAGGTCGTCCTCTCGGCCGGCTTCGTCGGCTCGGCACAGCTGCTGATGCTCTCCGGTGTCGGCCACGCGCAGCACCTGCGCGACCACGGCATCGAGGTCGTCGCGGACCTGCCGGTCGGCGACAACCTGCACGATCACCTCTTCCATGCGCTGACCTTCCACGCGACGTCGTCGCGGATGAAGGGCAACGCGCTGTTCTTCGCCAGGGGAGTCCTGGCCGAGACGGTGCGACCGGGACGCTCCTTCCTGGCCAACTCGGTCTTCGAGTCGGTGGCCTTCGTGCGTACGTCGCAGGCGACCGACGTCCCGGACCTGCAGCTGCACCTGCTGCCGTGGGCCTACGTGTCGCCCAACCAGGACGCGCCGATCCGCCACGACGTCGATCCTCGGACGGCGCTGACGGTCCTCGCCACGCTGATCTACCCCCGGAGCCGGGGCACGCTGCGCCTCGCATCGGCCGATCCCACCGCGCAGCCGCTGATCGACTTCCAGTACCTCGCCGACCAGACCGACCTCGACGTGCTGGCCGAGGGCTCGGAGATGGTGCGGGAGATCATGGCCGGCCCGGCGTTCGGCGGCTCGGTCAGGGAGGAGATCCACCCCGGCGCCGGCGTACGCGGACCCGAGCTGCGGCAGGCGATCCTCAACCGAGCCACGTCGGTCTACCACGGCGTCGGCACGTGCCGGATGGGCGTCGACGAGCTCGCCGTCGTCACCCCCGACCTCCGGGTCCGCGGGGTCGAGGGCCTCCGGGTCTGCGACGCCTCGGTCATACCGTCGATCACCGGCGGCAACACCAACGCACCCGCCATCATGATCGGAGAGCGCGGGGCCGACCTCGTGCTCGGCCGCAACGAGCGGAGGGCATGACATGTCACTGCAGCGACCCGCCTCCCTGACCGACGACTTCCTCCGGGGCCTGGTCGCCCGCGTACCCGCCGGTGACGGAGCGACCTGGAAGCTGACCGAGGTCTACACCGGGGACCTGCTCGTCGAGCTGCCGCAGTCGACCCCGGCCGACATCGAGCGGGCCTTCGCGGCCGCGCGGGCCGCGCAGTCGGAGTGGGCGGCCTGGCCGTTGCGGAAGCGGCTCGCCGTCTTCAAGCGCGCGCACGCGCTGTTCATCGAGCGCGCGCACACCACCGCCGACCTGATCCAGGCGGAGAGCGGCAAGAACCGCCGGATGGCGATCGAGGAGACCTGTGACCCGGTGATGGTGATGAGCCACTACCTCAAGCGGGCCCCGCGCCTGCTCAAGCCGGTCAAGCGCGGCGGACCGATCCCGGTGCTCTCGACGTCCACCGAGATCCGCCAGCCCAAGGGCGTGGTCGGCATCATCGCGCCCTGGAACTTCCCCTTCGCCACCGGTATCTCCGACTCGATCTCGGCGCTGATGGCCGGCAACGCGATCGTGCTCAAGCCCGACAACAAGACCGCGCTGTCGCCGCTCTACGGCGTCCAGATGCTCGAGGAGGCCGGCCTGCCCCGCGGTCTCTTCCAGGTCGTATGCGGTGAGGGCCCGGAGGTCGGCCCGACGCTGGTCGACAACGCCAACTACGTGATGTTCACCGGGTCGACCGCGACCGGACGGGTCATCGGCGAGCGCGCCGGGCGCAACCTGATCGGCTGCTGCCTCGAGCTCGGCGGCAAGAACCCCATGATCGTGCTCGAGGACGCCGACCTCGACGACGTCGTGCAGGGCGCGATCTTCGGCGCTTTCGGCAACACCGGCCAGATCTGCATGCACATCGAGCGGATGTACCTGCCCGAGTCGCGGTACGACGAGTTCCGCGACCGGTTCGTCGCCGCGACCGAGCGCCTCGTCCTCGGCGCGACGTACGACTTCGGCCCGGACGTGGGCTCGCTGGTCTCGCCCGACCACCTGGACCGCATGAAGGCGCACGTCGACGACGCCGTCGCCCGCGGCGCCCGCGTGCTCGCGGGCGGCAGGCCGCGGCCCGACCTCGGCCCGGCGTTCTTCGAGCCGACCATCCTGGAGGGCGTCACCAAGGACATGCTCGCCGGCGTCACCGAGACCTTCGGCCCGGTCGTCGCGCTGCACCGCTACCGCACCGTCGACGAGGCGATCGAGCTCGCCAACCACACCGACTACGGCCTCAACGCGTCGGTCTGGGGCGGCGACCTCGCCCACGCCTGCCGGGTTGGCCGGCGGATCCAGTCGGGCAACGTCAACGTCAACGACATCCTCGCCACGGCGTTCGCGTCCAAGGGCACGCCCTCCGGCGGCGTGAAGCAGTCGGGCGTCGGCGCGCGGCACGGCGACCAGGGCCTGCTCAAGTACACCGACGTGCAGCAGCTCGCCGTGCTCAAGAAGCAGGTGATGGGTGCAAGGAGGGGCCAGGACCACGACCAGTACGTCAAGGGGATGCTCGGCGGCCTGAAAATGATGCGGAAGACCGGCATCCGCTAGCCGCTTCGTGGTCGGTGGTTGAGGAAAGGCGCGCTGGCGCCGGTCTCGAAGCCACACGTAGGTTTGGGTGCATGTCGCTCCCGCGCGCCTACCCGCCCGACACCTACCACGGCGAGGGCGGTGAGGTCTCGGCGTGGGTACGCCGGGGCGACGAGCCGCCCGACATCACCTATCGCAACGGCGGCACGTGCGAATACGTCGCCACCGGAGACCAGACGGCCGGGCGTTTCGGGCTCTACCGCTGGACGTTCGGCGAGACGGAGACCGGCCCGGACCCGCACTTCCACCGCGCGATCTCCGAGCAGTTCTACGTGCTCTCCGGCGAGGTGAGGCTCTACGACGGGCGCGCGTGGGTCACCGCGCGCTCCGGGGACTTCCTCTACGTGCCCGAGGGCGGCCTGCACGGCTTCCGGGGCAGCGGGGGTGCGTCGATGCTGCTGATGTTCGCCCCCGGTGGCCCGCGCGAGGACTACTTCGAGACGCTCGCCCGCGGCGAGCAGATGACCGAGGAGCAGCGCGCGGAGTTCATGCTGCGCCACGACACGTTCTGGGTCGGTTGAGTCGGGACTTCTGACGGTTGAGTCTGGACTTTCCTCCGGACTCGACCGTCACAACTCCCGATTCGACCGTCGAGAAGTCCCGACTCGACCTCAGGCCACTTGGAGCGATCGCTTCGACAGCCCCATCCAGAAGCCGTCGATGACCTGGAGTCCGGGTGACTCGGGGTCGGTGGCGGCGCCGAGGGTGACGAACAACGGCGTGTAGTGCTCGACGGTCGGATGCGCGTAGGGAAGGCCGGGCGCCCGGCCGCGGTAGTCGGCGAGTGCGTCGACGTCGCCGCGGGCCAGCGCGTCGGCGGCCCAGGCGTCGAAGTCGTGCGACCAGCCCGGCACGGCGGCGTCGATGCGCCACTCGGTGAGGAACGGCAGGCCGTGGGTGAGGAAGCCGGAGCCGATGATCAGCACGCCCTCGTCGCGCAGCGGGCGCAGCCGTTCGCCGAGCGCGAGCAGCCGCACGGGGTCGTGGGTGGGCAGCGACATCTGCAGCACGGGGACGTCGGCCTCGGGGTACATGATCCGCAGCGGGACCCACGCGCCGTGGTCGAGCCCGCGGCTGCCGTGCCGGTGCACGGGCTCCGAGGCCGGCATCATCGCGGCGACGCGCTCGGCGAGCGCGGTGGCGTCGGGGGTGTCGTAGGTCATCCGGTAGTACTTCGGGTCGAAGCCGCCGAAGTCGTAGACCAGGGGAGCGCGGCTCGCGGAGAGCATGACCGGCGCGGACTCCCAGTGGGCGCTGACGATCAGGATCGCCCGCGGCCGGGGCAGGTCCTGCGCCCACGCCGCGAGCTGCCCGGACCACGTCGGGTCGTCGAGGAGCGGCGGGGCGCCGTGGCCGATGTAGAGCGCGGGCATCCGGTCAGTCATGCCGCCATAATCGTCCAAGATTCAACTTTAATCCACGGGCAACCTCCAGTCGACGGCGGCGCCGCCCTGCTCGACGAGCATCGCGTTGACGCGGCTGAAGGGCCGGGAGCCGAGGAAGCCGCGGTACGCCGAGAGCGGCGACGGGTGGACGGACTCGACGGCCGGGATCGGGTCGAGCAGCGGCTTGAGCTTGCGGGCGTCGGCCCCCCACAGGATCGCCACGCAGGGACCGCCGCGCGCCGCGAGCGCCGCGATCGCCCGGTCGGTGACGGGCTCCCAGCCCCGACCGCGGTGACTGTTCGAGGCGCCGGGCCGCACGGTCAGGCTCCGGTTGAGCAGCATGACGCCCTGGTCGGCCCAGGCCGTGAGGTCGCCGTGTCGCGGTGGCATGACGCCGAGGTCGTCGCGCAGCTCCTGGTAGATGTTGACCAGGCTCGGCGGCAGCGGCCACACGTCGCGGCGTACGGCGAAGCTCAGTCCGATCGGGTGCTGCGGGTTCGGGTAGGGGTCCTGACCCACGATCAGCACCCGCACCCGGCTCAGCGGTCGCTCGAACGCCCGGAACACCCGGTCTCCGCTGGGCTGGTAGCCCCGTCCCGCGGCCAGCTCCTCGCGCAGGAAGCGACCCATCACGGCGATCTGCTCGTCGACCGGCGCCAGCGCCTCGGCCCAGTCCGGCGCCATCAGGCCCTTGTCGACGAGTCCCGCGAGAGCGCTCATGGACCGTGAGGCTATCGAGCCTCCTCAGAGGTGGCGCGCCACCTCCGCCGCGACCCGCTCGCCGGCCCGCACCGCGCCGTCCATGTAGCCGCTCCAGTACGTCGAGGTCTCGGTGCCCGCCCAGTGGACCCGGCCGAACGGGCGCCGGATCGCGGAGCCGAACGCCGTCAGCGTGCCCGGCGCGTGGAAGGCCGTCGGCCCGCCGCGGGTCCAGCTCTCCGCGGTCCAGTCGTGCTCGACGTACTCGACCGGGTGCAGTGCCTGCTCGCCGAACATCGCCGCGAACCCCTCGAGCACGGCCAGACGCCGCCGGTCGGCGGACATCGGTCCGTAGGTGCGCCACGTCGAGCCGCCGACGAACGCGAGCAGCACGCCGGGCGATCCCTCGGGCGGGGAGTTGTCGAAGACGACGCGGGCGGCTCCCGAGTCGATGATGCCGAACCCGTTGAGCCCGGCGTCGCGCCAGAACGGCCGGGGTCGGCGCCGAAGCCCGGCTGCGTCCAGGACTCGATCAGGTTGCCGACACCGCGGGAGTTGACGGTGTTGCGACGGATGAACTTGCCCAGGCTCATCGCGTCCCACGCGGCGGCCCTGGGGTGCGACCACGGTGCGGAGACGTCGATGCCCGCCGCCATGTTGTCGACGCGCGCCAGCAGCAGCGCGGAGTCGAGGGGGATGGTCGGGTCCGGCGGGACGGTGCCGGAGTACTCGCTGCGCCCGAGCAGCGAGGAGACGTAGACGCTGCGGCCCTCGTTGTGCTCGGGGAACGTCGCGACCCCCAGCTCGTCGGCGAGCGCGAGGATGTGGTCCTGGGTCGGGCCGACGAACGCGCCGCCCGACTCGATCACGGCGGCGCCGGTGCGCAGCTCGTGGTTGAGCACGCGCCCGCCGACCCGGTCGCGCGCCTCGACGAGGAGAACGTCGTGGCCGCGGTCGGCCAGGTCGCGGGCCGCGACCAGCCCGGAGATGCCGCCGCCGACCACGACGGCGTCGACGTCGCCGGGCAGCGTGCCCTGCAGGGTGCGGGCCGCGACCGCGGCGTGGAGCCCGTCGGTGGTGGCCGCCAGCGCGCCGAGGGAGGCGCTCCCCAGCAGCAGCCGACGGGTCAGGACTGGTGGCCCATGAGCGCTCCTCGGGGCCGGGCGGACGCAGTCCCAACGATGCGGCGGCCGGTGGGGTATGCGGAAGCGCGTCTGCCACTACGATCGGCGCACGACCTCTCGGACCAACGACGTCGAGGAGCAGCCGTGGCAGCCGGATCCGCACCACCCGATCTCACCGCGCTGCGAACCGAGGTCGCCGAGGCGGCCCTCCGGCTGGCCGAGGTCGGACTGCTCGCCGGCGCCGCCGGCAACGTCAGCGCCCGGCGGGGCGGCCTCGTCGCGGTCACCGGGAGCGGGATCGTGCTCGCGAGGTGCCGCCTCGAGGACGTCACGGTCGTCGACCTCGACGGCGCCGTCGTGGCGGGCGACCTCACGCCCACCTCAGAGCTCGACCTCCACATCGGCGTGTACGCCGACCACGCTGCCGATCGGGTGGCCGCGATCGTGCACACCCACGCGCCGTACTGCACGGCGATCGCCTGTGTCCTCGACGAGCTGCCCGTCATTCACTACCAGCAGCTGCTCCTCGGCGGGGCGGTGCGGGTGGCGCCGTACGCGACGTTCGGCACCGAGGAGCTCGCGGGGCACGTGCGCGCCGCCCTGGTCGGCCGCAAGGCGGCCCTGATGGCCAGCCACGGCGCGGTGGCGATCGGGCGTCATCTCGACGAGGCGGTGGAGAACGCCTACCTCCTGGAGTGGCTGGCCGCCCTGCACCACCGCGCGACCGCGCTCGGCACGCCGCGGGCGCTGAGCGACGACCAGCAGGCGGCGGTGGTGATGGCCGCGATGGTGCGCAACTACGGGCCGCTCGGCGAGGGCTGATGCGCACTCCCGTGCCCGGCATGCGGGTGGCCGCGGTGGGCGTGCACGTGCTCGACATGCACGTGATCGGCATCGGGTCGATCCCGGGCGGCTCCGACGGCCAGCTCGTCGACACGATCCGGATGTCCGCGGCGGGCACGGCGGGCGGGACGGCGCTCGTGCTCAGCCGGCTGGGCGCGGAGGTGTGGTCGTACGGCGCCGTCGGCACCGACCCGATCGCCGACGCGCTCCTGGCCCTGCTGGGGCGTGAGGGCGTCGACGTCTCGGGCCTGGTGCGCAAGCGGGAGCAGCAGACCTCGGCGTCGGTGCTCCCGGTGCGCCCGAACGGCGACCGACCGGCGTGGCACTGCATCGGCGCCAACGGTGCGTTCACGCTCGACGACCTGCCGCTCGACCGGCTCGACGGGATCGGTCACCTGCACCTGGGCGGACCGGAGTTCCTCGGCGGGGAGGCGGCGGCGAGGCTGCTCGCGCACGCGCGGTCGATCGGACCGGTCACCTCGCTCGACGTGCTCGCCCCGGGCGACCCGGACCTGCTGGCGTGGATCGCCGACGCCCTGCCGCACACCGACTACCTGCTGCCGAACGACGAGCAGGTGCTCGGCTTCACCGGCGCCACCTCACTGGCCGACGGTGCCCGCGCGCTGGTCGACGCGGGCGCCGGCTGCGTGGCGGTGACGAGGGGCTCCGCGGGCGCGCTGGTCGTGACCGCCGACGAGGTGGTCGAGGTGCCGGCGTACGCCGTGGACGTGGTGGACACGACGGGGTGCGGCGACGCGTTCTCGGCCGGCTTCCTGCGCGGGCTGTCTCTCGACCGTGACCTGCGCGGCGCCGCGTCGCTGGGCTGCGCCGTCGCCGCAGAGGTGGCGAGGGGCCTCGGCACCGACGCGGGCACCTACTCGCTGGAGAGCGTGCTCGCGTCCGCCGCGCAGGGCGCGCGGCGGTAGCGCTGTCGACGGAGTCTCGCCGGTCGGCCGACGAAGCTCTCAGCGCGTCGGCCGTTGCAGCCGGTCGAGGAACGCCACCAACAGCGCCTCGCGCATCCGCGGGGAGGCGAGGTCGAGCATCGCGTTGACGTCGGCCATCCGGTCGGGGAGGGTGAGGTCGGCCCCGCCGGTCGGGTCGCCGACGAGCCCCGCCGCGACGAGCAGTCCGTCGAAGTCGGCGTCGGTCAACGCGGTCGGGTCGAGCGCCTCGATGAAGGCCGCGACGTCCGCGTCGACCGTCACCGGTCCGGCCGCCGCGGCGGCCGCCACCGACTGGCGCAGGGCGGCGAGGAGGTCGTCGACGCCCGACAGGGTCGCGGCGCTCACCGAGAGGTGGATGGTGGCGGGTCGGTCGTCGTAGGACATCTGCGGCTGGACGTACCACCCGCGTGCGGCCATCTCGTCGCAGACCGTGAACGGGTCGCAGGTGTCGTCGGTGCCGAGCGCCACCAGCGTCGAGTCGGGTGGCGTCAGGACGCTGATCCCGGCGATGTCGGTGCTGCCTGCGACGATCGCGTCGACGGCTTCGAAGACCTCTCGGGAAAGGAGCTCGTAGCCCGTGTCACCCAGCGACTGCACCACGGCCCACGCACCGGCCAGGGGGCCGCCCGACTTCGTCGACTGCATCGTCGAGTTGAGCATCGTGTAGCCCGGCCAGTCGGCGTGGGCGAAGTACTGCGGCCTGCGGTGCCCCGGCGTCCGGTGCAGCAGCAGCGACGTGCCCTTGGGTGCGTAGGCGTACTTGTGCAGGTCGACCGAGATCGACGTGACGCCCTCCACGGCGAACGTCCAGGGTGGCACCTCCCGGCCGAGCCGCGCGGCGTACGGCAGCACCCAGCCGCCGATGCACGCGTCGACGTGGCAGCGGATCCCGCGCGCGGCAGCGGCCGGCGCGATGGCGGCGACCGGGTCCACCACGCCGTGCGCGTACGACGGGGCGGAGACGACCACGAGCACCGTTCGGTCGGGGTCGGCGTCGATCGCGTCGAGCATCGCCGTCGGGTCGGCGCGGAAGTCGGCGCCGACCGGGACGACCACGGCCTCGACGCCGAAGTAGTGCGCGGCCTTGAGGAACGCGGCGTGGACGGTCGACGGCACGACCATGCGCGGCCGGTCGACCCGGGGACGGCTGTCGCGCGCGCCCTGCACCGCCAGCAGGCACGACTCGGTACCGCCGGACGTCACGGTGCCCACGACGGTGTCGGGCGCGTCCAGCAGGTCTGCCGCGAAGCCGACCAGGTCGTTCTCCATCTGCAGCAGGCTGGGGAACGCCGTCGGGTCCAGCCCGTTGGAGCCGGCGTACGCCGCGACGGCCTCGCGGCCGATGCGGTCCACGTCGGGGAGCCCGGAGTCGTAGACGTAGGCGAGGGTGCGTCCGCCGTGCACGGGCAGGTCCGCGGCCTGCATCCGGAGAAGGCGGTCGAGGGCGTCGGTCCCGGGCTGGTTCACGCCGTCACGCTCTCATCCCGGGTGCCGTCGACGTCGTGGGAGGTCAGGGAGTAGCGGCGCAGCCAGACCAGGCTGAGCAGGATCAGCGCGGCCGGCAGCAGCGAGAAGCCGAGCGTGATCGCGGTGAGCGCCGAGTCGGGCTGGACCGCGTCGCCGTCCGTCGACGACCGGTAGCCGCCGATCGCCAGCACCAGCGCGTAGACGCCGGGACCGAGGGCCAGCCCCAGGGTCTCGCCCGCGGTCCACACGCCGGTGTAGACGCCGGCCCGGTTGGAGCCGGTGCGGCGAGCGTCGACGGCCGCGGCGTCGGGCAGCATCGCCATCGGGAAGACCTGGCATCCGGCGTACCCGACCCCCACGAGCACCACGGCGAGGTAGACGACCGCGGCGGGCGCAGACTGCGCGGTCACGGCGCCCAGTGCGCCGGCGGCGAGGATGGCCGAGCTCGCCACGTAGCCGCGCTTCTTGCCGACCCGGGTGCCGATCGCCGACCAGGCCGGCGTGAGCAGCAGGGCGGGCCCCACGAAGCAGACGAAGAGCAGCGTGGCCGCGCCGTCGCTGCCGAGCACGTCGGAGGCCAGGTAGTCGACGCCGGCCAGCATGCATCCGGTCGCGAGCGCCTGGACGACGAAGC
This sequence comes from Nocardioides sp. YIM 152315, assembly GCF_029210375.1. Classification (GTDB taxonomy): domain Bacteria; phylum Actinomycetota; class Actinomycetes; order Propionibacteriales; family Nocardioidaceae; genus Nocardioides. The sequence goes on along the minus strand of NZ_JARGER010000038.1, from coordinate 149,358 downwards.
AGGTCAGCAGCCAGCGGAAGTCGCGGGCGCGCGCGACGATGCGCAGCTGGTCGCGCAGGCTGCCGGCACCCGGCTGGGGTGCGGCGATCGGGGCGCGGCGGGTGCCGACGTACGCGCTGACGACGCCGACCAGGATGATGACGGCCATCGCCAGACCCATCACGCGGTAGCCGTCGCGGCCACCGACGGCGTCGCGGATCGCCGGCGCGGACGCGCCGGCCAGCATGATGGTGAACGCGAGGATCGCGACCCGCCAGGTCATCAGCCGGGTGCGCTCGTCGTAGGACGAGGTCATCTCCGCGGGCATCGCGACGTACGGCACCTGGAAGAACGCGTACGCCGTCGCGCAGGCCAGGAACAGCACCAGCACCCACAGCGCCTCGAGCCCGGTCGCCATCTCGGGCGCCGCGAAGAGGAGCGCGAAGCCGCCCGCGAGCGCGACGCCGGCGCGCAGCAGCCACGGACGCCGTGGGCCACGCGGGTCGACGGAGCGGTCGCTGGCCCGGCCGGCGATCGGGTTCAGGACCACGTCCCACGCCTTGGGCAGGAAGACGATGAAGCCGGCGACGACGGCGGCGATGCCCAGGCTGTCGGTGAGGTAGGGCAGCAGCATCAGGCCCGGCACGGTGCCGAAGGCGCCGGTGGCGACGGAGCCCGAGCCGTAGCCCACCCGCACCCCGCGCGGGAGGCTGGTCCCGGACGAGACGGTGGCTGGCATGACCGGAGGCTAGCCGGGTCAGCGGGACAGCGCGCGCGATCCGGCCGAGGAGTAGCGGCGCCGCGGGTTCGCGCCGATGTCGTCCGCCTTCGTCGCGGCCGGCTCCTTGGTGGCCGCCTTCTTCGCGGGCGACCGCTTCGTCGTACGCCGTCGCGGTCCGTCCCACTGCGCGAACCACTCGTCGAGCACCTGCCACGTGGTCTCGCGGGCGGCGCGGCCGGCGAGCATCCCGAGGTGACCGCCGGGCACGATCTCGAACCGCACCTCGCATGACCCGGAGAGGAGAGGCAGCACCGCCCGCACCGCGGCGACCGGCGCGATCCCGTCGGTGGCGCCGGCGAAGACCAGCGTCGGGGCCGTGATCGCCGACAGCGACACCGGGTGGTCGCCCAGCTCCACGGTGCCGGACGAGAGCGCGTTGCCCCGGGCGAAGCGGTGGTAGAGCTGCCCGAAGCTGCGGCCGGGGTAGGCCGTCATCGCGGCGGTGAAGCGGTCCACGGCCTCGACCTGTGCCAGCCACTCGGCGTCGTCGAGGTGGACGGCGATCGCGAGCGGCTTGGTGACGAGCTTCTGGACGGAGGCGAGCTGGAAGGCCCAGCCCACCAGCGGCGGCGCCCCGCCGAGGGCGCGGTAGGTGCGCGTGACGAGCCCCGGCCAGTCCGCTGCGGTCAGCAGGGGGCGCAGCGGCGCGACGAGCGGCACCCTCGTCACGTCGACCGGCGATCCGAGCACCGAGAGCGACGCGAGCGGCAGGTCGCGGGAGGCGGCGGCCGCGAGCATCGCGAAGATGCCGCCGAGGCTCCATCCCACCACGTGCACCGGCCGCCCGCCCGCGTGCCGGGACACCTCGCGGATCGCCGTCGGCGCGACCTGCTCGACCCAGTGCTCGAGCCCGAGCGAGCGGTCGCGGAAGGAGACGGCGCCGTACTCGACGAGGTAGGTGGGCCGCCCGCCGGCGACCAGGTGCTCGACCAGTGAGCCGCCCCGGCGCAGGTCGAAGCACGTCGCGGGCGCGGCGAGGGGCGTGACCAGCAGCACCGGGTCGCCCCGCTGCTCGGTCTCGGGTGCGGGGCGGTAGTGGTAGACCTCGCGCAGCGTGCCCTCGTCGACCAGCGTGCGCGCCATCGGACGCAGGTCGGCGAGCCCGCCGTACACCAGCAGGCGTGCGAGGTTGGCGGCCGCCGTGACCACCTGGTCCGGCTTCGGCAGCAGGTCCATGGCCTCGAACCTACCGGGGTCGCGCCTCCGTCAGGACCGCCGGGCGGGCCGGACGCTCTTGCCGTGCGAGGGCCGCACCGCGCCGAGCTCGGTGAGGAAGCTCTCGGCCCAGGCGCCGACGTCGTGCTCCATCACCTGCTTGCGCATCGCCTTCATCCGCCGGGTCAGCTCGCGGTCCTCGGCGCCGTAGGCGTCGAGCAGCGCGGACTTCATGCCGTTGATGTCGTAGGGGTTGATCAGCCACGCCTGGCGCAGCTCGTCGGCGGCGCCGGCGAACTCGGAGAGCACGAGCGCGCCGTCGTTGTCGAAGCGGCAGGCGACGTACTCCTTGGCGACCAGGTTCATTCCGTCGCGCAGCGGGGTGACCACCATGATGTCGGCAGCACGGAAGAAGGCCGCCATCTCCTCGCGCGGGTACGACGCGTGCAGGTAGTGGATCGCCGGCTGGCCGATCTTGCCCAGGTCGCCGTTGATGCGGCCCACCAGCCGTTCGATGTCGTCACGCAGGATGCGGTACTGCTCGACCTGCTCCCGCGAGGGCGTGGCGACCTGGACGAACACCGCGTCCTCGACGTCGAGCCGGCCGTCGTGCATCAGCTCGGCGAACGCGCGCAGCCGCGCGTAGATGCCCTTGGTGTAGTCGAGCCGGTCGACGCCCAGGAAGATCTTGCGGGGGTTGCCGAGCGCCTCGCGGATCTCCTCCGCGCGCGCGGCGACCTCCTGGGACCGGGCCAGCTCCTCGTAGCCGGCGGAGTCGATCGAGATCGGGAACGCCTTGGCGCGCACGGTCCGGCCGTCGGCGAGGTAGATCAGGTCGCGATGGGTCTTGTGGCCGACGCGCTGACGGACGAGGCGGACGAAGTTCTGGGCGGCGCCGCTGAGCTGGAACCCGACGAGGTCCGCACCGAGCAGGCCCTCGAGGAGCTGCCGGCGCCACGGCAGCTGCTGGAAGAGCTCGGCCGGCGGGAACGGGATGTGCAGGTAGAACCCGATCCGCAGGTCTGGCCGCAGCTCGCGGAGCATCGCCGGCACCAGCTGGAGCTGGTAGTCGTGCACCCACACGGTCGCCGCCTCCGCCGCCACCTCGGCAGCGCGCTCGGCGAACCGACGGTTGACCGCGACGTAGGTGTCCCACCACTCGCGGTGGAACTCCGGCTTGGCGACGACGTCGTGGTAGAGCGGCCACAGGGTCGCGTTGGAGAAGCCCTCGTAGAACTCCTCGACCTCCTGGGGCGCCATCGACATCGGCACCAGGTCGAGGCCGTCGGCCTCGAACGGCTCGAGGCCGGTGTCGGTGCCGCCGGGCCAGCCGATCCAGGTGCCGTCGTTGGCGCGCATCACCGGCTCCAGCGCGGAGACCAGTCCTCCCGGTGAGGGGCGCCAGCCGGGCGACCCGTCGGGGTTCTCGACCCGGTCGACCGGCAGTCGGTTCGCGACGATGACCAGGTCTGCTCCGCCAGCGGTGGACACGCCCCTCACCCTAGTGGTGCCCGAAAGTGTCGGGCTGGCCCGACCACGACCGTCGGGCTGGCAGGATCGTGCAGAAGTCCCGTGATTCCTAGCGTCTGAGGCATGACACAGACGGTGTACCCACCCGAGGCGATGACAACCACGACGCCCGCCGCGACCGCCCCCCTGCGCCCGCGCGGGCTGCGGCGCGTGCTCTACGAGAGCGGCTACTCGCTGTCGGCGTTCCCGATCGCGCTGGTCGGCTTCGTGGTCATCGTCGTGGATCTCGCGCTCGGGGTGGCGCTGTCGATCTTCATCGGCGGCGTCCTGCTGATCTCGCTCGGAGTGATGGTGGCCCGGGGCTTCGCGCGCTTCGAGCGGATCCGGATGGAGGGGATGCTCGGCCGGCGCGCCGCGACCCCGTCGTACCTCTGCCCGCGCTCCGGCGACGGGTTCTGGCGGCGGCAGCTCACGCCGCTGCGGGACGCGCAGTCGTGGCTCGACGTGGTCTGGGCGCTGGTGGGGCTGGTCACCGGGACGATCGCGTTCGGTGTCACGCTCGCCTGGTGGGCGGGCGCGGCCGGTGGCCTGACCTACTGGTTCTGGCAGCGATTCATCCCCGAGACCGACGACGACCACGGGCTCGCCTACTACCTCGGCTTCGGCGACGGTCGTACGGCGGAGAGCTGGGTCAACGTGGCGCTCGGCGTCGCGTTCGTGCTGACGCTGCCCTGGGCGGTGCGGCTGGTGGCCACGATGCACGCCAGCCTCGCCTGGGTGCTGCTCTCCAGCCGCGCCGAGCTGCAGAGCGAGGTCGCGCGGGTCGAGGGCGGCCGTGACGCCGCCCGGCTGGCGGAGGCCGAGTCGCTGCGTCGTCTCGAGCGCGACATCCACGACGGCCCGCAGCAGCGGCTGGTCCGGCTGACCATGGACCTCGGTCGCGCCAAGCGGCAGGTCGCCGACGACCCGGAGCGTGCGGCCGAGACGCTCGACGCCGCCCTGCTCCAGGCGCGCGAGACCGTGGCCGAGCTGCGCTCGCTCAGCCGCGGCATCGCGCCGCCGCTGCTGGTCGACCGGGGCCTGTCGGCCGCGCTCGCGGAGATGCTGAACCACAGCAGTCTGCCGGTGCACTCCCGCATCGACGTCCCCGCGCAGCTGCCCCCGCACGTCGAGACCGCGGTCTACTTCGTCGTCGCCGAGGCGCTCACCAACGTCGCCAAGCACAGCCACGCGTCGTCCGCCGAGGTCTCGGTGGTGGCCGTCGGGACCGAGCTCGAGGTGCGGGTCGAGGACGACGGCGTCGGCGGCGCGCACCCGTCGAAGGGCCTGGGCCTGGCCGGGCTGCGCCAGCGGCTCGCCGCCGTCGACGGGACGCTCGACGTCAGCTCCCCCGTGGGCGCGGGCACGGCCGTGGTTGCGAGGATCCCCACATGAGGGCGCACGGATGAGGGTGGTCATCGCCGACGACTCGCTGCTGCTGCGCGAGGGCCTGCAGCTGCTGCTCGCCGACGCCGGGCACGAGGTGGTCGGGTCGGTCGGCGACGGCCCGGCGTTCGTCGCGACCATGCTCGCCGAACGACCCGAGCTCGGCGTGGTCGACGTACGCATGCCGCCGAGCCACACCGACGAGGGGCTCCGCGCCGCGGTCGAGGTGCGACGGTCGTGGCCGGACGCCCGGCTGCTCGTGCTGTCGCAGTACGTCGAGGTGTCGTACGCCGACGAGCTGCTCGCCACGGGCGACGGGGGTGTCGGCTACCTGCTCAAGGACCGGGTCAGCGACCTCGACGACTTCCTCGGCGCGGTGCAGGCGGTGGCGGCCGGCGGCACCGCGCTCGACCCGCTCGTCGTGCGCCAGTTGATGGGTCGCAACCGGGACCCGCTCACCGACCTGACTCCGCGCGAGCGCGAGGTGCTGGCGCTGATGGCCCAGGGCCGGTCCAACGCGGCGATCGCCGAGGAGCTCTCGGTCACCCTCGCCGGCGTCGAGAAGCACACGCAGCGGATCTTCGCCAAGCTCGGGCTGCTCCCCGACGACAGCGCGGCCCACCGTCGCGTGGCGGCGGTGCTGAAGTTCCTGCGTTAGACGAGCGTCGCCAACGCAGCGAGGTGCGTGCGCTGGGTGCGTAGACCCTTGGTGAATCAACGGGGATGACCGCTAGTCTCCGGTGTACGCCGACAACGGGGGTCTCGAATCATGGGTCGTGTGCATCGTCCGCTCGCGTCGGGAGCTGTGGCCCTCGCGCTCGTCCTGTCGGGACTCGGCGCGGTGGCGCTCGGCCCGCCCGCGGCGGCGGACGACGTCGTGGTCGAGCGGACCGCGGACCTGACGGTCCGCGACGGCGTCGGCACCGGGACCGGGATGGGCGCCCAGCGCCTGTCGTCGGCGTCGGTGCGCGCCGACGTCAGCGGCGCCCGGGTCCAGGCGACCGTCGTGCTCGACGCCGAGCCGACGGCGGCCACGGGCGCCACCGTCGTCGTGGCGTTCGGCCCGCTGGTGGACGGCATCTGCCAGCTCGACGACTTCCTCGACGCCGACCAGTACGAGTCGTCGACGACCGACCTGGCCGCGGGCTGGACGCGCACCGGCCGCACGCTCACGCTCGACCTCGCCGCCGAAGAGGCCGGCTATCAGCCGTGGGACTGCGCCGGGGCGATCCTCGGGGTGGGCGGCGAGGTGGTGTCCTTCCTCGGCGGCAACCTGACCGCGGTCCACCTGGAGCCGCAACTGGGCATCGATCGCCCGAGGATCCTGGACAAGCAGGTGCGCGGCAAGCTGCGCCTGGTGCGCGGTCAATGGCACGTCGTCCGGGTGCCGGTGCGCGGCCTCAACGCCGCGGAGGCGCGTCGGGTCGTGGTGCGGGGGTCGGGTCGGGGCCTCGCCGTCACCGGCCAGTCGCTCGGCACGATCGACCAGGACTACGTCCGCGAGGCGGTCATCCGCGTCCGGGCCAAGAGCCGCAAGGTCGGCCCGCTGCGGCTCCGCGTGACGAGCGAGAACGGCGACACGGTCCGCCGCAAGGTCCCGGTGCGGCTGGTCAGGGCGCCCGCGCGACCGGTGCCCGGCCGCTACCGCTCCGCCGACGGCAGCGTCGCGTTCACGATCACCGGCGGGCGGACCGCACGCGTCGCGAGGTTCCGGGTCGAGACCCGCACCCGCTGCCAGCCACCCCTCGACTACGCGACCTACACCGACAACATCTACGGCTTCCCGAAGACCCGCATCGGTGGCGGCGGTGTCGTCGACGCCAGGCAGGTGAAGCCGCTCTTCTCCGTCTCCCTCCAGCTGAAGGCGGTCGGCCGTCGGGTGACGCAGGGCTCCTTCGGCTACGTCGGCCCGAAGGGCAGCTACTGCTCCGCCGACGAGCGGTTCCGCGCCCGGCGGGTGAGGCGCTGAGGATCAGACCGGCCGCGCCTCGGCGGGCGGCGCGCCGGTCGCGAAGGTGACACCGACCTGGCGGCGTACGTCGTCCATCAGCCGCAGGATCGCGAGCGTCTGCTCGTGCGGCACCAGCGGGCTCTCCCGCAGGCCCGCGCGCAGGCACCGGCCGACCTCGACGATCTCGTGGCCGTAGCCGCGACCGATGACCGGCTCGGTGCCGGAGATCTCGACCGGCTCGCCGGGCTCGGCCGCGCGTCCGCCCTCGGCCGGGACGACGGGAGTGAAGGTCGCCCGTGCCGGGTGGTGGAAGTCGTCGAGCTCGACGCGGCCGAGGTCGGTCGCGATCTCGGCCCGCCGCGACGACCAGGACGTGATCGACGCGGTCATGGTGGCGAGCGCGCCGTCGGCGTACCGGCCCGTCATGGAGATGTCGACGTCGATGCCGTCGCGGCTCAGGTCGCCGGTCGCGTGCACCTCCAGCGCGGGACCGAGCATCAGGTGGGCGAAGGTGAGCGGGTAGACGCCCATGTCGAGCAGCGCGGACGCGCCGAGGGCCGGGTCGAGCATCCGGTCCTCGGGCGGCGCCTCGACCCGGAAGCCGAGCTCCGCGTGCAGGTGCCGCGGCCGTCCGAGCACACCGGAGCGCAACCGCTCGCGCAGCGCCCGGATCGTCGGGTGGCACGCGGTCCACATCGCCTCCATCAGGAAGCGATCGTGGTGCCGCGCCAGCCGCACCATCTCCTCGGCGTCGGCGGCGTCGAGCGTGACCGGCTTCTCGCACAGCACGTGCTTGCCCGCCTCGAACGCCAACCGGGCGTTGTCGAGGTGCAGCGCGTGCGGCGTCGCGACGTAGACGACGTCGACGCCCGGGTCGGCGACCAGCTCCTCGTAGGAGCCGTACGCCGTGCCGCCGTGCTCCGCGGCGAACGCCTCGGCGCTCGCGAGCCGTCGGGAGCCGACCGCGGCGAGCCGGGCGCCGGGCACCAGGGCCAGGTCGTGGGCGAAGGTGTGCGCGATCTTGCCCGTGGCGAGGATGCCCCAGCCGAGGTCGCCGGTGAGCTCGGTCATGGCCGGACAGTAGCGGTGCGACTCGCCGCCGGCCGAATCACATCGATGTGGTTCGCGGTCCTATAGTGAAGCCGACAGTGTCGACACGAGTCGATCTCCGGGGGAGGAGCACCATGGACGCCGCCAACGCAGTCCACGGCGACGCCGGCGACGCGACGCCCGGCCTGAGCGAGCGCGACCAGGAGATCCTGGCCTTCGAGCGCCAGTGGTGGAAGTACGCCGGCGCCAAGGAGACCGCGGTCCGCGAGCAGTTCGACATGTCGTCGACGCGCTACTACCAGGTGCTCAACGCGCTGATCGACCGGCCGGAGGCACTCGCCGCCGATCCGCTGCTCGTGCGCCGGCTGCGCCGCCTCCGGGCCGCGCGCCAGCGTCAGCGCTCCGCCCGCCGGCTCGGTTTCGAGGTCTGAGTCGTGGCCGCGCGCAACCAGCGGGGAGCGGTGTTCCCGTCCCCGGTCGTCATCCTCAGCGTCCTGGCCGTCGCCATGGCCGGCATCGCCTACGTCGCCACCCGCGGCGGCGAGCCGACCGAGCGCGAGGTCACCCCGGTCGTCCAGGAGGAGAAGCCGAAGGAGTCGCCCTCGCCGTCGTACCAGCCCACCAAGGACGCCAAGCCGAAGAAGCCGCCGGTCCGGCGCGGCAAGGTCTACGTCGAGGTCTACAACAACTCCGGCATCACGGGCCTGGCCGGCCGCGTCGCCGACCGCGCGACCGGCATCGGCTGGGCCGTCGTCGGCTCCGACAACTGGTACGGCACGATCCCGTCGACCACGGTCTACTACCCGCAGAAGCTCAAGCGGGCGGCCAGGACGCTGGCCCTCGACCTCGGCGTCCAGCGCACCGCGCCGGCCGTCGACCCGATGCGCCAGGACCGGCTTACGCTGATCCTCACCGAGCCGCTGCGCTGACACCCGTGGTTGGGTGGATCCATGGAGTTCACCTCCGCCGACGGTGAGCAGCGGTACGCCGAGCTCGTGCGCGCCGCGTCGCGGGCCGTGGTCGGGCTCGACTTCGACGGCACGCTCTCGCCGATCGTCGACGACCCCGACGCGGCCCACATCCACGCCGACGCCGGCGAGGTCATCGTCGACCTCGCGCGCGAGGTGGCCGCGATCGCCGTGATCACCGGGCGGCCCGCTCGTCAGGTGCTCGACCTCGGCGGGCTCGAGGACGTCGGCCGGCGGCTCGCCGACGCGGGCAGCGACCTCCACGTCCTGGGGCAGTACGGCAACGAGCGCTGGTCCTCGACGAGCCGCCGGATCCTCTCGCCCCGTCCCCCGAAGGGTCTGGCGACGTTCGAGCGCGAGCTGCCCGCCCTGCTGCGCCGCCACGCCGCCGCCGGCGCCCATCTCGAGCACAAGGGCCTCGCCGTCGCCGTCCACACCCGTCGACTGCCCGAGCCCGAGGCCGCGTTCGAGCGGCTGCTGCCCGCGATCGGCGACCTCGCCGAGCGCTGCGAGCTGGTCGTCGAGCCGGGGCGCCAGGTCATCGAGGTCCGCTCACCCGGGATGCACAAGGGCCTCGCCGTCCGCATCCTCGTCGACGAGCTCGACGCGGGCGCCTTCCTCTTCGCGGGCGACGACCTCGGCGACCTCGAGGCCTTCGAGGCGGTCGCCGAGCTCCGCGCCGGCGGCATGCCCACCCTCCTGGTCTGCTCGGCCTCCTCCGAGGAGAGCGCGCTCCTCCCACTCTCCGACGTCGTGGTCGACGGCCCCGACGGGATGATCGCCTTCCTCCGGCGGCTGACCGTCGATGCGCGCGTTCGCCCTGGATGAACAGGAGAGGGTCTCCGGAACATCGCGCCGGCCCCGGGAGTTGAGTCGCTACCACTCAATCTTCCGAAAGGGAGGGCGTTCGCATGAGCACCCCACCACACTGCACGCTCCGCTCGCTCCGCTCGCTTCGCGCACACTTTGGAGGGGACCCCGCGTGACCGCCACCAGACTTCCCGTTCTCTTCGTCTCCGACCTCGTCGTGCTGCCGGGCATGGTCGTCCCGCTCGCGCTCGACGAGTCCTCCCAGGCCGCCATCGACGCGGCCCGCGCCGGCTCCGACAGCCGGGTGCTCGTCGCGCCGCGGCTGGAGGACCGCTACGCGTCGTACGGCGTGGTCGCGACGATCGACCGCGTCGGTCGGCTCGCCACATCACAGGGGCCGGGCGGCTCGCCCGCCGCCGTGCTCCGCGCCGGCACCCGCGCCCGCATCGGCAGCGGGGTCACCGGGCCCGGCGCGGCGCTGTGGGTCGAGGCCGAGCCGGTCGAGGACGTCGTCACCGACCGGGCCCGGGAGCTCGCCGAGGAATACAAGCGGCTGGTCGTCGCCGTCCTGCAGCGCCGCGAGGCGTGGCAGGTCATCGACCAGGTGCACCAGATGAGCGACCCGAGCTCGATCGCGGACGCGGCCGGCTACGCGCCGTACCTCTCCGTCGACCGCAAGCGCGAGCTGCTCGAGGACCCCGACGTCGAGTCGCGGCTGCTCCGGCTCATCGGCTGGACCCGCGACCACCTCGCCGAGTCCGAGCTGACCGACAAGATCGGCGAGGACGTCCGCGAGGGCATGGAGAAGCAGCAGCGGGAGTACCTCCTGCGCCAGCAGCTCGCCGCGATCCGCAAGGAGCTCGGCGAGGGCGAGCCCGAGGGCGCCGAGGACTACCGCTCGCGCGTCGAGGCGGCCGACCTGCCCGAGCACGTGCGCACCGCCGCGCTCAAGGAGGTCGACAAGCTCGAGCAGGCCAGCGAGCAGAACCCCGAGGCCTCCTGGATCCGCACCTGGCTCGACACCGTCCTCGAGCTGCCGTGGAGTGTCACGACCGACGACTCGACCGATGTCGGCGCGGCCCGCGCCGTGCTCGACGCCGACCACCACGGCCTCGACGAGGTCAAGGAGCGGATCGTCGAGTACCTCGCCGTCCGTGCCCGCCGCGCCGAGCGTGGCCTCCAGGTCATCGGCGGCCGCGGCTCCGGGGCCGTCATCCTGCTGGCCGGACCTCCCGGAGTCGGCAAGACCTCGCTGGGTGAATCGGTCGCGCGCACCATGGGCCGGAAGTTCGTGCGCGTCGCGCTCGGCGGCGTGCGCGACGAGGCCGAGATCCGCGGCCACCGGCGCACGTACGTCGGCGCGCTCCCCGGCCGGATCGTCCGCGCGATCAAGGAGGCCGGCTCGATGAACCCGGTCGTGCTCCTCGACGAGGTCGACAAGGTCGGTGCCCGCCTAGGAATCGGGGATGGTCGGGGCGACCCGGCGGCCGCGCTGCTCGAGGTGCTCGACCCGGCACAGAACCACACCTTCCGCGACCACTACCTCGAGCTCGACCTGGACCTGTCCGACGTCGTGTTCATCGCGACCGCCAACGTCGTCGACCAGATCCCGAGCGCCCTGCTCGACCGGATGGAGCTCGTCACGATCGACGGCTACACCGAGGACGACAAGGTCGCGATCGCCCGTGACTTCCTGCTGCCGCGGCAGCTGGAGCGGGCCGCGCTGACGGCCGACGAGGTCTCGGTGACCGACGCCGCGCTGCGCGAGATCGCGGCCAACTACACGCGCGAGGCGGGCGTCCGGCAGATGGAGCGCCTCCTGGCCAAGGCGCTGCGCAAGGCGGCGACGCGGCTCGCGACCGGCGCCGAGCGGGTCGACGTCGACGTGACCGACCTCAAGGGGCTCGTCGGGCGGCCGCGGTTCACGCCCGAGTCTGCGGAGCGTACGTCGGTCCCGGGTGTGGCCACCGGCCTGGCCGTGACCGGCCTCGGGGGCGACGTGCTCTTCGTCGAGGCGTCGGTGGCCGACGCCCGGTCGTCGGAGGGCGCCGGTCTGACCCTCACCGGCCAGCTGGGCGACGTGATGAAGGAGTCGGCGCAGATCGCGCTGTCCTTCGTCCGCTCGCACGCGGCGGAGCTGGGCGTCGACCCGTCGGCGCTGGAGAGGGCGATCCACGTCCACGTGCCCGCCGGAGCCACCCCGAAGGACGGTCCGTCGGCAGGCATCACGATGGTGACGGCGCTCACGTCGCTGCTGACCGGCCGGCCGGTGCGGTCCGAGGTGGGCATGACCGGAGAGGTCACGCTCAACGGCCGGGTGCTGCCGATCGGCGGGCTCAAGCAGAAGCTGCTCGCCGCACAGCGCGCCGGCCTCACCGAGGTCTTCGTGCCGCAGCGCAACGAGCCCGACCTGGACGACGTGCCCGCGGACGTGCTCGAGTCGCTGACCGTGCACGTCGTGGGCGATGTCCTCGACGTCGTCCCCGGTGCCCTCGCGCCAGCAGGTACGGCGGCCGGCGGCCCTGCCCGCGGAGCCGCGTCGGAGGCCGCCTGACCTGCGGCCGAGGGCACGCGCCCAGCGCGTGCGGTCGCACCGGCACCCATGGCTAGGGTTGCCGGGTGAGCAAGACGCAGGTGATCACGGTCAACGGCCGAGCGATCGGCGCCGAGAGCCCGGTGTTCGTCATCGGTGAGATGTCGGGCAACCACAACGGCAGCCTCGACCGAGCCCTCGAGATCGTCGATGCGATCGCGGGGGCCGGCGCGGCCGCGTTGAAGATCCAGACCTACACAGCGGACACGTTGACCATCGACGTGGACCTGCCGCCGTTCCGGGTCGCCAGTGGTCACAGCCTCTGGAGCGACCGGACCCTCTACGACCTCTACGAGGAGGCGCACACCCCCTGGGAGTGGCACCGGGCGATCTTCGAACGGGCGCGGCAGCAGGACCTCATCCCGTTCTCCACGCCGTTCGACCCGACCGCCGTCGCCCTCCTCGAGGAGTTGGGGGTCGAGCTCTACAAGACCGCGTCGGCGGAGATCGTCGATCTGCCGCTCATGCGCGAGATCGCGGCCACCGGCAAGCCGATGGTCGTGTCGACGGGCATGGCGACCCTTGCCGAGGTCGATGCGGCGGTCAACGCGATCCGAGGCGCGGGGAGCAGCCCGATCGTCCTGCTGGCCTGCACGGCTGCCTACCCGGCAGATCCGGCCGAGGCCCGCCTGGGCAACATCGCGCTGCTGCGCGAGGCATTCGACGTGCCCGTCGGCCTGTCCGACCACACCCCCGGTGTCGGCGTTGCGGTCGCTGCCGCGGCGCTCGGTGCAGTGGCGATCGAGAAGCACGTGACCCTCGATCGCGCCGATGGCGGGGTCGACTCCGAGTTCTCGCTCAACCCCGACGAGCTGGCCGCCCTGGTCCGCGCCGCCGAGCAAGCGCGCGTCGGCGTGCGCAGCGGCGTCGGGTTCGGCCCGACCGAGGAGGAGAGCACGATGCTTGCTCTTCGCCGCTCGCTCTACGTGGTGGAGGAGGTGCGCGCCGGCGACGAGGTGAGTGCCGCCAACGTCCGGTCGATCCGACCGGCCGGCGGGCTCGCTCCAGACGCCTTCGATGATGTGGCCGGCCGCCGCTTCACCCAGGACGTCGGTCGCGGCACCCCCTTGACGTGGGACGTGCTGTGAGGGGCGTGATGCCAGGGCGACGCTAACGCGTGCTCTCCCAGGCGGCGACCGTACGGCGGGCGCCGAGGCCGTCGACGGTGGCCATGCCGCGCCGCGCGAGCGCCTCCCGCGACTCGCGATCACGCATGACGTGCTCGAGCTCCGCGATCCGATCCGGCAGGTCTGCGAACGGCGCCGAGCCGAGCCCGAGGGCGATGCCGGCGTCGACCGCCGCCTCGTACCCCTCGTGCTGGTTGTCGACGACGCACAGCAGTGCCGAGGGGGCGCCCATGCAGGCGAAGTCCCACACGGACGTGCCGGCGGCGCTGACCACGACGTCGTGCTGTCGGGCCGTGGCGGGCAGATCATCGAGGAACTCGACGAGTCGGATGTCGTGTCGCTGATCGGCCGCCACCGAAGCGAGGACCTCGTGCTGCGAGGGAGGGGCCACGACGGTGGCGTCGATCGGCTCCGTCAGGGCGGTCAGGCTCCCGACCACGTGGGTCGTGACGTCGAACGGATCTGTTCCGCCGAGCACGACCAGCATCCGCAGGCGTTCCGAGTGCGCGGCCGCGACGGATCGTTGGCGGGTGACCTGGCGTCGGATGGGCATGTAGCGGATGCCCAGGAGGGCGGCACCAGCCGGGTCCCCGCGATGCCTTCGCTCGGCGCCGAGATTGCCGTCGACGGCGAGGTCGGCGGGCCGCACACCGTGCGCACCGTCCTGCATGTTGCTGAGCAGGAAGTCGCCGAGCGCCACGTCGGACTCGTGCAGGTAGGAGTCGACGTGGATCACGTCGGGGTGTTCCGTGCGCGCCGCGGCCAACCACTGCGGGACGCGTGCGAGTGCCATGGCCTCGACCTCTGCCTGAGGGACGAACCGATCGACCACTCCGAGGGCAGCGGCCGACAGGTCGCCACCGATGCGCACTGTCCAGCCGCGGTCGAGCGCCGCTTCCGAGAGTGCGACGCACCGCATCAGATGACCCATCCCGAAGCTGCCGCCGGCGTTGCAGTGGAGGACGACGCGACCGGGACCCACGCGGCAACCATAGATGCGGCGGCGGGTCCGGCCCTCGGGTACGGTCGCGTGTCGTGCGGGCACGACTGGACCGACCGGCTGGGGGCCGCCGATGACGAACGAGAAGGTGCTCTTCCTCGGACCGGCCGACGCTCCGTTGCGCGCGTGGCTGCAGGCCCAGGGCAACGAGGTCGTCCAGACCGAGGCCGCGGTGTCGGCCGACGTCATCGCCGACGCAGGGTTCACGTTCCTCGTCAGCCACGGATACCGGCACATCCTCCGGCGCGACGTGCTCGAGCTGTTCGCCGGCAGGGCGGTGAACCTGCACATCTCCTACCTGCCGTGGAACCGCGGCGCGGACCCCAACCTGTGGAGCTTCGTCGACGACACCCCCAAGGGGGTGACCATCCATCGCATCGACGAGGGCGTCGACACCGGCGACATCCTCGTGCAGGAGGAGGTGCGTCTGGAGGTGGGCGACACGCTCGCCACGTCCTACGCGAAGCTGCAGAGCTCGATCCAGGACCTGTTCCGGCGGAGCTGGGAGCAGATCCGGACCGGTGAGCTGCCGGGCAGACCGCAGCCCGCCGGGGGATCCCGGCACCGGCTGCGGGACAGGGTCGCTCTCGCCGACCTGTTGGCCGACGGCTGGGACACTCCCGTCTCGACACTCAGGGGCCAGGGCCTGCCGGGCGGGGACGTCGGAGCGTCGCGATGAGGCTCGGCGTCATCACGCAGGCCCGGACGACCAGCACCCGACTGCCCGGCAAGGTGCTGCTGACCGCAGGCGGTCGGACGATGCTGGAGCACCACATCACTCGGCTGCAGGCGGCCGGACTTCCGGTGTACGTCGCCACCACGGCGAACGCGACCGACGACCCGATCGTCGAGGTCGCCGACGCCCTGGGCGCACCCGTTCACCGTGGCAGCGAGGACGACGTCCTCGAGCGCTACGCCGAGACGGTCGGGCGGTTCGCGCTCGAGACGGTCGTGCGCGTGACGTCCGACTGCCCCCTGATCGACGGTCGTCTGGTCGCGCGCGGAGTCGATGACTACGTCGCCGCCGGGAACGCGGATCTCTATCTGTCCAACACGCTCACGAGGAGCTATCCGCGCGGCTTCGACTTCGAGGTGTTCGATGCGGCCGCACTGCTCGAGGCGCATGCCCGGGCCGATCGCCCGGAGGAGCGCGAGCACGTCACGCCGTACCTCTACTCCGGCGACCGTCCCGTCCGCTCGGTGGCCAGACGCGAGGACGCCTCGGAGTATCGAGTCACGCTCGACACCCCGGCCGACTTCGAGATGATCCGCCGGTTGATCGAGGAGCACGACGCGTCGTCGCTCGACGCAGAGCAGATCATCGCCGTGCTGCGCGCGCACCCGGAGATCGCGGCGATCAACGCCCACGTCGAGCAGAAGAAGCTCGGCGAGCAGCGGTAGCGGAGACGCGCAAGAGCCACGGGCGGGGCCCGGCGCCGAATCCGTGCGCAGCACACTAGACTTGGCGGCCGTGTCCGTCCTCCAGCGCTCGAACCTGCTGATCACTGGAGGCACAGGCTCCTTCGGCAAGGCCTTCGTCCGCCACGCCCTCGACCACCTCGATCCCGCGCGCCTGGTCGTCTTCTCGCGCGACGAGCTGAAGCAGTACGAGATGCGCCAGCAGTTCGGCGACGACCCGCGACTGCGGTGGTTCATCGGCGACATCCGGGAGGAGCGCAGGCTCGAGCGCGCGATGCACGGCGTCGACTACGTCGTCCACGCCGCAGCCCTCAAGCAGGTCGACACGGCGGAGTACAACCCGTTCGAGTTCGTGAAGACCAACGTGCTCGGCAGCCAGAACGTCATCGAGGCGGCCATCGAGACGGGCGTGCGCAAGGTCGTCGCGCTCTCGACAGACAAGGCGTCGAGCCCGATCAACCTCTACGGCGCCACGAAGCTCACCGCAGACAAGCTCTTCATCTCCGGCAACCACTACGCCGCCCGCTACGAGACCCGCTTCGCCGTGGTGCGCTACGGCAACGTCGTGGGGAGCCGCGGGTCGGTGATTCCCTTCTTCCGACGCCTCGCCGAGGCGGGCGAGGCGCTGCCCGTCACCGACCTGCGCTGCACCCGGTTCTTCATCACGCTCGAGCAGGCCGTCCAGATGGTCGTCGACACCTTCGACCTCATGCAGGGCGGGGAGCTGTTGGTGCCGCGGATCTCGTCCATGAAGGTCACCGACCTGGCCCAGGCGATCGCGCCGGGCGCCGAGATGCGCGATGTGGGTCTGCGCCCCGGCGAGAAGCTGCACGAGGAGATGATCAGCCCCGAGGAGGGCCGGCGCGCGCTGGCCGTTCGCGACGGGCGGTACTTCGTGATCCAGCCCGACCTCGCGACCTGGGGATACCAGCCGCCGCCGGACGGCGTACCGGTGCCGCCCGGCTTCGCCTACCGGTCGGACACCAACGACCAGTGGTTCAGCCGCGACGAGATCGCGGCGATCCTCGCCACGGGTTGAGCCGGTGCTTCCCTACGGCAGGCAGTCGATCTCCGAGGCCGACATCGAAGCAGTGGTCGCCGTCCTCCGGAGCGACTGGCTGACGACCGGACCGCTGGTCGCCCAGTTCGAGCAGCGGGTGGGCGAGCTCAGCGGCGGGCACCGTGCCGTGTCGTGCACGTCGGGCACTGCGGCCCTGCACATCGCGTACGCCGCGGCGGGTGTCGGTCCCGGCGACGAGGTCGTCTGCACGCCCATGACGTTCGTGGCGTCTGCGTCCGCCGCGAGCATGCTCGGCGCCACCGTCGTCTTCGCCGACGTGGACCCCGCGACCGCCCTCCTCGACCCGGCGGCCGCCGCGGCCGCCGTCACGTCGCGCACGCGGGTCGTGACCGCCGTCGACTACGCAGGTCAGCCGGCTGCGTACGACGAGCTGCAGCCCGTTGCGGACTCGGTGGGAGCCCGCACCCTCGCCGATGCCGCTCACTCCGTCGGCGGCTCCGCGGGCGACCGACCCGTCGGCGATCTCGCGGACCTCACGACGTACTCCTTCTTCCCCACGAAGAACCTCACGACCGGCGAGGGAGGCGCGGTCGTGTGCAAGGACGCCGAGCTCGCCCAGCATGCTCACGAGTTCCACTTCATCGGGCTGGTGCGAGACCCCTCGCGGTTCCGGATCGTTGGCGAGGGGCCGTGGCACCAGGAGGTCCACGAGTTCGGGAGCAACTATCGCCTGACCGACATCGGCTGCGCCCTGGGTCTCTCGCAGCTGCTCAGGCTCGAGACCTTCAAGCGGCGCCGGGCCGAGATCGTCGCACGGTACGACGAGCTGCTCGGCGGCGTGCAGGGACTGGAGCCGCTGGGTCGCCGGGAGGACGTGGACCCGATGTGGCATCTCTACCCGGTGCGCATCCTCGACGGTCGGCGCGGGGAGGTGTACGAGAAGCTGCGCGCGGCCGGCATCGGGGTGCAGGTGAACTACATGCCGGTCTACTGGCACCCGGTCTACCAGGACCTCGGCTACCGGCGAGGGCTCTGCCCGAACGCCGAGGCCTTCTACGAGCAGGAGCTGTCGCTACCGCTCTTTCCCGATCTTCGCGACGACGACGTCGCGCGTGTGGCGGAGACGCTGACGCAGGCGCTGGCGTAGCGACCTGCGTGCCGGACGGGTCTGGGCAAGCCTGACCATCTGCGCCGCCACCCGGTGCGCGGCCCGCCCGTCGGCACCACCGACGTGGTAGTGCTCCAGGCGGCGAGCGAACCGGGCGAGCTGCCGGTCCCTGAGGTCCGGGTCCTCGATCAGCTCGCGCAGACGCACGGCAAGGGTGCCCGGGTCCGCCTCCACGACGCCCGCGGCGCCGTCGAAGGCGGGCGGCATCGGGAGCATCGCCGTGCCGGCCAGGTTGACCGCCGGCGTGCCGCAGAGCATCGCCTCGACGAGATAGTTCGAGTCCACGGCCACCAGCACGTCGGCCGCGACTGCCCACTGCGGCCCGTCCTCGGAGGTGTGGACGACGCGTGCCCGGGCCCCGCTCTCCGCGAGGATGCTCGCCAGGGCCTCCTCGCCGACGTCGCTGTTGCTGGGCCGGTCCTTCACGACGGCGCTGAAGCGGACGCCTCGTCGGTCGAGGTCGGCGCAGGCAGCGACGAAGGCTGCGAGGGCGCGCCGATGGGCGTCGCCGGTGTCGAGCGCGGTGAGGTGTGCCGACCACGTCGTGCCGAAGACCACGACCGGCAGGTCGTGCTCCAGGCCGTGCTTCGCGAGGAGCTGCGTGCGCAGGGCGTCTCGGTCTTGCCGCATCGAGGCGTAGTCGTCCCAGGCGGGATTGCCGGTCGCGACGATCCGTGCCGGATCGATGCCCAGGTCCAGGTAGCCCTCGGCGCCGCGCGGGCCGTAGACGGCGAGGACGTCGGTCAGCAGGTGCGCATGCACGGTGTAGGGGTCGACGAGCGCCAGCGAATGGGCGACGTGCAGGCTTGGCACCTGCCGCTTCCGGGCCCACGCGGCCGCGGTCTTGGACAGGGGGATGACGTCCTCGGTCGTCACGAAGAGGCGGATGTCATGAGCCGTCCACGCAGCGTTGAGGGCATCCAGCAGCTCCACGGCCGGCGGGACCTCGGCCCCGACGCGTTGACGCACGATCCTCCGGACGGTGTCGACGTCGCCCTCCCCGATCACACCGCTGGAGGACCAGTCCGAGCCCCGGATCTGGGCCCTGAGGGCTCCGAGCACCTTGCGTGCCTCTCGGTCTCGGGCGTATCCGGGTGGCAGGAGCTCCTCCAGGACGACCACCGCGCACCCCCGGGCCGCGGCGATCTGCTCGAGCCGCTCGTAGCAGTAGGCGCGCGGCGCGATGACGGTGTCGACGGGGAACTGCGCCAGGAACTCGTCCAGGGCACCGAGGTGCTTGTCCCAGAGGTAGCTGATGACGGCGGTCGGTCGCATCACCGCTCCTCGTCGAAGAGCCGGAAGTGCTGCTCGAGCAGGTCGGCGACCAGGTGGTAGTCGACTGCGTGGGTCGTGTCCACGCCGCGCCGGAACCGCGCCGGTCGGCCGCGGGGCCAGTCACGCACGAAGCTGGTGACCGCGTCGTCGATGTCGTGGGCGCGGCGCCAGGTCAGGTACTCGTCGGAGCGGGCCGGGCCCAGCACCTCCGTTGCGCCGAGCGTAGGGACGAGCCGCTGGGCCGCGTCGAGGAGCGCGAAACCGAGATAGCGCGCGTGCGCCGGCTCGAGGAGTCGGTCGAGCTCCGCTCGCAGCTCGCCGGACAGGGCAGGCTCGTCGCCGCTCCCCTCGCGTCGGAGCCAGGCCTGGTTGGACTCAGGGTCGCGGCGCTTCTCCACCACGATCATCATTCGGTGGGTGACGACGGTCGGAAGCCTGGCCACGACCGCACGTTCGAGGAACAGCACCAGCCCGGTCAGGCCGGGATCCTCGGGCAGCCACGACAGCGTGCGCCGCCATCGGTGGGTGCGTTCGAGAGCGGCGAGGTGCGAGAGCTCCGGCTCCGGGCCCCCGAGCAGCGCGCCGTACGGCACGACGTCGACGATCGCCAGGTCGGCGGTCTCGGCAGCGGCCGCCAGCTCGGCGGGGGAGACGAGGCCTCGGAGCCGGCGCGCGCGGCGTACCGCAGACGCGCTGGAGTGACCGCGGGCGCGGACCACCGCGTCCAGGTGGTCGCGCGAGAGCGCGTCGACGATCAACCGACCGGACGCGGGCAGCCGTCCGGCCAGCTTCGCCAGCTCGGCGGGCCAGCGGCGCCGGCCGACCAGCGTGCCTCGTTCCACCGGGCGGCCGGTCGCGGAATGGCGGGCGACGATGTCGGCTTCGATCGCCTCGGCGAGGCCGGCCAGCTCCGGAAGCACGGCGTCATGGTCCCACAGGGCCTGAGCCGTCTCGATCGCGGCCGGCTCGGGCCCGGCCGTCGAAGACAGGCGGAGCGCGTGCCCAGCATTCGGGACCGGCTGACGCATGTTGAGACGCGGCAGGGTAGTGTTCTCACCAGCTCATCCAGAGGGACTGAGGGATACGGCCCGAAGACGTCCCGGCAACCGCCACGAGCCTCCGCCCCCGGCAGACCAGCCGGTCGCGGTTCGTGGAAACGGTGCCAATTCCGCCCGGCGCGACCGTCGCAGCCGGGGAAGATGAGAAGGAGGAATCCATGAGCGCCGTCGTCATCGAGAAGTCCACCACCCTGCGCGAGGGCGCGTTCGGGAACGCCAAGGCGCTGTCGTGCCGCGAGTGCGGCCACCACGTGGAGCTCGGCCCCCACTACGCGTGTCCGGAGTGCTTCGGTCCGCTGGAGATCGCCTACGACTTCGGCACCGTCACCCGCGAGCAGATCGAGGCGGGCCCGCGGAACATCTGGCGCTACAAGGCGCTGCTGCCGGTCCCCGACGACATCGAGACCAGCCCCAACACCGAGCCCGGCTTCACCCGCCTGCTCAAGGCCGACAACCTCGCGGCCGAGCTCGGCATCGCGAACCTGTGGGTCAAGGACGACTCGACCAACCCCACGAACTCCTTCAAGGACCGCGTCGTGGCCTGCGCGCTGAGCGCCGCCCGCGAGCTCGGCGCCAAGGTCTTCGCCTGCCCCTCGACCGGCAACCTCGCGAACGCCGTGGCCGCGGCGGGCGCCCGCGCCGGCATCAAGACGGTCGTCTTCATCCCGCGCAACCTCGAGCAGCCCAAGCAGGTCAACTCGGCCGTCTTCACCGAGTCGCTGGTCGCCGTCAACGGCAACTACGACGACGTCAACAAGCTCGCCTCCGAGATCGCGGGCGAGGAGGACGGCTGGGCGTTCGTCAACGTCAACGTCCGCCCGTTCTACGCCGAGGGCTCCAAGACGCTCGGCTACGAGATCGCCGAGCAGCTCGGCTGGCGGCTGCCCGACCAGATCGTCATCCCGGTCGCGAGCGGGTCTCAGCTGACCAAGGTGCACAAGGCCTTCCAGGAGCTGATCAGGCTCGGCCTCGTCGAGGACAGGCCCTACAAGGTCTTCGGCGCCCAGGCCGAGGGGTGCTCGCCGGTGTCGGTCGCCTACAAGGCCGGCGTCGACGCGATCCGCCCGGTCAAGCCCGACACGATCGCCAAGAGCCTGGCGATCGGCAACCCGGCCGACGGCATCTACGTGCTCGACATCTGCCGCCAGACGGGCGGGGCCGTCGAGGACGTCACCGACGACCAGGTCCGCGAGGGCATCGTGCTCCTGGCCCGCACCGAGGGCATCTTCACCGAGACCGCGGGCGGCACGACCATCGCCGTGCTCAGGAAGCTCGTCGAGACCGGCCAGCTCGATCCCGACCTCGAGACCGTCGCGATCAACACCGGCCACGGCCTGAAGACGCTCGACGCCATCTCCGGGTCCGTGGGCCCGGCTGCGACGATCGACCCGACGTACGCCGCCTTCGCCGCCACCGGCCTCGGTGGTTGAGGAGGATGCACAGCAACCGTCTCGACACCAACTGACCCCCAGAGGAGCCCGCATGTCCGTCTCGGTCCGGATCCCGACCATCCTGCGCACCTACACCGGTGGCGAGTCGGAGGTGAGCGCCAACGGGGGCACCCTCGCCGAGGTGCTCGACGACCTCGACGCCAACTTCAGCGGCATCAAGGGCCGGATCCTCGACGAGGGCGGTGAGCTGCGCCGCTTCGTCAACGTCTACGTCGGCAACGACGACGTGCGCTTCCTCGACAACCTGGCCACGCCGACGCCGGACGGCACGCAGATCTCCGTCATCCCGGCGGTGGCCGGCGGCTGAGCGCCCCGGCTACAGCTGTGCGCGGCGCTCGATGAGGTGCGCTCGCTCGGCGAGGTTCGAGCAGCGGCCGATGGCTTCGTCGTACGCCGTGCCCGCCTCGGCCGCCCGGCCGGCCCGGGCCAGCAGCTCGGCGCGGACGGCCGGGAGCCGGTGGCCCGGCAGCACCAGCCCGTCGAGGGCGGCGAGGCCCGCCGCGGCGTCGGACGACTCGGCGATCGCGACCGCGCGGTTGAGCCGGACGACCGGGGAGTCGGCCAGCGCGAGCAGCTCGTCGTAGCGCCGCACCACCCGGTCCCACGCGGTCTCCGCCGCCGTCGGGGCGATGGCGTGCTCGGCGGCGATCAGCGCCTGGAGGAGGTACGGCGAGGGCGGCGCGCCGACCCACGGCCGCAGCACCTCGAGCGCCTCCGCGACCTCGTCCGCGTGCCAGCGGGTCCGGTCCTGGTCGGGCAGCAGCACCAACCGGCCGTCGACGACCCGGGCGTCGCGACGGGAGTGCTGGAGCAGCATCAGCGCGAGCAGCGAGTCGACCTCGACGTCGTCGTACGGGACCACCGAGCGCAGCACCCGGAAGAGCCGGATGGCCTCGCCGGCGAGCTCGGCGCGCAGCACGTCCGGTCCGGATCCGGGCGCGTACCCCGACGTGAAGGCGAGGTAGGCGACGTCGGCGACGACGCCGAGGCGAGGAGCGAGGTCGGTGGGGATCACGAAGGACTCGCCGGCCAGCCGCTTGCGGGCCCGGGTCAACCGGGCCGCCATCGTCGGCGTCGGCACGAGGAAGAGTCGCGCGACGTCCTCCGTGGGCACGCCCAGCACCAGCCGCAGGGTCAGCGCCGCCGCCGACTCGGGTGCCAGCGAGGGGTGGGCGCACAGCAGCACCAGCCGCAGCCGCTCGTCGAGCGGCACGGAGCCGTCGTCGGCCATGACCCGTTGCGCCTCCTCCTGCAGGGACGTCTCGACGGCGAGCAGAGGCAGCTTCCGTGCGGCGACGGCCTCGGACCGCAGCCGGTCCACGACCCGGCGCCGGGCGGCGGTGAGCAGCCAGGCGGGCGGGTTCGAGGGCGGGTCGTCGCCCCAGGTGCGCGCCGCGGCCTCGAAGGCGTCGGCGAGTCCGTCCTCGGCCAGGTCGAGGCGTCGGTACTGCGCGACGAGCAGGGCCAGCAGCCGGCCCCACTCCTCGCGCAGGAGGTGCTCGGTCGGGGTCAGACCGGCACCTCGAGGACCGGGCGGACCTCGACGGTGTACTCCCGCGGCAGCAGCGCGGCGAGCTCGACCGCGACCTCCGTCGAGTCGACGTCGATGACGTAGAAGCCGCCGATCTGCTCGACGGTCTCGGCGAACGGTCCGTCCGTCACCGGCCGGCCGTCGCCTGGCCGCACGGTGCGGGCGGTCTCGGGCCGCGAGAGCGCCTCGCCACCGACGACCGAGCCTCGCCTGGCGACGGCCGCGTCGAACGCCTCGAAGTCCGCGACGACCCGGGCGCGATGCTCCTCGGAGGCGGCGTCCCAGTTGGCGAAGTGGTCGGCCTCGGACATCAGCAGCACGAACCTCATGACGTCGGGCCGTCCGCGCCGCCCACGGCCGCGCGCACCTCGACGGGTCCGTCGCCGTCGGCGAGGACTCCGCAGACCTCGAGCAGGTCGTCGAGGTCGTCGCTCTCGACGACGTAGAAGCCGGTGAGCTGCTCGACGGTCTCGGCGTACGGTCCCTCCGTCACGGCGATGCCGGAGTCGGTACGACGGACCTGCCGGGCCTCGCGCGAGTGCGTGAGCTCGGCGCCGCCGGTGATCGTGTGCCCGCGCTCGGCGAGCAGCCGGGCGAACTCGCCGTGCCTGGCGTAGACGTCGGCGCGGACCTGCTCGGAGGCGGACTCCCAGGTGCTCTCGTCACCCGGGAGCAGGAGGACGTAGGTGGTCATGACGGGTTTCCTCTCGTCGACGGCTTTGAGTCTGACACCGCGATGACGGGCGGGGACCGCGGAAATCGACGGGACCTCCTTGACAGGCGGTGCCGCAGACCGCAGAGTGAGCGGTGGGAACGCTCCCATCAACCACGACGCGACGAGGGGTGGACCGCGCGATGGCCTCGCAACGGCGTGGGGGAGCGCTCGCCCGGGACCTCGGTCCGGGGACGAGCCCCGACGTGCGGCGGGCCCGGGGACTCCTCGACGGCCCGGGCCCGCCGTTCGCACGTCGGTTCGCGCCTCGGGGGCGCGCCGCCGTCGGCATACTGACGCCATGACCCGGCCGCTGCGCTCCCGCCCCACCCTCGAGGAGGTCGCCGCGCGAGCCGGGGTCGGCCGAGGCACCGCGTCCCGCGTGATCAACGGCGGGGAGAAGGTGTCCGAACGCGCGCGCCTGGCGGTGCAGCAGGCGATCGACGAGCTCGGCTACGTGCCGAACGCCGCGGCCCGCGCCCTGGTCACCCGGCGCACCGACGCGATCGCCCTGGTCATCGCCGAGTCCGAGGAGCGGGTGTTCGGTGAGCCGTTCTTCGCCGGCGTCATCCGCGGCATCGGCTCGGCGCTGGCCGAGGCGGACCGGCAGCTGATCCTCGTGCTCGCGCAGGCCTCGCGCCGGCGCGGTGCACTCGACGAGTACCTCACCCGCCAGCACGTCGACGGGGTGCTGCTCCTGTCGCTCCACGACGACGACGAGCTGCCCGCGCGGATCCGGGCCCACGGCGTACCCCTCGTGGTGGGCGGGCGCGCCGGCGCCGAGGTCGATCACGACTTCGTCGACGTCGACAACGTCCAGGGCGCGCGGCTGGCGGTCGAGCACCTGCTCGGCCTCGGGCGTCGCCACGTCGCCACCATCGCCGGTCCGTCCGACATGGTCGCGGGCCACTCGCGCTACGAGGGGTACGCCGACGCGATCGCCGCCGCCGGGGTGCCGGTCGAGGAGCGCCTCGTCGCGCGCGGCGACTTCGGGCAGGCGAGCGGTGAGGAGGCGATGCGCGCGCTGCTCGCGGGCGGCGCGGTCGACGCCGTCTTCTGTGCCAACGACCTGATGGCCGCCGGGGCGCTGCGGGCACTCGGCGAGGCCGGCCTGAAGGTGCCCGAGGACGTCGCGGTCGTCGGCTTCGAGGACGCCCCGATCGCCCAGTCGACGACCCCGCCGCTCACGACCGTGCACCAGTCCCCCGAGCAGATGGGGCGAGAGATGGTGGCCGTGGTGCTCGCGGCGACCCGCGAGCCCGGTACGCCGCAGCCGGGCCGGATGCTGCCGACGCATCTCGTGGTCCGGGGCAGCGCCTGAGTCGGTAGCCTCGCCCGGTGACGCGCGCGCTCCTCGCCACCTTCAACCTCATGCCCGACGGCGAGCCCGGCGGTGACCTGCTCCTCGCCGCCCTGGCCGAGCGCGGCGTGGACGCGGCCTGGGCGTGCTGGGACGACCCGGCCGTCGACTGGGGCGCTGCCGACGTGGTCGCCGTACGCAGCACCTGGGACTACCACCGGCGCTGCGCCGAGTTCCTGGCCTGGGCGCGGTCGGTGCACGAGGAGACGCGCCTGCTCAACGGCGCGGACGTCTTCGCGTGGAACGCGGACAAGTCCTACCTCACCGACCTCGGCGACGTGCCCGTCGTCCCCACGATCCTGCTCGACGACCGCACGCTCGTCGCCGGGCTCGAGGCCGCCGTCGCCCGGTGGGGCACCGTCGTCATCAAGCCCGCGATCGGTGCCAGCGGCGTCGGCGTGGTGGTCGCGCGGGGGATCGACGACGCCGCGCTCGAGGGGCTGACCGCGGCGCCGTGGCTGGTGCAGCCCCTGGTCGGGTCGGTGCGCACGCAGGGCGAGATCTCGGTCTGCGTCCTCGACGGGCGGGCGGTCTCCCGCTTCGACAAGCTCCCGGCCGGCGGCGAGATCCGCGTGCACGAGTTCTACGGCGGCGCGACCCGCCCCGGGGTCCTGGACGAGGTGACGACCCGGCTCGCCGAGCGGGCCGTCGCGTCCACCGCGGAGCGACTGGACGCCGACCTCGCCTACGCCCGCGTCGACCTCATGGAGTACGACGGGCGGTTGGTCGTCAGCGAGCTGGAGCTGATCGAGCCGGGGCTCTACCTCGGCGTCGCGCCCGACAACGCCGCGCCGTTCGCCGACCTCGTCGTCGAGCGGGCGGGGCGGCGACCCTGAGCCGCGCCCGCTGCTTGCACTCGCCAGGGTCGAGTGCTAAACATGACGCTGGCACTCTCGACCCGAGAGTGACAAACCGGAACGGCGACGTTGAGGCTCCGTGCGCCGGCGAGAAAGGGTTCGCCGGGTCCAGCGGGGGCCGTCCGTCGCGGGCAACCCGCCGCCCCGGTCCACGTACTCAGCATGCGAAGGAATCGCAGGAGTTATGCCGAAGCTGATTGCATTCGACGAGGAGGCCCGGCGCGGTCTCGAGCGTGGCATGAACACGCTCGCCGACGCCGTCAAGGTCACCCTCGGTCCCAAGGGCCGCAACGTCGTGCTCGAGAAGAAGTGGGGCGCCCCCACGATCACCAACGACGGTGTGAGCATCGCCAAGGAGATCGAGCTCGAGGACCCCTACGAGAAGATCGGCGCCGAGCTGGTCAAGGAGGTCGCCAAGAAGACCGACGACGTGGCCGGTGACGGCACCACCACGGCGACGGTCCTGGCCCAGGCGATGGTCCGCGAGGGCCTGCGCAACGTGGCCGCGGGTGCGAACCCGATGGGCCTCAAGCGGGGCATCGAGGCCGCCGTGTCCGCCGTGTCCGAGCAGCTGCTCGGCATGGCCAAGGACGTCGAGACCAAGGAGCAGATCGCGTCCACCGCGAGCATCTCCGCCGCCGACACCACCGTCGGCGAGATCATCGCCGAGGCGATGGACAAGGTCGGCAAGGAAGGCGTCATCACCGTCGAGGAGTCGAACACCTTCGGGCTCGACCTCGAGCTCACCGAGGGCATGCGCTTCGACAAGGGCTACATCTCGGCGTACTTCGTCACCGACCCGGAGCGCATGGAGACGGTCCTCGAGGACCCCTACATCCTCATCGCGAACCAGAAGGTCTCGTCGGTCAAGGACCTGCTCCCGCTGCTGGAGAAGGTCATGCAGTCGGGCAAGCCGCTGCTGATCCTGTCCGAGGACGTCGACGGCGAGGCGCTGTCCACGCTGGTCGTCAACAAGATCCGCGGCACCTTCAAGTCCGTCGCCGTCAAGGCCCCGGGCTTCGGTGACCGCCGCAAGGCCATGCTGCAGGACATCGCGATCCTCACCGGCGGCCAGGTCATCTCGGAGGAGGTCGGCCTCAAGCTGGAGTCGACCGGCATCGAGCTGCTCGGCCAGGCCCGCAAGGTCGTCATCACCAAGGACGAGACCACCATCGTCGAGGGTGCGGGCGACGCCGACCAGATCGCCGGTCGCGTCAACCAGATCCGTGCGGAGATCGAGAAGTCGGACTCCGACTACGACCGCGAGAAGCTCCAGGAGCGCCTCGCCAAGCTGGCCGGCGGCGTGGCCGTCATCAAGGTCGGCGCGGCCACCGAGGTCGAGCTCAAGGAGCGCAAGCACCGCATCGAGGACGCCGTTCGCAACGCGAAGGCGGCCGTCGAGGAGGGCATCGTCGCCGGCGGCGGCGTCGCCCTGGTGCAGGCGTCGGCGACGGCGTTCGACAAGCTCGACCTGTCGGGCGACGAGGCCGTCGGTGCCAACATCGTGCGTCTCGCGACCGAGGCCCCGCTCAAGCAGATCGCGATCAACGCCGGTCTCGAGGGTGGTGTCGTCGCGGAGAAGGTGAAGAACCTGACCCCCGGTCACGGTCTCAACGCCGCCTCCGGCGAGTACGTCGACATGATCGGCGAGGGCATCATCGACCCGGCCAAGGTGACCCGCAGCGCGCTGCAGAACGCCGCCTCCATCGCGGCGCTCTTCCTCACCACCGAGGCGGTCGTGGCCGACAAGCCGGAGAAGGCCGCGCCCATGGGCGGCGACCCGACCGGCGGCATGGGCGGCATGGACTTCTGATTCCCGCTCTCGTAGCAACACCCGAACGGCCCCGGTCTCCTGGACCGGGGCCGTTCGGCCGTTTCGGGACCATCGACCGTTGGCAGCGGCCCCCCGGTGCGGCACCGCGGACGTCATGTGCGAGCACTGCGGCCGCCGGGAGGTCGAGCCGATCGCTGGGCTGATGGACGAGGCGCACCACGTCCGGCTGACGTCGACCGCCCGCCTGTGGATGAGAGGTCGCGTTGGGGCAGAGCGTGACCGAGCCTTGAGGGCATGGACCCGAGGAGGCACCATGAGTTCCATGACCGCCGCGACCGGACTGCCGCCGGGTGGCCCGTTCGCGCTTCCCTGGGGGCGGCCGCTGACGGCGGCCGATCTCGAGACGATGCCCGATGACGGGCACCGCTACGAGCTCGTCGACGGGGTGCTGATCGTGACGCCGTCGCCGCTCGTGCCACATCAGCGGGTCGTCGGCAACCTGCATGTCCTGCTGCGCGCGGCCTGCACCGATGACCTCGAGGTGATGCTCGCCCCGCTCGACATCACCGTGTCGGACTCCACGGTCCTCCAGCCCGACATCCTGGTCGCTGCGCGCACCAAGCTCGCCGGGCGAAAGATGGTGGGCCTCCCCGTGCTGGCGGTCGAGGTGCTCTCCCGCAGCACCCGCCTGATCGACCTCAACCTCAAGCGCGCCGCCTTCGAGCGGGCCGCGGTCACGTCGTACTGGGTGGTCGACCCCGACCGGCCGTCCCTCACCGCCTGGCGGCTCTCGGACGGCGCGTACGTCGAGGTCGCGACGGTGGCCGGCGAGGAGGTCTGGCGCAGCGAGCTGCCGTTCCCGCTCGCGGTCAGCCCGGCGACGCTCGTCCGGTGAGCCACCGGCCGAGGTGCCAGAGCATCGCCGCGAAGACGATCACGCCGGCCGTGAACGCCACCCACAGCTCGGCGCCCGCGATGTCGCTGACCAGCGGCAGCGAGTCGGCCTCACCCAGGTAGATCCCGCCGGCGGCGTACATGCCGAGCGGGAAGACCATGCTCCACAGGGTCGGCTCGTAGCGCAGCGGGAGGCGCCGGACGACGTGGCGCCACCAGCCGGCGGCCACGAGCACCGGGATCAGCCACGTCGCGAACGCCCAGCACACCACCGACAGGCCCGCGATCAGGCCGCGCGTGGCGGCGACCATCGGCGTGTCCGCCATCTCGACGATGCGGGCACCGGCGAGCACGGTGATCGCGAGGGCGCCCATCGCCACCCAGTACGGCGGGTTGAGCTCCTCGGGCCCGAAGTCGTAGAGCATCAGGCGCAGGGTCACCACCACACCCGTGGCGGCGTAGAGGAACACGCCGACCGACCACGCGAGCACCGCCAGCAGCGCGAGGGCCGACCGTCCGGTCGTGACGTGGGGCTCCAGCGTCGCGGCCGCCGTCGCCACCGACTGGGTGCCCACCGTCCAGATGAACCAGGTGCCGTTGGCGGTCGCCACCACGGGCCGCTCCTGCCGCCCGAGCACCGCCGTCCACGGCACGACGTACCCCAGCACCAGCCAGGCCGTGCCCGCGAGGGCGAGCAGCACGGCGGTCGCGGTGTAGTGGCCGTCGAGCCCGAGCCGGACGCCGAGCACGTTGGTGCCGGCGACGAACGTGAAGTAGCCGAAGCCGCGCCGGGGGTCGACGAAGTCGTCGACGGCCGCGTGCCGGAAGGCGACGAACCGCCACGCGGTGAGGGACAGCAGCACGACGAAGGCGGTCACGCAGATCGCCAGCAGCACCGACGACAGGGTCCGGTGGCCCTGCAGCGCCATCCCCACCGAGAGGATGCCGCTGGCCATGACGAGGGCGAAGTAGCCGGGCGTCAGGCCCTCGACGCCGGAGCGGAGGCGGTCGCGGAGCACGGACACGGCTGCACGGTACCGGGCGGGGTCGTGTGGTGCGGTGTGTGAGGCTGGGTGCGTGGACGAGAGCCGACGCGAGCGCTTCGAGGAGATCGCGCCGGGGCTCGTCGAGCCGCTGCGGCGCTACCTCGCCCGGCGTACCGATCCCGACACCGCCGAGGACGTCCTGGCCGAGACCCTGCTGGTCTGCTGGCGGCGGGTGGGCGAGCTGCCGGATCCGCCTTTGCCCTGGGCGTACGCCGTGGCGGCCAACTGCCTGCGCAACGCCGAGCGCACCGCGCGGAGGCAGTGGCGCGTGGCCGCGAAGGTGGCGGCGCTGGACCCGCCCCGCCCCTCCGGCATCGAGCCGGGGGAGGGCGACCCCGACCTGACCGCGGCGATGTCCCGCCTGCGCGCTGGCGACGCGGAGCTCCTGCGCCTGTGGGCGTGGGAGCAGCTGACACCGGCAGAGATCGCGACGGTGCTCGGCATCTCGGCGAACGCCGCCAGCATCCGGCTGCACCGCGCCCGCGAGCGACTGCGCGGGCAGCTGCGAAAGACCGGGACGTGGTCCGGACATGAGGAGTCGAGAGAGGGGAGGACACCGTGACCGACGACGAGCTGCTCGCGCGGCTGCGCGCCGCCGACCCGGCGACCTCCCTCCCGCCGGCCGACCCCGAGGGGACGGCCCGACTCGTGGAGGACGTCATGAGCACCGAGCTGACCACCGAGAACCGCGAGACCGGCACCCGTCAGCGCAGCCCCCTCACGTGGGCGGTCGCTGCGGCCGCGGTCCTGGTGATCGCCGGTGCCGGGTTCCTCGGACTGCGTGCGGTGACCGACGACGGCTCCGCGCCGACCGACGCCGGCCAGGCGGCGCCGTCGGCCACCCACCTCACGGTGTCCGACGACGTGGGGGCCGGGAAGTGCATGGTCCCGACCGCCGACGTGCTGGGCCGCGCCGACGTCGCGTTCGACGGCACCGTCACGGCCGTCGACGGCGACCTGGTGACGCTGACGCCGACGCACTGGTACGCCGGCGACCCGACCGACGAGGTCACCGTGACCGCCCCCAGCGTGCAGATGCAGCGGGTCGCGTCCGCGGTCAGCTTCGAGCAGGGCGGTCGCTACCTGGTCTCGGCCGTCGACGACCAGGTCAGCCTCTGCGGCTTCTCCGCGGCGTACGACGACGACCTGGCCGCGGTCTACCAGCAGGCCTTCGGCTGACGGACTCCACCTCGCGGACTCCGCCCGACAGAATGGGTCCGTGACCGTCCACGGCATCCTGCTCGCGGCCGGGGCCGGACGACGCATGGGCCGGCCCAAGGCGCTGGTGCGCGCCGACGACGGCGAGCCGTGGCTGGTCCGCGGCGTCCGGGCGCTGCGCGACGGAGGCTGCGACCGGGTCGACGTCGTGCTCGGCGCGCGGGCCGAGGAGGCGCTCCCGCTGCTCGACGGCACCGGGGCCGTGGCCGTCGTCGCCGCCGACTGGGCCTCAGGGATGTCGGCGTCGCTGCGGGTCGGGCTGTCGTCGGTCGAGGCCACCGACGCGGTCGCGGCGGTCGTCACGCTCGTCGACCTTCCCGACGTCGGCGCCGACGTCGTCCGCCGGCTCCTGGCCGACCCGCCCGACGCCGGCACGCTGCGGCGCGCGGCGTACGACGGCCGGCCCGGCCACCCCGTCGTCCTCGGGCGCGCGCACTGGGCGGCGGTCGCCGGCGGCGCGACCGGTGACCGGGGGGCCCGTGACTACCTCGCCACCCGGACGGTGGAGGAGGTGGAGTGCGGCGACCTCGCGGGCGGGCGCGACGTCGACACGATTGGCGGCTGAGGTCGTGGGTACGTGACCTCATATGAGCACTCCCGTACTCGGAACGGTTCGCTCGACGATCGCCGCCGGCGCAGTGGGGGCGCTCCTGCTCAGCGGGGTCCCCGCCGCCGCGCAACCTGCGCCGGAGCACCGCAGCGCACCCGCAGCGGAGCGCGCCTCCGCGGTACGCATCGGCACCTTCAACATCAACGCGGGGCTGCCCCTGGACCGGTGGCGCCAGGCGGTGCAGGACTTCAGCGCGCTCGTCGACATCGGCGGCATCCAGGAGGCGGCCGGCAAGGACAAGGCGGCCGCGCTCCGGTCGATGCCCGGCATCGGCAGCTACGTGTCGCAGAGGTTCCTCCAGGAGCCGGTCTTCTGGAACCAGGACGCCTTCCGCCTGGTCAAGGGCCGGTCACCGAAGATCGCCGCAGGACGGAAGGTCGAGAGCAAGACCGGTCCCGGCCTGGTCCACCAGGCGGCCACGCTCGCGACCGTCGCCCGCCTGCGCAGCAGGACCAGCGGCGAGACGATCTCGGTCGTCAACGTGCACCTCCTCTCCGGATCGGTCAACGCGGGCAAGCCGCTGCCCGGCGTGCCGCGCCGGGTCGGCATGTACACGGACCAGGTGCGCAACCTCGGCAAGGTGGTGAAGAAGGAGAAGAAGTGGTCGGGTGGCCCGGTCTGGGTGGTGGGCGACTTCAACGTCAACTACGGCCGCGACAAGGTCGTGCGCAAGAAGAGGTTCGCCTTCTCGACCCTGCGCCGGCGCGACCTCGTCGCCTCCTGGGAGGCGCGCAAGGGCCAGCTCCAGCCGGGCCACGGCTCCGGCTCGCGCAGCGGCGCCTACCTCGACGTGATCTGGTCGACCCGGAAGGCGCGGTCGGTGGACGTGCGCCGCGACGAGCAGTTCCGCGTCTCCGACCACTTCCCGGTGGTCTCGGCGTACCGCGCTCCCTGAGCCGGACCTGGGCCGGACCTGGGCCGGGCCGGCCCAACCCGGAGCCAACACCCCGCCGACTACGCTCGTGGCATGGAGCCGTCGACCCCCGCCGACATCGCCGGGCGCCTGGGTGCGACCGGCTACCTGTGCGACGACGCGCTCGCGACGGTCACGTTCCTCGCGCTGAGGATGCAGCGGCCGCTGTTGCTCGAGGGCGAGCCCGGCACCGGGAAGACCGCGCTCGCCGAGGCGGTCGCCGAGAGCCTCGACCGGCCGCTGGTGCGGCTGCAGTGCTACGAGGGCATCGACGCCACGCAGGCGCTCTACGACTGGGACTTCCCGCGCCAGATCCTGCACCTGCGAGCGCTCGAGGCGGCCGGCCGCGACAGCAGCGTCGAGGAGGCGGAGAAGAGCCTGTACGACGCGCGCTTCCTGCTCGCCCGGCCGGTGCTGCGCGCGCTCCAGGAGAGTCCGGCCGTGCTGCTGGTCGACGAGGTCGACCGCGCCGACGACGAGTTCGAGGCGTTCCTGCTCGAGGTGCTGTCGACCTACCAGGTGTCGATCCCCGAGCTCGGCACCGTGCGCGCCGCGACGCCGCCGATCGTGGTGCTGACCTCCAACCGGACCCGTGAGCTCCACGACGCGCTCAAGCGGCGCTGCCTCTACCACTGGATCGACCACCCCGGGCTCGACCGCGAGGTCGAGATCGTGCGGTCGCGGGCCCCCGAGGTCTCGGCCGCCCTGGCCCGTCAGGTGGTCGGCGTGGTGCAGGACCTGCGCGCCCGTGACGACCTGCAGAAGCCGCCGGGCGTCGCCGAGACCCTCGACTGGGCGCGGGCGCTGACCTACCTCGGCACCGCGGAGCTCGACCTCGCCGCCGCGTCGGCGACACTCGGCGCGCTGGTGAAGTACCGCGAGGACGCCGACCGGGTGCGGCACGCGCTGGACCGGATGCTGCGGGCCTGACCATGACGACACGGCCGGCCGACCGGGGCGGCGACGAGATCCTGCTGGCGTTCACGCGCGCGCTGCGGGCGGCCGGCGTACCCGTCACCCACGACCGGGCGCACGGCTTCCTCGCCGCGACTTCGGTGCTCGGCCTCGACGACCAGCGCGCGACGTACCTCGCCGGTCGGGCGACGCTGTGCGCCGGCCCCGACGACCTCGAGCGCTACGACCGGGTGTTCACCGCGTTCTTCGGGCCCGACGGCCTGCCCCGCTCCCGCCCCGCGCAGCCAGGCGGCGTGCCGGGGTTCTCCGGCCTGCCGGACGACGACGGATCGGGGGTCGGGGACGACGCCGAGGAGGAGGTCGTGCGGGCGCGGGCCAGCGCGACCGAGGTGTTGCGGCACCGCGACGTCGCGACGCTGTCGGCGGCGGAGAAGCAGCGGCTAGCCGCCATGTTCGCGACGCTGCGGCCGCGCCCGCCGGTGCGGCGTACGGCCCGGCACCAGCGCTGGCACCGCGGCCAGGTCGACGCGCCGCGCACGCTGCGCGCGTCGCTGCGCCGGATGGGCGAGCCGGCCGAGATCGCGTGGCGGCGTCGTGGCGTGCGGCCCCGCCGGGTGGTGCTGCTGATCGACGTGTCCGGCTCGATGAGCGGGTACGCCGACGCGCTGCTGCGGCTCGCGCACCGCTTCACCCAGGTCGGCCGCGGTCAGGGCGGCGTGGTCGAGACGTTCACGGTCGGCACCCGCCTGACCCACCTGACCCGGGTGATGCGGATCCGCGACCCCGAGCGCGCGCTGGTCGCCGCGGGAGAGACGGTCCCGGACTGGTCGGGCGGCACCCGGCTGGGCGAGACGCTGCGGTTCTTCCTCGACCGGTGGGGCCAGCGGGGCATGGCGCGCGGCGCCGTCGTCGTGGTGTTCAGCGACGGCTGGGAGCGCGGTGACCCGACGCTGCTCGGGGAGCAGATGGCGCGCCTGCGCCGGGTCGCCCACCGGGTCGTGTGGGTCAACCCGCACCGCGGCAAGGTCGGCTACGAGCCGGTCCAGCAGGGCGTGCTCGCGGCGCTGCCGCACTGTGACGACTTCGTCGCCGGCCACTCGCTGGCGACCTTCGCCGAGCTGTCGGAGGTGATCTCGCGTGCGTGACGTGCTGCCCGAGCTGTTGGAGTGGTGGCGGGCCGGGGAGACCGTCGGTGTCGGCACCGTCGTCGCCACCTTCCGGTCCGCGCCGCGCCCAGCCGGCGCCTCGATGCTGGTCGGCCCCGACGGCACCGCCGTCGGGTCGGTGTCCGGCGGCTGCGTCGAGGGCGCGGTCTACGACCTCGCCGAGTCGGTCGTCTCCGACGGCGAGCCGGTCCTGGAGCGCTACGGCGTCTCCGACGACGACGCCTTCGCCGTCGGCCTCACCTGCGGCGGCATCCTCGACGTGTTCGTCGAGAAGGTCAGCCGCGAGACGTTCCCCGAGCTCGAGGAGATCGCCGCCGACGTCGAGGCCGGCCGCCCGGTCGCCCTCGCCACCGTCATCGAGCACCCCGACCCGTCCCGGCTGGGCCGGCGCCTCGTCGTACGCCCCGAAGGGATAGTCCCTGACGTTTCGGGGGTCGGGGAGCGTTCCCACACCCCGAAAACGTCAGGGACTATCCCGGTGCTGGGGTCGCAGCGGGCCGACGACGCCGTGCACGACGATGCGCTCGGCCTGCTGGCCGCCGGCCACAACGCGACGCTGACCTACGGCCCCGACGGTGAGCGCCGGGGCGAGGGGATGCGGGTGTTCGTCTGGGCGTTCGCGCCGAAGCCGCGGATGCTGGTCTTCGGCGCGATCGACTTCGCGGCGGCCGTCGCGCGGGTCGGCAGCTTCCTCGGCTACCACGTGACGGTCTGCGACGCGCGGCCGGTGTTCGCGACGAACACCAGGTTCCCCGAGGCCGACGAGGTGGTCGTCGACTGGCCGCACCGCTACCTGGCCGCGGAGGCCGACGCCGGCCGCGTCGACGGCCGGACCGTGATCACGGTGCTCACCCACGACCCGAAGTTCGACGTGCCGCTGCTGGAGGTGGCGCTGCGGCTGCCGGAGGTGGCGTACGTCGGCGCGATGGGCTCGCGGCGCACCCACGACGACCGGCTGGCGCGGCTGCGCGAGGCCGGCGTCGACGACAAGGAGATCGAGCGGCTCTCGAGCCCGATCGGCCTCGACCTCGGGGCGCGGACCCCGGAGGAGACCGCGATCAGCATCGCCGCGGAGATCATCGCGGGGCGATGGGGCGGCAGCGGGGAGCCACTCGCGTCGCTCGACGGACGGATCCACAAGGAGCTCGCGTGATGGACGGACACTCCCTGACCCGGCTCGCCGACGAGCACCTCGCGATCGCCGGCGACCATGGCAGCGGCCGCAGCGCCGTGACCGTGCACGGCGGCCGCGAGCACCACCTGCGGCAGACGCTGATCGCGCTGGCGGGCGGGAGGTCGCTCGGCGAGCACGAGAGCCCCGGCGAGGCGACCCTGCAGGTGCTGCGCGGCCGGGTGACCCTGCACGCCGGGGGCGAGCAGTGGAGCGGGGGACCGGGCGACTTCCTGCTGATCCCGCCGCAGCGCCACGACCTCGAGGCGATCGAGGACGCGGCCGTGCTGCTCACGGTCGCGAACCGACTGGCGGACTGACGATGCGGCGCGGCGCGGCCCTCGTGCTGGCGCTCGCGCTGCCGCTCGGTGCCTGCTCGGGCGAGGATCCCTCGGCCGAACCGGCGCCGACCGTGTCGACCGAGTCGACGGAGGCGACCGAGGCGACCGCGCCGACCGACTCGGCCCCGACCGACGAGGCGGCCGAGCTGTCTCCGGGCCCCACCCAGCCCCCCACCCCCGCCGAGCAGGACGAGAGGTTGCCACCCACCACCGACACCCCGTCGCTGGCCAACCTGATGCGCGAGCAGATCGACGCCGGCCGGATCCGGCGGACCGCGCGGCTCGGGGGCACCGACCGGTGGACCAGCTGGGCGGTGACCTACACCGTCGACGGCGCGACGGTCTCCGGTGAGCTGCTCGTGCCGACCGGTCGCGGGCCGTTCCCGGCTCTGGTGCTCAACCACGGCCACATCGACCCGGGCTACTACACGCTCGGGCTCGGCATGTCCCGCGAGCAGGAGTGGTTCGCCGCCAACGGGTTCGTCGTCCTGCACACCGACTATCGCGGCCACGCCGCCTCCGACCCGGTCAGCGACCTCGGTCGCGAGACCCGCCTCGTCTACACCCGCGACGCGATCGGCGCGGTCGAGGCGCTCGAGCAGGAGCGGTACGTCGACGACGAACGGCTCGGCATGGTCGGCCGCTCGATGGGTGGCGGCGTCACCTACAACGCCATCGTCGCGCAACCCGATCTCGTCGACGCGGCCGTGGTCTTCGCGCCCGTGAGCTCCGACTACCTCGACAACCTGCGCCGATGGACCATCCCCGAGCGCCCCGACGCGGCGCAGGCGCTCTACGACGACCTGGGCGGGTCGCCGCGGGCGAACCCCGGCGCCTACCGCGCCCTGTCGGCGCGCACGTACTTCGACCGGATCGAGGTGCCCGTGCTGATCCACCACGGCACCTCCGACGACAGCTGCCCGATCGCGTGGTCCCGCGAGAGCCAGCGGCTGCTCACCCGGGCCGGGGTGGACAGCACCCTGGCGGTCTACGAGGGAGAGGAGCACGCCTTCGGTCCGCAGTTCCCGGCCTCCATGCGGCGCACCGTGGAGTTCCTCCGCGCCCGTCTCGGGGCATGACCCACGTCACCGAGTCGGCTACGTTGGCCCACAGCAACGCACCCCGGGGGGTCCGATGGCACGCACCGAGCTGCAGACGCGCCGCGTGGAGGCCGTCCGCGCCTGGACGGCGTTCGTCGAGCACGGCGACGAGGCGGCCGCGATGGTCCGGCCCGAGATCCTGACCAGCTGGAACCGCTCCGAGGCCGCGATCGCGCCCGACGTCGCCGAGGCTCCGCTCGCCGACGAGTCCGAGACCGCGGCGTACTGGCGCGGTTCGGCCCTGCAGACCGCGGTCGAGCGCGTCCAAGCGGAGCTGCGGCGCACGGCCGAGGACGGCGACCTCGTCATCGCCGTCACCGATCCGGAGACCAGGATCCTGTGGACGTACGGCGGCCGAGTGATGCGCCGCAAGGCCGAGACCGTGAACTTCGTGCCCGGCGGGCGCTGGGACGACGAGTCGGTCGGCACCAACGCCCTCGACCTGGCCAACCGGCTGTCGGAGCCGGCGATGGTCTTCAGCGCCGAGCACTACGCCTCGATCGTGCACAACTGGGTCTGCTGGGCGGCGCCCGTCCACGACCCGGCGACCGGCACCCAGCTCGGCGTCATCGACCTGTCGACCACCTGGGACCGCACGCACCCGATCGGGCTGGCGACCGCGCGGGTGATGGCGCGGCTGATCGAGGCCGCGATGCCGCTCTCGCACCAGCACCCCGTGCGCCTGGGCGAGAGCACCGAGCCGGGCCTGGTCATGCACCTGCTCGGCACCGCCGAGACCTGGCTCGACGGGCAGCGGCTGCTGCTCAACCGCCGACAGACCGAGATCCTCGCGCTGCTCGCGATGCACCCCGAGGGGCTGTCCCTCGAGCACCTGCACGCGCTGGTCTACGGCGACCAGGCGGTCACCACCTCCACGCTCAAGGCCGAGGTCTCCCACCTGCGCGCGTCGCTCGGCGGACAGCTCGCCTCGCGGCCCTACCGGCTGACGATGCCGGTCTCCACCGACGTCGACCTGGTGCTCGGCCTGCTCCGGCGCGGGAGGGTCACCGCGGCCGTCGACGCGTACGGCGGCGACCTGCTGCCCGGCACCAACTCGCCCGCCCTGGCCGAGCTGGCCGAGCTGGTCGCCGTCGCGGTCCGCGAGGCGCTGCTCGCCGATCCCGACCCCGACGCCGTGCTGAGCTACGGCGAGCGGGCGCCGTACGACACCGAGGTCCTCGAGGTCTGCCTGGCCCGGCTGCCGCAGGGCCACCCGGCCGTGCCCCTCCTCAAGGGACGGTTGGCCGCCGCCCAGCGGTGACCCGCTTCCCAGCTAAGACAAGTAGTTCACTAGACTTAGCGCCATGGCCGTCCTCGACCGCGCCCAGCCCGACCCCGCCGCGTCCCGTCCCGCGCCCGCCGCGGCGCGGGTCGCCGTCGTCGGGGGCGGCGCCAGCGGCGTGCTCACCGCGCTCCAGCTGCTGTCCACCTCCGACGACTCCTCGCTGTGCGTCACCGTCCACGAGGCGACCGGGGTGCTCGGCCGTGGCGTCGCGTACGGCACCTCGGACCCGCGCCACCTGCTCAACGTGCGCGCCCGGCACATGAGCGCCTTCGCCGACGTGCCCTCCGACCTGCTGGACTGGGCGCGCCGGGCCGGCCGCGACCCCGACCCGCTCGGCTTCCTGCCGCGGATGGAGTACGCGGCGTACCTCCAGGACACCCTTGCCGACACCGCCGACCACCGGCTCACGATCAGCGCCGGGCGGGTCGACGACCTCGTGCCCACCGACTCCGGCTTCGAGCTGCAGGCCCGCGGACGGACCAGCGTGGCCGACGTCGTCGTGCTCGCCTACGGCAACCAGAGGCCCCAGGAGCTGCCCGAGCTCGCCGGACTGCCGGGCCTGATCGGCAACCCCTGGGACCTCGCCGCCATCCGTGCGCTGCCCGGCGACGCCGACGTCGTCATCGTCGGCACCGGCCTCACCGCGATCGACACCGCGATCACCCTGCTCGAGGATCGGCCGCGCCGCCGCGCGGTGATGGTCAGCCGCAGCGGGCTGCTTCCGTGCGCCCATATCGCGCAACAGTCCACGGCGTGGGTGACCGACGTCCCCGCCGGACCGCTCACCGCCGACTCGGTCGCGGCGCTCGTGCGCCACCAGGTGGAGGCGGCCCGCGCCCACGGCGTCGACTGGCGCAACGTCGTCGACGGGCTGCGGCCCCAGACCCAGCAGATCTGGCGCCGGCTCGACGTCGACGAACGGCGGCGCTTCCTCGCGACGTACGCCCGCGACTGGGAGGTGCGCCGCCACCGGATGGCTCCGGAGGTCGCCGACCGGATCGACCGCTACCGCCGCGACGGTCGGCTCACGCTCGTGCCCGGCGGCACCGGTCGCGTGGACGTCGGCGCCGCCGACGCGGTCGTCAACTGCACGGGCCCACTCACCGACATCAGCCGCACCGACGACCCGCTGCTCCGGGCCCTCCAGGCCCGCGGCCTCGTCGCTCCCGACCCGCTCCGGCTCGGCCTCGAGTCGACGGTGTCCGGCGAGGTCATCGGCGCCGACGGCCGCGTCGTCGAGGGTCTGTACGCCGTGGGGCCGCCTCGCAGGGGGACCCTCTGGGAGTCGACCGCCATCCCGGAGATCCGCGCCCAGGCGGCCGAGGTCGCCCGGCTGGTCCTCGCCGCCGCGCTGCGCTGACGGGTCGGCCTACCTTCGACCAACCGGCACCTCCTAGCGTGACCAGCACCACAGCAGGTCACGTCCTCGAGGAGAGTCCATGACCCGGATCAGCCTGACCGTCGACGGCGCCGCGGTGTCCGACGACGTCGAACCCCGCATGCTGCTCGTGCAGTACCTCCGCGAGCGTCTCGGCAAGACCGGCACCGTGATCGGTTGCGACACCAGCAACTGCGGCGCGTGCACCGTCCACCTCGACGGCACCAGCGTGAAGTCGTGCAACGTGCTCGCCGTCCAGGCCGACGGCGGCGAGGTCACCACCATCGAGGGCCTGGCGCAGGACGGCCAGCTGCACCCGGTGCAGGAGGCGTTCCGCGAGTGCCACGGTCTCCAGTGCGGCTTCTGCACGCCCGGCATGATCATGCAGAGCGTCGACCTCCTGAAGGAGAACCCGAAGCCCTCCGAGGAGGAGATCCGGCTCGGGCTCGAGGGCAACCTGTGCCGGTGCACGGGCTACCACAACATCGTCCGTGCGGTGCAGCACGCGAGCGGTCAGGGGGTGACGTCGTGACCGCCACCCAGGAGCGTCCCGCCGACGCCGTCGACCGCGAGATCGGCCGCGACCGCCGCCGCAAGGAGGACCAGCGGCTGATCACGGGCCGCACCCGCTGGACCGACAACATCGTGCTGCCCGGGATGCTCCACCTCGCGATGGTGCGCAGCCCGTTCGCCCACGCGACGATCACCGGCATCGACACGAGCGCGGCGAGGTCGGCGCCGAACGTCGTCGCCGTGCTCACCGGCGCGGACTTCGGCGAGGAGCTCGGCGTCTGCATCAACGCGTGGCCGATCACGCCCGACCAGGTCGCGCCCGTGCACTGCCCGATGCCGAGCGACCGGGTGTCCTTCGCCGGCGAGATCGTCGCGGTCGTCGTGGCCCGAAGCGCCGCCGAGGCGCGCGACGCCGCCGAGCTCGTCGACGTCGAGTACGACGAGCTGCCGGCCGCGCTCGACCTCAAGGCCGCGGCCGCCGACGAGGTGATCGCGCACCCGGACCTGGGCACCAACAAGTCCGCGCTGTGGGTCTTCGACTCCGGCGAGGCAGGCACCGGCGGCAACGTCGAGGACGCGATCGGCAAGGCCCGCACCGACGGCATCGTCATCGAGCGCGAGTACCGCCAGCAGCGACTGATCCCGGCGTTCATGGAGCCCCGGTCGGTCGTGGTCGACCCGACGGGCGAGCAGTACGTCATGTACTCCGCCACCCAGATCCCGCACATCCTGCGCTTCGCGCTGGCCGCCACGACCGGGGTGTCGGAGTCGAAGATCCGGGTGATCGCCCCCGACGTCGGCGGTGGCTTCGGCGGCAAGCTCCAGGTGACGCCGGAGGAGTGGATCGCCTGGGCGGTCGGCCGCCGGATCGGCAAGCCCGTCAAGTACACCGAGACCCGGTCCGAGTCGCTGATGAGCGCGCACCACGGCCGCGACCAGTGGCAGAAGCTCACCCTGTCGGCCGAGAAGGACGGCACGGTCACCGGCCTCAAGGTCGAGCTGCTCGCCGACCTGGGCGCGTACGTCGCGATCGTCGGCGGCGGCGTGCCGGTGCTCGGCGCCTTCATGTTCAACGCGATCTACAAGTTCCCGGCCTACCACTTCGCCTGCCAGACCGTGCTCACCAACAAGACCTGGACCGACGCCTACCGGGGCGCGGGCCGGCCCGAGGCGACGTACGCCATCGAGCGGCTGATGGACGAGCTCGCCGCCGAGGTCGGCGCCGACCCGCTCGCGATCCGGGAGAAGAACTGGATCCGGCACGAGGAGTTCCCGTTCACGACCGTGGCCGGCCTCGAGTACGACTCCGGCAACTACGAGGCCGCCACCGCCAAGGCCAGGGAGATGTTCGGCTACGACGAGCTCCGGTCCGAGCAGATGGCCCGCCGGGCGAGCGGCGACCCCGTGCAGCTCGGCATCGGCGTCTCGACGTTCACGGAGATGTGCGGCCTCGCGCCGTCGCGGGTGCTCGGTCAGCTCGACTACGGCGCCGGTGGCTGGGAGTACGCCAGCGTGCGCATGCTCGCGACCGGCAAGGTGGAGGTGACGACCGGCGCCTCGGCGCACGGTCAGGGCCACGAGACGGCCTTCAGCCAGATCGTGGCCGACCGTCTCGGGGTGGCGTTCGAGGACGTCGAGATCCTCCACGGCGACACCGCTGTCGCGCACAAGGGACTGGACACCTACGGCTCGCGCTCACTCGCGGTCGGAGGCGAGGCCCTGGTGCGGGCGGCCGACAAGGTCGTCGAGAAGGCCACCCCGATCGCGGCGCACCTGATGGAGGCGTCGGTCGACGACATCGAGTTCGCCGGCGGGCGGTTCTCGGTGCGCGGCACCGACCAGGGCATGGCGATCGGCGAGATCGCCACCGCGGTCTTCGCGGCCCACAACCTGCCCGACGGCGTCGAGGCGTCGCTCGACTCCGACGCGACGTACGACCCGGTGAACTTCTCCTTCCCGCACGGCACCCACCTGTGCGCGATGGAGGTCGACACCGAGACCGGCGCGCTGCGGATGCGCAAGTACGTCGCCTGCGACGACATCGGCAACATCATCAACCCGCTGATCGTCAGCGGGCAGGTGCACGGCGGGCTCGTGCAGGGGATCGCTCAGGCGCTCTGGGA
Organism: Nocardioides sp. YIM 152315; assembly: GCF_029210375.1. Taxonomy (GTDB): domain Bacteria; phylum Actinomycetota; class Actinomycetes; order Propionibacteriales; family Nocardioidaceae; genus Nocardioides. The sequence continues at coordinate 106,750 of NZ_JARGER010000038.1, read as the reverse complement.
GGAGGCCGTCTACGACGAGGGCGGCACGCTCGTGTCGGGCTCGTTCGTCGACTACCTGCTGCCGACCGCCGCCGACACGATCAGCTTCGACATCGACCACACCACGTCCCCGGCGACGACCCACTCGCTCGGCGTCAAGGGCGTCGGCGAGGCCGGCACGATCGCCTCGACGCCCGCCGTCGTCAACGCGGTCGTCGACGCCGTCCGCCACCTCGGCGTGACCGACATCCAGATGCCGTGCACGCCCGAGCGGGTGTGGAAGGCGATCAACGGTCCCGGTGCCGGAGGGTCCACCGAGGGGGCGGCGATGCCGCACTTCGAAGCGGGTGGTGCCGCAGGCAACCAGGAGCAACCGGGCACCTCGAGCACGGAAGGAGCGGGGCAGTGATCCCGGCACAGTTCGACTACGTGGCCCCGACGTCGGTCGAGGACGCGCTGGCCGCCCTCGCCGAGCACGGTGACGACGCGAAGATCATCGCCGGCGGGCAGAGCCTGCTGCCGGTGCTGCGGATGCGGCTCAACGCCCCCGAGATCGTCATCGACCTCGGCCGCATCGACTCGCTGCGCGGCGTACGCGACGACGGCGACGCGATCGTGATCGGCGCGATGACGCCGCACTCGGTCGTGGGCGCCGACCCGCTCGTCAACGAGCACGCGTTGCTGATCGCCAGGGCCGTCGAGCACCTCGCCGACGCCCAGGTGCGCCACCGCGGCACGTTCGGCGGCGCGCTCGCGCACGCCGACCCCGCCGGCGACCTCGGCGCCCCGGTGCGGGCGCTCGGCGCGTCGTTCGTGATCCAGGGCGCGGGCGGCACGCGGACCGTGTCGGCCGACGACTTCTTCGTCGACCTCTTCGAGACCGCGATCGGTGACGACGAGATCCTCACCGCGGTCCGGGTGCCCAAGCACACCGGCTGGGGTGCGCACTACGAGAAGTTCGTGCGGGTCGCCCACCAGTGGCCGATCGTGGCGGTCGCCGCGACGGTGCGGGTCGAGGGGGGCGCGATCGCCGAGGCGCGGATCGGGCTCACCAACATGGGCTCGACCCCGCTTCGCGCGACCGCGGTCGAGGCGGCCCTCGCCGGGCAGCCCGCCACCGAGGACGCCGTACGCGCGGCGGCGGCCCACGCCGCGGAGAGGACCAGTCCGCCGAGCGACCTCAACGGCGACGCCGACTACCGCCGGCACCTCGCCACGGTGATCACCCGCCGCGCCGTGCTGGCCGCTGCGGGAGGTTGAGCGTGGACCTCACCCACACGTTCACCGTCCCGACGTCGGTCGACGAGACCTGGGCGCACTTCAACGACATCGCGTCGGTGGCCGAGTGCTTCCCGGGCGCGACCGTGACGTCCGTGGACGGCGACACGTTCTCGGGGTCGGTGAAGGTCAAGCTGGGACCGATCGCGCTGGTCTACAACGGCTCGGGCACGTTCGAGGAGAAGGACGAGGCCGCGCACCGCTTCGTCGTCGACGCCAAGGGCCGGGACAAGCGCGGCAACGGCACCGCCGGGGCCAAGGTCACGCTGACCATGGCCCCGGCGGCCGACGGCACCTCGACCGACGTCGTGGTCGTCACCGACCTCGCGATCACCGGCAAGCCCGCCCAGTTCGGGCGCGGCGTGATGCAGGACGTCTCGGACAAGCTGCTCGGGAAGTTCGTGGAGTGCCTGGAGCAGCGTCTCGCGGCGGGGTCCGCCCCACCGCAGACGACTCCCGCGTCCGAGCAGGCGGCCGAGGCGGAGCCCGGGACCGCCTCGGCCACCGGGATAGTCCGTCACGAGATGGCTGACGATCAGCCCGACGGGCAACCAGAACGTGACGGACTATCCCACCAGGCGGCGCCGTCGCAGGACACCCTGGACGTGGGGGCGGCGGTGCTGCCGGTGCTGGTGAAGACCTACTGGAAGCCGGTGGTCGGGGCGGCCGTGGTGGTCGGCCTCGTCATCTGGTGGGCCACCCGGTAGGCGGGGTCACTCCAGTGCGCTGGCCCGGGTCTTCGGGGTCGGCTCGGGCACGACGTCGGCGTCGGCCACGAGCTCGGCCTCCCGGACGCCGTTGACCCGCGCGGGCAGCTGCGGCTCGAGCCGCGCGACGGCCAGCACGCCGAGCACGACGCAGCCGACGACGAGCGAGCCGATGTAGACGCTGTCGAGGTGGTGGCCGATCAGGAAGCCGGCGATCGGCGGCGCGATGATCTGCGCGAGCTGGAACGCCGCGGAGCTCGCCGCGTTGTAGCGTCCGCGCAGGTGGTCGGGCGCGAGGTCGTTGACCAGCGCGGGGACGGTCGGCTGGAGCAGCGTCTCGCCGAACGCGAAGATCGACGCGGACGCGGCGACCAGCATCGTCGCGCCCCAGGTGCCGGAGACCAGGCCGGTGGCGCCCAGGAACAGCCACGACAGCGCCCACACGGCCGCCATCACGGCGATGATCCGGGTGCGCCGCCGGCCCTCGATGCGCTGCAGGACGACCAGCTGGAGCAGCACGATCACCAGCGTGTTGGCAGCGAACGCGAAGCCGAGCCCGCGCGTCGACACCTCGCCCACCGAGCGGGCGTAGGCGGGCATGCCGGCGTTGAGCTGGGAGTAGCCGACGTACGACGACACGAAGCTGACCACCATCATCGAGGCGACCGCGGGGCGGCGCAGCACCTCGAGATAGCCGACCCTGGCGTTCGCCTCGTCGTGGTGCTCGACCCGGCCCGCGACGTGGCGCAGCGGCACCGTCATCAGGAACAGCGCCGGGAGGTAGCTGACCGCGTCGCCGAGGTAGATCGCCTGGAACGTCGCCAGGTCGTCGACGCTCACGACGGCCCCGGCGACCAGGCCGCCGATGCCGATGCCGAGGTTGAGCAGGGTGAAGTTCACGCCGAAGTAGCGCTGTCGCAGGTCGGAGGGGATCACCGCGGCGATGAACGCCTGGAACCCCGGCCACGAGACGCCGAACGCGACGCCGGTCAGCAGCAGCGACACCGCGGCCACCGTGGGCGTCGACGCGAAGGCCAGCACGACGTTGCCGACGACCTGCAGCAGCAGGGCGCCGATCAGGATCCGCCGGGCGCCCCAGCGATCGATCGCGGCGCCACCGGGGCCGACGACCAGGAAGCCGACGAGCGGCGGCACCGCGAGCAGCAGGCCCGCGTCGCTGAGCGCGAAGCCGCGGACCTCGTGGAGGTAGACGACGTTGAACGGCAGCACCAGCCCGGTGCCGATGAACTCGAAGACCACGACCGAGAGCAGCAGCTTGCCCTCGCGCGGCAGGTCGTGCCAGAACGAGCGGAGCGTGAGGCGGCCGGGGGCGGCGGTGCTGGACATCGGTGGGAGTCTCCCAGCGCCCACCGACCGTGATCCACTCGTTATCGGCCGACCGCCGGACCTCCGGTCACGCCAGCGCGGAGAGCCTCGTGAACTCCTCGTCGGCGAGCTCGATCGCGGCGGCCGCCGTGTTCTCCTCGAGGTGCTCGACGCTCGACGTGCCGGGGATCGGCAGCATCACCGGCGAGCGGCGCAGCAGCCACGCGAGGGCCAGCTGCGACGGGGTCGCCCCGTGCTCGCGGGCCGCGTCGGCGAGCGGCCCGTCGTTCTTCGACAGCTCGCCGGTGGCGAGCGGGAACCACGGGATGAAGCCGATGCCCTCGCGCTCGCAGTGGACGAGCAGGTCCTCGGCGGAGCGGTCGGCGAGGTTGTAGAGGTTCTGCACGGTCGCGATCGGCGCCACGGCGCGGGCCGCCTCGAGCTGCTCGACCGAGACCTCGGACAGTCCGAGGTGGCGGATCTTGCCCTCCTCCTGGAGCTTCTTCAGCTCGCCGACCTGGTCCTCGAGCGGGTACGCCCGGTCGATGCGGTGCAGCTGGAAGAGGTCGATGGTCTCGAGCCCCAGCCGGCGCAGGCTGAGCTCGCACTGCTGGCGCAGGTACGGCGGGTAGCCGACCGGGGTCCAGACGTCCGGGCCCTGCCGGACGAGACCGGCCTTGGTGGCGATCACGACGTCGTCGGCGTACGGCGACAGCGCTTCGTGCAGCAGCTGCTCAGCGACCTCGGGACCGTAGGAGTCGGCGGTGTCGAAGAACGTGGTGCCGAGCTCGGCCGCCCGACGCAGGACCCGGATCGCCTCGTCGTGATCGCGGGGCGGACCCCACACGCCCGGCCCGGTGAGCTGCATGGTGCCGTAGCCGAGCCGGACGACCGGCAGGTCGTCCGCGATCATGAACGTGCCCGACGAGTCTGCGTTGGTGTGGGTCGTGGTCATGTCGTCGTTCGTACCAGCGCTCCACAAACGGTCGCGGGTGGATGTCGCGGGTGGGGGTCGCGGCGCCGTCGACGAGCGACGTGCCGCGGCGGCTAACGTCGACAGCGCACCCGCCCGCACGGGACTCACCGACGCTGGGGAGGAAGAGCATGAACCGCGTCTGCACGATCGGGCACTCCTCGCGATCCTTCGGCGACGTGGTGGCCATGCTGCGGTCCCACGAGGTCACCGAGCTGGTCGACGTGCGCTCCTACCCGTCGTCCCGGAAGTTCCCGCAGTGGAACCAACCCGAGATCCGGGCAGCGCTGCCTGCGGACATCGCCTACCGCTGGATCCCGAAGCTGGGCGGGCGGCGCCACACCCCGGCCGGGGTCGCGACAGCGAACGGCGCCTGGCAGGTGAAGGCATTTCGTGACTACGCCGACCACATGGCCACCGCCGACTTCGCCGACGGGCTCCACGAGCTCCTCGCCCTGGCCGCGGAGGGCTGCCCGGCGATCATGTGCAGCGAGGCCGTGCCGTGGCGCTGCCACCGACGTCTGATCACGGACGCTCTGCTCGTCGCGGGTGTCGACGTCGTCGACATCCTGTCGGGTACGACGACCCGGGAGGCCTCCCTCAACCGGATGGCACACGTCGAGGACGGCCGCATCACCTACCCGCCGACCGCATCGTGACGCCGACGCCCCCACCCGTCAGGACGACCACCGCCCTCATCGACGAGGTGGCCGGCGTCGTTGCCTCCATTCCGTCGGGGCGCGTCGCCTCCTACGGCGACATCGGTGACCATCTCGGCGTCGGCGCGCGCCAGGTGGGTCGGATCATGGGTCTGCTCACCGCAGGTGCTCCGTGGTGGCGCGTCGTCCACGCCGACGGCTCGCCCGCGACCTGCCACGACGGCCGGGCCCCGGCCCTGCTCGAGGCGGAGGGAGTGCCGCTGCGCCGAGGACGCGTGGACATGAGCGCGGCCCGCGTCACGACGTGGTCCGACCATGAGTGAGCGCGGTGGCGGGCCGGGTCAGAACACGTTCAAGGGACGGAACTGCACCGAGATCCGCGGGCCGGCGTGGGCGACCTTCGGCACGGCGTGCTCCCACGTGCGCTGGCAGGAGCCACCCATCACCAGCAGGTCGCCGTGGCCCATCTCGATCGAGATCGAGGGCCCACCCACGCGCGGCCGGAGGGCGAGCCGGCGCGGGTCGCCGAGGGAGACGATCGCGACCATCGTGTCCTGGGTCCTGCCGCGGCCGATGGTGTCGCCGTGCCAGGCGACGCTGTCGCGCCCGTCGCGGTAGTAGCAGCAGCCGGCGGTCACGAACGGCTCGCCGAGCTCGGGCCGGTAGTGCGCCGACAGCGCGCCGCGCGCCCGCGCGAGGGTCGGGTGGGGGAGTTGCTCGCCCACGGCGTACGTGTGCAGGAGGCGGGGCACGTCGACCTCGCGGTCGTACATCTGCCGCCGCTCGGCCCGCCACGGCACGTCGTGCACGAGCGTCGCAAAGACGTCGTCGGGCGCGGGCAGCCAGGTGCGGCAGACGTCGATCCAGGCGCCTCGGGTCAGCGTCCGGCGCTCGACACGGTCGAAGGTCGGCGTCTCCACGGTCGGCGCCTCGAACAGCGAGCCCTGGAAGTCCATGGGCCGAGCATACGTCGCGTTCGAACAGATGTTCTAGCGCCGAGGTCGGCCGCCTACGATCGGCGGATGGCCCACATCGACACCACGGCGATCGTCGCAAGCTCGGCAGTCGTCACCGGCGACGTGACGATCGGGCCCGAGTCCAGGGTGCTCCACGGCGCGGTGCTGAACGGCGACCTCGGGCCGGTGCGGATCGGCTCCCACGTCGTCGTCATGGAGCATGCGCTGCTGCGCGGACGGCCCGACCAGCCCGTCGAGATCGGCGACCACGTCCTCGTCGGACCTCGGACCCACCTCAACGGCACCCGGATCGAGGACGAGGTCTTCGTCGCCACCGGCGTCTCGATGTTCCCCGGTTCGTCGGCCGGCCGGGGGTCCGAGCTGCGCATCAACAGCGTGCTCCACGTGAACTCCCGCCTCGAGCCCGACACGGTCGTCCCGATCGGCTGGATCGCAGCCGGAGACCCGGCGGAGCTCTTCTCGCCGGACCGGCACGACGAGCTGTGGGCGGTGCAGGAGGCGCTCGACTTCCCGGGCACCGTGTACGGCGTGCCGCGCGGCACCTCGATGCGGGAGATCATGCGCCGGCAGACCGAGCTGCACCGGCCCACCTGATCGCGGGCGTCAGGGCGATCTCGGGGCCAATCCGGTAGCGCCCGCGGTGCCGGCGCGGGAGGGTTGGACCATGATCGGCGCTCCTCCCTCCTCGCCGCCCGCCGCGCGGGTCCGCAACCTCACCAAGACCTACGGTGCCGGGCAGGCGCTGGTGCGCGCACTCGACGACGTCTCCCTCGACATCGGGGCCGGCGAGTTCACCGCCGTGATGGGCCCGAGCGGCTCGGGGAAGTCGACGCTCATGCACTGCTGCGCCGCCCTCGACCGGGCCGACTCGGGCGAGGTGCTGATCGGCGAGCAGGACATCACCCGCCTCAAGGACAAGGCGCTGACCCGGCTGCGCCGCGACGAGATCGGCTTCGTCTTCCAGTCCTACAACCTGGTGCCGACGCTGACGGCGGAGGAGAACATCAAGCTCCCGATGGCGATCGCGGGGCGGCGGCCCGACGCGGAGTGGTACGACGACGTGATCGCCACCGTCGGGCTGGGCGACCGGCTCGGCCACAAGCCCAACGAGCTCTCGGGCGGCCAGCAGCAACGGGTCGCGGTCGCCCGCGCGCTCGCCAGCCGGCCGCGCATCGTCTTCGCCGACGAGCCCACCGGCAACCTCGACTCCCGCTCCGGCGCGGAGGTCCTGGAGCTGCTGCGCCGCAGCGTCGACGACTACGACCAGACGATCGTCATGGTCACGCACGACCCCGTCGCCGCGGCGTACACCGACCGCGTCGTCTTCCTCGCCGACGGCCGCGTCGTCGACGAGCTGCGCGACCCGACGCGCGAGCAGGTGCTCGACGTGATGAACCGGATGGCCGAGCAGGCGCCCGAGCAGATCCCGACGACATGATCAGGGCGGCGCTCAAGAGCCTCCTCGGGCGCAAGCTGCGCCTGCTGATGAGCACGTTCGCTATCGTGCTCGGCGTCGCGTTCGTGGCGGGCACCCTGATCTTCAGCGACACGCTGAACCGGAGCTTCACCGCCCTGTTCGCGTCGACGGTCGGCGACGTCGTGGTCCGGCCCGAGGGCGGCACGACGGCCGACGGCGCGCCCTCGACCGTGACGATCCCGGCGAGCCGGCTCGAGCGGCTCCGCGCCGTCGACGGCGCCGCCCGGGTCGACGGCAACGTCAACGCCTTCGGCGTCTTCGTCGTCAGCGACCGGGGCAAGGTCGTGAGCGGGTTCGGCCCGCCGGCGATCGGCGGCAACTGGTCCGACGCCCCGGCCGGGCACGGGCTGCAGGGGCTGTCGATCGTCGAGGGTCACGCGCCGCAGGGTCGCGAGGAGGTCGTCCTCGACGAGCGCACCGCCGAACGCGCCGGCTACCGGGTGGGCGACCCGGTCGCGATCATCCCCTCGACGGCGATCGAGGGCGAGCCGGGCACGGACCTCGCCTCGCTCCGGCTCACGCCCACCCTCGTCGGCATCGCCGGGTTCCCGGGTGGCGGCTCGCTCAACGGCGCGACGTACGCCGCCTTCGACACCCCGACGGCGCAGGACCTCTTCGTCGACGGCGAGGACGCCTACACCGACGTGTGGGTCACGGCCGAGGACGGCGTCTCGCAGGAGCAGCTGCGCGATCGCGTCGCGGAGGTGCTGCCCGACGGCCTCGAGGCGGTCACCGGCGACGACGCCGCCGACGAGTCGGCCTCCGACCTGCTGCAGGCGATCTCGTTCCTGACCACCTTCCTGCTGATCTTCGCCGGCATCTCGCTGGTCGTCGGCGCGTTCCTGATCGTCAACACGTTCTCGATCCTGGTCGCCCAGCGCAGCCGCGAGCTCGCGCTGCTGCGCGCCCTGGGCGCCTCCAAGCGTCAGGTGACGTGGTCGGTGCAGCTCGAGGCGTTCGTGCTCGGTGTCGTCGGCGCGACCGTCGGCCTCGGACTCGGCGTGCTGCTCGCGATGGGCATCCGCGCGCTGTTCGCGAACTTCGGGCTCGACCTCTCCGGCCAGCCGTTGATCTTCGCGCCGCGCACGTTCGTCGCGTCGTACGCCGTCGGCGTGGTCGTCACGATGGCCGCGGCCTGGCTGCCGGCGCGCCGCACGGGGCGGATCGCGCCGGTGCAGGCGCTGCGCGACGACGTGGCGCTGCCCGAGTCCACGCTGCACCGCCGGATGTGGGTCGGCGCCGCGCTCGTCGTCGTCGGCCTGGGCGTGCTGTGGCTGGGGCTCTTCGGCGACCTGCCCCACGGCGGCTGGCAGACCGGCGGCGGCATCCTGGCGATCCTGCTCGGCGTCGCCGCCGCGAGCCCGGTGATCTCGCGGCCGTTCCTGGCGCTCGCGAGGGCGGCGTTCGCGCGGATCTTCGGCACCGTCGGCAACCTCGCCGGCCAGAACTCGCTGCGCAACCCGCGGCGCACCGCCGCCACCGCGTCCGCGCTCATGATCGGGCTGGCCCTCGCGTGCACCATGGCGATCGTCGGCGACTCGGCGAAGGCCAGCGTCGACAGGTCGGTCGAGGACAACTTCGTCGGAGACTTCGTCGTCAGCAACGTGATCGGCACCGGCTTCACGCCGGCGATCGGCGACCGGATGCAGCGGGTCGACGGGGTCGACCGCATCGTGCGCGAGCGGTTCGCCACCGCCGAGCGCGACGGCGACCGGCAGATGGTGGCGGCCGTCGACCCCGGCGACGTCGACCGCCTCGAGCTCGACCTCACCGACGGCGACCCGATGACGGCCGGGTCCGTGCTGCTGCAGCAGTCCTGGGCCGACGACCACGACCTCGGGGTCGGCGCCGACCTCGAGCTCCAGATGCCGGCCGGCAAGCGGACCTACGTCGTGGCCGGCACCTTCGACGACAACCCGGTCGTCGTCGCACCGGTGCTGATGTCGCTCGACGACTTCGGCGAGGGCGGCTTCCCCGCGACCGACAACGTCCTGATCCTCTTCACCGACGACTCGGCGGGGATCCAGCAGCGGCTCGACGAGGTGGTCGCCGACCTGCCGATCGTCACCGTCAAGGACCAGGCGGAGTTCGCGCAGGAGCAGCGCGAGCCCATCGACCAGTTCGTGCTGATGATCTTCGCCCTGCTCGGGCTCGCGCTCGTCATCGCCGTGCTCGGCATCGTCAACACGCTGGCGCTGTCGGTGATCGAGCGGACCCGTGAGGTCGGCCTGCTCCGCGCGATCGGGCTCAACCGCAGCCAGCTGCGCCGGATGATCACGCTGGAGTCCGTGGTGATCGCGGTGCTGGGCGCCCTGCTCGGCGTGCTGCTGGGCATCGGGTTCGGCATCGCGCTCATGTCCGCCGTGCGCGACCAGGGCCTCGAGGTGATCAGCGTCCCGTACGGCCAGCTGGCGGTGTTCCTCCTGCTCTCCGTCGTCATCGGCGTGCTCGCCGCGGTGTTCCCCGCGCGCCGCGCGGCCCGCCTCGACGTGCTCCGCGCGATCGCGACCGAGTAGCCGTTCCTCGTGATCCGAGGACGCGGACGCAGTTGAATGTCTACAGTGCAGGTCGTGAACGAGATGCTGGTGACGGAGGGGCGCGCGCTCAAGCACGTCCAGGTGCGTGAGTACGTACGCACGCTCGTCACGGGGGCGGCACCCGGTTCGCCAGCGCCCTCGGAGCGTGAGCTGGTGCACCGTTTCGGGGTCGCCCGGATGACGGTCAGACAGGCCATGGACGCCCTCGTGGTCGAGGGGCTGCTCGAGCGCATCCCCGGGCGGGGCACCTTCGTGGCCCGCCCGCGGCGTGCGCCGAGCCGGTTGACGAGCTTCACCGAGGAGATGGCCCGCCGTGGCCTCCTCGCGGAGTCGCAGACCCTGCTGGCCCGCCGCGAGCAGGCCGGCCCCGGCGTCGCCCGGGCCCTCAACCTGACCGAGGGCGACGCGGTGATCCACTGGCGCCGCCTGCGCCGCGCCGACGGCCAGCCGATGTGCCTGGAGGACGCCTACCTCAACGAGGTGCTGATCCCCGGCTTCCTGCAGAGCGGGATGCCGACCAGCCTGTACGACGCGCTCGACTCGCGCGGGCTCCGCCCCACCTGGGCCGAGGACTCCATCAACGCCGACGTGGCGTCGGAGGAGGAGGCGCAGCACCTCGACCTGCCCGCGGGCGGCCCGGTGCTGCGGCACTCGCGGCGCGGGCTCGCGGGCGAGAAGGTCGTCGAGGTGTCGCGCACCGTCTACCGCGCCGACCGCTACACGATCTGGCTGCAGGTCGGCGCCGAGGGCTGAGGCCGCGCGCCCGGGATCTCAGCGCCCCAGGTCGCCGAGCGGCGCGACGACGTCGCCGCTCTCCTCGCAGACCCACACCGGGTCGGGCCCGCCCAGGTCGGGCTGGATGTAGAGCGCGTGCACCGGTGCACCGTCGCCGCAGTCGCGACACACCGGCCAGCGACCGACGGTCTCAAAGAGCGCGTCCTGCACGTCCTGCGCGACCAGGCCCGCGACGTACTGCGCCCCCTCGGGCCACTGCTCCGCCCACCACTTCCGCTGGGCGACCGCGTCCTCGAGCGCCGAGACGGCGGCCGGGGTCGCGTGGTTGCGCGCCTCGAGGTCGGAGAGGACCCGGGCCCGCGCATCGAACAGCAGGGCGTTGTCCATCCCCCCATCATGCCCCCGGCCGGAAACGCCACCGGGCCAGCGCGGCTCCCGCGTCCGCACGGTCGCCGCTCCTACCATCGGTGCCATGGGACCGACGCTCCTCGAGGTCGCCGTCCAGGACCCGCGCGACGTGCCCGGCGCGGAGGACGGTGGCGCCGACCGCCTGCTCCTCTCGACCCCCGACGGGAGCTCTCCCGAGCCCGCGCTCGTCTCGGGGGTCTGCCGCGAGGCCGACCAGCCCGTCCACGTCGTGCTCCGTCTCAACGACACGTGGAGCACGACCGGCGGTGAGCTCGCGCGCCTGGTCGGGCTGGGCGAGGACTATCTCGGCTCCGGCGCCGCCGGCTTCTCGTTCGGCTTCCTCGACGGCGACCTCGAGGTCGACACCGAGGTCTGCGCCTACCTCGCTGCCCAGCTCCCGGACGTGCCTTGGACCTTCGGCCGCGCCGTCGACGACACGCTCGACCTGCGCCGGTCCTGGCGGCGTCTCTCCGGCCTGACCGGACTCGTCGGCGTCCGCTCGGCCGGGTCGCCGCGTGGGCTCGAGGCGGGGTACGACGAGCTGCTCGCGCTCGCCTCCGCCGATCCCCTGGTCGCCCGCACGCTGATCCCCGGTGGCGGGCTGCTCGCCGAGCAGGTGCCGTGGTTCGTCCGGGCCGGCGTCCGGCAGTTCCACCTCGACAGCCAGGCCCGGCCCGGCAGGTCGTGGAAGGCGTACGTCGACGCCGGCCACGTCCGCTCGTGGCGACTGCTCCTCGACGACGCCGTCGAGCGCGCCTCCCGCAGCGCCGGGTGACATGATCCTCATCGACCCGCCCAACGCGGCCGGGCACGGCCGGCTGTGGTCGCACCTGGCCAGCGACGCCTCCTACGACGAGCTCCACGCCTTCGCGGCCACCCTCGGCATCCCGCCGCGCGGCTTCGACCGCGACCACTACGACGTGCCCGCCGAGTGGTACGACGACGTCGTCGCCGCGGGCGCCGCCCCGGTCACCTCCCGCGAGCTCGTCGCCCGCCTGACCGCCGCGGGGCTGCGTCGGCGCAAGCGGGATAGTCCCTGACGTTCTCGGGGTCGAGCCTCGGCGGAAACCCCGAATCGTCAGGGACTATCCCAGCGACCGCAGCTCGGCCTCCACGTTGGCGCGGGCGGCGTCCTCCCACGCGTCGCGGGCGTGGGTGGTGTGGAAGAGGTGCGGCTTGGCGAGCAGGTCGCGGAGGATCGCCGACCGGCCGGCGGCGAAGTCGGCGTCCGGCACCTCGGCGTACTCCTCGCGCACGGCGGAGGCGTACTCGGCGTACCGCTCCGGCGGCGCCGCGAGGATCGCGAGGTCGGCGTCGGAGAGCGCGCAGCCGTTGGGGTCGTCGTCGGCCGGGCGATGGTGCTCGGTCACCAGCACCAGCCGCACCACCTCGTCGACGACTCCCCGGTCGACCAGGGTCGGGAGCGCCTCGGCCGCCCAGGCGGCGGACCGCTTCTCGGCGTCGGGCCGGCCGTCGTAGACGCTGTCGTGGAACCACGCCGCCAGGAGGACGGCCATCCGGTCGAGCTCCACGCCGTGCGTCGACAGCTCGTGGATCCGCTCGAGCACCTCGGCGAGGTGGCGTCCGTCGTGGTAGCGCCGCTCGGGGTGCGCGTACGACGCGACGAGCTGCGCGCCCAGCGCCGGAGCGCCGGGAAGCGGCCAGGCGGTCAGGAGGTCCACGGCGTCAGCAGGGCGGCGACTGTCCGGGCGTGCGGGCCACGCCGAGCGTGCCCAGCGAGGTCTCCTTGCCCTGCGCCACCGAGATGTCCGACACCGACCTGGAGTCGAAGTGACAGTAGGAGACCGTTTGCACGTAGCCGCCGCGATCGGGATCGGGGTCGATCACGACGGTCATGCGGCGCTGGGTGGTGAGCTGCCCGTCGAGGGTGAACCCGCCCGAGTCCGACGTCGTCGTCTCGTCGACCTTGGTGCCGTAGACGTCGTAGAGCCGCACCTGGGCGTTCCCGAGGGGATACGCGGGCGCGCCGGCGTCGACTGCCTGGCCGGTGATCCAGCCGCCGCGCCTGCTCACCCGGTAGGTGCCGATCGTCGCGCGGTCGGACCGGACCTTCGCCTTCCGGATCCGGCCCTCGGAGCCCAGCCAGGTCCCGACGCCGTCGAACTTCAGCCGGTACCTCCCGGGGTGGACCCCCGGGAAGACGGCCGTGCCTCCCCGGACCGTGCCGGTCCACCACTGGCCGGTCCTCGCGCTGGTGACCGTGACGGTGGTCCTGCCCCGGAGGGCCGACCCGTCGCGCGTGTAGAGGAGCACCCGCAGCGATCCGGAGTGCCGGCGGAGCCGCACCCGGACGTCCGTGCCCGTACCCGTGCGGACCCTCCCGGCCCAGACGCTGGGACCGACCCATCTCTCGCGCCGGTCCCAGGCGAACACCGACCACTTGCCCTGAGGCAGGCCGCCGATCGCGAACGCGCCCCGGCCGTTGGCGGTCGTGTCGAACGACTGCTCCTGACCGTCGGGGAGCGTCCGCGCGACCGCGACCCGCGCCTTCCTCGCCACGCCGGCCCCGGTCGTGACCCGGCCGGTGACGAACGCGCCGCGCTGCATCCTCACGTCTCGCACGGTCGGCCGGCCGGCGCGCACCGTGACCTTCACGTCGGTGGGGGCGTACTTGTCGGTGCGCCACGACGGGCGCCGGTCGACGAACTGGAGCCAGTAGGTGCCCGGCACCAGGTTGAGCGCGTAGGAGCCGCCGTTCGCGCTCTTCTGGCCGAGGTACTGCCAGTCCCTGGTGAACCACAGGACACGCACCCTCGGCGCCTTCCCCGTGCCGTGGCCCGGGAAGGTGATGAACCCGGCCACCGGCCTAGTGTCCGAGCGGGCGGCCGTGGCGCCCGGTGCGACCAGCGCGATCGCCGACGCGAGCAGCGCGACCACCGCGAGAGCGACGACTCGGGATCGGACGCGAGGAGGCATGGCGGTCATCGTAGGGGCGCGGCGCGCTGGCGCGGCATCATCGCCCACCGGATCGTGCCGGTGGCGGCGGTGCCGAGCGCGCGCACGACGGTGCGCTCGGAGACCGGGAGCCACGGCAGCCGCAGCGGCCGCCGCGTCCAGCGTGGCATCAGCCCCACGGCGGCGGCCGCGATCGCGCCGTACGGCGGCCGCGCCACGATCGGCAGCGGCGGCCGCAGCAGCAGGTAGCCGACCGTCGCGCGGGCCTCGGGGGTGCCACGCAGCTCGGGACGGTACGCCGCGAGCGCCGCGGCCAGCTCGGCCTCGCTGGTCGGCGGGTCGAGGACGCCGAGGCGCGCGGCGACCTCGGCCGTCTGCGCGACGTACTCGTCGCGCTCGGCGGCGGTCAGCGGCGCGCGGCCGTAGACGGTGTGTGCCCGCAGGAAGCTGTCGATCTCGGCGACGTGCACCCAGCCGAGCAGGTGCGGGTCGGACGCGGCGTACGGCGTGCCGTCGGGCATCGTGCCGGTGATCCGCTCGTGGATGCGGCGCACGGCCGCGACCGCCTGCTCCGCGTCGTCGGCGGTGCCGAAGGTCGTCACCGCGATGAACCTGCTGGTGCGCGCGAGCCGGCCCCACGCGTCGCGGCGGTAGTCGGAGTGCTCGGCGACGCCACGCATCGCCGCCGGGTGCAGGGTCTGCAGGAGCAGCGCCCGCAGCCCGCCGACGAACATCGACGCGTCGCCGTGCACCCGGGTGATCGGGCTGCCGGCCTCGAACCACCGCGGACCGGGACGCCCGTGGATGCGTGCGGCGTGCCTGCCGCCGTCGGGCCCGGCGACCCGGAGGAAGAGCTCCTGGCCGAGTCGGTCCCGGACCATCGGCACCACGCTTGCCATACGACGACACTACGGGTTCTGATCTACCCCATGCACCTGAAGACGCTGGCGGCAGTGGCCGCCGGGACCCTGGCGGCGGGACTCGCGACGATCGTGCCGGCGACGGCACCGGCGGCGGGGGAGACCGCGACGGCGTTCCGGGTGGCCCCGATCTCGTGGGGTCGCTGCGACGACAAGAGCCTGCGCGACGCCGGCGCCGAGTGCGGCACGCTCACGGTGCCGCTCGACCACACCGAGCCCACCGGGCCGACGATCGACCTCGCGGTCGCGCGGGTGCTGCACACCGAGGAGCCCTACCGCGGCGCGGTCCTCACCAACCCCGGCGGTCCGGGCAGCGACGGCACCTGGCTGGCGCCGTACGGCCAGTACGTGCCGCGCGAGGTCGGTCTGACCTACGACTGGTACGGCATCGACCCCCGGGGCACCGGCGCGAGCGACCCGATCCTCACCTGCGACAGCAAGTACTTCGGCTGGGACCGGCCGGACTACGTGCCCACGACGCCGAAGGTCATGAAGCAGTGGCGCAAGCGGACCGAGCGGTACGCGAGGGACTGCGGCCACGCGAAGGCCCGGGAGCTGCTCCGCCACGTGCGCACCACCGACACCGCGAGCGACTTCGACCTGCTGCGCCAGGCGATCGGCCTGGAGAAGGTCACGATCTTCGGGTTCTCCTACGGCACCTACCTCGCGCAGGTCTACGCGACGCTCTTCCCCGGCCACGTGCAGGCGCTGGTGATGGACGGCGTGATCGACGCCGACCGGGTCTTCTACCAGTCGAATCTCGACCAGGACCCGGCGTTCCAGAAGTCCTTCGAGAAGTTCCTCGCGTGGGTGGGGAAGCACCCGAGGGTCTACCACCTCGGCGCCGGCCGCAAGGCCGTCGGGCGGCGCTACCAGCTCCTGCGCAGCCGACTGGCCGAGGAGCCGGCCCGCGGCAAGGTGGGCCCCGACGAGCTCGACGACGCGCTGCTCAACGCGGCGTACTACAACGGCTACTACCCGATCGTCGCCGACGCGCTCGCCGACCTCGCCAACAGGGGCAAGGTCAAGGGGATCAAGGATCTCTACCGCGGCTCGAACCCGAGCGGGAAGGCCGCCGACAACGGCTACGCGATGTACCTCGCGACCGAGTGCACCGACGCCAGGTGGCCGACGAGGTGGAAGACCTGGCGCAAGGACAGCACCCGGCTGCACCGCAAGGCGCCGTTCCTGACCTGGGCCAACAACTGGTACAACGCGCCGTGCCGCACCTGGCCCGTCGCGGGCACGCAGCGCGTCCAGGTGACCGGCGCCGGCCTCGGCGACGTGCCGATCCTCCTGCTCAGCGAGACCCACGACCCGGCGACGCCGTACGCCGGCGCGCTGGCCACCCGCCGCACGTTCCCGAGCGCGGCGCTGGTCGCCGGGGCGGGCGGCTACTCCCACGCCGTGTCGCTGTCGGGCATCGCCTGCACCGACAACGCGATCGCCGACGTGCTCGAGGACGGCACGCTGCCGGACCGCAAGGCCGGCAACCGCGCCGACAAGCGCTGCCATCCGCTGGCGGCGCCCAAGCCGCCGAGGAAGGGCTCCCGCGTCGAGCTCCCCGAGCACCGCAGCTGGTGGGGTCGGTGACGACAGCCCACCGTTGACCCGCCCGAAACTCGTGGCTGACCCGCCCGAAAGTTTCGGACGGGTCAGCGTTTCAGGCGTCCCAGCTGCGCAGCCAGATCGTGTGCTCCGACTGCGCGAGCTTGGCGAGCGCGTCGCCGGGCAGCGCGTCGAGGGTGTCGGTGACGACGTACCCCTGCTCGCCGCGCGTCGAGAGGTACTGCGCGGTGATGTTGTCACCGCCCTCGGCGAGGATCCGGTTCACGTCGGCGAGGACGCCCGGCACGTTCACGTGCAGGTAGCCGACGCGGTGGCCGGCGTGCAGCTGAGGTGCCTGCACGGCCGGCAGGTTCACCGAGAGCTCGGTGCGGCCCTCCTGCGAGAAGCCCGCGAGCTTGCCGGCGACGAAGTAGCCGATCTCCTCCTGCGCCTCCTGCGTGGAGCCGCCGACGTGGGGGGTGAGGATGACGTTGGCGAGGCCGCGCAGCACCGACTCGAACCCCTCTCCCTGGGCCTTCGGCTCGACCGGGAACACGTCGAGCGCCGCGCCGGCGAGGTGGCCGGAGAGGATGTTCTCGCGCAGCGCGGCGTCGTCGACGACCATGCCGCGGGAGGCGTTGATGAAGAGGCTGCGCGGCTTCATCCTCGCGAACTGCTCCGCGCCGAACATGCCCGCGTTGCCGGGCCGCCCGTCGACGTGGATGCTGACGACGTCGGCCTCCGCGAGCAGGTCGTCGAGTGTCCGCATCCGGCGCGCGTTGCCGTGCGCGAGCCGGTCGGCGGTGTCGAAGAAGACGACCCGCAGGCCCATCGACTCGGCGAGGTTGGACAGCTGGGTGCCGATGTTGCCGTAGCCGACGATGCCGAGCGTGCGGCCGCGGATCTCGTGGCTGCCCTTGGCGGACTTGTCCCAGACGCCCGCGTGCATGCGCTCGGTCTTCTCGGCCAGTCGGCGCGCCAGCATGATGATCTCGCCGATCACGAGCTCGACGACGCTGCGCGTGTTGGAGTACGGCGCGTTGAACACCGCGATGCCCCGCTCGGCGGCCGCCACCAGGTCGACCTGGTTGGTGCCGATGCAGAAGCAGCCGATCGCCAGCAGGTCGGGTGCGCCCTCGAGGACGGCCGGCGTGATGTGGGTGTTGGAGCGGATGCCGAGCAGGTGCACCCCGGGCAACGCCTCGAGGAGGTCCTCCTCGGACAGCGAGCTGCTCCGCAGCTCGACCTCGAAGCCGCGGGCCTCGAGGACCTCGACGGCGACCGGGTGGATGTTCTCGAGCAGCAGCACCTTCACGATCCCCCAGCGTAGGCGCGGGTCCCGCACCCGCCGAACCGGCGCCGGTGGGTGGACGGTTGGGTACCGATCGGCACGTTCCACGTCCGTGGGTCCGGGCGAGCGGCATGATTCGCCCATGTCCCGCCCTACCAGGTGGACCGTCGCCACGGCCGTCCTCGCGCTGACCGTCACCGTCCTCGGCGCGGGCAGTGCCGGGGCGGCTGTCGACCGCTCCGTCGCGCGCGGCCAGGACGCCGGGGTCTGGCAGGTGCGCCGGCTCGCGCAGGGCCAGTACGCCGTGGCCTGGACCTCGCCCACGCGGCTGCCGGTCACCTCCGACCGTCCCACGGTCGTCGGTCCCGCCGGCCGGGCCATCGGGACGTCCACCGTCGCGGCCGACGGCCGCACGGTGCGTGCGCGGGTCGACTCGGCGACGCGGCCCGACGCGGCGCGGCTGGACGTCGTGCTCTCCGGCGCGCGTCTCGACGCCGCCGCAGCCGACCACGCCCGCCGGGCGGCCGGGGCGCCCGACCCGGTGCCCGACCCGGTGCTCGACCTCCCGGGCACCCGCACGCTGGCGGCCGACCCCGCGGCCCCCGGCCCGCACGCCGTGGTGAGCAGCGACTACGAGCTCGCGCCGGTGGCGGTGCCGGGACTCCCCGAGCCGGTCGAGATGGTCGGCCACGTCGTCGAGCCGGTCGCGGCCGCCGCCACCGGGCCGCGGCCGCTCGTGCTCTTCATGCACGGCCGGCACGGCTACTGCTACGACCCGGCCGACAAGCAGGACTGGTCCGCCGACTGGCCGTGCCGGGCTCCGCTGGAGGAGATCCCGAGCCACCTGGGCTACGACTACGTCCAGCGGGTGCTGGCGTCGCAGGGCTACGCGACGGTGTCCGTGCGCGTGAACGGCATCAACGCGCAGGACGGCGGAGCCGCCGACGGCGGCGCGGACGCCCGGGCCCGCATCGTGCAGGCCCACCTCGACCACTGGGTCGCGCTGGCCGGCCCGCACCAGGTCGACCTCGGGCGGGTGGTGCTGGTCGGCCACAGCCGCGGCGGCGAGGGCGTCAACCGCGCCGCGCTCCGGATCCCGCTGACCGCGCCGTACCGCGTCGTCGGGCAGGTGCTCGTCGCGCCCACCGACTTCGCCTCGCAGACCGCGCCGTACGTCCCGACCGTGACGCTGCTGCCCTACTGCGACGGCGACGTCAGCGACCTGCAGGGCCAGCGGTTCACCGACGTCGCGCGCGACCTGACCGGCGACGACACGGCGTTCCGCAGCAGCGTGCTCCTCATGGGCGCCAACCACAACTTCTTCAACACCGAGTGGACCCCGGCGACCGCGCACGCGGCCGCCGCCGACGACTGGTACGGCGCCGCCGACCGCACCTGCGGCCGGCGCGACCCCGCGCGACTGTCGGCCCGCGAGCAGCGCGCGGTCGGCACGGCGTACGTCGCGGGCGCGGTGCACCTCTTCGCGAACGACGACCAGCGGGTGCTGCCGCTCTTCGACGGCTCGCGCGCACGGGTGGCGTCGCAGGGGCCGGCGCAGACGCTCAGCCACGCGATCGGCGGCGGCCGGGCGCTGCGGACGCCGGGCGGCACCGCCGCGCTCGCACTCGCCGACGGGGCCGACACCCGCTTCTGCCGGGGCACGCTCGTCACCGGCCGGGTCTCGTCGTGCGGCGCCGCCGTCGGGCCGGTCGCCGCCGCGCCGATGTGGCTGCAGCCGGGTGAGGCGGCGCCGGCGCGCGACTTCTTCGAGATGGGGTGGACGGCGGCCGGGCAGGCCGGCGGACTGCTGCTGCGCAGTCCGCTGGACCTGACCGGCCGCCGACTCGAGCTGCGCACGATCGTCGAGGGGCGGACCGGTGCCGCGGTCCGCGTCCGCCTCACCGACGCCGCCGGTGCGACGGCGCTGCTCGACCCCGTCGGCGGGCCCCGGCTGCCGGGTCTCGGCAGGTCGGGCGACACCCGCAAGCTCTGGGCGCAGACCGTCGTGGTCGACCCGGCCGGCGCCGCGCTCGACCTCACCCGCATCGCCCGCGTCGAGCTGGTCGGCGTCAGCGGTCGCGGCCGGATCTGGGTGGCCGACGTCGCCGCCGCGCCCGACCGGCTCTCCGTCGTACCCGCGCGGCGGCTGCCGACCGTCGACCTCGGTGAGGTCCGGCTGCGGGAGGGCGCCGGCGGCGTGCGGGTCGCGCGGCTTCCGTTCCACGTCAACGGCACGCTCACCGAGCCGGCGCGCCTCGTCGTGACGACGGTGGGACAGACGCGGCGGGACAGCCAGCGGTTCACCCTCGACCTCGCCCCGGGCCAGACCGGCGGATCGATCCCGGTCGCCTACGACGCCGACGCTCGTGCCGACTATCGCGAGATGGTCACGCAGGTCTCGGCCTGGGGGAGCCGCAACGTGGTCACCGACCGGTACGCCGGCAGCCTCACGGTGGTCGACGACGACCCGCGGCCGCGCGCCACGGTCCGGACGGTCTCTCGCCGGGTCGCCGAAGGTGAGACCGTGCGGTGGCGGATCCGGCTCGGCCGCCGGGTCGACTACGACGAGCCGGTCTCGGTGCTGGTGCGGCGCAGCCCGCGCCCCGCGCTCCGCGTCGGCGATCTCGCCGAGCGGTGGGTCCGCACGCACCTGGGCGGCGCCGAGCCGCGGCAGCCGCTGTGGCGCGCCGGGGCCGCGCTCTTCGACACGCTGCGTCCGGGCACCCGCCGCCTCGAGCTGACCCTCCCGACCCGGCGCGACGGCGTCGCCGAGGGCGAGGAGACGCTCCGGGTGCGGGTCGAGGTCGGCGCCCGGGTGCTGTTCCGCACCGTCGCCGTCGTCGACGCGCGGTGATCACCGAGACCTACGCGACCTCCGGGACCCCGGCCAGGGCCGCGGCGAGCGCGTCGTCGCTCAGCGGGTCGTCCTCGAGGTGGCCGGCCAGGAACGTCTCGTAGGCGCCGAGCTCCAGGAGACCGTGGCCGGACAGGCCGATGACGATCACCTTCTCCTCACCGTCGGCCTTGGCGGTCAGCGCCTCCCGCTTGGCCTGGGCGAGCGCGTGCGACGACTCCGGTGCCGCGACGACGCCCTGCGTGCGCGCGAACTCCAGGGCGGCCTCGAAGCACTCCGACTGGTGCAGCGCGGCCGCCTCGATCAGGCCCTCGTGGACGGCGTGCGAGACCAGCGGCGCCATGCCGTGGTAGCGCAGCCCGCCCGCGTGGATCGGCGACGGCACGAAGTCGTGGCCCAGCGTGTACATCTTCATCAGCGGCGTCAGCCCGGCGGTGTCACCGAAGTCGTAGCGGTACTCGCCGCGCGTGAGAGTCGGGCACGAGCTCGGCTCGACGGCCAGGATGCGCGGGCTCTGGCGGCCCGCCAGCCTCTCGCGCAGGAACGGGAACGACAGCCCCGCGACGTTGGAGCCACCTCCCGCGCAGCCGATCACCAGGTCGGCGCCGCTCTCGCCGGCCTTGGCCAGCTGGCGCAGCGCCTCCTCGCCGATGACCGTCTGGTGCAGGAGCACATGGTTGAGCACCGATCCCAATGCGTACTTGGTGTCCTCGCTCTGCGCGGCCATCTCGACCGCCTCGGAGATCGCGATGCCGAGCGACCCGGAGTGGTCCTCGGGGAACGCCAGTCCCGACTCGGTCAGCCGGCTCGGCGAGCGGTGGACCTTGCCGCCGAACACCTCGATCAGGGTGCGGCGCTGGGGCTTGGTGTCGTACGACGTGCCGACCTGCCACACCTCGCACTCGATCCCGAAGAGCGCGCACGCGTAGGCCAGCGCCGTGCCCCACTGGCCGGCGCCGGTCTCGGTGGTCAGCCGGGTCACGCCGTGCAGGGAGTTGTAGTAGACCTGCGGGACCGAGGTGTTCGTCTTGTGCGAGCCAGCCGGGGAGACGCCCTCGTACTTGTAGTAGATCCGGGCGGGCGTGCCCAGTTGCTGCTCCCAGCGTCGGGCGCGGTAGAGGGGACTCGGTCGGTACTGCCGGTAGACCTCGCGCACGGGCTCGGGGATCTCGACGTACCGCTCGGCCGTGACCTCCTGCATGATCAGGTCGACCGGGAAGAGCGGCGCGAGGTCGTCGGGACCGACCGGCTCGCGGGTGCCCGGGTGCAGCGGCGGGGGCGGCGGGGTCGGGAGGTCGGCCACCAGGTTGTACCAGTGCGTGACCTGCTCGGACTCGTCGAGGGTGAACATGACCTGGTCGTCGCTCATCTGGGGTCCCCGCGGAATCGTGGGGCGGAGGAGCGCAGCGGGGGAACCCCGCGATTGCGTGGGGTGTTCATGCACCGTCACGGTAGTGGTCGCGCGGCGGCAGGATGTACCCCATGTCGAGGGTTGGATTCCTGCACACCGCCGAGGTGCACGTCGGCACGTTCGACGCGCTGGTCGGCGATTCCGCCGAGACCGTGCACGTCGTGGAGTCGCACCTGCTCCAGCGGGCCCGCACCGATGGGTTGACGCCGGCCGTCGAGGCGGGTGTGCGGTCGGCCCTCGACGAGCTCCACGCCCGGGGCGCCGACGTCGTCGTCTGCACCTGCTCGACGCTCGGCCCGGTCGCGGAGTCGGTCGCCTCGGACGTGCCGGTGCTGCGGGTCGACCGGCCGATGGCGCGGACCGCCGTGGCCGGCGGCGCGCGGATCGGTGTGGTCGCGGCGGTCGAGTCGACGCTGGAGCCGACGCGCTTGCTGCTGCAGGACGAGGCGCGCCGGGCCGGTGCCGAGCCGGTCCTCACCGAGGTCCTCGTGCCCGGCGCCTGGGCGTCGTTCGAGGCCGGCGACACCGCGGCGTACCTCTGCGCGATCGCCGACGCCGCCCGCGCCCTCGCCGACACCGTCGACGTCGTCGTGCTCGCCCAGGCCAGCATGGCCGGTGCCGTCGACCTGCTCGAGGACCTGGCCGTGCCGGTCCTGGCCAGCCCTCGGCTCGCCGTGGAGAGCGCGCTCCGGGCGGCCGGGGACCGACCCGTCGGTCGCCCCTGACGTCGACGATCCGATGTCCGGTGTGCGGTGTCCGGTGTGGGGGGCGAGATGCGGGCGGCTACGTTCGGCGCGTGACGATCGCCGAGACCCCGGAGCCGCCGTACACCGCGGTCATCTTCACGTCGCTGCGCACCGAGGGCGACAACGGGTACGCCGCGATGTCCGTCCGGATGGAGGAGCTCGCGCGCCGGCAGCCGGGCTACCTCGGCATCGAGGCGGCGCGCGACGGGCTCGGCATCACGGTGTCCTACTGGGCCGACGACGCGGCCGCGGCCGCGTGGAAGCAGGTCGCCGAGCACCTCGTCGCGCAGCAGCGTGGCAAGGAGGCGTGGTACGCCGACTACCGGGTGCGGGTCGCGACCGTCACCCGGTCCTACGGTCCCGACGGGCCGCGCTAGTGGTCGTGCCCGTTGATACGTCGGGGGTATCCGTGCTCAGCGTGCGTGCATCGCAAGGCGGCGGCGCGACGGCATACCGGGTTGTCTACCGAGCGTCGCCAATGCAGCGAGGTGCGTGCGGTGGGTGTGTAGACCCCTGGTGAATCAACGGGGATGACCACTAGGCCGCGGGGCCCTTCGCGCGCACGTCGGCGACCGCGGTCATCGCGTCCCGCAGCTCCGTGAGCCAGTCGTCCTCGTGCTGCGCGACCAGGCGCACGCACCACGCGAGCGCATCGGCCCGCGAGCGCGCGACGCCGGCGTCGACCAGGGTCTCGAGTACGAGCCGCTGCGGCTGACGCAACCGCGTCATCACCGGGGCGGCGACGTGGGTCCACAGCTCCCGGTGGTCGCCGACGGCCAGCCCCCACGAGACCGTGCGCTCGAAGCGGTGCTGGGCTTCGCGCGCGATCTCCATGCGCCGCTCGCGGGTGTCCTCGCGGAACGCCGACGCGCGACCCGCACGCGCCTCGGCCAGGGCGGTCTCGCTGGGGCTCTCCAGCGCGACGTCGTCGATGGTCAGCACGACCGTGATCTCTTCGCGGTCGATGGTGACGTCGGCGGGCTGCCAGTCCGCCGGGAGCCGGCCGGCGAACCAGCCCGTCACGCGCTCCCGCATCTCCGCTGTAATCATGTAAGCATCATTGCACGGCTCGACAAATCGGGGTGCTGCGTTGCCGGCGGCGGGCCTACCCTGCGGCGGTGACCCCGACCGTCGACACCTTCCACGCCCTGGCGCGCAGCTCGCCGTGGCGCTGGATGACGCTTCACTTCGAGCACCGCTCGAAGTTCCCCGGCCCCTGCGAGGCGTGGGTGCGCCGGCCGGGCGAGCTGCTGGTCCGGACGCCGGACGGTCGCGCGGAGCGGGCGTCGGGTCTGCCGTACACCAGCAGCTTCGGGGTCGCCGCCGTCTCCGACCCCGGCTACACGCCACCGCCCCTGCCGCGGCCGGTGCTGCCGCACGAGGCGACGCCTACCTACCGCGACGACGGCCTGGTCGCGGTGCGGCCGGCGGCGCACTTCGAGGTCAACTACGACGACCCGATGTACGGCAACTACAGCTGGGTCGCGATGCTCGACCCGGTCGAGCTCGCCGATGGCGTCGCCCCCACCGACGTCCGCGAGGACGTGGTCGCCGGCCGGCCGGTGTGGCGCGCCGACGTACGCGCACTGCCGGACTACGACCCGCGATGCAGCTGCTGCGCGCTGATCTGGTCCGAGGTCGCGGACACCTACGAGTACGGCGACCGACCCGGCTGGACGCCGGTGAAGGAGAAGTATCCCGACCACTACGACGTCGCGCTCGACGTCGAGACCGGCGTCGTGGTGCGGTGCCTGCCGGTCGGCGGAGACCCGGACGCGGCCTGGTTCGAGAACGACATCCTCGAGGTCCGCTAGACCCCCAGGTCCCGGCCCAGGTCCTCGGCGTCCACGATCCGGTAGGCGTACCCCTGCTCGGCGAGGAACCGCTGCCGATTGGCGGCGAACTCCGCGTCGACGGTGTCGCGGGAGACGATCGTGTAGAAGTGCGCGGTCTTGCCCTCCGACTTCGGGCGCAGCAGCCGGCCGAGGCGCTGGGCCTCCTCCTGGCGCGAGCCGAACGACCCGGACACCTGGATCGCGACCTCCGCCGAGGGCAGGTCGATGGAGAAGTTCGCCACCTTGGAGACCACGAGCAGGCCGACCTCGCCCGCCCGGAAGGCGGCGAAGAGACGCTGCCGCTCCTTCACGGTCGTCTCGCCCTTGATCCCGGGAGCGTCGAGAGCGGCGGCGAGCTCGTCGAGCTGCTCGATGTACTGCCCGATCACCAGCGTCGGCTGGCCGGGGTGAGCCGCGACCAGCGACCGCACGACGTCGATCTTGTGGTGCGTGCACGCCGCGAGCCGGTAGCGCTCCTCGGGCTCGGCGGTCGCGTAGACGAGCCGCTCCGACGACGGCAGCGTCACGCGCACCTCGACGCAGTCGGCCGGCGCGATCCAGCCCTGCGACTCGATGTCCTTCCACGGCGCGTCGTACCGCTTCGGCCCGATCAGCGAGAACACGTCGCCCTCCCGGCCGTCCTCGCGCACCAGCGTCGCGGTCAGGCCGAGCCGGCGGCGCGCCTGCAGGTTCGCGGTCATCCGGAAGATCGGCGCCGGCAGCAGGTGCACCTCGTCGTACACGATGAGGCCCCAGTCGCGGGCGTCGAGCAGCTCGAGGTGCGGGTAGACGCCCTTCCGCTTGGTGGTGAGCACCTGGTACGTCGCGATCGTGACCGGCCGGATCTCCTTGACGGCCCCGGAGTACTCGCCGATCTCGTCCTCGGTGAGGGTGGTGCGCCGCACGAGCTCGTCCTTCCACTGCCGCGCGGAGACGGTGTTGGTGACCAGGATCAGCGTGGTCGCCTTCGCCTCGGCCATCGCGGCGGCGCCGACCAGCGTCTTGCCGGCGCCGCAGGGCAGCACCACGACACCGGAGCCGCCGTGCCAGAAGGAGTCCGTCGCCTCGCGCTGGTAGGGGCGCAGCTCCCAGTCGGCCGGGTCGAGGAAGATCGGGTGCGCCTCGCCGTCGACGTAGCCCGCGAAGTCCTCGGCCGGCCAGCCGAGCTTGAGCAGCGCCTGCTTGAGGTTGCCGCGCTCGGAGCCGTGCACGACGACGGTGTCGTCGTCGATGCGCTCGCCGATCATGCCGGCGACCTTCTTGGCCCGCAGCACCTCCTCGAGCACGGGCCGGTCGTTGGAGACCAGCACCAGCCCGTGGATCGGGTGCTTCTCGAGCCGCAGCCGCCCGTAGCGGGCCATGGTCTCGGCGACGTCGACGAGCAGCGCGTGCGGCACGGCGTACCGGCTGTACTCCAGCAGCGTGTCGACGACCTGCTCGGCGTCGTGGCCGGCGGCGCGCGCGTTCCAGAGGCCCAGAGGCGTCAGCCGGTAGGTGTGCACGTGCTCGGGGGAGCGCTCCAGCTCGGCGAACGGCGCGATCGCCTTGCGGCAGTCGTCGGCACGCTCGTGCTCGACCTCGAGGAGCAGGGTCTTGTCCGACTGGACGATCAGGGGGCCGTCGTGCACTCAGAAGATCCTACGGAACGCCCGAAGGGTCAGGTGTAGAGGCAGAAGGGGTGCCCGTCCGGGTCGAGCATCACCCGCACGTCGTCCTGCGGCTGGAAGTCGGCCGGCGTCGCCCCGAGCTCGACCGCGTGCTCGACCGCGGACGCGAGGTCCTGCACCTCGAAGTCGAGGTGCAGCTGCTGCTGGGGCTGCTGCGCCGTCGACGGCCACACCGGCCGGACGTGCTGCTCGTTGAGGTGGAACCCGAGGTAGGCCACGCCGTCGGGTGCCCGCAGCGTCACCCAGTCGGGAGCGTCGTCGGCGATCTCCCAGTCCAGCAGCGCCGCGTAGAACCGGGCGAGCTCCCCGGGCGTCGGGGAGTCCAGGACCACGCCCCAGTAGTCCTTGCGAGCCTGACGGTCCGGGTTGGGGTCCTGTGTGATGCGTCCTCGCATGCGACGACGCTACGCCGCGCCCGCGACCCGCCCCGGGCGACCCTCGGCCCGGCAGCGGCAGAAGAGCCGCAATCGCGCGGAAGCGACTCGAACCGGCCTCGGTCAGGCGGTGGCCGACGCCCGGCGCCGGGCCCGGTACGCCGCGACGTTCGCCCGCGACGAGCACCGCTCGGAGCAGTAGCGCCGCGACCGGTTGGGCGAGGCGTCGACGAACGCGTTTGTGCACGGCGCGGAGGAGCAGACGCCGAGCCGATCGGCGCCGAGGTCGCAGATGAGCGTGGCGAGGCCGAGCAGCGACTCGCCGACGACCTGCTCGGCGACGCTGCCGGAGCCGGCCGCGACGTGGAGGTGCAGGTGCTGGCCGTCGTGGTCGGAGATCTGCGGGGTGATGGGGTGCCGCGACAGCAGCCCGTTGAGGCCGCGGACGACGCCGCCGAGGTCGCCGGCCTCACCCGCGTCGAAGACCGGCCGGAGCTCGCGCTGCAGCTTGCGGAGCACCATGCAGTCGCGGTCGATGGCCCGCTCCTGCAGCCGCGGCCGGTCGTCCAGGTACGCCACCAGTCCGTCGACCTCGGAGAGGTCGGCGTTGAGCAGCGAGGCCGCGGCCTCGGCGTACCGGATGAAGTCCACGTTTCAACCTTACGTGGCGGGCACAGCGCGCACCGTGGTGATCCGGTGGACGGCGAAGGTGCGCGTGTCGTCGCTGCGGTGGTCGTACGCCGTGAGCGTGCCGCCGTCGAGCGACGCCGGGTCGACGAGCCGGTCGGTGCTCGCGCCCTGGTTGTCGACGTAGCCGATCACCACCGAGGCCCGCGCCTCGATCGCGTCGCGCAGCGCCGCCATCGAGCCGCTCGGGGAGAGCCGGTCGGCCGGGGCCGCCGGGCGGGTCGACTCGGTGCGGTCGCCGGCGCGGATCGCGCTCACGACCTGGCTGGCGTGCGCGGTCTCCCGGGCGGCGCGCTGTGACCGGCCGCGGTGCTCGCGGGGCGTCCGGGCGCGCAGCGCGTCGGGCCGCGCGACATGCACGCTGCCGTCGGGCGACTCGACGACGGGCGCGACGCCGAGGTCGCGCAGCCGCGGCAGCAGCACGTCGATCGGCGTGCTGCTCACCAACACGGTCGGCGCGAGGCGGCGCAGCCCCAGCGTGTCGGCCTTCGGGTGGTGGAGCAGCTCGGTGAGCGCCGCCTCGTCGTCCGCGCGCAGGAACGCCTCCGCGTGCCCGACCCGCACCGTCCCGAAGGTGCGGGCGACGTCGTCGACGAGGTAGGTCAGTGGCTGGGGGACCGGCGTCCGCGACACGGAGGCGACGAAGTCGTGCACCTCCACGGCCGTCCAGCCCGTGTCGAGCGCGCGCCGCACCGATCCGGGGGTGAACCGGTAGACGGTGGCGCCGCCGCGGGACTCCACGTCGGCGACCAGCTGCAGGGTGCGGGCCAGCTGCGACTCCAGCGGACCGGGCGCGACCGCGGTCAGGTCGGCCTGCAGCAGCACGTGGTCGACCGGATCGGGGAGCAGGCCGGCCAGGGCGGCTGCGGCTGCCGAGCGGTCGCCGGCCAGCAGCGGGCGGGCGTACGACGAGAGCCCGCCCAGCGCCGCGAGCCCGAGCGCCGTCGCCTCGTCGACCGCCCACACCACCTGGTCCGCGCGGGTGCGCGGGCGCCGGGGGCGCAGCCACTCCACGTGCTGCACGAGCGACGGCACGCCGGTCCCGGACGCGAGCACGGTGCCGGGCGCAAGGCCGGCCAGCACCCCCAGGGTCAGCTGGCGGGTCTCGACCTGATGGACGCCGGCGAGCTCCGGCGCCAGCGCGTTCCAGACCTTGCCGGCGGGGTCGCGAGAGCCGACGAGACCCGGCAGCCGCGGGCTCGCCAGCCACGCGACGACCAGGGCGAGCCAGCGCTCGGCCGTCGGCCGCGCCGTCCAGCCGTCGAAGGCGTCGGTCGGGATCCAGCGCGGATCCCCGTCCGGGCCGGCCGCCGTCGCGAGGAGCCCGGCGGCCTGCGCCACCTCGACGAGCAGTGCGGCGACCGGCTCCGCGAGATGCAGGTCGTTCGCCAGCGTCCGCAGGTCCCGGACGCCGAGCCCGCCGCTGCGCAGCGCGGCCGGTGGGCTCGCGCCCCACTGGTCGAGCAGCAGCTCCACGCGCCGGACCGCGTCGAAGGCCGCACCCGCGGCCGCCCGGTCCACCATCGACTGCTTCCGCTCGGAGGTCGCGAGCCCGGGCGGCGCACCGACGTCGTACGTCGTGGTGCGTCCACCGCGCAGGGCCAGCCCGACCTCGCCGGGCAGCACGACGGAGCCACCGCCGCGGGGCACGAGCAGCCGGTGGGCGAGCAGCTCCTCGGCGGGGCTCGCGGCCTCGCCGGGCAGCACGGTGTGCCGTGCCGTGCCGGTGGTGGCGGTGCCGCCGGCGTCGAGGACGTGGTCGAGCAGGCCGCGCGCCGGCGGGGACAGTGCGTCGAGACGACGCCCGATCTCGTCGGCAGCCAGCGGCTCGGCGGAGACCGGACGGAGTCCGCTCACGCCGGGTGAGCCGGCCGCCATCGCCTCCGCCACGGTCGTCAGCGCGCGGAGGCCCTGCTGGCTCTGCCAGGCGAGCGCGAGGTCGACCAGCCGGGCGGTCGCGGCGCGCACGTCCGCGGCCGGCGCTGCCAGCACGTCCACAGGCCCGTCGGCGCTGGTTTGGCCCACGACGACGAGGGCATCAAGGACACAGAGCTCGAGCCGGTTCAGCTGGTCGAGCGCGCGCAGGACGGAGGACCGGGTGGCGGCACGCGACGCGAGCTGGCCGGAGTCGTGAGGGGCGGGAGTGGCGAGATCGGGGCGTTCGTGGAGCAGGCGGGAGAGCCGCTCGTCCGGCCAGCCTCGGAGCTGGTCGGCGAGGGTGCGGTACGCCGTCGTGGACATCCCTCCCACGCTACCGGGCCGACCGCGGAGGGTCGGGCCGTGAGCACCAGCTCGATGGCCTGGTCCTTCCGCCGCGGAGACTGGTTCGGGGTCTTCGGCCCGCGCGCTGCGGTCGTGCTGCCGCCGTCCGAGCGGAGCCGGGTGGCCGCGCTGTGGGAGCTGGTCGACGACGGCGGCGGCTTCGACGAGACCCTCGACGCGCTCATCTCCTCGGGCCTGCGCGCGCTCACCGGGTTCGTGCTGGTCAGCACCGAGGGCGACGTCACGCGGGTCGTCATCCGCGGCGCCGCGCGCGCCCACCTCGCGGTCGGTGACGAGGTCCTCCACGTGGAGGGCGATGCCGCGACGACGTGGGTCGAGCGGAGCGTCCCCGGGATGACCCGGATCCGCATCGAGGTCGACGGCGAGGCCGACGCCCTCGACGGACTGGTGGACACCGGCCTGGTGCGCCTCGCCTGCGCCGAGCACCCACCCGCCGAGGTCGCGCCGACCGCCGAAGAGCCGCGGTCGGTCGAGGCGGAGATCGACCACGACGGGCTCACCCGCTACCCCGCCACCGAGCCGGTGGAGCTGCTCGGGCCACCCGCCCCCGGCATCCCCGGCCAGCCTCCCGCCCCGCCCGTGACCGCGCGCCCGGTGGCGCGCCTCGTGTTCTCCGACGGCGAGACGGTCCCGGTCGACCGGACGGTGCTGGTCGGCCGGGCGCCCGAGCCCGCCCGGTCGACGACCGACGACGCGCCGCGCCTGGTCTCGGTCACCAGCCCGCACCACGAGGTCTCCTCCACCCACCTCGAGATCAAGCCCGGCGCCGGGGCCGACCACGGCGCGGCCGTGGTCACCGACCTCGGCTCGACCAACGGCACCGTCGTCGTCCAGCCGGGCCTCCCGCCGGAGGACCTGCGTCCTGGCGTCACCGTCCAGCTCGTCCCGGGCGCCCTGGTCGACCTCGGGGACGGGGTCACCATCGAGGTCCGAGACCCGTGAGCGCGGCCGACCTCGACCGCCGGTTCTACGCCTTCGCGATCGACCGTGCCCTCGCCTGGAGCATCGACGCCGCCGCGGCCGTCGTCCTCGTGCAGCTCCTCGGGCCCGACCGCGTGTGGATCGCGGTGGCCGCCGTCGTGGGCGTGGTGCTGCTCGTCGGCGGTGCCTTCGCCGTCGTCCTCGGCCGCACCGGCGCCACGCCGGGCAACGCGATCGCCGCGATCCGCGTCGTCCGTGAGGGGAGCGGCGCGCCGGTCGGCGTACCCGCCGCACTCCTGCGCCAGCTCGTGCTGGGCCTCGCGACGCTGCCCACCCTCGGGCTCGGCGTCGCCACGCTCGCCTGGACCGCCGCGATGGACTCCACCGGCCGCCGCCGTGGCTGGCACGACCACCTGGTCGGCTCGGTCGTCGTCGACGTACGTCCCGTCCCGGAGGCGCAGCCCGAGCCGGACACCGGACCGCGGCACGTCGTCAACCTCACCGCGCTGCGCCTGGTCCCCGTTCCCGCGCAGGCGCCGGTCACCGCGCCAGCCCCGGTGCACCGCCCGGCGAGCCCTCCGCCGGCCGGCCCGCCGCCCATCGACCCGCCCGCCGACCCGCCCGCCGACTCACCCGCACCGCGGCATGCGGCGGACGACGCGCCGACGCCTGCGCCCGCGCGCCAGCAGCTGGGCTACCCGCTCGTCCCCGAGCCGCGCCCCGAGCCGGCCCCAGCCGCCGGCGGCGCGCACGCGTCGCCCGCGACGGCCGAGCCGCCGGCTCCGCCGCGCTGGCGGATCGGCTTCGACTCGGGCGAGTCGTTCGTCGTCGAGGGGCTGGTGCTGGTGGGCCGCCGCCCCGAGCCGCGCGACGGCGAGGAGGTGCGCCACCTGGTGCCGCTGCCGTCGACGGACATGTCGCTCTCCAAGACCCACGCCCAGCTCCAGGTCGCGGCCGACGGCGCCCTCGTCGTCATGGACCGGGGGTCGACCAACGGCTCGATCCTGATCCGTCAGGGCGTGCCCCGCGGGCTCCCGTCCGGCAAGGCCGCGACGCTCGTCGACGGAGACCGGGTCCGGTTCGGGGATCGCGAGCTGAGCGTCGTCCGCGAGGCCTGACACCGCCCGCCGGCCCCTCCCGGCGAGCGCGGAAACGCTCTACATTGGCTTGTCATGACCTTCGAGTACGAGCACTCCGTCACGACGACTGCGAGCCCGGCCGAGGTCTGGGCTCTGTGGAGCGACGTGGGCAGCTGGCACTGTTGGGATCCCGCCGTCGAGCGCGTGGCGCTCGAGGGCCACTTCGCCGAGGGCGCGGCCGGCACGATGTGCCTGGCCGGCGGGGTCGAGGCGCCGTTCATGCTCGAGATCGTCGAGCCGCACGCGCGCTACCTCGACCGCCTCACGATCGGTGACCTGACCATCCGCGTCGACCACCAGCTCAGCGCGGTCAACGGCACGACCCAGGTGCTCGTCCGCACCACCATCGAGGGCGACGGCGCCCACGACATCGGGTCGGTGGTCACCGGTGACACGCCGAAGGCCCTCGAGGCGCTGGTCGGCCTGGCCGAGAAGAAGGGCTGAGGGGCGCGGGCTCGCGCAACGACGGACCAACCTCGGCGGCGTAGGTTCCCGCCATGGACGCCTACGCCGCCGGAGATCACCAGCCGCCGCTCCTCGAGGAGGCGATCGGCGCCAACTTCGATCGCACCGTCGCGGCCCACCCCGACCGCGAGGCGCTGGTCGAGGTCGCGAGCGGGCGACGCTGGACCTGGGCCGAGCTCGACCGCGACGTCGACGACCTCGCCCGCGGGCTGGTGGCCGCCGGCCTCGAGAAGGGGGACCGCCTCGGCGTCTGGGCGCCCAACTGCGCCGAGTGGACCATCACCCAGTACGCCACCGCCAAGCTCGGCGTCATCCTGGTCAACGTCAACCCGGCCTACCGCACCCACGAGTTCGCCTACGCCGTGAACCAGTCCGGCCTGCGGATGCTGGTGGCCGCCTCGAGCTTCAAGACCAGCGACTACCGAGCGATGGTCGAGCAGACGGCCGACCAGACACCGACCCTGCAGCGGGTCGTCTACCTCGACACCGACGACTGGACCCAGCTGGTCGAGTCGGGCCGCGTGCTGCCCGAGGGAGTGGTGGCCGAGCGACTGGCCGCCACGGCGCCCGACGACCCCGTCAACATCCAGTACACCTCGGGCACCACCGGTTACCCCAAGGGCGCGACGCTCAGTCACCGCAACATCCTCAACAACGGCTACTTCACGACCGAGCTGATCAGCTTCACCCACGAGGACCGGCTCTGCATCCCGGTGCCCTTCTACCACTGCTTCGGCATGGTGATGGGCAACCTCGGCTGCACCACCCACGGCGCGACGATGGTGATCCCCGCGCCCGGGTTCGACCCCGAGATCACGCTGCGCACCATCGCGGCCGAGCGCTGCACGGGCGTGTACGGCGTACCGACGATGTTCATCGCGATGCAGCACCACCCCACGTTCGCCGACCACGACCTCTCGTCGCTGCGCACGGGCATCATGGCCGGCTCGATCTGCCCGGTCGAGGTGATGAAGCGGTGCGTCGACGACATGCACATGGCCGAGGTGGCGATCGCCTACGGCATGACCGAGACCAGCCCGGTGTCGTGCCAGACCCGCGTCGAGGACGACCTCGAGCGGCGTACCGCGACGATCGGCCGCGTCCACCCGCACGTGGAGGTCAAGGTCGTCGACCCCGTCAGCGGCGAGACGCTCGAGCGCGGTGAGCCCGGCGAGCTCTGCACCCGTGGCTACTCGGTGATGCTCGGCTACTGGGACGACCCGGCGAAGACCGGTGAGGCCATCGACGCGGACGGCTGGATGCACACCGGCGACCTCGCCGTGATGCGCGACGACGGCTACTGCAACATCGTCGGCCGCATCAAGGACATGGTCATCCGGGGCGGTGAGAACGTCTACCCGCGCGAGATCGAGGAGTTCCTGTACTCCCACCCGGACATCGAGGACGTGCAGGTGATCGGCGTGCCCGACGAGAGGTACGGCGAGGAGCTCTGCGCCTGGATCAAGATGAGGGACGGTGCGGCGCCGCTGGACGCCGACGCGGTCCGCGCCTTCGCTACCGGCAAGCTCGCCCACTACAAGATCCCGCGCTACGTGCTCCTCGTCGAGGAGTTCCCCATGACCGTCACCGGCAAGATCCGCAAGGTCCAGATGCGCGAGGAGTCGGCGCGTCAGCTCGGCCTGCGCTGACCCGCCCGAAACTTCGCGCCGACCCGCCCGAAAGTTTCGGGCGGGTCGACGTCCTAGGCTGGGCGCATGTCCGCACAGCAGCTCGTCGTGGGGTTCGACCTCGACCTGACGCTGATCGACACCGCACCCGGGTTCCGGGACGTGCTGACGGCACTCGGCACCGAGCTCGGCGTCGACTTCCCGGTGGAGGCGATGTCGGCGAGGCTCGGCCCGCCGCTCGAGATCCTGTTGGCGCCGCATCTCGACGCCGAGGCGATCCCGGCCGCGAGCGATCGGTTCCGCGAGTTGTACGCCGTCCACGCCATCGCCCGCACGCCGGCGCTCGGCGGGGCCCACGAGGCGCTGGCCGCCGTACGACGGCACGGCGGCCGCAACGTGGTGGTCACCGGCAAGTACCCCGCCAACGCGCAGCTCCACCTCGACCACCTCGCCTTCGACGTAGACCACCTCGAGGGGTGGGTGTGGGGCGTCGGCAAGGCCGACGTGCTGCGCCGCGAGGGCGCGACGATCTACGTCGGCGACCACGTCCACGACGTCGAGGGAGCCCTGGCCGCAGGGGCGACCAGCGTCTCCGTGCTCACCGGCGGCTGCACCCGTGAGGAGCTGCTCGAGGTCGGCACCCACGTGGTGCTCGACAGCCTCACCGACTTCCCGGCCTGGCTCGACGAGCACCTGCTCGACCTCCGCCTCGCCGCCCTCGACGCCGACCTGCGCGAGCGCGGCTCGGTGCTGGTCGCCTACAGCGGCGGAGCGGACAGCGCGTTCCTGCTCGCCGCGGCCGTCCGGGCGCTCGGGTCCGAACGGGTCGCGGCCGCGACCGGTTACTCCCACTCGCTGCCGATGGCCGAGCGCGACCCGGCCCGCAGCTTCGCCGAGTCGCTCGGCGTCGCGGTGCTGACCCCGGAGACCCACGAGATCGAGCGCGAGGGCTACCGCGCCAACGGCGCCGACCGCTGCTACTTCTGCAAGGCCGAGCTGCTCGACGTCCTCACCCCGCTCGCCGCCGAGCGAGGACTCGCCCACGTCGCCACCGGCACGAACGCCGACGATGCCGTCGCCGGCTTCCGCCCCGGCATCCGCGCGGCCGACGAGCGCGGCGCCGTCGCGCCGTTGCGCGACGCCGGGCTGACCAAGCAGCAGGTGCGCGCGGCGTCCCGCCGCTGGGGGCTGCCGACCTGGGACAAGCCCGCGGCCGCGTGCCTCTCCTCCCGGATCGCGTACGGCGTGGAGGTCACGCCCGGGCGGCTCGGCCGGGTCGAGCGCGCCGAGGTCGCTGCCCGCACCGTCCTGGCGGGTGCCGGCCTGGTCGACCTGCGGGTCCGCGACCTCGACGACCGCGCGTCCGTCGAGGTCGACGCGGCGCTGCTCCCGCTCGACCCCGAGACCGAGGCCGGGCTCCTCGACGCCGTACGCGGGTCCGGGTTCGCGGAGGCGACCGTCGACCCCCGCGGATTCCGTTCGGGCTCCATGAACGAGGCGCTATAGGCTGTGCCGTCCGGCTCGCCGGAGCAGAGCAACCGCAAGCAAGAAGAGGTCAGACCCGTGCCCACTGGCAAGGTGAAGTGGTTCGACGCCGAGAAGGGCTTCGGCTTCCTGTCGCAGGAGGACGGACCCGACGTCTACGTGCGCGCCGAGGCGCTGCCGGAGGGGACGACGTCGCTCAAGGCGGGCACGCGCGTCGAGTTCGGCATCGCGCAGGGGCGCCGCGGCGACCAGGCGCTGCAGGTCCGGGTCCTCGACCGGCAGCCGTCGGTCGCGCGCGGCCAGCGCGAGGCGAAGCGCCGCAAGCCCGAGGAGATGGCGCCGATCGTCGAGGACCTGATCCGGCTCCTCGACGGCGTCGGCGAGGCCTACCGCCACGGGCGGCACCCCGACGCGCGCACGGCCAAGCCGGTCGCGAAGCTCCTGCGGGGCCTGGCCGACGAGCTGGAAGCCTGATCAGGCCAGCACGCTGACCGTCACGGTGCCGCCCTCGTCGATCACGCTGCCGAGGGCGGGCTCGACGTCGAGCAGGCTGCCGCTCGGCAGGGTGGTGCCGGACCCGGCGTCGTCCCGGGCGGACGGCTCGACCTCGACCACCTCGACCCGCAGGCCGGCCCGCTCCAGGGTGCGCACGAGCGCGTGGGCCGCGCGCGGCTCCGCGCCCCAGGTGGGCGTCCATCCGTCGACGTCGAGCGGGACGGTGGTCTGTCCCTCGGGCAGCACCCGCAACGAGTCGCGGATCTCGTCGTAGTCGCCGTCGGCCGCGTCGGCGACGGTGATCGCGAGGACGACGCCCTCGGACGGTACGGCGAGCACCC
This sequence comes from Nocardioides sp. YIM 152315, assembly GCF_029210375.1. Classification (GTDB taxonomy): domain Bacteria; phylum Actinomycetota; class Actinomycetes; order Propionibacteriales; family Nocardioidaceae; genus Nocardioides. The sequence continues at coordinate 70,688 of NZ_JARGER010000038.1, read as the reverse complement.
GGCGGCACACGCCCGGGAACCAGCCGTCGCAGCCGTCGAGCTCGAGCACCTCGCGCCCGTCGACCTCGCCGGCGGGCTCCATCCTGGTGAGGAGGTGCTCGCCGTACCCGTGCCCCGACTCGAGGACCGCCAGCGTCGACGCCGCCCGCACCTCCGACGGCGCCGGCTCGTCCGCGCAGTCGGTGAGGGCGCCCGAGTCGAAGTAGACGGTGTCCTCCACCGGCTCGAGGCACTGGGTCTCGCCGGTCGTCCACCAGTCCGGGACGGCCACGACGACGCGCCCGGACCCGACCCAGCGGGTGCCCTCGGGAGCGTCGCTCGCCGGGCCGTCGCCCTGGCCACATCCGGTGAGCACGAGCCCCAGGGCGACGGTGGCGAGGGCACGTGCGGTCGTCATGCCTGGGTGGACGGGCAGCCGGCTCGGGCGGTTCCCGGTCAGTTGCCGGTGCGGACCCCTCGCGCCATCCGTCTCGGGTGGCGGGCGAAGACGAATACGCTCCACGCAGCGAGCACGGCGATCGCCACGCCGAGACCGAGTCGCGCCGGGTCGATCGGCATCGCGATGCCGACGAAGCCGCCGATCACCCAGGCGAGCTGGAGGGTGGTGTCGCTGCGCGCGAACGCACTCGCCTGCACCCGGTGCGGTACGTCGCGCTGGATCGTCGCGTCGAGGGAGAACTTCGCCAGCGCCTGGCCGAGCCCGGCCACCAGGCCGAGCAGCGCGAGCGCGAGCACGCCGTAGAAGAGGAAGCCGAAGACCACCACGGCGATGTCGACGACCAGCACGGCCGAGACCGTGACCGCCGGGTTGATCCGCTTCAGCATCGACGCGGCCACCACGCCGAGGAAGTTGCCGGCGCCGGCGCCGCCGACCACCAGGGCGGTGAGGAGCTCGACGCTCCAGCCGTCGATCGGGTTCTGGCGCAGCTGGAAGGCCATGAACATGATGAGGAAGCCCGACATCCATCGCGGCCCGCAGTTGGCGCGCAGCGCGTAGGCCACCGCCGGGGGGATGCGCACGCTTCCGGTGCGGGCCTTGCCCTCGTCGCCGCGCAGCAGCAGGTCGCCCTCGCCCTCGCTGGAGTCGACCCGCTTGGGGAGCCGGATCGCGCCGATCGTCGCGGCCACGAAGAGCAGGAACGCGTAGCGCAGCACCCACTCCGGTCCGGCGAGCGAGGCGAGTCCCGCGATCGGCGCCGAGACGGCCACGCCGACGATCCCGGACATCGACACCCGCCCGTTGGCCTTGACGAGGGTGAACTCGTGGGGGAGCAGGCGCGGTACGGCGGCGGCGCGCGTCACGCCGTACGCCTTGGACGCGACCAGCACGCCGAGGGCGGCCGGGAACAGCCAGGCCGACTCGGTCACGACGGCGCCGGCGAGCACCCAGCACAGGAACGCCCGGATCGCCATGGTCGCGCCGATCGCCCAGCGCCGGCCGTGGGCGAACCGGTCGAGGAACGGGCCGATCAGGGGCGCCACGACGGCGAACGGCAGCATCGTGAGCCCGAGGAAGAGCGCCACCTGGCCGCGCGCCTCTCCGGAGGGCACCGTGAAGAAGAGCGTGCCCGCGAGGGAGATCGCGACCGCCGCGTCTCCGGCGGTGTTGAAGAAGTGCATCTGGATGAGCCGGGACAGCCCGGACTCGCCCGCGCCCTGCGCGTCGGCCGCCCGCTTCGCGGTCCGCATGGTGGCGCGTCCGGCCCGGCCGGCGCCCCGTGCGGTCGCCCCGAGGCCGCGTGCGACCCGGGACGCGGGCCCGTCGGCGGCCTGCTCCGGGTGCGGGTCCCGCCAGCGTTGCTCGTCGGTCGACGAGTCGGGTTGCTGGGGGGTCATGCCCCCATCCTGCCCGGTCCGGCCAGCCCCGACCTGACAGCGACATCGCTCATGGGCCATGATTTCGTCTCGTGATCGCGATCGCTCGCCCCAAGCCCGACGCCGCCACCGTGGCGGCCGTCGACGTGGCCCGGGCCGCCCTCCTGGAGGAGGTCGGCGCCGCCGACGTCGGCGAGCACCTCGGACAGCTCGTCGAGGGGGAGCGGGTGGCCACCCACCTGTTCGCCTGCGAGCGGTCGGGGTACGTCGGCTGGCAGTGGTCGGTCACGGTCGCACGCGCCAGCCGGCAGAAGTCCGTCACGGTCGACGAGATCGTGCTGGTGCCCGGCGACGCCGCGATCGTCGCGCCGTCGTGGGTGCCCTACCGCGAGCGCATCAAGCCCGGCGACCTCTCGCCGGGCGACCTGCTGCCCGTCGCGGACGACGACCCGCGGCTGGTGCCGACGTACTCCTACGGCGACGACCCGCTCGATGCGGACGACCGGGCGCAGGTCCGCCGGGTGGCGCAGGACCTCGGCCTCGGTCGCGTCCGCACGCTGTCGCCGGAGGGTCGTGAGCTCGCCGCTCAGCGCTGGTACGACGGCGACGGCGGCCCCGAGTCCCCGCTGGCGCGCTCGGCACCCGACAGCTGCACGACCTGCGGCTTCCTGGTGCGCGTCGCCGGGCCGCTGGCGGAGCAGTTCGGCGTGTGCGCCAACGGCGACGCCAACGACGACGGCCGGATCGTCTCCTTCGACCACGGCTGCGGTGCGCACTCCGAGGTGCGGCTCGCCAAGAAGCACGAGCCGAGGCCGCTCCCGGAGCCGGTGGTCGACACGATGACCCCCGACGAGATCGAGTCCTTCTGAGCCAGTCCTACGCGTCGCCCTCGACCTCGGCGATCGCCGCGTCCCGCTCGTCGCGCGACTTGCGCCGGCGCCGGCAGAACTCCAGCCCGATCAGGCCCAGGCCGAGGCCGGCCATGCAGGTCCACAGCCACCACACCCGGCCGGACTCCTCGAGACGGCCGTAGAACGGCAGCAGCGCCACGAAGGCGATCAGCCACAGCGCCGAGCCGACCTCGACCGTCCGCACGCCGTCGACGTCCATCGGCTCGACGTTCGCCACGAAGTAGGTGCGGTTGCCGATCTCGTGCTGCATCGGCCGGTCGTCGAGCGGTTCCACGACGGACACGGTAGTCGACCCGCTGAATCTTCTGCGATGCTGCCGCCGTGACCTCCCAGACCACGGCCGCCCCCGGTGGCATCGACCGCTTCTTCAAGATCAGCGAGCGCGGCTCGACCGTCGGCCGCGAGGTGCGCGGCGGCATCGTCACCTTCTTCACGATGGCCTACATCATCGTGCTCAACCCGCTGATCCTCGGCTTCGCGACCGACGAGGACGGCCAGGTGCTCGGCGGGGGCACCGAGCCCAACCTCGCGATGATCGCCGCCGGCACGGCGCTGGTCGCGGGCGTGATGACGATCCTCATGGGCGTGGTGGCCAACTATCCGCTCGCGCTGGCCACCGGCCTGGGCCTCAACGCGTTCGTCGCCTTCTCGATCGCCAGCCAGATGACCTGGGCCGACGCCATGGGCCTGGTCGTCATCGAGGGCCTGCTGATCCTCGTGCTGGTGCTCACCGGATTCCGTCAGGCGGTCTTCCACGCAGTGCCCGCGCAGCTCAAGGTGGCGATCTCGGTCGGCATCGGCCTCTTCATCGCGCTGATCGGCTTCGTCGACGCGGGGTTCGTGCACCGCATCCCCGACGCCGCCAACACCACGGTGCCCGTGCAGCTCGGCGCGACCGGGCAGCTGTCCGGCTGGCCGGTGCTGGTCTTCGCGATCGGCCTGCTGCTCGTCATCGCGCTGTGGGTGCTCAAGGTGCGCGGCGCGATCCTGATCTCGATCGTCGCGACCACCATCCTCGCGATCGTCGTCGAGGCGATCGGCAGCCCCAAGGCGTGGAGCCTCACCGTGCCGGCGTGGCCCGACAAGGTCTTCGACTCGCCGGACTTCGGCACCGTGGGCGAGTTCAGCCTGCTCGGCTCGTTCGAGAACGCCGGCGTGGTCACCGCGATCCTGCTGGTCTTCACGCTGATGCTCGCGGACTTCTTCGACACCATGGGCACGATGACCGCGATCGGCGCGGAGGGTGGCCTGCTCCAGGAGGACGGCACGCCGCCGAACACCCAGCGGATCCTGGTCGTCGACTCGCTCGCCGCCGCCGCCGGAGGCGCCGCGGGCGTGTCGTCGAACACTTCGTACATCGAGTCCGCGTCGGGCGTCGGCGAAGGTGCGCGCACCGGGCTCGCGTCGATCGTCACCGGCGTGCTCTTCCTGCTGGCGATCTTCGTGGCACCCCTGGTCGCGATCATCCCGTCCGAGGCGGCGGTCCCGGCCCTCGTCCTCGTCGGCTTCCTGATGATGCAGCAGGTGCGCGCGATCGACTGGGACGACCTGGAGATCGCCATCCCGGCCTTCCTCACGATCGTGCTGATGCCGTTCACGTACTCGATCACCGTGGGCATCGGCGCCGGCTTCATCGCCTACGTCTTCCTCAAGCTGGTCCGCGGCAAGGTCGCCGCCATCCACCCGCTGATGTGGGTGGTCGCGGCCCTCTTCATCGTCTACTTCTTCATCGATCCGATCACCGACCTGCTCACCTGACGCCGACTCGGCATTGGCGGAGCCCCACCACCAGGAATAGTTAGCACGGGTAATGAGTTACGCTAACGATATGCCTACCGTGGAGAAGGTCGTCCGCAGCGACGCCGGGCTCGCCAGCGAGCTTCGGCTGTCAGTGATGCGGCTGCGCCGCCGGCTCGCCGTCGAGCGGCACCCCGACAACGAGCTGAGCATCAACCAGATGAGCGTGCTCGGCGTCCTGGCCCGCCGGGGCGCGATGTCGGTCGGCGAGCTCGCGACGGCCGAGAGGGTGCAGCCACCCTCCATGACCCGCACGGTCAACTGCCTCGAGGAGAGCGGCGACGTCGTCAAGCGTCCTCACGAGACCGACCGTCGCCAGATCGTCGTCGAGATCTCCGAGCAGGGCCGCGGCCGCGTCGCCGCCGACCGCGACCGCCGCGACGCCTGGCTCGCCCGCTGCCTCCTCGAGCTCACCCCCGCCGAGCGGGCGATCCTCCGCCGCGCCGCCCCGATCCTCGACAACCTCGCCCAGAAGGACTGATCACCACTACATGAGCCCGACGTTCCGCGCGCTCCGCAGCGCCAACTACCGGATGTACTTCGCCGGAAGTGTGGTGTCGAACGTCGGTACCTGGATGCAGCGCGTCGCCCAGGACTGGCTCGTGCTCCACCTGCCCGGCAACAGCGGCACCGAGCTCGGCATCACCACCGGGCTGCAGTTCCTGCCCGTGCTGCTGCTGAGCCCGTACGCCGGGGTCGTGGCCGACCGCTTCCCGAAGCGGCGGCTGCTCCAGGCGACCCAGGCGACCATGGCCCTCGCCTCGCTCGTCCTCGGCCTGGTCGCGGTCCTGGGCGTGGCCGAGACCTGGATGGTCTACGCCATCGCCTTCGTCTTCGGCATCGGCGCCGCCTTCGACGCCCCCGCCCGTCAGTCGTTCGTCTCCGAGATGGTCGGACCCGACGACCTCACCAACGCCGTCGGCCTGAACTCGGCGGCCTTCAACGCCGCGCGGGTGCTCGGGCCGGCGCTGGCGGGCCTGATGATCGGCGTCCTCGGCGGCGGGGCGGAGGCGACCGGCTGGGTCATCCTGGTCAACGCCGTCTCCTACCTGGCGGTGATCGGCCAGCTCGAGCGGATGAACACCGCGCTGCTGACCTCGCCCGAGCCGCGCGGCCGGACCCCGGGCATGCTGGTCGAGGGCGTCCGCTACGTCCGCAGCCAGCCGAAGCTGGTGATGATCCTGATCATCGTGTTCTTCGCCGGCACCTTCGGCATGAACTTCCAGATCACCTCCGCCCTGATGGCGACCGACGTGTTCGGCAAGGGCGCGGGGGAGTACGGCATCCTCGGCTCGGCCCTCGCGATCGGCTCGCTGACGGGCGCGCTGATGGCCGCGCGGCGGGTGCGGATCCCGCTGCGGCTGCTGGTCGGGGCCGCAGTGGCCTTCGGCGTCGCCGAGATCGTGGCCGGGCTGCTGCCCTCGTACCTCACGTTCGCCCTGTTCTGCCCGCTGATCGGCTTCTTCACCCTGACCATGCTCAACTCCGCCAACGCGACGATGCAGCTGGAGTCGCCGCCGGAGATCCGTGGCCGCGTGATGGCCTTCTACTTCACGATCGTCATGGGCGGCACGCCGATCGGGGCACCGATCATCGGCTGGATCGGCCAGCACCTCGGTGCCCGCTGGACCTTCATCCTCGGCGGCGTGCTCACGCTCGTGGGCGTCGCGCTGGCGGTCGCGGTCTACGCCCGCCTGCAGGGCTTCGAGCCGGCCGGCGCCGTCCCGCGCTGGGCGGCCCCGCGCCGGGTTTTGACCGGTGTCAGGGGCGCGGGTAGCCTTGTTCCTCGTGTCTGGGACAACCAGGCCGTTGCGCGTGCCCGGAATAAGTCGGAAGGACAGGCTCCCGACCCAGGCGCGGAAGCCCCTCTCGACGAGACCCTCTCCGGAAGCTCTCGCTGAGGAGCGGGGGCGGGCGACACGCCCGACCTCGGGGGTGAGCGCGGCGGGTTGAGCTTGCACCACCCGGCCACGAGAACCATCCGCGCGGGCAGGGCGTCCGCGCGTGGGAGTGAACAAGAAGGGGAACCACCCGGTGCCCACCATTCAGCAGCTGGTCCGCAAGGGCCGCCAGGACAAGGTGTCGAAGAACAAGACGCCTGCCCTGAAGGGGTCTCCGCAGCGCCGTGGCGTCTGCACCCGCGTCTACACCACCACCCCGAAGAAGCCGAACTCCGCCCTCCGCAAGGTCGCGCGTGTGCGCCTGTCGAGCGGCGTCGAGGTCACGGCGTACATCCCGGGCGTGGGCCACAACCTCCAGGAGCACTCGATCGTGCTCGTCCGCGGCGGCCGGGTGAAGGACCTCCCCGGTGTCCGCTACAAGATCATCCGCGGCACGCTCGACACCCAGGGCGTGAAGAACCGCAAGCAGGCCCGCAGCCGCTACGGCGCCAAGAAGGAGAAGAGCTGACATGCCGCGCAAGGGTCCCGCTCCCAAGCGGCCGATCGACGTCGACCCGGTCTACGGGTCGCAGCTGGTCACCCAGCTCGTGTCCAAGGTGCTGCAGGACGGCAAGAAGCAGGTCGCGCAGCGCATCGTCTACACCGCGCTCGAGGGCTGCCGCGAGAAGACCGGCACCGACCCGGTCGTCACGCTCAAGCGCGCGCTCGACAACGTGAAGCCGACGATCGAGGTCAAGTCCCGCCGCGTCGGTGGCGCGACCTACCAGGTCCCGATCGAGGTCAAGGGCACGCGCGGCACCACGCTCGCGCTGCGCTGGCTGGTCGGCTACGCCGCCGACCGTCGCGAGAAGACCATGCACGAGCGCCTGATGAACGAGATCCTCGACGCCTCCAACGGCCTCGGTGCCGCGGTGAAGAAGCGCGAGGACACGCACAAGATGGCCGAGTCCAACAAGGCCTTCGCGCACTACCGCTGGTGACCACGGGCGCGGGCGCGCTCCGCTGAAGAGCGGGCCGCCCGCGCTCCACCCCGGAAATCCGAACTTTCTAAGGAACGCTGACAACAGTGGCTGTCGACATCACCACGGACCTCAACAAGGTCCGCAACATCGGCATCATGGCGCACATCGACGCCGGCAAGACCACCACCACCGAGCGCATCCTCTTCTACACCGGCATCACCTACAAGATCGGTGAGGTCCACGAGGGCGCGGCCACGATGGACTGGATGGAGCAGGAGCAGGAGCGCGGCATCACCATCACGTCCGCGGCGACGACCTGCTGGTGGAAGAACCACCAGATCAACATCATCGACACCCCCGGCCACGTGGACTTCACAGCCGAGGTCGAGCGCTCGCTGCGCGTCCTCGACGGTGCCGTCGCCGTCTTCGACGGCGTGGCCGGCGTCGAGCCGCAGACGATGACGGTGTGGCGCCAGGCGAACAAGTACGCCGTGCCGCGCATGTGCTTCGTCAACAAGCTCGACCGCACCGGCGCGGACTTCTTCCGCTGCGTCGACATGATGGTCGAGCGCCTCAACTCCACCCCGCTGGTCCTCCAGCTCCCGATCGGTGCCGAGTCCGACTTCCTCGGCGTCGTCGACCTGGTCGGCATGCGCGCGCTCACGTGGCGCGGCGAGACCACGATGGGTGAGGACTACGCCGTCGAGGAGATCCCCGCGGAGATGGCCGAGCAGGCCGCGGAGTACCGCGAGAGGCTGCTCGAGACGCTCTCCGAGGCCGACGACGACATCATGGAGAAGTACCTCGAGGGCGAGGACCTCACCGTCGAGGAGCTCGAGGACGCGATCCGTCGTGCGACCCTGGCCGACAAGCTCAACCCGGTGCTCTGCGGCACGGCGTTCAAGAACAAGGGCGTCCAGCCCCTGCTCGACGCGGTCGTGAAGTACCTGCCGTCGCCGCTCGACATCGACGCGATCATCGGCCACAAGCCGAACGACGAGGAGACCGAGATCTCCCGCAAGCCGGCCGACGACGAGCCCTTCTCCGGCCTGGCCTACAAGATCGCCTCCGACCCGCACCTGGGCAAGCTGATCTACGTCCGCGTCTACTCGGGCAAGCTCGAGGCCGGCTCAACCGTGCTCAACTCGGTCAACGGCAAGAAGGAGCGGATCGGCAAGGTCTACCAGATGCACGCCAACAAGCGTGAGGAGATCGCGTCGGTCGGCGCCGGCCAGATCGTGGCGGTGATGGGCCTGAAGGACACCAAGACCGGCCACACGCTCTCCGACCCGCAGAACGCGGTCGTGCTCGAGTCGATGACGTTCCCGGCCCCGGTGATCGAGGTCGCGATCGAGCCCAAGACCAAGAGCGACCAGGAGAAGCTGGGCCTGGCGATCCAGCGCCTCTCCGACGAGGACCCGACATTCACCGTCAAGACCGACGAGGAGACCGGCCAGACGATCATCGCCGGCATGGGCGAGCTCCACCTGGAGATCCTCGTCGACCGGATGAAGCGCGAGTTCCGCGTCGAGGCCACCGTCGGCAAGCCGCAGGTCGCCTACCGCGAGACCCTCCGCAAGGAGGTCGCGAACCACAGCTACACCCACAAGAAGCAGACCGGTGGTTCGGGTCAGTTCGCGAAGGTCGTCATCTCGGTCGGCCCGAACATCGACCCCGAGACCGGCACCGGTGCGGGCTATGAGTTCGCGAACAACGTGACGGGCGGTCGCGTCCCGCGCGAGTACATCCCCTCGGTCGACCAGGGTGCTCAGGACGCCATGGAGTTCGGCATCCTCGCCGGCTTCCCGATGGTGGACGTGAAGGTCGCGCTCGAGGACGGCGCCTACCACGACGTCGACTCCTCCGAGCTCGCCTTCAAGATCGCCGGCAACCAGGCCTTCAAGGAGGCCGCCCGCATGGCCAAGCCGGTGCTGCTGGAGCCGATGTTCGCCGTGGAGGTGACGACGCCGGAGGGCTTCCTCGGCACCGTCATCGGTGACATCAACAGCCGCCGCGGCCAGATCCAGGCACAGGAGGAGCGTCACGGTGACATGGTCATCAACGCCCTCGTGCCGCTGTCCGAGATGTTCGGGTACGTTGGCGACCTGAGGTCCAAGACCTCGGGTCAGGCGTCGTACTCGATGGAGTTCGACTCGTACGCCGAGGTTCCCACGAACATCGCCGACGAGATCATCAAGAAGGTTCGCGGCGAGTAATCCCCGTCGGACCCTCGGCACCACCCCAGCAAGTACGAGTCAAGTAACACACCAACCAGGAGGAGCCCACAGTGGCTAAGGCGAAGTTCGAGCGGACCAAGCCGCACGTCAACATCGGCACGATCGGTCACATCGACCACGGCAAGACCACCCTGACTGCCGCGATCACCAAGGTCCTGCACGACGCTTACCCGGACCTGAACCCGTTCACGCCGTTCGACGAGATCGACAAGGCGCCCGAGGAGCGGCAGCGCGGCATCACCATCTCCATCGCGCACGTCGAGTACCAGACCGAGTCGCGCCACTACGCGCACGTCGACTGCCCGGGTCACGCCGACTACATCAAGAACATGATCACCGGTGCGGCGCAGATGGACGGCGCGATCCTCGTGGTCGCCGCCACCGACGGCCCGATGCCGCAGACCCGTGAGCACGTCCTGCTCGCCCGCCAGGTCGGCGTGCCCGCCCTGGTCGTCGCGCTGAACAAGTGCGACATGGTCGACGACGAGGAGCTCATCGAGCTCGTCGAGATGGAGGTGCGCGAGCTCCTCTCCGAGTACGAGTTCCCGGGCGACGACATCCCGGTCGTGCGCGTGGCGGCCTTCCCGGCCCTCAACGGCGACGAGAAGTGGGGCCAGTCGGTCCTCGAGCTCATGAACGCGGTCGACGAGTACATCCCGACCCCGGAGCGCGACACCGACAAGCCGTTCCTGATGCCGGTCGAGGACGTCTTCACGATCACCGGTCGCGGCACGGTCATCACCGGCCGCATCGAGCGCGGCATCGTGAAGGTCGGCGAGGAGGTCGAGATCGTCGGCATCCGCAACGAGTCGCAGAAGACCACCGTCACCGGTGTCGAGATGTTCCGCAAGCTGCTCGACGAGGGCCAGGCCGGTGAGAACGTCGGTCTGCTGCTCCGCGGCACCAAGCGCGAGGACGTCGAGCGCGGCATGGTCGTGATCAAGCCGGGCACCACCACGCCGCACACCAACTTCGAGGCCTCGGTCTACATCCTCTCGAAGGAGGAGGGCGGCCGTCACACGCCGTTCTTCAACAACTACCGTCCGCAGTTCTACTTCCGGACCACGGACGTGACCGGTGTCGTGACCCTGCCCGAGGGCACCGAGATGGTCATGCCGGGTGACAACACCGAGATGTCGGTCGAGCTCATCCAGCCCATCGCGATGGACGAGGGTCTGCGCTTCGCGATCCGCGAGGGTGGCCGCACCGTCGGCGCCGGCCGGGTCACCAAGATCACCAAGTGATCTGACCACGGCACGCAGGGCCCCGGCAGCCGCAAGGCTGTCGGGGCCCTGCTGCTTTGTCAGCACCCGATTCGGCGATCCCACCGCGAACCGCACGCTGACCGGAGCGCCGGGCCCCGTAGGGTCGGGCACCGTGGACGACGCAACGCTCGACGCAGCAGCAGTGGAGGCCGCGGCCGAGGTACTGCGGCCGGTGGTACGCCGCACCGAGCTCGAGCACAGTGAGCGGCTCAGCGGGATCGTCGGCGCGAGCGTGCTGCTCAAGCGCGAGAACCGGCAGATCACCCGGTCCTACAAGGTGCGCGGGGCCTTCCACCTGATCGGCGGCCTGACCGACGCCGAGCGCGCCCGCGGTGTCGTCTGCGCGAGCGCCGGCAACCACGGGCAGGGACTGGCCTGGAGCTGCGCCCGGCTCGGCGTCCGCGGCCGCGTCTACGTGCCGGGGAACACCCCTCGGCAGAAGCGCCAGCGCATCCTCGCGCTGGGCCAGGGACTGGTCGAGCTCATCGTCGAGGGCAGCACGTACGACGCGGCCGGCGCGGCCGCGCGCGCCGACTCCGAGCGCACCGGCGCGGTCTACGTCCCGCCGTTCGACGACCCGCGCACGATCGCCGGGCAGGGCACGATCGCGCCCGAGCTGGTCGAGCAGGCGCCCGGCCCGCTGCACACCGTGCTGGTGCCGGTCGGCGGCGGCGGACTGGTCGCGGGTCTCGCGGTCTGGCTGCGCGAGCGGCACCCCGGCGTCCGCATCGTCGGCGTCGAGCCGCGCGGCGCGGCCAGCATGACCGCCGCGCTCGCCGCCGGCGGACCGGTGGCCCTCCCGGAGGTCGACACGTTCGTCGACGGCGCGGCCGTGGGTAGGGTCGGCGACGTGACGTTCCCGCTGGTGCGTGACCTCGTCGACGAGGTGCTGACGGTCGACGAGGGAGCGGTGTGCACCGAGATGCTGGACCTCTACCAGGTCGAGGGCATCATCGCCGAGCCCGCCGGCGCGCTGGCGAGCACGGGGGCACGCCGGCTCGCGGGGACCTTCCCGGCCGGCGCCACGGTCGCGTGCCTCGTCTCCGGCGGCAACAACGACGTCAGCAGGTACGGCGAGATCCTCGAGCGCTCACTGGTCCACGAGGGCCTGCGGCACTACTTCCTGGTGTCGTTCCCCCAGGAGCCCGGCGCCCTGCGGCACTTCCTCGACGAGGTGCTCGGCGCGGGCGAGGACATCGTGGTCTTCGAGTACGTCAAGAAGAACAACCGCGAGACCGGGCCGGCGCTCGTCGGCATCGAGCTCGACAGCGCGGCGACCCTGGCCGGCCTCCTCGACCGGATGGAGGCCAGCCCGCTGACCATCGAGAGGGTGCCCCCGGGCTCGCCGCTCTTCACGTTCCTCATGTGAGGTCAGCGAGCGCGGTTTCACCAAGGGATGAAGGCCGGCACGCGCTTCCCACGGTGAGCACGTCGAGGGAAGCGCAGCTCCGGCCACATCCCTTGATGAAGCGACACCACGGCCAGTGCCGCCGCCTCACCGCGAGCGCGCTCGGCGAGCTCGGCAGACCGCGGGTGGTCGGCGGCGAAGCGCTCCTCCTCCCGGGGGCGGAGCGACGCGATTCGGGTGTGGTCGACCATGAAGGGAAGATAGGCCCATGAGCGACGATCGGGGCCGACCGGCGCGCCCGCACCACAGGCTGACCGAGGACGGCCGCCGGATGCGGGAGGTGCTGACGTACTCCCGCCGGGGCAACCGGTTCACACCGCGCCAGCAGCAGGCCTGGGACGAGTACGCCGAGCGCTGGTGGGTGCCCGACGAGGCGGTCGACGACCCGGGCTTCTCGCTGGCCGAGCTCTTCGGCCGGGTCGCGCCGCTGATCGTCGAGATCGGTGCCGGCATCGGGGAGTCCACCGTCGAGCTCGCGCGGACCCGGCCCGACCACGACGTCCTGGTCTTCGAGGTGTGGCGCCCCGGCGTGGCCGACACGCTGGGGCGCGTCGGCGAGGCTGGACTCTCCAACGTGCGGCTGCTCAGCGTCGACGCCGTCTGGTCGATCGAGCACCTCGTCGGTCCCGACAGCCTCGCCGGCATCTGGACCTTCTTCCCCGACCCCTGGCACAAGACGCGCCACCACAAGCGCCGGCTGGTCACGCCGGCGTTCGCCGCCATGGCGGCCGGCCGGCTGTCGGCCGGCGCCGAGTGGCGGCTCGCCACGGACTGGGCCGACTACGCCGGGCAGATGGTGGAGGTGCTCGACGCCGAGCCGCTGCTCGAGGGCGGCGTCGTCGAGCGATGGGCCGAGCGGCCGGTCACCAGGTTCGAGCGCAAGGGTCTCGCGGCGGGTCGCGAGATCACCGACCTGCGCTACGTGCGCGTCGGGCAGTAGTGCGACGTACGACGAGCTCGGTCGGCAGGATCACCTGCTCGGGCGTCCAGTCGTCGTCGGCCAGGGCGGCGAGCACCTGCGTGGCCGCCACCCGGCCCTGCTCGTGCACCGGTTGCGCGACGGTGGTCAGGTCGAAGTAGCGCGCCATCTCGTGGTCGTCGATGCCCACGACGGAGACGTCCTCGGGCACCCGCAGCCCGAGCTCGCGCGCCGCGCGGAGCGCGCCGATCGCCATCTCGTCGGAGGCGGCGAAGACCGCGGACGGCCGGTCCGGTCGCTGCAGCAGCGACAGGGCCGCCTCCTGACCGCCCGCGATCGTGAACCCGCCGTCCGCCTCCAGGCAGGGATCGGACTCGACGCCGGCCTTCTCGAGCACGCAGCGGTAGCCGGTCAACCGGGCCGACGGCGCGGTGAAGTCGAGGACACCCTCGGTCGCGCCGCCGATGTAGCCGATGCGCTCGTGCCCGAGGTCGACGAGGTGCGAGGTCGCGGTCGCCGCAGCCTCGCGGTCGTCGATGCGCACGGTCGCCCAGCCGGGCATGTCGGCGCCGACGATCGTGACCGGCCGCCCGAGCCGGCTCAGCCGCTCGCGCTCGTCGGGGCTGGGCTTGAGGCTGAGCACCAGCACCGCGTCGACGCGCTTGGTGAGCAGGCTGGTCTCGAAGACGCGGTGGCGTGCGGACGCGTCGCCGGCGAGGTTGTAGAGGAGCAGGTCGTAGCCGCTCTCGCGCAGCACCTCCTCGGCGCCCTGGACGACGGCGGCGAAGAACCACTGGGTGACCCGCGGCACCACGACGGCCACGGTCCGGGTCTGCCCGCTGGCCAGGCCCGCGGCGCTCGGCGAGGGCACGTACCCGAGTCGTTGCGCCGACTCCATGACGCGCGCCCGGGTCTCGCCGGACACGCCCGCGAGTCCGCGCAGCGCGCGCGAGACCGTCGCCGTGGACATCTCGACGTCGCGCGCCACGTCCTTGATGCTGGTCATCGTGGGAACGCTCCCACTTTCGCGGTAAAGAGTCTAGGCTGCTCCCCATGACCCAGTACCTGCCTGACGGACCCACCCTCGCCTTCGGCGCCGCCACCGCGGCGTACCAGATCGAGGGAGCCACGACCGAGGACGGTCGCGGAGCCTCGATCTGGGACACTTTCGCGGCGCGTCCGGGTGCGACGCGGGACGGCCGGGACGGCTCGGTCGCCTGCGACTCCTATCGTCGCTACGAGGAGGACCTCGACCTCGTCGTGGGGATGAACGCGGGGTGGTACCGCTTCTCGATCGCGTGGCCGCGGATCGTCCCCGCGGGCACCGGCGCCGTCGAGCAGCGCGGGCTGGACTACTACGACCGGCTGGTCGACGCCGCCCTGGCGCGCGGCGTGCAGCCGACCGCCACGCTCTACCACTGGGACCTGCCGCAGGCCCTCGAGGACCGCGGCGGCTGGCTGGAGCGGAGCACCGCCGAGGCGTTCGCCGACTACGCGATGGTCGTCCACGAGCGACTCGGCGACCGGGTGCACGTCTGGGCGACGCACAACGAGCCGTGGTGCGCGGCGTACCTCGGCTACGCCGCGGGCATCCACGCGCCGGGCCGCAAGGAGGGCGGCGCAGGCCACCGGGCCGCCCACCACCTCAACCTCGGCCACGGCCTCGCCGCGGCCCGGCTGCACGGGGCCGGCGTGACCGACGTCGGCATCGTGCACAACCTGGCGCCGTTCTGGCCCGAGACCCCGGAGGCCGCCCCGGCCGCCGACGAGCTCGACGCCGTACGCAACCGGATCTGGACCGGGCCGCTCGCCGAAGGCGCGTACGACGAGGGCCTGCTGCGCGTCGCGCCCGAGCTCGCCGATTCCACGCTGGTGCGCGACGGAGACCTGGCGCTCGTGCGCGGCTCGGCCGACTGGATCGGCGTCAACTACTACACGCCGTTCCGGCCGACGCTCGCCGACCCGAGCCTCGACGTGCATCCCGAGGTCGAGGCCTACCCCGGCGTCACGCCGGTCTCGTTCGTGGTCCGCGAGCCGCGCACCGACATCGGCTGGGAGACCGACGCCTCCGGCCTGGAGGCGATCCTCGTGCAGACCCACGAGCGCACCGGCCTGCCGATCATGGTCACCGAGAACGGTGCGGCGTGTGCCGACGACGAGCTCGTCGACGGCCCGGACGGTCGGCCGATGGTCGCCGACCAGGACCGCATCGACTACCTGCGCGACCACATCGGCGCCGCCGAGGCGGCGCGGAAGGCCGGAGCCGACGTGCGCGGCTACATCGTGTGGACGCTGCTCGACAACTTCGAGTGGGCGGAGGGCTACACGAAGACCTTCGGCGTCGTGCACATCGACGCCGAGACCCTCGCCCGCACGCCCAAGGCGTCCTACCACTGGCTGGCCGAGCACATCGGCTCCGCTTCCTCGTGACCGACTGACGGTGGGTCGCTGGCCGGTCAGCCCTTGACGCTTCCGGCCAGCAACCCCCGCACGAAGTAGCGCTGGAGCGACAGGAAGACGATCAACGGCACCACCAGGCTGACGAACGCGCCGGCGGAGAGCAGGAACCAGTCCTGCCCCCTGGTGCCCGAGAGCTCGGCGAGCCGGGCGGTCAGCGGCGAGACGTCCGGGCTGCCGCCGCCGAAGACCAGCGCGACGAGCAGGTCGTTCCAGACCCAGAGGAACTGGAAGATCCCGAACGCCGCGATCGCCGGCGTCATCAGCGGCAGCATGATCCGGCTGAAGATCTGGACGTGCCCGGCGCCGTCGACGCGCGCGGACTCGATCAGCTCGCCGGGGATCTGGCGCATGAAGTTGTGCAGCAGGTAGATCGCCAGCGGCAGCGCGAAGATCGAGTGCGAGAGCCAGATCGTGTAGAACCCGCCACCGGGCGCCTCGGCGCCGGCCAGACCCCGGTCGACGTACAGGGTGAGCAGCGGGATCATCGTCACCTGGATCGGCACGATCTGCAGCGCGAAGACCGCGACGAAGAGGAAGTCGCGCCCGGGGAACCTCATCCACGCGAACGCGTAGGCGGCCATCGTCGCGATGCTCACCGGGATGAGCACCGACGGGATCGTGATCACGATCGAGTTGACGAAGTACGTCGCCAGCGCGGTGTCGCCGTTGAGCACCTCGTCGTAGTTGTCGAGCGTGAAGCTCGGGTTGGTGAAGATCGTCCACCAGCCGCTCGAGGTGATGTCCCCCTCCGGCCGGAACGACGTGACGAGCAGGCCGAAGGTCGGGATCGTCCAGAGGATGGCGATGAGGATCGCGGCCAGCGACGCCCAGGGCGAGGTCAGCGCCTTGTGCGCGCTGCTGGAGACGCTCTCGCGCTCCACGGCCTGCTCGACGGAGAGGTCGTCCGTGGCGGTGGTGGTAGTCATCGGGGTCCCCTCGGAGTCGTGACCGGAGCGAGCGCAGCGAGTGGAGGGAGCGACTTCGTGGGGTGTCTCATCGTGCCTCCAGCTTGCGCATCTGACGGACGTTGTAGATGACGATCGGCATCACGAGGACGAAGATCAGCACGGCGAGTGCGGCGCCGAGTCCCTGGTCGAAGGAACGGAAGCTCTGCACGTAGAACTCGTAGGCGAGCACGCTGGTGTCGAAGTTGCCGCCGGTCGTGGTGCGCACGATGTCGAAGGCCTTCAGGGTCGTGATGCTGATCGTGGTCAGCACGACGATGAGCGACGGCCGGATGCTCGGCACCGTGATGAAGCGGAACATCTTGAAGCCGCCCACGCCGTCGAGGCGGGCCGCCTCGACGATGTCGTCGGGGATCGCCTTGATCGAGGCCGACAGCAGCGTCATCGCGAAGCCGGCCTGCACCCAGATCATGATGACGATCAGGAAGACGGTGTTCCACGGCTCGTTGAAGAGGAACCGGTAGGTGTCGAAGCCGAGGACCTTCAAGACCTCGTTGGCGACACCGATCTGGTTCGCGTCGGTCTCGCGGTAGTCGTAGACGAACTTCCAGATGATCGACGCGCCCACCAGGGAGATCGCCATCGGCAGGAAGATCAGTGCCTTGGCGAACTTCTCGAACTTGGCGCGGTCGACCAGCACGGCGTACACGAGGCCGATCGCGGTCGACGCGATCGGCACGACGATGACCCAGGCGGCGGTGTTCAGCAGCACCCGGATCTGGTTGGAGTCGGTGAAGATCGTCTTGTAGTTCTCGAACCCGACCGACTCGTTGCCGGCGGCGTTCTGGAACGACTGCCGGATCGTCTCGATCGCGGGGTAGAGCAGGCCGACGCCGATCAGGAGGACCGCCGGCAGCACGAAGGCGGCGGACTGCACGAGCTCGCCTCGTCGGGAGCGCAGGCGTTGCGTCAGCAGCAGGATCGCGGCGACCACGCCGAAGAACAGCGCGATCGCGATGAGCATCTGGGTGAACTTCTCGCCAGTGGACATGCCAGGCACTCCCGTTCAGACAAGGGCCCGCCGGCCGGTCGGACGACCGGCCGGCGGGCGGTTGATCACGGCCAGGAACTCTCGATGTTGTCGAGGGTGTCCTGCGTGCTCTGGTCCTCGCCGATCCAGGCGGTCATCTCCTTCCAGAACGACCCAGCGCCCACGGCACCCGGCATCAGGTCGGAGCCGTCGAAGCGGAAGACCGCGTCGGGGTTCTGGAGGATCTCGACCGACGTCTTGTCGATCGGGCTGGCCACGTTGGCGATGTCCAGGTTCTTGTTCGCGCTGACGAAGCCACCGTTGGTAGTGGCCTTGCCCTTCTCGTTGACCCACTCCGGACCGGAGATGTAGGTCATCAGCGCCTGGACGGCGGTGTCGTCGGAGAACGCGGTGACGAACTCACCGCCACCGAGGACCGGGCTGCCGAAGTCCTCGCTGATCGGCGGGAGGTAGAACGCGAACACGTCGCCGTCCTCGCCGACCTTCGTGCCCTCCGGCCAGTTGGCGGCGTAGAAGCTCGCCTGCCGGTGCAGCGCGCACTTGCCGTCGACGATCGGCAGACCACCGTCGGTGAACTCGGTGCTCGCGATCGACTTCGGGTCACCGAAGCCGCCGTTGACGTAGTCGGCGTTCTTGAGGATGCCGCCGACGGTGTCGAGCGCCTCGACCACGGCGGGGTCGTTGAACGGGATCTCGTGGTTGACCCACTGGTCGTAGACGTCCGGGCCGGCGGAGCGCAGCAGCACGTCCTCGAGCCAGTCGGTCGCCGGCCAGCCCGTGGCCTCGCCCGAGCCGATGCCCGCGCACCACGGCTTGATGCCGCTCGCCGCGATGTCGTCGGAGAGCGCGAGCATGTCGTCCCAGGTGGTCGGGATGTCCCAGCCGTTCTCCTGGAACATCTTCGGGGAGTACCAGACGAAGGACTTCACGTTGGCGGTGAGCGGCGGCGCGTAGAACTTGCCGTCGACGGTGCCGTACGCCTTCCAGTCCTCGCCGTAGTACTCGTCGACGTTGTCGGACACCGACTGCGGCGCCTCTACGACCTTGCCGGTGTCCTCCACCAGGGTCTTGAGCAGGCCCGGCTGCGGGACGAACGCGATGTCCGGCGGGTTGCCGCTCTTGACGCGCACGACCAGCTGGGCCTCGAACTCCTTGGAGCCTTCGTACGCGACCTTCGCGCCGGTGCACTCCTCGAAGAGCTTGAACGAGTCGATGTAGGGCTGGTCCTCGGGCGCGACGATGGAGGTGTAGATGCTGACCTCTTCGCCGGTGAGGTCACCGAACTCCGTCAGGTCGGCGCACTCGGCCTTGCCCTCACCCGGGGACGTGCCTCCGGCGCTGCCGCCTTCGTCGTCGTCGCCGCCACAGCCGGCGAGAACGAGTCCCGCAGTCACGAGGGCGGCGGCAGCTGCCATCCCCCTGCGCGTGTTGCGTGATCGCATT
Organism: Nocardioides sp. YIM 152315; assembly: GCF_029210375.1. Taxonomy (GTDB): domain Bacteria; phylum Actinomycetota; class Actinomycetes; order Propionibacteriales; family Nocardioidaceae; genus Nocardioides. The sequence goes on along the minus strand of NZ_JARGER010000038.1, from coordinate 51,614 downwards.
CGTGGATTCCTCTCTGGGTTGTCAGCAGGTCCGCTTAGGTCCGCGCGCCTTTGAAACCCGCTCCGTCGAGGAACGATGCAAACGTTTACGCGCGCGTCCGTCAAGGGACCCCGGTCACGATTCTGTAACGCGGGTCACATTTCAATGGGAACGCTCCCACCGCCGGATGATAGCGCCGCGACCAGCGGGTGCGCCGCAGGATCTCCAGCATTTGATCCGGGTTGATGACGCGCGGTCTGCACCACCCGGCGCGCGCGGTCGCTGTCCCGCGTCGGGGCCGGATCCCAGGAGATCTTGCGGCGATCCGGGGTGATTCGACCACATCAAGGGTTATCCCCCTTGGTCTAGACCAGGTCGCGTCGGCAGGGTCGGGAGCGGCGGCCGATCCGCGTGCCGCCCGTCTCCGGCCCGGCGCCGGCGGCGCCGCACGGCCGGGCGGTTCCGGCCAGGACGGAAGGTTCCCGATGTTGCTCGACCTCTCGAAGAAGGCAGCACTCCCCGCCGTGGCCACCATGGTCGTCGGCTCGCTCGGCGCCCTGGCGGCGAGTGCCCCCGCAGACGCCGCGCCCGGGCGGGACGGCCAACGCGCGCCCCTGGTCCGGGCCGCCGACGCCGTGCCCGGCCAGTACGTCGTCGTGCTGGACCCGGGAGCCTCGACCACCGACCTGAGGTCGACCCGGCAGGACGTCCGCGCGGAGGGCGGCGCCGTCACCGACAGCTACCGCCACGTGGGAGCGTTCTCCGCGACGCTCGACTCCGCCGAGCTCGCGGCCGTCCGCTCGGACCCGGACGTCGCCTTCGTCCAGGAGAACGGCGTGCTGTCGATCGAAGACACCCAGACCGACGCCACCTGGGGGCTGGACCGCATCGACCAGGCCGAGCTGCCACTCGACGGCAGCTACACCTACGACGCGACCGGTGCCGGCGTCACGGCGTACATCATCGACACCGGCATCAACTCCTCGCACCGCGACTACGCCGACCGCCTCGCGGGCGGGTACGACGCCGTCGGGGACGGCAACGGGACCGAGGACTGCAACGGACACGGGTCGCACGTCGCGGGCACCGTCGGCGGCACGACGTACGGCGTCGCCAAGGACGTGACGCTCGTGGCGGTGCGGGTGCTCGACTGCAACGGCAGCGGGACCACGGCCGGCGTCGTCGACGGCATGGACTGGGTGGCGGCCCGGGGCGGGCCCGCCGTCGCGAACATGAGCCTCGGCGGCGGCGCCGACTCCGCCATCGACTCCGCGATCGACGCGATGACCGGCGCGGGCGTGACCGTCGCGGTGGCGGCCGGCAACGAGACCTCCGATGCCTGCCTGGGCTCGCCCAGCCGCGCGGCCTCCGCCATCACGGTGGCGGCGTCGAACAGCTCGGACGCGGCGGCGTACTTCTCCAACTACGGCGACTGCGTCGACCTCTACGCACCCGGGGAGGACATCACGTCCGACTGGATCGGCAGCAGCACGGCGACCAACACCATCTCGGGCACCTCGATGGCCACGCCGCACGTGGCCGGCGCCGCCGCGCTCTACCTCGAGGCGCACCCCGGCGCGTCGCCCGCCGCGGTCACCGACGTCCTCCTCGCCGCGGCCACCCCGGGCGTCCTCTCCGGCACGAACGGGTCGCCGAACCTGCTGCTGAACACCGGGTTCTGACTCGCCGGATCCGCCTTGCCCCGGTCCGTCAGGGCCGGGGCGAGGCGGAGGCTCAGGCGAAGTCCTGCGCGGTGAACTCCCGCGGCTCGACGAGCACGATCCAGTTCCCGGAGTTGTCGCGACACAGCGCCTCGACGCCGTACGGGCGCTCCTCGGGCTTCTGGAGGAACTCCACGCCCCTGGCGCTCAGCTCCTCGTAGGTCTTCTGGCAGTCGTCGACGCTCATCCCGAGCCCGTTGAGGCCGCCGCTGGCGCGCTCACGCTGCATCGCGGCGACGAACTCGTCGGAGAAGGGTGGGCCGGGCGTCGTGAGGTGGACGGCGAGCTCTGGCTGGCTGGGGTGGTTGACGGTGCACCAGCGGTAGCCCCCGCCCAGGGTGATGTCGTCCTTGAGCTCGAACCCGAGGACGTCGACGTAGAAGTCGCGGGAGACGTCGACGTCGTCGACGAAGACCGAGGCGATGGAGATGTGGGTGATCATGCGTCCACGCTAGGAGCCCCCGGTGCCGCCCCGCTTCTCCTGGCTTGCGCGTTCGGACGCAGAGCGTTCGGCCAGCCCCCACTGGAAGATGTAGCACCCCGGGATGCGTGGCGCGCCGCCGGCGGCGTACCGCCTCTGGAAGTCGCTCGGCGTCTCGCCGACCAGCTCGCGGAAGCGGCTGCTGAACGACCCGAGGCTGGAGAAGCCGACCGCGTGGCAGACCTCGGTGACCGTGAGGTTGGTGGCGCGCAGCAGGTCCTGGGCGCGCTCGACGCGGCGCTCGGTCAGGTACGTCGCGGGCGTGCGACCGTAGGTCGCCTTGAACAGCCGCTGGAAGTGGAACTTGCTCAGACCGGCGATGCCCGCGAGCGTCTCGAGGTCGAGCGGCTCGGTGTAGTGGCGGTCGACGTGGTCGCGGACGCGGCGCAGGTGGACCAGCACGTCGCCGGGTGCGCGCAGGGTCATCGGCTCGCCAGGCGGCGCCGCAGGTCGGCCTCGCGGGCCAGCCGGCGGGCGTCGCGGTCGCGGCGCTCGGCGACGACGGCGGCGAGATAGGCCTCGGGAGGCGTGCCGGACGGCGGGGGTGGCGAGACGTGCCGCCCCACCGCGGTCGCGAGCCGCTCGCCGAGGTCGGCGCGCGCGTGCGGCTCGATCTGGTGGGAGCGTCCGAGGTACTGCCGCACCGCCATCGCCAGGCCGGTCGGCAGTGCCGTCATGTCGGCGCCGGCGGCCCACGCGGCCAGCGCCGGCGGCATCGGGACGGGAGGGGCGAGGGTCAGCCGGACCCGGTCGCGCACGACGTACGTGCCGGCGGCGTAGTCGCCGAGCCGCTTGCCGCGCGGGCTGAGCAACGCGCAGAAGAAGGCGGGGCTGCCGAGGAACGCGTAGATCTCGACGACTCCGACCAGCGCGCGGACGAACGCGTGGTGGAAGGAGATCGGTCCGGCGTCGTCGCGCACGGCGCGCAGCCCCATCGCGAGCTTGCCGAGGGACCTGCCACGAGTCAGGGTCTCGATGGCGGTCGGGAAGACGACCACCGACACGATGATCGCGGCGAGCATCGCCACCGCAGCCAGCGCCTCGTCGGCCTGCAGCGCCGCGATCGTGAGGCCGAGGACCAGCGCCACGAGCAGCGCGGAGGTGGCCACGACGTCGATGAGGCCCGAGGTGATCCGGGCGCCGAGGCTGGCCGGCGGCAGGTCGAGGGCGACCGCCTCGCCGGTGACGAGGTCGTCGGTCGTGAGCGTCGCGAACTCCGGGGCCGGCATCGCTGGAAAGTCTAGGGTGCTCGCATGGACCTCGACGCGTACGTCGCGGCGCACCTCGCGGAGTGGGGCCGGCTCGAGGAGCTCACGCGACGTCGCCGGCTGTCGGGGGCCGAGGCCGACGAGCTCGTCGAGCGCTACCAGCGGGTGGCGACGCACCTGTCGGTCGTGCGCACGTCGGCGCCGGACGCGACGCTGGTCGCCTACCTCTCCTCGCTGCTCTCGCGGGCGCGCAACCGCGCGAGCTGCGCGCGCACGACCACGTGGGGCGGGGTGCGGCGGTTCTTCGTCGATCGCCTCCCCGCCGCCCTCTACCGCCTGCGCTGGTGGTGGATCGGCACGCTGGTGGCGAACGTCGCCGCGACCGGCGTGATGATCGCCTGGCTGCTCGGCCACCCCGACGTGGAGCAGGGCCTGCTGTCGCAGGCGGACGTCGAGCAGCTGGTCAGCCACGACTTCGAGGACTACTACAGCGAGTACGCCGCGAGTCACTTCGCCGCCCAGGTCTGGGTCAACAACGCCTGGGTCTCCGCGCTCTGCATCGCGTTGGGCGTGCTGGGCCTGCCGGTGGTGTGGCTGCTGTTCCAGAACGTCGCCAACCTGGCGATCATCGGCTCGATCATGATCCGCCACGATCACGGAGCCCACTTCTGGGGCCTGATCCTGCCGCACGGCCTGCTCGAGCTCACGGCCGTCTTCGTCGCCGGTGGCGTCGGCCTGCGGCTCTTCTGGTCGTGGGTGGAGCCGGGTGAGCTGACCCGCACGCAGTCGCTCGCCCGGGAGGGCCGGACCGCCGGGACGGTCGCCCTCGGCCTGGTCGCGGTGCTGCTGGTCAGCGGCGTCATCGAGGCGTTCGTGACCCCCTCCGGGCTGCCGACGTGGGCGCGGGTGGGCATCGGCATCCTCGCCGAGGCGGTCTTCTTCGCCTACGTGTTCGTGCTCGGCCGGCAGGCGTTCGTGCGCGGCCACACCGGCGACCTCGACGCCGCGCTGCTCGAGGACCGGGTCGCCACGCAGGTGTAGCGGTTGAGTCCGGACTTTTTGCCGCTCGAGTCGGGAGTTCTGGCCAGTTGAGTCCGGAGGACCGTGGCCGGAAGTCCCGATTCGACTGGCAGAAAGTCCCGATTCGACGTCAGAGGAGGCCGCGGGCCTTGAGCGACAGGTAGTGGTCGGCGAGCACGGGCGGCAGGTCGCCGGCGTCGAGGACGTCGACGCCGAGCGCGCGCAGCAGCCCGGCCGTGTGCCGACGGCGTGCGATCACCTGCTCCGCGGCCGCGGCGTCGTAGACCTGGTCCAGCCCGTCCCGCGTGGTCGCGAGCCGCTCGAGCTCGGGGTCGCGCACCGACGCCAGCACGACCCGGTGACGGCGGGTCAGCGTCGGCAGGACAGGCAGCAGCCCCTCCTCGACGGCCGCCGGCTCCAGCGGCGTCAGCAGTACGACGAGCGCCCGCTGTCGCCCGAACCCGGTGACGGCCCCCGCCAGCCCGTCCCAGTCGGCCTCCGCGATCACGGGCTCGAGATCGGCCATCGCCTCCTGGAGCCGCGCCGCGATGTCGCGGGCGCCCGCGAAGCGCAGGCGGCCGCGCACGCGGCGGTCGCCGGCGACGAAGTCGACCCGGTCACCGGCCCGCGACGCCAGCGAGGCGAGCAGCAGGGCGGCGTCCATCGCCGAGTCGAGACGCGGCACGTCGCCGATCCGGCCGGCCGACGTACGCGACGTGTCGAGCACCAGCACCACGCGCCGATCGCGCTCCGGCTGCCACGTGCGTACGACGACGTTGCGGCTGCGGGCGCTCGCCCGCCAGTCGATCGAGCGGACGTCGTCGCCGCGGACGTACTCGCGCAGCGAGTCGAACTCCGTGCCCTGGCCTCGGACGCGGACCGCGGCGCGGCCGTCGAGGTCGCGCAGTCGGGCGAGTCGGCTCGGGAGGTGCTTGCGGGCCTCGAAGGGCGGCAGCGCCCGGACCGTCCCGTCGACCCGGCGGGTGCCCTGGCGCGACGCGAGGCCGAGCGGGCCGCGCAGCCGCACGGTGACGCCGACGGCGCGCAGGTCGCCGCGTCGTCGGGGGAGGAGGGGCGTCCGGAGCAGCACCCGGTCGCCCGGCGCGAGCGCGAGGCGGTGCCGGTTGTCGCGGGCGCCGGCGGTCGGCTGCCAGGCGTCCCGGGCGACGCCGGTGAGGCGCCGGCGGGTGCCGTTCGTGGCGACGAGCACGCTGGTGGCCGGGTCGCCGAGCCGGAGCGAGCCGATCGGGCGGCGGTCCACCGACAGCGACGTCGGCGCCGGCGCGAGCAGCACGTCGACGCCGACCAGGATCCCGACGGCGAGGACCCACAGCCACGCCGTGCTCGCCTCCGGGCGCAGCAGCACCGCCACCACTCCGAGCAGAAGCAGCAGCGGGACGCGTCCGGTGATCGCCATCGCCGTGGCCGGGCTACCGGGGGACCGGCACCGAGCCGAGGGCGGAGGCGAGCACCTGGGCGACGTCGACGCCCTCGAGCTCGGCCTCGGGCCTGAGCCCCAGCCGGTGCACGAGCGTCGCGTGCGCGAGCGCCTTGACGTCGTCGGGGGTGACGAAGTCGCGGCCGGTCAGCCAGGCCCAGGCCCGCGCCGACTTCAGCAGCGCGGTGGCGCCGCGCGGGCTGACGCCCAGGCTGAGCGACGGTGACTCGCGCGTCGCGCGGGCGATGTCGACGACGTACCCGGCGACCTCCGGGCCGACCTGCACCTGCCCGACGGCCTCGCGTCCGGCGGCGATGTCGGCCGCGCCGGCGACCGGTCGTACGCCGGCCGCGGCGACGTCGCGCGGGTCGAAGCCGCTCGCGTGCCGGCGCAGGATCTCCAGCTCGGCCGCCCGGTCCGGCACCGGCAGCACCACCTTGAGCAGGAAGCGGTCGAGCTGTGCCTCCGGGAGCGGGTAGGTGCCTTCGTACTCGATCGGGTTCTGGGTCGCCGCCACCAGGAACGGCCTCGGCAGCGGGCGCGAGACGCCGTCGACCGACACCTGGCCCTCCTCCATCGCCTCCAGCAGCGCCGACTGGGTCTTCGGCGGTGTCCGGTTGATCTCGTCGGCGAGCAGCAGGTGGGTGAAGAGGGGACCCTCGCGGAACGACAGCTCGCCCTGCCGGCTGTCGATCACCATCGAGCCCGTGATGTCGCCGGGCATCAGGTCCGGGGTGAACTGCACCCGGCGGGTGTCGACCGCGAGCGCCTCGGCCAAGGTGCGCACGAGCAGCGTCTTCGCCACCCCGGGCACCCCCTCCATCAGCACGTGTCCGCCGCACAGCATCGCGACCAGCAGCCCCGAGACGGCGGCGTCCTGGCCGACGACGGCCTTGGCGACCTCGGTGCGTACGGCGCCGAGCCGCTCGCGCGCCTCGTCCCCGCTCACGTGTGTCTTCATGGACGGCGTACCTCTCTGTCGAGCCCGGCCAGCCGGTCGGCCAGCGTGATCAGGTCGTGGTCGGTGGTCGGCGGCACCGCGTGCGGCCCGAGGAGCGCGTCGATCTCGGCTTCGGGGCGCCCGGTGTGGCGCGCGAGATCGCGGACGAGGCCCGCCGGGTCCGGGTGCGATCCCAGGCGGAGCCGGTCGGCGGCACGCACGCGCGCCGCGGCGCGCAGCACCTCGGCGGCGTGTGCCCGGTCGCCCGCCCTGCGATAGAGCCGGCCGCGACTGCGGGTGGTCTCGATGGCCTTGACGGCGACCGGCAGCGGCTCGACCGCGAGCGGCCCGAGCCGGCGGGCCCGCCACAGCAGCAGGGCGAGCGTCGCGACCGCGGCCAGCAGCAGCGCGGGCCGCAGCCAGTCCGGCAGCAGCGACGACAGGCTCACCCCGTCGCCCGCGCGCAGGTCGTCGAGCGACGGCACGTACCAGATGAGGTGCTCGGACCCGCCGAGCAGCCGCAGCGCCAGCGCCGCGTTGTCGGCCCGCAGCACCTGGTCGTTGGTCAGCGCCTCGCCAGCCCCCAGCAGCGCCAGGCCCGGTCGGGGCTCGGCGAGCAGCGCGGCACCGCCGGCCGTCGTGAAGCAGCCCGTTGTCGGATAGCCGAGGGCTCGGTCGACGTCGACGGACAGGTCGGCGTACCTCGCGTCCGCGCAGTCGGCCGCGATCGGGTCCTCGGGCACCACCTCGTTCGGAGCAGGTACGCCGAGCACGTCGGCCAGCCCGGGCTCCGCCTCGACGAGCACGAGCCGGGCGTCGCCGGTATGGTCGAGCAGCCGCTGGCTCGTGCTGCGGCCGAGCCGCGTGGTCGAGGTGACGACGACCGTCGTGCCGGCCCCGACCTCGGTGCGCTCGAGGTCGTCCGCTCCGCGCACCACCTCGACGTCGACGCCCTCGTCGTCGAGCACCTCCGCGACGGCCCGCGCCCCCTCGGGGTCGGCGTTGTCGGGGTCGAGGTAGCCGGCGCGCCGGTCGTCCGAGGCGGTGAGCAGGACGACCGCCACCGCGGCGAGCAGCCCGAGGGCGACCACCAGCGTCGCGCGGTGGCGGCGCAGGCGGCCCCGCGGCTCGCTCGCGATGGTCGCGCTCATCGGTGGGCTCCCGCGAGCGCGTCGTCGACGGCGAGCACGGCGGCGGCCTGGTCGTGGGTGGCCGGGCGGCCGCCGTAGAGAACGGCGTCGAACACCTCGGCGCTGCCCGCGACCTCGTGGCGCAGGTCGGGGTGCGCCGCCGCCAGCGCGACCGCCACCTCGCGTGCCGTGGCCCCGGGCCGGTCCTCGAGCCACCCACGCTCGATCTGGCGGACGGTCAGGGCACGGAAGCCGTCGACCGCCGCCGCGGCCGCCCGGCCCTCGGCGAGGGCGCGCTCGGCGGCCGCGCGCAGCTCGGCGGCGCTCGCCGTGCGGTCACCGACCACGGGCCCGGGCCCACCTGCCACCCGCGGCGTACGCCGGGCGCGCGAGACCAGCCACGCGAGCGCGAGCCCGAGCAGCAGGAACGCCACGATCGCGAGGAACGTCGAGAGCGGCGGGGCGTCGGCCGCGGCGTCGATCGTGCCGCCGATCATCCGGTCGAGCCAGTCCAGGAGCTGCTCGATCGGGTTGTGCTCGTGGTAGTCCGGGTGGAGGAGCTCGCGGCCGAGCAGCGACCGCGCCTCCTCCCCGGACGGGTCGAGCGGCGGCTCCGCCAACGCCGGCACGAGGCTCACGGGGCGGTGATCCCCGCCTGGGTCATCAGCTCGACGTCGTACGCCTCCTTGCGGATCCGCTGGTCGAGGTACTGCAGGGAGGTCACCGCGGCGGTGAACGGCGCGACGAAGGCGGTCGAGACGACGGTGCCGAGCGCGTTGGCCAGCATCAGCAGCAGGAACGCGACGCCGGCGTCGTCGACGACGAGGCCGAGCACGGAGCCGAGGATGCCGAACGGCACGGTCAGGACCTGCGCGGCGACCGAGGTGACGACGAGCGTGAGCAGCGCGATGCCGAACGTGCGCCAGAACTGCCGCCGGGTCAGCGCGACCGCGCGACCGAGGCCGGCGAGGACACGGGTCCGCTCGACCATCAGCGCCGGCACGGCGAGGTAGGTGAGCCGGATCCACAGCCAGGCCGCCAGCGCGATGCCCACCGGCGCCGTCAGCACGAACCACACGGCAGGCAGCACCCACGAGCTGGTGCTCATGATGACCACGACCGAGGCGACGACGTACGCCGCGAGGAGGACGAGCCAGATCAGCGCGATCAGCAGGGTGAGCCCGACCAGCCGCCAGCGGCAGCCGCGGGTGGCCGCCCACGCCTCACCGAGGGTCAGCCGCCGGCCGATCGCGGCGGCCGCGGTGACGTGGGCGATCATCCCGGTCACGAAGATGAGGCCCACGTACTGCAGGACCGCTCCGGTCCCGAGGGCGGCGAGCGCGGTCAGCCCGCCGACCGCGTCGGCCGTGTCCTCGGACATCTCGGCGGAGAGGTCGACGGTCAGGGTGAGCGCCGCGGTCGCCAGGAGCGGGATCGCCATCGCGACGGCGGCCACCAGCACCGCGGAGCCGACGGTCGCGCGTGGGTTGAACCGGATGATCCGGAACGCCGCGTCGTAGACGTCGCCGAGCCCGAGCGGTCGCAGCGGCATCGCACCGGGCTTGTGGGCGGCGCCGAGCATCCCGGGTGCCCAACCCGGCGGCGCGGGCGGCCCGGCGGTCGGCGACGGCCGCCATCCGGGCGGCGGGGGCCGGCCCGACGGGTCGTGTCCGGGCGGCGGGTACCACTGGCTGCCCGACATGGGCACATCCTGTCAGCCCGACTGCGGAGAGGCCGGGTGGCTGGGCAACACGCAGGCCGCGTCGAGGCCGAGGACGTGGTTGAGGCGTCCGAACGCCAGCCACGAGCCCAGGCACATCGAGAGCTCGACGATCTCGCGGTCGGCGTAGCACGCCTTCATCCGCGCCCAGAACCCGTCGTCGAGGCCGTGGTGGTCGAGGGCGTACCGCTCGGCGTACTCCGCGGCGAGTCGGGTGCGCTCGTCGAAGGCCGACGTCGAGCGCCAGTCGGTGACGGCGTCGGCGAAGGTGTCCTCGACCCGTACGCCGTCGCGCTCGGTGCGCCAGTCCTGGCAGAAGAGACAGCCGTTGATCTGCGCGATCCGCAGCCTGGCCGCCTCGAACTCGCGGAGCCCGAGCGTGGTGTGCTCGTAGACGCTGGTGGCGAAGCGGGAGGCTGCGGTCCCGATGCCGGGCACCATCTCTCCCCAGACGTAGAGGATCGGGTCCTTGTCGTCGGGCAGGTCGACGATCACGAGGTGCTCCTTCCGGGGAGGCGTCCGCTCGCGGGGGCGAGGGGTACGTCGAGCCCGTCGTACAGACCGGGCGGGGCCGCGGTCAACCAGGGGATCGCGTTGACCAGACGGTTCGCGGCGGTCGCGTTGCCGCCGGCGGCGCGGTTGCCGCCCTCGTCGGTGGCCTCGACGCTCACCTCGATGCGCGGGCGCCCCTCGATGACGACCCGGTGGGCGCCCGCGCCACCGTCGGGCGGGATCGGCCAGTCCGGGGCGCAGCCGGGGTCGATCCGGGTGACGTGCTCGACGACGACGCGGGGGACCCCGTCGACGATGCCCTGGACCTCGAAACGCAGCGCGCCCTGGCTGCCCGCCTCGAACAGCCCCATCGCGTTGGTCGTGTCGGCGTCGAGGGGGCGCCGCTCGAGCGTCTCCCGGATCTCGTCGAGGTCGACGCCGAGCGCCCGCGCGATCATCCGGACCTGGCCGCCCCACACCATGGTCGGCACACCGGCCGCCACCATCGGCGGCTCGTAGTCCATCGGCTGCCCCATGCCGACGAGGAAGCGCACCGAGTCGGGCTGGTCGTAGGTGGTGTAGTCGAAGATCTCCTGGCAGCGCACCTCGTCGACGGTGCCGGCCATGGCGCTCACCAGCACCGGCAGCACGTCGTTGCCCCAGCCCGGGTCGACCCCGCTGGCGAAGAGCGCGCTCGACCCCTCCTCGGCGGCGGCCCGCAGCGGGCCGGTCAGCTCCGCCGGGGCATGGCGCGGATCGTAGAGCGCGTAGAGCGCCGGGGTGACGACGACCGCCCCCGAGCGCAGGGAGCGGGCGACGTCGGCGAGGGCGGCGTCGGGCCGGACGTCGCCGGACGCCATGTAGGCGACTGCGCCGCCCGCGCCGAGCGTGGCCAGCGCGGCGTCCACGTCGGAGGTGGCCGGCACGCCGAGCGTGCGGTCGAGCCCGGCCAGCTCCCCGGCGTCGCGGCCGCGCTTCGCGCGGGAGGCGACGACGACGCCGGACAGCACCAGCCCCGGGTGGGCGTCGACGGCGCGGATCGCCGCGCGACCCATGTTCCCCGTCCCCCACACCACGACCGGTACGCTCGTCGCAGCGCCGGAGGCGCCGGGTCCGGCCCCGAAGTGGAACGTGTTCTCGCCGGCCATGATGAGAACCTAGCGGAGTCTCCCCGCGCGATTTTGACTGTCGTGGGATCTCTGCCAAGATAGTCCGGTTGCTTCGGCGGGTTGCCGGGGTGCACCGCACATCTTGACTTCTGAATCGCGTCTCCTGGAGAGCCTCGGTGGTCGGCGTGTGCGGCAGCACCGAACCTGGAGACCCGATCTGCTCGACGAACCGTCGGGCGTCACCAACAGCGAGAGCGAGACCCCGGTCTCGTGTTGCGTCCCAACTGCGCGACACGCCCGACCGCGGGGGTCGGAGCTGGAGCGGTGGGAAGCACGGGCGGGGCCGACTCAAGCCGGAGGACGCCCCGGGACACGCACGCGGTTACAGAACGAGTGAGGACGAGAGAGACCTATGGCGGGACAGAAGATCCGCATCAGGCTCAAGGCCTATGACCACGAGGTGATCGACACCTCGGCGCGCAAGATCGTGGACACGGTCACCCGCACGGGTGCCAAGGTCGCCGGCCCGGTGCCGCTGCCGACCGAGAAGAACGTGTACTGCGTCATCCGCTCGCCCCACAAGTACAAGGACTCCCGCGAGCACTTCGAGATGCGCACCCACAAGCGCCTCATCGACATCATCGACCCCACGCCGAAGACCGTCGACTCGCTCATGCGGCTCGACCTTCCCGCCGGCGTCGACATCGAGATCAAGCTCTGAGGTCGAGGACATGAGTACTTTCGAACGCAACGTGAAGGGCCTGCTGGGCACCAAGCTCGGCATGACCCAGGTCTGGGACGAGAACAACCGCGTCGTCCCCGTGACCGTGATCGACGCCGGTGCGAACGTCGTCACCCTGGTCCGCACGCCCGACAGCGACGGCTACAACGCCATCCAGGTCGGCTACGGCGAGATCGACGGCCGCAAGGTGACCAAGCCGATGGCCGGACAGTTCACGAAGGCCGGCACCACCCCGCGTCGCCACCTCGTCGAGATCCGCACCGCCCTCGCCGCCGAGTTCACGGTCGGCCAGGAACTGCCCGTCGACACCTTCGCCGCGGGCGACGACATCGACGTGACCGGCACCAGCAAGGGCAAGGGCTTCGCGGGCACGATGAAGCGCCACGGCTTCGCGGGCGTCTCCGCCTCGCACGGTGCGCACCGCAACCACCGCAAGCCGGGCTCCATCGGCGCGTGCGCCACCCCGGGTCGCGTGTTCAAGGGTGTGCGGATGGCGGGCCGGATGGGCTCCGACACGGTCACCACCCAGAACGTCACCGTCCACGCCGTCGACGTGGAGAAGGGCCTGATCCTCCTCAAGGGCGCCGTCCCCGGCCCCAAGGGCGGTCTCGTGGTCCTCCGCTCGGCCGCCAAGCAGTCCGTCACTTCCGGCAAGGAGGTCTGAGCATGGCTACCACGAAGAAGGCTGCGGCCGCGAAGGTCGCCAAGGTCGACCTTCCCGCCGAGATCTTCGACGTCGAGGTCAACGTCCCCCTGATCCACCAGGTCGTCGTCGCCCAGCAGGCCGCTGCGCGCCAGGGCACCCACGCCACCAAGACCCGCGGCGAGGTCCGCGGCGGTGGCCGGAAGCCCTACAAGCAGAAGGGCACCGGCCGCGCCCGCCAGGGCTCGACCCGCGCCCCGCAGTTCGCCGGCGGTGGCACCGTGCACGGCCCGCAGCCGCGCAAGTACGACCAGCGCACCCCCAAGAAGATGAAGGCCGCCGCGCTCCGTGGCGCCCTCTCCGACCGGGCGCGCAACGACCGGATCCACGTCGTCGAGTCGCTGATCAGCGCCGAGACCCCGTCGACCAAGGCCGCGCTGGCCGCGCTGGCGAGCGTCTCCGACCGCGGCAACTTCCTCGTCGTGCTCGAGCGCACCGACTCCGTCACCTGGCTCTCGCTGCGCAACGCGCCGCAGGTGCACATCGTGGCGGTCGACCAGCTCAACACCTACGACGTGCTCGCCTCGGACGACATCGTCTTCACGCAGGGGTCCTACGACGCCTTCGTGAACGCGGCCCAGGGCAAGAACGTCGCCGCTGAGGAGGCTGCCAAGTGAGCACCCTGCACAAGGACCACCGCGACATCCTGCTCGCGCCGGTCGTGTCCGAGAAGAGCTACGGCCTCCTCGACGCGAACAAGTACACCTTCCTGGTGCACCCCGACGCGAACAAGACCGAGATCAAGATCGCGGTCGAGAAGGTGTTCAACGTCAAGGTGACCTCGGTCAACACGATCAACCGTCCCGGCAAGACGCGTCGTACGCGCAACGGCCTGGGCAAGCGCAAGGACACCAAGCGCGCGATCGTCAGCCTGGCCGAGGGCCACCGGATCGACATCTTCGGAGGCCCGGTCTCCTGACCGGCGTCGGACTAGAGGACTGAAGACACATGGCAATCCGCAAGTACAAGCCGACCACCCCGGGCCGTCGTGGCTCGTCGGTCGCTGACTTCGTCGAGATCACCCGGACCACGCCGGAGAAGTCGCTGACGCGTCCGCTGCCCAAGAAGGGCGGCCGCAACAACCAGGGTCGGATCACCACCCGGCACCAGGGCGGCGGCCACAAGCGCGCCTACCGCATCGTCGACTTCCGTCGCTACGACAAGGACGGCGTGCCGGCCAAGGTCGCTCACATCGAGTACGACCCCAACCGCACCGCGCGCATCGCGCTGCTGCACTACGTCGACGGCGAGAAGCGCTACATCATCGCGCCGAGGGACCTGGCGCAGGGCACCCGCGTGGAGTCCGGTCCGAACGCCGACATCAAGCCCGGCAACAACCTGCCGCTGCGCAACATCCCGGTCGGTACCACCATCCACTGCGTGGAGCTGCGTCCGGGCGGTGGCGCGAAGATCGCCCGCTCGGCCGGCAACTCCGCCCAGCTCGTCGCTCGCGAGGGAAGTCGCGCGACGCTGCGCATGCCGTCCGGCGAGATGCGCTTCGTCGACGTGCGCTGCCGCGCCACCGTCGGCGAGGTCGGCAACGCCGAGCAGTCGAACATCAACTGGGGCAAGGCCGGCCGCATGCGGTGGAAGGGCAAGCGCCCGACCGTCCGTGGTGTCGTCATGAACCCGGTCGACCACCCGCACGGTGGTGGTGAGGGCAAGACCTCCGGTGGTCGTCACCCGGTCTCGCCCTGGGGCAAGCCCGAGGGTCGCACGCGCAAGCGCAAGGCCTCCGACTCCCAGATCATCCGCCGTCGCAAGTCCGGCAAGGGTAGGAAGTAACCAAAGATGCCTCGCAGCCTGAAGAAGGGTCCCTTCGTCGACGACCACCTGCAGAAGAAGGTGGACGCGGAGAACGAGAAGGGCAGCCACAACGTCATCAAGACCTGGTCGCGCCGCTCGATGATCGTCCCGGACATGATCGGTCACACGATCGCGGTCCACGACGGTCGCAAGCACGTGCCGGTCTTCGTGACCGACGCGATGGTCGGCCACAAGCTCGGGGAGTTCGCTCCCACCCGCACCTACCGCGGGCACGTCAAGGAAGACCGGAAGGGGCGCCGTCGATGAGCGCAGGAGACCGCCAGCGCGTCAGCGCGCGCCGCGAGTCGCTGCTCGGCGACCAGCCGGGTGCGTTCGCCAGCGCCCGCTACACGCGGATCACCCCGATGAAGGCCCGCCGTGTCGTCGACATGGTGCGCGGTCTGCCCGTCGAGGAGGCCTCGGCCCTGCTGCAGTTCGCGCCGCAGGCCGCCTCCGAGACCGTCCTGAAGGTGCTGGAGAGCGCCGTCGCGAACGCCGAGACCACCGAGGGCCTCGACGCGAACGACCTGGTCGTCTCCGTCGCCCAGGTCGACGAGGGTCCGACCATGAAGCGTTGGCGTCCGCGTGCGCAGGGTCGTGCGACCCGGATCAACAAGCGCACCAGCCACATCACGCTGGTCGTCCAGCCGGCCGACGTGGTGGAGAAGAAGGCGACCGCCAAGAAGAGGAAGAGTGCCTGATGGGCCAGAAGATCAACCCGAACGGTTTCCGTCTGGGCATCTCGACGGACCACAAGAGCCGTTGGTACGCCGACAAGCTCTACAAGTCGTACGTCGGCGAGGACGTCGCCATCCGCAAGCTGCTCTCCAAGGGCATGGAGCGGGCCGGCATCGCCAAGGTCGAGATCGAGCGCACCCGTGACCGCGTCCGCGTGGACATCCACACGGCGCGCCCGGGCATCGTCATCGGCCGCCGCGGCGCCGAGGCCGACCGCATCCGCGGCGAGCTCGAGAAGCTCACCGGCAAGCAGGTCCAGCTGAACATCCTCGAGGTCAAGAACCCCGAGATCGACGCGCAGCTGGTCGCCCAGGGCGTCGCCGAGCAGCTTTCGGGCCGGGTGCAGTTCCGTCGCGCGATGCGCAAGGCGATGCAGACCTCGATGCGCTCCGGTGCCAAGGGCATCCGGATCCAGTGCTCCGGCCGCCTCAACGGCGCCGAGATGTCGCGCACCGAGTTCTACCGCGAGGGCCGCGTGCCGCTGCACACCCTCCGCGCCGACATCGACTACGGGTTCTACGAGGCCCGCACGACCTTCGGCCGCATCGGCGTGAAGGTCTGGATCTACAAGGGCGAGGTCGCCGGCACCCGTGCCGAGCGCCAGGCCCAGGCCGCCGCCCGTGCGGGCGTGCCCGGTCGCAGCGGTCGTCCGTCCCGTGGTGGCGACCGTCCGACCCGGGGCTCGCGCGGTGACCGTCCGTCGCGTGCGGACCGTGGCGCCGACGCCCCCGCCGCGACCGAGGCTCCGGCCGGTGGCGACACCGCGCAGGCCACCGCTCCGGCCGAGACCCAGGAGGGCTGACCCATGCTGATGCCCCGTCGTGTCAAGCACCGCAAGCAGCACCACCCGAAGCGGACCGGTGCGGCCAAGGGCGGCACCCGGCTCGCCTTCGGCGACTTCGGCATCCAGGCGGTCGAGGGTCACTACGTGACCAACCGCCAGATCGAGTCGGCCCGTATCGCGATGACCCGCCACATCAAGCGTGGCGGCAAGGTCTGGATCAACATCTACCCCGACCGCCCGCTCACCAAGAAGCCGGCCGAGACCCGCATGGGCTCCGGCAAGGGCTCGCCCGAGTGGTGGGTCGCCAACGTGAAGCCGGGCCGTGTCATGTTCGAACTCTCCGGCGTGGACGAGGGAACCGCTCGCGAGGCCATGCGCCGCGCGATGCACAAGCTCCCGATGAAGTGCCGCTTCGTCTCCCGTGAGGCAGGTGAATTCTGATGGCGACCAAGGCTCACGAGCTCGACGAGCTGAACGCCGTGGACCTCGAGTCGAAGCTGCGCGAGGCCAAGGAGGAGCTCTTCAACCTCCGCTTCCAGGCGGCCACCGGCCAGCTGGAGAGCCACGGCCGGCTCCGCACGGTCAAGAAGGACATCGCCCGGATCTACACCGTGGTGCGCGAGCGCGAGCTCGGCATCCGGCCGACCCCGGGCCAAGACACCGATGAGCAGCACAGCAACGAGGATGGTGACGCCTGATGAGCGAGCAGGCTCAGGCGAGCGCTGGTGAGCGGAACGCCCGGAAGGTCCGCGAGGGCCTGGTCGTCAGCGACAAGATGGACAAGACCGTGGTCGTGTCCGTCGAGGACCGCGTCAAGCACGCGCTCTACGGCAAGGTCTTGCGCCGCACGAGCAAGCTGAAGGCGCACGACGAGAAGAACGAGTGCGGCATCGGCGACCGGGTGCTCCTGATGGAGACCCGCCCGCTGTCGGCCACGAAGCGCTGGCGCGTGGTCGAGATCCTCGAGCGCGCCAAGTAGTTCCCCGATTTCGGCCCAGTTCGGCCAGGCTCACCGCCGCGTGCGGCGTGAGAACCGGCACGACAACCAGGAGAAGAAATGATTCAGCAGGAGTCGCGACTCAAGGTCGCCGACAACACCGGTGCGAAGGAGATCCTCTGCATCCGTGTTCTCGGTGGCTCGGGTCGCCGCTACGCCGGCATCGGCGACGTCATCGTCGCCACCGTGAAGGACGCGATCCCCGGTGGCAACGTGAAGAAGGGTGACGTCGTCAAGGCTGTCGTCGTGCGCACCGTCAAGGAGCGTCGTCGTCCCGACGGCTCGTACATCCGCTTCGACGAGAACGCCGCCGTCATCCTCAAGGCGGACGGCGAGCCGCGAGGCACCCGCATTTTCGGCCCCGTGGGCCGCGAGCTGCGCGAGAAGAAGTTCATGAAGATCATCTCGCTCGCGCCGGAGGTGCTCTGACTCATGGGCAAGAACAGCGTGAACATCAAGAAGGGCGACACCGTCAAGGTGATCGCCGGCAAGGACAAGGGTGCCGAGGGCAAGGTCATCCAGGTGCTCCGCGAGGAGCAGCGGGTGATCGTCGAGGGCGTCAACCGCGTCAAGCGGCACACCAAGGTCGTCAACCAGGGCGGCCGCGCCGGCACCACCGGCGGCATCATCACCACCGAGGCCCCGATCCACGTCTCCAACGTCATGCTCGTCGAGGGCGACGGCGTGACCCGGGTCGGCTTCCGGCGCGACGAGGTCACCAAGCGCCGCCCCGACGGCTCGACCTACCAGGCCGAGCGCAGCGTCCGCATCTCGCGCAAGACCGGCAAGGAAATCTGATGACCGAGACCACCACGACTGCGTCCGCCGCGGTCGCCCCGCGTCTGAAGACCCGCTACCGCGAGGAGATCCTCCCCGCGCTCAAGTCGGAGTTCGAGATCGCCAACGTCATGCAGGTGCCCGGCCTGACCAAGATCGTGGTCAACATGGGCGTCGGCGAGGCGGCACGCGACTCGAAGCTGATCGAGGGTGCGGTCCGCGACCTCACCGCGATCACCGGCCAGAAGCCGCTGGTCACCAAGGCCCGCAAGTCCATCGCACAGTTCAAGCTGCGTGAGGGCATGCCGATCGGTGCGCACACCACGCTGCGCGGCGACCGGATGTGGGAGTTCCTGGACCGTCTGCTGTCGCTGGCGCTGCCCCGGATCCGTGACTTCCGCGGTCTGAACCCGAACCAGTTCGACGGTCGCGGCAACTACACCTTCGGTCTCACCGAGCAGGTCATGTTCCACGAGATCGACCAGGACCGGATCGACCGGTCCCGCGGCATGGACATCACGATCGTCACGACCGCCACCAACGACGAGCAGGGCCGCGCGCTGCTCAAGCAGCTCGGGTTCCCGTTCAAGGAGGGCAACTGACATGGCGAAGACCGCTCTGAAGGTCAAGGCCGCTCGCAAGCCGAAGTTCGCGGTGCGGGGCTACACCCGCTGCCAGCGCTGCGGGCGTCCGAAGGCCGTCTACCGCAAGTTCGGCCTCTGCCGCATCTGCCTGCGGGAGATGGCGCACCGCGGCGAGCTGCCCGGCGTCACCAAGTCCTCCTGGTAACCACCTCAACACGTTGAAGGTCGTCTCGGCCGCCGGAGAACCGGGCGCAGCGGGCGAAACCACGACGAGAAAGAACTTCCATCATGACGATGACTGACCCGATCGCAGACATGCTCACCCGTCTGCGCAACGCCAACCAGGCGTACCACGACGCGGTGTCGATGCCCTACAGCAAGCTGAAGGCCGGCGTCGCGGAGATCCTCCGACAGGAGGGCTACATCACGTCGTACGACGTGCAGGAGCCGGCCGAGGGCGAGGTCGGCAAGACGCTGACCATCACCCTCAAGTACGGCCGCAACCGGGAGCGCTCGATCGCGGGCGTCCGCCGGATCAGCAAGCCCGGCCTCCGGGTCTACGCCAAGCACACGGGTCTCCCGAAGGTGCTCGGCGGCCTGGGCGTCGCGATCATCTCGACGAGCCAGGGTCTGCTGACCGACCGCCAGGCCAACCAGAAGGGCGTGGGTGGGGAAGTCCTCGCCTACGTCTGGTGACGACGAGTACTGCGAAGGAGTAGAAGAGCATGTCGCGCATTGGCAAGCTTCCGATCGCGGTCCCGTCGGGGGTCGACGTCGCGATCGACGGCCCCGTGGTGACGGTGAAGGGCCCGAAGGGCACCCTCTCGCACACGGTGGCGACCCCGATCACGATCGAGAAGACCGACGGCGTCCTCGACGTCCGGCGACCCGACGACGAGCGTGAGAGCAAGGCCCTGCACGGCCTGACGCGCACGCTGGTCAACAACATGGTCGTCGGCGTGACCGAGGGCTACGAGAAGAAGCTCGAGATCGTGGGCGTCGGCTACCGCGTCCTGTCCAAGGGCCCGACCCAGCTGGAGTTCCAGCTCGGGTACTCGCACCCGATCACGTTCAACGCCCCCGAGGGCATCACCTTCACCGTCGACGGCCCGACCAAGCTCGGTGTCCAGGGCATCGACAAGCAGCTCGTCGGCGAGGTTGCCGCCAACATCCGCAAGCTGCGCAAGCCGGAGCCCTACAAGGGCAAGGGCGTTCGCTACGCGGGTGAGCACATCCGCCGCAAGGTCGGAAAGGCTGGTAAGTGACCATGGCGATCTCGCTGTCGAACAACAAGCACACCGCAGCGCGCACGAAGTCGCGCCTGCGCCGCCAGGTCCGCGGTCGCAAGAAGGTCCACGGCACCGCCGAGCGTCCGCGCCTGGTGGTCACCCGCTCGTCGAAGCACATCACCGTCCAGGTCGTCGACGACCTGGTGGGCAAGACCCTCGCGTCGGCGTCCACCATGGAGGCGGACCTGCGCGGCTTCGAGGGCGACAAGACCGCGAAGGCCAAGAAGGTCGGCGAGCTCGTCGCCGAGCGGGCCAAGTCGGCCGGCGTCTCCGACGTCGTGTTCGACCGTGCCGGTAACAAGTACCACGGCCGCGTCGCGGCCCTGGCCGATGGCGCCCGCAGCGGCGGCCTGACCTTCTGATCGCGAAGACCTGAGAGAGAAGAGGAACAGTCTCATGAGCGGAGCCCAGCGCGGACAGCGCGGTGGCGAGCGCCGGGGCGGACGGGACGACCGTCGCGGCCAGGGCGCTGACAAGACCGCCTACATCGAGCGCGTCGTCGCGATCAACCGTGTCGCCAAGGTCGTGAAGGGTGGTCGTCGCTTCAGCTTCACCGCCCTCGTGGTCGTCGGCGACGGCGACGGTCTGGTCGGTGTCGGCTACGGCAAGGCCAAGGAGGTCCCGGCCGCGATCGCCAAGGGTGTCGAGGAGGCGAAGAAGCACTTCTTCCGCGTTCCCCGTATCCAGGGCACGATCCCGCACCCGGTCCAGGGCGAGAAGGCGGCCGGTGTCGTCCTCCTGCGTCCGGCCGCGCCCGGTACCGGCGTGATCGCCGGTGGTCCGGTGCGTGCGGTGCTGGAGTGCGCCGGCATCCACGACGTGCTGAGCAAGTCGCTCGGCTCGTCGAACCAGATCAACATCGTGCACGCGACGGTCGAGGCGCTCCGGATGCTGGAGCAGCCCGAGGCCGTGGCCGCCCGTCGCGGCCTGCCGGTCGAGCAGGTGACGCCGGCGGCGCTGCTGAAGGCTCGGGTCGAGGTCCCCGCGGGGGTCTCCGAGGAGGTGTCCTCCTGATGGCCCAGCTGAAGGTCCAGCAGAAGAAGTCCACGATCGGCTGCAAGGCCAACCAGCGCGAGACGCTGCGCACGCTCGGTCTCAAGCGGATCGGCGACGTGGTCGTCAAGGAGGACCGTCCGGAGATCCGCGGCATGGTCCACACCGTCCGTCACCTCGTGACGGTCGAGGAGGTCGACTGACATGACGCTCAAGCTGCACCACCTGCGTCCTGCCCCCGGCGCGAAGACCGCCAAGACCCGCGTGGGTCGCGGTGAGGGCTCCAAGGGCAAGACCGCGGGCCGCGGTACCAAGGGCACCAAGGCTCGCTACCAGGTCCCGGCCTCCTTCGAGGGTGGCCAGATGCCGATCCACATGCGGCTGCCGAAGCTCAAGGGCTTCAAGAACCCGTTCAAGGTGGAGTTCCAGGTCGTCAACCTCGACCGCATCAACGCGCTCTTCCCCGAGGGTGGCGCCATCGGGGTCGACGACCTCGTGGCCAAGGGTGCCGTCCGCGACGGCCACCCGGTCAAGGTCCTCGGCCAGGGCCAGCTGTCCGTGGCCGTCCAGGTGAGCGCCCAGGCGTTCTCCGCCTCGGCCAAGGAGAAGATCGAGGCCGCCGGCGGCACCGCGACGGTCCTGTGACTCCGGCTTGACCGCCACCAGCGTTCCGGGCGCGGTGATCCTGTCGTACGACAGGATCACCGCCCCCCCCCCCCCCCCCCCCCCCCCCCCCCCGACGCGCATCCAGCCTGCACCCGCCGATTTCCGCGCGCTGCGCGTCGCCGCGAGTCGGCGGATCCAGGCTCTGGCCCGTCCTGGTCGCCTGTTAGGCTTCCCCGGGTCCTTGCGAGGCGATCGCAGGGGCCGCTTCACGCTTGGAGAAAGAGGATCCCGTGCTGAGCGCGTTCGCGAACGCTTTCCGGACCCCGGACCTGCGGCGCAAGCTGCTGTTCGTCCTGCTGATCATCGCGATCTTCCGGCTCGGGTCCCAGATCCCGACTCCCGGGGTCGACGTCGCCAACGTCCGCGCCTGCGTGGACATCGCGCAGGAAGGTGACAGCGCCGGGCTCTACAACCTGGTGAACCTGTTCTCCGGCGGAGCGCTGCTCCAGCTGACGATCTTCGCGCTCGGCATCATGCCGTACATCACCGCGAGCATCATCCTGCAGCTCCTCGTGGTCGTCATCCCGCGTCTCGAGGCCCTCAAGAAGGAGGGCCAGTCCGGCCAGACCAAGATCACCCAGTACACCCGGTACCTGACGCTGGGCCTCGCGGTCCTCCAGGCGACCGGCATCGTGGCGCTGGCCCGCTCCGGCAACCTGCTCCAGGGCTGCGACCCCGAGACGTTCCCGCTGCTGCACGACGACGGCACCGCGACGTTCCTCGTCATGGTCGTCACGATGACCGCCGGCACCGCGATCATCATGTGGCTCGGCGAGCTGATCACCGAGCGCGGCGTCGGCAACGGCATGTCGCTGCTGATCTTCACCCAGATCATCTCGGGCTTCCCGGCGTCGCTGTGGGCCGTCCAGCAGTCCAAGGGCTGGTGGGTCTTCGGCGTCGTGATGGTCATCGGGCTGGTCGTCGTCGCCGCCGTCATCTTCGTCGAGCAGGCGCAGCGCCGGATCCCGGTGCAGTACGCCCGCCGCATGGTCGGCCGCAAGATGTTCGGCGGCAGCTCGACGTACATCCCCCTCAAGGTCAACCAGGCCGGCGTCATCCCGGTCATCTTCGCCTCGTCGCTGCTGTACCTCCCGGCGATGGTCGTGCAGTTCAACCAGACCTCCGACTCGGCGGTCCTGGACTGGATCAACGCCCACCTGGTGCGCGGGGACCACCCGATCTACATGATCGTGTTCTTCCTGCTCATCATGTTCTTCACCTACTTCTACGTCTCGATCACCTTCAACCCGCAGGAGGTCGCAGACAACATGAAGAAGTACGGCGGCTTCATCCCCGGGATCCGGGCGGGCAAGCCGACCGAGGAGTACCTCTCCTACGTCCTGTCCCGCATCACGCTGCCCGGTTCTCTCTACCTGGGCCTGGTCGCCCTCATCCCGCTCATCGCGTTCGCGCTGATCGAGGCCAACCAGAACTTCCCGTTCGGCGGCACCAGCATCCTGATCATGGTCGGTGTCGGCCTGGACACGGTGAAGCAGATCGAGAGCCAGCTCCAGCAGCGCAACTACGAAGGGTTCCTGCGGTAACTCAACATGCGTCTGATCATCATGGGCCCCCCTGGCGCCGGGAAGGGCACGCAGGCTCGCTTCATCGCCGAGCACTTCAAGATCCCCGCCATCTCGACCGGGGACATCTTCCGCGCCAACGTCTCGGAGGGCACCGAGCTCGGCCTCGAGGCCAAGCGCTACATGGACGCCGGTGAGTACGTCCCCGACGAAGTCACCAACCTGATGGTCCGCAACCGGATCGACGAGCCCGACGCCGTCTCCGGGTTCCTGCTCGACGGCTACCCGCGCACGCTCGCGCAGGTCGAGGAGCTCGACGGGATGATCCGGTTCACCGGGCACCGGCTCGACGCCGTCGTCTGCCTCACCGTCGACCAGGACGAGATCGTCGACCGCCTGCTGCAGCGCGCCCAGGTCGAGGGTCGCGCCGACGACACCGAGGACGTCGTCCGGCGCCGCCAGGAGGTCTACCTCGAGCAGACCGCCCCCCTGATCGAGGTCTACAAGAAGCGCGGCATCGTCCACGAGATCGACGGCCTCGGTGAGGTCGCCGACGTCACCCAGCGCATTTTCTCCGCTCTCGACGTCATCCCCGAGTCCTGAACCGTCATGGCGCACGCTGCCGGCGTTGTCGTCGCTCGACGGCCCGCTCCGCTTGAAGGCCGCCTTCGCTCCTCCGCCTGGGCATCGCACGCCCTGACGGTCCAGGAGCGCTGATGGGGCTCCTCGACCGCGGCGTCGAGATCAAGTCGCCGGAGCAGATCGACGGCATGCGGAAGGCCGGCATCGTGGTCGGCCGCACCCTCGAGCTGCTGCGCGGCCACGCGCGCGCGGGCATCTCAACCGCCGAGCTCGACGGCATCGCCGAGGACAGCATCCGATCGGCCGGCGCGACCCCGTCGTTCCTCGGCTACCACGGCTTCCCGGCCTCGATCTGCACGTCGGTCAACGACGAGGTCGTCCACGGCATCCCGGGCGACCGGGTGCTCGCCGACGGTGACGTGGTCTCGATCGACTGCGGCGCGATCGTCGAAGGCTGGCACGGCGACGCGGCGATCACCGTGCCGGTCGGCGAGGTGGCCGCCGAGCTGACGAACCTGATGCGGATCACCGAGGAGGCGATGTGGCGGGGCATCGCCGCAGCCCACCTCGGGGGCCGCGTCACCGACATCTCGCACGCCGTCGAGCGCCACGTCCGCTCGCAGGGACGCTACGGCATCGTCGAGGACTACACCGGGCACGGCATCGGCTCCGCGATGCACCAGCCGCCCAACGTCCCCAACTACGGGCGTCCCGGCAAGGGGCCCCGGCTGGTCGAGGGCTTGGCGCTCGCGGTCGAGCCGATGATCACCGGCGGGACCAAGGAGACCGACGTCCTCGAGGACGACTGGACCGTGGTCACGACCGACGGCAGCCGCGCCGCGCACTTCGAGCACACCTTCACCCTCACGTCCACCGGCACCTGGGTGCTCACCGCGCCGGACGGAGGCGAGGCGGCACTCACCGCGCTCGGTGTCCCGTTCGGCGGCCGCTGAGCGGGGTACTGCATCCGGTGTGACAGGATGG
The DNA here is from genome assembly GCF_029210375.1 of Nocardioides sp. YIM 152315. Lineage (GTDB taxonomy): Bacteria > Actinomycetota > Actinomycetes > Propionibacteriales > Nocardioidaceae > Nocardioides. The sequence goes on along the minus strand of NZ_JARGER010000038.1, from coordinate 27,208 downwards.
CCCCGCAGTGGGGAGTATCCCGTCGCTGCGGGTTCGTCAGCACGAGACGGGGACGTCTCCGGGCCCGCAGGCCGTCGTACGGCGGTGGGAGAGACCTCTGACGGTTTCTCGTCCCTACATTGCAGGAGAGTTCGTTGGAGATCACGACCCTCGAGTGGGCCATCACCATCATCGCGACCTGCGCGGTGCTCTTGTTCGACGTCGTCGTCATCGCGCGCAACCCGCACGAGCCGTCGTTCCGCGAGTGCGCGGTCGCGCTGAGCATCTACATCGGCGCCGCGGTCGCCTTCGGCGCCTGGATCTGGATCTCCCACGGGCACGACCTCGGCATCCAGTTCTACACCGGCTGGCTGACCGAGTACTCGCTCTCGATCGACAACCTCTTCGTCTTCATCATCCTGATGGCCGCACTCCGCGTCCCGCGCGAGTACCAGCAGGAAGCCCTGATGGTCGGCATCATCCTCGCGCTGGTCTTCCGCGGCGTCTTCATCGCGCTCGGCTACCAGCTGATCAACAACTTCAGCTGGGTCTTCTACATCTTCGGCGCATTCCTGGTCTACACCGCCTACGGCCTGATCAAGAGCTACCGCACCCACGAGGACGAGCACCCGGAGGAGAACCGCATCGTCCGGTTCGCCCAGACCCACCTCAACGTCGGCGACGAGTACCACGGCCTCAAGCTCTGGTACCGCAAGAACGGCACCCGCCTGGTCTCCCCGATGCTGATCGTGATCATCGCGCTCGGGACCACGGACCTGCTCTTCGCGCTCGACTCGATCCCGGCCATCTTCGGCATCACGCAGGAGCCCTACCTGGTCTTCACCGCCAACGTGTTCGCCCTGATGGGCCTGCGACAGCTCTACTTCCTGCTCGGCGGACTGCTCAAGAAGCTCGTCTACCTCTCGCTCGGCCTCGCGTTCATCCTCGCCTTCATCGGCGTCAAGCTCGTGCTGCACGCCCTCCACGAGAACGAGCTGTCCTTCATCAACGGCGGCGAGCACGTCGACGTCCCGGACATCTCCTCGCTGTTCAGCCTGGCCGTGATCATCGTGGCGCTGGTCGTCACCGGCGTGGCCAGCATCCTCGCGGCGCGCAAAATGTCGCCGCAGGAGATCGACGAGCGCACGAGCAACCTCGAGACGCCGGAGACGGGCGCCTCGGAATAGGCGACACCGCCGGACGGGTTCTGTGGAGGTGAACCAGCGTCATCCCGTCCTGTCGGTCCTCGACCTGGTGCCGGTGCGCACCGACCAGGCGACGGCGGACGCCGTGGCCGCCTCGCTCTCCCTAGCGCGGGTCGCCGACCGCCTCGGCTACGAGCGCTACTGGCTCGCCGAGCACCACAACATGCCGGCCGTCGCGGCCACCAACCCGCCGGTGCTGATGGCCCTGGTCGCCGGCGCGACCGAGCGGATCCGGGTCGGTTCAGGCGGGGTGATGCTCCCCAACCACGCGCCCCTCGTCGTGGCCGAGCAGTTCGCGCTGCTCGAGGCCGCGTACCCGGGTCGCATCGACCTCGGCATCGGCCGGGCGCCGGGCAGCGACCCGGTGACGTCGTACGCCCTGCGCCACGGCGCCGGGGGAGTCAGCGACGAGGCGGTCACCCGGTTCCCGGAGTACGTCGACAACGTCCTGGCGATGATGGAGCCGGACGGCGTCGGCCTGGGCATCCAGGGCCGCACCTATCCGCTGAAGGCGACGCCGGTGGCGCGCGGCGTGCCGACGATCTGGCTGCTCGGCTCCTCGGACTACTCGGCACGGCTGGCGGCCGAGAAGGGCATGCCCTACGTCTTCGCGCACCACTTCTCCGGCAGCGGTACCGCCGAGGCCCTCGCTCTCTACCGCGACGGCTTCCGGCCGTCGCCGGAGCTCGCGGAGCCCCGCACGTTCCTGACGGTCAACGCCGTCGTCGCCGACACCGACGAGGAGGCGCGGCGACTGGCGTTGCCCCAGCTCCAGGCGATGCTGACCCTGCGCACCGGCGGCGAGCTCGCGCCGCAGCGGCTCGTCGAGGAGGCCGAGAAGGTCGAGCTGCCCCAGCCGCACGTCGACCTCATCGACGCGATGGCGCGGCGGTGGGTGATCGGCTCCGTGGAGACCGCGCGGGCGCGGATCGAGGAGCTGGCCGCGACGTACGACGTGGACGAGGTGATGGTCCACCCGGTCGCCGGGGCCCACACCGGCACCGAGCCCGGGAGCAGTCCGGCCCGCGAGGAGACCCTCCGCCTCCTCAGTTCGTGTTTCGAGCCGGTTTCCTACTAGACTGGCGTGTCGGCCCAACGTGGGTCTGCTTTGTGGTGCCTCGCGGCTGCCCGAATCACCTGAGTGGATCGCTCTCCGAGCGCGTCGCTCCTGTGCGCGGGATGAGGTGCTCGAGCGGCCGCACGAGGTCCACCGTCGCGCTGAGCTCACAGTTCAGGGGCGGAGGTTCCCGGGCCACCCGGATCCGGCTCGCCGGGCCCGGTGCACGACACGGTAGACAACCGACCAACAGATTGTGGAGGACATGCCGAAGAAAGAAGGCGTGATCGAGATCGAGGGCACCGTCGTGGAGGCCCTGCCGAATGCCATGTTCCGCGTCGAGCTGAGCAACGGGCACAAGGTTCTCGCCCACATCAGCGGCAAGATGCGCCAGCACTACATCCGGATCCTCCCCGAGGACCGCGTGGTGGTGGAGCTCTCGCCGTACGACCTCACCCGAGGTCGGATCGTCTACCGGTACAAGTGAGCGATCCGCTCATCCAGCCGATACCGGAAAGGGCCTGACAGTGAAGGTCAAGCCGAGCGTCAAGCCGATCTGCGACAAGTGCAAGGTGATCCGTCGCCACGGCCGCGTCATGGTCATCTGCGAGAACCCGCGCCACAAGCAGCGCCAGGGCTGAGTCCCTGCTCGTAGAGCAACACAACTCAACATCTACAACGTGATCGCTTAGCCCGTCAGGGCGAACCACCTCCGGAGCAGCAGGCCGGAGCCCGGACAGCTAGAGGCGCCGGGGTGCGACACGACCGAAACCGCTGCGAACGAACAGAAGGACAAGCCACATGGCACGCCTCGTTGGTGTGGACCTCCCGCGCGACAAGCGCATCGAGGTCGCACTCACCTATATCTACGGCATCGGCCGTACCCGCGCCCAGCAGCTCCTGGCCGCCACCGGGGTCAACCCCGACCTGCGCGTCCACCAGCTGGGTGACGAGGAGCTGGTCAAGCTCCGTGACGAGATCGAAGCCAACTTCAAGATCGAGGGTGACCTCCGTCGCGAGGTCCAGGCCGACATCCGTCGCAAGATCGAGATCGGCAGCTACCAGGGTCGCCGTCACCGCCAGGGCCTCCCGGTCCGCGGTCAGCGCACCAAGACCAACGCCCGCACCCGCAAGGGTCCGAAGCGCACGGTTGCCGGCAAGAAGAAGGCGAAGTGATCCAGCGCTGACGCGCTGATCCTCGTCACACACGAGCTTCCAGACCAGAAACCTCAGGAGTTACTGCATGCCTCCCAAGAGCCGCAGCGCGGCCGGCGCCAAGAAGGTGCGCCGCAAGGAGAAGAAGAACGTCGCCGTGGGCGAGGCCCACATCAAGAGCACGTTCAACAACACGATCGTCACGATCACCGACCCGACCGGTGCGGTGATCTCGTGGGCCTCGGCCGGCACCGTCGGCTTCAAGGGTTCCCGCAAGTCCACCCCGTTCGCCGCGCAGATGGCCGCCGAGGCGGCCGGTCGCCGGGCGATGGAGCACGGCATGAAGAAGATCGACGTCTTCGTGAAGGGCCCGGGCTCGGGCCGCGAGACGGCGATCCGTTCCCTGGGTGCGATCGGCCTCGAGGTCGGCACCATCCAGGACGTCACGCCCACGCCCCACAACGGCTGCCGCCCGCCCAAGCGCCGCCGCGTCTGACCGCGCGACCGAGAACAGGAGACTTGTAGAAAATGGCCCGTTACACCGGCCCCATGACCCGGAAGTCGCGCCGTCTCGGCGTCGACCTCGTCGGTGGCGACTCGTCCTTCGAGCGTCGCCCCTACCCTCCCGGCCAGCACGGCCGCGGCCGCATCAAGGAGAGCGAGTACCTCCTCCAGCTTCGCGAGAAGCAGAAGGCGCGCTTCACCTACGGCGTGATGGAGAAGCAGTTCCACAACTACTACACCGAGGCGTCGCGCCGCGCCGGCAAGACCGGTGACAACCTGCTCCAGCTGCTCGAGTGCCGCCTGGACAACGTCGTCTACCGCGCCGGCTTCGCCCGGACCCGCCGCCACGCCCGCCAGCTGGTCGTGCACGGTCACTTCAAGGTGAACGGCAAGAAGGTCGACATCCCGTCGTACCAGGTCGCCGCGCACGACGTCATCGACGTCCGCGAGAAGTCGCTCGAGACGACCCCGTTCATCGTGGCTCGGGAGACCCACGGCGAACGCGTCGTGCCCGCGTGGCTCGAGGCGATCCCGTCGCGGATGCGGGTCCTCGTCCATCAGCTCCCGGTCCGGGCCCAGATCGACATCCCGGTCCAGGAGCAGCTCATCGTCGAGTACTACTCGAAGAAGTGACACCGGCCGGCGCCGCGGAGACCGCCAGGAGCCGCGGCGCCGACCACACCTTCCGTCAACCCTGAAGTTCGGGCCCGTCAAATAGCGGGTGGGCCCGGAAAGGAAAGAACAAGTGCTCATCGCACAGCGCCCCACCCTGTCGGAAGAGACCGTCGACGAGTTCCGTTCGCGGTTCGTGATCGAGCCGCTCGAGCCGGGCTTCGGCTACACGCTCGGCAACTCGCTGCGGCGTACCCTGCTCAGCTCGATCCCCGGTGCCTCGGTCACGAGCATCAAGATCGACAGCGTCCTCCACGAGTTCTCGACCATCGAGGGCGTCAAGGAGGACGTCACCGAGGTCATCCTCAACCTCAAGGGCCTGGTCGTCTCCTCGGAGCACGACGAGCCCGTCACCATGTACCTGCGCAAGTCCGGTGCCGGTGACGTCACCGCCGCGGACATCGCGCCGCCGGCCGGTGTCGAGGTGCACAACCCCGACCTGAAGATCGCCACCCTGTCCGACAAGGGCAAGCTGGAGATGGAGCTGGTCGTCGAGCGTGGGCGTGGCTACGTGTCCGCCGTGCAGAACAAGGGCGCGGACAACGAGATCGGCCGGATGCCCGTCGACTCGATCTACAGCCCCGTCCTGAAGGTGACCTACAAGGTCGAGGCCACCCGTGTCGAGCAGCGCACGGACTTCGACAAGCTCGTCATCGACGTCGAGACCAAGCCGTCGATCCGTCCCCGCGACGCGATCGCCTCGGCCGGCAAGACCCTGGTCGAGCTCTTCGGCCTGGCCCGTGAGCTGAACGTCGAGGCCGAGGGCATCGACATCGGCCCGTCGCCGGTCGACGAGCAGCTGGCCGCCGACCTCGCCCTCCCGGTCGAGGACCTGCAGCTGACCGTCCGCTCCTACAACTGCCTCAAGCGCGAGGGCATCCACACCGTGGGTGAGCTCATCAGCCGCTCGGAGCAGGACCTGCTCGACATCCGCAACTTCGGTGCGAAGTCGATCGACGAGGTCAAGGCCAAGCTGGTCGAGATGGGCCTGTCCCTCAAGGACAGCGCGCCCGGCTTCGACCCGCAGGCCGCGCTGGCGGCGTACGGCGACGACGACGACGACGCGTTCGTCGAGGACGAGCAGTACTGATACGGCTTCGAGGATGGCGCTGGCGCGCCTTCCTCGACCACCGAAAACCGTCCGCCGCCCGGCGGGCGTCTACCCCGGTACCTGACACGGCCGGAGAGAGAAGAGAGACACGATGCCCAAGCCCACGAAGGGTCCCCGCCTCGGCGGCAGCCCGTCCCACCAGCGCCTGATCCTGTCGAACCTGGCCACCCAGCTCTTCGAGCACGGCCGGATCACGACGACGGAGTCGCGCGCCCGCGCGCTGCGTCCGTTCGCGGAGAAGCTCATCACCAAGGCGAAGAAGGGCGACCTGCACAACCGTCGCGAGGTCCTCAAGGTCGTCCGCGACAAGTCCGTCGTGCACGTCCTCTTCACCGAGATCGCACCGACGTTCAGCGAGCGTCCGGGCGGCTACACCCGGATCACCAAGGTCGGTCCGCGCAAGGGCGACAACGCCCCGATGGCGGTCATCGAGCTGGTGACCGAGGCGTACAGCCCGAAGCCGGCCACCTCGCAGAAGTCGACCGCGAAGAAGGCCACGCCGGCTGCCGCGGCTGCTCCGGAGTCGACGGTCGCCGAGGACGCCCTCGTCGCGGACGTCGCCGAGGAGACCGCCGCGGAGGAGACCGCGACCGAGGAGGCTCCGACCGAGCTCGCCGAGGAGGCGTCGCCCGAGGAGAGCGTCGTCGCCGAGGAGGAGGTCGCCGACGAGGCGCCCGCCGAGGAGGGCACCGAGGACGAGAAGGCCTGAGCCCGACCGTCACCTGACGCCCGAAGGCCCGTCACCCGTGAGGGTGGCGGGCCTTCGTCGTGTCCGGCGAGGGTCGAGATCCGTGAGATGGCTCCCGAACGGGCGGAATCAGAGCCATCTCACGGGTCTCGACGTGCCCGCGCGGAGCGCCTCGGGGGCGGACGGCGCGAGCGGCAGGTGGGGGAGCACCGTGGCCTGGAAGGCGTGGTAGACGTCCGGCTTGCCGGTCCACACGGTCGCGGCCGGGCGGTTGGCGGCGTCGAGCTCGTGGTGCCAGCTGCCGTGCTCGAGGTCGAGCAGGTGCTCGCGCGCGTAGGCCCACCACGTGTCCGACCAGTGCCGGAAGACCCGCTCGCCGGTGCGCAGATGGAGGGCGCCGGCCGCTCCGATGGCCTCGGCGACCACCCAGTGCATCCGGCTGCGGACGACCGGCGTGCCGTCCCAGTCGACGGTGTAGACGAAACCGGGTGCCCCATCGGCCTCCCAGCCGACCCGGATCGCCGTCTCGAAGAGGTGACGGGCGTCGTCGGGCAGCCAGGCGGGGGCCTGCGGCAGCGCGGCCTCCAGCTGGAGCAGCAGTCGCGACCACTCGAGCAGGTGGCCGGGCGTGCAGCCGTAGGGCCGGAACGGGTCATCGGGGCGCTCGCGGTGGTAGTCCGGGAGCGGCTCCCAGTCGGGCGAGTAGTGCTCGGGCAGCAGGAAGTCGTGGTGCCGCGCGACCCCGTGGATGAGATGCTCGGCGATGCCCAGCGCGGTCTGGTGCCATCGTGGCTCGTCGAGCACGTCGCCGACGACGAGCAGCGCCTCGACCATGTGCATGCTCGCGTTGGCGCCGCGGTAGGACTCCTGCGTCGTGAAGGCGCGGTCGTAGGCCTCGACGACCCGCCCGTCGGCGTCGAGGAAGTGGGCCTCGAGCACGCTGGCCGCCTCCGCCAGCAGCTCGCGGGCGCCCGGGACTCCCGCCGCTGCGGCCGAGGCGGCGGCGAGGGCCACGAACGCGTGCGGGTAGGCGCGCTTCCCCGGGTCGGTGGGCTCGTCCCCGCGGGCATCGAGCGCGTCGTACCAGCCGCCGTGCACGGGGTCGCGGTGGTCCGTCGCGAGGGCGCGTACGCCGTGCTCGGCGAGGGCGCTCGCGCCGGCGACGCCCAGCTGCGAGGCCAGCGACCAGACGTAGGTCATCCGCGCCGCGACCCAGGTCGGCCGGCCGCCCCCGGGGGTCGGCCGGCCGCGGTCGTCCAGCCACGCGAACCCACGCTCGACCCGGGCGGCGCGGGCGAAGTCGAGCAGCCGGACGCCCTCCGGTGTCAGCGCGGGTACGGCGGTCGCCTCGGGCCGTTCGTGAGCGCTCACCCCTTCACCGAGCCGGCCATCAGTCCGCCGACGAACCAGCGACCGAGGATGATGTAGACGACGAGGGTGGGCAGCGACGCGATGAGCGCCCCGGCCATGCTCGCCGAGTAGTCCTGGAGCTGGCCGCTCGCGAGGAAGTTGAGCGCGATGGTGACCGGCCCGTTGCGGGCGTTGGAGAAGAACAGCGCGAAGAGGTAGTCGTTCCACGCCGACGTGAACTGCCAGATCAGCACGACCACGAACGCCGGCATCGAGATCGGCAGGATGATCGAGAGATAGGTGCGGAAGAGCCCCGCACCGTCGACGCGGGCCGCCTCGATCAGCTCGTCGGGCACCCCGGCGTAGTAGTTGCGGAAGATCAGCGTGGTGATCGGGATGCCGTAGACGACGTGCAGCACGATCAGGCTCGGGATGCCGCTGGGCACCTGGAGGTCCTGCATCAGCTGCACGAGCGGGATCATCACCGCCTGGTAGGGGATGAACATGCCGAAGAGCAGCAGCGTGAAGACGATGTCGGCGCCGGGGAAGCGCCAGCGGGCGAGGACGAACCCGTTGAGCGAGCCGAGGATCGCCGAGATCAGCGCGGCCGGGATCACCATCGAGAAGGTGCGGCCCAGGGCCGGCGCGAGCTGCTCCCAGGCGCGGGACCAGCCGGCCGTCTCCCAGGACGTAGGCAGGTTCCACGCCCGTGCGGGCGTGGCGTCGCCGAGGCCCTTGAAGCTCGTCACGAAGAGCACGTACGCCGGGATCAGCACGATCAGCAGGAAGAGCACCAGCGTCAGGTAGCGCAGCGACCGGCCGAGCAGGCTGCCGCCGCGGCGGCCGCGTCCGATGGGCGCGACGGTCGGCGCCGGCGGCGGGAGGGTGTCCGTGGTCATCGCTGGCGCTCCTGGCGGAAGGTGTAGACGAGGTAGGGGACGACCAGCACGGCGACGATCGCCAACAGCACGGTGGCGATGGCCGCTGAGGTGGCGTAGTCGCCCGCGGAGAACTCGACCCACATGTCGATGGCCGGGACCTTGGTCGTGTAGTTGGTCTGACCGGAGATCGACATGATCAGGTCGAAGACCTTCAGCGACATGTGGCCGACGATGATCACGGCCGAGAGGGCCACCGGCGAGAGCTGCGGGAAGATCACGTGGCGGTAGAGCTGCCACTCGCTGGCGCCGTCGATGCGGGCCGCTTCGCGGAGCTCGTCGGGGATGCCGCGGAACCCGGCCAGGAAGAGCGCCATCACGTAGCCGGAGAGCTGCCAGATGGCCGGCACCGCGATCGCGAGGATGCCCCAGTCGGGATCGGTCCACCAGGGGTTCTGGAGGAACCCGAGGCCGATGCCCTCGAAGAGCCGGTTGAGGCCGCTGGCGCGATCGCCCTCGGCGCTGTTGAGCAGCCAGCGCCACACGACGCCGGAGGCCACGAAGGAGACGGCCATCGGGAAGAGGTAGACGGCGCGGAAGAAGCCTTCGCCCTTGAGCCGGCGCTCCAGCAGCCAGGCCCACATGAAGCCGATCGCGAGGGTGCCGACCAGGAACGTGACCGTGTAGAGGACGAGGTTGCGCAGGGAGTAGCGGAAGTCCTCGTCACCGAACAGGTCGCGGTAGTTCTGCAGCCCGACGAACCCGCCCTCCTCGACCCGGGTGTGCTGGTCGGTCATCGAGGTGTGGATGTTGGAGGCGATCAGCCCGTAGACGAAGATGCCGACCAGGACCAGCGACGGCAGCACGAGCAGCAGGCCGGGCAGCCAACGACGCCAGTGACGCATGAGTTCTCACTCCGGGGGTGTCGGGACGGGGGACGGAAGCCGGGGCAGGTCCGCGCACGGACCTGCCCCGGGGGTTCGTCAGGACGGGGACGTCACTGCGCGTTCTTCTCCGCGGCCTCGGCGAGGCCGTCCTGGAGCTCGTCGACGTCCTGGTTGGCGCCGAACTTCGCCACCGCGCTGGTGATGTCGGTCAGCCACGCGATCGGCGCCGCGGCACCGTGCGCCAGGGACGACACGATCTCGTCCTGGGCGTAGTCCTCGATCGCGGTCTGCTGGTAGGGACCGAACGACGAGGTGTCGGCCTCGGTGTTCGCCGGGATCGAGCCCTTGGCGGCGTTGAACGCCTCCTGGCCCTCGGCGCTGGCGACGGTCTGCAGCCAGGCCTCGGTGCCGTCGGGGTTCGGGGCGCCCACCGGGAGCACGAACGAGTCGGCCAGGAAGTCGAAGATCCCGTCGTTGCCCGGCACCGGGAACGCGACGTAGTCCTTGTCGAGGACCTTCTTCTGCTCGTCGAAGGCGGCCACGGCCCAGTCGCCCATCACGTTGAACGCGGCGTCGCCGTCGATCACGAGCTGGGTGGCGTCGGGCCAGTCGAGCGACTGACGGTCCTTGTTGGTGTAGGAGAAGAGCTTGGCGTAGTCGTCGAGCGCGTCGCCCACCTCGGAGCCCGCCCAGTCGGTGCTGCCGTCCCACAGGCCGTTGTAGCCCTCGGCGCCGAGGTCGGCGATCAGCACGGTCTCGAGCAGGTTGACCTGCGTCCAGTCGGTCGCGATGGACAGCGGGATCTTGCCGGCCGCCTCGACCTTGTCGAGGGCCGCGAACCAGTCGTCCATCGAGTCGTAGGTGGCCTTCGGGTCCAGGCCGGCGTCCTCGAGGACCTGGGTGTTCGCCCAGACCACGTTGGCACGGTGGATGTTCGACGGGACCGAGTAGATCTTGCCGTCGGAGGTCAGGCGGTCGAGCAGCGCCTGCGGGAACACGTCGTTCCAGCCCTCGTCCTCGTACATCGAGCTCAGGTCCTCGATCTGACCGTTGTTGATGTAGTCGGTGAGCTCGGCGCCGGCGTGGGCCTGGAAGGTGTCCGGCGGGTCGTTGGTCTGGAGGCGGCTGGCCAGCACGTTCTTGGCGTCGCTGCCGGCACCGCCGGCGACCGCGCCGTTGACGAACTTCTGGTCGGGGTGCTGCTCGTCGAAGACCTTGACCAGCGCGTCGAGCCCGGCCTTCTCGCTGCCCTCGGCCCACCAGGTGAAGACCTCGACCTCACCCCCGCCGCTGCCGCTGCTGCTGCCGCCCTCGTCGTCACTGCCGCACGCGGTCAGCGTGAGCATCGCGCAGGCCGCGATCGCGGCACCGATCCTCAGTGTGTTCACACGCATCGGAACTCCCGTTCTCGTTGTGGTTGTCGTCCGGGCCCGGGCATGCGCCGCGTCGGTGTCCGTGACCCAGCCACTCTGGTGCTCGGGAGCCGTTGACGTCAACCTATGAAGACAATTCGCCGGTGAGATGCAGAATATTGTGATCACTTTGAAACACGGCCGCGAGCGCCCCGAGGACCTGTGCCCGGGCCCCGAGCTCGGAGACCGCCAGCCTCACGTGCTCGACCGCACTGGGCACCGCGACCTGCCGCAGGACCCCGCGCATGCTGTCGAGCAGCGGGGTGTTCGCGCGCGCCAGGTCGCCGCCGACGATGATCATCGAGGGGTTGAGCAGGTTGCAGAGGCCGGCGACGGCCACGCCCAGGGCGTGGCCCGCGCCGTCGAGCACCCGGCGGGCCGGGACGTCGCCCGCGTCGAGCAGGTCGAGCACCCGGTCGATCGTGAGGTCGGCTCCGTGGCTGGCCGCCAGCCGCTCGAGGATCACCGGTACGGCGGCCTCGAGCTCGAGACAGCCGCGGTTGCCGCACCGGCAGACGGGGCCCATGGTGTTGACCGTGGTGTGCCCGATCTCGCCGGCGGTGCCGCTGGCGCCCCGGTAGAGCCGGCCGTCGACCACCAGCCCGGCGCCGATGCCGGTGGAGATCTTGATGTAGACGAGGTCGTCGACACCGCGGGCCGCGCCCCAGGTGCGCTCGGCCAGCGCGCCGAGGTTGGCGTCGTTCTCGATGAGCGCCGGCATCCCGAAGCTGCCGTCGACGAGCTCCTCGAGCGGCGCGCCGACCCACTCCGGCAGGATCGAGCCCGACCCGACCAGGCCGGTGCGGGTGTCGATCGGCCCGGGGATGCCGACGCCGAGCGCCACGACGTCGGCCCGGGTCGCTCCGGTGGACTCGACGAGCTCGTCGAAGACCTCGCGCGCGACCGCCACGCCCTCGGCGGCGGGATAGCCGCGCCGGACCCGCACCTCGCGCTCGGCCACGATCTCCTGGGAGAGGGCGGCGATGGCGATCCGCACGTGGCTGCGGCCGAAGTCCACCCCCGCCGCGAGGCCGGTGGAGCGACTGATCCGCACCGCCTGCGCGCGCCGACCGCTGCTCACGGTCGCCGTCAGCTCGACGAGGCCCTCCTCGGTCAGGGCGCGCACGATGTTGGACACGGTGGCGGCGGACAGGCCCGTCTGGCGGGCGATCTCGGCCTGGGTCGGCGACCCCGCGCGCACGACGTGCTCGAGCACGCGCCGGCGGTTCGTCGCGCGGAGCGCCGATTGTGAGCCGGGTGTCGTCATCGCTGGCCTGCCCAGGGTCGCTGCCTACAAGGCTTGAACGGTGGAGCAGACGGTAGCAGCCGCCGGCTACCAGGTCTGCTCGACCAGACGGACCGCCTCGGGGAGCGTCAGGCCGAGCCGCCGGACCGCGGAGGCGTACGCCGCGGCGGCGTCGCGCGCGTCGGCCCCGGTGCCGGCAGCGCTGGCCGCCACGAACGTGCCGCGCCGTCCCTCGGTGGCGACGACTCCGTCGGTCTCGAGTGCGCGGTAGGCCTTGGCGACGGTGTTGGCGGCGAGCCCGAGGTCGGCGGCGAGGGCGCGGACGGTCGGCAGGCGGGTGCCGGCGGGCAGGTCGCCCGCCGCGGCGCGGGTGGCGATCTGCGCCCGCAGCTGCTCGAACGGAGGCACGGGCGAGCTCGCATCGAGCGGGTGGACGACCGGGGCGGGCATGGAGGCATGGTAGATACGTCGCCATGCACACCGATGCCCTCGTCGTGGGTGAAGCGCTCGTCGACATCGTCCGCGCCGCCGGCGGCGCCACCGTCGAGCACCCCGGCGGGAGCGCGGCGAACGTCGCGGTCGCGCTGGCCCGGCTCGGCCGGCCGGTGCGGTTCGCGACCGCCTGGGCCGACGACGAGCGTGGCGCGGTGCTGGCCCGGCACCTGGCCGCGGCGCAGGTGGAGCTCGCGGCCGACCCGCACGTGCTGGCCCGGACGTCGACGGCCACCGCGACGCTGGGGGCCGACGGCTCCGCGACATACGAGTTCGACCTCGAGTGGCGGCTCGGACCGGTGCCGACCGAGCCGCCGCCCCTGGTCGTGCACGCCTGCTCGCTCGGCGCGGTCCTCGAGCCGGGGGCCGACGCGGTGCTGGGCCTGGTCGAGCGGCTGCGCGACGTCGCGACGATCAGCTACGACGTCAACGTGCGGCCCGCCGTCACCGGCACCGGGACCGACGTGGTCGACCTCGTCGAGCGGATGGCGTCGCGCAGCGACCTCGTGAAGGCCTCCGACGAGGACCTCCGGCACCTCTACCCGGGAGTGCCGCTGGCCGAGGCGGCGGCCGCGCTGCGCGCCCTCGGCCCGGCCGCGGTCGTGGTGACGCGCGGCGGGGAGGGCGCGACGTGGTTCGGGTCGGGGGACCCGGTCGACGTCGCCTCGCTGCCCGTGACCGTGGCCGACACGATCGGCGCGGGCGACACCTTCGGCGCGGCCGTGGTCGACGCCCTCTGGGAGCGCGGCCGTCTCGGCGCAGAGATGCGCGGCCCGCTGCGCGACCTCCCCGCCCACGAGGTCGCCGAGGTGCTCGCCCACGCGGCCCGCGCGGCGGCGGTGACGGTGTCACGCCCGGGCGCGGACCCGCCGTACCTCCGCGAGCTCCGGCTCGGTTAGGCCTCGGGCGCCGGCGCGAGGAACGAATGCACGAGCGGCACCGCCGAGGCACCCTCGCCGCTCGCCGAGGCGACCCTCTTCATCGAGCCGGACCGCACGTCGCCGGCCGCGAAGATGCCGGGCGCCGTGGTCGCGAGGCTCTCCGGCGGCAGGTCGTCGACCCACAGCTCCCGGGGCACGTCGCGTCCGGTGAGCACGAAGCCCCGGTCGTCGCGGGCGACCTCGCGCGGCAGCCAGTCGCAGTGCGGCTCGGCGCCCAGCAGCAGGAAGAGGCCGTACGCCGCGACGCGCTCCCGCGCCCCGTCGCGGACGTCCTCGAGACCCAGCCACTCCAGGCGGCCGTCGCCGCCGCCGTCGACCACGCGGCAGCAGGTGCGCACGGTGATGCGGGGGTTGTACTCGATCTCGCCGATCAGGTACGACGACATCGTCTCGGCCAGGTCGGACCGGCGGACCAGGATCGTGACCGATCGCGCGAACCGCGCCAGATGCACGGCCGCCTGCCCGGCGGAGTTTCCGCCGCCCACGACGTAGACGTCCTGGCCCTCCATCTCGCGGGCGGCGGTCATCGCGGCGCCGTAGTAGACGCCGGAGCCGACGAGGTCCTCGACGGGCTCGACCCGCAGCTTGCGGTAGGCGACCCCGCTCGCGATCACGACCGAGCGGGCGCGCACCTCGCCGCTGTCGGTGCTGAGCACGTGCGGCTCGCCGTCGAGGCCCGGCCGCAGCTTGTCGACGACCTGCCCGGTGTAGAACCGCGCACCGAACCGCAGCGCCTGGTTGCGGGCGCGCTGGGCGAGCCGCATGCCGGAGATGCCGCGCGGGAAGCCGAGGTAGTTGCGGATCATCGAGCTGGTGCCGGCCTGGCCGCCGATCGCCTCGGCCTCGAGGATCACCGTCGACAGGCCCTCGGAGGCGGCGTACACCGCGGACGCGAGCCCGGCCGGGCCGCCGCCGACGACCGCCAGGTCGACGACGTGGTCGACGTCGAGGTCCGTGGGCGCGCCGTACAGGGTGATCGCGACGTCGCGGACGCTGGTCGCGTGGACCACCGGCCGGTTGGGTGCGTAGACGAGGGGGTACGCGGGCTCGCCCTCCCACAGGTCGAGCACGAACCGGCCGCCGTCCGAGTCGGGCTCGTAGACCCGGCTGGGCATGCCCATCCGGTCGAGGAAGTCGCGGATCGACAGGGTCAGCCCGTCGCGGGCCGGCGAGACGATCTTGACCGAGACGACCTCCGGATCGGGCACGGTGGAGCCCCAGTCGGAGAGCAGGTCGGTGATCGCGTGGTGGAACTCCTCGTCGCGGTCACCGCGCGGCATCAGCAGGTAGGCGTCGTACTTGCCCTTGGCCATGCCGGCGCGCAGGCCGGGCGCGTCGGAGAGGAAGCGGTCCCAGTGGGCGGCGATCACGCGGCGCCCGGTCGGCACCTTCTCGCGGAGCTTGTGGAAGCAGTGCAGGACCTCGGCGTCGGGCAGCACCGACTCGCTGGCGAACATCGCGACGGTGCCGCCGGACGCCACGATGTCGTGGGTCGTCTCGAGGGCCTCACGGCACGACCGCGCGACTCGCACGTCGTACTCGCTGCCGTAGCGAGCGAAGCCCACCTGCATCTCGTCGGGATGGTCCGGAGATATCAGCACGATGGCCGGTGCGCTCACGCTCACCAGCCTACGAACGCTCGCAATAGGATTGCCTGTCGTGCGCCTCCGCCTCGACCTCGCCTACGACGGCACCGAGTTCCACGGCTGGGCTGCCCAGCCGCGGCTGCGGACCGTGCAGGGCGAGCTGACGACGGCGCTGGCGACCGTGCTGCGGGTGGCCTCGGTCGACGTGGTCTGCGCCGGCCGCACCGACGCCGGCGTGCACGCGCGCGGCCAGGTCGTGCACGCCGACCTCGACGATCCGCCCGCGCTCGACTCGCTGGTGCGGCGGCTCAACGGCGTGCTCCCGGCCGACGTGCGCGTACGCCGTGCCGCCGAGGCGCCGCCCGGGTTCGACGCGCGCTTCGGCGCGCTCTGGCGGCGCTACGCCTACCGGATCGCCGACGCACCCGGCGCGGTGGATCCCCTCGCCAGGCAGCACGTGCTCGCGTGGCCGCGACCGCTCGACGAGCGCGCCATGAACGCCGCGGCCGTGCTGCTGGTGGGACGCCACGACTTCGCGGCGTTCTGCAAGCAGCGCGAGGGCGCGACGACGATCCGCACGCTGGAGCGGCTGTCGTGGGCGCGTGACGAGGCCGGAGTGCTGGTCGGGACGGTCGTCGCCGACGCGTTCTGCCACAGCATGGTGCGCGCGCTGGTCGGATGCCTGATCGTGATCGGCGAGGGCCGCAAGCCCGCCGACTGGGCCGACGAGGTCCTGCGCGCGGCCGTGCGGAGCCCGTCGGTGCCGGTCGTGCAGGCCCACGGGCTGACCCTGGAGGAGGTCGGCTACCCGGCCGACGACGAGCTGGCCGCGCGGGTGCGGACGACGATGGCGCGGCGACGGGTGGAGGAGGTCGACCGGTGAGCGACCACTACTTCAGTGCCGACCCTTCGGTGCCCTTCGAGCGCGAGACCTTCACGTGCTCGGTGTGGGGCCACGACCTCAGCCTGGTCAGCGGGGCCGGCGTCTTCTCCCGCGGCCACCTCGACCACGCGACGGCGGTGCTCCTCCGCGAGACCGAGCCGCCGGTGCAGGGCCGCTTCCTCGACCTGGGCTGCGGCTACGGCGTGATCGGTCTGGCGATCGCGTCCGCCGTGCCCCTGGCCTCCGTCACGGCCGTCGACGTCAACGAGCGGGCGATCGCGCTCGCCAACGAGAACGCCCGCGCCCTCGGCGTGGCCGGACGCCTCGTCGCCTGCCGCCCCGAGCAGGTGCCGACCGGCGAGGTCTACGACGAGATCTGGTCGAACCCGCCCATCCGGATCGGCAAGCAGGCGCTCCACGACCTGCTGCTCACCTGGCTGCCCAGGCTCGCCCCCGGCGGCCGCGCGGTGATGGTGGTCGGCAAGAACCTCGGCGCCGACTCGCTGCAGCGCTGGCTGGGCGAGCAGGGCTGGCCGACGTCGCGCCTCGCGAGCTCGAAGGGCTTCCGCGTCCTCGAGGCGCGACGTGTGCCGTAGGCGCCCGCGGGACGTCATACGGCGCGAGCACGCGGATGCTCCGTCCGTATGACGTCCCGGGGGCGACGCTGCTAGTCGTTCGCCTCGACGTCCGGGATGCCGCCCTCCGGCGGGGCGTCGTCGAACTGGCCGGAGTCGTCCTCGGTGATCTCGGCGTCGCCGATGTCGGTGGTGAGGACCTCGCTGAGCGGCTCGCCCTTGCCGTCCTTCAGCTCCACCAGCTGCAGGCCGGAGATGCCGAGGTGGCTGTCCTCGCTGTAGCGGTACGGCGCGTAGTTGGGTCCCTCGAAGTCGCCACCCGCTTGCTCGAGGGCGTCGACGAGACCCTCGCGGGTCAGGTCCTCGCCGGCGGCCTGCAGCGCCTGAACGAACGTGTAGGCCCAGGACATCCCGTAGATCCGGTAGTTGGTCAGCTCGCCCTTGGTGCCGTGCTCGTCCCAGACCTGCTGCCAGAGCTGGACCCACGGGTTGTCGGGCGCGTCGACGCCGGGGATGTACTCCGACGACATGATCCCGTTGAGCGCCGACGCGTTGCCGGCCACCGCGCCCTCGGAGAACTGCTCCAGCAGGGAGCCGACGAGTGCGGGGTCGGAGCCGACGTTGGAGACGTACCACTGCGGCTTGAAGCCGAGCTTGAGCGAGACCAGCTGGGCGAGCGCGGTGTACGACGGGGTCGTGAACGCCAGCACGATGTCGGGCTTGCTCGCCTGGAGCGCCGCGATCTGCGGGCCGACGTCGGTGTTGCCGGAGGTGTAGCGCTGGACCTCGACGACCTGCTCGTCGAGGAACTGCCGCACGCCCTTCTCCGCGTCCGCGCCGAAGTCGTCGTCCTGGAGGAAGAGGCCGACCTTGGCGTCGGGCATGTTGTCGGCGACGTACTGACCGATGATCTTGCCCTCGATCTCGTAGTCGGGCTGCCAGCCGAAGGTCATCGGCCGCTCCTCGGGGTTGTCGCCCCAGCCGAGCGAGCCCGAGGACACGAAGAGGTCGGGCACCTCCTCGTCGTTGAGGAAGTCGACGACGGCGCTGTGGGTGGGCGTCCCGAGCGAGCCGACCGTCGCGAAGACCTCGTCCTTGAGGACCAGCTCGTTGGTGAGGCTGCTGGTCTTGGTGGGGTCGTAGCCGTCGTCCTTGACCTCGAAGTCGATCGTGCGGCCGTTGACGCCGCCGTCCGCGTTGACCCAGTCGAAGTAGGCCTGGGCGCCGGTCGGGATCTCGCTGTAGCCGGGGGCGGCCACGCCGGTCAGCGGGAAGGTGCCGCCGACCCTGATCGAGTCCTCGGTGACGCCGACGTCGGACGCGCCGCCGCCACCGTCCCCGTCGTCCTCGTCCCGCCCCCCGGCGCCGCACGCGGCGACGAGGACCAGCGAGGTGAGGATGCTGGCCGCGCCGGCCAGCCTCCTCCGCCCCGTGCGGTGTAGAGCGTTCATGACGGTTCTCCCTTCGAGGTGGTGTGGCCGAGCCGGTGCCAGGCGGTGCGCAGGCTGCCGACGAGACCGGAGGGGGCGAGCAGGATGACCGCGACCATGACGAGCCCGTAGAGGAGCGGTGCGAGCTCGGCGGCGCGGATGTCGTCGAGACCGGCGGAGACGCCCGCGTCGGTGATGACGTCGGGGAGGAAGGTGAGCAGCGCCGCGCCGGCGAGCGCGCCGGTGAGGGTGCCGAGGCCGCCGAGCACCACGGCCGTCAGCAGGGTCAGGCTGAGGGTGAGGGAGAAGCCGCTCGGTGCGGCCAGCCGCACCGACACCGCCATCACGAAGCCGGCGGCGCCCGCCGCGGCCGCGCTGACGACGAACGCCGACACGCGGGCCCGGCCCAGGCCGATGCCGGCGACCTCGGCCGCGACCTCGTCGTCGCGTACGGCGCGCCACCGGCGGCCGACGCGGCTGCGGGAGAGGTTGGCGAGCCCGACGTACGCGACGACCAGCGTGAACCAGCCGAGGTAGGCGACGTACTTGCTCGGCGTGAGGTCCTGCCCCGTCACGAAGAACGCGAGGTCGAGCACCCAGTCGGGCGCGTCGGGCACGCGGACGCGCAGCCCCTGCTCGCCGCCCAGGGTGTCGCCGAAGTAGAGCGCGATGCCCGGGACCGCCACGGCCAGGGCGAGGGTCGCGCCGGCGAGGTAGGGGCCGTGCAGGCGGGCGGCGGCGACACCGATGGCCGCGCCGACGACGAGCGTCACCAGCGTGGCGGCCACGAGCACGCCGAGCAGCGGGAGCATCGGCTCGTCGTCCTGCAGCAGCAGCGCGGTGGTGTAGGCCCCGACCGCCATCAGGGCTCCGTGGCCGAGCGAGATCTGGCCGTTGAGGCCGGTGAGGACCGTGAGGCCGCCGGCGGCGATGCCGAGGTAGGCCATCTGGGTGAGCTGGACGGCCCGGAAGTCCCCGACGGCGGTGAGCACGGCGACGATGACGACCACGCCGAGGACGGCGAGGACGAGGTGGCTGCGCAGCACCGCGCCGGCACGACTCAGGGCCCGGGTCATACGCGTCGCTCCCTGCCCTGGGCGAAGAGGCCCTGCGGTCGCAGCAGCAGCACCACCATCAGGATGGCGAGCGCCGCGAGGGCGACCAGCTGCGACCCGACGTACCCGGAGACCAGGCTCAGCGACAGGCCGAGCAGCAGCCCGCCGACGACGGCGCCGCCCGGGCTGTCGAGACCGCCGAGGACGGCCGCGACGAAGCCGTAGACCACGACGCTGTCCATGTAGCCCGGGTGCACGAGGCTGCCGCCGGCGATGAGGAGACCGGCCAGCGACCCGACGAGGGACGCCAGCGCCCAGCCGAGGGTGAGCATCCGGCCGACGCGCACGCCGAGCAGCCGGGCGACCTCCTGGTTGAACGCCGCGGCGCGCATCCGCAGGCCCACGTCGGTGAAGCGGAAGAGCAGCACCAGCAGGCCCATGACCACGAGCACCGCGACGATCGTGAAGATCCCGAAGCCGGTCAGGGCGATGGTCGTGTCGCCGACCTCGATGCCGCGGATGCCGAAGGCCGCCGGGAAGGACCGGTAGCGGTTGCCGAAGATCACCGCCGCGAGCGCGTGGATCACGATGAAGAGGCCGAGGGTGAGGATGACGGCGTTGATCTCGGCCTTGCCCTCGACCGGCCGGATGAGCACCCGCTCGACGACGGCACCGAGCACGAGACCGGCGAGGAGAGCGGCGGCGAAGCCGAGCCAGTAGGAGTGGCCCGCCTCGATGATCTGGAGGGCGATGAACGTCGTGACCATCGCCATCGGCGCCTGGGCGAAGTTGACGATGCGCGTGGAGCGCCAGATCAGCACCAGGGCGAGGGCGAATGCGGCGTACACCATGCCGAGCGTCAGGCCGCCGAGGACGGTGTTGACGAACTGCTGCACGGTCTCCTCCCGTCAGAAGCCGAGGTAGGCGTGGCGGAGCTGGTCGTCGCCGGCCAGCACGTCGGCGCGCTCGTCGACGACGACCTCGCCGAGGCTGAGGACGACGCCACGGTGGGCGATGGACAGGGCGCTGCGGGCGTTCTGCTCGACGAGCACCACGGTGAGGCCGTGGCCGACGACCAGCGACTGCACGAGCTCGAAGAGCTGCGCGACAATGCGCGGCGCGAGGCCGAGCGACGGCTCGTCCAGGAGCAGCACCTTGGGGTCCGCCATCAGCGCGCGGCCGAGCACGAGCATCTGGCGCTCGCCGCCGGACAGCGTGTGGGCGAGGGCGTTGCGCCGGTCGGCGAGGGCGGGGAAGAGGTCGTAGACGCGCTCCAGCTCCTCGGCGCGGACCCGGCCGCGGCGTCGGCCGAGCCCGCCGAGGCGGAGGTT
This sequence comes from Nocardioides sp. YIM 152315, assembly GCF_029210375.1. GTDB lineage: Bacteria > Actinomycetota > Actinomycetes > Propionibacteriales > Nocardioidaceae > Nocardioides. Next base: position 6,771 of record NZ_JARGER010000038.1, on the reverse strand, counting down.
CTCCTCGACGGTGAGCTCGGTGATCACGCCTCGGCCCTCGGGCACGTGCGCGATGCCCAGGCCGGGCATCAGCTCGGGCGCGGTGCGGGTCAGCTCGCGCCCGTCGTACGTCGCGCCGCCGGACTGCGCCTTCACGAGCCCGGTGATCGTGCGCAGCAGCGTCGTCTTGCCCGCCCCGTTGGCGCCGAGGACCGCGGTCACCTCGCCCGTGGGCGCGGTGAAGGTGACCTCGCGCAGCGCCCGCACCGCGCCGTACGACGCCGAGAGCTCGCGGACCTCGAGCACGTCAGGCGCCCTTGCCCCGGGAGGGCTCGGCCTCGACCGCCTCGCCCAGGTAGGCGGCGCGCACAGCCGGGTCGTCGCGGACGTCGGCCGGGCTGCCGGTCGCGATCACCCGGCCGAAGTCGAGCACGACGAGGTCGTCGCAGACCGACATCACCAGGTCCATGTGGTGCTCCACGAGCATCACGGCCATCCGGTCGGTGAGCCCGCGCAGCCGCTCGCCGAGGTCGGCCATCTCCTCGTCGGAGAGCCCGCTGGCCGGCTCGTCCAGGAGTAGCAGCGCCGGCTCGGCGACCAGCGCGCGGGCCAGGGAGACCTTCTTGCGCAGGGCGTACGGGAGGCTGGCGGGGGAGCGGTCGGCGTACGCCGCGACGCCGAGCTCGTCGAGCGCGGCGAGCGCGCGCTCGCGCAGCCGTGCCTCGTCGCGGGTAGCGCGGGGCGCGCCGAGCAGGCCGGACCAGAAGCCCGCGCGGCCGATGTGGTCGGCACCGACCAGCACGTTGTCGAGCACGGTCATCCGGTCGAAGAGCCCCAGGCCCTGCAGGGTGCGCGCGATGCCGAGACCGGCGAGGTCGTGGGGGCGCAGACGCTGCAGCTGCCGCCCGCGCCAGGTGAGGGCGCCGGAGTCGGGGGTGACGAAGCCGCACGCGACGTTGAAGAGGGTGGTCTTGCCGGCGCCGTTGGGTCCGATCACGCCGAGCACCTGCCGCGGCCGCGCGGTCAGCGAGACCTCGGAGAGCGCGGTCAGACCGCCGAAGGTGACGGTCACGTCCCGCATGGTGAAGCCGGCCGGCTCCTCCATCGCACCTCCTACGCCCGGACTGTGACGGGGACCACCTTGGTCCGAGCGCACAGGATGCGCATTGGGCGCCGGGCACAGTGACTGTCGGGCGGAGCGCCACGCACTGCCCCGGGTGGTGGCGCATTTTGTGCTCCGGGTGCGAAGGTGCGTGCATGCGTCCGTTCGCCGGGGAGGTGACGCCTGCGCTCGAGGCCCAGGTCGCGGAGGCGTGGATGTCCGTGCTCGGGCAGGCCGACGCCGTCGCCGACGACATCTGCCTGTCGCTGCTGGAGAAGGACGCGGAGTTCTACGAGCGCACGGGGCCGGAGTTCCAGGTCGACGTGCGGGCCAGCACCCGCGAGCACATCCGGCGTGGCATCGAGGCGATGGCCGGCGTCGCCAACGCCACCCACCTGACCGCGGAGCTGTGGCGCGAGACCGGACGCAGGCGCGCCCGCCAGGGCATCCCGATGGAGCTCGTCCTCAACGCCTACACACTCGGCACCCGCGTGCTGTGGGAGGCGCTGCTCGCCCAGGGGGCGCGCGACAACGTCGAGGAGCAGGTCCTGCTCGTCGCCGGGCAGCAGGTGTGGTCGGCCCTCGACGTGCAGAACGCCGTCTTCATCGAGGCCTACCGGCGCGAGAGCGTCCGCCTCCACCGCCGCGACCTGCACCGGCAGCAGAGCACGCTCGACGCGCTGGCCGAGGGTCGTGGTGCCAACCCGGACTTCGCGACCGAGGCCCGCGAGGTGCTCGGCATCGGCTCCGAGATGGCGGTCGCGTGCGTGGTCGCGCCGTACGACGGCTCGCTCGACGAACCGCTGATCGCTCCGACCGACCGCCTCGAGCGGCACGGGCTCATTTCCCACTGGCACGTCCGCGGCGGCCTCTACTTCGGCCTGCTCGCCGGCGACCACCTCCCGCGCGACGCCGACCTGGTCGCGCTGCTGGCGCCGTTCGCCACGGGCCGCGCCGCGGTCGCCTCGTCGCCCGACGGCGTGGCCGGTTTCGCCACCGCCTTCCAGCTCGCCGCCCGCGCCACCGACACCCTCCCGATCGGCTCTCCCGCCGTGGCCGCCGTCAGCCAGCGCCTGCCCGAGGTCTTGCTCGCCGGACATCCCGAGGTCGCCGCGCTGCTCGTCCGCGAGACCGTCGCGCCGATCCTCGCCCAGCCGGCGCACGTCGCCGACACCCTCCGGCAGACCCTCGCCGCCCTGCTCGAACACGACGGCTCCGCCAAGCACGCGGCCGAGGCGCTCTACTGCCACCGCAACACGGTCATCTACCGCGCGAAGCAGATCGAGGAGCTCACCGGCCGCTCGCTCTCCGACCCACGGGACAAGCTGTTGCTGAGCCTGGGCCTGCTGGCCGCGCCCGGATAATTATTTGACTGCGTCAGGCAATTAAACCAGCATGGGGTGATGCCACGCCTGGAGAACCTGCTCGGAGCCTGGTCGCTCGCCGTCGCCGACCGGATGACGGCCGCGGGCCGAGAGGCGGGGTTGTCCGCCTCCGACCAGGCCGCCGTGACGACCCTGCTGGCCCGCCCGGACCGGACCGTGTCGTGGCTGGGTGAGGTGCTGGCGCTCACGAGCTCGGGGTCCACCAGGCTGGTCGACAGGTTGGTCGCCGCCGGGTGGGTGGTCCGGTCGCCCGGCAGCGACACCCGGCAGCGCCGCCTGCGGCTCACCGCGGACGGGGAGGCCCTCGCGCGGCGGGTGGTGCGCGACCGCGCCGAGGTGCTGGCCGCATGCGTGGCGCCGCTGGACGACCGGGCGCGGGACCACCTCGAACGCGCCTTGGAACGCATGGTCGAGGCGTCGACGGACGCCTTCCCCGAGGCCATGCGCACGTGTCGCCTCTGCGACCGCGGCGCGTGTCGCGCCGGGGGACGAGCCTGCCCGCTGGACCACACCAAGCACCGGGGGGACAGCCATGACTGACACCAGTGCGACCACTCGGGTCGTCGCCACCGCGACCGTCCTGCTCCCGGGCACGTCGATGATCGCGGTGACCTTCGGGCTGGCGCGCTACGGCTACGGTCTGCTGCTGCCCGACATGAAGTCCGACCTCGGCATCGGTCCCGGCACCGCCGGCCTGATCTCGTCACTCGGCTACCTCGCCTACCTGGTCGCCAATGCGGCCGTGGTGCCGCTGGCGTCCCGGCTCGGCACGCGGGTGGCGGTGGCGGGAGCCGCGGCGTCGGCCGCGGCGGGCATGGGGGTGATCGCCGTCGCCCACCACACCTGGGCGGTCGCCGCCGGCGTCCTGGTCGCCGGCGCCGCGGCCGGGATGGCCTTCCCGCCGTACGCCGACATCGTGGATCGCCACGTCGACGCGCCGCGCCGCGCGGTGGTGTGGTCGACGATCAGCTCCGGCACCGGGTGGGGCGTGGCACTCGCGGGGCCGGTGGCGATCCTCGCCGGCGACCAGTGGCGGGTCGCCTGGGCGAGCTTCGTGGTGATCGCCGTGGTCGCCGGCGTCGCCGCGACCCGGCTGGCGCCGCCGAAGGACGACGTACCGCTGCGCCGGCCGCAGCTGAGCCCCAGCTGGTTCCTCTGCCCGCGCTCGCGGCCGCTCCTGCTCTCGGCCGTGCTCGTGGGCGCGGGCAGCTCCGTGTGGTGGGTCTTCAGCGTCGACGCCATGCAGGACGCCGGGATCGCGGCCACGCCGGCCCGGGTGGTGTACGCCGTCTGCGGCGCGGCCATGCTGCTGGGCTCGGCGAGCGGGATCGCGTTCGACCGCCTGGGGCTGCGGCCGAGCTACCTCGGGTCGATCGTGCTGCTCGCCGTCTCGCTGGGTCTGCTCGGCGTGGCCACCGCCGACGTCGCCGCCGCGCTCGTGGCGGCCGCGCTGTTCGGCGGCTTCTACGCGGCGGTCATCGCCGCCCACGGTGTCTGGAGCGCCAAGGTCTTCGACGAGCATCCCGCGGCCGGCCTCGCGGCGGTGAGCACGGCCCTGACGCTCGGCACCCTCGCCGGGCCGGTGCTCGCCGGCCTCGCCATCGACCGCAGCGGCTACCCGCTGGCGCTCGCCGGGGCGGCGGTGATCAGTGGCCTCGCCCTGCCCTTCTGCCCACCGGACGATCGCCGCCGCGTCGTCCTCGACGCGCACGCGGACGAGTGCACGGCTGCCCCCGTGCGGGCCTGAGCGGCGCGGTGCTCGGGGTGCCGCCCGGTGCGTCAGTGGGTCAGCTTCAGACCCACGACACAGCCGACGAGACCGAGCAGGAGCAGCACCTTGACGGTGCTGACCGCCTCGTCGCCGGTGGCCATGCCGAAGGCAACCGTCAGTGCTGCGCCGATGCCGACCCAGACGGCGTACGCCGTGCCGACGGGCAGGGTCCGCATCGCGAACGCCAGCCCGCCCATGCTCGCGACGATCGCGACCGCGAAGACCAGCGACGGCACCAGCCGCGTGAACCCCTCGGTCCTGGCCAGGGCGATCGCCCAGACCGCCTCGAGCACGCCGGAGAGAACCAGCACGAGCCACGTCATGACCACTCCTCGGTGGCCGTCTTGTCGCGCTCCGGGTACGGCTCCCTCGTCCGGCGGTCGATCGCCGACCGTCACCCCGAGAATAGCGCCGTCGACCCCGACGGACTCGGCGGGAGATCCACAGAGTGCCGGCGGCTGTCTGACTAGAACGGACTATTGCCTCGTCGGGTGAGCGGGGGAAGAGTGGGTGCGTTCTGGACAACCGCGGGCGCGCACGGGCGCCGCCTTGTCCGCACGGGGAGACCTGACGACGCGCCAGGTGCGGCGCGCCACGTCCCGGTGCGCTGTCAGCGCAGCCGGGTCTCGCACCACGCCACCGACCAGTTCTACCGGAGGAGCACGCATGGCTCCCACGAAGGCCGCCGCGAAGACGGCCGCCAAGAAGACGACCAGACGGAAGACGACCACGCGCAAGGCGCCCGGAGCGCGCCGCGACGTCGACGGTCGACCGACCGAGGAGCTGGTGAACCAGGCCGCGTCCTCTCGCGGGTTCGGCTCACCCCACCGCCCGGCCCGAGGACACGGCTACGAGCAGCGCGGCCTGGCCTACCTGCCGGTCTCCCAGCTGTTCGAGGGCCGGTTCGGCCGGATGTTCCGGCTGCCGCCCTACGTCCCGACGAAGGAGAGGATCGCCGAGATCGCGGCGGTCATGACCGAGGACGCCGCCGGCGGTGACCCCGCGCTCAGCAACCCCACGATCCCGGCCGGCTACACCTACCTGGGCCAGTTCATCGACCACGACCTGACCTTCGACCCGGTCTCGAGCCTGACCCGCCAGAACGATCCGGACGCGTTGACCAACTTCCGGTCGCCCCGATTCGACCTCGACAGCCTGTACGGCCGCGGACCGGCCGACGACGCGTTCATGTACGACAAGCGGCCCGGCTTCGAGGGCATGATGCTGATCGGGGAGCACGACAACGAGCACGACCTGCCGCGCAACTCCCAGCACACGGCGCTGATCGGCGACCCCCGCAACGACGAGAACACCTTCGTCGGCCAGCTCCAGCTGACGATGCTCAAGTTCCACAACAAGATGGTCGAGAAGGTACGCGCGGAGCCCGACCTGCGCCGGGGCAGCGAGAGCACCTTCGAGACCGCCCAGCGCATCGTCCGCTGGCACTACCAGTGGGTCGTCGTCCACGACTTCCTCCGTCGCACGGTCGGCCAGGAGATGCTCGACTCGGTGCTCGACGAGACCGGGGACGTCCCCCGGGTGCACCTGAGGCACTACGACGCGAAGTCGGCGGCGCCGTACCTGCCCGTGGAGTTCGCCGTGGCCGCCTACCGCTTCGGCCACTCCCAGGTCCGCGGTCGGTACTCCCTGAACTCGCTGGTCCAGGGCCTCTCGACGTTCCTGCCCGGGTCGTCGTCGGACCCCGCCAACCTGCTCCGGCAGTTCGGTGGGTTCCGCATCCTCCCGCCGCTCTGGACGATCGAGTGGCGACGGTTCTTCGAGGTCGACGGCGCCGGCGACAGCGTGCTCCAGATGACGCGGCTGATCGACACGAAGCTGGCCAATCCGCTGGCGAACCTGCCGGTCGAGATCGGCGGCGACCGGCCGTCGCTCATCGACCGCAACCTCACCCGCGGTGCGCGGTTGGCGCTCCCGTCCGGTCAGGACGTGGCCGCCGCGATGGGAGTCGCGCCCCTCACGACCGCCGAGCTCGCGCTGCCCGGCGGTGGCCCTGCCCCGCTGTGGTACTACATCCTCCGCGAGGCGCGGGTGCGGGCGAACGGCCACCACCTCGGGCCGGTCGGCGGTCGCATCGTCGCCGAGGTCTTCCTCGGGATCCTGTCGCGCGACCCGTCGTCCTACCACCGCCTGGACCCGACCTGGCGGCCCATCCTGCCGTCGACGGGTCCGACCTTCTCGATGCCCGACCTGGTCAGGGCCTCCGGCCACGGTCTCGACGTGATCGCGGGTCCGCCCGGGAGTGGTCCGGGGGCGTGACCCGACGCACGCCGCGCCGAATCCCCCGATGACTGGCGCGGTGGCGGCCCGGCACCCTCCAGGTGCCGGGCTCGTCGTCGCCGGCGACGCCTCGGGCGATCCGGACTCCGGGGGCCGGCGAGAGGTGCTCGAGGTGCTACCGGGGCGCACCGTGACGGTGGTTGAGGAGGGACGAAGCCCCGTCTCGAAACCACCGAGACCTGCACGACTGGGGTGGTTTCGAGCTGGGTGGCGGCTTCGCTCGCCGATGCGTGGGG
>NZ_JARGER010000037.1:231341-575722 GCF_029210375.1 Nocardioides sp. YIM 152315 | reverse complement strand
TCTCGGCCGTTGCAACACCCCAGAACGTCAGGAACTGCCCGAGAGGTCAGGGTCGTCGACGCTGCCGGACCATCGCGCCGGAGCGGACGGGATGGCGCGGCAGCGTTCCACGAGCACCCGGTAGTGGTGGTCGTCGTCGGTGTGGTCGGGCACGGTCAGCACGAGCCCGGCGCACCGGCCGGCGTACCACTCGGCGAGGAGGTCCGGCATGTCGGCGTAGGTCCCGACCGGCACGAGCCGACCGACGACGTCGTCGGTCAGGTGGGCGCCGAGGTCGTCCCACTGCGCCTGCTGCGCGAGCCGCGACAGCGTCGCCCCCAGCTCGGGGAGGCCGACCTCTTCGAGCTGCCGGCGATAGGCCGGGGTGCTGTAGAGGAAGCCGAGCTCGGGGCGCCGACGGTCGAGGGCGGTGGCGAGATCGTCGGCGGTCGCCGCCATGATCGGCTGCGGTCCGGCCACGACGCGCGGGCCGACGCTGCGCCCGGCAGTGCGGGCGCCCTCGGCGAGGGCGGGCAGGGTGCGACGTTCGAGGACCCGCGGGAGTGAGCTCGTCGGGTGGCACACGAACCCGTCGGCCACCTCACCCGCCAGCACGCACATGCGCCGATTGACGCCGCCGGTCCAGATCGGGGGCGCGGGATGGTCGAGCGGGCCGGGGTTGAAGTAGGGCTGCAGCCGGTCGAACCGGTAGTGGCTGCCGATGTGGTGCAGCGGCTCTCCGGTCTGGAACGAGCCGAAGATGGCGCGTAGCGAGGCGACGTAGTCGCGCATCCGGGCGACCGGCTCGGACCATTCGGTGGAGAAGCGCCCGACGATGTTGCCGCGCACCTGCGAGGCGATCCCGAGCTCGAAGCGCCCGCCGGACAGCGCGACCAGGTCCCAGGCGGCGTACGCCGTGAGCATCGGGCTGCGCGGGAAGGCGACGACCATGCTGGTGCGCACGATCAGCCGCGACGTGTGCGTCAGCGCCAGCGCCGCCGCCACGAACGGGTCGTGGACGGTCTCGGGGACGTGCAGCACGTCGAAGCCGAGGCCCTCGACGCGCCGGGCGTAGGCACCGATGTCACGCAGGGCCATGTGGGACGGCCACGAGGCCACCAACTCCACGGGTCTCACCCCGCCGACGGCTCGGTCACAGCGCGACCTCGCGGCGCATGACCTTGCCGGTGGCGTTGCGCGGGAGCGGGGTCGCGGTCAGGACCCAGTGGGTGGGGAGCTTGTAGCGCGCCAGCCGCGGACGCAGGTGCTCGACCAGGTCGGCCTCGGTCGCGACCGCGTCGTCGTGGAGCACGACGACGGCGGCGACCGCCTCGCCGAAGTCGGCGTCGGGGATGCCCATCACGATGCACTCGGCGACGGCTTCGTGGGTGACGAGCTGGTCCTCCACCTCGGCCGGGTAGACGTTCTCGCCGCCACGCAGGATCAGGTCGGAGCGGCGGCTCGAGATGTAGAGGTGACCGTCCTGGCGCAGCGTCCCGAGGTCGCCCGTGCCGAACCACCCCTCCGGCTTCATCGCAGCGGCCGTCGCGTTCGGGTCGTCCCAGTAGCCCAGCATCACCAGCGGCCCGCGCAGGTGCACCTCGCCCTCGCACCCGGGCGGCAGCGGGCCCCCGTCGCTGCCGCGGACCTCGACCTCCATCGTGGGGACGGCCCGCCCGACGGTCTGCGGGTCGGCGAGCAGCTCGGCCGGCGTCGCGAGCGTCGCCGCGCACGACGACTCCGTGAGCCCGTACGTCGTGCCGAGCGTGCGGCCGGCGACCGGGAGCACGGCCCGGAGCCGGTCCTTGAGCGTGGGCGACGACGGGGCGCTGCTGACCGAGATCGTGCGCAGTGACGAGAGGTCGAGGTCGTCGAGCCCCTGCCGCTCGGCCCGTTCGACCAGGCGGCTGATCATCGTCGGCACCGCGCCCCAGTTGGTCACCCGTTCCCGCTCGACCAGCCGCAGCACCTCGTCGATGTCGAAGCGGCCCAGGTGCACGACGGCCGTGTCGCCGACCGCGAGCCGGATCACGGCGAGGTTGTGCAGGGCGGCGATGTGGAAGAGCGGCGTGGCGAGCAGGAACCGCCGGTCCCGCGGCGGGTTGCCGAGCTCGGCCGCCACCGCGTCGTTGAGCAGGTGGAACCACAGCGCCGCAATCACGTTGCGGTGGGAGTGGGTGGCCCCCTTCGGCCGCCCCGACGTCCCGCTGGTGAAGAGGATGACGGCCGGATCGTCCTCCGCGACCGGTACGTCGGGCAGCGCGGCGCCGCGGTGCCGCGCGATCAGCACCGGCAGGTCGTCGTCCAGGTCGACGACCGGGAGGTCGACCTCGCCGAGCAGCGCGCGCCGGCGGGCGTCGGCGAAGATCAGCCGCGGAGCCGACAGCCCCAGGCCGTGGCGCATCTCGCCCGGCGCCCACATCGAGTTCATGCCGACCGCCACCGCGCCGACGCAGACGGTCGCCCAGAACGCGACCACCCACTCCGGCCGGTTGGCCGCGCAGATCGCGACCCGGTCGCCGGGGCGCACGGCGTACTCCTCCCGCAGGGCGGTGGCGAGCGCGGCGACCCGGGCGTGGTGCTCGGTGAAGGTCACCCGGTCGTCGGTGGAGACGAGGTACTCCCGCTCGCCGAAGCGGGCCGAGTCTCGCACCAGCTCGGCGAGCGAGCGCTGACGGCGCGTGAAGACCTCGAGCTGCTGGCCGCGGACGTCCTCGCGGCCGATCTCGTACGGCGCGCCGGGCGCGGTCAGCCGAGCGACCACCTCGTCGCGTGTCGCCATCCGGCCCTCCTCCCCGGGGCTCACCCCGGTTGCCTGTCGACCGCGACGAAGAGTGCGCGCGCCTCCACGCACCGCACGCCCTCGTGGTCGATCCACCCGTCGACCCTGACCTTGCGGCCGTCGACCTCGGCGATCCGTCCGCCCAGGTCGACGGTCTCGTCGACCGTCACGCTACGCAGGAACCGGACGTCGAGGCCGGCGGTGACGGCCACGATCCCCTGCACCTGCACGAGCGTGCCGAGCAGCGCGTCCATCAGGGCGGCGCTGAAACCGCCGTGCAGCAGGTCGGGCGGTCCCTCGTGGTGGGGCTCCAGCCGGAGACGGGCCCGCACGGTGTCGCCGTCGAGCCGCATCCGCAGCGGGATGCCCAACGGGTTGAACGCGAAGTGCTCCCAGGGCTCGCCGGCACGGACTCGCGCGGTGGCGTCGTCGTCGAGCGAGACCCGCACCGGCCGGCTCCGGACCCGCTGCTCCAGTCGCCGGCTGACGTCGTCGACCGCCCGCTCCGCCCGGGCGAGGTCGGCGGCGTCGACGGCCGTGACGGCCGCCGCGCGCATCAGTCGCCGGGTCGCCCGCACCAGTCGGCGCCCGGCCTCCAGCTGCTCGCGGAGACCGGGCCGGGCGGCCTCGGCCGAGGTGAAGACGGAGCGGAGGTCGCCGGCGTCGTCGACGGTCGTCACGGTTGCTCCGGTGCGCCGATCCGCGGCGCGTCGGGGAGCAGCTCCCCGAGCTCCGCGGCCACCGCTCCGGGGCTGCCGAGCGCGAAGGCGCCCTGCCGTCCCCACAGGAAGTAGCGGTGGATCGGGTAGTCGACGTCGGCGCCGATGCCGCCGTGGAGGTGCTGGGTGGCGTGCACGACGCGCAGCCCGCCGCGGCCGGCCCAGTGCTTGGCGACGAGGCTGGCGGCCTCGGCGGCCTCCTCCTCGCCGCGGTCCAGCAGCCACGCGGCGTGCTGGGTCGTGAGCCGGAGGGCCTCGGTGTCCAGGTAGGCGTCGGCGGCACGGACGGCCACGGCCTGGTTGGTCGAGATCGGTCGTCCGAACTGGACCCGCTCGGAGACGTACGCCGCGGTCGTGGCGAGCGCCTCCTCGCAGACGCCGAGCTGCACCGCGGCCGACGCCACCCGCAGCCGGCGCCGGACCCACGCGGCGACGTCGACGCCGTCGGCGACGTCGGCGCCCAGGGCCGCCGCACCGGCCCGCGCGAAGCTGACCGCGCCACAGCTGCGGCGGTCGGTCGCGGCCACGACCTGGCGGGTCACGCCGTCGGCGTCGAGCGGGACGACGAGCACCACCGTGCTGCCGTCCGGCGTGCGGGCCGGCGCCACGACGGCGTCCGCGACCGGGGCGGCGGCGACCGCGGCCAGCCGACCGCTCACCACCCAGCCGTCGGCGACCGGCTGCGCGGTCAGCGTGCCGGCCGTCTCGTCGAAGGCAGCCGTCACGACGAGTGAGCCCGACAGCAGTCCGGGCAGCCAGTGCTCCCGCTGCGCGGCGCTCCCCCACCGGGCGATCGGCACGGCGGCGCCCGCGAGCACGTCGGCCAACGGGATCGGCGCGACCCGGCGGCCCTGCTGCTCGAGCAGGGTGACGAGGCCGAGCATCCCGAGCCCGGCGCCACCGACCTCGTCGGCCAGCGCGGCCGCCAACAGCCCGGCGTCGGCCAGGCGCGACCAGAGATCGGCGTCGAAGCCGCCCGCGGACTCCTCCACCTGACGGACGCGGTCCACGTCGGCGCGGTCGGCGAGGATCCGCTCGGCCAGCGTCCGCAGCTCCACCAGGTCGGGGTCGAGCGCGAAGTCCAGGCCCTCGGTGCGCTCCCCCACGGCGGTCATGCGGGGTCCTCGCGGAATCGCGGGCTGGCGGAGCGGAGCGGGGGAAGCCCGCGAGTTCGTGGGGTGCTCATGCCGTCTCCTTCTTCTCGATACGCCGCGCCCCGACGGTCATGCCGAGGCACTTGGCCGCCACGATCTCGCGCATCACCTCGTTGGTGCCGCCGCCGAACGTGTTGTTCTGCGCACGCCGCCCGAGCGTCTCGACGCGACCCTCGAGCGCGGCGCCGACGCTGCCGGGTCGTAGGACGCCGGTGGCGCCGAGCACCTCCTGCAGCCGTCCGTAGGCCTCCACGACCGCCTCGGTGCCCCGCACCTTCGCGGCCGCGGAGTCGCCGCCGCCGAGGGTGTTGCCGGCGACGTCGGCGACCAGGCGGAGGTTGACCAGCGAGGTCGCGCTGAGCAGCGCGTAGACGTCGGCCAGCGTGCTGCGCACCCAGGGGAGGTCGTAAACCACGCCGTCGCCGTACGTCTCGTGCTGCGCCCACTCGAGCACCTGGTCGTAGAGCTCGTTGGCGATGCCGCCGCGCGCGGCGAGCGCCACGCGCTCGTGGTTGAGCTGATCGGTGATCAGGCTCCAGCCCTGGTTGAGGTCGCCGACGACGTTGGTCAACGGCACCCGGACGTCGTCGTAGTACGTCGCCGAGGTGCTGATGCCGCCGACGGTGTGGATCTCGGTCACGGAGAAGCCCGGCGCGCTGGTCGGCACCAGCACCACCGAGATGCCCCGGTGCCGCGGCGCGTCGGGGTCGGTGCGCACGGCGAGCCACACCCAGTCGGCGTAGACGCCCGCGCTGGTGAAGATCTTCTGGCCGTTGATGACCAGCTCGTCGCCCTCGACGACGGCGCGCGTGCTGAGGGAGGCGAGGTCGGTGCCGGCGCCGGGCTCGGTGTAGCCGATCGCGAAGATCAGCTCGCCGGCGAGGATCGGCGGCAGGAAGAAGTCCTTCTGCGCCCGGGTGCCGTGCTTCATCAGGGCGGGCGCGACGGTGTTGAGCGTGACCAGCGAGAGCGGGGCGTTCGCGCGGATCACCTCGTCGTAGAACACGTAGAGCGCCTCGGGGTCGTCGCCGCGGCCGCCGTACTCCTCCGGCCACCCGAGCCCGAGCCAGCCGTCGGCGCCCATCCGCCGCAGGATCCGGTCGAAGACCGGGCCGCCCTCGGTCTGGTCGACGAGGGCGCGCCGGTCGGCGTCGTCGATGGTGCGGTCGAAGTAGGCGCGCAGCTCGGCGCGCAGCGCCTTCGAGCGCGGCGAGAGGTCAGGGTGCACGGGTCGGCTCCTTGGCGACGGGGGTGGGCGCTGGCTTCCGCGGCTCGCCGGGCAGCCCGAGGACCCGGCGGGCGATGACGTTGAGCTGGATCTCGATGGTGCCGCCGCCGAAGAGCACCGCCGGCAGGCCCAGGTGGTCGAGGGCGTACGGCGTGGCCGGGTCGTCGATCGCGCCCTGCGGGCCGAGCACGCCGACGAGGGCGCGCGACCCGTCGCGCTGGGCGATCGCGTTCCAGACCTTCTGGACGCTGACGGTCGGCCCCGGGTCCTGGCCGTCGAGCCGGGCGAGCGCGCCGCGCAGGACCAGCGCGGACAGCGCCATCTCGCGTGAGGTGCTCTCTCCCAGCACGCGCAGCGCCTCCTCCGGCGTCGCGGCGCACGTGCCGTCGTCGATCGCGCGGCGCAGCAGGGTCGCGCCGCCGTGGCCGAGCGCCGCGCCCATGTTGAGCCGCTCGTTGGCGAGGGTCGTGGTGGCCAGGCGCCAGCCGTCGCCGGGCTGTCCGACCACGCAGTCGTCGGGCACGAACACGTCGTCGAGGAAGACCTCGTTGAACTCCGCCTGCCCGGTGACCTGCCGGATCTGCCGGACGTCGACCCCGGCGCCGCGCATGTCGACGAGGAAGTAGGAGATGCCGGCGTGGCGGGGCGCGGCGGGATCGGTCCGCGCCAGGCAGACGCCCCAGTCCGCCTCGTGGGCGTAGGAGTTCCACACCTTCTGGCCGGTCAGCATCCACCCACCCTCGACGCGGCGGGCCCTGGTGGACAGGCCGGCGAGGTCGGAGCCCGCCCCGGGCTCGCTGAAGAGCTGGCACCAGACGATCTCGCCGCGCAGCGTCGGCCACACGAAGCGCTCACGCTGCCCGTCGGTGCCGTGCTCGAGGAGGGTCGGCAGCACCCACTCTCCGATGACGGTGGTGGGCTGCGGGATGCCGCGCCGGGCGAGCTCCTGCGCGATCACCGCCTGCTCCTGCGGCCCGGCGTCGCGGCCCCAGGGGGCCGGGTAGTGCGGCGCGACGAGCCGCGCCTCCGCGAGCGCGGCGCGACGCGGGCCGCCGCGGACCGGGCCCCACCCGGTCATCACGCCCTCGTCCGCGGCCAGGCCGGCCGCCGCGTCGAGGGCGGGCGCGATCTCGGCGCGCAGGTCGGGCAGGGCGTCGCCGGGGACGAGCGCGAAGTCGCGGGCATGGAGCCGGGACAGCTCGCCGAGCCGGCGCGCCCAGGTGGACTCCGGCCCGACCGCGGTCGCCAGCGCGAGGGCCCGCCGCCAGTAGCGGTGGGCGTCGTGCTCCCAGGTGAAGCCGATCGCGCCGAGCAGGCTCACGCACTCCACCGCCAGGTCGACCGCGGCCGGCGGCCCGGCCAGCGCGGCCTGGGCGGCGGCCAGCGCCTGCTGCTCGGGCGTGCTGCCGGCGGCTCGTGCGGCGTCCCAGGCGGCCGCGGTGGCGGTCTCGAGGCGCACGAGCATCAGCGCCACCTTGTGGTGGATCGCCTGGAAGGAGCCGATCGGCCGGCCGAACTGGTGGCGCGTCCGCACGTGCTCGACCGCGGTGTCGAGCAGCCACCGGCCGAGCCCGACGGCCTCGGCGGCGTGGAGAGCGTTGGTCAGGAGGTCGCGGGTCGGCGGCGCTGGCGGAGTCAGCACGTCGTCCGGCTCGACCACGTGTCCGTCGAGGACGAGGACCCCGCAGGACCGGGTCAGGTCGACCGCGTGGCGGTCCTGGACGACGGCGGTGGGCCCGGGGCGCAGATGCCACCACACCTCGCCGCCGTCGGCGGTGGGCGCGTGGACGAGCACCACATCGGCGCCCGGGAGGCCGGAGGTCGGGGCGCTGAGACCGTCGACCCGCCAGCCCGCGCCATTTGAGCGCGCGAGGAGCCCGGCGCCGCCGACGACGACCCCGGTCGCACCGTCGGCGTACGCCGTGAGCGCCTCGGACCGAGCAGACCCGGCGGCACTGCCGGCCACGACGGCGCTGGCGACGACCGTCGGCAGGAGCGGGACGGGAGCGAGCGAGCGGCCGAGCTCCTCGACCACCACGGCCAGCTCGGCGAGGCCACCGCCACCGCCGAGCTCCTCGGGCAGGTGCACGGCGTGCAGGCCGAGCTCGACCACCTGCTCCCAGGAGGTGCTACGCCGCGCGACCTCGGCGAGGTCGCGCTGGACCTCGGTCGTCGCGAGGCCGGCCGAGGTGCTCATGCGGGGTCCCCGCGGAAGTGTGGGTTGGAGGAGCGCAGCGGGGGAAGCCCGCAGTTTCGTGGGGTGTTCATGCCAGTCGCTCCAACACCAGGCACGTGGTCGAGGCCGACGCGCAGATCGCCACCATCGCCACCGAGGCGTCCCGCCGCGCCAGCTCGCCGAGCGCGGTCGCGATCAGCCGGATGCCGGTCGCGCCGGCCGGGTGGCCGACCGCGATGGCGCCGCCCGTCGGGTTGAGCCGGTCCTCGTCGACCCCGTGCACGCGGGCGAAGGAGAGCGGCACCGACGCGAACGCCTCGTTGACCTCGAAGACGTCGATGTCGGCCACGCTCATCCCGAGACGGTCCAGCAGGATCCGGCCGCCGCGCACCGGACCGTCCAGCATCAGCTCCAGGTCGCCGCCGACGACGCAGTGCGCGAGGATCCGCGCGCGCGGGGTAAGGCCGAGGTCGCGGGCCGCCGCGGCTGACGCGAGCACCGCGGCGCTGGCGCCGTCGCTGACCTGCGAGGAGGTGCCGGCGGTGTGCAGCCCGCCCTCGCGGGTCGGCCGCAGTCCGGCGAGGGCCTCGAGGCTGGTCTCGCGCAAGCCCTGGTCACGGTCGACGACGGTCGTCGTGCCGTCGTCCGCCGCGACGGCCACCGGCAGCACCTGGTCGGCGAGGAGCCCCGCGTCCCAGGCGGCCCGCGCGCGCTGCTGCGAACGCAGCCCGAAGGCGTCGAGGTCGGCGCGGGTCAGGCCACGGTGCGCGGCGATGCGGTCGGCGGCGGTGTACTGGTCCGGGGTGTCGAGCGCCCAGCTCGCGGGGCGCGGCGTACCCAGCCCGGTGCCGGACTTGGGGGTCAGCGGCACCCGCGACATCAGCTCGACGCCGCAGGCGACGCCGACGTCGACGGCGCCCATGGCGATCTGGCCGGCGAGCAGCAGGGTCGCCTGGGCGGCGGTGCCGCACTGCGCGTCGATCGTGGTCGCACCCGTCTCGGGCGGCAGCCCGGCGTGCAGCCAGGCGGTCCGGGTCACGTGGCCGTACTGCTCGCCCACGGGCGTCACGCAGCCGCCGACGACCTGGTCGACCCGCTGCGGGTCCAGCCCGAGCCGGTCGAGCACGCCGGTCTGGGCGCGGCCGAGCAGCTCGGCCGCGTGCACGGGCGCCAGCCAGCCCTCGCGCCGGCCGAACGGCGTGCGAGCCGCGTCGAGCAGGACCGGCGTCGTGTCCGCGAGTGCGGCCATCAGGCCCACCGGGCGGCGAAGCGGTGCACCGCGTCGGTGACGCGCTCGACGTCCGCGTCGGAGAGGCCGTGGCTCATGCCCAGGCTCATGCCCCGCTCGAAGACGGCGTCGGCGTACGGCAGGCCGTCGTCCGGCACCCGGTGGGTGACGCCGTCCATCATCGGGTGTCGGGTGACGTTGCCGCTCCACACGGTGCGGGTGTCGATGCCGTCGGCCTCGATCGACTCCTGCAGGTCGCTTCGGGAGAACGGCGCGTCGGCATTGACGAGCACCGGGTAGCACAGCCAGGCCGTGTCGAGACCGGGCTGCTCGACCGGCGTCGTGAAGAGCTCGGGGTGGGCGCCGAACGCGGCGGTGTACGCCTCGAATGTCGACTTGCGACGCCGGTAGTTGGTCGCCAGCTTGTCCAGCTGCTTGAGCCCGTAGGCGGCGCCGAGCTCGGAGGGCTCGAAGTTCCACGAGAGCACGTCGAAGATGAAGTCGTTGTCGTAGTCGACCCCGTCGAGCTGCTCGCGGAAGACCCGGCCGACGCCGTTGCTGCCGAAGAGGTTCGGCTCCGAGCGCCGGCCCCACCGTCGCAGCAGCAGCGCCTTCTCGCGGTCGGCCTCGTCGTCCATCATCACCATCCCGCCGGTGCCGGCGCAGGTGATGATGTGGGCCATCGCGAAGCTGGTGCAGCTGTAGTCGGCACGCGCCCCGGTCGGCGTCCCGCGCAGGGTGGCGCCCAGGGCGTCGCAGGTGTCCTCGATGACCTTGAGCCCGTGCCGGTCGGCGACCGCGCGTACGGCGTCCCAGTCCGGCGCGTTGCCCGCGAGGTTGGGCAGCAGGATCGCCCCCGTCCTCTCGGTGACCAGCTCCTCGATCTTCGCCGCGTCGGCGTTGAAGGTCGCCGGCTCGACGTCGACGAAGACCGGCACCAGCCCGGCGCGCACCAGCGGCGCGACGTCGGTGGAGAAGGTGAGCGGCGAGGTGATGACCTCGCTGCCCTCGGGGAGCCCGAGCAGCTCGACCGCGAGGTAGAGCGCCGAGGAGCCCGAGTTGCACATCACGCCGTGCTGCTTGCCGGTGAGCGCGGCGACCCGCTCCTCCATCGAGGCGACGTGCTTGCCGATGCGCAGGCCCTGGTGGCCGCTGCGGAGCACGTCGAGGACGGCCTGGATCTCCTCCTCGCCGTGCGTGGCCCGGGCATAGGTGATGCGGTCGGTCATGGTTCCTCCGTCTCCCTCGTCGAGGGTGCGAGTGGTCAGCGGTCGGCGCTCAGCACGATCGCGCTGTGGGGCACCGGCGAGCCGGCGGTGACGAGCACGTTGTCCACGGCCTTGTCGGGCTGGTTGACCGAGGTGCCGCGGACCAGCCGCACTCCCTCGGCGATCCCGTTGACGCCGTGCAGGTAGCCCTCGCCGAGCTGGCCGCCGTGGGTGTTGACCGGCAGCCGGCCGTCGACCTCGAGGTGGCCGTCGGCGATGAAGTCCTTGGCCTCGCCCCGGCCGCAGAAGCCGTACTCCTCCAGCTGGAGCAGCACCATGGGCGTGAACGCGTCGTAGACGACCGCGGCGTCGATCTGGTCGGGCCCGAGGCCGGCCTGCGCCCACATCTGGCGCGCGACCAGCTCGACCTCGGGCATCGCGTCGATGTCGTCGCGGTAGTAGCTGCTCATCGAGATCTGCTGCGGGCCGACGCCCTGGGCTGCGGCCGTGATCACGGCCGGCGGGTGCGGGAGGTCGCGGGCGCGCTCGGTGCTCACGATCACCAGCGCCTGCCCGCCGTCGCTCTCCTGGCAGCAGTCGAGCAGCCGGATCGGGTCGGCGATCATCCGCGAGGCCTGGTGGTCCTCCAGCGTGATCGGCCGCTCGTGGAACCAGGCCTTCGGGTTGCGCGCGGCGTGCTTGCGCGACAGCACGGAGACCCGGCCGAAGTCCTCGCTGGTCGCGCCGTACTTGTGCATGTAGGTGCGGGCCAGGAACGCCTCCTGCTGGGCCGGCGTCATCAGCCCGTAGGGGTTGATCCAGTTGCGGTACTCCTGGTCGGTGTTGTGCACGTAGGCGAACGGCGGCGGACCGGAGCCGAACCGGTGGCCCGAGCGCTCGTTGAAGGCGCGGTAGACCACCACGACGTCGGCGACGCCGGAGGACACCGCGAGCGCGGCCTGCTGCACGGGCGCGCAGGCGCCGCCGCCGCCGTGGGGGATGCGGCTGAAGAACGTCAGCTCGGGGATGCCCAGCGCCCGCGCGACCGCGATCTCGGGGTTGGTCTCCATCGTGAAGAGCGCGAAGCCGTCGACCTCCTCGACGCCGATCTGCGCGTCGTCGAGCGCAGCCAGCACGCTCTCGCAGGCCAGCCGCCACTCGCTGCGCCCGGACTCCTTGGAGAACTCGGTCGCGCCGATGCCGGCGATCGCCGCGGCGCCGGAGAAGCCGCTCATCGCACACCCCCGGTCGGCACGACGACCACCTCGGCCGTGACGTGCGGTCCGCGGTCGTTGCTCCCGACCACCTTGATCGTGGTGCGGTCGCCGTCGACCGCGAGCACCTCGCCGTTCAGGCGCAGGGTGTCGCCCGGGAACGCCGGCACGCCGAGCCGCAGCGAGACCGAGGCGATGCGCCCCCGCGGCCCGGTCCAGTCGGTGACGTAGCGGTCGACGAACCCGTTGCTGCTGTTGATGCTCATGAAGATGTCCGGCGTGCCGCGCTCGGCGGCCTTGCCCGGGTCGTGGTGCACGTCCTCGAAGTCCTGCGAGGCGATGGCGGCCGCGACGATCGTGGTGCGGTCGAGCTCGAGGGCGAGCTCGGGCAGCGTCGTGCCGACGTCGTGGGTGGGGATGCTCATGACTCTCCCTCCTCGGTCCGGGAAGCGCCCGGCGCGCGCAGCTGCGGGAGCACGGCGCCGTGCGCGTGCTCGGCGAACCCGACCTCGAGCGGCATGCCGATGTGCAGCTCGTCGTGGGGCACCCCGGCGATGTCGGCGACCAGCCGGGTGCCCTCCTCGAGGTCGAGGAGGCCGACGGCGAGCGGGTACTCGAACGCCGGGTCCTGCGGGTGGTGGGAGATCGTCCAGGAGTGGAGCGTGCCGCGTCGGCTCGACTCGACGGTGTCCCACTCGAACGACCGGCACTGCGGACAGGTCGGGCCGGGCGGGTGGCGCAGCGTGCCGCAGTCGGCGCAGCGCTGGATCAGCAGCCGCCCCGCGGCCGCGCCCTCGAAGAAGAAGGAGTTGTCCTGGGTGACGATCAGCGGCGGGACCGCCGTACGACGCTCGTTCATGCGGCGCCCCCGCGGAAGTGTGGGATGGAGGAGCGAAGCGGGGGAAGCCCGCAGTTTCGTGGGGTGTTCATGCGGCGCCTCCGGGGTTGAACCGCAGCAGGCGGAACCGCTCGTCGACGAGGGCCTCACCGTGCTGGTCGACGTACCGCTTGAGCAGGGTGAGGAAGAGTCCGCGACCGAGGCCGGTCTGCTTCGGCTCGGAGACGGACTCGATCGTGAAGTGGCAGGTGACGTGGTCGCCGGGCACCAGCTCGCGGTGGTAGGTCTGCTCGACGTTGGTGGCGACGACCGAGGTGTAGCCGGCGTCGTCGAGCTCGCGCAGCATCCGCGCGTAGGCGAAGTCCTCGGTCTCGCCGGTGGCGCGGCGGTGCTGGATCTCGCGGTAGCGGCGCAACCCGGCCATCACCCAGGTCGAGACCATCGCCGGCGGCGCGACGATGCCCGGCCGGCCGGTGGCGCGGGCGGCCTCGTCGTCGACGTAGACCGGGTTGTGGTCGTCGTGGGCCTCGACCCAGTTGCGGATCATGGCCTCGTTGACCGCGTAGCGCGCGACGCGCGGCGGCTCGGCCTCCAGGCCGACGTACGCGGAGAGATCGGGTTCGACCACCGGGACTCCTCTTCCAGCTGACTTGAGCAAGCGCTCGGTTTCGGTGAAACTAGCCCGGCCGAAGGAGCGCCGACCGCGCCGCTCCCACTGACCGGAAGCAGGCACCCATGCGACGAGGCGCGCAGAAGCGCGAGGAGATCCTCGCCCTGTCCGCCGAGCTGTTCGCGACGAAGGGGATCGCCGCCACGACGGTGCGCGACATCGGCGTCGCCGCGTCCGTGCACTCGGGCAGCCTCTACCACCACTTCAGCTCCAAGGACGTGATCGTCGGGGAGATCCTCGGCCGGTTCATGGCCGACGTGCAGCAGCGCTTCCAGGCCGCGGTCGACGCGGCCCCGACGCCCGCCGACCGGGTGCGCGGGCTGATCCGCGAGACGCTGCGGGTCATCGACGCCCACCCCCACGCCACCGCCATGTACCAGCACGACCGGCAGTACCTGCGCGAGCACGGGCTGCTCGAGCCGGTCGACGACGCCTCCCGCACGGTCCGCGGCTTCTGGCTCGGCGCGATCGCGGACGGCGTCGCCGACGGGACGTTCCGCGACGACGTACCCGCCGAGGTCTTCTACCGGACCGTGCGCGACAGCCTCTGGGCGACCATGCACTGGCCGACCCGGCGCCATCACGACACGGAGGAGTTCGCCGACGTCATGGCCGCACTGTTCTTCGACGGCTTCACGCGCGCTGCCGACCGTCCAGCCCGCGCACGTCGAGAGCCCAGCGCTCGATCAGGTCGAGGCTGACGGTCACCTCGCCGGTGACGTCGGCCGGACAGCGACACAGCGCCAGCGTGCCCTCGACCATCTCCTCCATCGACTCCATGACCGAGGTGTCGATCTTGTCGCCGACCAGCGCGTCGGCCCCCTCGGTGAGCACCCCGAAGCGCGGCTCGACGGTGTTGACGCGCACGCCGGTGCCGTGGAGCTCCGCGCCCAGCGCGTTGGTCAGGCGGTTGAGCGCGGCCTTGGAGCTGCCGTAGACCGCCATCGCCGTCCCGGGCGGCACCAGCCGGAACGGCGGACCGGGCCGCAGCTTCGCGGTCGCGCTCGACACGTTGACGATCCAGCCCTCCCCGCGCCCGACCATGCCGGGCAGGACCGCCTGCGCGAGGTCGAGCGGGGCGTGCACGTTGGCCTCGAAGACGAGGCGGCGCCGGCGCAGCGGGAAGTCCGCGAGCGGCTGGTAGATCGCCGCGGCAGCATTGTTGACGAGGATGTCGAGCGGCCCGCCCAGCTGCCGCTCCGCCTCCGGTACGACGCCGGCGCGCGACTCCTCGTCGGTGAGGTCGGCGACGACCAGCCCGACCCGGCCGCCGTACGCCGCGAGGCGCGAGGCCACCGACTCGAGCGAGCCCTCGAGCCGGGAGTCGTGGTCGCGACGGGTGCGGCCGGTGATGACGACGTCGGCGCCCTCGGCGGCGAGCCGCTCGGCGAGCGCGGCGCCGATGCCGCGGCTCGAGCCAGTCACCAGGGCCCGGCGGCCGCGCAACGTGCTGGTCGGCGGGATCGTCGACGTGGTCATGGCTGGTCCTCCCGATCGGGCTCGGCGCGGGTGCGACCGTCGCCGAACGGCGTGTCGCGGCGGTCCAGCGCGGTGCGGACGCCGCCACCCTCGGCCGCGGACATGAAGGCGGTGAACGCGTCGGTGCGTGCCGCGAGGGCGCTGGAGTCGGTGCCGGAGCGCACGGACGAGTGCATGCCCATCGCGCCCATCGCGCGGTGCACGGTCCGCTTGTTGAGCGCGGTGATCTCGTCGGGCACGGTGGCGATCCGCTCGGCCACCCGCAGCGTCTCGTCCGCGAGGCGGTCGCCGGCGAACGCACGGTTGGCGAAGCCGGCGGCGACCGCCTCGTCGCCGATCATCACGTCGCCGGTCAGCACCTGCTCCATCGCGCGCCGCAGCCCGAGCAGCCACGCGTGGTACTGCAGGTCCGGGACCCCGAACCGCACGGCGGGATATCCGACCCGCGCGTCCGCGGCGACGTACACGAGGTCGCAGCTCGCGGCCAGCTCGGAGCCGCCGGCGAGGCAGTGGCCGTGCACCTGGGCGATGACCGGCACGGACAGGTCCGCGATCGAGAGCCAGCCCTCGACGACCTCGCGCTGGAAGCGCCCGGGGCCGCTGCCGGCCGCGGCGTACTTCACCTCGTCGCCGCGCGGGTCGAGGTCGTAGCCGGCGCAGAAGTCCGGGCCGGCTCCGGACACGACGACCACGCCGACCTCGGGGTCGGCGTCCGCCTCGGCGAGGGCGGCGAGCAGGGCGGACCGGAGGGGGCCGTGCAGCGCGTTCCGCTTCTCGGGCCGGTTGAGCACCAGGCGGCGGACCCGCGGTCGCGGATGCTCCACGACCACCAGCGCTGCGTGCTGCGGTGTCATCGGATCGTCAGCTGTCCACCGTCGACGTTCCACGACTGGCCGGTCACGAACGACGCCTGGTCGCTGGCCAGGAAGACCGCCACGTCGGCGATCTCCCCGGGGCTGCCGACGCGCTGCATCGGCACCTGAGCGCGCACGTAGGCATCCCACTGGTCGTCGGACCAGTCGTCGAGCCGCGAGGTCGCGATGACGCCCGGGCAGATCGCGTTGACCCGGACGCCGTGGCAGCCGAGCTCCTTCGCCATCGAGGACGTGAGGGACTGCAGGCCGGCCTTCGACGCGGAGTACGCCGCGGTGCCCGGTCCGCCCAGCTTGCCGCCGATCGAGGAGACGTTGACGATCGCGCCGGACCGGCCCTGGTCGACGCAGTGCCGGGCGAAGGCCCGGCTCATCAGGAACGCGCCGCGCAGGTTGACCGCGATCACCCGGTCCCACGCCTCGGTGCCGAGGTCGACGGCGGGCACCCGGTCGCCGCCGCGGCTCGCGGCCGCGTTGTTGACGAGCACGTCGACCCGACCGAAGCGGTCGAGGACCCGGTCGAAGGTCGCGGCCACGCCCTCCTCGGTCGCGACGTCCGCCACCAGCGGGAGCGCCCTCCCTCCCCGTGCCTCGATCTCCGCGGCGACCGACTCGATGTCGGCCCAGCCGGCGGCCCGCTCGTCCTCGGGGTACGTCTCCGGGTCGCGGCCCGTGCCGGTGACCACCACGTCGCAGCCGGCCCGGGCCAGCCCGACGGCGACCGCCCGGCCGATCGATCGCATCCGGCCGGCGCCGGTCACGACCGCGACCTTGCCCTCGAACCCGGTCAGGGCGAACGTCATGGAGCCTCCTCGGCGTACGTGGTCGGCGCGACGCTAGTGCCGCGCACGACGGCCGGATCGCCTGCTCCCGCTGGCCGAAACCGTGGGGTCCGGGGGTGGGAGCGCCGGGTGCCGGAATACCCGGTGCACCGGGTGTTCCGGCGGTTCTGGGGCAATGCAACACCCGAGAACCGCAAGGATTGCCCGAGAACCCCGGGGAGAGGAGGTCGGACCCGGCTCAGCCGAAGACGACCCGGCCGCCGGTGAGGACCTGGCGGTCGCCGACGGTGGCGGTGAAGGCGCGGCCGCCGCCGGGGGCGGCCTCGTGGGTGACGTCGAGGACGTCGCCGGGGAAGACCGGGGCCGCGAAGCGGGCCTCGAGCTCGCGCAGGTCGGCCGGGTGGGCGCCGACGGTGCGGGCGACGCCGAGCGTGACGGCGGCGAGCGAGCAGAGCCCGTGCAGGAAGGGCCGCGGCTGGCCGGCAGCCCGCGCCGCCTCGGGGTCGACGTGCATGTGGTGGCGGTCGCCGAGCAGGCGGTAGAGCGCGGCCTGCGTCGACGCGGTGGGTACGGCGAGCCGCTCCGGCTCGACAGCGGGCGCGGGCGCGGGCTCGGGTCGAGCGGGTCCGCGCTCGCCGCCGAAGCCGCCGCAGCCGGGCGCGAAGATCGACCACGTCGCCAGGAACTGCTCGCTCTCCACCTCGACCTCGAAGATCGCGGCCGATCCCTTGTCCCAGACGTTGCCGACCCGGGCCACCAGGTCGAGCTCGCCGGCGCGCGGCAGCGGCGCGCGGACCTCGAGGCGCTGGCTGCCGTGCACCGCCGTGCCGGTGTCGAAGGCGCCCCGGCTGCCGAGGGCGTCGGGCGCCCACTGCGCCAGCGTGAGCGCGAAGGTCGGCAGCACCCGCAGCCGCTCCTCGAAGACCAGGGAGAGGTCGTCGGCCGGAGCGCCGACGGCCAGCGCGTAGAGGATCGCGTCGCGCTCGTCGTAGGAGACGCGACGCTCGCCGAGCCGCGTGCCCGCCCAGGAGCCCGCGTCGCGGCTCACGAGCGCACCTCGGTCACGGCGAGCAGGTCGCCGAGGTCGGCCAGGGCGGCGCCCGCGCCGCCGAGCGTCGAGGAGAGCTGCTTGCCCCACAGGAAGTAGCGGTGGACCGGGTAGTCGACGTCGACGCCGATCCCGCCGTGCACGTGCTGCACGCGGTGCACGACGTCGAGTCCGGCCTGGCCGCACCACCACTTCGCGACCAGCGCGGAGCGAGGCGCCGCTGGGCTGCCGTCGGCGAGGTCGGAGACGGCCTGCCAGAGCGTCACCTCCATCGCCTCGGCGTCGATCCAGCAGTCCGCGAGCTGGTGCTGGAGCGCCTGGAAGGTGCCCAGCGGCCGGCCGAACTGCTCCCGCGCCGACACGTACGCCGCGGCGATCTCGATCGCCCCGCGCGCGACGCCGAGCTGCACGGCCGCGACCGCGACCGCCGCGGTCGCGAGCACCGGGGCCAACGACTCGGGTCCGCCCACCCGCTCGGCGACCGCGCCGTCGAGCCGGAGCTCGCCGGCCAGGTCGTGGGTGGTGACCGCGGAGGTCTGCCAGGCGACGCCGGGCGCGGCGGGGTCGACCAGGAAGAGCCCGGTCCCGTCCGGGGTCGCGGCGGACACCAGCACCCCGTCGACGCCGGTCGGCGTGGGCACCACCGCCTTGACGCCGTGCAGGGTCCAGCCGGCGCCGTCCGGCCGCGCGGCGCACTCGGGGGCGTCGGGCTCGCCGGCGTACTCCTCCAGCGCCAGCGTCAGGCGCGCCGACCCGTCAGCGAGCCCGGGCAGCAGCCGGCCGCGCTGGTCGTCGCTGCCGTGCTCGGCCACGGCCGCGGCCGCGACGCCCGCCGACCACAGCGGCACCGGTGCCACCCGGCGGCCCTGCTCGACGAGCACGACGACGAGCCCGGCGAGGCCGAGCCCGGCGCCGTCGTGCTTCTCGGGGAGGCCGATGCCGAGCAGCCCGGCGCGGGCCAGGTCGGTCCAGAGCCGCGCGTCGGTGCGCGTGCCGCTGCGCTCGACCTCCCGGGCCCGGTCGGGCGTGGCCCGGTCGGTGAGGATCTCGCGGGCGAGGTCGCGGACGGCGGTCAGGTCCTCGTCGAGGTGGAAGTCCATGTCTCTCCTGTCAGCTCGGGTCCGGTCAGGCCCGGCGCGCGCGGGGGAGCCCCAGCTCGAGGGTGGCGACCATGTCGCGGAGGACGTCGTTGACGCCACCGCCGAAGGTGTTGACGATCCCCTGCCGGGAGAGCTGCTCGACCTGTCCGCCGAGCACGGCGGCGGTCGACCCGGGCCGGATCCGGCCTGCGGCGCCGAGCACCTGGGTGAGCGTGCGCTGGACGTCGACGTGGGTCTCGGTGCCGTAGGTCTTCACGGCGCCCGCCGTGCCGCCACCGAGGGTGTCCTCGGCCACCGCCTGGGTCATCTTCCAGTTGAGCAGCCGCATCGCCTCGAGCTTCGCGTGCGTGCGCGCCATCTCCTGGCGCACCCACGGTCGCTCGATCACGCCGGTCTCCTTCGCCCAGTCGAGCACCTGCTCCCAGAGCTGGATCATCCGGCCGCCGAGCGCGGCCAGCCCGATGCGCTCGTGGTTGAGCTGGGCCGTGATCAGCTGCCAACCACGGTCGACCTCGCCGACGACGCTCGCGGCCGGCACCCGGATGCCGCTGTAGTACGTCGCGGTGACGGTCATCCCGCCGACCGCCTCGATGGGGCTCCAACTGAAGCCCGGGTCGTCGCAGGGGACGACGAGGATGGAGATGCCGCGGTGCTTCGGCGCCTCCGGGTCGGTGCGCACGGCCAGCCACACGTAGTCGGCGGTGTTGCCGCCGGTGGTGAAGATCTTCTGCCCGTCGACGACGAACTCGTCGCCGTCGCGGACCGCGCGGGTCGTCAGCGAGGCGAGGTCGGTGCCGGCCTCGGGCTCGGTGTAGCCGATCGCGAACACGATGTCGCCGGACAGGATGCCCGGCAGGTAGGCGCGCTTCTGCTCGTCGGTGCCGTAGCGCATCAGCGTCGGTCCGACGGTGTTCACGGTGACGAACGGGAACGGCAGGCCGGCACGCTGCACCTCGTCGAAGAAGACGTACTGCTCCTCGACCGAGCGACCCTGGCCGCCGTACTCGGTGGGCCAGCCGACGCCGAGCCAGCCGTCGCGACCGAGCATCGACACCACCTCGCGGAAGCGCGGTCCGCCGGCGCCCGCCTCTCCCACCTCGCGGCGCTCCTCGGCCGACATCAGGCCGGCGAAGTAGGCACGCAGCTCGCGGCGCAGCTCCAGCTGCGCCGGGGTCTCACGCAGGTCCATCGGTCTCCTCGCTCTCGAACCAGTCCCACTCCCACGGCACGACCGGCAGCAGCGGCGTGCGGAGCAGGGGCTCCACCCCGGGCGCCGCCGGCGCGCCCATCGCCTCGACGACCTCCAGCGGGTCGCTCTCGCAGTAGTGCAGCGTGATGCGCAGTCGACCGTGGGGCGGCGCGTCCCGGTCCCGCCCGCCGGTGAAGGTCCACGCCCCGGCCACACCCGGCGCCAGCTCGGGCGGCGGCGCGGGTACGCCGGGGTCGACGACCCGCCCCACGTCGATCACCACGCCGCGGTGCGGCCGGAAGGGCAGCGCGCCGACGCTGACCAGCGCCTCCGGCGCGACCACGCCCGTCTCCGGACGGAAGAAGTCGGTGAATCGGCGCACCGTCCAGTCGAGTTCCGGCCGCCGACCCTCCTGCCGCGTCGACTCCCCCAGCGCCCGCCACTCCTCGACGTGCGCGTCGGCCGAGCCGCCCGGCGCGGGGGCGAACCAGTACATGGCGACGTACTGCGTCGCGTCGAGCGTCGGGTCGGCCGGACCGACCGACGCGGCCCGGCAGGCGGGCGTGCGCACCCAGCGCTCGCCGTGCACCACGCCGGGCAACGCGCGGTTCTCGGGCAGGTGATCGAGCTGGTGCCAGGCGTTGTAGTCGCGGTGCCGCTCCGGGTCGACGACCTCGGGGAAGGAGAAGAAGGCCAGGGGGGCGGCCGCGACACCGATGGGCACGATCGGCACGCTGTCACGCGGCGACGGCGGGCGCCGCGCGGGCTCCCGACTATCGGGAGTCGAGCTCGCCCGCGCGCAGCCGGGCCAGCAACGTCTGCACGACGTCGTCCCCGTCGCGGCTGCAGCTGGGGCCGGGCGCCTCGCGCTCACGGCGTACGGCGCTGTCGTCGTGGGTCCACTCGCGTACGGCGAACCGCTCGACGATGCCCCAGGTCCCGGCCCGACGCTCGAGGTGATCGACGTAGCGGAAGCCGCTGGTGAAGTTGCGGCGCGGGTCGTCGGCCGGAGGGCCCCAGTGGACGGCCGTGCCGTAGGTCTCGGCGACCGCCCGGTCGCCCACGACCTCCGCGAGGTGATTGCCGACCAGGTGCATCGTGCCGTCGAAGCGCCGGAGGGCGGGGCCGACCCAGGCGACGAACTCGTCCACGGTCCCGTCGAATCCGGTGTGGTGGTCGATCCCGTCGGGGTGGTAGGCCGACCGCACCAGGTCGAGGTCCAGCCGGTCGATGCCGCGGCAGTAGCGCAGCACCACCTCGCGGATCGCCTGCTTGTCCAGCAGCTCGTGCACCGGTCCGTCCATCTCAGGCACCGTCCTCTCCGCACGCAGGTGGGTCGGCGAGCCACTCGGTCGCGCGGATCGTGCGGCCGAGGTGCGTGTCGGGCTCGGGGCAGCCCACGAGGTGGACCACCGCACGCGCGGCGGCGTCGAGCGGGGTGGTGGCGAAGCCGCGGTCCGCGATCGCGCCGGTGCCGCCACGGGCGGCGGCGGCCTCGGTGACGACGAAGCCGGGATCGAGGTTGTAGGCCCGCACCCCGCGCGAGCGGAACTCCGCGTTGACCGCACCGGCGACCCGGCCGAACGCCGCCTTCGCCGACGAGTAGGCCAGACCCCAGCCGCCCTCTCCGGGCGGAGCCGGCGGTTCGTTGACCACCGACCCGGAGACCAGGTCGACCACGACGCCGCCGCCGGCGTCCACCATCGCCGGCAACAGCCGCTGGAGCAGCACGACCTGGCTGACGTGGTTGGCCTCGAGGCTCTCGCGCAGGGTCGCGGGGTCGAGCTCGAGGAACCGGGCGTGCGGCAGGTGCGCGATCGCGTTGTTGACCACCACGTCGACGCGTCCCCACTCCGCGAGGACGGCATCGGCCGCGGCCCGGACGCTGTCGAGGTCGAGCAGGTCCATCGGCAGCGGCAGCGAGCGCACCCCGTGGTCGCGCACCGCGGCGTCGGTCGTCGCCAGGCTGCCCGGCACCGCGATCCGTCGGTCGCCCTCGCGCTGCGTGCGCGGCGGGACCGACCCCTCCCCCTCGACGCGGGTGCGCCCGGTGAAGGCCACGTCGAGCCCGGCGGCGGCCAGGCCCAGCGCGACCTCGCGACCGATGCCGCGGCTGGCGCCGGTCACCAGCGCGACGGGGCGTCCGGTGCTCGTGCGGTCGCCCATGCCGCTGTTCATGCCGGGAACTCCGAGCCGACGGCGGCGACGGGAGCCGCCGGGACCGCCGCCCGCGCGCGCCGGGTCGCGGCCCGCGCCAGCAGCCCGCAGGCGAGTGCGGCGACCAGCGAGATCGCCACGCCCCACGCCGCGCCCATCCGATAGCCCAGCTCCGTCGGGTGGCCGTCGTCGTCGGCGAAGCCCTGGAGCGCCGCCAGCGACAGCGCGCTGCCGAGCGAGAAGCCGAGGAACCGCATCACCAGGTTGAAGCTCATCGCACTCCCTGTCTCCGCGGCCGGCACGAAGCGCAACATCAGCCACGGGATCGAGTTGAAGGTGAGCCCGCTCCCCAGGCCGGAGACGACCATCAGCACGAGCACCATGCCGAGGGACGCGGGGGCCAGCAGGAAGACCAGGTTCGCCACGGCGTACACCAGGCAGCCGAACGGGAGCAGCAGGTCGGCGCCGATCGCGGGCCCGAAGCGCAGCGCGAGCTGGTTGCCGACCACGCTGGCCACGGCGTACGGCACCATCATCGAGCCGGCGACGGCGACCGACAGGCCCAGCCCGAAGCCGGCGCCGTCCGGGGTCTGGAGCAGCACCATCACGAGCGCGAACACCATGTACATCGCGCAGCCGGCCACCAGCGCGGCGACGTGGGCGCCGGCGACGCCCGGGTGCGCGGCGAGGGAGAGGTCGACGAGCGGGTACGTCGCGCGGCGCAGCCACCACGCGCAGCAGCCGAGCAATGCGAAGCCGCCGAGCACGGCGGCGACGGTCACGGGCGCGAGGTAGCCCCAGTGGTCGGCCTGGCTGATCGCGAGCAGCAGCAGGAACGTCCCGGCGCCCAGCAGCGCGGCGCCGGGCCAGTCGATCCGGGTGACGACCGGCTCCGCCGACGGCGGCACGGTGAGCAGCGCTACGCCGAGCGCGACGAGGGTGAGGACGAAGCCGAGCCAGAACGCGCCCTTGAGCCCGGCCAGCTCGGCGGTCACGGCCGTGACCGGGAAGCCCAGGCCGGCCGAGACGATGCTCGCCACCGAGATCGCGGCGATCGCGCTGCGCTGCCGCTCGACGGGGAGCGCGTCCCGCGCGACCGCGAACGCGAGCGGCGTCAGCGCGAAGCCGGTGCCCTGCAGGGCCCGCCCGGCGATGAGGGCTCCGATGCCGAGCGGCAGCGCGGCGAGCAGCGTGCCGACGGCGACGACGCCGAGCACGACGAGGATCGTGGGCTTGCGCCGCCGGCCGGCGCCGAGCCGCCCGACGACCGGGGTCGCGACCGCGCTGACCAGCAGCCCCGCCGTCAGCGACCACTGGGCGGTGCGCAGCGGCACGTCCTCCTCCCGGGCGATCTCGGGGATGATCGGCGCGCCCAGGCTGCCGATCACGCCGGTCACCATCGCGACCAGGAGCAGACCGGGGAGCACCAGGCGGTTGCGGGTCGTCGTCACCGGGACGCCGTCCGGCGCGCCGCGAGGCTGCGGAGCTCCCGCCGGGCGAGCTTGCCGTTGCTGGTGACCGGCAGCTCGTCCAGCAGGTGGTAGTCCGACGGCACCTTGTAGGCCGAGAGCCGCTGCCGCGCGAAGTCGTCGAGGGCGCCCAGGTCCACGGTCTCGGCCCGCCGCTGCACGACGAACGCCACCAGCCGCTGGCCGCGGCGCCGGTCGGGCACGCCGGTCACCGCGACCTGCGCCACCCCCGGGTGCGCGGCCAGGACGGTCTCCACGTCCCGCGGGTGCACGTTGAAGCCCGACACGATCACCATGTCGCTGCGCCGGCCGACCACCGTGAGCCGGCCGTCGGCGCCGAGGACGGCGAGATCACCGGTGTCCAGCCATCCGTCCGAGACCAGGCCGGCCTCCGCGTCGTACGGCGGCGCGACGTTGTAGCCGCGCACGAAGAGCCGGCCCGGCTCGCCCGTCAGGGGGTGGCCGAGGTCGTCTCGGACCGCGACGTCAACGCCGCCGAGCGGCGTCATCGCGACCTCCTCGCCGGGCGCCCGCACGTCGACGCTCGCGAGCGCGACGGTGCCGCAGGTCTCGGTCATCCCGTAGCCGACCACGATCTCGCGGATGCCCAGGCCCCGGGTGACGTGCACCAGCTCGCCGATGGCGACGGTCTGACCGCCGGCGATCGCGAGCCGCGCCTTCGCGAGCGCACCGGCGTGCTCGAGGTCGTGGTAGATCGTGGGTGGCCCGGCGAGCACCGTCAGACGCTCGGCGCGCACCACGTCGGGGACGACGGAGCGGTCGTAGGTCGGCAGCACGCGCACCATCGCGCCGGCGATCATCGAGACGAGCAGCAGGCCGTTGAAGCCGAAGGAGTGCGCGAGCGGTACGGCGACGAGCAGCCGGTCGCTGTCGCGGATCTGCATCCGGGCCCCGACCTCGGCGTACATCCGCAGCAGCTGGTCGTGGCGCATCGGCACCGACTTCACCGCGCCGGTGGTGCCGGAGCTGGAGAGCACCAGGGCCGTAGCGCTCGCGGCCAGGTCGGCGGCCACGGGGGCCGCGGGGCCGTGCTCGGGGAGCTCACCGAGGGCGACGCTGGTGACGCCGGCCGCCGGCGGGAGGTCGTCGTCGTGCAGCAGCACGACCGGTCGCAGAGCCTCGAGGACGCTCGCGCGCTCGACCTCCGCGGCGCCGTGCCCGACCGGCACCAGAGCAGCGCCGGCGAGCAGCACTCCGAACGCGGCGGCCACCCACTGCGTCGAGTTGCGGCCCTGGAGCGCCACCCGGTCGCCCGGGCGGACGCCGCGCGACGCCAGCGTCGCGGCCACGGCGCCCGCGCGCTCCGCGAGCTCGGCATAGGTCAGCGTCCCTCGGCCGTCGGCGACGGCGGGGTGGGCCGCGTGGGTCCGGGCTCGCCGGAGGCACAGCTCCGCCAGGGTCCGGACCTCGGGCTCCGGTCGCATAGCCCGAGTGAAGCAGCACCAGCCGTCGAGATGACGGGTGGTCCCGCTCAGCTGCACCGGCGGGGCGCCCGTCACCGTCAGCGTGCTCAGGCGGTGGCACCTCCGTCGACCACGAAGTCCGAGCCCGTGCAGTAGCCACCGGCGTCGCTCGCCAGGAAGGCCACGAGACCGGCGACCTCCTCCGACGTGCCGCGACGCGGGATCGGGAGGTGGCTGAGGTCCATCGTGCTCGACGCGATCATCGGGGTGTCGACCGAGCCCGGACAGACGCAGTTGACCCGGATGCCGCGCGGGGCGAGCTCGCGCGCCGCCGATCGGCTCGCGCCCCGCAGCCCCCACTTCGAGGCGGCGTACGGCAGCGCACCCGCGTGGCCGCGCAGACCAGAGATGGAGGCGACGTTGACGATCGATCCGCCCTCGGCCATCGCCGGTGCCGCGGCCTGCATGCCGAGCACCGGGCCGAGCAGGTTGATGTCGAGCAGGGCCCGCAGGTCGTCCTCGGGCCAGGAGACCAGCTCTCCGGTGCGGTAGACGCCGGCGTTGTTGACGAGGACGTCGAGGCGCCCGTGCTCGGCGAGGGTCGCCTCGACCACCCGGTCCCAGTCGTTCCGGGCGGCCACGTCGTGGTGGTGCACGCCGACGCCGGTACCCACCTCCGCGGCCAGCGCGGCGAGCTCGTCGTCGAGCACGTCGGTGGCGACGACCGTGGCCCCGAGCCGGGCGAAGAGCGCCACCTCCACCGCGCCCTGGCCGCGGGCCGCGCCGGTGACGATCGCGACCTTGCCGCTGAGGTCGACCAGCGGCGCGCTCATCGGGGTGTTCACGAGCCCATCACGAACCCGGCGTACCCGAGGTCCTTCGACTCCTCGCAGCGGGCGATGTAGGTGTGGAAGCCGCCGATGTACGGCATGAACACCCGCGCCTTGCCGTCGATGTTCGCGCCGCGGTACCACGAGTCCGCGCGCACGAAGAGCGTGCCGTTGGCCACCTCGTCGACGTGGTCGGTCCAGGCGCGGGCGGCATCGGCGCGCGCCTCGACCGTGGCGTGGCCCTCGGCGCGGCAGTGGTCGACGAGGTCGAGGAGCCAGTCGACCTGCTGCTCGGCCGCGAGCACCATGTTGGCCAGCACCGACGGGCTGCCCGGCCCGGTGATCGTGAACAGGTTGGGGAACCCCGGGACCGCGACACCCAGGAAGGTGATCGGCCCCGAGGCCCACGCCTGCTCCATGGTGCCGCCGCGCGGTCCCTGGATGTCCATGCGTGTCATCGCGCCCGTCATCGCGTCGAAGCCGGTCGCCAGCACCAGCACGTCGAGCTCGTAGGACGAGTCCTCGGTCTTCACGCCCCAGCCGGTGATGGTCTGGATCGGGTCGCGCCGCAGGTTGACCAGCTCGACGTTGTCGCGGTTGAAGGTCTCGAAGTAGTCGCTGTCGGTGCAGATCCGCTTGGTGCCGATCGGGTGGTCGTCGGGCAGCAGGTCGTCGGCCACCTGGGGGTCACGCACGATCGCGCGCACCTTCTCCTCGACGAACTCGCGCGCCAGGTCGTTGATCCGCTCGTCGATCGTCTGGTCGACGAAGGTCTTCGCGAAGAGCACGCCGCCCTCCCGCCAGCGCGCCTCGAACGCCTGGCGGCGCTCCTCCTCGTCGACCTCCCAGATCGGGCGCGGATAGGGCTGGTGCGGCGTGCCCGCGCCGCCGGCGAAGGACAGGGCCCGGCGCTCACGGTACGTGCGCCGTGCCTCCTTCTGCTCCTCCTCGGTCAGCGGCCGGTTGAAGGCCGGCACCGAGTAGTTGGGGGTGCGCTGGAAGACGGTGAGCCGAGCGGCGTCGCGGGCGAGGACCGGGATCGACTGGATGCCCGAGGAGCCGGTGCCGATGACGCCGACCCGCTTGTCGGTCACGTCGTAGCCCTCCTCGGGCCACGCCGCGGTCATCACCACGTCGCCCGCGAAGTCGTCGAGGCCGGGGATGTCGGGCCGGTTGGGCGCCGACAGGCTGCCTGTGGCGCAGAAGAGCCACTGGCACCGGGCGACGGTGCCGGCGTCGGTGCGCACCGTCCACCGGGAGGCGACGTCGTCGAACTCGGCCGCGACGACCCGCTCACCGAACCGGTAGTGCCGGCGCAGGTCGTAGCGGTCGGCCGCGTGCTCGAGGTAGGAGAGGATCTCCGGCTGGGTGGCGTACCGCTCCGACCAGGTCCACTCCTGCTCGAGGTCTGGGTCGAAGGAGTAGCTGTAGTCGATGCTCTCCACGTCGCACCGCGCGCCCGGGTAGCGGTTCCAGTACCAGGTGCCGCCCACCCCGGCTCCGGCCTCGACGCCGAGGGTCCGGTGGCCGCGCTGCACCGCGCGGTGCACGGCGTAGAGACCGGCGAAGCCGGCGCCGATCACGACGACGTCGACGTCCACGACGCCGTCGGCGGCGCCGGGGGCCAGGGGTGGGGTGTTCATGCGCTGCTCCTTTGCGTGCTGCGCCCGAGAAGGGCTGCGATGTCGGACCACAGCAGGTCCCGGGCGGCGGCGGCCGGCCCGAACGGCCCGATCGTGACGAAGCCGTGGAAGAGCTCGGGATAGTGCCGGTGGCGGACGTCGACCCCGGCGGCCCGGAGCGCGTCGACGTACTTGCGGCCCTCGCTGTGCAGCGGGTCCCGTCCGGCGGTGACGACGATCGCCGGCGGGAGCCCGGCGAGGTCGGGCGCGCGCAGTGGCGCCACCTGCTCGGGCGGGTACGGCGCGTCGGCGGGCACGTCGGCCTCGCCGAGGTAGAGCTTCCAGTACCACTCCATCGCCGCGCGGGTGTTGAAGTGGCCGACGCCGTAGTCGCGGTAGCCCTTGGACTCGAAGTCGGGCTCGATCACGGGATAGATCAGCACCTGCCCCGCAACGGTCGGACCGCCCCGGTCGCGCGCCATCAGGCTGGTCACGGCGGCGAGGTTGCCGCCCGCGCTGTCGCCCGCGGTCAGGATCCGGTCGGCATCGACGCCGAGCTCGGCCGCGTGCTCGGCGGTCCACACCAGCGCGGCGTACGCGTCCTCCGCGGCCGCGGGCGCCCGGTGCTCGGGCGCGAGCCGGTAGTCGACCGACACGACGACCGCTCCGGTGTGGCGAGCCACCCGGCGGCAGAACCCGTCATGGCTCTCGATGCTGCACAGCACGAAGCCGCCACCGTGCAGGAACACGATGCCCGGGCGCGGCCCGGGCCGGGCGTCGCGCGGCCGGTAGACGCGGGCCCGGATCGGGCCGCCCGGGCCCGGCACCTCGCGGTCGTCGGCGTCCGCGTCGTCCAGGTTGTCGACGGGTTGCGCCCGGGCGGCGACCAGGGCGCGCGCCTCCGGCCCGCTCATCTCGTGCACCTTCGGGAAGCCGCCGTCGAGGACCGTCAGCATCGCCTGGACCTCGCCGGCCACCGCCGCGTGCGCCTCGTCGCTCATCGCTCCGCCTTTCGTCTGCTTAGGAGTATTACTAACCGAAATAGTCTGGGACGGCAACCGCAGGGGTGCACGCGTCGCGGCCGTGCCGCCGACATGCCGACTCGTCATGTTCCGGCCGGGAACATGACCACGCGTCTTCGGGGGTAGGCTCCGCGCCATGGCAAGCGAGGAACCCCTGCCGCACCTGCGTCCCACGAGCTGGGCGGTGCTCGGCCTGCTCTCCTTCGGGGAGGAGCTGTCGGGCTACGACCTGAAGAAGTGGGCGGACTGGAGCCTGCGGTTCTTCTACTGGGCGCCGTCGTACAGCCAGATCTACGGCGAGCTCCGCAAGCTCGAGGAGATCGGCTACGCGACCTCACGCGTCGTCAACAAGGACGACGTACGCGGCAAGCGGCTCTACACGATCACCCCGGAGGGCGAGCAGGCCGTCGCCCGGTGGGCGAGCGAGGCGCCGGTCGAGATGCCGGTGCTCAAGCACGGCGTGATGCTGCGCATGTGGCTCGGCCACGCCAGCGACCCCGACCAGCTGCGTGCGATGCTGGTCGAGCACCGCGAGCAGTCCGAGAAGATGCGCGTGCGCGCCGTCGCCGACGCCGAGGGCGCCTCGCACGAGCCGGGCTGGGCCTACCCGGAGATGGTGCTGCGGTGGGCGGAGCGCTACTACGCCGACGAGCGCGACCGCGCCGACACGATGCTCTCCGAGCTCGACGCCGTGCGCGCCAAGCAGCGGCGCAGCTCGACCGCCAAGCGCACCACTCGCGCGCGGCGATCCAGCGCCGACCTCCGCCAGCACCGCGCCTGACGGCCGCCGCCCCGGTGGTTGAGGAAGGCGCGCTGGCGCCTGTCTCGAAACCACCGCACCCGCCCACACCACCGGTGGTTTCGAGACGGTTGCCAGCGCAACCTCCTCGACCACCGTGGGTCGGTTCGACCGACCTCCTCGACCGCCGTGTGCTCAGGCGACGGGCGCGTCCTGGGGCATCGCGGGCAGCAGGCGTTCGCGGCCGTGCTCGCGGAACTGGTCCTCGAGCCCGGCCCGGCCCGCGGCGTCCAGCGGCGCGTACGCCGCGGTGCGGCCGACCCGGACGAAGACCGGATCGGCGACGGCCCAGCCGGCCTGCCGCAGCGGCGCCTTGTTGACCTTGTTGCTGCCGGTGAGCGGCACCCGGTCGACCAGGCGCACGAACGCCGGCCACCACTTGGCGCCGAAGTCGGGCTGTCGGTCGAGGAAGCGCCCGAACGCGTCCGCGTCGAAGGCCGCGTCCGGCGCCAGCTCGACCGCGCACATCACCCGGTCCCCGGTGACGGGGTCGGGCACGGCGTACACCGGCGCCGCCTCGACCCCGGGGAATCGCTGGAGCACGCGCTCGACCTGGGCGGCCGCGAAGTTCTCGCTGTCGACGCGCAGCCAGTCGGCGGAGCGGCCGGCGAAGTAGAACCAGCCGTCCTCGTCACGGTAGGCGAGGTCGCCGGACCAGAAGTCGGCGCCGCGGACCCGCTCGGCCATCGCGTCCGGGTTCTTGTAGTAGCCCTCGAAGGTGTGGGCGAGGCCGACGGCCACCAACTGTCCGATCGCGGCCGGGTCGACCAGCCGGCCGGTCGCGTCGAAGCGGGCACGCGGGCACTCCCGGCCGGTCGCCTCGTCGAGCACCCGGACGTCGACACCGCCCGCGGGGCGCCCGAGCGCGGCGGCGGGCGTTTCCGGCGTGCGGTTGATGCGGAACACGCCCTCGCTGAGGCCGTACCCCTCCTGCACCCGGCAGCCGAACCGCTCGGCGAAGCGGGCGATGTCCGCCTCGGACGCCTCGGTGCCGTAGGCGAGCCGCAGCGTGCTCGCGTGGTCGCGCGGATCGGTCGGCCCGTTGAGGACGTAGGACAGCGCGCGGCCGACGTAGTTGACGTAGGTCGCGCCGAAGCGGTGGAGGTCGTCGGAGAAGCGGCTCACCGAGAAGCGGCGCGCCATCCCGATCGTCGCGCCGGCGTGCATCGCCGGGGCGAGGTTCATCATCACGGCGTTGCCGTGGAAGAGCGGCATGCACAGGTAGGTCACCGAGTCGCGGTCGATCTCGACGCGTTCCACGATCGCCGACGTCAGCCGCGCGAGCCGACCCTGGCCGACGATCACGGCCTTGGGCCGACCGGTCGAACCCGAGCTGAAGAGGAGCATCGCGATGTCCGTCGGCGCGGGCACCGCGGCCGGCAGTGGCGCGCCGCGGAACCGGCCCAGG
Source organism: Nocardioides sp. YIM 152315 (assembly GCF_029210375.1). Lineage (GTDB taxonomy): Bacteria > Actinomycetota > Actinomycetes > Propionibacteriales > Nocardioidaceae > Nocardioides. The sequence goes on along the minus strand of NZ_JARGER010000037.1, from coordinate 545,325 downwards.
AGGTCGGCGTACGCCGTGTCGTCGACGTCGAGGATCCGGTCCGCCGGCACTCCGTGGTCGTGGCCGGTGACCAGGTGCACCAGACGCGACTCGGTGACGATCAGGTCGATGTCGGCGTGCCTGATGTCGTCGGCGAGCTCGGCGCCGCTGCGGCTGGAGTTGATGCCCACGACCACCGCTCCGGCCAGGGCGCCGGCGCCGACCCAGAAGACGAAGTCCGGCACGTTGTCGAGGAGCACGCCGACGTGGACCTGGCGGCCCTCCGGCCGCGCCACGAGCTCCGCGAGGAGAGCCGCCCGGTCCGCGCTCTCCTGCACCACCTCGGCCCAGGTCCAGCTCCAGTCCTCGAAGCGCAGTGCGGTCTTGTCGTCGTCGGCGCGGGAGCGCACGATCTCAGCGAAGGTCTCCATGACGGCGTACGTCGTCTCCTGATGGTCCAGAGGGCGGGTCAGAGGTCGGCGTGGTGACAGGCCACGTAGTGACCTTCCCCGGCCGGGCGCAGCCGCGGCTCCTCACTGGCGCACACGTCGGTGGCGAGCGGGCAGCGGGTGCGGAACCGGCAGCCGGAGGGCGGGTCGAGCGGCGACGGCAGCTCCGCGGACGTCGCGGAGATCGACGTCTCGTCCCGGGCCCCGGGGAGATGGGCCTCCGGCACCGACTCGAGCAGCAGCCGCGTGTAGGGGTGCCGGGCCGACTCCTTGAGGGCGCCGGACGGCACGATCTCGCAGACCTTGCCGAGGTACATCACCATGATGCGGTCGCTGATGTTCTTGACCACCGCGAGGTCGTGCGCGATGAAGACCATGCTGAGCCGGTAGCGCCTCTTGGTCTCCTCCAGCAGGTTGAGGATCTGCGCCTGCACCGACACGTCGAGGCTGGAGACGGGCTCGTCGCAGATGAGCAGCTCCGGGTCGAGCATCAGGGCGCGGGCGATGCACACCCGCTGGCACTGACCGCCGGAGAGCTCGTGCGGCCGGCGGTCCCACACGACGTCGGGATCAAGCCCGACGGCGGTGAGCACCTCCCGGATCCGCGCCTCGTCGACCTTCTCCCCGCGCGTGCGCGGGCCCTCGGCGACGAGGTCCTTGACCCGGCGGCGGGGGTTCAGCGAGGAGACCGGGTCCTGGAAGATCATCTGCATCCCGGCGCGGCGGCCCCGCAGCTCGCGGCGCGACGTCCCGGTGAGCTCGGCTCCCTGCAGCCGGACGCTGCCGGCGGTGGGCGGCGGCAGCTGCATCAGCGCGCGCCCGGCGCTGGACTTGCCGCAGCCGGACTCGCCGAGGATGCCGAGGGTCTCGCCGTCGACCACGTCGAAGCTGATGCCCGACACGGCGTGCACGGTCCCGCCGCCCTTGGCGGGGAACTCGACGACGAGCTCCTCGACGCTCAGGACCTGGTCGGACTCGCGCAGGTGCAGGGTCCCGGTGCCGGCCATCATCGTCCTCCTGCGGTGTCGGCGGTCGGTGCAGCCGGCTCGGGAGCGTCGAGGTGCACGGGGTGGAAGCAGGCGAACCGGTGATCCGGTACGCCGGGGGTCGCGGCGAGCGTTGGCATCGTGGCGACGCAGTCGTCCTGCGCGTAGCGGCACCGCGGCGCGAACCGGCAGCCCGGCGGTGGCCGGAGCATGTTGGGCGGGGCGCCGTCGATCGCGTCCAGGCGCAGGTGGGGCGGCAGCTCGAGGCGGGGGATCGCGTCGAGCAGCGCCTCGGCGTACGGGTGGTGCGGCGCCCGGAAGAGCGACGCCGCCTCGGCGGTCTCGACGACCCGACCGGCGTACATCACCGCCACCCGGTCGGCGCGGCCCGCGACCACGCCGAGGTTGTGGCTGATCAGGATGACCGCCATGCCGAGCTCGTCCTGCAGCCGGTCGAGCAGGTCGAGGATCTGGCGCTGGACGGTCACGTCGAGGGCCGTCGTCGGCTCGTCGGCGATCAGCAGGTCCGGCTCGTTGGCCAGCGCCATCGCGATCACGACGCGCTGCCGCATGCCTCCCGACATCTCGTGGGGGAACTGCCCGATCCGCCGCCTGGGGTCGGGGATGCCGACCTGGGCGAGCAGCTCGAGCGCGCGGTCGCGCGCCTCCGCCCGGGAGAGCCCGCGGTGCTTGCGCAGCGTCTCGGTGAGGTGGACGCCGATCTTCTTCACGGGGTTGAGTGCGGTCATCGGGTCCTGGAAGACCATCCCGATCCGGTCGCCCCACAGCTCGCGCAGGCGCGCCGGCTCCAGCTGCTGGATGTCCAGCCCGTCGAAGGCCACCCGGCCCTGGATGGTCGTCGTCGGTCCGGTGGTGTGCAGCCCCATGATCGTGCGGCCGAGGACCGACTTCCCGGACCCGGACTCTCCGACGATGCCGAGCATCTCGCCGCGGTCGAGGGTGAGCGAGACCCCGTCGACGGCGCGCAGGTCCCCGCGCGGCGTGTGGATCGTGGTGCGCAGCTCGTCGACGACCAGCAGTGGTCCGGAGGGCGACGCTGCGGCCTGCTCCTCGAGCAGGGCTGGTGCGTTCGTCATCGGGGTGCCTCCTCGGCCGTCACAGCTTCGCGGCCCGGGAGTCGAAGCGCTTGCGCGCCTTCTCGCCGAGCAGGTTGAACGAGAACACGGTCAGGAACAGCACGGTCCCGGGCACCAGCACGATGTGGGGGTGCTCCTTGAAGGCGTCGCCCTCGCCTTCGGCGATCATGTTGCCCCACGACGGGCTGGGCGCCTGGACGCCGAGGCCGAGGAAGCTGAGCGACGCCTCCGCGACGATCAGCACCGAGACCATCACCATCGCGTACGACGCGAGCGGGAGCACGACGTTCGGCACGATCTCGCGCAGCATCACCCGCGCGCTCGAGGCGCCCATCGACTTGGAGGCCAGCACGAACTCGCGTTGCGAGAAGGCCATCGTGTTCGCGCGCGCCATCCGGATCATGCTGGGCAGGGCGAGCAGGGAGAGGGCGAAGGCGATGTTGTAGAGGGTCGGGTCGAGCACGGTCGCCAGCGCGATGAGCAGGATCAGTGGCGGCACCGCGAGCAGCGAGTTGGTGCCGATGCCGATCACCGCGTCCACCGCCCGCCGGTAGTAGCCGGCGACCACGCCGATCGCCCCGCCGACGACCATGCCGAGCACGACCGCCCCGATGGAGACCACCAGCGACGCCCGGGCGCCGTAGACGACGCGGGCCAGGAGGTCGAGCCCGAAGTTGTTCGTGCCGAGCGGGTAGTCGCTGAGCAGGTCCGGCGTCGCGTTCGCGGGCGCCAGGATCGACTTGGTGAGGTCCTCGGACTCGCCGAACGGCAGCAGCGGCGCGAAGATCGCGGCGAGCACCAGCACGACCAGCCAGGTCGCGCACAGCCAGGAGAGCAGGTCGAAGCCCGGGCCGAACCGCACCCTGCCGAGCTCGGCGGCGCCGGCGTACCAGATGCCGAGGCCGACGAGGATCACGACCAGCTGCACCCAGCCGTTGTCCCGGATCGCGGCGACGGCCACGCCGGCGACGACGAGGCCGAGCACGAAGAGCAGCGCCCCCCGCCAGGCGCGGGGCTTGCGGCGCATGGCAACGACGTCGACGTCGGGATGGACACCGGCCATCTCGACGTCGGCGGTGGCGACCGTGACGACCGGTCGCTCGACGGTCTCAGACATGGGCCCTCCGGATGCGCGGGTCGAGGTAGCCGTAGGAGATGTCGATCAGCGCGTTGACGACGACGTAGATGACCGCGATGACGAGCACGGCGCCCTGCACCATGACGAAGTCGCCGTTGTCGGCCGCGCCGATGATCAGGCTGCCCATGCCGGGCAGCGCGAAGAGGTACTCGACGATGATCGTCGAGCCGATCAGCCGACCGAGGCTGATGCCCATCAGCGTCACCAGCGAGAACGACGAGGGGCGCAGCGCGTCGCTGAAGAGGATGTGCATGGTGCCCATGCCCTTCGCCTTCGCGGCCAGGATGAAGTCCTCGTTGAGGGTGCCGATCAGGTCGTTGCGGAGCACCCGCGTGAACATCGCGGTCTCGGCGAGCGCGATGGTGAGCGCCGGCAGGAACGCGTGGTAGAGGTTCTGCCCCAGTCCCTCGCTGAGACGGGACCACTCGGCCCGCGGGAACCAGCCGAGCTGGTTGGCGAAGACCATGATGATCAGCAGTCCGGCGAGGAAGCTCGGCACCGAGAGGACGCCGAAGGTGCCGGCGCTGATGAGGCGGTCGAGGCGGCCGCCGGCCCGGTGCGCCGAGATCATCGCGAGCGGCAGCGAGAAGAGCAGCGCCATGCCCATGCCGAGCACGGCGAGCTCGACGCTGACCGGCAGTGCCCCCATGATCCGGTCCGCGACGTCGACGTACGGCGGCACGATCGAGGTGCCCAGGTTGCCCGACAGGGCCTCGCCGAGCCAGTGCAGGTAGCGCTCGAAGAGCGGGTCGTTCAGGCCCAGGTCCGCCCGGACCGCGGCGTACTCGGCCGGGCTGTGTCCCTCACCCAGGATCGACACCGCCGGGTCACCCGGCATCAGCGAGATCAGCATGAACGTGCCGAAGCTGACGATGAGCAGCACCAGCACCAGCTCGCCCAGCCGTTTCAGGACCGTACGAAGAGCCACGACGTCCCCTCCTTCGGGTGGCAGCCAACCCCGTCGCCAGGAGCGACTCCAGAGACGATCCCGCCCAACGGGACCGGCCGGGTCCAGGGCCCGGTCCGGCGCTCGGTCCAGCACCCAGTCCAGCACTCAGTCCAGGCAGACGACCGCACGCGCCGCGCCCCCTTCACGCATCAGCTCGAAGCCCTCGCCCGCCCGCTCCAGCGGCAGCCGGGCGGAGACCAGCGCGTCCAGCTCGAGCCGGCCCTGCCGGTAGAGCTCGGCGAGCACCGGGATGTCCTCGGTGAACCGGTTGGACCCCATCAGCAGCCCCTGCACGCCCTTCGCCTGGGTGAGCAGGTGCAGCCCGGGCAGCCGGAGCTCCTCGCCGACCGGCGGGATGCCGACCAGCCACGCCGTCCGGCCGGGCCGCAGCATCTGCACCGCCTGCGCGACCGTCGCCGAGCGGCCGACGACGTCGAAGACGTGGTCGACGTCGCCGAGCAGGTCGCGGACGGCGGCGACGGCGTCACCGGCGCCGGCGTCGACGACGTCGGTCGCACCGAAGGTGCGCGCCAGCTCGAGCTTGGCGGGCCGGACGTCGACGGCCACGATCCGCCGGGCGCCGGCGAGGCGCGCGCCCTGGACCACGTTGAGACCCACGCCACCGACGCCGACCACCACGACGGTCTCCCCGGGACGGACCCTGGCGCCGCGCTGCACCGAGCCCACCCCGGTCACCACCGCGCAGCCGAGCAGGGCGGCCCGGTCGGGCGGGAGGTCGGCGGGGACCTCGACCACCGAGTTCCGGTGCAGCACCGTGCGCTCGACGAGGCCACCGAGTCCGGCGACCTGGCCGACCTCGGCGCCGTCGGGGCGGCTGAGCCGGGGTCGCGGGCGCTCGGCGCGGCCGAGGTCGTTGCGACGCACGCACAGCCAGGACCGGCCGGTGCGGCACTCCGCGCACCGGCCGCAGTACATGGACAGGCACGCCACGACCGTGGCGCCGACCACCAGGTCGTCGACCGCGGAGCCGACCGCCTCGACCACGCCCGCGATCTCGTGCCCGGGCACCGTGGGCAGCGCGGTCGGCAGGGTGCCGTCCAGCATGTGCAGGTCGCTGTGGCACAGCCCGCACGCGCGCACCCGGACGCGCACCTCGTGGGGTTCGAGCACGGGGTCGAGGACGAGCTCCTCGACCGCCAGGTCGCCCGGCGCGGAGGCGAGCACCGCGGCTCGGACCCGCACCCCCACCTCGGTCGTGGTCGACATCCGGTCTCCTCTCGTTCCTTGCCACGGGCAGCATATAGCGATTAGGAATAGTTCAGACCACAACATACGGCCGGTCGCGTCAAGATCGCACGGCCGGCGACGGAAGGCGAGAGACCGACAGATGGAGTCCAGGGAGCTCATCGACATCGGAGGCCGGTGGACGGCCCCGCACGGCACCGAGCGCATCACGCTCGTCGACCCGCGCACCGGAGACGCGGTGGCCGAGGTCGTGCACGCCGACGAGCAGGACGTCGACGCCGCCGTCGCCGCCGCCCGCCGCGCGTTCGACGAGGGTCCCGCGTGGCCGCTGGCCGAACGGGTCGCGGTGCTCGGACGCCTGGCCGACGCGATCGCGCAGCAGACCGACCGCTTCGCGGAGACGATCTCGGCCGAGATGGGGGCGCCGGACGCCTTCGCCCGTCAGGTGCAGGTCGGCATGGCGCTGTCCACCCTGCGTACGACGATCGAGGTCGCGGCCGCCCACGAGTTCGAGGAACAGGTCGGCGACTCGATCGCGGTCTCCGAGCCGGTGGGCGTCGTCGCCGCCATCACGCCCTGGAACTACCCGCTCCACCAGGCGCTGGCGAAGGTCGGGTCCGCCCTCGCGGCCGGCTGCCCGGTGGTGCTCAAGCCGGCGGAGACGACCCCGCTCACGGCGTACCTGCTCGCCGAGGCGGCCATCGGCGCCGGTGTCCCGGAGGGCTGGCTCAGCGTCCTGGCGGGTCGAGGCGGCGTCGTCGGCGCCGCGCTGGCCGCGCACCCCGGCGTCGACATGGTCTCCTTCACCGGGTCCACCGCGGCGGGCCGGCAGATCGCCGCGACGGCGGCCGCCACCGTGAAGCGGGTGGCGCTCGAGCTCGGCGGCAAGTCCCCGAGCGTGCTGCTCGACGACCTCGACGACGACGGCTTCGCGGCGGCGGCGCGCGCCAGCGTCGCGTTCGGGATGCTGAACGCGGGCCAGACCTGCGCCGCGTGGACCCGGCTGGTCGTGCCGGAGGATCGGTACGACGACGCCGTGCGGGTGGTCCGGGAGGCGGCCGCCACCTTCGTGCCGGGCGAGAACCTCGGGCCGCTGGTGTCCGAGGTGCAGTGGGAGCGGGTCACCGCCCACCTGCGCAACGCCGTCGCCGACGGCGCCGAGGTCGTGCACGGCGATCCCGCGCCCCCGCGGCCCGAGCGCGGCTTCCATCTCGCGCCCGTCGTCTTCGGCCGCGTGACGCCGCAGATGCGCATCGGCCAGGAGGAGGTCTTCGGGCCGGTGCTCGCCCTCCAGACCTACCGCGACGAGGACGACGCCGTGGCGGTCGCGAACAGCACGATCTACGGCCTGAGCGCCGGCGTCTTCGGCGCCGACCACGAGCGCGCGGTGGGGGTCGCCCGCCGGATCCGGTCCGGCACGGTGCACGTCAACGGCCTCAACTCCAACCGGCTCGCGCCCTTCGGCGGCGTGAAGCAGTCGGGCGTCGGACGGGAGTACGGCCGCTGGGGGCTGGAGGAGTTCCTCGAGACCAAGTCGATCCAGCCGCCGGCGCGCGGCTGAACCGCCAGAAGGAGTGCGATGTCCCCCACCAGCCCACCCGCCAGCCCTCCCACCACCGTCGAGGCCACCGTCGACGCCGCCGTCGTCGGCGCCGGCTTCTCCGGCCTGTACGCCGTGCACCGGTTGCACGACCTCGGGCTGTCCGTCCGGGCGTTCGAGGCCGGAGGCGGGGTGGGCGGCACGTGGTACTGGAACCGCTACCCCGGCGCCCGCTGCGACATCGAGAGCGTCTACTACTCCTACTCCTTCGACCGCGAGCTGACCGCGGAGTGGCAGTGGTCGGAGCGCTACGCCGCCCAGCCGGAGATCCTCCGCTACCTCGAGCACGTCGCCGACCGCTTCGACCTGCGCCGGCACTTCACCTTCGACACCCGGGTCACGGGAGCGGCGTTCGACGAGACGACCGGCCGATGGCGCGTCGAGACCGACGGAGGCGAGGTCGTCTCCGCACGGCACCTCGTGCTCGGCGTCGGGCTGCTCTCGCAGCGTGCCCTGCCCGACATCGAGGGCATCGGAGACTTCGCGGGCGAGATCCACCACACGGGCGCCTGGCCGCACCAGGCGGTCGACTTCACCGGCCGCCGGGTCGGCGTGATCGGCACCGGGTCCACCGGCATCCAGGCGATCCCGCTCATCGCCCGGCAGGCCGAGCACCTGACGGTCTTCCAGCGCACTCCCAACTTCAGCCTGCCGGCCCGCAACGGCTCGCCCGATCCCGAGAAGTCGCGGCGGCGCATCGACGAGTTCGACGCGGTCACCGAGCAGCTGCGGACCTCGTCGTACGGCATCCTGCTCGACCCGCCGACCCGCTCCGCCCTCGAGGTGTCGGCGGAGGAGCGCCGCTCGACCTATGAGGCACGGTGGGCGGAGGGCACCCTCACGGGGATCCTCCAGGCCTACAACGACATGGTGCGCAACCAGGAGGCCAACGACACCGCCGCCGACTTCATCCGCGAGCGGATCCGCGAGATCGTCGCCGACCCGCAGGTCGCCGACGACCTCTGCCCGCGCGGCTACGCCTACGGGACCAAGCGGCCGTGCCTGGACAGCGGCTACTACGCGACCTACAACCGCGACGACGTCGAGCTCGTCAACCTGCGGCGTACGCCGATCGAGCGGATCACCGGCGACGCCGTGGTGACCTCGGACCGCGAGCACCCCGTCGACGCGCTGGTGCTGGCGACCGGGTACGACGCGCAGACCGGACCGCTGCTGGCGCTCGACCCGGTCGGCCGGGGCGGGCGGCGGCTCTCCGCGCACTGGGAGCAGGGCGCGCGCAGCTATCTGGGTCTGACGGTCGCGGGCTTCCCGAACCTGTACACGATCTGCGGTCCCGGCAGCCCGTCGGCCCTTTCGAACGCGGTCGTCTCGATCGAGCAGCACGTCGAGTGGACCGCCGACCTGATCGTCCACCTCGCGGACCGCGGGCTCACGACCGCCGAGGCGACCGACGTCGCCGAGAAGGAGTGGAGCGCGCACGTCCAGGAGGTCGCGAGCTACACGCTCTACCCGCAGACGGACAGCTGGCTGATGGGCGCCAACATCCCCGGCAAGCCCCGGGTCTTCCTGCCCTACATCGGCGGCGTCGGCGCCTACCGCGCCCACTGCGACCAGGTCGCCGCCGAGGGCTACGCGGGGTTCGAGCTGGCCTGACCGTCTCCACAGCAGCGCTCCGAGATCTCCCACAGGAGCTCGGCCCGCGTGGGGTCGACCGCGGACGGCTCGACGTCCTCGCTGAGAGCGCAGTCCTCGAGGTAGCTGCCGCCGGCGGCGTCCAGCTCCGGAGCAGCCGCCGCCCAGACCTGGGTCGCGGCGCCCACCTCGGGGGTCGTGAACTCCAGGCGCCCGTCGGCGTCGGCATGTCCGCGCGCGGCCGAGCGCTCGGCGACGACGCGGCGCAGCCGGGAGAAGTCCTCGCGGGCCATGTGTCGTGACAGATCCGTCGCCACCGGTCCCGGGTTCACCGCCACCGCGCGGATGCCGTCGCCGTGGTGGCGTGCGTGCAGGGCGGTCATGTGGAGCAGGTTGGCGGTCTTGGCCGCGCCGTACGCCGCGAACTTGTCGTAGGGACGGTGCTCCCAGTTCAGGTCGGCGAGGTCGACGTCCCCCATACGGTGACCGCCCGAGCTCAACGTCACGACGCGCGCCGATCCGCTCGCGCGCAGCAGCGGCAGCAGCCGCCGGGTGAGCTCGAAGTGGCCGAGATGATTGACCCCGACCTGGGTCTCGAAGCCGTCCTCGGTGCGCCCGAACGGCGTGAACATCACGCCGGCGTTGTTCATCAGCACGTCGACGCGATCGAGGTCGTCGCGCAGCTCGGCGGCGGCCCGGCGCACGCTGCGCAGGGAGGCCAGGTCGAGCCGCAGTCCGCGCAGGCGAGCGTCCGGCACCCGCTCCTCGATCGACGCCCGCGCCCTCCGCAGCGCGTCGGCCGACCTGCCGGCCAGCACCACGCTCGCACCCGCGCCGGCGAGGGCTCGCGCGGACTCCAGCCCGAGCCCCGCAGTGGCGCCGGTGACGACGCAGGTGCGGCCGGTCAGATCGCCGTCGCGCACCACGTCGTACGCCGTGCGCGTCATCGCTCGTCCTCCCCGAACAGCGCCACGGACAGGTCCGCGGGCAGGTCGGAGGCCCGCATCGTCCAGCGTGGTGGACGGCCCTCGCGCCACGCCGCGGAGGCCTCGCGCGCGTCGGGGTGGTCCATGAGGAGCCGATGGGCGCGGGTCTCGGCGCGGCCGACCGACGAGAGGTCCGCGTCGCCCCACAGGATCGCCTTGCTCAACGCGATCGAGGCGGGACTGCAGCCGGCGGCGACGTCGCGCGCGACCTCCAGGGCGGTCGGCAGCACCTGGTCCGCGGGCACCGCACGGTTGGCCAGTCCACTCCGGGCCGCGTCCGCGCCGGTCAGCGTGCGACCGGTCAGCAGCAGCTCGGCGGCATGGGTCATCCCGACTGCGCGGCGCACGGTGGCGTGGCTGGCGACGTCGCCGACCATGCCGCGGCGGACCTGGGAGATCGCGAGGGGGGCGTCCTCCGCGACGTACCGCAGGTCGCATTGCATCGCCAGGCTCATCCCGATCCCGATGGCGGGCCCGTTGACGGCGGCGATGACGAGCGTGCGGAGCCGCGACGGGGCCGGGTCGATCGGGCTCGCGTCGAAGTCGTCGCCGCCCGCGAAGACGGCCGGCTCCGAGAGGTCGGCGCCGGCGCAGAAGGCGCGGCCGGCACCGGTCAGCACCACGACGCGCACGTCGTCGTCCGCGTCGCAGCGGCGCAGCGCCTCGCCCAGCTCGACCGCCGTCCCGCGTGAGAAGGCGTTCAGCTTCGCGGCGCCCTCGAGCGTCACCACGGCGACACCGTCGGCGTGGATCTCGCACCGCACGCTCGTCGTCCCGTTATTGTGCATTTGCACAAACTACCCCGGACGAGGAGGCGCGCGTGCGCATCGACCTACAGCTCGAAGGCAGCCCCGACCGGGCGGCGGACGAGGCGACACAGCTGGCCGCGACCGGCGTGGACGGCGTCTTCACCTTCGAGGGCAGGCACGACGCCTTCCTCCCGCTGGCCGCGGCGACCACGGCGACGGGACTGCCGATCATGAGCAACATCGCGGTCGCGCTCCCCCGCAGCCCGCTCCACCTCGCCCATCTCGCCCACGACCTCCAGCTGCTCTCGCGCGGCCGCTTCACGCTCGGCCTCGGCTCGCAGGTCCGCACCCACGTCGAGCGGCGGTACGGCGCGACCTGGTCGCACCCCGCCGCCCGGATGCGCGAGTCGGTCGCCGCGACCCGCGAGATCCTCGCGGCCTGGCACGAGGAGCGGACGCCGCAGTTCCGGGGCGAGTACACGCGGCACGACTTCATGCCGCCGATGTTCCGGCCCGAGCCGCTGCCCTGGGGGCCGCCGCCGGTGATGATGGGCGCCCTCGGGCCGATCATGACCCGCACCGCCGGCGAGGTGGCCGACGGGCTGCTGGTGATGCCGTTCAACACGCGGGCGCACATGCTCGAGCGCACCCTGCCCGCCCTCCGGGAGGGCCTCGAGCGCGGGTCGCGCAGCGAGGGCGACGTGGCGATCGTCCCGCAGGTGATCGCGGCGATGGGCGACACCATCGACGAGCGCGCGGCCGCGATGCGCGGCTGCCGGTCGCTGGTCGCGTTCTACGCATCGACCCCGGCCTACCGCCCGGTCCTCGAGGTCAGCGGCCGCGAGCACCTGCAGCCGCGGCTGGCCGGGCTCGTGCGCGAGGGAGCCGTCGACGCGATGTCGGACCTGGTCGTGGACGAGCTGTACGACGAGGTCGCCGTCCGGGGCACCCCGGAAGAGTGCGCGCGCCTGATCCGGGACCGGGTCGCCGGGATCAGCGACCGCGTCTGCGTGTACTTCCCGGGCTACACGCCCAGCCACGAGGCGGTCACCCGACTGGTCACGGCGCTCCACGGCGAGCGCCCGTCGGGGGCCTGACGGTCGTGCCGGCACACAGTGGCACCAGACGCACCGGCCCGCGCTCGGACGTCGACGTTCGCACCCTGGTCCTCGACACGGCCGAGCGCCTCTTCGCGGAGCACGGGCACGGCGCCGTCTCGATCAGGCAGCTCGCCCGCGACGCCGACGTGGCGCCCACGGCCGTCGCCTACCACTTCGACGACCGCGACGGCGTGCTCCGCGCGGTCCTGGTACGCCGCGGTCAGGAGGCCATGCTGCGCGTGCACGCCCGCCTCGCCGACGTCGTCGGGGCGCCGGGCACACCGACTGCCAACGACCTGGTCCGCGCGCTGCTCGACCCCTACCTCGAGCTGCTCGCCCGGAGCCCGGTCGGCGGCCTGCGCTGGCTGAAGCTGATGTACGTCCTCGCCACCTCCGACCACCCGGTCTGGCGGCAGGCCGTCAGCAGCGACGCCGAGCTGCCGGGCCTCTACCGGGGCGCGTTCGCACGGGTGCTGCCCGATGTCCCGGCCGATGCCGTGCCCCGCCTCGCCAACCTGACGGTCTACTCGATGCTGGGCGTGCTGGCCCGCGCCGACCAGCCCGGCTTCGGTTCGCCCTGGACCCCCGGCGCCGGAGTCGACGAGGAGTTCGTCGACCTGGTCGTCCGCTTCGGCAGCGCCGGCCTCCTCGGCGCGCTCGAGGCGACCTGAGGCGTCTCGCTCGCCGATGTCGGCGAACCGTCCTTCGGTCGGAGGCACGTCGCACGTCGCGAGGACGTAGGGCCGGGTGGGCGCTACTCGGCGATGCCTGCCCCCACCTGCGCCTCGTCGTCGGCGAGGCGTGCGGCCAGGAACCGCTCCCAGCTCACGGTGCCGGTGGGCGTCGCCGTCGCGAGGTTGGCGCCCGAGCGGTATGCCTTCCCGACCTTGCCCGGGACCCGGACCGGGAGGCGCAGACGGCGCTTGCCGACCGCGTCGAGATAGCTTCGCTGGAGCTCCTCCAGGGTGTAGACCTTCGGCCCGGCCAGGTCGGCCACGCGGCCCGCCGGTCGGCCCAGGGCCAGTTCCACCAACCGGGCTGCGACCTCTGGTGCGGCGACCGGTTGCCAGCGAACGCCGCCCGGTGCCACCAGGACCGGAGCCTTCGCCATGGCGCGCACCGTCTTGAGCGTCAGGTCGTGGAACTGAGCGGCCCGCAGGATGGTGTACGGGATCCCGGAGTCCTCCACGATTCGCTCCGACTCCGCCTTGCGGACGAAGTAGCCGATCGGCAGCGCGTCGGCGCCGATGACCGAGATCAGCACCACGTGCTCGACGGCACCTGTTCGCTGGGCCTCCTGGACGAGGTTGCGGGTGCTGACGTCGTCGCCCTTCGGTCCTCCGGCGAGGTGCAGCACCGTGCGGACGCCGGCCAGTGCCGCGTCGAGTCCGTCGCCGGTGGTCAGGTCGACGGCGACGTACTCCACGCCCTCGCCGGGCTCTCGGTCGTGGCGGCTCAGGACCCGCACCTCGTGGCCCGCGTCGCGGAGGAGCGGAACCACGTGCGAACCGAGCAGCCCGGTGCCGCCGGTGACCAGAACGGTGGATGCCATGTTGCGATCTCCCTCTTGTAGGTTTGCGGTTGTCGCACACCTACGAACCGGCCGAGCCCGAGAATGTGACACGGTGGTCGAAGAAATCTCCTCGCTCGAGGCGTTCGAGCGCGAACGGCCCCGGCTTCGTGCGCTCGCCTACCGGATGCTGGGGTCCGGCGCGGACGCCGACGACGCCGTCCAGGACGCATGGCTGCGGCTCGACAGCGCCGGCGCAGCCAACATCGAGAACCTCCCCGGCTGGCTGACGACCGCGGTCAGCCGGATCTGCCTCAACCTGCTCCGATCACGTCGGGTCCGACGCGAGGAGTCGCTGGAGAGCTTCACCGCGGACTGGTTGGGTGCGGTCGACGAGGACCGCCTTCCCCAGCAGGAGGCCGACCTGGCGGACTCGGTCGGTCTCGCGCTCCTGATCGTGCTCGATCGGCTCAGCCCGGCGGAGCGGATCGCCTTCGTGCTCCACGACATGTTCGACGTGGCCTTCGACGACATCGCCTCCATGATGGACCGCAGCCCCGCCGCCGCCCGACAGCTTGCCAGCCGAGCCCGAGCCAAGGTGCGGGCCGGCGGGTCGCCCGTCCCCGACCGCGCCCAACATCGCGACGCGGTCTCCGCCTATCTGACCGCGACACGCACCGGGGACTTCAACGCGCTGCTGGCCCTGCTCGACCCGCAGGTCGAGCTACGGGCCGATGCGGCCGTGACCGGGACCGGCCGACCCTTGACCCTCCAAGGTGCCCTCACCGTCGCCAGAACCGCGCTGTCGGCCGCTCCGCGTGCCCGCTTCACCACCGTGGCCCTCGTCGACCGGAGCCCGGCGCTCCTCATGGCCCCCCTCGGCCAGGTCTGCCTGGCCATTCGGTTCACCTTCGCCGGCGACGCGATCATCGCCATCGACATCACAGCCGACCCGGCCCGCCTCCGGGCGCTCGACATCACCCTCGACTGACGGCCCTCCGCGGTTCGGAGGACCGCTCCCACGTGGACGCGGGCCTCCTCGGCGCGGTCGAGGCGACCTGAGGCGCCGCGCTCATCTCCAGGAGCTCGGACCGCCGGATCCGGCGGGGTACGTGTCCAGAGGCACCTCGCCGTCCCGCCAGGCATCCACCACCGGCCCCACGATCCGCCAGCACTCCTCGGCGTTGTCGCCCCGGACCGCGAGGAGGGGGTCGCTGTCCAGGAGGCCGGCCAGCACCTCGCCGTACGCCGGGAGGTCCCCCTCGGCCAGCTCGACGACCGGGGAGGCTGCTTCGAGGTCGAACGGGTCCCCGGGCCCCGACACGTCGAGGTGGAGGGCCAGCCGCGCCGGCTTGAACCCGATCGCGATCTGGTCGCGGGTGTCGTTGCCGCGGAGTCCGTCGGGCAGGTGCGGAGTCGGCCTGAGCGTGACCACGGCCTCCTTGCGCGGTCGGCCGAGGGCCTTGCCGGAACGCAACGTGACGGGCACACCGGTCCAGCGCCACGTGTCCACCTCGACGGTGAGCTCGGCCAGGGTCTCGGTTCGACGCGAGGCGTCGACCCCCGGCTCGCGGCTGTACGCCGGCAGCTTGCGGTTCCCGATGACCCCGGTCGTGTAGCGGGCGCGACGCGACGCCTCACGCGGCGTACCTCGGAGCCGGGTGGCGCGCAGCACCTGGCCCTTCGCGTCACGCAGCTCTCGCTCGTCCACCCGGCTGATCGGGTCCATCATCAGCAGGGCCATCACCTGCAGCAGGTGGCTCTGCAGCATGTCGACGAGAGCACCGGCCTTGTCGTAGTAGCCGGCGCGTCCCTCGAGCCCGAGCGACTCGTCGTAGACGATCTCGATCGACTCCACGTGCTGGTTGTTCCACACCGGCTCGAGGAGCCGGTTCGCGAACCGTGCACCGAGGAGGTTGAGGACGTCGCTGCGCCCCAGGAAGTGATCGACCCGGAACACCTGGGTCTCCGGCACCAGCGTCGAGACGAGCTCGTTGAGCTCACGGGCTGTCGCGCCGTCGGTGCCGAACGGCTTCTCCATCGCCAGCACGGTGTCCTCCGGCAGCTCGACCAGCTGTAGCGCCCGGCAGGCGCGAGCAGTGATCGCCGGCGGCAGCGCGAAGAACAGCGCCGGCGCACCGTCGCACTCCGCCAGCAGCGACCGCAGCTCTTCCGACGAGGTGACGTCGCACGCGCGGTAGCGGCTGCGCTGCGCCGTCCGCGAGACTCGCGCGCCGTGGCCACCGCGCGCGAAGGCGTCGTCCACGCGCCGTCGCCACTGCTTGTCGCCGAGCTCGGACAGCCCGGCTCCGAGCAGCTGGACGGACCTGCGCTCGCTCCAGTCGCTGCCGAGCAGGGACGCCAGGCCCGGCAGCAGGAGCCTGCGCGTCAGGTCGCCGTCCGCGCCCAGCACCACCAAGGTCTCGATCTGACTCGTCGTCACGGGTCTCCGGTACCCACCCAGCGCTCGGTGTTGCGGGCCGGAGCCCGGTGCGGCGCATGGGTGGAACCACCCACTGGGCCACGCGGCAGGTTGGGCCGCACGACCGACGCGTGGCGGCGTCGCCCAGACCTAGCGTCGCGGGGCATGGACACCACACACATCGAGACCGTCATCATCGGCGCCGGCCAGGCGGGGCTGGCGGTCGGCTACCACCTGCAGCGTCGCGACCGGCCGTTCGTGATCCTCGACGCCGGCTCGCGCGTCGGCGACGGCTGGCGCCGCCAGTGGGACTCGCTCCGGCTCTACTCACCGGCCAGGTACGACAGCCTTCCGGGGCTGCGGTTCCCCGCGCGGAAGTGGTCGTTCCCCGGCAAGGACGACGTCGGCGACTACCTCGAGACGTACGCCCGGACCTTCGAGCTGCCCGTGCGGCTCGAGACCCGGGTGACCAGCCTCGACCCGGACGGCGCGGGCTTCCGCGTGACCACCGGCGGCGGCACCTGGACCTGCGACAACGTCGTGGTCGCCACGGGCACCTTCGGGCGTACGCCGAATGTCCCGGAGGTCGCCGCGCAACTCGACCCGTCGATCCTGCAGCTCCACTCCAGCGAGTACCGCCGCTCCGGGCAGCTGCGTGCCGGCCCGGTCCTCGTCGTCGGCGCCAGCCACTCCGGCTGCGACATCGCCTTCGAGGTCGCGGAGTCCCGGCCGACGATCCTGGCCGGGCGTGACTGCGGCCAGGTCCCGCCGCGCCTGGAGTCGCCGGCGATGCGTGCGGTCTTCCCGGTGCTGATCTTCGTGTGGCGACACGTCCTCACGCGGCGTACGCCGATGGGTCGCAAGGAGATGCGTGAGGTCCGGCACCACGGCGGGCCGATGCTGCGCGTGAAGCGCTCGGACCTCGCCGACCGAGGCGTGGAGCGGGTCACCTCGCGGGTCGAGGAGGTGCGCGACGGGCTGCCGGTCATCGACGGCACGCCGCGCGAGGTCGCCACCGTGGTGTGGGCGACCGGCTTCCGGCAGGCCTTCGGCTGGATCCACCTGCCGATCCTCGGCGAGGACGGGTGGCCTCGGGAGATGCGCGGCGTGGTGCCCGAGGCCGACGGTCTCTTCTTCTGCGGGCTCAGCTTCCAGTACGCGTTCAGCTCGATGCTGCTCGCGGGAGTCGGCCGCGACGCCGGCCTGGTCGCCGATCGGATCGCGGCTCGGATCGGGCGCTCGTCACGGGTCGCGTCGGCCGCGTGACCCGTCTAGGGTCGACGGTGGAGGTCCCGTAGTGGCTGTCGCCGACCTGGAGCAGGCGCGCACCGACTACGCCCGTGGCGACTGGGGTGCCGCGTACACCGCGTGGTCGGCCGCGGAGTTCGACGCGCTGTCGGCGGAGGATCTCGAGGACTTCGCCGTGGCCGCCGAGCTGACCGGGCACCACGGAACGACGATCGCGGCGTTGCACCGGGCCTTCGTCTGCAGCCAGGCGGACGGAGACCTCGCCCGCTCGGTCCGCTGCGCGTTCCGGATCACGATGACCGCCTCGCTCCACGGGGAGAGCGCGCTGGCCGGCGGATGGACCTCGCGAGCGGAGGGCCTGGTCGCCGACCTCGACGACGGCGTAGAGCTCGGGTGGGTGGCGTTCCTGCGGATGTTCCGAGCCCTGGGGGCGGGTGACTTCGCCACGGCCAGCAGCTGCGCCGACCAGGTGACGGCCATCGGCCGACGCCACGACGAACCGGACCTCACCGCGCTGGGCCTGTGCTCCCAGGGCCGACTGGCGCTCTACGCCGGCCGGGTCGCCGATGGTCTGGCGCTGCTCGACGAGTCGATGGTCCGGGTGATCGCGGGCGAGGCCTCCACGGTCGTCGCAGGGCACGTCTACTGCACGGCGATCGAGGGCTGCCAGGAGATCAGCGACTTCGGCCGGGTGGCGGAGTGGACGGCCGCCCTCGAACGCTGGTGCACCGCCCAGCCGGGCCTGTTGGCCTTCACCGGCCAGTGCGCCGTCCATCGCGGGCAGCTGCTGCGAGTGCGCGGCGAGTGGGAGCGCGCGCTCGAAGAGCTCGAGCTCGCTTCCCGTCGCTACGAGGAGGTCCACGCCCCGGCGGCCGTCGGGCTGGCGGCGTACGAGGCCGGTGAGCTGCTCCGGCTTCGGGGCGAGCACGCCGAGGCGGAAGCCGCCTACCAGCGGGCGGCCGACAGCGGCTTCGACCCGCAACCCGGTCTCGCGCTGCTGTGGCTGGCGCGCGGGCAGGATGCCGCGGCACTGGCCGCGGTCGCGCGACTGCTGGACGAGACGAACGGTCCCGTGCAGCGGTGCCGGCTGCTGCCGGCGGCCGTCGAGGTGCTGCTCGGTGCCGGCGCGCTCGACCGGGCCCGGGACGTCGCCGCGGAACTGGACAAACTGGCCGGACACTTCGGGTGCGTGTGGCTGGAGGCCGCGGCCGCCCACGGTCACGGTGCGGTCGAGCTGGCCGCGGGCGACGCCGCCGGCGCCCTCCCGTACCTGCGCAAGGCCCAGCAGCTGTGGACCCGCGCGGAGGCGGCGTACGACCGGAGCCGCGCGCGTCTCCTGACCGGACGAGCGCTGGCCGCGGTCGGCGACACCGAGTCTTCCCGCCGCGAGCTCGAGGCCGCGCGCACGTCGTTCCGTCAGATCGGCGCCGGCCCCGACGCCGACGACGCCGCGCGCCTGCTCGCGCCCGCCGCGCTCCCCGCCGGCCTCACGGCCCGCGAGGCCGAGGTCCTCCGCCTGGTCGCCTCCGGTCGCAGCAACGCCCAGATCGCCGCCGCCCTGGTCCTCAGCGAGAAGACCGTCGCCCGCCATCTCTCCAACATCTTCACCAAGCTCGACGTCCGTTCCCGCACTGCGGCGGCGGCCTTCGCCTTCGAGCACGGCGTCGTCTGACCCTCCTGCCTGCGGACAGCTGCCGCACCGTGCCGCGGCTCCATCAAGGGATGTAGATCGAGCCGCGCTCCCCGTGACGAACTCGTCGAGGAAAGCGAGGTTTCGCCCGCATCCCTTGATGAAGCGCAAACGGAGGCGCGGCCGCTGTCGCGACCGCGCCTCCGCCGGGAGGGAGGGGTCAGTCGATCCACGCCTTGGACAGCAGAGCGATCGAGTTCATCCCGCCGACGACGCCGTGGAGGTCGGGCGACCAAGCGATGTACTCGGCGACCGGACCCCAGTTGAGGTAGGACGCCTGCTCGTTGGACTGCTGCTGGATCTTGTCCATGATCTCGACCTGGTCGGCCTCGCCCGAGGCCGCCTTGAACTCATCGAGCAGCTTGTCCATCTCCGGCGTCGTGGCCATCCCCAGCGTCGCGGGGCTCTCGCTGTCGGTCGTGGAGAACATCTTCGAGAACGGGTCCCCCTCGCGGAAGCTGAGTCCCCAGCCCGACACGTCGTAGTCGTGGTTGACGGCGACCGCGGTGATGGTGTCCGCGACCGTGCGATCGAGGTCGAGCTCGACCTCGAAGCCGACCTGCTCGAGGTTCGCCTTCACGACGAGCGCGACCGCACGCGAGACCGGGTCGGACTGGTCCTTGTAGACCAGCTTGCCGTCGTAGCCGTCGGCCTTGGCCTCCTCAAGGAGCTTCTTGGCCTCCTCCGGGTCGTACGGAAGACCCTCGGTCTCACCGTGCCAGCGCGAGTAGTCCTGGAAGATCGTCGATCCGGCCAGACCGTGACCATCGGCGGCACGCTCGCGGATCAGATCTGGGTTGATCCCCATCACCATCGCCTTGCGCACTCGGACGTCGGCGCCGGGACGACCCTCCTCGGCATTGATCACCGCGATGTTGCTGGCGGCGACCATGTTCATGTAACCGGGCGTCTTCTCGTCGAGCAGCGGGTCGACCTTGTCGGCGTCACGCACGAACACCATGCCGAGGGATCCGCTCTTCATGGAGTCGATGGCCGCCTGCTGGTCGGAGAGGAAGACCGAGCGGAACTCGTCGAGGTGCGGCCGACCGTCCCAGTAGCCCTCGTTCGCCTTCAGCACCAGCTCCTCCTGCGGCTTCCAGGCGCCGAACGTGAAGGGTCCGGCGCCGATGGGCTGGAACTTGGCGCCCGCGTCGGAGGCCTTCGCCACGATCATGCCCGGCCCGGTGCTCAGGATGCTGGGGAACAGCACCCACGGGCCGACGAGCTTGTAGACCACCGTCTGCGGATCCGGCGTCTCGATGGCGGTGACGTTGCCGGCCCACAGGGCGGTCTCCGGTCCGGAGTTGGCGACGTAGCGCTCCTGACTCCACTTTACGGCCGCGGAGTCCAGCGCGCTCCCGTCGCTGAACTTCACGCCGTCGCGCAGCGTCAGGGTCCATTCGGAGAAGTCGTCGTTGGGCTCGAGGCTCTCGGCGAGCTGCGGGACGAAGTCCTTGTCGGCCGACTCGTACCGCATCAGCGTGTCGTAGATGGCCGCCATCTCCACCCCGCCGGTCGAGCCCGCCGCGATGGTGACCGCCGGGTCGAGCGCCGCGGGCTCGGAGAACGCGGCGAAGCTCAACGTGCCACCATCCTTGGGCTCGCCGCTGTCGTCGATGTTCAGGAGGCCCTCGGTGTAGGTGCGCTCCTGCGCACCCGGCTGCTTGTCGGCGTCGTCGTCGTCGCTCGACGATCCGCATCCGGCCACCAGGGCGACCGTCGCCATCACGGCAACCGCACTCCGCAGGCCGCGGACGCTGCGTCGGTTCATCTCATCTCCTTGGCTGACTCCCCCGGACAACCCGGGTTGCTCACCGGACCATATCTATTCGAAATAGTCCTGTCGAGCATGATCCAGGCAACGATGTGGTCACGACGGGGCGGTCGCCGCACACTCGAGCCGCCGGGCATGCGTCCGCCCGGGCCCCTGAAGAGGCGCCCGGGCGGACGAGCACGACGGATCGGACGGACGATCTCAGTCCACCCAGGCGTCGTCGAGGAGCACCATCGTGTTCATCGCTCCCAAGACCCCGTGGACGTCGTCGTTCCACGCGGTGAGCTCGGCGATCGGGCCCCAGTTGAGGAACGGCACCTGCTCGTTGAACAGGCCCTGGATGTCGTCGGTGATCGCGACCTGGTCGTCGTGCTCGGAGCTGCCGCGCAACTGGGTGAGCAGGTCGTCCATCTCCGCGCTGGTCGCCATGCCGTAGGTGGAGGTGCCCTCCGTGCTCAGCGTGGAGAACATCCGTGAGTACGGGTCACCCTCGCGATAGCCCAGACCCCAGGCGGCCAGGTCGTAATCGCGGTTGACGGCGATCGCGGTGATCTGGTCGGCGATCGAGCGCTTCAGGTCGATCTCGACGCTGAGGCCCACCGCCTCGAGGCTGGCCTTGACCGCCAGCGAGGTCGCGCGCGAGGCAGGGTCGGAGCCGTCGACGTAGTGGACCTTGCCGTCGAAGCCGTCGGCCTTCGCCTCCTCGACCAGCTTCTTGGCCTGCTCCGGGTCGTACGGCAGCCCCTCGGCCTCACCGTGCCACTGCGAGTAGTCGAGGAAGATCGTCGATCCGGCAAGCCCGTGCCCGTCGAAGGCGCGCTCGCGGATCAGGTCGGGGTTGACGGCGTAGGCCATCGCCTGGCGCACCCGCGGGTCGGCGCCGGCGGCGCCCTCGGTGGCGTTGATCAGCGCCACATTGCTGGCCGAGGGGACGTTCAGGTAGCCGCCGGTGCCGGCGTCCAGCATCGCGTCGACCTTGTCCGGGTCGCGGAGGAACACCATGTCGATCGAGCCGCTCTCCAGCGAGTCCAGGTTGGTCTGCTGGTCGGAGAGGAACACCGAGCGGATCTTGTCGAGGTGCGGACGGCCGTCCCAATAGTCGTCCCTCGCCTCGAGGACCAGCTCCTCCTGCGGCGCCCACTTGTCGAGCACGAACGCTCCCGCGCCGACCGGCTTGAACGACGCACCCGCGTCGGAGGACTTCGCCACGATCAGCCCCGGACCGGTGCTCAGCACGCTCGGGAACGTCGACCACGGGCTGGTCAGCCGGTAGACGACCGTCAGCGGATCGGGTGTGGCGATGTCCTTGACGGTGGCGGTCCAGACCGCGGCCTCCGGGCCGGGCTTGGCGACGTAGCGCTCCTGGCTCCACTTCACCGCCGCCGAGTCGAGCTCGGTGCCGTCGCTGAAGGTCACGCCGTCGCGGAGCCTGAGGGTCCACTCGGAGAAGTCGTCGTTCGGCTTCAGGGACTCCGCCAGCTGCGGGACGTACTTCTTGGCACCGGCGTCGTATCGCATCAGCAGGTCGTAGATGGCGGCCATCTCCGTGCCGCCGGTCGAGCCGGCCGTGATCGTCACGGCCGGGTCGAGCGAGCTGGGCTCGGCGTAGGCGCCGAAGCTCAGCGTGCCCCCGTCGACCGGATCGCCGGCGTCGGCGGCACCGAGGATGCCCTCGGAGTAGTCGCGCTCCTTGGCTCCCGGTGTCGTCTTCTCGGCGGGGTCGTCCGACCCGCAACCGGCGCTCAGTGCCACGACGGCGACGGCGGTCGCCAGCGCGCCCAGTCGGCTGGTCCTGCTTCTCTTCATGTCTCTCCCCGGCTTGACTGCTATCCGCGCGGAACGTAGCCCGCGCACGTCGACGGGCCCGATGGCGCTACCGTCCAGCGGGACCTGCCGATCGCCGCGTCGATGACGGCGTCACCGACGTCACACGATCCCGGCTGGCTCCGGTTGCGCCCCGCGGACCAGCCTGCCGGGCAGCTCACCGGTGGCGACCCCGTCGACGTAGGTGACCACCCCGCTCACCACGGTGCGCAGGTAGCCGTCGGCCCGCTGCAGCAGGCGACGCCCGCCCGCCGGCAGGTCGTGGTGCATCTCGGGCTTGTGCAGGTGCAGCCGCTCGAGGTCGATGACGTTGAGGTCGCCCTTGTAGCCGGGCCGCAGGAGCCCGCGGTCGTGCAGACCGACGGCCTCCGCCGTCGCCCGCGCCTGCCGGGAGACGACGAACTCGAGCGGCAGCCTGCCCTCGGCCCGGTCGCGCGCCCAGAACTGCAGCAGCGTGGTGGGGAAGCTGCCGTCGCAGATGGTGCCGACGTGGGCGCCGCCGTCGGAGAGCCCGGGCACCGTGAAGTCGTGCGCGAGCATGTCGCGCGCGCCGTCGAGCCGACCGTTCACGTAGTTGGTGAAGGGCAGGTAGAGCATGCCGCGGCCGTCGCCGGCGGTCATCAGGTCGTAGACCAGCTCCACGGGTGTGACGCCCGCTCGCTCGGCGCGCCGGGCGATGGTGTGGTCGGGGTCGGGCTCGTAGTCCGGCGGGTCGCCGAGCTCGAACATCAGGTCGAAGGCGTCGAGGAAGGCCCCACCGATGATGTTCGCGGCCTTGACGACGCCGATCCCGAGGATCCGGCGGCGGGTCTCCGGGTCGCGCATGGCGCGCGCCTGCTCGTCGATCGGGAGGTCGGCCAGCTCCTGCCAGACCGGGTTGCCGGAGAACGGGTTGAGCGTGCAGTCGAGTCCCAGCAGGATTCCGATACCGCGCGCGGCGACCTGCGCCCGCAGCCGCAGGCCGTCGTCGTTGGCGCGCACCAGGAAGTCGAGGGCCTTGCGGAAGCGGTCCGGGTACGCCGGGCTCTGTGCCAGCGAGAACGACATCGGCCGCCCGGACTCGCGCGCCATCGTCGCGATCAGGTCGAAGTCGGTGTCGATCGTCTCGTCGTCCCAGTCGGTGACCAGCTGCAGCACCCCGGTGCCGGTCTCGCCGACGGCGCGTGAGATCGCGGCCAGCTCCGCGATGCCGGCGGCGTACGACGGCGTCAGCTCGCCGGCCCGCGTCTTGTGGTTGAGCGTGCGGGAGGTCGTGAACCCGAGCGCGCCGGCGCGCACCGCCTCGGCGGCGAGGCGGCCCATCGTCGCGACCTCCTCGTCGGTCGCCTGGGCGTGGGCGGCCGCCCGCTCGCCCATCGCCCGGACCCGGAGCGCGGCGTGCGGGACCTGGGCGGCGAAGTCGAGGTCGTGTGAGCGGCGCTCGAGCGCGTCGAGGTAGTCGGGGAAGGACTCCCAGTCCCAGGCGAGCCCCTCGGTCAGCGCGACGCCGGGGATGTCCTCGACGCCCTCCATCAGCGCGATCAGGCGCTCGTGGTCGCGCGGGATCGCGGGCGCGAAGCCGACGCCGCAGTTGCCCATCACCACCGTCGTGACACCGTGCCACGACGAGGGCTGGAGGTAGCTGTCCCACGTGGCCTGGCCGTCGTAGTGCGTGTGCAGGTCGACGAAGCCCGGCGTCACCACGGCGCCGTCGGCGTCGACCTCCTGCCTGCCGCGTCCCGAGACCCGGCCGACCTCCGTCACGCGACCGTCGGTGATCGCGACGTCGGCGGTGCGGGCGGGCTCGCCCGACCCGTCGACCAGCGTTCCGCCGCGTACGACGAGGTCAGGCGCTGCCATCTCGGTCCTCCGGTCGGTAGCGGAGCAGGGTGGTGCCGGTGTCGGGGTCGTCGCAGAAGACGGGCGCGAGCCGCATGCCGATGCGGATGTCGGCCGGGTCGACGTCGACGAGCTCGGTGCTGAGGCGCGGGCCCTCGTCCCACTCGACGACCGCGAGCAGCTGGGGCACGGAGTCGGCCCAGGGCGGCGCGGTCGGCCGCTCGGCCACCGTGAAGGTGTAGAGCGTCCCGGCACCCGAGATGTCACGCCACTCGAGGTCGTCGGCCAGGGTGCCGGGCGCCAGCGTGCGCGGGTAGAAGACCCACGTGTCGGACGACGGCGAGTACTGGATCCGGATCCGGTGCTCGCGCAGGGCGGCCCAGAAGGGCTGCGAGACGGGCGTCGGCTCGGGAAGGGGTCGGGCTCCGCTGGTCGGGGTCATCTCACGCTCCCTGCAGCAGGAGCGCGACCTGCTCGCTCATGATGCCGCCGTTGCCGGTGACGAAGGCGGTGTGACAGTCGGGCACCTGGGCCTCACTGGAGCGACCCATGACCTGCCGCGCGCCGTCGACCACGTGGTGCATGCCGCCGGCCGTCCCGGCCTGGCCGAAGGACAGCTGACCCCCGGCGGTGTTGACCGGGAAGTCGCCGCGGAAGGTCAGATCGTGCTCGGTGACCCACCGCATGCCGGTGCCCTTCGGGCAGAACCCGGCGTCCTCGAGGCTCATCAGCACGGTGATCGTGTAGCAGTCGTAGATCGACGCGACGTCCACGTCGTCGCGACGCAGGCCGGCCATGTCGAACGCCCGGTCGGCGGCCCGCGCGATCGGCGTCTGCAGCAGGTCCGCGGCGTACGTCGGGGTCTTGAACGCGACGTGCTCGCCGAAGCCCTTGACCCACACCGGCCGGTGCCGGCCGCGGCGCGCGAGGTCGGCATTGGCGACCAGCACGGCCGCGCCGCCCTGCACCCGCATCACGACGTCGAGCATCCGGATCGGGTCGGCGATCATCGGGCTCGCGAGCACGTCGTCGACGGTGATCGGCTTGCCGTGGAAGACCGCACCCGGGTGGGCGCAGGCGTTGGTGCGCTGGTCGACGGCGATCTTCGCCGTCGAGCGGGGGTCGTAGCCGTACTCGGCGGCGTACCGCTGCGCGATCTGGGCGTAGGGCCCGTTCTGGCCGACGTTGCCGTAGGGGATCTCGAACTCGGCCTGGGGAGAGCCGTACCGGCCGCTCGAGGCGCCGTACCAGGGCGGCGTCGCCGCCGGCTGCTGCCGCTGCGACCGGGGCACCATCAGGGACCCGGGTACGACGCACAGCACCGCGTCGCAGATCCCCAGCTCCACCGCGACGGCGGCCCGCCACACCATGCCCGCCGACGTGGCGCCGCCGAGGTCGACCCGCTCGGCGAAGTCGAGGGGCAGGCCGAGGTACTCCGACAGCGTCGCCGGCGCGAACATCTCGGACTCGGCGACGCCGTGGGTCACCAGCCCGTTGACGACCTCGGGCGGCAGGCCGGCGTCGTCGATCACCTGCCGGGCCAGCTGGGCGTACTGGTCGATCGTGAAGAGCTCCGGGCGGGTCTGCTTGCGCTCGGCCGGCAGCTCGGCGATGCCGACGATCGCGGCCTCGCCCCGCAGCCCCATCACGCACCCCCGCTGCGGCTCGGGAGCGAGACGACGGCGCTGCCGGGCATCAGCGTGTCGTCGCCGCGCGTCGCGGCCAGCTCGAGGTCGACCAGGGTCCGGTCGCCGTCCTCGCGCACGCCGGTGACCGTGCCGCCGAAGACCAGCTCCTGCCCGGGGAAGGCGACGGCCCGGTTCTGCGCGGAGTAGGTGACCAGCCGCCCGGCGGGCCCGATCCAGTCGGTGACGGCGCGCGCCAGCAGCGCGGCCTGCAGCGGGCCCTGGACCAGCACGTCGTCGTACCCCTCGGTCCCGCGCGCCCAGTCCTTGTCGTAGTGGATGCGGTGACCGTTGTAGGTCGCGGCGCTGAAGAAGAACATCTGCGTCTCGTCGACGGTCACGGGCAGCGGCGGCAGTGCGTCGCCGACCGAGACGTCCTCGAGGTAGAGCTGCTGGGACACCGGTGCGCTCCTCACGGGCGGGCGATCATCGACGTGCTGGCCTCGGCCACGAGCTCGTCGCGCTGGTTGGTGTACGTCGTGCGCCAGGTGACGAGCACGAACGGGCCGGAGCGGCCCTGCTTGTCGACGATCGACTCGATCGTGCGGACCATCGTGATCTCGTCGCGGTGGTAGCAGGGCAGGTGGAAGGTCGTGCTCTCCCCGCCGGCCATCCGGCGCGGGGCGTCGGGGAAGGTGAGGTTGCCCGAGACGGCGCCCGAGGAGCCGTCGGGGCGCAGCCCGTCGAGCGGCGTCACGCCGAGCACGGCGTACTGCACGTAGAGCGGCGGCGCGACGACGTCGTCGTAGCCGGCGGCGCGGGCGGCGTCGGCGTCGAACCACAGCGGATTGTGGTCCTTCACGGCGACCGCCCAGCGCTGCCACTCGCGCCGGTTGACCTCGCCGGACGCGGTCGCGGCGACGGTGCCGACGCGCTCGGCCACCTCGGGAGGGATCAGGGTTGTCGCGGTCACGAGCACTCCTCAGGCGATCTGGTGGTCGGTGACCAGGCCGCGCTCGACCAGGTCGTCGTAGGTGGCGCGGTCGTAGCCGAGCACGTTCAGGTAGACGTGCTCGTTGTCCTCGCCGAAGCCGGGGACGGGGCGGCCGTGCCGCAGCTCGAAGTCGTCGGTGCGCCAGGGGTGTCCCGGGTAGAGGTGCGTGCCGATCGCTGGGTGGTGGCGCTCGCGGAACCACCCGCGCTCGACCAGGTGCGGGTCCTCGAGCAACCGCGGCTCCGACATCACCTCGCCGACGGGTACGCCGACGTCCTGCAGTGCCTCCACGACGGCGACCGCCTCACGGTCGGCGCACCAGGCACGCAGCGCGTCGAGGGTCGGCTCCCCGACGACGCCGGCGAGCGCCTTGCGGTCGCGGTCGTCGCGCAGCGAGACCGCCACCCACCGGTCGTCGCCGCCCACCGGGAGGACGGCCTGCTCGACGTGGGGGTCGGCGTTGCCGAGGACCGCCGGGTCGCGGCCGTTGACCTGGTGGTCGAGGACGTACTCGCCGATCTCGGCGATCACGTTCTCGGCCTGGGGGAACTCGATGAGCCCACCCCGCCCGGTCGCCTCGCGGTCCCACAGCGCGGCCAGCACGGCGAAGACGAGGCCGGCGGGCGCCGCCTCGTCCATGTGGTAGTTCTCGCCGGCCGAGTCGGGCTCCTCGCCCTCGTAGCCGTCCATCGCGGCGATGCCGACCAGCGAGTTGAAGTTGGGACCGTAGCCCAGGTAGTCGCTGATCGGCCCGGCCATGCCGAGCGGTGGCATCCGCGCGACTACCAGGCGGGGGTTGAGCTCCAGCAACCGCTCGTGGTCGATGCCGAGCTTCTCCAGCACCCCGTTGGAGTTGTTCTCCACGAGCACGTCGCTGACCTTCACGAGCTCGAGGAGTGCCGCGTGTCCCTCGGCGGTGTCGAGGTTCATGCAGGCCGACAGCTTGTTGCGGGCGTGCCAGTTGAAGACGGCCGACCGGTCGTAGGGCCGTGCCCCCGGATCCTTGTCGGGGTAGGTGCCACCGTGGTAGCCGGTCGCGGCGATCGACTCCTTGGTGACCTTCGACGACACCTGACGACTGAGTCGGTCGTTGCCCTCGACCCGGATCACCTCGGCGCCCAGGTCACCGAGCAGCGCGGTCGCGCCCGGCCCGGACCAGACCACGGTCAGGTCGATCACCCGGACGCCGGCGAGCGGGAGGTCGTCCGCGGTGGTCGAGGTGTGAGGGCCGCGGGGCCCGAGCCTCGAGGCCTCGGCCTCGACACGCACCTCCGCGCCGTGCTGGTCGAGCAGCGGCGCCGTGCTCCGCAGCGCGAAGCCGCGGTCCATCCGCCACGGTGCGCCGACGTACTCCAGGCGCCCGGCCGCCGGGTGGTCGGCCTCGACGAAGAGCCCGCGCTCGCGGAAGTGCGGGTGGGCGAGCACCTCGGAGACCGAGAGGAACGCGGTGACGGGGATCCGGGCCGCCTCGGCGAGCTCCATCGCCTCGACCTTCGGGCGCGCCGCGAACCAGCCCGCGACGTACGCCAGGAAGTCCTCGCGGTCCTGGTCCTTGACGGTCTGCCGGTCGCGGAACCGCTCCCGGAAGGCGGGGTCGTCGGCCGCGACCAGGTCGACGAAGCGGTTCCAGAAGGCCTGGTTGGTGACGTAGACCATCACGAACCCGTCGGCCGCGCGGAAGGGGCCGGTGAAGGTGGCGCCGTGCCGGTGCGGGCTGCGCGCGCCGCGGGGGGCGGTCATGCCGGAGTAGGCCGCCGAGAGCAGGTACGACGCGCGCCGGTCGGCCCCGGCCAGCAGCACCTCCTGCCCGGAGACGTCGATCGTGGCGCCCCGGCCGGTACGCCGCGCGCGGTGCACCGCGGCCAGCGTGGCCTGGCCGGCGCTGCGCCCGACCGTGTAGTGCTCGAGCAGCCCCGGCTTGCGCAGCGGCTCGCGGTCGGCCTGCCCGGTGGCGTTCATCGGGCCGCCGGCCGCCTGGAGCACCAGGCCGGTCGCCTCCCGGTCGCGGTAGGGGCCGGTCTGCCCGAAGGCGCTGATCCGGGTGACGACCAGGCGGGGGTTCGCCTCGCGCAGCACCTCGGGGCCGAGGCCGAGCCGCTCGAGGTGCCCGGGACGGAAGGACTCCACGACCGCGTCCGCGCTGCGCACCAGCCCGAGCAGCACCGCCCGGTCGGCCTCGTCGTGGAGGTCGAGCGCGACCGAGCGCTTGTTGGTGTTCAGGTGGAGGAAGAGGGCACTGCGCTCGGGGTCGGGGCGATCGTCGGGGAAGGGGCCCCAGGCGCGGGTCAGGCTGCCCTCGCCCGGCTTCTCCACCTTGACGACGTCGGCGCCGAAGTCGGCGAGGAGCTTGGTCGCGAACTCCCCCGCGACCCAGCGGGAGAGGTCGAGCACGCGGACCCCCGCGAGGACCTGACCCTGCTCATGCTGGGGCATCGACGACCTCCCGTTCGAGCCACCGGGTCGCCTGGTCCGGACCGCCGCCGAGCACGCCGAGCTCGCGGGCCCGCTCCGACCACAGGTGCAGGTCGGTCTCGAGCACGTAGCCCATCCCGCCGTGCAGCTGGTGGGCGTCGAGGCTGGCCCGCCGGGCCGCCTCCGCGGTGTGCAGCACGGCGATCGCGGTCTCGCGGGTCGCGACCTCGCCGCGTCCGAGCCGGTACGCCGCGCTCAGCGCGGTCAGCCGCGCCGCCTGCAACCCGATGTGGATGTCCGCCACGAGGTGCTGGGCGGCCTGGAAGGAGGCGATCGGCCGGCCGAACTGCTCGCGTCCGCGGACGTACTCCACGGTGCGGTCGAGGATCGCCTCGGTCACGCCGACCAGCTCGACACAGGCCAGCGCCCGGAGCGTGAGCGCGACGCGGCGCACGGCCTCCGGGTCGAGATCGGGCAGCACGTCGGCCGCCGGGATCGTCGCGTCGACGTGGAGCCGCGCGTAACGGTCACCGGCCGAGGTGCGCAGCTGCTCGACCCGCCCGGTGTCGCCGGGGCGCAGCAGCACGCCGACCGTGCGACCCTCGGGCGTGAGCGCGGTCGCGAGCACGAGGTCGGCGAGGTCCGCGTCGACGACGTACCTCACCACGCCGCTCACCCGCCAGCCCGCGCCCTCCGTCGTCGCGGACAGCGTCGGGGCGAGGTCTCCGGCGTCCCAGGGGCTCGCGACGGCCGCGACGCCCCGGGTCTCACCACGGCCGACGCCCGGCAGCAGCCTGTCGCGCAGCGCGTCGTCACCGAGCGCGTCGACGGCGAGCCCGAGGCCGAGCGTGCCGAGGACGATCGACGGACACAGCGCCCGTCCGGCCTCGCGAGCCAGCACACCGACCTCGACCAGCCCGCCGCCGGCGCCGTCGTGCCGCTCCGCGAACGGCAGCTCGAGCACGCCGGCCCGGGTCAGCTCGTCCCACAGTCGCTTGGGGAACCGGTCCGCCCCGGGCTCGCGCAGGCCGCGCACCACGGCGACCGGGCAGTGGTCGGCGAACAGCTGGCGCAGCATCGCCGCCAGGTCCCGCTCCTCCTCGGTGGGGACGAGTCTCACTCCATGTCCTCTCGGTAGGGCCCTTCGGTCTGGTCCGCGGTCAGCGGCCGTACGACGGCATCGCGTGCCCGCGCTGGGCGATGACGTCGCGCAGCACCTCGTTGGCGCCGGCCCCGAACCGGAGCAGCGGCGCCGCGCGGTAGAGCCGTTCGAAGCGACCGGCCAGCGGCGCCCCGGCGCTGTTGTGCGCCAGCAGGCCCTCCGGGCCCAGCACGTCGAGCGCCGCGACCGCGATCCGCTGGCGCAGCTCGCTGGTGAAGATCTTCTCGACGCTGACCTCGACGCTGGGGATGATCCCCTCGGCCAGCATCGACGCCGCCTCGTAGCCCATCAGCGTGGCGGCCTCCACGTCGGCGTCGAGGCGGGCCAGGTCGCGGCGCACCTGCGGGTCGTCGGCGGGTACGACGCCGTCCTCGCGCGGCGACCGGGCGAGCCGGAGCAGGTCGTCGACCGCCCGACGCAGGTCGCCGGCGTTCGTGAGGGCGCCGCGTTCGAGGTCGAGCGCGCCGGTGATGTAGCGCCAGCCGTGGTTGGCCTCGCCGACCAGGTTGGTCGCGGGCACCCGGACGTCGTCGAAGAAGACCTCGTTGGTGCGGTAGCCGGACCACGCGATCAGCGGGCGCACGGTCACGCCGGGGTGGTCGATCGGCACGATGATCACCGAGATCCCCTTGTGCCGCGGCGCCTCGGGGTCGGTGCGCACGCAGAGCCACTCGTGGGTCGAGCGCTGAGCGCCGCTGTTCCAGATCTTCGAGCCGTTGATGACCCACGCGCCGGTCTCGGCGTCGCCGTCGAGCACCGCCCGCGTGCGCAGGCTCGCGAGGTCGGTGCCGGCGCCGGGCTCGGAGTAGCCGACCGCGCAGATCATCTCGCCGCGCGCGATCGGTGGCAGGAACTCCTGCTTGTTGCGCTCGGTGCCGTGGCGCATGAGCATCGGCGCCACCGAGGTGACCGTCAGGTCCGGGCCCGGCACGCCCCAGTACTCGAACTCGCTCATCAGCAGGTGCTGGTGGACCGGTCCGAGCCCGAGGCCGCCGTACTCGACGGGCCAGCTGAGGCCGAACCAGCCCTTCTCACCGATCCTGCGGCGGAACGCCGCGACCTCGCCGCCGGGGAGCTCCAGGTCGTGCTCCGCGAGCTCGGCGCGCAGCTCGGGCGTGACGTGCTCGGCGAGGAACGCGCGGACCTCCTCGAGCCAGGCGCGCTGCTCGGCGTCGAGGGCGAACTCCATGGTTCCTCCATTCGGACTATTCCTAATCGGCATATGCAATCCAAGCCGACGGCGGGGTGGTCGTCAAGGTGCGACGATCCCTCCCGCTCTAACCAAGCAAATGTTAGGTTGCCTCACAAGACGGCCGTGGGAGGAGTTCTGTCATGCATCTGGTCGCGGATGAGTCCGGCGGCAGCCGCGCGTCGGTCCTCGAGCGCGCCACCTGGATCCTGGACCTCTTCCTCAGCGGCTCGGAGGTCAGCCTGCTCGAGGACATCGCCCGCGAGACCGGGCTGCCGCGCTCGACCGCCTTCCGGCTGGTCACCCAGCTGGTCGATCTCGGCTGGCTCGTGCACGACAGCCGCGGCGGCTACCGGCTCGGCACCCGTGCCCACGCCCTGGGAGCCCGGACGATGTCGGGCGCCGGCGGACACGAGTACGCCGAGCTGCGCAGCGTCGCCGCACCGCTGCTGACCCACCTGCACCGGCACACCCGGGCCGCCGTCCATCTCGGCGTCCTGGAGGGTGGCTACCTCTACTACCTCGACAAGATCGGCGGCATCGAGGCCGACCAGCTGCCCTCGCGCGTCGGATCGCGGGTGGTCGCCCACCACACCGCCATGGGGCGGGCGCTGCTCGCGACGCTGCCGCCGGAGCAGGTCGACTCGCTCTACGCGGCCGACCCGCCGCGCGGACCGTTGCGGGACCTCACCCGGCTCCACCAGGAGCTGGCCACGGCCCGCGCGCGCAAGGGCGTGATGCTGGTGCACGCCGACTCGTCGCCCATCCAGGTCGCCGCCGTCGCCGCGCCCGTCCCCGGTCTCGACGAGGCGCGGGCCGCGATCGGGCTGACCGCACCCGAGCCGTTCCGTCCCGAGGCGTGCGCTCCGCTCGTGCTGGCCGCGGCGCGGCGCATCGGCCACCACATGGAGCAGGCCCGTCGACCCGGCGGCCGGCGTCATCGCTCCGACGCGAGCCCCACGATCTCGGCGTAGGCGGCCAACTGCTCGAGGTAGTGCTCGAGCGAGCGATGGACCACGGTGAGCCGGAGGACCGTGGCGCCGGCGTCCGCAGCCTCGGCGACCACGGCGCGCACGCGATCGGCGTCGCCGACCGGATCGAGCGGATGGGCCGCGCCGAGCAGCACGTCGAAGCCGGCCGGGAGGTCCACCGTCGCCAGCATCTCCCGCAGCCGCTGGGGATCCGGGCCGCGGAAGGCGACCGGCGCCGGAGCCCAGCCGTCGCCGAGCGTGACCGCGCGACGCAGGGCCCGGGCGCTGTGGCCGCCCACCCACACCGGCAGCCGCACCTGCGCCGCGTGCGGCTGCACCACGAGGTCGTCGAACGCGTAGAAGGGCCCGTCGTACGACACCACCCGCGTGCCCCAGGCCGCCCGCAGCGCGCGCAACGCGTCGTCGGCCCGCGCCCCGCGGTCGTCGAAGGGGACGTCGAGCACGTCGAACTCCTCGCGCAGGTTGCCCACCCCGACACCGAGCGTGAGCCGACCGCCGCTGAGGTGGTCGAGTCCGCCGTACCTCTTGGCCAGCTCGAGCGGGTGGTAGAAGGGCAGCACCAGCACGAACGGCAGGAAGCGGATCCGCTCGGTCAGGGCGGCGAGGTAGGAGAAGGTCGACAGCGGATCATAGAACTGCTCGCCCCGCTCGACTCCGCGCGGCACCGCGACGTGGTCGGGGCAGGTCAGGAACTCGTAGCCCAGCCGGTCGGCCTCCCGCGCCACCGTCACGACCTCGGCCAGGCCCGCCCGGTGCTCCCAGTCGGGCCGCTCGCCCGACAGCGCGAGGATCGGCGAGGCGATGCCGGTGCGCATCAGGGCATCCCGGCGGCGGTCGCGAGCGAGACGTCGAGGGTGCTGCCGCTGACGTAGCGCGCCTCGTCGGAGACGAGGTAGAGGAGCGCGTTCGTGATGTCGGAGGTGTCGAGCCACGGCACGCGCATCGGGTTGCTGGCGGTGTGCCGCGGTCGTACGTCGTCGCGCGTGGGGCGCTCGACGTCCGGGGTGAAGAGTCGGTAGAAGGCGTCGTTGTGCACCATCGGGGTGTCTACGGTGGCCGGGCAGATGGCGTTGACCGTGATCCCCTGCTCGGCCACCTCGAGCGCGAGCGTCTTGACCAGGCCGATGACGCCCCACTTCGCGGCGACGTAGTGAGCCAGGTTGCGGGTGCCCATCCGGCCGCCCATCGACGAGGTCACGACGACCCGGCCCCAGCCCCGGTCGATCATGCCCGGCGTCACCGCGCGCAGCGTCTTGAAGACGCCGGTCAGGTCGACGCCGATCATCTCCTCCCACTGCAGGTCGGTGAGCTCGTGGACCCGGCCGAAGCCGCAGATCCCGGCGTTGGCGACGCAGATGTCGATGCCGCCGTACTCGGCGGCGCCCGCCCGCACGACCTCGTCGAGCCCGGAGGTGTCGCGGACGTCGACCTCGAACGCGAGGCAGCGGCCGCCGGCAGCCTCGATCTCCCGACGGGTGTCGTCGAGGTCGGCGCTGGAGGCCAGCGGGTAGGCGACGGACTCCAGGTCCTGGCAGCGGTCCAGCAGCAGCACGTTCGCCCCGCGCTGCGCGAGCGCCACGGCGTGGGCCCGGCCCTGGCCCCGGGCGGCACCGGTCACCAGTGCCGTCTTCCCCGTCAAGGACATGCTTGTCTCCACTTCTCTCCTCGTGTCGCCGGCGACCGCTACCGGACGTTGGACGTGATGGCCTCGCCCAGCACCGCGATGCCGCGCTCGATCTCGTCGTCGGCCGCGTGGCTGTAGGCCAGCCGCAGGAAGGCCTGGCCGTCGCGCTCGCCCAGGAACCGCTCGCCGGGTCGGCAGAAGACCCCGCGCTCGGCGGCCTCGTGCTGCGCCTTCACCCAGTCGACGTCGTCGCCCATCCGCAGCCACAGGTAGAACCCGCCGTCCGGCACGTCGAAGGTCACCAGGTCGCCGCAGTGGCGGCGTACGGCGGTCACGGCGACGTCGCGCTTGCGGCGGTAGACCTGGTTGGCGGCCGCGATGTGCGGGTCGAGGAGCCCCTCGACGAGGAAGAGCTCCATCGCGCGCGAGGTCCACTGGCTGACCCCGAGGTCCTGGCGGACGGCGGCGAGGCCGCGGACGAGCGCCGGCGCCGCGCTGATCCACCCGAGACGCAGGCCCGGCGCGAGGTTCTTCGAGAAGCCGTGCGACTGCAGGACGCGGCCGCCGGTGTCCAGGCTCAGCAGGGACGGCACCGGCTCGCCGCCGTACCTGAGGTCGGCGTAGATGGAGTCCTCGAGGACGACGAGGTTCCACTCCTCGGCGATCTCGAGGAGCCGCCGGCGACGGTCCTCGGGCATCACCACGCAGGTCGGCAGCTGGAAGGTCGGGATCACGTAGAGGAGCTTGGGCCGGACACCGTCGCGCTCGAGCTCGCCGAGACGCTGCACGAGGGAGTCGGGGACCAGCCCGTGCTCGTCGATCTCCACGGCGCGGACGTCGGCGCCCCGCATCTGCATGAACCGCATCGCGTAGGGGAACGTCGCCTTCTCGACCAGCGCGCCCTCGCCGGGGTTCAGCAGGGCGCTGACCGCGAGCGCGATCGCCTGGACCGACCCGGACGTCAGGATGACGTGATCGGCGTCGAGTCCCGCCACGCCCTGCGTGCGCCCGATCCACCGGGCGACCTCGGCCCGCAGACCGGGATAGCCGAGCGCGAGCTCGCCCTGGGTCGGCGGGTAGAGGATCTTGTCCCGCTCGGCGTCGTACCCGAGCGAGACGTACTCCAGCGCCCGCCCTCGGTCCCGGTCGAGGACGGTCGTCATCACGCGCTGCAGGTCGGCGATCGGGAAGGTCTCCTCCGCGGCGAGGCCCTGGTCGAAGTTGAACGTCACGGGCGTCTCGGGACGCGGGAAGTAGCTGGCGGGTCCCTGCTGCGCGAGGTCGGAGAGCATGTCGGCTGGCTCGAGCGGCATGCGGCGAAGCTAGCGGCGCCGAACGGGAGGGGGAACCTGCGCGCTCCCGCCTGGCGGCACCGACCTGCGGCAGGTCCCACTGGATGGCATCGGGAAGCGGGCCCGGCCGCCGCGGCCGGGGCTACGTTCCGGCCGAGGCAGTCCGGGGAGTCCGGTCGAGGGGAGAGTCATGACAGCGACGCAGCGAGCCAGTGCCCGACAGAGGATCCGTGCGCGCTTCCTGGTCGCGACCGCGACGGCCGCGGCTCTCACCCTCGGCGGTGCGTGCAGCTCCGGCGGTGACGAGCCCGCCGATCCGGCGCCGGCCGGTGCCGGTCCGTCGTACCAGGAGGGCTTCGTCGGCCCCGCCGACGGCGGCGACCCGGTCGACGGCGGGGAGCTGACCTTCGCGGCGTACGCCGAACCCGCGTCGCTCGACCCTGCGGTCACGGTCGCCGGCGGACCGGCGGGCGGGTCGCTCCTGATCGCGCTCTACGACGTGCTGGTGCGCTACGACGCCGAGTCCGAGACGTTCGTGCCACAGCTGGCCGAGTCACTGGAGCCCGACGAGGACTTCACCACCTGGACGTTGACCCTGCGAGACGGCGCGACCTTCTCCGACGGCAGCCCGCTCGACTCGGCGGCGGTCAAGGCCAGCCAGGAGCGCTACGTCGCGAAGCCCGGCCCGGAGTCGGCGCTGTGGTCCACGGCCGTCGCCGCGATCCGCGCGCCCGACCCCCGCACCGTCGTGTACGAGCTCGCCGGCCCGTGGTCGCTCTTCCCGAGCATCCTGAGCACGGGTCCTGGGATGATCGTGGCGCCCTCGGTCGACGAGGGCTCCGCGTTCACGCCGATCGGAGCCGGCGCGTTCGTGCTCGACCACTGGGCTCCGCAGGAGGAGCTGGTCTACCGCGCCAACGAGGACTACTGGGACGGCCCTCCCCACCTCGACCAGCTGCGCGCGGTCTTCCTCAACGACCAGGAGGCGTCCGTCGACTCCCTCGCGTCCGCTTCGGTCGACATGGCGCTCATCCGCGACCCGGACAAGGTCGACGCCCTGCTCGACGACGAGACCGGCGGCTACCTCAACCTGCTCGCGGGCGGCAACGTCGCGCTCATCAACGCCGAGGAGGGCAGGCCCGGCGCCGACCCGCGGGTCCGGCAGGCGATGGCCCTCGCTATCGATCCGGCCGCGATCAACGAGCGCGCGTTCCAGGGCCACGGGCTGGCCGGCTCGACGCTCTTCCTCGACTACTCCCGGTGGCACACCACGACCACCGGTCCGGACCACGATCCCGACCGGGCCGAGGCGCTGCTCGAGGAGGCGAAGGCGGACGGCTACGACGGCACGGTGCACTACGTCGACGGGTCCGACCCCGCCTCGCGCGCCGTGGCGCTCACCGTGAAGGCCAGCCTCGAGGCCGTGGGCTTCACCGTCGACCTCGACCTCAAGCGCAGCGTCGCCGACCAGATCACCGCGGTCGCGGTCAACCGCGACTACGACGTCACCGGATGGGGCCTCAACCTGCGCGAGGGAGACCCGTTCTCCCCGCTGTACGCCGCACTGGACAGCTCCAGCTCCTCGACCTTCGGCATGGCGACCAGCCCCGAGCTCGACGGCCTGCTCTCCGAGCTCATGGCCGCTCCCGACGCCGACGCCCAGCTGGACGTCATGGACCGGATCCAGCAGCAGCTCGACACCCAGGTCCCCATCCTCACCTGGGGTCCGATCGCCGAGCTGAACGCCTGGCGCCCCGGCGTCCACGGCGTCGTCGGCACGATCTCGTCGATGGTGCTCTTCTCGAAGGCGTGGGTCGAGTAGCTCCGCCGCCTCCCGAACCGTGCGCGGCCTGACGCCGGGCAGGGTTCGGAGGTGCGGGGATACCCGGTGCACCGGGTATCCCCGCAAAGTCCACCGCTCGACCCGGCTGCGCCACCCCAGACCCGACGCCCGCCGGTCACGCGCCCCACCCCGACGTGTGCTGACCCGGCCGGCATCTACGGATGAGCAACCTAGCAGCGGCTGTTCGAGACCGTCCGTTCGGCGATCCTCCGCGACGCGGCGAGCAGCAGCTCGGCGCAGCGCTCGGGCTGGAAGGGCTCGGGCGCGACCAGACCGATCGCGGCCCTGACCCGCTGCAGCCCGGGGATCGGCGCCGCGACGGTCGCGACGCCCAGCGGGGAGCCCTCGGACTGAACGATCACCACGCCGTTGCGGCGACGGATCGTCGCGAGCTCCCGGTGCAGGCGGACGAGGTCCCCGACGGGGCCGGTCGGCGGGTCGTCGGCGTAGAGCCGGTCGACCTCTTCGGGCGGCAGCCCGGCGAGCATGGCCCGCCCCAGCGCGGTGTGGTAGGCGAGGAAGCCGCGCCCGACCGGGCAGCTGAGCTGGTCGAACGAGGTGCCGCCGACGTCGTAGAGGTAGCGGACGCGCCCGCCGTCCAGCACGCCGAGGTAGACCGCGGCCCGCGTGCGCCGGTGCAGCTCGCCGAGGACCTCCTGCGCCGCCCCGCGCAGTCCCGGGAAGGGCAGCTCGCGCGGCGCCGCAGACTCGCGCTCGCCCGGTGACCTCAGGCGCTCCCCGAGGCGGTAGCCGCCGCGGGGATCGTGCACGAGCCAGCCGAGGTCGACCAGCTGCGACATCAGCCGGAACGCCGTGGACCGCGGCAAACCGGTGCGGCCGACGACGTCGTCGAGAAGACAGGTCTCGGGTCCGTCCAGGAAGATCTCGAGGATGCCGGTCGCGCGTTCGAGGACCGACGACCTCGACCGGGGCGCGGTGACTCGCCGCGGCTGCTCGCGAAGCTCGTCGACATGCATGGTTGGCCACCATCTCATCTCACGGCAGGTACCCGGTCCGTTGCGCGGGCGCGGGCGTCTCCGCCCGGCGGGCGGAGAGCGTGCGCAGGCCCGCGAGCAGGGCGTTGCGCAGCTCGCGGGGATCGATGATGTCGTCGTACGTGACGGTCGAGGCGAGCCGCCATGGGCCGGATCCCTCGGCGGTCACCAGCGCCTCGCGGGTCTCGGCGTCGGCGCCCGAGGTGGCGGCGCCGACGCCGGCCGGGATGCCGCCGAGGGTCACGCCCGGGAAGGCCAGCGAGACCGTCTGGTGGTCGAAGGCGTTCTGGCCCATCACCGAGCTGCCGAAGCCGAAGGCCTTGCGAAGCGTCACGTGCAGCTTGGGTACGTCGGCGCGCCGCTGCGCCGCGAAGAGCCGCGCGCCGGCCCGCAGGATGCCGGCGCGCTCGGACGCGCTCCCGGCCAGCACGCCGGGGTTGTCGGCGAGTTGGACCAGCGGCAGGTGGAAGGCGGTGGCCCGCTCGACGAACCGGCCCCCCTTCTCCGCCGCCGACACGTCGAGCGCACCGCCCAGCACCGCGGGCTGGTTGGCGAGGATCGCGACGCTGTGGCCGCCGAGCCGGGCGTACGCCGTGATCAGCGAGGCGCCGTGCCGCGCCCCGACCTCGAGCAAGGATCCGGCGTCCACGAGCTCGGCCAGCACCGCGCCCATGTCGTAGGGACGCCGCGGGTTCGGCGGGATGAGGTCCAGGAGGCGTTCGAGGGTCCGCTCGCCGACGTCCCCGCCCTCGTCGGGGGGACCCGGTGGGTGCTGCCAGGCGTTCGAGGGCAGGTAGGAGAGGTAGCGCCGGATCGCGTCCGTGCCGGCCCGGTCGTCGGCGACCACCTGGTGCACGAGCCCCGACGCCACGGCGTGGACCTCGGGACCGCCGAGGTCCTCCTTCGTGGTCTGCTCGCCGGTCGCGGCCGCGACCAGCGGCGGACCGGCGGCGAAGAGGCAGCCGCGCGACCCCACCATCACGACGTGGTCGGCCAGGGGCGCCGCCAACGCGCTGTGGCCGGCGGCCGGCCCGGCGACCAGCACCACGACCGGCACCACGCCGGCCAGGTCCACCATCGCCTGAAGATCGTTGGGGGCGGGTCGGTGCGGCGAGAGCGCGTTCGTGGCGCGGTGGCCCGCGCCCTCGAGCATCAGCACGACCGGGGCGCGCTCCTGGAGGGCGAGGGCGAGCAGACGGGCCCGCTTGGTCGCCCCGGCGGTGCCGATCGAGCCCCCGGCGACGGTGACGTCCTCGGCGCCGACGTAGACCGGTCGCCCGTCCACGAGGCCCAGGCCCGCGACGAACGCGTCGGCCGGCGTGGTGCCGTCACCGGCGAGCACGCCGATCTCGCGGAAGCTGCCCGGGTCGCAGAGGGCGGCGACCCGCCCGCGGGCGTCGAGGCGGCCGGGCGCGCGCCGTCGCGCGAGCTTGTCCTCGCCGCCCATGGCGCGGCCGTGCGCCCGCCGGGCTCCGAGGTCGTCGAGCAGCGGCCCCCAGGCCGCCCGGTGTGCGTCTCCGTCAGCGGACATCGGCCGGGACCTCGATGAACAGGCCCTCCGCGACCACGGTCCGCTCGCCCTCCACCTCGATCCAGCCCTCGGCCCAGACCTTGCGGCCCTCGGTCCGGGTGATCTGCGAGCGCAGCAACAGCGGCACGTCGAGCGGCGTACGACGCAGGTAGCGCATGTCGAGGGTGGCGGTGACGCCCCGGCGGCCGCGGGCCTGGATCAGGATGCCGAGCATGCAGTCCATCAGCCAGGAGGAGATCCCGCCGTGCATGTGGTCGCGCGGGCCCTCGTGCCGGGCGTCCGCCCGGAGCTCGGCCGTGGCCCCGCTTCCGTCGGCGTCGAACGTGAGGACCACGGGGATGCCGAACGGGTTGAAGGCCGAGAGCCGGTACGGCGCACCGGTGACCGAAGCCTGCGCCGGGCCGTCGAACGGCGCCCGGACGATCCGGTCCCGCGACCGGGACTCGAGCCGTTCGCGCAGGTCGGAGACCAGGCCCGCCACGGCGACGAGCTCCTCGTCGCCGACGTCGGTCGTGCCGGCGGCCAGCACCAGCGCGCGCACCTCGTCGGTGAGCGTGGCCAGCGCGGGGAGCTCCGCCGGGTCGGCGGTCTCCACCAGGGCCGTCACAGCCGCTCCACCAGGGTGCCCACCGCCATGGCGCCGCCGGCGCAGGTGGCGATCAGGCCGAACGTCTTGTCGGTGCGCTCGAGCTCGTCGATCACCGTCGCCAGCAGGCGCACCCCGGTCGCGCCGACCGGGTGACCGAGCGCGATCGCGCCGCCGTTGACGTTCAGCTTGTCGTCGGGCACGCCGTGCACCTGCGCGAAGGACATCGCGACCGATGCGAAGGCCTCGTTGACCTCGAAGAGGTCGACGTCGTCGACGGTCATCCCCGCGCGGGCGAGGATCGTGTCGGCCGCCCGGATCGGGCCGTCGAGCAGATAGCGGGTCTCGCCGCCCACCAGGCACTGGTGGCGGATCCGCGCCCGTGGCCGCAGGCCCAGGTCGTCGGCCCGGCGCTCGGACATCAGCACCGCGGCGGTGGCGCCGTCGGAGATCTGCGAGGCGGTGCCCGCGGTGTGCAGGCCGCCGTCGACGACCGGCTTCAGGGCGGCGAGCGCCTCGGCGCTGGTCTCGCGCAGGCCCCCGTCGCGCTCGACGAGCGTGCCGTCCGGCAGCTTGACGGGCAGCACCTGACGGGCCAGCCGGCCCTCGTCCCACGCCGCGCGGGCCCGCTGCTGCGAACGGAGGCCGAAGGCGTCGACCTGCTCCCGGGTGAAGCCGCGCCGCTCGGCGATCCGCTCGGCCGCGACGTACTGGGTGGGCATGTCGATCGTCCAGCCCTCCGGGCGGGGGCGTCCGTACGGCGCACCCTCGCCGATGTTCGCGAGCAGCGGGACGCGCGACATCACCTCGACGCCGCACGCGACACCGACGTCGATGGCGCCGACGGCGATCTGGGCGGCGATCAGGTGGGCGGCCTGCTGGCCCGAGGCGCACTGGGCGTCGATCGTCGTCACGCCGGCCCCCTCCGGCAGGCCCGCGTGCAGCCAGGCCACGCGGGCGATGCCCCCGGACTGCTCGCCGGCCTGGGTGACGCACCCGCCGACGACCTCGCCGACCTCCTCCGGTGCCACCCCGGCACGCTCGAGGACGCCGCGCTGCACGTGTCCGAGGAGCTCGGCGGGGTGCATCGCGGCGAGGGGTCCGCCCCGTCGTCCGAAGGGAGAGCGGGCGGCATCGACGATCACGGCGGTGGACACGGGTGGACCTCCTGTGGCGGTGCTGGGATTCGGAGGCTAGACAGCCGGACGTCCGTACGGGGCGTCGCTCCCGGTGGCCGGAAGCCGACGGCCGGAAGGCACCGGGTCAGGCCACGGCGCTGACGGCAGCGACCAGAGCGGTGACGGTCAGAGCGACGAGGACCACTCCCCGGAACCGGGCGGGCGGGATCCGGATGAAGACCGCGTTGCCGACCCGCCAACCGATCGGGATGGCCAGGCAGCCCACGGCGGCCAGTAGCAGGACGTCGCCGCCGATCAGGCCGACGACCGCGAACGCCGCGACGGCGACCAGGTCCTGCCACCAGAAGACCGCCTGCAGCGTGCCGCGCATGGCGCGCGGCGGCAGACGGGCCCCATGGAGCGCGAGCACCAGCGGCGGCCCGTTCATGCCGGTTCCGGTGAGGAGCGCCCCGCTCGTCGCGCCGGCCGCCCACTGCGCACGACGACCGCCGGGCAGCTCCAGGCCCAGCAGCGACAGCGCGACCAGCGCGACCAGCGTCGCCGCGATCAGCAGCTGCAGGGCGTCGGCGTCGAAGCGGGTCAGGGCCAGCAGGCCGACCGGCATCCCGAGCACCCCGGCCAACGTCATCCGCCGCGCGGGTGCCACTGCTACCACGGCGCGTTCGCGCCACGCGGCGATCGTGGTGAGGACCAGGCTTGCGAGCGTGGCGAGGACCACCGCGGGCGCCGGCCCGATGAGCAGGCTCAGCAGCGGGATCGCGACCAGCGCGAACCCGAAGCCGGTCACCGCCTGCGCGGTCGCCGCGATCCCACAGATCGCGGCGACCGCCCCGGCGACGGCGATGCTCACCCGGCGTCTGGCTCGACCTCGTAGCCGGGCGCCACGGTCGGCCACGGCGCGGCCCGCTCGAGCTGCCCGGCGAGCCGGAGCAGGAGCGCCTCCTGACCGATGTCGGCGACGAACTGCGCCCCGGTCGGGACCCCGGTCGCGTCGGTGCCGAACGGCACCGACATCCCCGGCTGCCCGGTGACGTTGAACAGCGAGGTGTAGTACGAGTAGACGGTCCCCAACTCGTACATCACCTCCGGTCGGGACGTGTCGAGCGTGCCCAACGCCGGCGCCGGCTGGGAGAGGACCGGCATGAGCAGGACGTCGACCTCGCCGAAGACGCGACCGACCTGCCAGCCCGTCGTCTCCGCGACCTGCAACGCGCCGCAGAGTTCCGCCGCGCTCGACGCTCGGTAGTGCTCCAGCATCGTCCGGGTGAACGGCTCGAGGTCGTCGTCGGCCAGCGGCCGGCCGAGCTCGACCAGTCGTGCGTCGACCGCTCTCACCAGCGAGGCACCCATGATGAGGCCGGACGCCGCCATCATG
Source organism: Nocardioides sp. YIM 152315 (assembly GCF_029210375.1). Taxonomy (GTDB): domain Bacteria; phylum Actinomycetota; class Actinomycetes; order Propionibacteriales; family Nocardioidaceae; genus Nocardioides. The sequence continues at coordinate 502,448 of NZ_JARGER010000037.1, read as the reverse complement.
GCCGGGGCGTCGTACTCGAGCGAAACCTCGACGGTCCGGTGGCCGAGACTCTCGCACACCGCGCGCGCCCGCTCGACCGCGGCCACGCAGTCGGGGTGGGTGGGCAGCCCGACGGGCAGGCTGGCGACCACGCCGATCCGGAGCCGTCCCGGGTCGCGCCCCACCTCGTCGAGGAACGGGCCCCCACCCGGAGCGCCGTACGCGTCACCGCGCACGGGTCCCGAGGCGACATCGAGGAGGAGTGCACTGTCGCGCACGGAGGTCGTCAGGGCATGATGGATGGACACCGGCGAGGAGAGCGCGGTCGCGTACGGCGCGGGCGAGACCCGCCCCCGAGTGGGCTTGAGTCCGAACAGACCGCACATCGACGCCGGGATCCGGATCGATCCGCCTCCATCGTTGCCGTGCGCGACCGGCACCATCCCGGACGCGACCGCCGCCGCCGACCCGCCGCTGGAGCCGCCGGGCGATCGGTCCGGCGCCCATGGGTTGCGGGCCGGACCGAAGAGCGCCGGCTCGGTGCTGGCGTTCTTGCCGAGCTCGGGGGTGTTGGTGGTGCCCAGCACCACCATGCCCGCCCGACGGTAGCGCGCGACCAGCTCGCTGTCGTGCGCCGCCACCGCGTCCGCCCACAGCCGGCTGCCCCGGGTGGACGGCATCCCGGCCACGTCGGCGTGCAGGTCCTTGACCAGCACCGGCACGCCGCGCAGCGGCCCGTCCGGGAGCCCCGCGTCGACCTCGTCCAGGGCGGCCTCGAACCGCTGGTTGACGACGGCGTTGAGCTCCGGGTTGCGCTTCTCGATCCGGGCGATGGACTCCTCCACCGCCTGCCGCGCCGTCACCTCCCCGCGACGGATCCGTCCCGCGAGCTCGATCGCGTCGCCTGCTCGAGTCACTCGCCGTCCTTCCAGGCGCCACCGAGCATCAGCAGCTCGTCGGCCGAGACGCTGACGCCGTGCACGTCGTCCTGCCAGGCGTAGACCGCGGCCGTCGTCCCCAGGGGCGCCACCGGGACGTCCTCGACGAAGAGGGTCTCGATCTCGGCGAGCGCGGCCGCGCGCGACTCGTCGGTGTCGGCGGCCTGCAGCTGGTCGAGCAGCTTGTCCATCTTCGGGCTCGCGTAGCCGCTGGTGTTGATGTAGGACTTCGACGACAGCGCCGCGAAGAGGCCCTCGAACGGGCTCATCTCGGTCGACGAGGCGCCGGAGCGGGCCAGGTCGTAGTCGTGGGTGACGTAGAGACGCTCGATCTGGTCGGCCACGCTGCGCAGCAGCTTGGTCTCGACCTCGAACCCGACGGTCTCCAGCATCGCCTGGAGGGCCAGCGCCTGGGTGCGGCCGCTCGCACTGGAGTTCCCGACGTACTGGAGCTTGCCGTCGAAGCCGTCCGCCTTCGCCTCCTCCACCAGCGACTTGGCCTCCTCGACGTCGTCCGCGATCGGTGCGACGTCCGCGTCGGACCACTGCGAGCTCTCGCCGTAGATCTTCTTCAGCGGCAGGCCCTTGCCGTCCGCGGTCCGCTGGTAGTAGGCCTCGACGTCGATCGCGAGCGCGATCGCCTTGCGCACCCGCGGGTCGGCGCCCGGACGGCCCTCGCGGTCGTTGATCGACACGATCTCACCGAGGTTCGACATCGAGACGTAGCCCGGGGACTCCGCGGCGAGGGCGTTGACCGGGCCGGCCGAGCGCACGCTCACCAGGTCGGCCTGTCCGCTGTCGAGCACGTCCTCCCGGGCGTCGTCGCTGTCGATCCAGGTGAAGCGGACCTTCTCGAGGTGCGGGGTGCCGTTCCAGTAGTCGTCGCGCCGGGTGAGCACCAGCTCCTCGGCGGGGGCGTAGTTCTCGAGCTCGAAGGGACCGGCACCGATCGGCTTGAACTCCGCGCCGCTGTACGCCGCCGGCGCCATGATCATGCCGGCGCCCCGCGCCAGCATGTACGGGAACGTCGTCCACGGCTGGTTGAGGGTGAACTTCACGGTGCTCCCGTCCACCGGCTCCATGCCCGTGAGGAAGGTCGAGAGCATGCCGGCGTCGGAGCCGCCGTTCTTCATGTAGTAGCCGATGCTGCCGAGCACGGAGGCGGCGTCGACGGGCGTTCCGTCGGAGAACGTGACGTCGTCCTTGAGCCCCAGGGTCCACACGGTGTGGTCGTCGTTGCTCTCGATCGAGTCGGCCAGCCAGGGCTCGAACTCGCCGGAGTCCGTGTTGTAGCGCACCAGGAGGTCGTAGACCGCCGCCAGCGCGTTGCCTCCGGCGCTGCCGTGTCCGACGGTCGCCGACGGGTCCAGGCTGCGCGCCTCGGAGTAGTCGCTGATGGTCAGCGTGCCTCCGTCGACCGGGTCGCCCTCGGCCTCCTCGCCGCCGTTGATGTAGCCCTCCGAGAAGGAGATCGAGGTGATCTCGGGGGAGTCGTTCGGGTCCCCGTCGGCCGAGGACGAGCAGCCGGCCATCGTGGCGGCCAGGCAGATCGCCGTGGCCGCAGCCAACCCGACCCCGCCTGCACGTCGTCGCATCATCGTGGTGTCCCTTCGTGAGGGGCCTCTGGCCCGCGATCGCTGTCTCCTACCCGAGGAGGTCAAACGTCAGTAAGGGTGATCGGCGTCTCAACGCACGCGCGGATTCCCGCTCACCGGGACATCGGCCAAGGTGCCGTGTCCGCGGATCGCGAATGGTCCCGGTCAGTCGTGCCGGGGCGGGAACGTCACGACCGCCGCCAGCGCCGCGCCGTCATCGGGCGCCGGCACGGAGGCGAGGCCGGACAGGTCCCCCAACCCGTCGAAGCTGACCAGGCTGCCGGTCGGCAGCTCGACGCCGTCGCGCACCAGCGCGCCGTCGAGCACGACCAGGTAGCCCTCGCCGCCGCCGGCCGCCGGCCGGAGCGGCCGCCCCGCCGGCAGCCGGACGCCGTACGCCGCGGCGCCACGACCGGTGCGCGCGACCTCGTGGAGTCGTGCGGCCGGGAGGTCGTCGGTCCGGAGCGCGACGGTGAAGTGCTGGCCCGAGCTCGCCGCCAGACGCCGGCGCTCCCGCTCGTCGGGCATGTAGTGGATGCCGACGTCGGCGCGGCGGCGGAGCGTGAAGTAGGCGAGCCCGATGGCGGGATCGGTGCGGATGGGGCCGTAGCTGGTGAACGCGTCGGTGTAGTGGACGACGCCGCGGACCGCTCGGTCCCGGCCGAGCGTCCCCTCGCCGTCGAGGACCACCTGGAACTGGTCGACCTCGTGGAAGTGCGCGCGCAGCTCGGGGGCCTCCTGGCGCACGAGGTAGGCCTGCCGGCCGTGGTCGTCACCGGCGTCGGCGCGCTCCCCGGCATGCCGGCCGAGGTAGTCGGTCATCGTGTAGCGCCGCCCGTCGTGGCCCACCACCACGGGGGTCGTCTCGGCCGGTGTCACCGTGCGCATCGTGCCTCCGATCCTTGGCCTGGATGCTCAGACCAACGTGTCCTCGACGGTCAGTCCGAACTCGCCCTTGCCGTAGAGCGCGAGGGTGCGCTCGACGTCGTTCGCGACGTGCACCGAGCCGGCGTGCGCGTCCCGCCACGCCCGCTCGATCGGGTTGCCGCGGGTGAGCGAGGTCCCGCCCGCGGTCTTGAAGAGCATGTCGACGGCCTCCAGCGCGCGCTCGGTGCCGCGCACCTGGTCGCGGCGCGCGCGCAGTCGCAGCTCGGTCGGGATCTCCCGGCCCGCCACCGCGTGCGCGTAGAGCTCGCTGAGGTTGCGCTCCACCTGCAGCACGGCCGCGTCGATCTCGGTGGCCGCGCGCGCGACCGAGACCTGGGCGAACTGGTCCTCGACGAACCGGCCGCCGCCCAGGCTGAGCCGGGTGCGGTCGCGCATGGTGGTGACGTAGGCGTCGTAGCAGCCGGCGACGGCCCCGATCACCGGCATCGCGACGGCCGAGGTGAAGATCGCACCGAAGGGCAGCTTGTAGAGCGGGCCGGGGTTGATCGCCTGACCGGGGCCGCTGAGCAGCCGGTGCTCGAAGTTGCGCAGCACCCGGTGGGTCGGCACGAAGACGTCGCGCACCACCAGGTCGTTGCTGCCGGTGCCGCGCAGCCCGACGGGGTTCCAGACGTCGACGACCTCGAGGTCGCGGCGCGGGACCAGGCAGGTGACGAAGTCGACCGGCCGGCCGTCCTCCCCCGAGCGCATCGCGCCGATCAGCACCCAGTCGACGTGGTCGCAGCCGGAGGAGAAGCTCCAGCGGCCGCTGAGCCGGAAGCCGCCGTCGACGTCGACGAGGCGCCCGACGGGCGCGTACGCCGACGACATCAGCGCGTCGGCGTTCCCCGCCCAGACCTCCTCCTGCGCCGCGGCCGGGAAGAGCGACAGCTGCCAGGGGTGGACTCCCACGATGCTCGCCACCCAGCCCGTCGACCCGCAGGCCCCGGCGATCGCGCGCACCACGCGCAGGAACTCGACGGGGTCGGCCTCCAGGCCGCCCCACCGCGCCGGCTGCAGCATCCGGAAGACGCCGGCGTCGCGGATCTCGGCGATCGTCTGCTCCGGGAGCACGCGGGCCTCGTCGACGGCGTCGGCGCGTGCGACGAACCCCGGCAGCAGCGCCCGGACGCGTTCGAGCACGTGGCCCGGCTGCGCCTCGGGCTCGACCGCGCGGGCTCTCGGCATGGGGTCAGGATCCGGCACGGGTACGCCGTCGCGGGCGGACCTTCCGTTGAGTGGGACCTCAGTCCGCGGGGGGCACGAACGCCGCGAGCGGCTCGGATCCCGACCAGTCGTGGCCCCAGTAGGAGTCGCGGGTGATCTCCTCGGCCGTGTAGTAGGTCTCGTCGACGTGCATGCCGTCGTACCCGTACTCGATGTCCCAGCCGCCGGGCGCCCGGACGTAGAACGACACCATCTTGTCGTTGGTGTGCCGACCCAGCGTGGAGGAGATCGAGAAGCCGCGGCTGCCGATCTCGTCGAGCGCCCGGCCCACGGCGTCGAGCGAGTCGACCTCCACCATCAGGTGCACCAGCCCGGGGGCCTCGCCGTGCGGGGCCGGGCAGAGGGCGAGGCTGTGGTGCCGCTCGTTGATGCCGAGGAAGCGGACCCGGCGCGGCGGCGCGGCCGGGTCGGGCGGCCCGACCCTCATCGCACCGCGCGGGAGGAAGCCCAGCACCTCGCTGTAGAAGGTGTAGCTGTCCTCGAACGCCGTCGTCGGCAGCACCACGTGACCCATGCCCTGGTCACCGGTCACGAAGCGCTGCGTCCACTTCGTGCGCACGGGGTCGTGGTCGAGCACCGGCGCGTAGAACACCTCGACGGGCGTGCCCGCGGGGTCGTCGAAGCGGACGCCCGCCTCGATCCTGAGGTCGGCGCACTCGGCCGCGGTGAGCTCCTTGACGGCCACGCCGGCCGCCTCGACGGTGCGGGCCACGGCCGCGAGACCGAACTGGTCGCGCACCTCCCACCCGACCGCGAGCACCTTGTCGACGTCGCCGGGCAGCACGATCAGCCGCGCCTCCCGCTCGTCCATGCGCAGGTAGAGGCCGTCGTCGACGGGGCCGGTGGTCTCGACGAGGCCGAGGCACTCGACGGTGAGCTCGCGCCAGCGCGTGACGTCCTGGGTCTGGACCCGGAGGTAGCCGAGTCCGCGGAGGTGGGTCATGTCGGTCCTTTCCGATTTCGTCGAGAGTCCGGTCCGCGGGTCAGATCATGGAGAGCATCGGCCCGGGCGGGGGCGTGACGTCGAGGTCGAGCAGCGCCGAGGCGTGGAAGACCGACCCGGGCACGTGGATCGCGTGGGCCAGCCCCATCTGCGCGTCGCGCCAGAACCGCTGGATCGGGCTGTCCATCCGCAGGCCGTTGCCGCCGCTGCGGGCCACGATCTCGTTCATCGCGCGCACCGACCGCCACGCCGCGGCGACCTGCGTACGACGCGACGCGGCGCGCTCGGCCAGGCTCACCTCGCCGCCCGCGGCCGCGATGTCGTAGAAGTGCGAGACGTTGTCGAGGAGCGCGGTGCGCGAGGCGTTGATCTCCTCGGCGGCGGCGCTGATCGCGGAGAGGACGTACGGGTCGTCGCGCACCTTCGTGCCGGTGATCTGCACGCGCTCGCGCTGGTAGGCGAGGTGGGCGGCCAGGGCACCCTCGGCGATGCCGATCACCGCGGAGGTGATCCCGAGCGGGAAGATCGTTGTGAACGGCACGCCGTACGTCGGGTTCGTGCGGCCCGAGCGCGCGAGCGCCGAGCCGTCGACCATCGACGAGAAGGGCAGCGCGCGGTAGTCGGGGATGAACGCGTCCTGCACCACGATGTCCTTGGAGCCCGTGCCGCGCAGCCCGACCACGTCCCAGGTGTCGTCGACGATCGTGTAGTCCGACCGCGGCAGGATGACGTGGTAGTTCTCCCTCGGCTCGAGCGGCACGCCGTCGGTGTCGCCCAGGAAGGCGCCGAGGAAGATCCAGTCGCAGTGGTCGGTGCCGGAGGAGAACTGCCACCGCCCGGAGAAGAGGTAGCCGCCGTCCACGGGACGCAGCACGCCCATCGGCGCGTACGGCGAGGCCATCCACACGTCGTGGTCCTCGCCCCACACCTCCGCCTGGACCCGCGGGTCGACCAGCGCCATCTCCCAGGGATGCACGCCGACGATGCCGGCGACCCAGCCGGTCGAGCCGTCCAACGACGCCACGCGCATCACGGTCTCGGCGAAGTCCCGCGGGTGTGCCTCGGCGCCGCCGTACTCCGCCGGCTGCAGCATCCTGATGACGCCGGAGTCGCGGAGCACCTTGGCCGCTCGGTCGTGCAGCCTGCCGAGCTCCTCGTTGGCCGGGCCGAGAGCGGCGAGCTCCTCGGCATGGTCCTCGACGGCGGCGAGCTCGGGACAGGTGCTGGTGCGCGGATCGGACATGTCGGCCACGCTGGCACCGGATCCGACCCTCCCGATCGCCTCTCCCACTGACCGGGAAACCTCAGTCCTCGCGCGTGAGGAAGGCCAGCACGGCGCTCTCCCAGGCCGCCTTCTGCTCGATCATCGCCCAGTGTCCGCAGTTGGGGAGCACGTGCAGCTCGACGTCGGGGATCGTGCGCATCGGGACCAGCGCCATGTCGAGCGGGCTCACGCGGTCGTCGCGACCCCAGGTGACGAGGGTGCGCGCGGTGATCCGGTGCAGCAGGGCCCAGTACGGCGGCTCCGGGGACGCCGCGGCCGCCCGCGCTGCGGCCTCGAGGACCCCGCGGCCGTACATCCTCCTCGCGCTGGCCAGCGTGTCGGGATCGGTGGCGTGCGCCCAGCGCTGCTCGATCAGCTCCTCGGTCACCATCGACCGGTCGAAGACCATCGAGTTGAGCCACTCGACGAGGCGCTCGCGGGTGGGGTCCTCGGTGAACTCGACCAGCAGGTTGATCCCCTCACCGGGCGAGGGGCTGAAGATCTGCCGGCCGAGGCCGCCGACCGTGACGAGGCGACGGACCCGGTCCGGCTCGGCGATGGCGAAGCGCGCGCCGACGATGCCGCCCATCGAGTTGCCGATCACGTCGACCCGATCGAGGCCGAGCCCGTCGAGGAGCGTCGACACCGCCGGCAGCGCCGCCTGCATCGGGTGCTGGTCGGTCGGGTCGCTGACGCCGAATCCCGGGAACTCCAGCACCAGGCACCGGAAGTGTCGGGCGAAGAGCGGCAGGTTGCCCGCGAAGTTGCGCCAGCCGGTCACGCCGGGGCCGGACCCGTGCAGCATCAGCAGCGGTGGGCCGTCGCCGACGTCGTGGTAGCGCAGCACGCCGTGCTCCGTGGCGAGCTCACGCCGGGTCTCGTCGGGGTCGAAGGTGCGCAGGGTCTCGCTCACTGGTGTGCTCACGGGTCGCACGCTAGGAACGCAGCGGCCGGCCCCGACGGCCGCTCCCGGTGACCGGGAGACGTCCGCGCGGTCGACGACCGCGCTCCTAGCGTCGCCGCATGCCCGCTCCGTTCGCCGACCTGCCGCGCGCGCCGGGCGACCTCGAGGCGACCGAGCCGTCCGCGCTGGCGATGCGCCGCGCGATGGGCGCCTTCGGCACCGGGGTCACGGTGGTCTCCGCGCTCGACGAGGGGGAGCCGGTCGGCTTCGCATGCCAGGCCTTCGCGTCGGTGTCGCTCGACCCGCCGCTGGTGCTCTTCTGCGCCGACCACCGCGGCCGCTCCTGGTCGCGCATCCGGCGGGTCGGCCGGTTCACGGTCAACGTGCTCGGCGAGCACCAGCACGACGTCTGCGCCCGCTTCGGCTCCAGCGTCGGCGCCCGGTTCGCCGACCTCGACTGGACGCTCTCGCGGTGGGACACCCCCGCGCTCCCCGGCGTGCTGATGCGCGCCCACTGCGACGTCGAGACGGTGCATCGCACGGGCGACCACGACATCGTCGTCGGCCGGGTGCTCGAGCTCGAGACCCGCGACGAGGGACGCCCGCTCGTGTTCTTCCGCGGCCGGTTCGGTCTGGAGGCCCAGCCCGAGACGCCGGCGTGGGCCTGGACCCACGGCTGGGACTGGGGCTCGTGACTGGGGCTCGTGACTGGGGCTCAGCCCGGGGGAAGGGGTGGGAACACCGGCCCGCCGCCGAACATCAGCCGCGGCGACACCGGGCGCCCGCCGTCCGGCTCGGACACGGCGTACTCCTCGGCGAGCTCGGCGGTGATCAGCGCGGAGCCGGTGCGCCGGTGCAGGTCGGGGTCGGCCAGCAGTGCGGCGAGGACGCGGCCCTGCAGCTCGGGTGTCTCCGCGTCGGAGACCGGCACGCCGGCGATGTCGGCGACCCCGCTGGCGAGCAGCTGCTCGGTGCGCACGAGCCCGGGCCACAGCGACAGCACGGTCACCCCGTGCGCGCGCAGCTCGAGGGCGGCGTCGTGGGTCATCTTGTCGAGCCCCGCCTTGGAGATGCCGTAGAGCACCGAGTGCAGGTAGGCGCGCGCGCCGACCGACGACACGTTGACGACGACCCCGGAGCCCCGGTCGATCATCCGGGGGGCGATCGCGTGCGCGGCCACCCAGTGCGTCCGCAGCCCGACGCCGATGAGCGTGTCCCAGTCGTCGAGCGGTCGCTCCCAGAAGCGCTCCGGGCGGGCGTGGTTCATCCGCGGGCCGGCCCACGCGTTGTTGACGAGCACGTCGATCCGGTCGCCCGCCTCCCAGGCGGCCTCGACCACGCGCGCCACGTCGGCGTCGTCGGTGTGCTCGCAGGTCCAGGAGTACGCCGTGCCGCCGACGTCCTCGACCCGTGCGACGGTCTCGGCGAGCCCGGCGGCGTTCCGGCCGGTGACGTGCACGGTCCAGCCGGCCTCGGCCAGCCCGACCGCGATCCCCTGCCCGACCCCGCGGGACCCGCCCGTGACCAGGGCGACGCCCGGTGCGGTCACGACAGCGTCTCGACGATCTCGTGCCCCTCGGGCAGCGGCTTCACGATCGCCCACAGCACCCGCACGTGGCAGGACCGGATCCGCCAGCTGCCGTCCTCGATCTCGTAGCGGTCGTCGTACTCGATGGCGCTGACCCGCTCGGTGCCGGCCCGGCGGTCGACCTGGCGGAAGCGCAGCGTCCACTGCCCGGTCGCCTCGGTCGTGGAGACGACGTCGATGTCGGCCTGCAGCGCGTGGTGCATGTCGAGCACGTTGTAGTGGCCGTCGACCTTCTCCAGCGCGATGCGGCGGTAGACCTCGGCGATGCCGTCGGCGTCCTCGAAGCGGCCGACCCGGGGGCCGTAGTCGATCGACGCGCCCCGCGCGACGAAGCAGTCGCGGAAGGTCTCGGGCTCCTTGAGGTCGCAGGCGCGCAGGTAGCGGTGCTTGAGGCGGCGGATCTCCTCGATCGCCTCCAGCCGGGCGACGCGCTCCTCCAGGGTCTGCTCCACGGTTACCTCTCTCTCGTGATGGTGGTGGTCCGCAACGCGGAGGCGCCGAGCTCGACGACGACCTCCTCCGCACGGTGGCAGGCGACGGCCCGGCCGTCGTCGAGCGCCCGCAGGGCCGGCACGTCGCCACACACCTCGGCGGCGTACGGGCACCGACCGGCGAACGCGCAGCCCGTCGGTGGGTGGCGCGGGTCCGGCAGCTCGCCGGAGAGCCGGATCCGCTCCCGGGTCCGCTGGATGCGCGGGTCGGCGACGAGCGCCGCCGAGAGCAGCGCCGCGGTGTAGGGGTGCCGAGGGGCGGCGAAGAGCTCCTCGGTCGGCGCCTGCTCGACCAGCGTGCCGAGGTACATCACCGCCACCCGGTCGGCGACGCTGCGCACCACGGCGAGGTCGTGGGTGATGAAGAGGCAGGCGAGGCCGAGGTCGGCGATCAGCTCCGAGAGCAGCGACAGGACCTGGTTCTGGCTCGACACGTCGAGCGCGCTGACGGACTCGTCGGCGACGAGGAGTCGGGGCCGGAGCACGAGGGCCCGCGCGATCGCGATCCGCTGCCGCTGCCCGCCGGAGAACTCGTGGGGGTAGCGGTCGGCGTGATGGGCGTGCAGGCCGACCCGCTCCAGCATCTCGACGACCTTGCGCCGTCGCTCGTCGCCGCGGTCGCGGGTGTGGACGACCAGCGGCTCCGCGATCGCCTCCCCGATCGTCATCGACGGGTCGAGCGAGGAGTAGGGGTCCTGGAAGACCATCTGCGCGTCGCGCCGCGCCCGCCGCAGCTCGCGTCCGCGGATCGCGGTCAGCTCCTGGCCGGACAGCTCGACGGTGCCGGCCGACGGGCGCGTGAGCTGGAGGATGCCCCGGGCGGCGCTGGACTTGCCCGACCCGGACTCGCCGACGAGCGCGACGACCTCCCCGGCCCGGACGTCGAGGTCGATGCCGCGCACGGCCGCCATGTGGCGGCGTACGCCGACGCGGTAGCTCACCTCGAGGCCACGGACCCTCAGCAGCGGCGTCTCGCTCCCCGGCCTGCTCATCGCGCCACCGCCACGTCACCCTCGCGCAGGTCGAGCTCGTCGGCCCGGACGCACCGTACGCCGCGGGCGCCGTCCGCCCGCCACGGCACCGGCCGCGAGCAGTCCGGCTGCCGGTGCGGGCAGCGCGACGCGAAGCGGCAGCCGGTCGGGAACTCGCTGGGCAGCGGCGGCGAGCCCGGGATCACCTGGAGCTCGCCGACGCGGTCGACGCGGGGCAGCGAGCGCATCAGGCCGGCGGTGTAGGGGTGCCGTGGCCGGTCGAAGAGCGTGAAGCACTCGGCGTGCTCGACGACCTGACCGGCGTACATGACGACGACGTCGTCGCACGCCTCGGCGACGACGCCGAGGTCGTGGGTGACGAGCAGGACGCCCATGCCGAGCTCCGTGGCGAAGTCCCGCACCAGGTCCAGGATCTGCGCCTGGATCGTGACGTCCAGCGCCGTCGTCGGCTCGTCCGCGATGAGCAGCTTGGGCTCCGTGGCCAGGGCCATCGCGATCATCACGCGCTGCCGCATGCCGCCGGAGAACTCGTGCGGGTAGTCGTCGAGCCGCTGCGCCGCCCGCGGGATGCCGACGAGGTCGAGCACCTCGACCGCGCGCGCTCTCGACCGCGCCTTCGACCACCCGCGGTGCCGCCGGACGACCTCGGTGAGCTGGGTGCCGACGGTGAACGCCGGGTTCAGGCTCGTCATCGGCTCCTGGAAGATCATCGCCGCGTCGTTGCCGCGCACGTCGGCCATCTGCCGTTCGTCGAGCTCCATGAGGTTGCGGCCGTCGAGCCGGATCTCCCCGGACGCGATCCGGCCGTTGTCGCCGCCGACGAGGCGGAGCAGCGAGAAGCAGGTGACCGTCTTGCCGGAGCCGGACTCCCCCACCAGCGCCACCGTCTGACCGGCGCGCACGTCGAAGGACACCCCCGTCACGACCGGCTGCCAGACCCCGTCGACCCGGAACTCGACCGCGAGGTCTCGCACGGACAGCAGCGGCTCGTCGTCCGTCGTCACGCGCGTCCCCTCTCGCGGCCGACCGAGTCGGCCAGCCCGTCGCCGGTCACGTTGCAGGCGAGCACGCAGAGCACGATCGTCGTCGCCGGGACGATGAGCGGCCACGGCGTGTAGAACCACGCGGCCCGTCCCTCCGAGAGCATGCTGCCCCAGCTAGGGTCCGGCGCCTGCACGCCGAGGCCGAGGAAGCTGAGCGACGCCTCGGCGAGGATCGCGAAGCCGAAGGCGATGCTGATCTGCACGGCCAGCGGAGCGAGCACGTTGGGCAGCACGTGCCGTCGCAGCAGCCAGTGCGTCGGCGTGCCGATGCTGCGTGAGGCCTCGATGTAGGTCTCCTCGCGCACGGAGAGGGTCGCGGCCCGCACGATGCGGTAGAAGCGCGGCACGAAGACGATGCCGATGGCGAGCATCGCGTTGGTGAGGTTGGGGCCCATGACGCCGACGATCGCCAGCGCCAGCAGCAGGGGCGGGAAGCTGAGCAGCGCGTCGGCGGCGCGGGAGAAGACCGCGTCCCACCAGCCCTTGAGGAGCCCGGCCACGAGGGCCGGCACGACGCCGACGACCAGGCCGACCGTCACCGAGGTGATCGCGGCCTGCGCGGCGACGCGGGCGCCGAAGATCAGCCGCGAGAGCGTGTCGCGGCCGAGGGTGTCGGTGCCGAGGAGGTGGTCGGGCGAGCCCGGCGGCAGCCGACGGGCCTGCAGGTCCTGGGCCAGCGGGTCGTGCGGGGCCAGCCACGACGCGGCGATCGCCGTCACCAGCCAGGCCGCGAGCACGAGCAGCGCGAGCCGGGTCACCCACGAGCGCAGGAACCGGCGCCGGAAGCGCCGGCCCGGCGACTCGTGGCGGGCGGGCACGAGCGCCGGCCCGTGCTCCTCGACCGGAGCCGACTCCACGGCCGGGGGGAGGAGGCCGTCGGGCTTGTCGACCAGGGACATCAGGCGTCGCCTCCGCGCGGGTTGAGGTAGCCGTAGGTGATGTCGACCAGCAGGCTCGCCGTCACGGCGATCAGCACCGCGAAGACGACCATGCCCTGGATGGCGGGGAGGTCACCGGCGAGCACCGACTGGACCGCGAAGTCGCCGAGGCCCTTGACGCCGAAGACCGTCTCGATCACCGCGGTCCCGCCGAGCAGGTAGCCGACCTGGAGGCCGACCACGGTGACGACCGGCATCATCGCGTTCTTCAGGGCGTGCTTCCAGACGACCGACCCCGGCAGCATCCCCTTCGCCGTGGCCGTGCGGACGTAGTCCTGCCGCAGCACGTCGGCCAGCGACGCGCGCAGCTGACGGGCGATCTCGGCCGCGGCGACGACGCCGAGCGCGAACCCGGGCATCAGCAGGTGCTGCAACCAGGGCCAGAACCCGTCGGCGAGCGGCTGGTAGCCGGTCGCGGGCAACCAGCCGAGCTGGATGCCGACCACCAGGGTCAGCAGCAGGCCGAGCACGAAGTTGGGTGTCGCGAGGCCGAGCGTGCTGCCCACGGTCACGGCCCGGTCCTGCCAGCGGCCGGCCCGCCGGCCGGCGAGCACGCCCGCCGGGATGCCGATCAGCAGCGCGAAGACCATCGCCACGACCGTGATCGACAGGGTCACCGGCAGCCGGTCGAGGAGCAGCTCGGTGACCGGCGTACGGAACGTGAAGCTGGTCCCCAGGTCACCGTGGGCCAGCCCCGAGAGGTAGTTCCAGAACTGCTCGTGGACCGGGAGGTCGAGGCCGAGCTGCGTGCGCACGGCCTCGACCTGCTCGGGGCTGGCGCTCTCCCCGGCGATCCGTTGAGCCGGATCGCCGGGGATCAGGAACACCAGGCTGAAGGTGAGCAGCGAGACGATGACGAGCAGCGGGACGATCGTCAGCAGCCGGCGACCGACCAGCTGCAGCACCCGTCGGCTGCGCACCGCTGACGCCATCACGAACCCCTTCGGTCAGCCCACGAGCCCGACGCCGCGGAACTCGCTGATGCCGATCACCGGAGGCTCGTAGCCGACCACCTCGGAGGTGCACACGGTGCCGACCTCGTTGAAGGTGAGCGGGGCCACCGCGCCGGCCTCGAGGACCGTGGCCTGCACGGCGTCGAGCGCCGTCCCGCGCTCCGCACGGTCGTCGATCGCGTTCGCCGCGGCCAGGGCCTGCTCGAACCCGTCGGGCGAGACGTGCGAGACGTTCTGCACCGCGTCGGCGGCGAAGTACGACGTGAAGAGCATCGACGGGTCCGGCCGACCGGTCCACCCGGTGATGACGGCGTCGCCCTCACCCTTGAGGAACGTCATGCTGAGGTCGGCCGGCGGCAGCGCCTTGATCTCCATCGTGATCCCGACCTTGGCGAGCTGGTCCTTGACCACCTCGGCCGTCGTCACGAACTGCGGGATCGTGAGCGTCAGCGCCGTGAAGGACACGTCGTCGGCGTTCGCCTCGGCCAGCAGCTCCTCGGCCTTGTCGGGATCGTAGGAGAGCAGGTGCGCGGTCTCGTCGTTCGGCACGAAGAAGTCCGCCGGGAAGAGACCCTCCGACGCCTCGCCGTGACCCTCCTGGGCCGCCTGCAGCACGGCGTCGCGGTCGATGGCGTGGTTGATCGCCTGCCGCACGAGCGGATCGGCGAGCGCGCCCTTGCCCTGGTTGAAGAAGAGGATGGTCTGCGTCAGCACCGAGCGGGACTTCACCTCGGCGTCGGGGATCTGCCCGGCCGGGTCGATCATCCCCGGGCTCACCAGGGCGCAGTCGGACTGGCCGGAGCTGAGCGTGTTGAGGGCGGTCTGCGGGTCGGTGATCACCGAGACGTCGATGCCGGCCACCGGGAGCGCGTCCGGGTCCCAGTAGTCGTCGACGGCGACGAACTGGTAGCTCGAGCCCGGCTGCACCTCGCCCAGCGTGAACCGGCCGATGCCGTCGGGCTGGGTGGCGAGGCCGGCGGCCTTGTCCTGGGTGGCGAACGCGGACGGGTTGACCATCATGCCGGCCAGGTCCGAGAGGGTGAGCAGCATCTCCGCGCCCGGCTGGGACATGTCGATGCGGACGGTCTCGTCGTCGACGACCTCGACCCCGGAGATGGTGGCGAGCTGCGCCGCCGCGATCGAGTCCGGCTCCGTGGCGCGCTCGAGGTTGGCCTTGACCGCATCGGCGTCGAATGCCGTGCCGTCGCCGAAGGTCAGGCCCGTGCGCAGGTGCAGGGTGAGCTGGGTCAGGTCGTCGGAGTACTCCCACGACTCGGCCAGGCCGGGCACGGGTTCGCCTTCGGTGTTGGTGTGGACGAGGCGGTCGTAGACGTAGTTGAGGAGGATGAAGTCCGAGCTCGACACCGTCTTGTGCGGGTCGAAGGAGATGACGCCTCCCGAGGTGACGTAGCGCAGGACGCGCGAGGTGTCGACGTCCGCGCTCCCGCCGTCACCGTTGTCGCCGCCGTCGCTGGTGCCGCCGCAGGCGCCGAGAAGTACGAGGCACGAGACGACGAGCGCGATTGCTGTTCGCTTCACTGCAGGGCTCCTTGTCGGTAGGCCGGGTCGGGGGCCCGGGCCGTGCCCGCCCGATCGGGCTGGTGCGCCCCGTCACGCCGGGGCAGTTGGATGGTCCGCGTCCGAGCCCGCGCAGGGGCCTGATGTCCCAGTGGCTGGGAGTGCTCGGGGCCGGTCAGCGCAGGAGGCGGGCGGCGAGGTCGTCGAGGTGCGCGAGCGCACCGGATTCGTCGGTGTCCGGGAGGGACCACACCGCCTCCGTGATGCCGCTCTCCGCCCAGGCGTCGAGAACCTCCGGGCTCGGCTTGAGGGCGCGCACCTCCGGCGCGCCGTCCCGGCCGGCCTCGGCCCAGGCCGCGCGCAACCGGTCCACCTGGGCGGGCAGGTCGGTGTCGAGCGGCGTCGTCAGCCAGCCGTCGGCGTTCGCCGCGATCCAGGCGAAGGTCTTCGGCCCGGCCTGGGCGCCGATGAGCACCGGCAGCCGGGGCTGCACGGGCTTCGGCCAGGCCCAGCTGGCCTCGAACGACACGAACTCGCCGTCGTACGACGCCTCCTCCTGCTCCCACAGCGCCCGCATCGCGCCGAGGTACTCGCGCAGCACGGTGCGTCGTCGCTCGGGGGGTACGCCGTGGTCGGCGAGCTCGTCGAGGTTCCAGCCGAAGCCGGCACCCAGGCACACCCGACCACCGGAGAGGTGGTCGAGGCTCGCGATCGCCTTGGCCAACGTGATCGGGTCGTGCTCGACCGGGAGCGCCACCGAGGTACCGAGCTGGATGCGCGTCGTGACGGCGGCCGCGGTCCCCAGCGCGACCCACGGGTCGAGCGTGCGCAGGTAGCGGTCGTCCGGCAGCGACTCACCGCCCGTCGCGGGGTGGGGTGCGCTGCGACGCACGGGGATGTGGGTGTGCTCGGGGACGTAGAACGTGTCGAAGCCACGCTCCTCGGCGGCCGCCGCCGCCACGGCGGGACGGATCCCGCGGTCGCTGGTGAAGAGGGAGATTCCATGCCTCATGCGCTGCAACGTAGGGACGGGCCGGCCCGCCGAACGGCGCGGCCCACTCAGTGGGAGTCCGTCCCCGACGCCGACCCGCCCGAAACTTTCGGGCGGGTCGGCGCGAAGTTTCGGGCGGGTCGGCGGAGGGTCAGAACCAGGCCCCCGTGTGGTTCGCGAGCAGCTGGTCGAGCACCTCGGGCGACCAGCCGTCGACCGGGTCGTCGGCCCGGCACGCCCGCCGCGCGGTCGCGATGTCGGCGGCGACCCGATCGACCGCCGCCCGCACCAGCGGCGCGAGCTGCTCGAGCGGCGCCTGCCGGTCGCCGACCACCGAGACCGCCGCCAGCGGTCCCTCGGAGGTGCGCACGGCACTGGCGACGCACGCGATCTGCTCGAAGCACTCCCCGCGCTCGAAGGCGATGCCGTTGCGCTGCCGGATGCGGTGCAGCTCCTGGTGCAGCACGGCGCCGTCGGCGATGGTGCGGTGGGTGTTGCGGCGCAGCGCCCCCGCCAGCCGGATGTCCACCTCCTCGGCGGGCAGCCAGGCGAGCAACGCCTTCCCGAGCGCCGTCGTGTGCGCCGGGATCCGGCCACCGACCCGGGAGGGCACCGCGAACGCGAAGCGGCCGCCGACCTTGTCGAGGTACGCGACGTCGGCGCCCTCGTGCACCCCGAGGTGCACGACCATGCCGGTGCGCATCGCCAGCTCGTGGAGGACCGGTGCCGAGACCCCACGCAGGTCGAGGTGGTCGTGGTCGCAGGTCGCGAGACTCCGCGTGCGGGAGCCGAGACGGTAGCCGAGCTCGTCGCGCTCGACCCAGGCGAGCTTGATCAAGTGGTCGAGGATCCGGTGCGCGGTCGACCGGGCGAGGCCGGTGCGGGTGCACACGGCCTCGAGCGACAGCCGGTCGTGGATGCCGTCGAAGGCGTCGATGATCGACGTCATCCGCTCGATCATCGACGGCGACGGACGGGGCTCGACGACGCGCTCGGGCTCGGTGGCGACCATCGACTGCCTCCTCGGTGACGGCGCGAGCAGGGTCCTCGCGACTCCCTGGGTATTTCGAACCGTAACAGTGAGGTTCGTCATATGGCATGGGTTCGGGACACCGGGGCTCCACGGCTTCGGGTCCCGCGGGCCGCGCTCCCGGCCACCGGAAGGAGCGGACCACGAGGGGTCCTCGCGTCCTACGGTCGCACTCGTGAAGTACGCCGTCATCGCCCCGACCGCCGCCGGCACGACCGCCGACCCCGCCTGGATGTCGGCCTGGGTCGAGCACGTGGAGGCCTGCGGGTTCGAGTCCGTCGTGGTCGTCGAGCACGCCGTCGTGGTGCGCCGCTACGACAGCACCTACCCCTACGACCCGTCCGGGAAGATGGAGCTCGCCGACGACGTCGACGTGCCCGACCCGCTCGACCTGCTGGCGTTCCTCGCCGCTCGCACCTCCACGCTCGGGCTCGCCACCGGCGTCCTCGTGCTCCCGAACCACCACCCGGTCGTGCTCGCCAAGCGGGCGGCCACCCTCGACGCGCTCTCGGGAGGTCGACTCCGGCTGTGCGTCGGCATGGGCTGGATGCGGGAGGAGATC
Source organism: Nocardioides sp. YIM 152315 (assembly GCF_029210375.1). Lineage (GTDB taxonomy): Bacteria > Actinomycetota > Actinomycetes > Propionibacteriales > Nocardioidaceae > Nocardioides. The sequence goes on along the minus strand of NZ_JARGER010000037.1, from coordinate 484,565 downwards.
GAGGCCTGCGGCACCGACTTCGACTCCCGCGGACGCCGGGCCGACGAGCAGCTCGAGGTGCTGCGCACCCTGTGGACCGGCGGCCCGGAGGGCGTCGACCACCACGGCGAGTTCTTCGACTTCGACCGGGCGGTGTGCCGACCCCGTCCCACGCAGGCGGACGGCGTCCCGATCCACATCGGCGGGCACAGCCGGGCCGCCGCGCGGCGGGCCGGACGGTACGGCGACGGCTTGCAGCCGCTCGGCGTGGCCGGTGACGACCTCGCGGCGCTGGTCCGGCTGATGCGCGAGGAGGCCGACCGCGCCGGGCGCGACCCCGACGACCTCGAGCTCTCGCTCGGCCACCTCGTCCCGCGCATCGACGCGGGACGGGCCGAGCGGCTGGCCGCGCAGGGCGCCACCCGCGTCGTGCTCGCCGCCTCGCCGCACGCCGACCTCGACCAGGCGAAGGACGAGCTGTCCGCGTGCGCCGAGCGTCTGGGGCTGACCCCGGCGTGACCGCCGGTCTCGACCCCGCCGACCGACTCGCGGTGACCGAGCTGGCGCACCGGTACGCCGCCGGCGTGGACGACCTCGACCCCGACGCCGTGGCCGACCTCTTCACCCCGGACGCGGTGCTCGTCGCGCCCGACCCACCCCGGCACCTGGACCCGGTCACCGAGCACCACGGGCGCGACGGCGTACGCGCGGCGCTCGCCGCGCTCGCTCCCTTCCGCCGCACGGTGCACGAGGTGACGGGCGTGGTCGTCGACGCGGTCGCCGCGGACACCGCCACGGGCCGGGTCACCGGGGTCGCCCACCACTATCTCGAGCGTGCCGACGGTCTCACCGACATCCGGTGGCGGGTGCGCTACGACGACCGCTACGTCCGCACCGAGCGCGGCTGGCGGATCGCGAGGCGGGCCGTGACCGTGCTCGCCCTCGAGACCGTCCCGGTGCGACAGGCTCGCGGCCACGAGCCGCCGGAAGGAGCAGCAGATGGCTGAGGACCAGGCGAGGATCAGCGTCGTCACCGGCGGGGCCCTCGGCATCGGGGGCGCGATCACCCGGAGACTCGCGCGCGACGGCGACCACGTCGTGCTGGTCGACGTCGACGAGACGGCCGCCCAGGAGACCGCCGACGAGGTGCGCACCGCGGGCGGGACCGCCACCGCGCTGGTCGGCGACGTCACAGACCAGGACACCGTGGACCGGATCGCCGCCGTCGTCGCCGGGCTCGGACGCGTCGACGTGCTGGTCAACAACGTCGGCGACTTCCGGCCGGCGTCGAAGACCTTCCTGCACAGCACGCCCGCCCAGTGGCAACGGCTGCACGACCTCAACTTCGGACACGTGCTGGCCGTGACGCACGCGCTCCTCCCGCGGATGGTCGAGCAGGGCGGGGGCGCGATCGTCAACAGCTCGACCGTGGAGGCGTTCCGCGGCATCCCGGGCCATGCGACGTACTCCGGCTACAACGCCGCGGTCTCGGCGTTCACCCGCAGCCTGGCGATCGAGGTGGGCAGGTACGGCGTCCGCGTCAACGCCATCGCACCCGACCTCGCGGACACCGAGCAGACCCCGGCGGCGGCGATGCTGCGCGGTCGGGACGCGGGCCAGGTGCCGCTCTGGGTGCCGCTGGGCCGCTTCGGCCGGGTGGAGGACTACGCCGACGTCGTGGCCTTCCTCGCCTCCGACGACGCGCGCTTCGTGACCGGTCACACCGTCCCCGTCGACGGCGGGACGCTCGCGGCGTCGGGGTGGTACGCGCGTGAGGACGGCAAGGGCTGGACGAACATGCCCGATCACCCCTGACCGGCCGCCCGGGACGTCCCGAGCGGCGCCGCGACCGCGCGGGTCCTGCTACGGTGTCGAAACTTGAGCAAGCGCTTGGGAGGTTTCGATGAGCATCGACGCGGCCGCGCGACCGGGGCCCCGCCCGGGCGTCTTCGACCGGATGACCCAGATCCTGGACGTCTTCTTCACCCACGAGGGCCGGCTGCTGCTCGACGACGTCAGCCTCGCGACCGGCCTGCCGCGGTCCACGACGTTCCGGATGCTCAGCCAGCTCGTCGAGCTGCACTGGCTCGAGCACACCGACCGGGGCTACCGGACCGGAGTGCGGGCGCGCGCGCTGCGCGCCCCCGACTCCGAGGAGCTGCGCTGCGCCGCGGCGCCGGTGCTCAACGAGCTGCACCTGCGCACCCGGGCGGTCGCCCACCTCTCGGTCCTCGAAGGCCCGGTCGTCCGGTACCTCGACAAGATCGGCGGCGCCGCGTCCTCCAGCATGCCGAGCCGGGTCGGCGCCCGGCTGTCGCCGGACCGGACCGTGAGCGGCAAGTGCCTGCTGGCCGAGCTGCCGCCCGAGGACGTCGACACCCTGCTGACGATCGAGGCCGGGAGGGAGCGCAGCACCGCCCAGCTCGCCGAGCTCCACCGGGAGCTCGACCAGATCCGCACCCGGCGCGGGCTCGCCATCGACGCCGCCGAGCAGTGCGGCATGGGGATCACCGCGGTCGCCGCACCGGTCCACGGGTCCCGCGGTCTCGTCGGGAGCATCTCGCTCGCCTCGCGCGACGGCGCCCCGGCCCGCGACCTCGCCCCGCTGGTGGTCGTCGCCGCCCGCACGGTCTCGCGCACCCTCGGCTTCGTCCCCCGCTCGTCCCGGCACGCCGCGCCCGTCTGATCGCCGACCCGCCCGAAACTTTCGGGCGGGTCGGTCCCACCGGGCGGAACCGACGCGACCGCGCGCGCTCGGGTTCGCGACGATCGCCGCGACCCGTCACCGACCCGGAGGGTGAGCACCCATGAGCGCGGCGCCCCAGGTCGCCCCACCGACCGCCGGCCACGTCCCCCTCGGCGCGGTCCTCGGCCACCACGCCGACCGGCACCCCCACCGGACGGCCGTCGTCTGCGGCGAGGACGGCGTCGACTACGCCGAGCTCGACCGCCGTTCGACGGCCGTCGCCGAGCTGCTGGTCGAGCGCGGCGCTGCGCCCGGGAGCACGGTGGTGATCGGCCTACCGAACGGCGTCGACTTCTTCGTCGCGACGTTCGCGACCTGGAAGGCGGGCGCCGTACCCCTGCCGCTCTCCAGCGCGCTGCCGGCACCCGAGCGCGACGCGCTGATCGCGCTGGCGAGCCCGTCCGTGGTCGTCGGGCTCCCGGCGACCGACCGGACCGCGGTCACCGCGGACGAGCTCGCCGCCCGCGCGCGGACCGGGCCGACCGGCGCGACCCCGCTGCCCGCGCGCACCGGCGAGCAGCCGTGGAAGGTCATCGGCTCCGGCGGGAGCACGGGTCGACCGAAGCTGATCGTCGCCGGTCGCCCGGCGCGCACCGACCCCGAGCAGGAGCAGTACACGATCCGGCCGGGCGACGTCGTGCTCGCCCCCGGCCCGCTCTACCACCAGGGGCCGTTCATCTTCACCACCGCCGGGCTGTTCCTCGGCAACACGGTGATCACCCAGCCAAGCTTCGACGCGGCCGGCACGCTCGAGCTCGTCGAGCGGCACGGCGTCACCTGGGCCTATCTCGTGCCGACGATGACCCACCGGATCTGGCGACTGCCGGCACCGGTACGCGAAGCCGCCCGGCTCGACTCGCTGCGCCTGCTGGTGAGTACCGGGGCGCCCTGGGCGGGCTGGCTCAAGCGAGCCTGGCTGGAGTGGCTCGGGCCGGACCGGGTCCTCGAGATGTACGGCGGCACCGAGGAGCAGGGCGGCCTGAGCATCACGGGGCGGGAGAGCCTGGCCCACCCCGGCGCGGTCGGCCACGCCCACGACGGGGTCCGCGTCGTCCGCCCCGACGGCGGCCCGGCGGCCGCCGGCGAGGTCGGCGAGCTCGTCTTCCGCCGCCGGGAGACGGCCGGCCACCGCTACGTGGGCGCCGAGGCGTCCGACGCGGCCTGGCGCGGGTACGGCGACCTCGCCCACGTCGACGCCGACGGGTACGTCCACCTCGCCGACCGTCGCACCGACCTGATCGTGTCCGGCGGCGTCAACGTCTACCCCGCCGAGGTCGAGAGCGCGCTCGAGGCGCACCCGGCCGTCGTCGGTGCCGTCGTGGTCGGCCTCCCCGACGACGACCTCGGCCAGCGCGTGCACGCCGTCGTGCAGGTCGAGACACCGGGTGCCGTCGATCCCGAGGAGCTGCGCGACCACGTGCGCACCCTCATCGCCGGGCCGAAGGCGCCCCGGACCATCGAGCTCGTCACCGAGTCCTTGCGCGACGACGCCGGCAAGGTACGCCGGTCGGCGATCCGCGACGCCCGGATGCCCGCCCCGGACGGTGCCCGATGACGCTGGTGCGCGGGGTCCTGGACGTCGGCATCGTGGTCTCCGACCTCGACCACGCGCTCGCGATCTACCGCGACGCGCTCGAACTCCCCGTCGCCGCGCGCATGGACGTCCCCGGAGTCGGCGAGCTCGTCGCCCTGGAGGCCGGCCGCAGCCGGCTCCGGCTGGTCCGGCTCACCGACCCGCCCCCGCACCAGGTCGTGCCGGGCGGCGTCCGCGGCGGTGCGAGCGGGATCCGGTACGTCGGGCTCGAGGTCACCGACCTCGCCGCACGCCACGCCGCCTGCACCCGTGCCGGCGCCACGACGGTCATGCCGCCGACCACCATCGGCCCGACGCTGGTCTGCACCCTCGCCGACCCCGACGGCACCTGCATCGAGCTGATGGAGCGCCTCCCGTGACGGTCCGCACCGAGCTGCACGGCGCCGTCGCGGTGCTGACCCTGGACCGCCCGGAGCGCCGCAACGCCCTCGACCCCGCGACCGTCGACGCGCTCGTCGCGGCCATCGACGCCACCGCCGCCGACGCCGCGATTCGGGCAGTCGTGCTGACCGGTGCGGGCGACCGGGCCTTCTGCGCGGGCATGGACCTCACCGGCGTCGGCCCGACGGGCCCGACGAGCGCGCCGCCGCGCCCCGGGCGCAGCCGCTATCTCCAGCTGCTCCGCGACGGTGGTCCCAAGCCGATCGTCGCCGCGGTCAACGGCGCCGCCGTCGCCGGCGGACTCGAGCTCGCGCTCGCGTGCGACCTCGTCGTGGCGGCCGACCACGCCCGGTTCGCCCTCCCCGAGGTCGCGCGCGGCCTGGTGCCCGGCGCGGGCGGCACCCTGCTGCCGCAGCGGATCCCGGCCGCGCTCGCCCGCGAGCTCGCCCTCACCGGCGCGATGTTCTCCGCCGCCTGGGCCCGGGACGCCGGACTGGTCAACCGGGTGCTGCCGGCCTCCGAGGTGCTGCCCGCGGCGATCGAGCTCGCGGGCCAGGTCGGGGCCAACAGCCCCTGGGCGGTGCGCCGGACCCGCGGACTGCTCCGCTCGGCGTACGCCGGCGACCCCGTGGCGCTCTGGGACGAGATCGACGCGGTCACCGCGCAGGCGCTCTCCGGCCCCCACGCGCGTGAGGGTGCGGCGGCGTTCCTCGAGCGCCGGGCTCCGGTCTGGCCCGCCGACGGCTGACCCGGCGTCGCACCGGTTCCTGTGGGTGGAACTGGGGCCGAGCGCCGCGCCCGCGCTCCCTAGCGTGACGCGCACCACAGCCGTCCCGAGGAGCCCCGATGCACGTCGACCCCGACCGCGTCCGTCGCGCGTTCACCCCCGTCGCCCGCCCCGAGCTAGTCCGCGACCTCTACTCGCCGGACGAGGTCGGCCGCCTCTTCGGCGTGCTGCGCGACCACGGCCCGTGGTCGTTGATCGCCGCCCAGACCTTCGCCAGCGCCGAGGAGTTCCTGGCCGTCGCCGGCGGAGGCGGTGCCCGCGGCGACGTGAGCCTGGCCGACCTGATCACCCCGACCTTCCGCGGCTACTTCGCCCAGCAGGCCGTGTGCCTCTACGACGAGGTCCAGGAGGTCTTCTACAGCACCAAGCTGCTCGAACGCGTGAAGGAGATGTTCGGCGCGCGCTACGGCCTGCCCGCCCAGTTCTTCTTCAACCTGCGCGCGCCCGCCCGCAGCCTCGACGCCGGCCACTTCGACCCGCAGGTCTGGCGCGGCATGGACATGGTCAAGGTGCCGGTCTGGTTCTCGACGGTGATGGCCAAGTCCGGCCTCTTCGACCGGTGGGAGGTGCGCACGGGCCAGGTGATCACGTACTTCTACCGCTCGCCCGAGGATGGCGGCTTCACCTACTGGCCCGACGGGCCGGCGCAGCCGCCCGCACGCTTCCCGGCGCCCTTCTGGAACGACGCCGTGGTCGTGCACAACCCCCGGATGTACCACCGCGGTGAGGCGAGCGGGCCGGTCGCCCTGCGCGCGAACCCGACCGGGATGAGCCTCGAGACCGTGATCGCCGCGGATGGCGAGGACTGGGTGCTGCGCAACGGCGACGAGGTCATCGCCCGCCACGACGCGAGCGCGATGCGCTTCCTCTTCCACTACGGCGCCCGCGTCTTCGACGACCTCGACGAGGTCCGTGCCTACTACGACCACACCGACGACCTCACGATGGACCGCGCGCTCGGCCTGATCGTCGACGACCTGCGCGGCCACGGCCTCGACCTCGAGGTCCCCGACGACCCCTTCGACGACCCCGCGTTCGTGCGCACCCTCGCCGACGCGTACGCCGTCAGCCCCACCTCCTACCCGGCGGAGGCTCCGGTCGACGCCGTGCCCGCCTGACCTGTTCGACCGCCCGACCGCTCGACCACCCACTCCCGAGGAGGGTCCAATGACCCGCACCACCCCACGCCCGCTCAGACCGTCGCGCAGGCTGGCCCGCTCCACGGCCGTCCTGGCCGCGCTCGCGCTGCTGACCACGCTCGCCGCCTGCGGCGGCGACCCGGACCCGGACTCGTCCGAGTCCGCCGGCGTCGACCTCAGCAACCTGAAGGAGGGCTACCTGCCCGGATCCGTCCCCGACCCCGACGCCGAGCCGGTCGCCGGCGGCTCGGTGAAGTGGGCGGCGTTCGCCGAGCCGGCGTCGCTCGACCCGAAGGTCACCATCGCCGCGCTGACCACCGGCGGCGTCGAGATGCTCAACATCTACGACACCCTGCTGCGCTACGACACCGAGACCCAGGACTTCGCGCCCCAGCTCGCCGAGGGCATCGAGAGCGACGACAACCGGACCTGGACGCTGACGCTCCGCGACGACGTGACGTTCTCCGACGGGACCCCGCTCGACGCGGCCGCGGTGCAGGCGAGCCAGGAGCGGTACGCCGACGGCGGACCGGAGTCCGCGCTGTGGAACGCCAACGTGCGGTCCGTGGAGACCCCGGACGACCAGACGGTGGTCTACACGCTCGAGAAGCCGTGGGCCCAGTTCCCCGGCATGCTGACGACCGGTCCCGGCATGATCGTCGCCGCGAGCGCCGGCGACGGGGAGTCCTTCGAACCGGTCGGCGCCGGTCCGTTCACGCTGGAGGAGTGGCGCCCGCAGGAGTCGATCCGGCTGGCCGCCAACGCGGACTACTGGGCAGGGAAGCCGGCGCTGGACTCGCTGGAGGTCGTCTTCCTGCCGAGCCCGGACGCCGCCATGGACTCCTTCGACTCCGACAGCGTCGACATGATCTTCGTCCGCGAGCCCGACCAGGTGCAGGAGATGCTCGCGGGCCGGCCGCACGGGTACGTCAACTTCACCGCGGTCCAGAACAGCGCCCTGATCAACGCCAGCAAGGGGCGCCCCGGCGCCGACGTCCGGGTGCGCCAGGCGCTCCAGCTCGCCATCGACCCGCAGGTCGTCACCGAGCGGGCGTTCGGGGTCGCGGAGGGCGGCTCCTCGACGGTCTTCCCGGAGTACTCCCGGTGGCACGGGGACGCCTCCGGTCTCCCCTACGACCCGGAGCGGGCGAAGCAGCTGCTCGAGGAGGCCAGGGCCGACGGGTTCGACGGCAGGATCCGCTACGAGGACATGAGCGATCCCGGGTCGCGCGCCACGGCGCTGGCGCTGAAGGCGCTGTGGGAGTCGGTCGGCTTCGAGGTCGAGACCCACCTCTTCCGCAGCGTCGCCGACATGATCACCGCCGTCGCCGTCGAGCGCGACTACGACGTGGTCGCCTGGGGCCACTCCTTCCGCGAGGCCGACCCGCTCCCGAAGATGTACGCGCTGCTGCACAGCGGCGGCTCGCAGACCTACGACGCGCACACCAGCCCGGAGATGGACGCCCTGCTCGACGAGTTCCAGGTCGCGCCCGACTTCGACGCCCAGCACGCGGTGATGCAGGAGATCCAGGAGCAGATCGACGAGGAGGTCCCCTTCCTCGCCCTGGGCCCGTACGCCGAGCTGCTCGTCTGGCACGACGAGCTCAACGGCGTGGTCGGCACGGCCAACTCGATGGTCTCCTTCGCCGGGGCCTGGAAGGACTGAGCGGCGCCCCGGGACGGCGGCTTTACCGGTCACTTGACCGGTAAAGCCGTCGGGCGTACTGTACCGGTACAGCCCAGTCCATGAGCCCGAGGAGGAGCCATGACGTTCGACCCGATCGCCGCCGACCTGGCCGTCCGGGCAGCCCGCGCCCAGGCCGGCAGCGCCCGACCCGACGCGCCGGTCCTGCCGGACCCGACCCCGCGTGCCCCGCGCGCCGCCGCCACCCGCACCCGCCTGGCCGCCCGCCTCCACGGTCTCGCCCGCTGGGTCGAGCCGACCCCGCGTCGCACCTGCCAGCCGGGCTGACCGGGTGCCGCCCACCGCGGCTGGGAGGACCGGCGATAATGGCTCTCCCATGGCCAAGGTGACCCTCCAGTCGATCGCGGACCGCGTCGGCGTCAGCCGGATGACGGTGTCCAACGCGTTCTCGCGACCCGACCAGCTCTCCGCGGAGCTGCGCGAGCGGATCCTGGCCGCCGCCGACGAGCTCGGGTACGTCGGGCCCGACCCGGCGGCCCGAGCGCTCGCGCGCGGCCGGACCGGATCGGTCGGCCTCATGCTCAACGACCGGATCAGCGAGGCCTTCGAGGACCCGATCGCGGCCGAGTTCTTCGCCTCGGTCGCGGACCGCCTGGCCGACAGCGGGTTCGCGCTCACGCTGCTGACGCCACGCACCTCCGCCGACTTCGTGCCGTCGCGCGACGTGGCGATGGACGGCGCCCTCGTCTACATCTGCGAGCCCGACTCGGTGGACCTCGCGTGGCTCGACCGGCGCGGTCTGCCGCAGGTGTCGATCGACCAGAACAAGCGCGGCAGCGTCACGAGCGTCAACGTCGACGACCGCGGCGGCGCCCGGGCGGCCGCTCAGCACCTCGTGGACCTCGGCCACACCTCGATCGGCATCCTGACCCTGGAGAGCATCGCGGGCCCGCTGTCGCAGAGCTACCCGGCGACCCAGCGGATGCTCGGGTGGCGCGACGCCCTCGACCCCGCCGGGATCGGGCCGCGCATCGTGACCGCCCCCTATCGGCCGGCCGCGACGGCGTACGACGTCGCCGTCGGGCTGCTCGAAGCCCCCGGCCGGCCGACCGCGGTGCTCTGCTTCTCCGACGCCTTCGCCTTCGGCGTGATCCGCGCCGCCGAGAAGCTCGGCCTCGACGTGCCCGGCGACCTCTCGGTCGTCGGCTTCGACGACAGCCCCGTCGCCGAGGTCACGCGCCCGCCGTTGACGACCGTCCGCCAGGACGTCGCCCGCAAGGGCGAGCTCGCCGTCGCCGCCCTCCTCGCCACGATGCGCGGCCAGGAGCAGCCCGAGGACGTGCGGCTGCCGACCGAGCTCGTCGTCCGCGCGAGCACGGCCGCGCCACGCGCCGCGACCTGACCCGGCTCAGGTCGCGATGAAGAGGATCTCGTCGCGACCGTAGGACATGCCCGGGTGGGCGTCGGCGAGGTGCCGCTGGGTCAGCTCGACCAGCTCGTCCTCGTCCTTGCCCACGATCTGCTCACCGCAGGGACAGCTCAACCGCGTCTTCATGGCAGCAGGGTAGGCCCCGACGGGCGGAGGCGCCCGGGCGACGTATCAGCGCCGGCCCCCGTCGCTCCTCCCGATGAGTCCGATCCGTCCACGGGTCGGACTCACCACGGATGCAGGCTCGTCGGAGAGGATCGGTACGACGCGATGGCGGTGAGCACGATCGCGCCCCCGGCGTCCCGCCGCATCGTCGGCGCGGACGTGGTCCGCGAGCTCGCGCAGGTGCTCGGCGCGTTCCTCCTCTACAACCTCGGCCGGATGCTCGCCGCCGACGACCTCGGCAGGGCCGACGCACACGGGCGCGGCATCGTCGACGCGGAGCGCTGGCTCCGACTGCCCACCGAGGCGTCGCTGCAGGCCTGGGCGCTCGGCCACGACTGGCTGATCGACCTCGCGAACCGCTACTACGTGTCCGTCCACTTCCCACTGACGATCGCGGTGCTGGTGTGGCTGTTCCGCTACCGGCGCCCGACGTACACCTGGGCCAAGCGGGCACTGCTGGTCGCCACCGGCGCCGCGCTGGTCTTCCACGTGCTGGTGCCGGTGACGCCGCCGCGACTCCTGTCGTCGCTCGGCATGACCGACACCGGCCACGCCGGTGGGATGTCGATCTACCAGGCACCGGTGCTCGCCAGCTTGTCCAACGAGTACGCCGCGATGCCGAGCCTGCACGTCGGCTGGGCGCTGCTGCTGGCGGTGGCGCTGGTCGCCGCGTGCCGCACCCGGTGGCGCTGGCTGTGGCTCCTGCACCCGCTGGCGACGCTCTTCGTCGTCGTCAGCACCGCCAACCACTACTGGCTCGACGGGCTGGCCGGCACCGCGCTCGTGCTCGGCGCGCTGTGGCTGACGCGGCCGCGGACGCGGCTGTAACGGTGGATCGTGGGATCTTCTCCCCCGTTATGACGGGTCAGCAGATCCCACGAGCCACCGTTACACCTCCGACCCCGACTCAGCCCTCGGCGTCGAGCGCCTCCGCGACCCGGCGGTGCGCCGCCCAGATCTCCTCGGGCAGCCGGTCGAACTGCCGGAGGTGCTCCGAGCGGAAGCCCATCTCCTGGCGCCACCGCTCGACGTCGATGGTCAGGATCGCCTCGAGGTCCTCGGGCGTGATCTCGACGCCCTCGAGCTCGAGCTCCTCGACCGTCGGCAGGACGCCCACCGGGGTCGGGCGTCCGGAGACGTCGCCGTCCTTGAAGCGGCACAGCCACACCAGCGCGCGCAGGTTGTCGCGGTAGCCCGGCCACCGGAAGTGGCCGTCCTCGCCGCGCTGGAACCAGTTGACGTGCGCGAAGATCGGCTGCTCGCTGGCCGAGCCGATGATCTTCAGCCAGTGCGCGGCGTAGTCGCCCTCGGAGTAGGCCATGAACGGCCGCATCGACATGGGGTCGTAGCGGAGCTGGCCGTCGAGGCCGTCGGCGGCGAAGGTCGCCTCGGCGCCGAGGGTGAGTCCGTCGTACACGCCCTCGGCGAGGTCCGCGATCGCGCGGACCAGCGGCTCGCGGTCGCTGGTGCGGCCGCCGAAGATGATCGCGTCGATCGGGACGCCGACCGGGTCCTCGAAGTTGTCGGCGACGTTGGGCACGTTCGCGAGCGTGGTGGTGAAGCGGCTGTTGGGGTGCGCCCACGGCGAGTCGTCGCCGGCCTCGCGCTCCGAGATCAGGTTGCCCTTCCAGTCACGCCAGCCGGTGACGTCCTCGGGCTGGTGCTTGGTCTTGCCCTCCCACCAGACCTCCTGCGTCGTCTCGTTGTAGGCGACGTTCGTGAAGATGACGCCGGTGCCCTCGTCGATCGAGTCGAGCGCGGTCGGGTTGGTCTTCTCGTTGGTGTCCTTCGCGACGCCGAAGACGCCGAACTCGGGGTTCATCCCGTAGACCCGGCCGTCGTCGCCGACCCACAGCCACGCGATGTCGTCGCCGTAGAAGTCCACGCGGTAGCGGTCGCCCAGCGCGTCCGGCGCGAGGGTCATCGCGAGGTTGGTCTTGCCCGACGCGCTCGGGAAGCCGCCGCAGACGTGCCAGCGCTTGCCGGTCTCGTTGTCGGTGATGCCGAGCAGCATGAACTGCTCGGCGAGGAAGACCCCGGACGCCCTTCCGTCGTAGCAGGCCTGCCGCAGGCCGTGGGCGATCTTGCCGAGCAGCGCGTTGCCGCCGTACGACGAGCCGAAGTGGAGGATCGTCCGCTCGTCGGCGATGGTCGCGAAGTAGCGCTGGTCGTCGGGGGTGCCCTGGCCGAGGTTCGGGAGGTCGCCGGTGACGTGGACCGCGCGCACGAAGCTGTCGGGGTCGTCGAGCTGGTTGAGGTACTTCGCGCCGACGCGCGACATCCGGATCATGTGCAGCACCACCGGCCGGCAGTCGGTGAGCTCGACCCCGGCGGCGTAGGGCTCCAGCGGGGATCCGGGAGGCGCCATCAAGTAGGGGATGACGTACATCGTCTTGCCGGCCGAGGCACCGCGCATGCGCTCGGTGAGCAGCTCGGTCATCTCGGCCGCGGGCTTCCAGTTGTTGTAGACGCCCTGGTCGTCCTCCTTGCTGGTGGCGACGACGGTGCGCTCCTCGGAGCGCGCGGTGTCCTTGTGGTAGCTGCGTGAGTAGTAGCGACCCTCGCCCGCCGGCAGCAGCTCGCCTGCGTCGAGCGCCTCCTGCACCAGCCGGGCGTCGTCGGCGGCACTCACGACCTCGATGCGGCCGGGCTGCGTGACCGCGGCCCACTGGGCCACATAGTCCCGCACCCGCGGGTTCGTCAGTCCTGCCTCGTCCAGCGCGCTGTCCACGTCGACCATGTCCGTCGCAACCTCTCGATCCCCTCGGCGAATGTCGGGACCGTACCCAACATCGCGCCGCGCGTGGAGGCGGGGTGGGTCAATGTGCTCCAAATCCCAATGATTACTGGTCTTTCGTCTTGCGGAGGCCTAAGTGAGGGCCTCCCTGGACGCCCTGCGGCACGTCGCTCTCAGGCGGTCGCCCGGCGGCGGCCCAGCACCAGGATCGCGATGCCGGCGAGCAGCGCGAGGGTGCCGGCGGCGTACCCGACGATCGGCACGACGGTCTCGATCAGGCGCAGGCTCGCGACGTTCGAGTTGGCCTCGTCGACGTTGTCGGCGACCTGGTCGTCGGTGAATGCGAGATCCATCTCGAGGAGCTTGCCGACGCCGTCGCCGACGCGCTCCTGATGCACGACCTGCCGGATGATCGCGCCGGTGCGCGGCTCGACGTAGTAGTCGGTCGTCGCGGCGTAGCTGCCCTGGATGCCGTCGAGCACCTCGACGTCGTCCGCGTCGACCGCGGCCACGTAGTGGTAGGTCTCGAGGCCGTCGATCTCCTCCACCCCCTCGTACGTCGCGTCGATCGCCTCGCCCACCAGGCCGTCCCAGACGGGATAGGTCTTCTTCTCGGCGCCGAACGGCCACTTGTTCTGCAGGCCCTCGGTCTGCGGCGTGTCCGGAGGCAGGTAGCCGTCGTTGACGACGGTCAGCGCCGTGCGCCGGTCGGTGGCGAAGGCCTCGACCTCGGCGCTGATCAGCCGGCCCTCGGGGTCCTCCGCGTCGACGCAGCCGTCGATGTCGTCCTCGTCGCGGACGACGCACAGCGAGGCCGCCCACACCGCGACGTCGTCGTCGGACACGTCGGAGTCGATCCGGTTCGTGCTGAACGCGAGCACGGGCGTCGGGTCGCCGGCGACCTCGGCCTCGCCCGAGAGGTACGTCGTGTTGTCGGTGTCCAGCGGCGTGCGCTCGACCTGGCCCGGCGCCCAGACCTGGGCGAGGACGGCGGCGACGACGAGGAAGGTGCCGAGGCCGATGAGGAACGGGCCGACGAGCTTGCGCATGAGCTGATGACTTCCGTGACGATCCGGTGGCGGCGTGCGGGGTGACGCGACCAGTGGGTAAACCGGTGAGTAACCCTAGACGCAGGCCGTCACCACCGGACGGGGTGAGTCCGCAATCACACGCGCCGGGCTCCGAACGAATGCCGGTGCGCCCGCGCGTCCGTGTGGCGGATGGTGCGCGAGTGACGGAGACTGTCGTGGTGGAACGCAGCCACACGCACCGTCGACCCGTCATCCTCGGCCTGGCCGGGGCGGCGGCGCTGGGCGCTGCCACCGCCGCGACCAAGCTCGCCGCGACCCTGTCCGACGAGGACCCCTCCGGCGCCCCGCGCCTCGAGCTCTCCTCCGACTCCTCGGTCGGCGAGCTGACCGTGCGCCTCGGCGACGACCTGCTGCCGGCGACGGCGGCCGGCACGTGGCGATCCCGCGAGCTCGGCACCTCGACCCACTCCATGGTCGGCTTCACCTGGACCGGGCGTCGCGACCCGAAGGTCCACCTCCGCTCCCGGGTGCGCGGCACGTGGACCCCGTGGCGCCCCGCGCCCCTCCTGCACGACGAGCCGGACGCCGGGGCGGCGGAGCGGTCCGCGACCCGGGGCACCCACCTGCTGTGGATCGGACGGTCCGACGGGATCGACATCCGCGTCGACGGCCACCGTCCCGACGACCTCTCCCTGGTGCTCCTCCACCCGCGCCGGCTCCGCGGCGACGCGACGGTCCACCCCGACGTGCGCTCGGCGACGACGGGACCCCGCGGCCGACGCGCCCGGGCGCGTCGGCGCGCGGTCACGAAGCCCGCGATGCTGACCCGCAGGAAGTGGGGTGCGGACGAGAGCTGGCGATCCAGCAGGCCGCGCTACAACTCGACGCTCCAGCAGGTGCACGTCCATCACTCCGCGAGCGGCAACGACTACTCCGAGGCCGACGTACCGGCCCTGCTGCGCGGCTTCTACCGCTACCACACCAAGAGCCTCGGCTGGTCCGACATCGGCTACAACTTCCTCGTCGACAAGTGGGGACGCATCTGGGTCGGCCGGGCCGGGGGGCCGCAGAAGCTCGTGCGCGGTGCCCACACCCTCGGCTTCAACGCGACGTCGACCGGCATCTGCGTGATCGGCAACTACGACGCGGCCGCGCCGACCCCGGAGATCATCTCCGCGGTCGCGTCGATCGCCGCGTGGAAGATCACGCCGTTCGGGCTCGACCCGCTCGGCGTCGCGAGCGTCACCTCCGAGGGCAGTGACAAGTTCCGCGCGCGGCGCACCGTGACCCTGCCGGTCATCGACGGGCACCGCGACACCAACGACACCGCCTGCCCCGGCAGCCAGCTCTACGCACAGCTCCCCGCGATCCGGGAGGCGACTCGCCAGATCATCGCCGCCGGCACCGCTCCGCCGCCCCCGATCGCCGAGGTGACGCCGTCGGTCATCGGCGGCTCGACCGCGCTCGGACAGACGCTCACCGTCACCCCGGCGACCTTCACCCCCGCGGACGCCGCCGTCGCGGTCGCCTGGCTGCGCAACGGCGCCGCGATCCCGGGTGCGACGGGCACGGCGTACACCACGACGGCCGACGACGTCGGTGCGACGATCGGCGTCCAGGTCACGGCCACCCGCGCGGGCTACACCGCGGCGACCTCGACGGCGGCCGCGACGGCGGCCGTGACGACCGCGACCAGGATCGTGGTCAAGACCAAGCGGCTCCGGCGCAAGGCCGCGGTCGGCGTGAAGGTCCGCGCATCCGGCACCTCGGCCCGTCCGAGCGGCACGGTGACGGTGAAGCTGCGCCGCCAGACCGCGACGCTGACGCTGAACGCCAAGGGCAACGCCGTCGCGAGGTTCGCGGTGGTGAAGGCCGGGTGGGCCCGGGCTACGATCACCTACTCCGGCGGGCCGGGGTTCGACGCGTCGTCCGGCCGGGCGAGGGTCGCCGTCCTCCGGCGCAAGCGCGGCAAGCGCGGGAAGCATGGCAAGGGCGGCAAGGGCGGCAAGGGCGGCAAGGGCGGCAAGCGCTCCTGACCCACGACGAGGGCGCCCGGCAACGTGAAAAGTCCCGCACCGTTGCGGGTGCGGGACTCATGATCGCGCTGCGCGCCCGTAGGGATTCGAACCCCAAACCTTCTGATCCGTAGTCAGATGCTCTATCCGTTGAGCTACGGGCGCATGCCGCCCTCGCGAGCGACTGGTCGAGGATAGCGGACCGCTCCGACGGACCCGAAATCAGCGTGGTCCTCGGGCCGCGATCGCAGGCGGGACGACCCGACGGTCCGGCATCCGGCCGGTATCGACCGAGCCGCTCGCGCTCGGGCCCGCGGCTGCCTCCCTTAGGCCTCGAAAGGGCGGAAGCATGGGCGATTGTGGACGCATCCTCGAGGCTCAGACCCGCTCAAAACAAGGGATGTGACGGTCGGCACCGTCGGTTGATCGATCCAATATGAGCGGGCCGGGACGCCCGGTACGGTCACCGCAACACCGATGCCGGGACGGCGTCCACGACGGCGCCGGGACCGCGAATCGCGAGAGGGAACGAGCCATGACCGCCGACACGCAGGCCCCCACCCATCCGACGACCACTCCCCCCACCACCCACCAGGGCATCCTCGACTTCGTCGACGAGGTCGCCGCGCTGACCCGGCCCGACCGGATCCACTGGTGCACCGGCTCCGACGAGGAGTGGACCGAGCTCACCGAGGCCCTCGTCGCGACCGGGACCTTCACCCGCCTCGACCCGGCGATCAAGCCGAACTCCTTCCACGCCGCGTCCGACCCGATCGACGTCGCCCGCGTCGAGGACCGCACCTACATCTGCTCGGTCGACGAGCGCGACGCCGGCCCCACCAACAACTGGATGGCGCCGGAGGAGATGAAGCAGATCATGCGCGGCCTGTACGACGGCTGCATGCGTGGTCGCACCATGTACGTCATCCCGTTCGTGATGGGCCACCTCGACGCCGAGCGCCCCATGTTCGGCATCGAGCTGACCGACTCGGCGTACGTCACCGCCTCGATGCGCGTGATGTCGCGGATGGGCACCGCGGTGCTCGACCGGATGACCGAGCTGGACGCCGCCGGAGCCGAGGTGCACTTCGTCCCCGCGATCCACTCGGTCGGGCACCCGCTCGAGCCCGGCCAGCCCGATGTCGCGTGGCCGTGCAACGACACCAAGTACATCGTGCAGTTCCCCGAGGAGCGCGCGATCTGGTCCTACGGCTCCGGCTACGGCGGCAACGCGCTGCTCGGCAAGAAGTGCTACGCCCTGCGCATCGCCTCGGTGATGGCGCGCGACGAGGGCTGGCTGGCCGAGCACATGCTGATCCTCAAGCTCACCTCGCCCGAGGGCACGGTGAAGTACGTCGCGGCGGCGTTCCCGTCCGCGTGCGGCAAGACCAATCTCGCGATGCTGAAGCCGACGATCCCCGGCTGGACGGTCGAGACGCTCGGCGACGACATCGCCTGGATGCGCATCGGCGAGGACGGTCGCCTCTGGGCGGTCAACCCCGAGTACGGCTTCTTCGGCGTCGCGCCGGGGACCAACGAGCACACCAACCCCCACGCGATGAGGACCATCAACAAGGGCAACTCGGTCTTCACCAACGTCGCGCTCACCGAGGACGGCGACGTCTGGTGGGAGGGCCTGGAGAACCCGCCGGCCCGGGCCACCTCGTGGAAGGGCGAGCCCTGGACCCCGGAGTCGCCGGAGCTCTCCAGCCACCCGAACAGCCGCTACTGCACGCCGATCAAGCAGTGCGACATCCTCGCAGCGGAGTACGACGACCCGCGCGGCGTGCCGATCGACGCGATCCTCTTCGGCGGCCGCCGCAAGACCACCGTCCCGCTGGTCTTCGAGGCCCGCGACTGGACGCACGGCACCTTCCTCGGCGCGACCCTCTCCTCGGAGACGACCGCGGCGGCGGTCGGCGCGGTCGGCGTCGTGCGCCGCGACCCGATGGCGATGCTGCCCTTCATCGGCTACAACGCCGGGGACTACTTCGGCCACTGGATCAACGTCGGCAAGGACAACGACGCCCACCTGTTGCCGAGGATCTTCTACGTCAACTGGTTCCGCCGCGCTCAGCTGGATTCGGGGGCCGAGGGTGACTTCCTCTGGCCCGGCTTCGGTGAGAACAGCCGGGTGCTCAAGTGGGTCGTCGAGCGCATCGACGGCCGGGCCGCCGGGGTGGAGACCCCGATCGGTCTCGTGCCGACGCCCGACGCCCTCGACACCGACGGCCTCGACCTGAGCGACGAGGCACTGGCCGCCGCGCTGCACGTCGACGTCGAGGAGTGGCGGGCCGAGCTGCCGCAGATCCAGGAGTGGTTCGAGAAGTTCGGCGAGGACCTGCCGGCCGTGCTCTGGACCGAGCTCGACGGGCTCCGCGCCCGGCTCGGAGGCTGACCGAGCACCCCGCACGCCGTACGCACGAGGGGCCCCGTCGACCAGACGGGGCCCCTCGTTGGCGCCCTGTGGGATCATCGGGTCACACGGGACGTGGGGGTACGGCCAGGAGGGGATGTGGGGACATCCGACGCGGAGGACCGCGCGCTCTTCGAGACCGCCGGGACGGCGCTCTACGAGGAGATCGTCACGGCGGGCGGGATCGTCGCCGGCGAGCCGCGGATCGTCGCCGGCGGTGAGCTGCACGACGCGTTCGAGCAGCTGCGCGAGCTGGGACTGGTCCGGCTCGATCCGGAGAGGGAGACCTGGGTCGCCGAGGACCCCGGCCTCGTGCACACCCGGGTCGTGGCGCCGCTGACCCAGCAGGGCGCCGAGCTGCTCCAGGAGTCGTCGCGCTGGACCGAGGCGTTCGCGACGGTCAGTCACGCCTGGCGACGGGCTCCCGGTACCTCCGAACGGGGGCCCTTCCGCTACCTGCACGGCGACTCGATCAGCTCCTACCTGCACACGGTCGTACCCGAGGCGGAGGAGGAGGTGCTCACCGCGCAGCCGCAGACCGGTCGCGACACCGGCAAGGGGCTGGAGGACTCGCTGCTGGCGGAGAAGGAGATGCTGGAGCGCGGCGTTCGCATCCTGACCCTCTACCAGCACAGCGCCCGGCGCAGCACCGCCACCCGGGAGTACGTCGAGGCGCTGGCGCCCCTGGGCGCGGAGGTGCGGACCCAGGACGAGTTCTTCAACCGGATGATCGTCGTCGACCGACGCACGGCGATCATCCCGTCGACCGAGGACCGCGGCACCGCCCTCGCGATCCGGGAGCCGACCATCGTCGCCTACCTCGTCGACGTCTTCATGCGCTCCTGGGAGCGGGCCCGCCCGTTCACCAGCCAGGAGGCGTCGGTCGTCAAGGGCATCGCGGAGGAGCAGCGGGCGATGACCATGCGGATGCTCATCGAGGGGCACTCCGACCCGGTCTCGGCGAAGCGGCTGGGGGTGAGCCCGCGGACCTACGCCGGCTACGTGGCCGACCTCAAGGAGGAGTTCGACGCGGAGACCCGCTTCCAGCTCGGCTACTCGCTGGGTCGCCTCGGGCCCGGCGTCGACGGGAGCGGGCCGGACGACGACCCCCGCGAGAATGATTGAGGGCAGTGGTCCGACGGACCACTGCCCTCAATCAGTGAGGCGGGCTCTGGGGGGTGAGCCTCGGAGCCTGGCGACGTGGGGGTGCGGCCGGCTCCGCCTCAGGTTGGTTGTCCGTCAGCGGCGGGCCGAGCCGATGCCCCAACTGAAGTCGGCGTGGGCGGGAGCCGAGATCCCCAGCAGGCCGACACTCAGGGTCGCTGTCGCCACCACGAACGCGATCTTGCGCGCAATCTTCATCCTTGCCCACCTCTGTGCTCATCGGGCCCCACGGTTGGCCCGGTACCTCAATGATCCGGCATGGCCGGACGACGGCATCACCAAACGGTGCCTCATATAAGTGCAATGCAACTTCCTGCAACGATGCGCAGCGCCGCAGGAACGCGCAAGAGCCGGGGCCACGAACGGCCGAGGGCTCCCCGAGATGAGTGAAGGACCCGACCCTACAACGCGGCGACCCCCTCCGCGCGCAGGCGCGGAGGGGGTCGTGTCACTGGCGGAGGCGGCGGGATTTGAACCCGCGAGAGGGGTTTGCCCTCAACCCGCTTAGCAGGCGGGCGCCATAGACCGGACTAGGCGACGCCTCCCGACAGCCTGCACAGGCTACAAGGACCGACCGGCACCCGCCGAATCAGGGCTCACCTGCCTGCGACCGACGGGGCTGGCGACGGACGGCGGTGACTCCGGCTCGGTTCCCGACACCCGGGACGGAGCCGATCCCACCGCCGCCTCGCGAGGGCTCACGACAGCGGGGTGATCCCCTGCCCGCGCTGGAGGTGGGCCTGGAGCTCCCGGACGAACTGCTCGCGATCGACGTCGAGCACCGTGACCGGGATCGTCGTGGCGCGATCGTCCTCGAGCCTCAGCACGACGACCGGCAGCCCGTCGGGCGACGCCGTCACCGCCTCCCGCACGTCGGTCCAGGCGGCGGACGAGACCCCCACACCGCGCACCAGGCGCACCCGGTAGCCGTCGGGCCCGAAGTGCACCACCGGCACGCGGCGGGTGAGGAGGTTGCCCGCCGCCAGCACGCCGACCACGCCGATCACGGCGACGACGCCGAGCACGAGGACCGGCAGGCCCGCGACGGCGACCACGACGGTGACGACGACCAGCAGGAGGGCGAGCAGCACGAGCAGCCCGCCGACCAGCCGGGCGGCGACCCCGGGCGCGAACCGGTACTCCGACACCGCGGGGACGTCGGCGGGACCGGGACGACGGTCGGCGGAAGGCATGACCTGATTGAACAAGACATCGCATTCGGGACCGACGGCGGGTTGTCGCCCGGGCTCGCGAGGTTCACACTCGGAAGTCCCCCCACCGCTCCGGGCCGCCGGGAGGTTGTCATGACCGTCACCACCACGGGGTTGTCGGCCGCGCTGCAGAGCCTCGGTCGGGTGCTCGACGCCCGCCGCCGGCCCGGGGTCTCCACGGGGCAGTGGCGCTGGCGGGTCCGCCAGGAGATGGCCGCCGTCCGCGACGCCCTCGTCGCCGAGACCGGCTCCGGCGCCGACGGGTGGACCGCCGCCCGCGAGGGCAGCGTGCTGCGCGAGCGCAACAGCCTGCTCGCCCGCATCGGCACCCTCGGCTCGCAGGTGCTCGAGCACCCCGACCCGGGCGTCGTGCACGTGGAGCTGCAGCGACTGCTGGTCGACGTCGGCCACCACGCGCAGCGGCTCAGCGACCTCGCCTACGACGAGGTCGAGCTCGAGCTCGGCGGCTCCGAGTAGCCCGTCCGGGACCACGGGCCGCGCGGCCATAGACTGCACGCGTGCCGGACCTGGGTCCGGGCACGGAGGGGTGCCGGAGTGGCCGATCGGAACCGCCTTGAAAGCGGTCGTGGGGAGACCCACCGCGGGTTCGAATCCCGCCCCCTCTGCTTCTGCTGCCTCAGCCTGAGCCTGCGAAGGCTGAGAGTCTGCAGCGAGGTCGAGGAGCCGCGCGACGGGATGTCTCGAGACCTTCGCCGGTCGCCTGCGCGGGGCCCGTCAGCCGGTGACGACCTCCACGAGCACGTCACCCTCCTGGACGACGTCGCCCGGGGCGACCTTGACCGCACGCACGGCGCCCGGCGCCTCCACGAGCACCGGGATCTCCATCTTCATCGACTCCAGCAGCACGACCGTGTCGCCGGCCGCCACCCGGTCGCCCGGCGCGACCGCCACGCTCATCACGTTGGCCACCATCTCGGCCACGACCTCGGTCACCTGTTCGCGGGGCATGGTGCGAACCTAGCCGTTACCGCGGCGTACCCCGTGCACCGCCGGTATCTGGCCCGGCCGGGCGCACCTCCTCCCGGTGTGACGACACTCCGCCTCCGCGCCGCCCTGGCCACGGTCGGCGGCGACTTGCTGCCGCAGCCCTACGTGTGCGACGACCTCGACGCCGCCGTCCGGCTCGGGGCGGACGTGTACGTCGGCGCCGCTGTCGGCCGGCGGCACCACCGCGAGGCGTGGTGGCGCAAGATGCGCGAGGCGGGTCACGAGACCTACCACCGCCATGACGACGCCCCGATCTCCACCCGGCTCGACGTGGTCCACCCGTGGACCGCCGGCGTCCGGCTCGCCGTAGGCCCGCCGACGCAGGTCCTCGGCCCGCGGTCGGTTTCGCGCCGGCGCCTCGACCGGGCCCGCTCCCGCGGCGTCACCAGCATCATCGCGGCGGACCTCGGCGGCTGCGCCCCGGCCTACCACCCCGGCCAGCTCGCGGTGGCGCACCACGGCTCGCTGTGGATCGTGGTGGTTCCGGCCGCCGACGTCGACGTGGTGGTCGCACGCGAGCTGATCGTGCCGCCGGCCGACCTGCACGGCGGCGCCGCGCTCGCCGTCGACCTGGAGCTCGGCCGCGAGTCCGGGCTCAGAGGAGCGCCCGGGTACGAGGCGGTTCGGGCCGCAGGGCGGCGGCCGCCTCTGCCCGTCGGCCACGGCGCCCGCGCGGCGCGGTGAACGCGAGGTCGATGCGGATCACGGCGTACCCGATCAACAGCCCGACGACCGCGCCGTAGGTCACGGCGAGCGCGCTCTCGACGAGCGTGATCGAGGGGTTGACGAGCCCCTGCGCGACGGGTGCGGTGGCGGCGACGCCGAACGCGCACACCCACCAGCCCTGACGGCGGCGCGCGCGCATGTGCACGCCCCAGGCCAGTGCCGGGATGCCCAGCACGGTCTCGAGCGGGCGGGGGAAGGCGCCGAGGGTGTCGCGCGACCAGACCACGACGTCGAGCAGGTTGCCGACCAGCCCGGGGGTGCCGTAGCGGCGGAGCAGCTCGGCGTACGCCAGCGTGATCGCCAGCACGCCGCTGCCGATCAGCACGATGACCACACCCCGACGACCGAGCCCGTGCAGGCCCGCGCCGAGGCGGTAGACGACGGCGAAGGAGCCGAGCAACGACAACCCGAGCGTGACGTACTCGAAGCGCGCCACCCGGACCACCGGTTCGAAGCCGACCGTCGCCATCGCGCCGACCGCCGCGAGCACCAGGGCGAGGACCACCTCGCGGATCGCCCCGACGAAGCGCACCGTCGGCGCGGTCGCCATCACCGCCAGGACCGCGGCGACCACGCAGGTCAGCACGGCGGCCCCCGTGCGCAGCGAGTCGTCGTCGCTGAGCACGGCGGCGAGACCCAGGACCAGGGCGAGCGCCCCGACCACGACCGGGCGGCCGCCGCAGCGGACCGCCAGGGCCCACGAGTACGCCGTCGACACCGCGACTGCCCCGGCGCCGCACACCCAGTCGGCGCCGACCTCGAGGCGGCACGACACGAGCGCCCCGACGCCGGCGAGGACGACCAGCAGCCAGATGACGAACGGCCACCGCGTCCGGGCGAACCGGGCGCGCCGGGTCAACGGCCGCGACTCCGGCTCCGGCGCGGCCGCCCGGTCCTCGGCGACGACCGGCGATGCCGGCTCCGGGGCCGGCGCGTCGACGGGGGCAGGCAGCGCGACCGGCGCGACCGGCGCCGGCCGCGGGTCCGGCGTGGTGCGGGCGGCCCGGCTCCGACGCCGCGACGAGCGCTCTGCACGACGGCGGGGAGCGGACCTGGACGACACGGGCAGGAACGTTACATTCGCCGATTCGCGAGCGAGGGGTTGGTCCTGCGGGCCCCCTCGAGGACCGTGTGCTCGAGCACGCCGGTGAGCACCTCGGGCCCCTCCCCGGCCTCCGCGAGCACCTCGCCCAGCGGGTCCACGACGAGCGAGTGCCCGGTGTGGCGCGGGCCGGGCTGCCCGACGGCCACCACGAACGCCGTGTTCTCGATCGCCCGGGCGCGCACGAGCGTCCGCCAGTGGTCGACCTTGAGCGGGCCGGAGACCCAGGCGGCCGGGACCACGAGCACCTCGGCGCCGGCATCGACGAGGGCCCGCGCGAGCTCGGGGAAGCGGAGGTCGTAGCAGGTCATCAGGCCGACCCGGAAGCCCGCCAGGTCGAGCACCACCGGCGCGGTCGGTCCGCCGGTCAGCCGGTCCGACTCACGGTAGCCGAACGAGTCGTAGAGGTGGATCTTGCGGTACGTCGCCTCGGCGGCGCCCCGGACGACCAGGGTGTTGTAGGGACGACCGGGGTCCTCGCCGCGCTCGAACATGCCGGCGACGACGGTCGACCCGAGGTCGCCGGCCACCCGGGCGACCTCCGTCGCGAACGGGCCGTCCACCGGCTCGGCGTACGCGCTGACGTCGGAGCCGGCCGCGCCGAAGTCGCGGGCGAACGCCTCCGGGAAGACCACGAGGTCCGCGCCGGTCGGCGCCAGCTCGCCGAGCAGCGCCCGGTTGCCCTCCGGCTCCAGGCCGGAGGCGTGCTGGACGAGGGCGACTCGCAACGTGGCCACGGTGCGAGACTGCCACACATGACGTTTGCGGCGATCGTCCTGGCCGGCGGCCGCGCGGTGCGCATGGACGGAGCCGACAAGGCGTCGATCGAGCACGCCGGGCAGTCGCTGCTCGAGCACGCGATCGGCGCCCTGCTCGACGCCCACGAGGTGGTGGTCGTGGGCGATCCGGTGCGGACGACACGACCGGTGACCTTCTGCCGCGAGAACCCCCGGTTCGGCGGCCCGGCGGCCGCGCTGCTGACGGGGTACGACGCGCTGGTACAGCGACCGACGACCCTCGGCGTGCTGGCCGTGGACATGCCGCGGGTGACGCCGTGGACGTTCCGCCGGCTGCACGAGGCGGCGGCCGGACGCGACGGGGCGTTCCTCTGCGACGCCGAGGGCCGTCGCCAGCTCGCCGGCGTGCTCGACGCCGGCCGGCTCGACGAGGTGCGCCCCGGCCACGAGGCCCAGCACGGCATGTCGATGCGGTCGCTGCTCGCCGCCCTCGACCTCGGGCTGGTGTCGCCGGCCGGTGACGAGGGCCGCGACGTGGACACCTGGGCCGACCTGCGCGACCTGTGAGACCGCCGAGGGGTTGCGACACCCGGGCGATGCCGCGAATCTGTGGAGGTGAACCTCCACGACTGGATCGACGAGCTCAGCGACGTCCTCGACGTGGACACCGAGGTCGACGAGGCTCTGGTGCTCGACCTGGCGCGGGTCGCCGCACACAGCGTCACGCGGCCGGCCGCGCCGATCACGGCGTACCTGCTGGGGTTCGCGGCGGGCTCCAGCGGCGCCGACCCCGAGCGGCTGGAGCAGCTCGCCGCGCGCGCCCAGCGGCTCGCCGAGGGCTGGGACCGACCGGCCGACGCCCCGGACCCCGACGACGTGGACGACGAGATCCCGGACGACTCCGCCGTCGACCACACCGGCGAGATCTACGACGAGGTCTGAACCCTAGGGTGGGCGCATGCGCGCCGTGATCGCCACCGAGCCCGGTGGCCCCGAGGTCCTGTCCGTCGCCGAGATCCCGGACCCCGCGCCCGGCCCCGGCGAGGTGGTGCTGGACGTCGCCGCATCCGGGTTGAACCGGGCCGACCTGCTGCAGCGCAAGGGCGTCTACGCACCGCCCCCGGGAGCGTCGGACGTGATCGGGATGGAGGTCAGCGGCACGGTCTCGGCGATCGGCGAGGGGGTGACCGAGTGGTCGGTCGGCGACAGCGGGTGCGCGCTGCTCGCGGGCGGCGGGTACGCCGAGCAGGTGGCCGTCCCCGCCGGGCAGGTGATGCCGGTCCCGGACGGGATCGACCTCGTCACGGCCGCCGCGCTGCCGGAGGTCGCGTGCACGGTCTGGTCCAACGTGTTCATGGTGGCCGGACTCCAGCCGCAGGAGACGCTGCTCGTGCACGGCGGAGCGGGCGGCATCGGATCGTTCGCGATCCAGCTCGCCCACCAGCTCGGCGCCCGGGTGCTGACCACCGCGGGGACGCCCGAGAAGCTGGCGGCGTGTGCGGCGCTCGGTGCCGACGTGACGATCGACTACCGCCAGCAGGACTTCGTGGCGGCCGTGAAGGACGCCACCGACGGCCGCGGTGCCGACGTGATCCTCGACAACATGGGCGCGACGTACCTCGGGCGCAACGTCGACGCCCTCGGCCGGCAGGGCCGACTGGTGATCATCGGCATGCAGGGCGGCACGAAGGCCGAGCTCGACATCGGCCGGCTGATGTCACGCAACGGCGCCGTCATCGGCACCCTGCTGCGGCCGCGACCGGCGGAGGAGAAGGCCGCGATCTGCGCGTCGGTCGTCGAGCACGTGTGGCCGCTGGTGGCCGAGGGGCTGGTGCGGCCGATCGTCGGCCGATCCTTCCCCCTGGGCGAGGCGGCCGCGGCACATGCCTTCATGGAGTCCGGCGAGCACAGCGGCAAGATCCTGCTCACGGTCTGACCCGTTCGCCCGCACCGCTACGGTGAGGGCATGAGCGATCAGGACCAGCAGCCCGAGCAGCAGGTCGTCATCATCGGACCCGACGGGCAACCGGTGGCCGCCATGCCGGCCGCTGCGGTCTCCTCGTCCGGGGACGGCGACGACAACGAGCCGTCGGTGACCGAGCTGGTCGAGCAGCCGGCGAAGGTGATGCGGATCGGCAGCATGATCCGCCAGCTCCTCGAGGAGGTGCGCTCGGCGCCGCTCGACGACGCCAGCCGACAGCGCCTCAAGGAGATCCACTCCGCCTCGATCAAGGAGCTCGAGGAGGGGCTCGCCCCGGAGCTCATCGAGGAGCTCGAGCGGCTGTCGCTGCCGTTCACCGAGGACGCCACCCCCTCCGACGCCGAGCTGCGCATCGCCCAGGCCCAGCTGGTCGGCTGGCTCGAGGGGCTCTTCCACGGCATCCAGACCGCCATCTACGCCCAGCAGATGGCCGCCCGAGCCCAGTTCGAGCAGATCCGCCGCGGCCTCCCGCCCGGCGTGGGCCGGCCGGGGCCGGCGCAGCCGGGCGGCGACGGCCCGCCGCAGACTCCCGGCGAGTCGGGCGGGATGTACCTCTAGACGCGTCTAAGCGCGCCGCGCCCGCCAGGCCACCAGCACCAGCCCGAGCAGGCCGACGATGACCAGGGCGGCGCCGGGGGCGGCGACGCGCCGGATCTCGTCCGGCTCGCCGGCGACCGTGGTGAACGCCACCGGGGCGGGCTCCGGCTCGATGGCCGGGCGCCCGTCGCCGAACAGCTGCTCGACCTGCCCGACGAGCTCGTCGGTGGCCCGCGCCGTGCCGCTGCGACTGTCGGTGGTCAGCGCGTCGCCGTCGCGGGCGACGAAGAAGACGTACGCCGCGCCGGTCCGCAGCCCCGGCTTGCCACACCGGCCGCGCCGGGCGTCGGTGGTGACCTCGACGGGCGACTCCGCGACGACGCCCTTGTAGACCCGATCGGTCTGCACGACGTACGTCACGGTCCGGCCGGCGGCGGACCGCTCCTCGATGGTCCCGGTGAAGACGCCGTTGGCGTCCTTGGCGTGCTCGGCCAGCGTCGCCCGATCCGGGGGGCACGCGGCCACCGCCGGTGCGGCGACGAGCGACACCACGCCGGCCGGAGCCAGGAGGAGCGCGGCGACGACCGGTCGGAGGCGGGGCGCGGTGCGGGACATCGTGCGGGACACGGTGGTCATCTCAACAGATCACAGCCCGAAGAGACCAGTCAGCACCCGGGCGACGCCGTCGTCGTCGTTCGACGGTGCGCGGTGGGTCGCCGCGTCGAGGACGGTCGGGTGCGCGTCGGCCATGGCGTACGACGCGCCGGCCCACGCCAGCATCGGCAGGTCGTTGGGCATGTCGCCGAAGGCGACGACGTCGGCCGCGCCGACGCCGAGGTCGGCGCACAGCAGCTCGAGGGTCGAGGCCTTGGTCACGCCGGGCGCGCTGATCTCGAGCAGGGCGGTCGTCGAGGACCACGTGATCACCAGGCGGCCGCCGACCGCCTCCTCGGCGAGGTCCCAGAACTCCTGCGGGGTGAGCTCCTCGTGGCGCGCGAGCAGCTTGAGCGCCGGGCGGTCGAAGAGCTCCTCGATCGGCCCGCGGCGGGAGCCCGGGGGCACCGGCGGCCGCTCGTCGAAGTGCTGCTCGAGATCGATCCCCTCCACGGTCTCGACCGCGAACGCCGTGTCGGGCAGCGCGGCACGCAGCAGCCGGCACACCTCGAGGCCGAGCTCGGGCTCGATCGGTCTCTCGAGCGACGGTCGGTGCCGGCGGACGTCCCACACCAGTGCGCCGTTCGAGACCACCGCGAGACCGTGCTCGCCGACGTGCTCGAAGACCTCCTCGGTCCACCGCAGCGGCCGGCCGGTCACGAACACCACCGGCACGCCCAGGGCCTCGACCCGGGCCAGCACGTCGGCGGTGTACGCCGAGACGGTGCCGTCGCTGCGCACGAGGGTGCCGTCGAGGTCGGTGGCGACGAGCTTCGGCCTCACGGCCCGTGGATTCACGGCAACGGGCGAGCCATGACCAGCTCGCCGTCCTCGTTGGCGCCGCGCAGCTCGGTGAAGCCGCACTTCGCAAGCACCCGGATGCTGGGCCTGTTGGCGGGCTCGACGCTGGCCCGCACGCGGACGCCCGCCGCGTCGGCCTCGGCGAGCAGACCCTGGAGCGCCTCGGTCGCGAAGCCGTAGCCGTGCGCCTCGTCGACGAGGCCGTAGCCGACCTCGACCTCGGGCACGCCGTCGGCGCCGGGCTCCGGCGGGCCGAAGAACCCGATCGAGCCGAGCGCCGTCACGCCGCGGACGATGTGCCGCGGCGACCAGGTGTCGCCCTGGCGCCACAGCCCCGCCGCGTCGGCGTCGTCGCGGCGGGGGTAGTCGGGGTGCCAGCCCTCGCGGCGCCCCCCGGCGCGGATCGCGGCGACGTCGTCGGCCGTCCAGAGCGGCAGCCGCAGCCGCTCCGTGGTGACCAGCTGCGGCAGGCTCACGGGTCGGGGTCCTCTCGGCGTTGTTCGTCGGAGGTGCGAAGCGGGGGAGCCGACGAACGTCGTGGGGTGGTGTCGTACCACCGGTCGAGCTCGGTCGCGAGACCGTCCTCGTAGACGCTGGCGGTCACGTCGTCGGCGGCGTCGAGCACGACCTGGATCGCCTGGCCCATCGCGACCGAGCGTCCGGCCCACTCGAACATCTCGAGGTCGTTGCGCCCGTCGCCGACCGCGAGGGTGTCGGCCACGTCGACGCCGAGCTCGCGCGCGACGTACGCCAGGCCGGACGCCTTGGAGACGCCGACCGGGGCGAGGTCGAGCCACGCGGTCCAGCCGACGACGTAGTTGGTGCCGTGGAGGCCGAGCTCTTCGGCAAGCTTCACGAACTCGTCGGCGGTCGACTCCGGGTCGCGGATGATCACGCGGCTGACCTCGGCTGCGAGCAGCTCGTCGACGTCGGTCACGATCATGTCGCCGGAGAGCTCGCCGTCGGGGAACGCCCGGGTGACGCGGTAGCCGACGCCGCGCTCCTCGACCGCGACGATCGCCGACGGCTGCCGCGCGAGGATCGCCTCGACGGCCGGCCGTGCGTCGAAGGTCTCCTCGTGGACCACCTCGATGGGCGGGTAGCGAAGGACGACCGCACCGTTGGACGCCACGATCCAGAGGCGGTCGCGCTGCTCGTCGTGCAGCTCGAGCAGGTCCGCGACCGAGGTCATGCCGTGCGGTGAGCGACCGCTGGCGAGGACCACGTGGGCGCCTGCGTCGAGGGCGCGGCGTACGGCGTCCTTGACGGCCGGCGAGACCTCCTCG
Organism: Nocardioides sp. YIM 152315; assembly: GCF_029210375.1. Taxonomy (GTDB): domain Bacteria; phylum Actinomycetota; class Actinomycetes; order Propionibacteriales; family Nocardioidaceae; genus Nocardioides. The sequence goes on along the minus strand of NZ_JARGER010000037.1, from coordinate 455,294 downwards.
TGGGTCATGCCGGCGCCCTCGACCCACTTCAGGATCGTGCCGTCGATGTCGAGGGCGACCAGTCTCGGCCGCCAGGCGTGCGGGGTGCTCACGGGCGGACCGGCTCCAGCACGTCGCGACCGAGCCACTTCTGCAGCGCCTTGGGGACCCGCACCGACCCGTCGGCCTGCTGGTGGGTCTCCAGGATCGCGACGATCGTCCGGGTCATCGCGCAGAGCGTGCCGTTGAGCGTCGAGATCGGAGCGACGCCGTCGGGGAACCGCCCGCGGGTGTCGAGCCGCCGGGTCTGGAACTCGGTGCAGTTGGAGGTCGAGGTGAGCTCGCGGTACCTGCCCTGGGTGGGGATCCACGCCTCGCAGTCGAACTTGCGGACCGCCGACAGGCCGAGGTCGCCGGCGGCGACGTCGATGACGCGGTAGGCGAGCTCGAGCTTGTCGAGGAACTGCCTCTCCCACTCGAGCAGCCGCTGGTGCTCGGCGTAGGAGTCCTCGGTCGTGGTGTAGACGAACATCTCGACCTTGTCGAACCAGTGCACCCGGATGATGCCCTTGGTGTCCTTGCCGTGCGAGCCCGCCTCCTTGCGGAAGCAGGGGCTGAACGCCGCGTAGCGCAGCGGCAGGTCGGCGCCGTCGAGGATCTCGTCGGAGTGGTAGGCCGCCATCGGGACCTCCGAGGTGCCCACGAGGTACATGTCCTGGCCCTCGATGCGGTAGACGTCGTCGGCGGCCTGGCCGAGGAAGCCGGTGCCCTCCATCGCCCGCGGCTTGACCATCGACGGCGCGATCACCTGGGTGAAGCCGACCTCGCGGGCCTGCTCCATCGCGAGGTTGAGGAGCGCGAGCTCGAGCTCGGCGCCGACGCCGGTGAGGAAGTAGAAGCGGGATCCCGACACCTTGGCCCCGCGGTCGAGGTCGATGGCACCCAGCATCCGGCCCAGCTCGACGTGGTCGCGCGGCTCGAACCCCTCGGCGGCGAAGTCGCGCGGGGTGCCGACGGTCTCGAGCACGACGAAGTCGTCCTCGCCCCCGGCCGGGGTCTCCTCGGCGGCCAGGTTGGGGATGCCCGTGATCGCGTCGTGCCAGGCGGCCTCGGCCTCGACCTGCGCGGCCTCCGCCGCCTTGACCTCGGCGGCGAGGACCTTGGTGCGGGCCAGCAGCTCCTGCTTCTCGTCACCCTGCGCCCGCGCGACCTGCTTGCCGAGCTGCTTCTGCTCGGCCCGCCGCTCCTCGAACGCCGAGATCGCCGCCCGCCGAGCCCGGTCGGCGGACAGCGCGCGATCCACGACCTCGTCGGACAGCCCGCGCTTGGCCTGGGCGACGCGCACGCGGTCGGGGTCTTCACGGAGGAGGCGGGGGTCGATCATTCCGGTGTCCCCGCGTCCTCGGGAGCGCAGCGAGCGAATTCGTGGGGTGGGGTCACGTGGCAAGGCTATCCGGGTGGCGAGAGCCACGCTCGCGAGATAGCGGTCGCTGGGGAGGAACGGGTCGACCGGCATACTTCGAAGCAGCCCGACCCCGATCCGAAGGACCGACGTGCTCGACCGCCCCCGCGCCATCGTGCTGAGCTGGGCCGCCCTGTGCTTCGTGCTGTTCGGCCTGCTGATGCTCGCCGTGGTCGACGACGCTGCGTGGCTGGTCCGGATCGACGACCGCGGCGAGGGCTCGCAAGCCTGGGCGACCGACGTCGGCTGGCTGCACGACGTGCTCCGGGTGATCGAGGTCGTGACCGGGACGATCGCGATGACGGCGTACACGTTCGTGCTGACCCTGGTCCTGCTGAGGCGCTACCACCGCGCGGCGTTCTTCACCGTCGGCGTGATGCTCGCGACCTCTCTGACCACCACGCTGACCAAGGGGCTCGTCAACCGCGACCGGCCGCCGTGGCAGAGCGCCGAGGCGCTGCTGCACAACGGCGCCTACCCGTCGGGCCACGCCTCGTCCATCACCGCCTTGGCAGGCGTCGTGATGGTGCTCGTCGGGATGCTGGTCCGCCGCCGCAACGTGCGCCGCCTCGCGCACGCCGGGGCCGTGCTCGTCGTCGTGGTCGTCTGCCTGGACCGGGTGCTGCTCGGCCGCCACTACCCCTCCGACGTCGTCGGGGGCGTCCTGCTCGGCGCGGGGTTCGTGCTGCTCGCGATCGGCGTCTACACCCCCCTGCCGCGCAGCCATGCGGCGACGATCGAGCCGCTGCCGGAGGTGTACAGCTCCGAGAAGCGGCTCGCGGTGATCCTCAACCCGATCAAGGTCGAGGACGTCGGCCAGTTCAAGTCGATCGTGACCGCGATGGCCGTCGAGGCGGGGTGGTCCACCCCGACCTGGCAGTACACGACGGTCGAGGACCCCGGCACCGGCATGGCCGAGGCGGCGTCCGTCGGGGGCGCCGACCTGGTGCTGGTCTGCGGCGGCGACGGGACCGTCCGGGAGGTGTGCGCGGAGCTGGCCGGCACCGGCATCCCCGTCGGCATCGTCCCGGCCGGCACCGGCAACCTGCTCGCCCGCAACCTCGACATCCCGCTCTACATCCGTGCGGCGATCGACGTCGCCCTCAACGGCCAGGACCGCGCGATCGACCTGGTCGAGGTGTCCGGCGACGGCTTCGAGGACACCCACTTCATGGTGATGGCCGGCATGGGCTTCGACGCGGCGATCATGGAGGGCGTCAACGAGGACATCAAGAAGCGCATCGGCTGGGTCGCCTACGTGCTCTCGGCGCTCAAGTCGCTGATGTTCCCGGCGGTCCGTGTGGAGGTCTCCGTCGACGGGGCACCGTTCACCAGGCACCGGGCCCGCACGATCGTGGTGGGCAACGTCGGCTTCCTGCAGGCCGGCATGCCGCTGCTGCCCGACGCCGCCATCGACGACGGCGTGCTCGACGTCGTCATGCTGCACCCGCGCAGGTTCTTCTCCTGGATCCCGCTCGCCTACCGGGTGCTCGCCCGCCGCCCGCGCACGGACGAGCTGGTCAACCGGATGACCGGCCACACCATCGTCGTCCGCGCGAGCACCGACACCCCGCGCCAGCTCGACGGCGACTCCATCGGCCCGGGCAAGGAGCTGCGGATGAACTGCGTGCACGGGCGGCTGCTGGTGCGCGTGCCGCGCTGAGGACCGGTCAGCGCGGGGTCAGCAGGAAGAGCGGCAGCTCGCGGTCGGTGCGCTCGGCGTACGTCGCGTAGTTGGGCCAGCCGGCGACGGCGACCTCCCACGACTCGTCGCGTTCGGGCCCGGCGAGCTCGCGGGCGTCGACGGCGAGGGTGCGGCCGCGGTAGGTGATCGTCGGGTCCGGGGCGACACGCAGGTTGGCGACCCAGGCGGGCGGCTGCGGCGCGCCCCAGTTGGAGCCGACGATCAGCCAGCCCCCGTCGTACGGCACGGTGAGCAGCGGGGTGGTGCGCAGGACCCCCGTCCGGCGGCCCGGCACCTGCAGCACCAGCTCGTGCAGCCCGGTGGCCAGCATGATCGTCAGGCGTCCGCGCGACAGCCGCTGGAGCAGCTTGTCGGTGCCCACGATCAGCCGCGCGTAGCGCGGCAGCCACGGCTGGGCCCCGAGCCGGACGGCCAGCGACCGCAACGGGTTCATGGACGGATCGTAGGAGGACCGCTCGGTCAGCGTCGCGACACGAGGAAAGTCAGCACCGCCCCGCAGAGGCCCACCGACCACGCCGCCCCGACCTCCGTCGGCGCGGCGAGCAGGGGGATCGTGCCCAGGAGGAGGACGTCGAAGCCCCGCAGCACACTGCCGTAGAGCGAGGTGGGCACCGCCCCCATCGGCGAGGTGATCAGCGGCAGTCGGTAGTCGGGCGGCCGGCTCGACGTCCAGCGCACCGCGGCGACCGCGACCGTCACGCCGCTCGCCAGGGCCACCAGCAGGGCGTCGGTCCAGGCGCCGCCGACCGCGGCGTGCAGGGCCGGCGCCGTCGCCAGTCCCCAGAGGACCAACACCCCGGCGGGCACGCACAGACACGCCAGGCGCACGGCCGAGGCGGGCTGCGGGAAGCAGCGGAGCAGACTCGGCGTGCGCGAAAGAACCCGGAGACCCGCGAAGAGGCCGACACCGAAGACGAAGCCGGTCAGTGTCACGACCACGACGAGCACGTGCCCGATGCCGAGCGGGACGGCGACGTAGGGCAGGACGAGCGCGCCGGCCAGCAGCGCCAGCAGGGTGGCGTTGCGTCGGAGCCGGACCACTTCCCGCCACACCAGTGCGGTGGGTCCCGCCCCGCGCCCGCGCACCACCCGCACCGAGCTGTGCACGCGCCAGTGACGTGCGAGCAGGATGTCGAAGAGCAGGGTGAGGTCGAGCCCCGACAGCGCCCCGGACAGGCCCGGCAGCAGCGCACCCCCGTCGGTGAGCCGGCGCCGGGGGATCCGGGGAAGCGCGCGGAGGGCGCCGACGACCGCGACCGCCGCCGCGACCGCGACGACCGCCGCCGCGAGCGCGAGTCCGGCGGGCGCGGGGCTGTCGAGCGAGCCGGGGGCGAGCCCGGCGGCCACCGCGGCGAGCCCGGCCCAGAGCAGGACCCCGAGGGCTCGGGCGAGCACCCGGATCGTCGCGCCGGCGGTCGACTGGGCACGGGCGGCGGCGGCGACGAGCAGCACGCACAGGAGTGCCGCGAGGACCGCCGACCAGGCGACGGCGGCGACCGGGAACCCGGCGAGCAGACCACCGACGGCGGCGGGGAGCGCCCCGGCCACCGCGGCGACCGCGGCGGTGCCGAGCAGCCGGCCGCGCAGCAGTGCGACCCGGTCGAGCGGCGTGGCGAGCAGCCAGCTGCCGACGGCCGGCGCGGCGAGCACCGGGCCCAGCAGCCGGGCGACGGCCAGCACCGCGGCCACGCCCAGCAGGCCGAGCAGCCACCCGAGCGCGCCTCGCGCATCGGCGCAGTCCGTGGAGGTGCAGGCGTCGGCCGTCACGACCCGCAGGTTGATCAGCACATTGCCCGCCATCGCGCCGATCACGAGAGCGGAGAAGATCGCGACGTACGCGTCACCGATCGCCTCGACGAGACTCCTGGTGGCGCGGCCCCGCCGCCACTCCCGGATCTGGCGACGGAGCTCGCGGACCTCCGCGCTCACGCGTCGAGGTCGAGCACGTCGTCGGCGACCGCCGCGACGAGGTCGGGGTCGTGGCTGGCGAGCAGGATGCCCAGGCCGTCGGCCTTCTCCCGGCGCAGGCGCTCGACCAGCCAGCCGAGTCCGGCCCGGTCGAGGCGCGCCTCGGGCTCGTCGAGCACCAGCAGCCGGCGCGGACGCACGAACGCGCTCGCGAGCGCCAGCCGGCGGCGTTGCCCGGACGAGAGGGTTCCGGGCAGCTGGGCGGCCTGGTCGACCAACCGCACGTCCTCCAGGACGGCGTCGACGAGAGCCTCGGCGTCGTCGACGCCGTGCGCCCGGGCCAGCAGGTCGAGATGCTCGATCACGCTGAGGTCCGGGAAGAAGTCGAGGTCGTCGGTGACGATCGCCACGCTGCGCCGGACGTGCACCGAGCGCTCGTCCACGTCGATGCCGTCGAGCTCCACGGTGCCGGCACTCGCCTCCTCCGCCCCGGTGGCACAGCGCAGCAGCGTCGACTTGCCGGCGCCGTTGCGCCCCCGGAGTGCGACGGCGCTGCCGGGTGCGACGTCCAGGTCGACCCCGTCGAGGACGACGACCTCGCCGAAGGTCTTCGTCAGCCCACGCACCCGGAGCAGCGGGGCGCTCACGGCCGTGCGCGCTCGATCGCCTCGAGCTCTTCGGGTGAGAGCTGCTGCTCGCACGTCCAGCCGCTGATGTTCTTGGCGTAGGTGCGCGCGTCGCTGCGTCCGTGGATCGAGGTGAGCACGACGCCGTTGCCGGCGTCGTCGAGCAGGGCGACCGACCAGGATAGGTGGCCCCCCATGTCGTCGAACGCGTCGTAGCGGACCACGGCGAGGTGGCGCAGCGCGTCGCTGCCCTCCCGGCGGAGCGCGGCGACCTCCTGGCGCAGCCCGACGACGTCCTCGGGCAGCGCGTCGACGTCGTCGCCGGACCTCGTCGTACGGCGCGCCTGCAGCGTCAGCGCGAGTGCGGCCGCGGCCAGGGCGAGCGCGACGACGGACAGAGCCTCCACGTCTCCGACCCTAGACCGCCCGTGGGAGCATGACGCGGTGACCCGACGCATCGCCTACCAGGGCGAACCCGGCGCGAACTCCCACCAGGTGTGCATGGAGCACTATCCCGACTGGGAGGCGGTGCCGTGCGCGTCGTTCGAGGACGTCTTCGCCGCCGTCGAGGCCGGCCCCGGGAAGCAGCCCAGCGCCGACCTGGCGCTGATCCCGATCGACAACTCGATCGCCGGACGGGTGGCCGACATCCACCACTTCCTGCCCGGCTCGGGGCTGCACATCATCGCCGAGCACTTCCTGCGCATCCGCTTCTGCCTGATGGCCATGCCGGGGACGGCCATCGACCGGATCGAGACCGTCCACAGCCACGTGCACGCGCTCGGCCAGTGCCGCCGGATCATCCGCGAGCACGGGTTCAAGCCGGTCATCTCGGGTGACACGGCCGGCGCCGCGCGCGAGGTCGCGGAGTTCGGCGACCCGACGATGGCGTCGATCTCCCCGCCGCTGGCCGCGGAGATCTACGGCCTGGAGATCCTCGCCGAGGACGTCGAGGACGAGGAGCACAACACCACCCGCTTCGTCGTCCTCTCGCGCGACCTCGTCGAGGCCCCGGCCGGCAACGGGCCGGTCGTGACGAGCTTCATCTTCAACGTCAAGAACCTCCCCGCCGCGCTCTACAAGGCCCTCGGCGGCTTCGCCACCAACGGCGTCAACATGACCAAGCTCGAGAGCTACATGGTCGGCGGGGAGTTCACGGCGACGCAGTTCCTCGCGGAGGTCGACGGGCACCCCGACGACCTCGGGGTGAGGCGCGCGCTCGACGAGCTCGCCTTCTTCACCACCGACGTGAAGATCCTGGGTGTCTACCCCGCCGACCCGTTCCGCGACCGCGACGTCAGGTCGCCATCAGGCTGAACGCGCCGCCCTGGGGGTCGGCGAGCACCGCCATCCGGCCGACACCCGGGACGTCGAACGCCGGGGCGAGCACGGTGCCGCCGAGGCCGACGGCCCTCTCGACCGTCGCATCGACGTCGCCCACGTCGAAGTAGACGTTCCAGTGCGGTGGGACACCCTCCATCGGTGGCACCATCGCGCCGCCCACCGGGCGGCCGTCGACGACCAGGCAGGTGTACGCCCCGCCGTCCTCCATCGACTGCTTCTCCCACGTGACCCCGAGGACGTCGCTGTAGAACCTGGTGGCCGCGGGGACGTCGGGCGTCACCACCTCGTTCCAGACCGGCGTGCCGGGCTCGTTGGCCCGCTCGGTGCCGATCGACGTGCCGGGCTGCCACAGGTTGACCCGGGCACCGGTCGGGTCGGCGATCGCGGACATCCGGCCCATGTCCATCACGTCGAACGGCTCGGCGTCGACGCGTCCGCCGGCGCCGGCCACCCGCGCCGTCACCGCGTCCACGTCGTCGACGGTGAGGTAGACGCACCAGAACGCCGGGTGGTCCTCCAGCCCCGGCATCGGCCAGCTGATGCCCGCGACCGCGTCGCCCTCCTTGCGCACCGCGACGTAGTAGTCGTCCTCCCCCATCGGGACGTCCTCCAGCTCCCACCCGAACAGGGGACCGTAGAACTCCTTCGCGGCGGCCTGGTCGGGCGTGACGAGCTCGACGTAGCTCGGCGTCCCCTGGGCGTACTTCTCGAACTTCGGCATCTTCCCGCTCCTCGCTCGTGCGACCCCACCCGTCAGCCAACACCCGGCCACCGACGCTGGCAACGGCCGAGTAGGTTCCTCTCGTGGACCGCAGCGCCGACCCAGGGGACCCCCGCATCGCCGACCTCGGCTTCGCACGCGTCGACGTCGACCGCGCGGCGCGGACCGGTGACCCCGAGGTCGTGTACGGCGCGGGCAAGTCCCCCGACCAGGTCGTCGCGATCCTGGGGACCCTGCACGAGCGGCATCCGGACCGCGCGATCCTCGCGACCCGGCTGAGCGACGAGACGCTCGAGGTCCTCGCCCACGCGCTCCCCGACGCCGAGGTCGACCTGGTGGCCCGCGCCGCCACGCTCGGCCCGCTCCCGGTCGCGCACGGCACGGTCGCCGTGGTCAGCGCCGGCACCTCCGACGCGCCCGTCGCGGCCGAGGCCGCCCTCAGCGTCGCGGTCCACGGCGCCGGGGTCGACCGCATCGACGACGTCGGCGTCGCCGGCCTCCACCGGCTGCTCGCCGTGCGCGACCGCCTGGAGGCGGCCGACTGCCTGGTGGTGGTCGCCGGCATGGAGGGTGCGCTGCCGTCGGTGGTCGGCGGGCTGACCGGCGTACCGATCGTCGCCGTCCCCACCAGCGTCGGCTACGGCTCCTCGCTCGGCGGGGTCGCCGCGCTGCTCGCGATGCTCAACTCCTGCGCCCCCGGGATCGCGGTCGTCAACATCGACAACGGGTACGGCGCCGGCGTGCACGCGGCGCGCGTCGCCCGGCAGAGCGTGCCCCGATGAGCACCCGGGCCCCGGGCGACGCCGAGGCGGCCCGGTGAGGACCCCATGACCACCGTCTGGATCGACGCGTCCGCGGGCGCGAGCGGCGACATGCTGCTCGGCGCCCTGGTCGGCGCCGGGGTGCCGGTCGAGGTGCTCCAGCACGCCGTCGACGCCGTCGCGCCCGAGCCCGTGGCGCTCCGCGTCGAGGAGGTACGCCGGGCCGGACTCGCCGCGACCCGCGTGCACGTCGACGTCACCGACTCCTCGGTCCACCGCACCTGGCACCACATCCGCGAGCTGCTCGGCCACGGCAGCCTCGACGCGCCCGTGCGGGACCTCGCCCTCGCCGCGTTCGAGCGGCTCGCGGTCGCCGAGGCGACCGTGCACGGCGCGACCCCCGACCAGGTGCACTTCCACGAGGTGGGCGCGCTCGACGCGATCGCCGACGTCGTGGGCGTGGCCGCGGGGTTCGTGCACGTCGGCGCCACTGCGGTCACCGTCTCCCCGGTCGCGGTCGGCTCCGGCACCGTCGAGACCTCCCACGGCGTCCTGCCGGTCCCGCCGCCCGCCGTGGCGGAGCTGCTGCGCGGCGTGCCGACGTACGCCGGCGCCGTGGCGATGGAGCGCTGCACCCCGACCGGTGCCGCGCTGCTCACGACGCTCGCCACGGCGTACGCGCCGCAGCCGCCGATGGTCGTCGAGCGGATCGGCGTCGGCGCGGGCGGGCGCGACCCCGAGGGGCACGCCAACGTGGTCCGGATCTTCGTCGGTGGTCCTGGGACGGGACTTCGTCCCTCCTCGGCCGCCGAGGCGCCGCTGCTGCTCGAGTGCAACGTCGACGACCTCGACCCGCGGGTCTGGCCGTCGGTGCTCGCCGCGCTGCTCGAGACCGGCGCCTCCGACGCCTGGCTGACGCCGATCCTGATGAAGAAGGGCCGGCCCGCCCACACGCTCAGCGCCCTCGTCGACCACGAGCGCGCCGCGGCGGTGCGGGCCGAGATCTTCCGGCAGACGACCACGATCGGGCTGCGCGAGCAGCCGCTCAGCAAGCACGCGCTCGACCGCGAGATGCTCTCGATCCGCGTGGGCGGCGAGGCCATCGCCGTGAAGGTGGCGCGACACCACGGCCTCGTGGTCAACGCACAGCCGGAGTACGACGACGTCGCCCGCGCCGCCGCGGCCCTCGGCCGCCCCGTCAACGACGTGCTCACCGAGGCGCAGCACCTGTGTCGTGCGTTCCTCGACCACACCGTCACCACCTCGACAGGAGACTGATGGACCCGGTCGTCATCGGCCTGACCTTCCTCGCGATCTTCGTCGTCGAGCTGCCGGACAAGACGTTCCTGGCGACGCTCGTGCTCGCGACGAAGTACCGGCCCGTCCTCGTCTGGATCGGGGTCGGCCTCGCCTTCGCCGTGCAGACGACGGTCGCGGTGCTGCTGGGACACGCGGTCTCGTTCCTGCCCGAGGACGTCGTGCGGGCCGCGGCGGGGCTGATGTTCCTGGCCGGCGCGTTCATCCTCATCCGGGAGGGCCGCAGCCACCAGGCCAACGAGGGCAGCGAGATCGAGACCAGGGACGTGCACGGCCTCCAGGCGGTGGTCGCGAGCTTCCTGGTCCTCTTCGCGGCCGAGTGGGGCGACCTCTCCCAGCTGCTGACGATCTCGCTGGTCGCGAAGTACGAGGAGCCCGTCGCGGTGTTCGTGGGCGCACTCGGTGCGCTGCTGGTCGTGAGCGGGCTGGCGGTGGTCGCCGGCCGGCAGCTCCAGCGGTTCGTGAAGCTGCACGTCCTGCACTACGTCGGCGCGGGGGTCTGCCTGCTGCTGGCGGCGCTCACCGCGTACGAGCTCCTGACCTAGAGTCGGGGCCATGACCACACATGGCGCCGACAGCGAGGTCGGTCGTCTCCGCACCGTCCTGCTCCACCGGCCCGGCAACGAGCTGCGGCGGCTGACGCCCCGCAACAACGACCGGCTGCTCTTCGACGGGATCCCCTGGGTGGCCCGCGCCCAGGAGGAGCACGACGCGTTCGCGGAGGCGCTGCGCGGCCACGGGGTCGAGGTGCTCTACCTGACCGACCTGCTCACCGAGGCCCTCGCGAACGACGCGGCCCGCGAGAGCGCGATCACGACCGCGCTCGCGGGGCTGCACCTCGGCGACACGCTGCGCGACCACCTCGCGGGATTCCTGGGCCGGGCGTCGCCGGGGGAGCTCACCGGCTACCTGACGGCGGGCATCCGGAACGACGAGGTGCGCGGCGGGTTCGGGCTGGTGACCTCGCTGCTCGCGCACGACGACTTCCTCGTCGACCCGCTGCCCAACCTGCTCTTCACGCGGGACTCCTCGGTGTGGGTGCACGACCGGGCGGCGGTGACGTCGCTGGCGATGCCGGCGCGCGCGAGGGAGACCCAGCTGACCGAGCTGATCTACACCGAGCACCCGCGCTTCCGCGGCACGAGCACCATCCACGGCTGGCGCAACGAGCACGTCGAGGGCGGCGACGTCCTGCTGCTGGCGCCCGGCGTGATCGCGGTCGGCGTCGGCGAGCGCACCACGCCGGCGGGTGTGGAGCGCTTCGCCCGGCAGGTGTTCGCGGACGACCTGGCGCACACGGTGCTCGCCGTACCCATCACCCAGGAGCGCGCCACGATGCACCTCGACACGGTGTGCACGATGGTCGACGTCGACAAGATCGTGATGTACCCCAACGTCGCCGACTCGCTGCAGGCGTACGCCGTGACGGCCGGCGGGGAGCCCGGCGCGCTCGACGTCGCCGGCGCCGAACCGTTCCTGGTCGCGGCCGCGAAGGCGATGGGCATCGACACGCTCCACCAGATCGACACCGGTCTCGACCCGGTCACCGCCGAGCGGGAGCAGTGGGACGACGGCAACAACACGCTGGCGATCGCACCTCGGGTCGCCGTGGCCTACGAGCGCAACGTCGAGACCAACGCGCGGCTCGAGGCGGCCGGCATCGAGGTCGTGCGCATCGCCGGCTCCGAGCTCGGCTCGGGTCGGGGCGGACCCCGCTGCATGAGCTGCCCGGTGGCCCGGGAGCCGCTGCCGACCGACTGACCGACCGGAACGGAATCCTGGGTCGCGCGTTGTGCAGGGTAGCCCTCCCGCGCACCGGGCCGGGAGGATCGACCCGAAAGGCGGGCATCGATCGATGGCCGACTCCTTCTTCGACCGCTTCAGCCCGCGGGAGATCGCGCAGATCTGCGCAGTCGGCACCCACGTGCACGTGCCGGAGGGGTGGTCGCCGATCTGGCAGGAGACCCCCGCCGACAAGGCCTACGTCATCCTGGACGGCGCGGCCGCCGTACGCCGCAACGGCCACGAGGTCGCCCGGCTCGGCCCCGGTGACGTCGTGGGCGAGACCGCGCTGGTCAAGCACTCGCTGCGCACGGCGTCCATCGTCGCGCTGACCGGGCTCGACATGGTGCACTTCACGGGCGGGGAGATCGAGCAGCTCGCCGAGGAGATGCCGGCCTTCGGCGAGGCGCTGGGCGAGATCGCCGACGAGCGCTTCCCGGACTAGCTCGGTCGGGAGATGGCAGGCCCGGTCGTCGGCGACGGGGGATGCGCCAACGACCGGGCTCGGTGAGCCTACGCGGCCCGCCGCAGCCTTCCCAACCCGGGGGTAACAAAACCCGGGCTACCGGAGCGTGACCTGTCGGTTGGCCAGTCCCGACCTGGCGGCCCGCTCCTCGGCGGTGAGCTCGGCGGCGTCCTCGAGCGCCGCGGCGAGATCGGCGGCGAACCGCTCCGCGGGCTCCTCCAGCGCCTCGGGCCCCGTGCCGACGGGCAGGTCCCACACCGGCGCCAGCAGGCCGTGGGTGCGGAACATGCCGACGAAGCGCGAGTCGTCGACCAGCACGTCCTTGCCGGCGGTGTGCAGGCGCGCGAGCGCGTCGAGCAGCCGGTCCTCGGGCTCGGGCATCACCCAGCGCAGGTGCTCCTTGGTGCCGACGTTCGTCCAGTACGCCGCCTCGACGCTCGTCAGCCGCGCGGTCGGGTTGGCCGAGGCGTTGGCCTGCTCGAGCGCGGCGGCCGCGGCGGCCCGCTCCTCGCCGTCGACGTCGGAGAACCAGAAGTCGAAGCCCTCGTGCACCTCGATCGTCAGCGGGCCGTCGTCGACGAGGTCCTGGAGCCGCGCCCCCGGTCCCGGCGGGTCGGTGAGGCCCACGACGCCGGCGCCCTCCTCCAGCGCGCCCTCCAGGGCCGCCTCCAGCACGGCTCCGAGGTCGCGTGCGGGGTCCCCGAACTGGTGCTGCACCTGCAGCCCCAGCCAGATCTCGCCGCTGTCGCGCACCATCGCCGGGGCGGCCATGGGCAGCAGCGTGCAGAGCCTCACCACCCGCTGGGGGTCGGCCCGCAGCGTCAGCCGCGCGGTCGCGGCGGGCACCAGCTCGCGCATCGCGACGATGTCGCACTCCGAGGCCAGGCCCTCGAACGGGCGCGCGACGTAGACGTCGGCGCCGCCGGGAGCGCCGTGGCAGGCCTTGTAGCGCTTGCCCGAGCCACAGGGGCAGGGCTGGCGGGGGCCGACCTCCCCGGGCGCGGTCGTCTGGGGGCGTGACTTGGTGCGGGACTTCTTGGCCATGCCCATGAACCTAGCCTTCGCCCGCCTCCCGCCGGTCGAGCAGGTCGAGCACGAACGCCGGGCGGTCGGTGATCACCGCCCGCACGCCGAGCTCGAGGCACAGGTCCAGCTGGGCCTCGGTGTTGACGGTCCACACGTGCAGGTCGTGGCCCGCAGCGGTGATGCGTCGGCCGAGCCCCGGGTGCGCGGTCAGCTCCGCGATGCCCGGCCCGACCAGCCAGTCGCGACCCACGAGCCGCCGCAGCAGCGACCAGTTGCGCGCGTGCTCGACGAGCATCACCAGCCGCAGGTCGGGGGCCAGCCGCTGCACGCGCTGCAGCGCGGTCCACGAGAAGCTCATGACGCGCACCGGCGACCCCGCCCGGTCCCAGCCGAAGTGGCGGAGCTGCTCGACGAGGCGGCGCTCGACCAGGCCGCCGTACCGCGTCGGGTGCTTGGTCTCGATCGCGATCTCCACCGGCCGCTCGTAGTCGGCGACGGTCTCGAGCAGCATGCGCAACGTGAGCACCCGGTCGAGCCGCTCGTCGGGGTCCGGCGCCTCGTCGTCGAGGTCGGCCCAGGGGTTCTTCCAGGAGTGGAAGTCGAGCGCGTCGAGCTCGGCGAGCTCGCTGTTGGAGACCAGGGCGCGGCTGGCCGACGTACGCCGCAGGTCGCGGTCGTGCACGCAGACGAGGTGTCCGTCGGCGGTGAGCCGCACGTCGCACTCGAGCGCCTCCGCACCGGCGTCGAGGGCCGCGACGTAGGCGCGCAGCGTGTGCTCGGCGTTGTCGTGGCTCGCGCCGCGGTGGGCGACGACCTCGGGTCTCACGACGCTCATTCTTCCGCCTGGTCACCGACTCCTGAGGAACCTGCCGAAGTGCGGCACGGTGAACGCCACGCTCCCCCGCTCGGCGGCGTAGACGAGGCCCTTCTTGATCAGCCCGTCGCGCGCCGGCGAGAGGGACTGGGGCTTGCGGCCCAGGTGTCCGGCGATGTCGGCCGTCGCGACCGCGGCGTCACCGTGCTCGGCGCCGAGGTCGGCCATCGCGGACATGTAGTCGCGCTCGGCCGGAGTGGCCCGGTCGAAGCGCGCGCCGAAGAACCCGACGGCGAGCTCGGCCTCCGCCTCCGGTGCGGCGGCGTGCACGTCGGCGGCGCGGATCGGCGAGCCGACGGCGGCGTCCCACGTCACCTTGCCGTAGGCCTGCACGAAGTAGGGGTAGCCGTCGGTGAGCCGGTAGAGCTCGTCGAGCGCCCCTTGCTCGAAGTCCGCCCCCTCGGTGGCCGCCGGCACCCGCCAGGCGCGGTCGGCCATCTCGCGCGGGAGCCGGTCGACCGCGACGTAGCGGAAGAGGCGCTCGGCGTACGACTTGGACGCGGCGAGCGCGACCGGGAGGTGCGGCAGGCCGGCGCCGACCACGATGAGCGGCGCGCCCTGCTGGCTGATCTCGTGGCAGGCGCCGCACAGCGCGGCGAGCTCCGGGGTGGCGACGTCCTGCATCTCGTCGACGAAGAGCGCGAGGCCGACGCCGAGGTCGCCCGCCAGGGTCGCGACGTCGGTGAGCAGCTCGACCAGGTCGAGCTCGAGGTCGCCCGAGTCCGCGCGCCCCTTGGCCGCGGTGACGTCGACGGGCGGGGTCCAGCGCGCTCCTCCCCTCGAGGCGGCACGGCGGTCGTCCACCGTGGTCCTCAGCGCGAAGCTCTTGACGACGCCGGCCACCGCGTCGACCCGGTCGGGGTCGCGGTGCCGGTGGGCGACCTCGCGCACCGCGGCGTGCACCGCCTGCGCGACCGGGATCCGGATGCTCTGGTCGGGGCGCGCCTCGATCTTGCCGGTCCCCCACGCCCGGCGTACCGCCTGGCCGCGCAGCGCGTTGAGCAGCACGGTCTTGCCCACGCCGCGGAGCCCGGAGAGCACCATGCTGCGCTCGGGCCGCCCCGCCGCGACCCGCTCCAGGGTCACCTCGAACTGCTCGAGCTCCCGGTCGCGCCCCGCCAGCTCGGGCGGTCGCTGGCCGGCGCCGGGCGCGTACGGGTTCCGGACCGGGTCCACGCTCGCACGATATCCGGCGGTCTAGCAGATTCGTTAGATTTCCGGCCTCGTCGACGCGGCGCCAGCTGTAACGCGGTGTGGTGGGATCTGGTCCCCCGTCATAACGGGGCGGAAGATCCCACAAACCACCGTTACATCGGCCGGGCCACCACGGAGGCGCGGCTCAGGCGGACGCGGCCGCCCCGGGCTCGACCTCGCCCAGGCGGCCGCGGGCGTCGTCGTAGGAGCGCACCAGGCCGGCGCGCAGCAGCTCGATCAGGGCCGGCACCTCGTCGATCGCCAGCCGGAAGGAGCCGGCGCACACGTTGTCGCGCCACAACGAGAGCACGACCAGGCCGGACTCGTGGTGCCAGCTGACCCGGAGCGCGCGCTCGGCCCCGCGGGCGTCGAGGTAGATCGACCCCAGCTCCGGGAGCGGGCGGACGGTGGCCACGCCTCCATGATGCTCCTCGGCACCTGAGGCTGTCACCGGTTCCCCCGGCTCCCTAGACTCGGCTCGTGCCCGAGCTGCCCGAGGTGGAAGCGCTGGCCCTCGACCTGCGGGGCCGGCTCGACGGCCACGCGATCGCGAAGATCCACGTGGCGCAGTTCAGCGCGCTCAAGACGTTCGACCCGCCGCTCTCCGCGCTCGAGGGCACGCTGGTCGACGACGTCACCCGCCACGGCAAGTTCCTCGACATGGAGGCATCCGGCCTCCACCTCGTGCTCCACCTCGCCCGCGCCGGCTGGGTGCGCTGGCGCGACGAGGTGCCGACGATCCCGCCCAAGCCCAGCACCAAGTCCACCCTCGCCGTGCGGGTGGTGCTCGACGACGACTCCGGGCTCGACATCACCGAGGCGGGCACGCGCAAGAGCCTGGCGGCGTACGCCGTCCGCGACCCCCAGGACGTGCCCGGCATCGCCAGCCTCGGGCCCGACCCGCTGACCGACGACTTCACGATCGACCGATTGAAGGAGATCCTGAAGAAGGAGGGCGGCAAGCAGCTCAAGGGGGTGCTGCGGCACCAGGGCACGATCGCCGGCATCGGCAACGCCTACTCCGACGAGATCCTGCACGCCGCGCGGATGTCGCCGTTCAAGCCCGCGGGCCACCTCACCACCGACGAGATCCAGGTCCTGTACGACGCCCTGCGCACCACGCTCGGCGACGCCGTCGACCGGTCCCGCGGCCTGGCGGCGAGTGAGCTGAAGGGCGAGAAGAAGTCCCACCTCGCGGTCCACGGCCGCACCGGCAAGCAGTGCCCGGTCTGCGGCGACACCGTCCGCGAGGTGTCGTTCGCGGACTCCAGCCTGCAGTACTGCCCCACCTGCCAGACCGGCGGCAAGCCGCTGGCCGACCGAAGGATGAGCAAGCTACTCAAATGATTCCCACCGTCTCGATCGACAACGTGCCCGATCCGCTGCCCGAGGGGCTGGTCGTCCTCGACGTCCGCGAGCCCGTCGAGTGGGACTACGGGCACATCGAGGGCGCGGTCCACATCCCGATGTCGCTGCTCCCGGTGCGTCTCGACGAGCTGCCGGCGGGCCAGACGCTGGTGGTGTGCAAGATCGGCGGCCGCTCCGCGCAGGCCGTGGCGTGGCTCCAGCAGCAGGGCTACGACGCGGTCAACCTGGCGGGCGGCATGCTCGACTGGGAGGCCGCCGGGCGGCCGATGGTCAGCGAGACCGGCCAGGAGCCGCAGGTGGTCTGACCCTCACTGCCACCGGGCCGGCAGCGGCAGCTGCAGCGCGCGCGTCAGTCGCCAAAGGTACGCCGCCCGGCCGATCTCGACCACGCCGAGCGACGCCAGGTGCGGGGTCACCCACTGCACGTCGAGGAGGCGCACCTCCGCGTCCGCGCCCCCCAGCAGGTCGACCAGCCCGACGAGCGCGACCTTCGACGCGTCCCGCTCGCGGTGGAACATCGACTCACCGGCGAAGAGGCCGCCGATCGCGACGCCGTACAGCCCGCCGGCGAGTCGGCCGTCGCGCCATGCCTCGACCGAGTGCGCCCAGCCGAGCTCGTGCAGGCGCAGGTACGCCGCCCGGACCTCCGCGTCGATCCAGCCCTGCGGCCGCTCGGGGTCGGCGCAGGCGTCGACGACCTCGGCGAACGCCGAGTCGACGCGGATCTCGAAGCCGCGGCACGAGCGCCGCAGCGACCGCGACACCACCAGCCCCTCCAGCGGCAGCACCCCGCGGCGCACCGGGCTGAACCAGTACATGGGGTCCCCCGGCGTACCCGACGGCATCGGGAAGAGCCCGCGTCGGTAGGCCGCGAGCAGCGTGCCGGGCTCGAGGTCGGCGCCGATGCCCACCAGGTCGTCGAGCGGGTCGTACGCGGCCGGATCGCCGAAGGACCAGCGCGACGGCGGTGGCTCGACAGGTGGCACACCGGCACGGTAGCGGTCCGTACCATCGGGGGCGTGGCGGGCAGGGAGAGCGTGAGCAGGCTGGCGGGGCGGTACGTCGTGCCGCGGCTGCCCGCGCTCGCGCCCGACCTCAACGCGAGCTTCGTCCGCGAGGCGCTCGATCGCGCGATCCACGGCATCGGACCGCTGGCCCCGGCGGCGGTCGCGGCCGAGCGCCGGCTCCGCGACGCGGAGGGCCACGCGCGCCGCGCGCTCGACGCGATCGTGGACGACCACGTCCGCTACGCCGGCGCCCAGGGACTGCTGACCAGCGTCGGCGGCGCGCTGACCGCGGTCGTCACGGTGCCGACCAACATCACCGGGCTGGCGCTGATCCAGACCCGGATGGTGTCGGCGATCGCCCACCTGCGCGGCTACGACCTCGACGACCCACGGGTCCAGGACGCCGTGCTCGCCTGCCTCCTCGGCGAGGCCAGGGTCGACGCCCTCGTGCGCGACCGGAAGATCCCGGCGCCGCCGATGGCGCTGGCGACCGCGCCCGCGCACGACCCCGACACCCATCGGGTGCTCGCCGCGGAGGTGACCGCCGAGCTGGTCGCCAAGGTGGGCGGCAAGCGTGCCGCCGTGGCGTTCACCCGCAAGGTGCCGATCGTCGGCGGCGTGGTCGGCATGGGCGTCGACGGCTTCGACACCTGGCGGATCGGCGACTACGCCGGCTCCGAGCTCCGCCCCCGCGCCCGCCGGTAGGCCTTGAGCAGCCCGCGCCCGAGCCTGCCCTCCTGCAGGCGGCGCACGCTGCGCTCGCGCCAGCGGTAGGTCGGGCGCAGGTAGGAGCGCTCCAGCGCCCTCTGGGTGTCGAGCAGCTCGGCGCGCAGGCCGGCCTCGACGTGCCGCAGCCGCGCCGTCTCGAGCAGCACCGCCTTGATCGCGTCGACCGCAGCCTCGGCCACCTGGGCCTCGTCGGGCTGGTCGGGGCTGACGTAGTCGGTCGTGGGCGGAGCGCCGACGAGGTCGTGCAGGTCGCCGACCACGTCGTACCCGCGCTTCTCGATCTCGGCGATCCACGACGCGGTGACCTCGCCGACCCACGGGTGCAGGTCGGGCGGCAGCGCCAGCCGCGGCGAGGAGGTGCGCTGCGACAGGGTGTGGTGGGCGAGCAGCTCGCGGACCAGCGGCCGGTAGTCGGCCGGGTCCAGCTCCTGGTTGGCGGCCCGGTTGATGCGACGCACCAGGGTGGTCTCCGGGACGCCGAGCGACGGGTTGGCGCGCTCCGCCTCGAGGTCGAGGTCCAGGCCGTCGAGGCCGAGGACCACGCTGAACCGCTTCCACAGCAGCTGCTGCGGCCCGCCCGCGGGCGGGACCGTGACGACGTGGATGCGCTCGGGCGGCAGGTCGTGGCCCCACCGGTCGAGGATGTCGGGGAGCTCCTGGACGCCCCAGAACCACGAGGAGATGCGGGTGTCGCGCGCCGGGTCCGTGACCTGCTCGAGGAACGCGCGGTAGGGCAGCGCCGCGCGGTGCTTGACGTTCTCCTGCCACTCAGCGGGGATCTGGCGCACGAGGTCTCGCGCGGAGATCACGAGATGGACCTCGCTGCCGTCCCCGTGGCCGAGCGAGGTGAGCGCCCGACCCGCCTGGGAGCGCGAGGCGGTCGCGAGGATCTCGTGGCTGATGATCGCGGTGCCGCGGTGTCGGCGCACCTGCCCGGCGAGCCGGTCCCATGCGCCGACCGCCTCGGCCTCGAGACCGCCCCACGGCATCCGCATCAGGTCGAGGGCCGCGAGGAAGTGGGCGTCGAAGCGGTCGGCCGGGTAGAGGATGCCGGACCTCGCGAGCCGCCGCCGGTTGCGGAAGAGCACGTCCTGCAGGTACGACGTGCCGGTCTTCGGGGTGCCGACGTGCAGGAGGACCCGGGTGCTCACGCAGTACCTCTCTTCTCCGGCTGCTCCAGCAGCAGGCGCATCCCCAGCGCCAGCGCGCCGGCGTCCGACGGCTCCGGGACACCGGGGCGCTCGGTGGGCAGGAGACCGTCCGGGTCGCCGTGGACAGCGTATCCAGCGCGCAGCAGCGCATCGCGCATCCGGGTCGCCTGCCCGTGCGCGCGCTCGACGTGCCGCGCCGGCAGCACCAGCGCCGGGCCGGGGGAGGTCGCGAGCCGCGGCACCAGCGTGCGGCGCAGCAGGTCGCGGCGCACCGGGGGTGCGACGAGCAGCCCGAGCACCTGCCCGACCCGGCGGGCCAGCTCGATGGCGTCCGCGGTGAGCGGCAGCGCTGCGGCCGGCGCCCGGCGGACCCGCACCAGCCGGGGCACGGCGCCGAGGTCGAGCACGATGCGCACGCGCGGGGCGCCGACGCGTTCGCGCCAGACCGCGGCCGTGCGGGCGAGGTCGACGCGCTGGGGCACGGTGTCGCGGACCGCCCGGCCGACCCATTCGCGGAAGGGCGGCGCGCCGTACCCGAGGCTGCGGGCGGTCCACTCGTGGACGAGCATCTCCCCGAGGTCGCTGCCGAGCACCAGCACGACGGAGCCGCGGCCGCCCGGGGGGCGGCCGCGCGCGGTCAGGTCCTCGCGGCGCGGGTCGGCGAGCACGGGGTCGCCGACCATGCGGTAGCGCTGTCGCCACGGCCGGATCGCGCGGGGCCGTGGCGACTCGGGGAGCCCCGCGGCCAGGACGTCCTCGGCGAGCAGGCCGGCGAGCACGCGGAGCAGCTCCTCGTCGGGCAGGTCGGCGGGATCGATCGGTGCGGGGCCGAAGGCCCGCGGCTCGACCGCGCCGCTGAGCTCGAGGTCGGGGCGCCCGCGCCCGGGCGCGCTGGCCTCGAGCACCCGCGCCGCCAGGTCGGCCGGCACGTCCCCCGCGGCGTTCAGCCGGCGCAGCAGCTCGAGCTGCTGGGCACCCGGGAGGTAGCGACCGCCCGGCTCTCCGGCGCCCTCCCAGACACGCCACGGAGTGGCCCCGCCGTCCCGCAGGTGAGCGTGCCAGCCCCAGGCACGCCGCAGGCCGCCGGGGTCGGCGTCGGCGGTCACCGCTCGCGCAGCCGCTCGGCCTGGGTGCGCACCCGCGAGGCCAGGGTCCGGTCGGGATCCGGCCGGCGCGCGGCCTCCCTGGTCATCGCGGCCAGGGCGTTGAGCGCGGTGTCGAGCTGGCGCTTGCGGCCGACCCGGTCGGGGTGGCGGTAGCGCTCGTCGGGGTCGGGTCGCACCGGGCGCAGCTCCTCGACGTCGCCGACGAGGTGGACGCCGCTGCCTTGGATCCACTCGATCCAGCGCTCGGCCCGCTCCTCGGCCCAGTCGAAGTGGTCGGGCGGCAGGCGTACGGCGGCGGACTCGCGCCGCACCAGCTCGCCCTGGTCGAGCAGGTTGCGGATCAGCTCGTCGTAGGCGCCCTCGTGGCGCGTCGCGCGCTTCATCCGCTTGTTGAGCTGGCGGATCACCTGCGTCTCCGAGCGGCCGAGGGACCGGTTGGAGCGGTCGCTGTCGAGTGGTGCCCAGGCGAGGTCGATGCCCAGCACCTCGCACATCCGCTTCCACAGCGGGTCGCCGTGCCGGCGCTCGTCGCCGGACTGCGGCACGGTCACGACGTGCACCCGCTCGGGCGGCAGACCCGCGCCCCAGGTGCCGAGCACGCGCGGCAGGTCGAAGGCCCGGCTGAACCACGTCTTGTTCTGCGTCATCCGCTCGAGGAACTTCTCGTAGGTCCACGCCCGGCCCTGCTTGATGCTCTCCTGCCAGGCAGCCGGCACCTGCCGCGCCAGGTCACGCACGGTGTAGACGACATGGATCTCGGAGCCGGCCAGGTCCCGCATCGCGCGGGCGACCTGGTCGGAGGTGGCGGGCGCGAGGACCTCGTGGCTGATCACGACCGTCCCGGAGCGACGCCTGACCTTGCGGACCATGGCCGACCAGCCGCCCTCGGCGTGCCCGGCGGGTCCGCCCCAGTCCTGCCCGAGCAGATCGAGCGCGGCCCGGAAGTTGAACAGCGCCGGGCTGACCGTCGGGCCGCCCGGGAAGTGGATGTCGTGCGCCGCGAGCGACCGGGAGTTGAGCGAGAGCCGGTCCTGCAGGTACGTCGTTCCGGTCTTGGGCGCACCGACGTGCAGGTAGACCCTCCTCGTCATGAAGGGGATTCTGCCAGTGCCCGGACCACGGCCGACGGGCTGGGCCGTCCGAGGTGGCCGGCCATCCACACGCTGGTCGCGACGACCTGCCCGAGGTCGACCCCGGTCTCGACGCCGAGGCCGCGCAGCATCCACACGAGGTCCTCGGTGGCCAGGTTGCCGGTGGCGCTCTTCGCGTACGGGCAACCACCGAGCCCGCCCGCGCTCGCGTCGTACGTCGTGACGCCGGCCCGCAGCGCGGCGTACGTGTTCGCGAGGGCCTGTCCGTAGGTGTCGTGGAAGTGCATCGCGAGGTGGTCGGTGCCCATCCCGGCCTGCTGGAAGGCGGTCAGCAGCGCCGCGACGTGTCCGGCGGTGCCGACGCCGACGGTGTCGCCGAGGCTGAGCTGGCTGGCGCCGAGGTCGAAGAGCCGCTTGCCGACGTCGACCACCTGGTCGATCGGCACCGCACCCTCCCACGGGTCGCCGAAGCACATGGAGACGTAGGCGCGCACGTCGAGGCCGGCGTCGCGGGCGCGGCGTACCGTCGGCTCGAACATGGCGAACTGCTCGTCGAGGCTGCGGTTGAGGTTCTTCTGCGCGAAGGTCTCGGTCGCGGAGCCGAAGATCGCGATGTGGCGGGCGCCGAGCTCGAGGGCACGGTCGAGGCCGCGCTCGTTGGGCACCAGCACCGGGCAGTCGCGACCGGCCTCGCCGAGGAGCTCCATGAGGTCCGCGGCGTCGGCGAGCTGGGGCACCCACCTCGGGTGCACGAAGCTGGTCGCCTCGACGATCGGCAGCCCGGCGGCCGTCAGCCGCTGGACGAACTCGGCCTTCACGCCGGTCGGCACCAGGGCCTGCTCGTTCTGGAGGCCGTCGCGCGGGCCGACCTCGTAGATGGTGACGCGCTCGGGGAGCCCGTCGGCGCGGACCGTCATCGGCAGGTCAGTCATCGTCCTTCTCCACCTCCAGGAGCGTGGCGCCGAGGGCGACCTGCGCGCCGGTGCCGGCGGCGAGGCCGGTGACGGTGCCGTCGAACGGCGCCTTCAGCGCCAGCTCCATCTTCATCGCCTCGAGGACGACGAGCACCTGGCCGGACTCGACCCGGTCGCCGTCGGCGACGCGTACGTCGAGCACGGTGCCCGGCATCGGCGCGGTGATCGCGCCGTCGCCCAGGTCGAGGGCGTGGTCGCCGAACACGTCGGGCCGCCGGAAGACGAAGCGCTGACCCCGGAGCACGATCTCGACGTGGTCGGTGCCGACGTCGGCCACCGGACGGTCGTGCGGCTCCGGCCCGGCGAGCGTGACCCGCTCGTCGAGGTCGATGACGACCGGCGCCGGATCGGCGCCGAGCCGGAATCCGTCCGAGCGGAACGGGCCCTCCTCCTCGCGCCGGGCCAGGTGCACCTCCCACGCCGCGGCCAGGCGCGCCGGGCCGGGGTCCGGCGCGGGCACGTCGTTGCGGTCCAGCCATGCGGTGTCGATCGTCGCGTCGCGGAACTCGTCGCTGGCCACCAGCGCACGCAGGAACCCGGTGTTGGTGGTCAGCCCGAGGATCGCGGTGTCGTCGAGCGCGTCGACCAGCGCGGTCCGCGCCTCCTCGCGCGTCGCGCCGCGGGCGATCACCTTGCCGAGCATGGGGTCGTACGACGTGCTGACGACCTGGCCGCTCTCGAGGGCGTGGTCGACCCGGATCGGGTCGTCCGCCTCTCGGCTAGCCAGAGGTGCGTGTGAAGCGGACGACCCGGGCCAGCGGACGAGCGTGGCGGTGCCGGCCTGGGGCAGGAAGCCGCCGAACGAGTCCTCGGCGTACACCCGCGCCTCGATCGCATGGCCGGTGACGGTGACGTCGTCCTGGCCGACCGGGAGAGGCTCGCCGGCGGCGACGCGGAGCTGCAGCTCGACAAGGTCGAGACCCGTGATCGCCTCGGTGACGGGGTGCTCGACCTGGAGGCGGGTGTTCATCTCGAGGAAGTAGGCCTCGCCGGTGCTGTCGTCGAGCAGGAACTCGACCGTGCCGGCGTTGCGGTAGCCGACCTGCCGGGCGAGCGCGACGGCGCTGTCGGTGACGAGCGCGCGGACCGCGGGCGTGATGGTCGGCGCCGGCGCCTCCTCCAGCACCTTCTGGTGGCGTCGCTGCGTCGAGCAGTCACGCTCCCAGAGGTGGATCACGCTGCCGTGGGCGTCGGCCATGACCTGGACCTCGATGTGGCGGCCGCGCTCGACGTACTTCTCGACGAGCAGGGTGTCGTCGCCGAAGGCGCTGCGGGCCTCGCGCGCCGCTGCGGCCCTGGCCTCCTCGAGATCCCCCTCGTCCCTGACGATGCGCATGCCCTTGCCGCCGCCGCCGGACGCCGCCTTCACCAGCACCGGGAAGCCGGCGTCCTCGCCGCGTGGCACCACAGGTACGCCGGCGGCGACCGCGATCTCGCGCGCGTGGTCCTTGCGGGCCATCGCCTCCATGGCCTCGGGCGGCGGGCCGATCCAGGCGAGGCCGGCCGCGGTGACGGCGCGGGCGAAGCCGGGGTTCTCGGAGAGGAAGCCGTAGCCGGGGTGCACCGCGTCGGCACCGGCCGCCAGCGCCTGCGCGACCTGGGCGTCGGGGTCGAGGTAGTCGCCGGAACTGGCGGTCGAGGTGAGGCCGAGTCGGTGGCAGGTCCGGGCGATCCGGGCGGCGATCTCGCCGCGGTTGGCGATGAAGACGTGGTCGAACATCGTCACATCCTGAAGATTCCGTAGCTGGGCTCCGGCACGGGCGCGTTGGCGGCGGCCGCGAGGCCCATGCCGAGGACGCGGCGGGTGTCGGCGGGGTCGATGATCCCGTCGTCCCACAGGCGGGCGGTGGCGTAGTAGGGCGAGCCCTGGGTCTCGTACTGCTCGCGGATGGGGGCCTTGAGGTCCTCGTCGTCGCGCTTGCCGGCCACGGTGGCGAGCACGGACGCCGCCTGCTCACCGCCCATCACCGAGATCCGGGCGTTGGGCCACATCCAGAGGAAGCGCGGGTCGTAGGCGCGGCCGCACATGCCGTAGTTGCCGGCGCCGAACGAGCCGCCGATGACGATGGTGAACTTCGGGACGACCGAGCAGGCGACGGCGGTGACGAGCTTGGCGCCGTCCTTGGCGATGCCGCCGTTCTCGTACTCCCTGCCGACCATGAATCCGGTGATGTTCTGCAGGAACACCAGCGGGATGCCGCGCTGGTTGCACAGCTCGATGAAGTGCGCGCCCTTGAGCGCGGACTCGCTGAAGAGGATGCCGTTGTTGGCGACGATGCCGACCGGGTGGCCCCAGACGTGCGCGAAGCCGGTCACCAGCGTCTCGCCGTACAGCTTCTTGAACTCGTGGAAGCGGCTGCCGTCGACGATCCGGCGGATCACCTCGCGGACGTCGTACGGCGTGCGCGTGTCGGCGGGGACGGCGTCGTAGAGCGTGCTCGGGTCGTCGTGTGGCTCCTCGACGGGCGCGATCTCATACGGCGCGCCCTCGTGCCGGCGTTCGAGGGTGCCGACGATGCTGCGGACGATGGCGAGCGCGTGGGCGTCGTCCTCGGCGAGGTGGTCGACGACGCCGGAGGTGCGCGCGTGCACGTCGCCGCCGCCGAGCTCCTCGGCGGTGACGACCTCGCCCGTGGCGGCCTTCACCAGCGGCGGGCCTCCGAGGAAGATCGTGCCCTGGTTGCGCACGATCACGGTCTCGTCGGACATCGCGGGCACGTAGGCGCCGCCGGCGGTGCACGAGCCCATCACGCTGGCGATCTGCGGGATGCCGCGTGCGGAGAGGTTCGCCTGGTTGAAGAAGATCCGGCCGAAGTGCTCGCGGTCCGGGAACACCTCGTCCTGCATCGGCAGGAAGGCCCCACCCGAGTCGACCAGGTAGACGCACGGCAGGTGGTTGTCGCTCGCGACGGTCTGCGCGCGCAGGTGCTTCTTGACCGTCATCGGGTAGTAGGTGCCGCCCTTGACCGTCGCGTCGTTGGCGACGACGACGACCTCGCGGCCGCTCACCCGGCCGATGCCGGTGACGACACCCGCGCTCGGCACGCTGTTGGACCCAGGGTCGCCGTACATCTCGTAGGCCGCCAGCGGGCTCAGCTCGAGGAACGGGCTGCCCGGGTCGAGCAGCCGGTCCACCCGGTCGCGGACGAGCAGCTTGCCCCGGTCCGTGTGCTTGCGCCTGGCCGCCTCGCTGCCGCCCAGCCGGGTGGCCGCCAGCCGCTCGCGCAGCTCCTCCACCAGCTCCTTCATGTGGCTCACCCGGCCTAGGTTAGCGATCATTAACCTGGGGGTCCATCGGCCGGTGCCGGGATACCCGGTGCACCGGGTGTTCCTGCACTTCTCGGGCGTTGCATTGCCCCAGAAGCGACCGCATTCCCGGTGAACCGGGTATCCATGCGACGGAACAACGCGACCGCCCGGACCGTTGGGCAGACATGACCGCCGTAGCGCTGACCGCCGACACGTTCGAGCAGACCGTCGTCGACAACGACATCGTGCTCGTCGACTTCTGGGCGTCCTGGTGCGGCCCGTGCCGCCAGTTCGCACCGGTCTTCGAGGCCGCCTCCGCGCAGCACGCCGACGTGGTGTTCGGCAAGGTCGACACCGAGGCCGAGCAGTCGCTGGCGGCCGCCGCCCAGATCACCTCGATCCCCACGCTGATGGCGTTCCGCGACGGCATCCTCGTCTTCTCCCAGCCCGGCGCCCTCCCCGCGCCGGCGCTCGAGCAGGTCATCACCGCGGTCAAGGACCTCGACATGGACGACGTACGCCGGCAGATCGCCGAGCAGGAGCAGGGCCAGCAGCCCGACGCCTGAGTCACACCCGTCATCGAGTTAACGACCGCTAACCTTGGCGGCATGAGCCGCCCCCCGGATCGACGCAGTCAGATCCTCGACACCGCGGCCGAGCTGTTCGCGGCGCGCGGCTACCACGGTGTCTCGGTCGCCGACCTCGGCGCGGCGTGCGGCATCTCCGGACCGGCGCTCTACAAGCACTTCGAGTCCAAGCAGGCGATGCTCGCCGAGATGCTCGTCTCGATCAGCGAGGAGCTGCTGCGCGTCGGCGGCAAGCGCGTCGCCGACGCCGACGCTCCCGGCGCCGCGCTCGTCGCCCTCGTCGACTGGCACGTCGACTTCGCGCTGCGGCACCGGCCGCTGATCGTCGTGCAGGACCGCGACTGGGAGTCGCTCCCCGACGACGCGCGCGAGCAGGTGCGCCACCTGCAGCGGGAGTACGTCGATCTGTGGGCCGCCCAGCTGCGCCTGCTCGATCCCGCGCTCGACCTCTCCACCGCGCGGGCGAAGGCGCACGCGGCGTTCGGGCTGATCAACTCCACTCCGCACAGCGGCCTCCTGCCCGATCCGCAGCTGCGCGAGGTGCTCACGACGATGGCGCTGGGGGCGCTTCTCCGCTGACCCGCCCGAAACTTTCGGGCGGGTCGGCGTCATGGAGGATCCGGGCGGCGTAGAGCGCGGCCTCGACGGCCAGGTCCAGGTCTCGGTCGATGTCGTCGGGCCGGGCGGACGAGGTCTGGCGGGCGTGCAGACGCGCGAGCAGCTCGTCGCGGGGCAGGCCGCGCAGCTGGAGGAGCACGAGCGGGTCGGCGTCGACCAGCCACGCCAGCTGGTGGAGCACCGCCAGGGCGTGGACGCACGGGTCGGCCCAGTGGTCGCACCCGCAGGCCGAGCCCAGCTCGAACCCGCTCGGCAGCAGCTCCACCCCGGCCTCCTCCGCCTGCTCGACCAGGTCGTGCGGGAGATCGCCGGCCAGCAGTGACGCGACCCGGCCGGCTTCGGCCGCGACCGTCTCGACCAGGGCGGCGAGTCCGGCGTCGTCGAGCACCGGCAGCGTGCCGTCGACGGTCCAGAGGCCGCGGGGGTCGTCGACCGACGCGACGTAGCGCCCCGGCTCGGTCGCGATCTGCCCGACGTGGCCGCCGCGCGCCAGGGTGCGGGCCGCCTTGAGGTCGGCGTCGGCGTACGCCGCCTCCTCGACGGCGCGCACCCAGGCCTTGCCCCACCAGGTCGTGGCCCGGGCGCCGCCGCGGCGCGCCGGGACCCGGGGATGCAGGACGGCCGTCATCACTCCTCCGCGGCGTCGGGGCTGAGGGTGACGAGGTCGCGCAGCTCGTCGTTGCTGAGCTCGGTGAGCGCGGCCTCGCCGCGGCCGAGCACCGCGTCGGCCAGCGCCCGCTTGCGACCGAGCATCTCGGCGATCCGCTCCTCGATCGTGCCGCGGGTGATGATCCGGTGCACCTGCACCGGCCGGGTCTGCCCGATCCGGTAGGCGCGGTCGGTCGCCTGCTCCTCGACGGCGGGGTTCCACCAGCGGTCGACGTGGATGACGTGGTCGGCACGGGTGAGGTTGAGGCCGGTGCCGCCCGCCTTGAGGGAGAGCAGGAACACCGGCACGTCGCCCTCCTGGAAGCGCCGCACCATCGCCTCCCGCTCGCGCACCGGGGTGCCGCCGTGGAGGAGCTGGTGGGGGATCCCGGCCCGGGCGAGGTGCGACTCCAGCAGACGGGCCATCGCGACGTACTGCGTGAAGACCAGCGCCGCGCCGTCCTCGGCGAGCACGGTGCCGAGCAGCTCGTCGAGCAGGTCGATCTTCTGAGACCGACCCGAGAGCCTGCCGGCGGACTGCTTGAGGAAGTGTGCCGGGTGGTTGCAGATCTGCTTCAGGCCGGTGAGCAGCTTGAGCACGAGTCCGCGCCGCGTGTCCTCGTCGGCGCGCTCGATGCGCTCCATGATGTCGCGGACGAACGACTCGTAGAGCACGACCTGCTCACGGGTCAGCCCGATCCGGTGGTCGGTCTCGGTCTTCGCCGGCAGCTCCGGCGCGATGCCGGGGTCGGACTTGCGGCGGCGCAGCAGGAAGGGGCCGATCAGGTCGGCGAACTGCCGGGCCTTCGTCGGCTCGCGTCCCGACTCGATGGGGCCGGCCCACACCTTGCGGAAGGCGTTGCGGCTGCCGAGCAGCCCCGGGATCGCCCAGTCGAGGATCGCCCACAGCTCCGTCAGGTTGTTCTCGACCGGCGTGCCGGTGAGCGCGACCCGTGCCCGGCACGGGATCGTGCGCAGCGCGCGGGCGGTCGACGTGCGCGGGTTCTTCACGTGCTGCGCCTCGTCGGCGACGACCAGGTCCCATGCGACGGACGCGAGCCGCTCGGCGTCGCGCTGCATGGTGCCGTACGTCGTGAGCACGAACCCGTCCGCGATCGAGTCGAGCTCCCGGTCGCTTCCGTGGAAGCGGGTCACGGGCGTGCCGGGGGCGAAGCGGCGTACCTCGTCCTCCCAGTTGCCGAGCAGGCTGGCGGGACACACGACCAGCGTCGGCCCGGTGGCGCCGCGCTCGTGGCGGTGCAGGTGCAGCGCGATCAGCGTGATCGTCTTGCCGAGGCCCATGTCGTCGGCGAGGCAGGCGCCGAGCCCGAGCGAGGTGAGCTCGGCCAGCCAGGTGAGACCGTGCTGCTGGTACTCGCGCAGCGACGCGGCCAGGGCGACCGGCGGCTCGACGGGCTCCCGGGTGGCGGCCGTCAGCAGCCGCTCGCGCACCTTCAGCAGGCTGGCGCCGACGATGACCTGCTCCTGGGTCTCGGCGACCTCGACGGTGCCGGTGAGCGCCGACGCGACCGCCTCGGCGGGCCTGACCGTGCGCAGCAGCCGCTTGCGCGCCTTCCGCGCGATCGACGGGTCGACGACCGTCCAGTTGCCGCGCAGCCTCATCAAGGGCGTGGCCGACGAGGCCAGCTGGTCCATCTCCGCCTCGGTCAGGGGATCGCCGTGCAGCGCGACCTGCCACGTGAAGGCGAAGAGCGACTCGGTGCCGAGCAGCGGCTCGTTGAGCGGTTCCTCGCGGACCGGGCCCGGCCCGCCCGTGGCGGTCCGGTCGAGGGTCGCGGTCGCGCTCAGGTCGCGGCCCAGGCTGCGCGGCCACATCACGTCGACGTCGCGGTCACGCAGCGCGGCGACCCCCTCGTCGAGCAGGCTCACGAGCTCGTCGGTGTCGAGGGTGATCTGGTCGGGCACCCGCAGCGCAAGCAGCCGGTCGAGCACCGGCCACGCGTCCGCGGCAGCGCGCAGCGCGATCGTCGCGTGGGTGCGGGCCCGCTCGCCGAACCCGTGCTCCTCCGGCCCGTGGGTCCACAGCACGGCGAGGTCGCTGAGGTGCAGGGCGTTCTGCTCGTCGTGCACCTGCGGGACCAGGCGTACGGCGCCCGCGACGAGCTCCTCCTCGTCGGCCTCGACCCGGATCGAGAGCCGCACCAGCTGCGGGAGGTCGCTGGCCTCCACGCGCCGGTGCCGGGCGAGCCGGGCCTGCAGCCGCTCCTCGAACGAGGGTCGACGCGGACTCGTCGGCGCCCGCTCCGGCACCTCGACCGGCGGCTGCCGCGGCATCGCGTCGGCGATCGCGTCGATCAGGTCGCGCACCAGCCCCTCGTCCTCCCGCTGGGCGCGGGCCAGCATCTCGATGCGGTCCTCGTCGTCGGAGTCGAGCCCGCTGACCCGCCAGCTCGGCGTACCGCCCGCGACGGCGGGGCCGGGCGCGAACTTCCCGGCCGCGACGAGGCGCATGCCGAGCAGCGCGGCTCCGCTCAGCAGTCCGACGGTCGGGTGCAGGTCCTCGCGGTTGCGGGCCCGGGTGAGCACCGGGATCGCGGCCCGGATCGGCAGCGCCACCGTGCGCCGCTCGTCGCTGAACTCCACCACCCCCGCGCGCGGTGGGTCGCCCGCTCGGAACGTCGCCGGGCCGGAGAGGGGGACGAAGGACACAGGGCGACGTTAGCCCGCGGCACCCACCTGCCCCGGTCGCCGTCGGCATCGTCCTCCGACCTGGGGGGAGACGGAGCGTGGATCGTGGGCTGAGGAGCGAGGGCCCCCGCGGAAGGGACCGTGGTGGACATGAAGAAGCCACCCAACCCCATCCGTCGTCGTCTGCCGCGGTGCTCACCGCCGAGCGGCTGACCGAGCGGTGCGCCACGCGCGCGTCGACCTGGACGAACTTGACGGCCCGGACCGCACTGCGGCGAACGGTCTCGTCGGTGTCGACGGCGGCTGACGTCAGCGGACGGCAGGCTCCGTCCTCCTCCTGATGCCGAAGAGCGTGTAGAGGAGGGCGACGAGGGCGGTGGCGCACAGCAGCATCAGGCCGATGGTGTAGCTGTGGTCGACCTCGTCGTACGTCGCGCCCATCACCAGCGGCGGGAAGAACCCGCCCAGGCCGCCGGCGGCGCCGACGATCCCGGACACGCTGCCGACGCGCTCCCTGGGCGCCGCCGTCGCGACCCATGCGAAGACGCCGCCGGTGCCGAGGCCGAGGAACGCGGCGAGCAGGACGAACGACACGCCGGCGGGCACCTCGGGCTCGGGCTGGAACGTCTCCACGACGGCCAGCACCGCGGCCCCGGCGAAGGAGATGGCCGCGACCGTGCGGGGACCGATCCGGTCGGAGAGCACGCCGCCGATCGGCCGGCAGATCACCGCCGCGATCGCGAAGCCGGCGGTGCGCGTGCCGGCCTCGGTGAGGTCGAACTCGTAGACGTCCTTGAGGTAGGTCGGCAGGTAGGTCGAGAACGCCACGAACCCGCCGAACGCCACGGCGTACAGGAAGGACATCTGCCAGGTGATCGGCAGCTTCAAGGCCCCGACCAGCTTGGGGGCGACCGGGTCGGTGTTCGGCGACCAGGCGGGCGAGTCCCGCATCGCCGTCCACACCAGGAACGCGACGACCACGAGGGCGACGGCGATGATCACGTGGGTGGTGGTGTAGCCGAACCAGTCGACGAAGCGCGCCGTGAAGAACGCCGAGAGCGCGGTCCCGCCCATGCCGGCGCCGAAGACGCCCGTCGCGAAGCCCCGGCGGTCGGCCGAGAACCAGGCGTTCACGAACGGGATGCCGACCGCGAACGTCGTGCCGGCGATGCCGAGGAAGAACCCGAAGAGCAGCATCAGCCCGTAGGAGTCGCGGTTGCCCGCGAACGCCACCAGCAGCACGAACGGCGCGCTCGCGAGGAGGAGCACCGTGAACATCAGCCGACCGCCGAACCGGTCGGTCAGCGCGCCCACCAGGATCCGGCCGAGCGACCCGACCAGTACGGGGATCGACACCAGCAGCGACTTCTCCCCCGCGGAGAGACCCATCGGCTCGGCGTACCGGACCCCGAGCGGGCCGATCATGTTCCACGCCCAGAAGCTGATTGTGAAGGCGAGGGTGGCGAGCGCGAGGTTGCGGCCCTGCCCCCGGCGGAGATCGGGTACGGCGGGCGCCGTGCCGCCGGTGGTGTCGGTCATCGACTGCTCCTGTCACGGTCGGACGTGCCGACGGGGCTCCAGCCCGCCCGCGGCCGACCGGTCGGCGCCGGCTCCCGGGCGTCGCGGCTCCGGTAGACGATGTAGGGACGGAACAGGTAGTGCACCGGAGCCGTGAACGCGTGCACGAGGCGGGTGAACGGCCAGGCGGCGAAGAGCAGCATCCCGACCAGGACGTGCACGTGGAACTGGATCGGCGCCTCGGCCATCGCGTCGACGTCGGGGTTGAGCCGCCAGATCGAGCGGAACCACGGCGACACCGTCTCGCGGTAGTTGTGGGCCTCGTGGCCGGCGCCGACCGCGACCAGGGTGGTCCACAGGCCGAGGGTGATGGCGCCGACGAGCAGCACGTACATCACCTTGTCGTTGACGGTGGTCGCCATGAACACCGGGCCCGTCGTACGCCGACGGATGATCAGGATGACGATGCCGGCGAGCGTGCAGAAGCCGGCGATGCCGCCGAAGAGCAGCGCGTTGAAGTGGTAGATCTCCTCGGTGACCCCGACCGCCTCCGTCCAGTCCTCGGGGATCACCAGGCCGCCGACGTGGCCGATGAACACCACGAGGATGCCGAAGTGGAAGAGCGGCGACCCGATGCGCAGCAGCCGGGACTCGTAGAGCTGCGAGGACCGGGTGGTCCAGCCGAACTTGTCGTAGCGGTAGCGCCAGACCGTGCCGAGCACGAGCGTCGCGATCACGAGATAGGGCAGCACGCCCCACAGCAGCACGTTCACCGGTAGCCCCCGATCGGCTCCAGACCAATCGACTCGAGTCCGACCGTCTCGGTGGGCGGCGTCCCGTTCACCATCGCCTGCACCGCGGCCCGGTCCTTCGGCGAGGGGCCGGGCAGCGTCGCGCACACCGCCGCCACGACCGCGGCGTACGGCGTGCCGTCCTCGACCAGCCCGATCCGGAGCATCTCGAGACTCGGCCGGTACTCCCGCAGCAGCATCTCGCCGCCGTCGGGGTCGGCGACGGCCGCGAACTCCAGCACCATCGGTAGGTAGTCGGGCAGCTCGCCGCTCGTGTCGACCAAGAAGCCGGACGCGCGGTAGGCCGCCTTGAACCGACCCAGCACCTCGCCCCGGCGGCGGGTGTCGCCGTCGGTCCAGTAGGACAGGTAGAGCGCGTGCCGGCGCGAGAGGTCGAAGACGTCGACGTACTGGCGCTCGAGCTCGCGCAGCGGCGTTCGCTCGACCTGGTCGAGGAAGGGGTCGAGCGACGTCACCCGCTGCTCGGCGAGCGCCGCCCGGATGACGGGGAGCCGGTCGAGCAGCGCCTGGTCCGGATAGGCCAGGAGGTACGACGCGGCCTGCCGCACGACGCGTGTCCGTGTCTCGGTGGTTGAGGAAGGACGAAGTCCTGTCTCGAAACCACCCCGTGCCCTCATGACGTCGGCTCCTGACGCTTCTCGGGGAAGAGCCCCGGTGGGGTGCCGTTGCCGTCCCAGTTGAGGAGGTTGACCCGGCCGCGGAGCTCCTCGTCGCCGGTGGGCTCGTCGCTGGTCTGCCGCTGCTTGAGCGCCTGGAACGTCTCGACGGCCACCGGGACCGGCCGGCCGCTGGCCTCGCCGAACGGGCCCGAGCCGTACGTGCCCGGCCCGTCCTCGAAGTCCAGCGAGCAGCCGAGCTCCTCGAGGTCGTGGGCCTGCTCGACGTGCGCCTTCGGGATCACGTAGCGCTCGTCGTACTTCGCGATCGCCATCAGGCGGTACATCTCGTACATCGCCTCGCCGGTCATCCCGACCGAGGCGGGGATCGAGTCGTCGGGGTCGCGCCCGAGGTTGATGCCGCGCATGTAGGCGCGCATCGCGGCGAGCTTGCGGAGGACGCCGTCGACCACGTCGGTGTCGCCGGCGGTGAAGAGCTCGGCGAGGTACTCGATCGGGATCCGCAGCGCCTCGATCGCGCCGAAGAGCACGTCGCGGTCCTCGGCGTCGTGGCCCTGCTCGGCGAGCAGGTCGACGACCGGGGAGAGCGGCGGGACGTACCAGACCATCGGCATCGTGCGGTACTCCGGGTGCAGCGGCAGCGCGACCCGGTACTTCTTCGCCAGCGCGTAGACCGGCGACCGGCGGGCGGCGTCCAGCCAGTCCTCGGGGATGCCCTGCTCACGCGCGGCGGCGACGACCGCCGGGTCGGTCGGGTCGAGGAGCAGGTCCATCTGCGCCTCGTAGAGGTCCTTTTCGTCGGGGACCGAGGCGGCGGCCGTGACCGCGTCCGCGTCGTACAGGAAGAGGCCGAGGTAGCGCAGCCGGCCGACGCACGTCTCGGCGCAGACCGTCGGGATGCCGACCTCGATCCGCGGGTAGCAGAACGTGCACTTCTCGGCCTTGCCGGACTTGTGGTTGAAGTAGATCTTCTTGTAGGGGCAGCCGGTGATGCACTGGCGCCAGCCGCGGCAGCGGTCCTGGTCGACGAGCACGATGCCGTCCTCGGCGCGCTTGTAGATCGCGCCGGACGGGCAGGACGCCATGCACGACGGGTTGAGGCAGTGCTCGCAGATCCGCGGCAGGTAGAACATGAAGGTCTGCTCGAACTCGAACTTGATCTTGTCCTCGGACTCCTTGCGGATCCGCTGGACGATCGGGTCGAGGTGGCCCATCTCCGAGGCGCCGGCGAGGTTGTCGTCCCAGTTGGCCGACCAGGTGACCTTGGTGTCCTCCCCGGTGATCAGCGACTTGGGCCGCGCGACCGGGAAGTCGTCGCCGAGCGGCGCCTCGACCAGGGTCTTGTAGTCGTAGGTCCACGGCTCGTAGTAGTCCTCCAGCTCGGGCTGCACCGGGCTGGCGAAGATCGACAGCAGCCGCTTGAGCCGGCCGCCGGTCTTGAGCTGCAGCCGGCCGCGCCGGTTGACCTCCCAGCCGCCGCGCCACTGCTCCTGGTCCTCGTAGCGTCGCGGGTAGCCCTGGCCGGGCCGGGTCTCGACGTTGTTGAACCACACGTACTCGGTGCCGGCGCGGTTGGTCCACGCCTGCTTGCACGTCACCGAACAGGTCTGGCACCCGATGCACTTGTCGAGGTTCATCACCATGCCCATCTGGGCCATGACGCGCATCAGTAGGTCACCTCCTGCGAGCGCTTGCGGACCGTGGTCACCATGTCGCGCTGGTTGCCGGTGGGTCCGAGGTAGTTGAACGTGTAGGACAGCTGGGCGTAGCCGCCGATCAGGTGCGTCGGCTTCACCAGCAGGCGGGTCACGGAGTTGTGGATGCCGCCGCGCCGGCCGGTCGCCTCGGACTTCGGGACGTCGATGGTGCGCTCCTGGGCGTGGTAGACGTAGACGACGCCCTCCGGCATCCGGTGGCTGAGGATCGCCCGGGCCACCAGCACGCCGTTCTCGTTGACGCACTCGATCCAGTCGTTGTCGTGCACGTCGATCGCGGCCGCGTCCTGCGGACTCATCCAGACCGTCGGTCCGCCGCGGCTGAGCGACAGCATGAAGAGGTTGTCCTGGTACTCCGAGTGGATCGACCACTTCGAGTGCGGCGTCAGGTAGCGCACGGTGATCTGCAGCGCCCCGTCCGCGCCGAGCGCCGGCTCGCCGAAGAGCCGCTGCATGTCGAGCGGTGGCCGGTACGTCGGGAGCGCCTCGCCGACGTCGGTCATCCAGTCGTGGTCGAGGTAGAAGTGCATCCGGCCGGTCAGGGTGTGGAACGGCTTGAGCCGCTCGATGTTGACGGTGAACGGCGCGTAGCGGCGCCCGCCGGTCTCCGAGCCCGACCACTCCGGCGAGGTGATCACCGGCACGGGCGCGGCCTGGGTGTCGGCGAAGGTGATCCGCTTCTCCTCCGAGCCCTCGGCCAGGTCGTGCAGCCTCGTGCCCACCCGCTCCTCGAGGGTGTGGAAGCCCTGGACGGCGAGGGCGCCGTTCGTCGTGCCGGAGAAGCGCAGGATCGCCTCGGCCAGCTTCTTGTCGGTGTCGATCGCCGGCCGGCCGGCGCCCGCGCCGTGCGACATGACGCCGTTGGTGCCTGCCAGGCCGGCCACCTGCTCCTCGAGCCGGTAGGTGACGTTCTTGACCGTGAATCCGAGCTCGTCGGCGAGCGGACCGACGCTGGCGAGCTTGTCGGCGATCGCCGTGTAGTCGCGCTCGACGACCTGGAAGACCGGCGACGTGTCGTACGGGTCTCGCGGCGTCTCGCCCGGGGTGTCGTGCTGGAGCGGGACGCTGACCAGGTCCTTGCGCGTGCCGAGGTGCTTCGCCGACAGCTCGGAGAGCCGCTGCGCGATCGCGTGGAACGCCTCGAAGTCGGTGCGCGCCTCCCACGGAGGGTCGATCGCGGGGCTGAACGCGTGCACGAAGGGGTGCATGTCGGTCGAGGAGAGGTCGTGCTTCTCGTACCAGGTGGCCGCCGGCAGCACGACGTCGGAGAGCAGCGTCGTCGAGGTCATCCGGAAGTCGGCGGAGACGAGCAGGTCGAGCTTGCCCTCGGGTGCCTCGTCGTGCCAGGCCACCTCGCTGGGACGCGGGGCGGCCGGGTTCTCGCTGCCGAGCACGTTGGAGTGGGTGCCCAGCAGGTTCTTGAGGAAGTACTCGTTGCCCTTGGCCGAGGAGCCGAAGAGGTTGGAGCGCCAGAGCACCAGCGTGCGCGGCCAGGACTCCGGCGCGTCGATGTCGGCGATCGCGGGCTTCAGGCTGCCGTCCGCCAGCGCGTCCTTCACGTACTGGGCCGGGTCGGCGGTCGCCGCCGCGGCCTCGCCGACGTCGAGCGAGCTCTTGTCGAACTGCGGGTAGAAGGGCATCCAGCCCTTGCGCGCGGACTCCGCGATGACGTCGGCGGTGTGCTTCCCGGCGAGATGCCCCCGGGCGAGCGGGGAGTTCAGGGAGTCGGCCGAGTAGCCGTCGGTGCGCCACTGGCCGGTGTGCATGTACCAGAACGACGTGCCGGCCATCGTCCGCGGCGGCCGGCTCCAGTCGAGCCCGTTGGCCAGCGAGATCCAGCCGGTGATCGGGCGGCACTTCTCCTGACCGACGTAGTGCGCCCAGCCGCCGCCGTTGCGGCCCATCGAGCCGGTGAGGATCAGCAGCGAGAGGATCGCGCGGTAGGTCGCGTCGCCGTGGAACCACTGGCAGATGCCCGCGCCCATGATGATCATCGAGCGGCCGCCGGAGTCCTCGGCGTTGCGCGCGAACTCGCGGGCGATGCGGATGCACTGCTCGGCCGGCACGCTGGTGCGCTCGGCCTGCCAGGCGGGGGTGTACGGCGTGCTCGCGTCGTCGTACCCGGTCGGCCACTCGCCGGGCAGGCTCTGCCCGTTGACGGTGCGCCCCACGCCGTACTGGGCGAGCATCAGGTCGAAGACCGTGGTGACGCGGTGGCCGCCGACGACCCGGGTCGGCACGCCGCGCCGGAGGACGGAGCCGGAGCCGTCGTCCTCGGTGAAGGCCGGCAGCAGCACCTCCACGGCCTCGCTGTCGTCGCCGGCGAGCGTGAGCGACGGGCTGACGCCCTCGAGCTCGAGGTTCCACCGGCCCCTGCCGGACTCGGCGTACCGGAATCCCATGGAGCCGTTGGGCACGACCGGCTGCCCGGTGGCGCCGTCCATCAGCACGGTCTTCCACGCGTCCTCGTCGGCCGCACCCCCGAGATCGGCCGCGGTGAGGAACCTGCCGGGCACGAGGCCGCCCTGCTCCTCGTGCTCCTCGAGGCGGATCAGGAACGGCAGGTCGGTGTACTGCTGCACGTAGTCGACGAAGAACGGCGTGCGCCGGTCGACGAGGAACTCCTTGAGGATCACGTGGCCCATCGCCATCGCGAGCGCCGCGTCGGTCCCGGCCTGCGCGGGCATCCACTCGTCGGCGAACTTGGTGTTGTCGGCGTAGTCGGGGCTGACCGTGACGACCTTGGTGCCGCGGTAGCGCACCTCGGCCATCCAGTGCGCGTCCGGGGTCCGGGTGACGGGGACGTTGGAGCCCCACATCATCAGGTACGTCGCGTCCCACCAGTCGCCGGACTCCGGCACGTCGGTCTGGTCGCCGAAGACCTGCGGGCTGGCGACGGGCAGGTCGGCGTACCAGTCGTAGAACGACGTCATCACGCCGCCGATGAGCTGGACGAAGCGGGTGCCGACGCAGTGGGACACCATCGACATCGCCGGGATCGGCGAGAACCCGGTGCAGCGGTCCGGCCCGTGGGTCCTGATCGTGTGCACGTGCGCCGCGGCGACCATGTCGACCGCGTCGCGCCAGCTGACGCGCACCAGGCCGCCCTTGCCGCGGGCCTGCTGGTACCTCCTCCGCTTGACCGGGTCCGTCACGATCTCTGCCCAGGCCTCGACGGAGTCGCCGAGCCGGTCGCGGGCCTCGCGGAACATCTCGACGAGCACCCCGCGGGCGTAGGGGTAGCGCACGCGGGTCGGCGAGTAGGTGTACCAGGAGAACGCCGCGCCGCGGGGGCAGCCGCGCGGCTCGTACTCGGGACGGTCCGGTCCGACGGACGGGTAGTCGGTCTCCTGGCTCTCCCAGGTGATGATCCCGTCCTTGACGTAGACCTTCCACGAGCAGGATCCCGTGCAGTTCACGCCGTGGGTCGAGCGCACGACCTTGTCGTGGCTCCACCGGTCGCGGTAGAACACGTCGCCGGCGCGCCCGCCCTCGCGGAAGACCGCCCGCCCGTCGTCGGTCTCCTCCCACCGGGTGAAGAAGCGCCCCGCCTTCAGCAGCGTGTCGCTGCCGGGACCGTCCAAACCTGCCCGAGACGTGTCGGTCATGCGACTCAACGTAGGGAACCCCCGCGCTCCGTGACAAGGACGTCGACCACCGGAACGACGCGGCTGCCGCGGCGTGGACCGGACCGTAGGCTCGGAGGCATGAGCCTCCTCGACTCCCCGATCGCGCGCCTCGACGGCACCCCTTCGACCATCGGTCAGATCACCGGCGGTCGACCGGCACTGTTGGTCAACGTCGCCTCCAAGTGCGGGCTGACCCCCCAGTACACCGGCCTGGAGCAGCTGCAGGAGAGGTACGCCGAGCGCGGGTTCACCGTCGTCGGGCTGCCCTGCAACCAGTTCATGGGGCAGGAGCCCGGGTCCGCCGAGGAGATCCAGGAGTTCTGCTCCGCGACGTACGGCGTCACCTTCCCGATGACCGAGAAGATCGAGGTCAACGGCGACGACCGCCACGAGATCTACCGGACGCTGACGGAGACGGCCGACGGCGAGGGCGAGGCCGGCGACGTCCAGTGGAACTTCGAGAAGTTCCTGATCTCCGGCGACGGAGCCGTGGTGGCCCGGTTCCGGCCCGGCGTCGTGCCCGACGACCCGCAGGTCGTGGGCGCGATCGAGGCCCAGCTGGGCTGATCGCGGGGCTGATCAGGGGCTGATCAGGGGCGGATCGGCGCGTCCACGGTGACGCAGCGCACGCGCCGTCGCGACGAAAGTCGGATGCCTGTGTCGGCGGCGCCACCTAGCCTCGATGGGTGACCACGGAGACCACCCCCACCCCTCCCCCTTCCGCCACCTCGGGAGGCTCTGACAAGCTCGACCGCGGCGTCCTGCTGACCGCGGGCGTCGTCGTGCTCGGCGCCATCATGTCGATCCTCGACATCACGGTCGTGTCGGTCGCGCTGCAGACCTTCCAGCGCGAGTTCGACGCGACCTCGGCCCAGGTGGCGTGGACGATGACCGGCTACACGCTGGCGCTCGCCACCGTCATCCCGCTGACCGGCTGGGCCGCCGACCGGTTCGGCACCAAGCGGCTCTACATGCTGGCCGTGCTGCTCTTCACGCTCGGCTCCGTGCTGTGCGCGGCGGCGACGTCGCTCGAGATGCTGGTGACGTTCCGCGTCCTCCAGGGCCTCGGCGGCGGCATGCTGATGCCGCTCGGCATGACGATCCTGACCCGCGCCGCCGGCCCCGAGCGGGTGGGTCGCGTCATGGCGATCATGGGCATCCCGATGCTGCTCGGCCCGATCTTCGGCCCGATCCTCGGCGGCGCGCTGATCGACTCCGCCAGCTGGCACTGGATCTTCCTGATCAACCTGCCGATCGGCATCGTCGCGCTCGTCTACGCCTCGGTCGTGCTCCCGAAGGACCACGTCGAGCCGTCGGAGACCTTCGACTGGCTCGGCATGGTGCTGCTCTCCCCGGGCCTGGCCGCGTTCCTGTACGGCGTCTCGTCGATCCCCGCGGCGAAGGAGGAGGACGGGACCGTGTGGACCGCCCAAGTGGTCGGCCCGGCCGTCGTCGGCCTCCTGCTGATCGCGGCGTTCGTCCCCTGGGCGCTCAACCGCAAGAACATCCACCCGCTGGTCGACCTGCGGCTGTTCGCCAACAAGACGATGACGATCGCCGTGGTCGCGATGTCGCTGTTCGCGATCGCCTTCTTCGGCGCCAGCCTGCTGTTCCCGCTCTACTTCCAGTCGGTGCGGGGCGAGGACGCCATGGACGCCGGCCTGCTGCTGGCGCCGCAGGGCATCGGGGCGATGCTCACGATGCCGGTCGCGGGCATGCTCGCCGACAAGATCGGTCCCGGCAAGATCGTGCTCACCGGCATCGCCGTGATCACGGTCGGGATGGCGATGTTCACCCAGCTCGAGGCGGACACCTCCTACACCTACCTGCTGGCGGCCCTGTTCATCATGGGTCTGGGCATGGGCGGCACGATGATGCCGATCATGTCGGCGGCGCTGGCCACGCTGAAGGAGCACACGATCGCGCGCGGCTCGACGCTGATGAACATCGTCCAGCAGGTCGCCGCGTCGATCGGCACCGCGGTCTTCTCCGTGCTGCTGACCAACGGCACCATCGACCTCGACCCGACCGACCCGGCCACGTTCGTCCCCGGCCTCGCCGACGCGTTCGCCGACGTGTTCGTGGTTGCGACGGTGATGGTCGCACTGGTCCTGGTCCCGGCGTTCTTCCTGCCCCGCAAGAAGATCGAGCACCCGGTCGACCCGGCCCTGTTGGCCGGTCACTGATCCCACCAGACGCCGACCCGCCCGAAAGTTTCGGCGGGTCGGCGTCGGCTGGGGTCAGGTGGTCGCGGCGAGGACCAGCGGCCGCACCTCCGCGGCCCCCGCCGAGCGGACCGCACGGGCCGCCAGGGTGAGCGTCCAGCCGGTGCCGACCCGGTCGTCGACGAGCAGCATCCGGGCCCCCTCGGGGACCTCGGCGTGCAGGTCGAAGCGGCGCCCGACGGCGGCGATCCGCTGGGCTGAGTTGGCCGCCCCCTGCTCGGGTGCGACGTCCGGGTCGACGATCGCCCAGCGCCCGACGACGGGCACCTCGAGGTAGCGGGACAGTCCGGCGGCCAGGTCGGCGGTGAGCGTCGGCCGGGTCGCGGACTCGACCACGACGATGCCGTCGACCGGCGGCCGCCAGTCGGCGAGCACCTCGACGACCGCCCGGACCAGCGGCACCGGGACCGGCCCGTCCGGGGTCGCCGGCGCGAACAGCTCGCGCAGCGCGTTGCCGTAGCCCAGGTCGGTCAGCCGGGCGACGGCCCGCCCCTCCTCGGCGCCCTCGCCGATCTTGCCCTTGAGGTCGACTCCCAGGTTGGTCAGAGCGGTGGGCCACATCTTGCGCGGCTCGACCACCACGCCGGGCCGCGCGAGCCGGTCCTGGGCCTCCTCGACGGCGGCGGCCGAGACCTCGTCGGCGAGGGACAGTCCGCCGCAGTTGTCGCAGCGCCCGCAGTCGGTGGCTTCGGGGTCGTCGAGCTGCTCGCGCAGGTAGCGCATCCGGCAGGCGTCGGTCGTGAGGTAGTCGAGCATCGCCTGCTGCTCGCGCTCTCGCGCCTCGCGGACCCGTCGGTAGCGCTCCTCGTCGTAGGTCCAGGCCCGACCGGTCGCCTCCCAGCCACCGCGCACCCGACGGACGGCACCGTCGACGTCGAGCACCTTGAGCATCGTCTCGAGCCGGTTGCGGTTGAGGTCGACGTAGGTCTCGAGCGCGGGCGTGCTCAGCGGGCGCCCCTCGTCGGCCAGCACCTCGAGGGTGCGGCGCACCTGCTCCTCGCGCGGGAAGGCGAGCGACGCGAAGTAGGCCCAGATGTCGCGGTCCTCGATCGCGGGCAGCAGCACGACCGTGGCGCTCTCCTGATCCGGGGGGAGTGCACGGCCCGCACGGCCGACCTGCTGGTAGTAGGACACCGGCGACGCCGGCGCCCCGAGGTTGACCACGAACCCGAGCGTCGCGTCGAAGCCCATCCCGAGCGCGCTCGTCGCGATGAGCGCCTTGACCCGCCCGGCCGCGAGGTCCTGCTCGAGGGCGTGCCGCTCGGTGGTCTCGGTCTGGCCGGAGTACGCCGCGACGTCGTGGCCGCGCGCGCGGAGGTAGTCGGCCACCTCCTGGGTGGCGGCGACCGTCAGGCAGTAGACGATGCCGGAGCCGGGCTGCTCGGCGAGGTGGTCGGCGAGCCAGGCGAGCCGCTGCTCGGGGGTCTTCATGCGGACCACGCCGAGCCGCAGCGACTCCCGGTCGAGGGAGCCGCGGAGGACCAGGACATCGGTGCCCATCTGCTCGGCGACGTCCTGGGTGACCCGGGCGTTGGCCGTCGCGGTCGTCGCCAGCACCGGGATGCCGTCGGGGAGGTCGCCGAGGAGCGTGCGGATGCGCCGGTAGTCGGGGCGGAAGTCGTGGCCCCAGTCGGAGATGCAGTGGGCCTCGTCGACGACCAGCAGGCCGCAGGTCGCCGCCAGCCGGGGCAGCACCTCGTCGCGGAAGCCGGGGTTGTTGAGCCGCTCGGGGCTGACCAGCAGCACGTCGACCTCGCCGGCCCGGATCGACTCCTGGATCGGCTCCCAGTCCTCCATGTTGGTGGAGTTGATCGTCACCGCCCGGATGCCCGCCCGCTCGGCCGCCGCGATCTGGTTGCGCATCAGCGCGAGCAGGGGCGACACGATCACGGTCGGGCCGGCGCCCTGCTCGCGCAGCAGCAGCGTCGCCACGAAGTAGACCGCCGACTTGCCCCAGCCGGTCTTCTGCACGACCAGGGCCCGCCGCCGGTGCACCGCGAGGGCCTCGATCGCCGCCCACTGGTCCTCGCGCAGCACGGCGTCGCCCTGCCCCTCCCGGGGTCCGACCAGAGCGCGCAGGTGCGCCTCCGCGCTGCGGCGTACGTCGGTCGCGGTAGGGGTGCTCACGCGGGGTCCCCGCGGAATCGTGCGCCGGGGGAGCGCAGCGGGGGAGGCGTGCGATTCCGCGGGGTGTTCATGCCGCCTGTCTACCAGCGCCTGCCGACTGCGCGTCACGGCCCTCCACAGGAATCGTCAGGACCCGCGTATCTGCCGCGCGTCGGCGCGCTCCTGAGGGTCGCCAGCGCACAACACGGGGTGTGCCGCTGGCAGGGGTCACACCCGGGTGGGTGTCCCTGCGCCATGCCCATCGGTGCGGGACACCCGCCCCCTCCCGCCGATACTGATCGCGTGGAGCATCCGATGAAGTACGCCGTGGTCGAGTCCGAACGCCGCTTCCTGGTGAGGTCGCTGCCCGCGGGGGTCGAGCGGACGACCGCGATCACCGACCGCTACCTCACCGGCACCCGGATCAGGCTGCGCGAGGTCGCCGAGCCGGACGGGCGCCTCGTGCGC
Organism: Nocardioides sp. YIM 152315; assembly: GCF_029210375.1. Taxonomy (GTDB): domain Bacteria; phylum Actinomycetota; class Actinomycetes; order Propionibacteriales; family Nocardioidaceae; genus Nocardioides. Next base: position 411,862 of record NZ_JARGER010000037.1, on the reverse strand, counting down.
AAGCTCGGCCACAAGGTGCGACTCGGCCCGGGGCCCCAGCGGATCGCGTGCACGTCGGTCTACCTCGACGACGCCGAGTGGGCGGTGCTGGCGCGGCTGCCGGCGACCGTGCTGCACAAGCGGCGACACCACGTCCACCTCGACGGTCGGCACGTCGCCGTCGACGAGCTCCCGGACGGCACCCTGCTCGCCGAGGTCGACGGCGGTGACCAGCCGGTCGATGACGTCCCGGCGGGCCTGGACGTCATCGAGGAGGTCACGCTCGACGAGGCCTGGACCGGGGCGGCACTGTCGCGGTCGTGATCACCAGATGCGCACGCGGTCGGCCGGGTCGAGCCAGAGGCCGTCGCCCGCCGCGGTCTCGAAGACCTCGTGGAACTCGTCGAGGTTGCGCACGATGTTGGCGCGGAACTCCGGCGGGCTGTGCGGGTCGATCGTGAGGTACTGCTGGTCGAGCTCCTTGCGCCGCTTGGTGCGCCAGCAGTAGGCCCAGTTCATGAAGAGCCGGCGCCGCTCCTCGACCGAGGCCGCGCCACCGCGGGCGATGAGGTACGCCGTGTGGCCGATCGTCAGCCCGCCCAGGTCGCCGATGTTCTCACCGACGGTGAGGGAGCCGTTGACGCGCTCGCCGGGCAGGTTGCGGGGCTCGAAGCCGTCGTACTGCTCGACGAGCTTCTTCGACTTCACCTCGAAGGCGGACTTGTCGTCGGGCGTCCACCAGTCGTTGAGGTTGCCCGCGCCGTCGTACTGCGCGCCCTGGTCGTCGAAGCCGTGACCGATCTCGTGACCGATGACGGCGCCGATGCCGCCGTAGTTCTCGGCGTCCTCGGCGTCGGCGGAGAAGAACGGCTTCTGCAGGATGCCCGCGGGGAAGCAGATCTCGTTGGTGCCCGGGTTGTAGTAGGCGTTGACCGTCTGCGGCAGCATGAACCACTCGTCGCGGTCGACCGGCGCGCCGATCTTCGCGAGCTCGCGGTCGGTCTCGAACGCCGACGCCGCCGCGACGTTGCCGATCAGGTCGTCGCGGGTCACCTGGAGCCGCGAGTAGTCGCGGAACTTCTCCGGGTAGCCGATCTTCGGGCGGAACGTGTCGAGCTTCTGGTACGCCCGCTGCTTGGTCTCCTCGGTCATCCAGTCGAGGCGGGAGATCGATTGGCGGTAGGCGGCGAGCAGGTTGGCGACCAGCTCGTCCATCATCGCCTTGGACCGCGGCGGGAAGTGCCGCGCGACGTACTCCTTGCCGACGGCCTCGCCGATCGCGCCCTCGACGAACGCGACACCGCGCTTCCAGCGTGCGCGCAGCTCCGGGGTGCCGTTGAGCGTGCGGCCGTAGAAGTCGAAGTTGGTCTCGACGAAGTCGTCGGTCAGGTAACCGGCCGCCGCGCGCAGCACGTGGGAGAGCAGCCACTCGCGCCAGGCGTCGATCGGGACCTCGTCGAGGACGGTCGAGAGGTGCGTGAAGTACGACGGCTGCCGCACGCACACCTCGGCCAGCGTCTCGTCGCTGCCGCCGAGGTTGGTGACGTAGGCGTCCCAGTCGAAGCTCGGGCAGATCTCGGCGAGCTCCGCCTTCGTCCTCAGGTTGTAGGTCTTCTGGACCTCGCGGGTCTCCGCGCGCTCCCAGTGGCCGGCGGCGAGCCTGGTGTCGATCTCCAGCACGGTGGCCGCCGCGGCCTCCGGCGAGGCGTGGCCGGCCAGCGTGAAGAGTCGGGTCAGGTAGGCGACGTACTTCTCCCGGACCTCGGCGAACTTCTCGTCGCGGTAGTAGGACTCGTCGGGCAGGCCGAGGCCACCCTGGACGAGGTTGAAGAGGTAGCGGTCGGAGTTCTTGCTGTCGGTGTCGACGTAGGAGCCGAAGAGGCCGTGCCCGCCGGCGCGCTCGAACTCGCCGAGGAACGCCGCGAGGTCGCGCACGTCGCGCAGGCCGGCGACCGCCTTCAGCAGCGGCCGCACCGGCGCGAGGCCCTTGGCGGCGATCGTCTCGGTGTCCATGAACGAGTGGAAGAGGTCACCGATCTTGCGCGCGTCCTCGTCGACGTCGTCGCCCGCGGCGACGCGCCGCGCGAGGTCCTCGATGATCGCGTGCACCTGCTCCTCGGCGACCTCGGCCAGCTGGACGAAGGGTCCCCAGCTCGAGCGGTCGGACGGGATCTCGGACTCCTCGAGCCAGCGACCGTTGACGTGACCGAACAGGTCGTCCTGCGGCCGGATGGCGGGGTCCATGCCCTCGCGGGCGTCCTCGAGAATGCTCACGGAGCGACACTAGCCCGCGAACCCACGTCGCGGATCACCCTCCCGACCCACGTGTGCCCGACGACGCGGAATCGCGCGTGTCAGGCAGACGACCCCAGCTCGATCGCGTGCCGGAGCACGCCCGTGAGCGGGGCGGGCAGCCGGTCGGGCTCCAGCGCCTCCACGAGCAACGCCGCGTAGCGGTGCTTGCGCCCGGCCTGCGACCCCATGAACCGGCGCAGCACCGCGTCGCGCGTCCACAGCCGCTGGGCGGGCATGCCGGCGAGGAGCTCCAGCGACCGGGCCTCGCCGGCGGCGGCGATCACGTCTTCGACGCCCGCGACGCCGAGTGCCCGGATCAGCTCGTCCTCGAGGTCCGCCGTGCACCGGAAGAAGCCGTCGACCGGGACGCCGGCCGCGGTCAGTCCGCGCCGCACGATGGGCTCGGCGGGCGCGTCGTACAGGCCGGCAAGGGGTACGCCGAGCCCGCACGGCCCGTAGCGCAGCGCGAACGACCGGATGTTCGTGATGCCGCCGAGCACCACGACCTCGACGCCGTCGGCCGCGAGGTCGCGCCCGACGCGGCGGGCGAGGGTGTGCAGGGCGTGCCGGTCGCTGTCCCCCTCGACCAGCACGACCGCCCGCGGTGCCTCCATCGGGTCACCCGAGCGCCCGGTACGTCGTGCCGGCGGCGAGGTCACGCGACATGCAGCCTTGGTAGCGGTCAGTCCCGCACCCGCACCACCGATTTACCGAGCGTCCGGCGCTCCTCCATGTCGATCAGCGCCCGGCCGAACCCCTCGAGCTCGTACGTCGAGCCGATCGGCGGCTTGACGACGCCGGACTCCATCATCGGCAGCAGCGCGGACCACTGCTGCTGCATGTAGCCGGGGCGCACCATGGCGAAGGCGCCCCAGCCGACGCCGCGGACGTCGACGTTGTTGAGCAGCAGCCGGTTGACCTTGACCTCCGGGATGCCCTGCCCGGCCGCGAACCCGACCACCAGCAGGCGGCCCTGGGTCGCCAGGGCGCGCAGCGAGTCGGTGAAGACCGCGCCCCCGACCACGTCGACGACGACGTCGACCCCGCGTCCGCCGGTGAGCTCGAGCGCGGCGTCCTTGAAGCCGTCGAGCAGCACGGCCTCGTCGGCACCGGCGGCCCTGGCGATCGCCGCCTTCTCCTTGGTGCTGACGACGGCGATCGCGCGCGCGCCGTACCCCTTCGCGACCTGGATCGTCGCCGTGCCCACTCCGCCCGCGGCCCCGTGCACGAGCACGGTCTCGCCCTCGCGGAGCCGGCCGCGCTCGGCGAGCGCGAACTGGGCGGTCAGGTAGTTCATCGGCAGGGCCGCGCCCTCGTCGAAGGACAGGCTGTCGGGCAGCGCGAACGTCGTGTCGGCGGGGCTGGCCACCCGCTCGGCGGCGTTGCCGTGGCCCGCGACGCCGGCGACCCGCTGACCCGGCTCGAACCCCGCGGGCCCCGACACGACCACGCCGGCGAAGTCGACGCCGAGCGTGAACGGCGGCTCCGGCCGGAGCTGGTACTGCCCCTTGCTCAGCAGCAGGTCGGGGAACGAGATCCCGACCCGGTGCACGTCGACGAGGACCTCCCCGTCCTTCGGTGTCGGCTCGGGGACGTCGGTGACGACGACGTCGGCGGGACCGGTGGGCTGGACGACCTGGACGGCTCGCATGGGACCCGACAGTAACGTCAGCCGGGATTGACCAGCTCACGCATCTCGAAGTGCATCGGGTCGGTGTAGCCCCAGCGTCCGCCCCAGGTGAAGCCCCAGTGCTCGAAGGCGGCGACGACGCCGCGGTCCATCTCGCCGACCGTGCCGCGCTGGTTGCCGGGGACGTTGAGGTCGAGGGCGAGGCCGAAGGCGTGGTTGGAGAGCTTGGTGGACCCGGCGATGAAGCGCGGGTAGTAGCAGCCGGCGTACTCACCGGGGTGGATCTCGTCGGCCAGGCCGCGGTCGACGACCTCCTGCAGGGCGGCCCGCAGCTGCGGGAAGATCAGCCGGTTGCAGGTGACGGCCCCCAGGATCGGCACCTGCTCGGTGGTGATGTGCGACGCGACCCAGGCGGGCTCGGGGGCGATCCGGCCGCCGCCCAGCACCGAGTAGCGGTAGATGCCGACCGCGTCGGCGACGGTGCCGACCACGACGGCGGTCTGCACGACGTCGGGGTCCAGGCCCTCCCGGGCCACGACGTCGGTCATCTGGACCGAGGCGTCCGCCCCGCTGAGCGCGCGCTGGATGGGCCTGCGCAGCGTGTCGGGCGAGCGGCCGCCGGTGCGGATCAGGAGCGCGTTGCCTTCGGTCATCTCGAGGTCGGGGATCCAGGTCTCGTTGACGACCGCATCGACCAGCGGGGCCTGCTCGGCGTGCGCGCCGATGTGGACCGCCGGCGCCGCCTTCGTGCTGCCGAGGTCGACGAACCCGTGGTCGTCGACGGGCACCCGGCGTACCAGCCGCGGGTCGACGGCCAGCTCACCGGCCGCGACCCGGCGCCAGACCTCCTGGCTCTCGGCCACCTCCCGCAGCGTGTAGTTCCGGTACGTCGCGGGGTCGACCGCCGCGACCTGGAGCGCCCGGTTCTGCACGACGACCTGGGCGAGGGAGATCGACGCGACGTCGAGCACCCCGGGGACCGCCCGGATCGCGGCCGCCGTGCTCGGTTCGATCGTCCGGGCGCTGGTGACCACGATGTCGGGATAGCCGACGACGCCGGTACGGCGCCCGGGGGGCTCGACCGCGTGCTCGGGGTCGAGGGTCGGGCCGCTGGGCGGCGTCGCCGTGTGCGCGGCGGACGACGGGTCCGCCGGCTGGTCGTCGGCGCGCGACGAGCCGTCGCACGCGGTCGCCGTCCCGCTCGCGAGCAGCACGAGCGCGAGCGCTGCGGCACGCAGTCGCCCCGTCACTCGTCCTCCCCCGGCCTCACCGGACCAAGGGTAGGCGGCCGGCCCGCCAGGCTCAGGCCGACCAGCGCACGCCCTCGGCCGTGACGTCGGCCGGCGAGTAGACGCCGCTCAGCTCGGGCCGGCGCACCAGGAGCTCCGCGAGACCGCGGGCCCGGGTGACGGCCCGCGGCTCCCAGGCCGGAGGCGGGTTGTCGTCGGAGCGAGCCGCCATGGCGATGGTCCTGTCCTCGTTCTCCACGCGGAGCCCCCTTTCGGTCGCGTCGGCACGGGAGGGTCGACACCCCCCTTGTTCCCGCAAGGGGGGTGTTCGACACGGCGGGCGTCGCCCCGGGCGCTCAGCCGGCCCGGCGGCGCCGGATCTCCGCGTTGATCGCGGGCACGACCTCGTGCAGGTCGCCGATCACGGCGTACGTCGCCTTGGTGACCATGGGGGCCTCGGCGTCGGTGTTGATCGCGAGGATCGCCTTGGCCGACGAGCAGCCGGCCCAGTGCTGGATGGCGCCGCTGATGCCGCAGGGGATGTAGAGGTCGGGCGAGATCCGCGAGCCGGTCTGGCCGACCTGCTCGTGGTGCGGCCGCCAGCCCAGCGACGTGACGACGCGCGAGACGCCGAGCGAGCCGTCGAGCAGCTCGGTCAGCTCCAGCAGGTCGGCGAACCCGTCGGCCGAGCCGGCGCCGCGGCCCGCCCCGACGACGACCTTCGCGGACTTCAGGCTGCCCGACAGGTCGGGCTCCGGCGCTTGCGTCGACACCACGCGCGCGACCAGGTCGGCGGGGTCCACATCCGGTCGCTCGACGACGACGTGCGCCCCGCCGGCGGCGGCCGCAGGCGCGGCCTCGACGGCGTGGCCGGCGACCGTGAACACGGCCGGGCGATCCGCCAGCCGCATCTCCTCGAGGGCGGCACCGCCGACGACCTGGCGGGTGACCGTGAACGGCGAGAGCCCGGAGAACGACAGCACGTTGGCCGCCATCGCGACCCCGGCGCGGGCGGCGACGTGCGCCATCACCTCGTTGCCGCGCGGGGTGCCGGCCGCCATCACGACGACGGCGTTCTTGGCGGTGCGGACGCCGAGGACGCCGGACGCCCAGGCCGCCCCCGCGAACGAGTCGAACGCCTCGCCGGTGAGCGCGTGGACGTCGCGCACGCCGTACGCCGCGAGCTGGTCGACGAGCGCGGCCGACGGCTCACCGACGACGACGGCGTCGATCGGCACGCCGCCGCCCGCGTCGGACAGGGAGCGCGCGAAGGTCACCGCCTCCCGCGAGACCTCGACGGCGGCGCCGGACAGGTCGGTCTCGACCAGCACCACGATCATCGCGCGAGCACCCCCAGCCGCTCGAAGAGGTCGACCACGGCCGGCGCGGCCTCCGCGCCCTTGCCCAGGACCTGCACGTCGGAGGGCGCCGGGGGCGGCAGCAGCAGGCGCACCCGGCCCGGCCCGGCGGGCTCGGCGGTGGGCTGCCGCTCGTCGATCGGCACCTTCTTGGCCTTCATCCGGCCGGGGACGGTCGGGTAGCGCGGCTCCACCCCGCCCTCGAGCACGGTGACGACCGCCGGGAGCGGCAGCCGGTAGGTCTCGTGGCCGTTCGGTCCGGCGCCGTCGGCGACGATGGTGCCGTCCTGCACCGACACGGTCGCGACGCCGTTGACCACCGGCCAGCCGAGCTCGTAGGCGAGCCGGATGCCGACCTGGAAGTCCCCGCTGTCGGCGGCGTCGTTGCCGAGCAGGACGAGGTCGTGATCGTGCTCGCGGACGACTGCGGCCAGCTCGCGCGCGACGTCGGCGGGGCCGAACGTCTGCGGGTCGGCCACGACGTGCGTCGCCGCGGTGCAGCCGACGGCGAGCGCGGCACGCAGCTGCTCGACGGCGTCGGCGTCACCGAGGGTGACCACCCGTGCGTCGCCGATCTGGACGGCCAGCTCGACGGCACACTCCTCGTGGGCGCTCATCGTGAAGCCGGCGTACCGGCCGTCGACGGCCTGGCCGTCGTCGGTCAGCACCACCTCGCTGGAGCTGTCGACGACCCGCTTGACGCAGACCAGTACGGAAGTCATGACAGTCCCCCGAGGCGAACGGGGGTGTTCATCGAATGCGCTCGTTGGTCGGGTCGAGCAGCGGGGTCGCGTCGACCGAGCCGACGGTCACCGGGTAGAGCTCCTCCATGTAGGACACGGCGAGCTCGTTGCCGATCACCGCCTCGCTCGGGGGCAGGTAGGCCAGCAGCAGGTGCCTGCCGAGCGAGGGCGCGGAGCCGGCCGACGTGACGTACGGGTGGTGGCCGTGCCCGTCGGTCAGGGACTCGCCAGACCGGGTCAGGACCGGCTCGCCGCCGAGCATGTACCGCTTGATGCCCGACGCCGACGTGTGGTCGTCGACGACCAGCGTGCACAGCACCGTCTCCGGGGCACTCTCACGTTGGGCCAGGTACGCCGCCCTGCCGACGAAGTCGGCCGCCTTCACCTTGGGTCGTTGCATGCCGGCCTCGACGATGCTGCGCTCGCCGTCGAGCTCGAACCCGAACGCGCGGTAGCTCTTCTCGATGCGGCCGGTCGTGCCGTAGACGCCGATGCCGACCGGGACCGCGCCGTGCGCGGCGCCGGCGTCGAGGAGGGTGTCCCACAGTCCGGCGGCGTCGTCGGCCCCGACGTACAGCTCCCAGCCGAGCTCGCCCACGTAGGAGATCCGCGACGCGAGCACCGGCGTGCCCTTGACCTGGAGGTCGCGGCAGGTGAGGAACCCGAACCCCGCGTCGCTCACGTCGTCGGAGGTGAGCGAGGCGAGGATGTCGCGCGACCGCGGGCCCCAGAGCCCGAGTGTGACGACGTCGGCGGTGCGGTTGGTCAGCGTGGTGACGCCGTCGGCCGGCACGTGGTCGCCGAACCACTTGCGGTCGGCCGGGCCGTGCGCCGCACCCGTGACGACGCGGAAGTGCCGGTCCCCGAGTCGCATCACGGTGAGGTCGGAGCGGAAGCCACCCCCCGGGTCGAGCACCGGCGTGTAGACGACCTTGCCGACCGGTACGTCGCACTGGGCCACGCAGACGGTCTGCACGGTCTCGAGGGCGCCCGGCCCGGCGATGTCGAAGACCTCGAACGCCGAGAGGTCGATGACGCCCGCGGCCTCGCGCATGCGCAGGTGCTCGGCGTTGATGATCGGGCTCCACCAGCGGGCGTCCCACTCGTGCTCGCGGGGCATCACGGCGTCGCCGTACCGCTCGAGGAGACCGGCGTTGGACTCGTACCAGTGCGGGCGCTCCCAGCCGCCGGTCTCGAAGAACACCGCGCCGAGCTCCGCCTGCGACGCGTGCATCGGCGAGCACCGCTGGTCGCGGTCGGACTCGTACTGCTCGGCCGGGTGGACGATCCCGTAGGTCTTGATGAAGGCCTCGGTGGTGCGCAGCCGGGTGTGCTCGCGCCGCATCTGGTGGGGGTGGAAGCGGGCGATGTCGCTGTGGCTGACGTCGATCTCGGAGTGGCCGTCGACCATCCACTCCGCGACCGCGCGGCCGACACCCGGGCCCTCCTTGATCCAGACCGCGGCCGCGGTCCAGAGCCCCTTGACCAGACTTTCGCCGAGGATCGGGTTGCCGTCGCAGGTCAGCGACAGCAGGCCGTTGATGGCGTAGCGCATCTCCGCGCCCTCGGCGCCGAGCAGCTCGGGCATCAGCTCGTAGGCCTGCTCGAGCTGGGGGTCGAAGTCGTCGGAGGTGAAGGGCATCTCGGTCGGCGACAGCTTCGCCTGCTCGATCGAGGGGATGTCCTCGGGCTCGTGGAGGATCGCGCGGTGCGCGTAGGAGCCGACCTCCATGTCGGCGCCGTGCTGGCGCTCGTAGCAGAAGGTGTCCATGTCGCGGACGATCGGGAAGGAGATCTCGCCCTCCCGCTCGGCGAGCTGCGGGCAGGGTCCGACGCTGATCATCTGGTGCACGGCCGGGGTCAGCGGGATCGAGATGCCAGCCATGTCGCCGATCTTCGGGCTCCACACGCCGCACGCGATCACGACGTACTCCGCCTCGATGTCGCCGCCGTCGGTGCGCACCCGGCGGATGCGGCCGTCCTCCACGTCGAGGCCGGTGACCTCGACGTTGGGGACCACGGTCAGCGCGCCGGTCTCGAGCGCGGCCTCCCGCATGATCGTGCCGGCGCGCAGCGAGTCGACGACGCCCACGCTCGGCGTCCAGAAGGCCCCGATGAACTGGTCCTCCTCGATGAAGGGCACCTTCTCCTTCACGAACGCCGGGTCGACCAGCTCCGCCTCGATGCCCCACGCCTTCGCGCTCGACATGCGGCGCCGGAGCTCCTCCATGCGCTCCTCGGTCCGGGCGAGCTCGAAGCCACCGGACTCGGTGAAGACGCCCATCTCCTGGTACTGCCGCACCGAGTCGAGCGTCAGGTCGGTGATCTCCCGGGAGTGGTCCACCGGGAAGATGAAGTTCGAGGCGTGCCCGGTGGACCCGCCCGGGTTGGGGAGCGGGCCCTTGTCGAGCTGCACGATGTCGCGCCACCCGAGCCGGGCGAGGTGGTGCACGAGGCTGTTGCCGACGATGCCGGCGCCGATCACGACGACCTTGGCCGAGGCGGGGACGGTGGCCATGAACACTCTCCGGTCTGTCCATTCGGTTGCGCAATACGCAACGCGATTCGTAATACGAAACTGTTTCCAGCATCACCCCGTGCCACGGGAGGGGTCAAGGCCGACCCGCCCGAAAGTTTCGGGCGGGTCGGCGTGGAGGTGCGGGGTGGGGTCAGCCGAGCCAGGCGTCGACCTTGTCCTGGTTCTCGTCGACCCACTTCGCCGCGGCGTCCTCGGGCGACATGCCGTCCTCGGAGATGTACTTCGCCACGACGTTCTGGTCGTCGTTGGTCCAGCTGAAGTTCTTGACCAGGTCGACGCCGGCGCCGCCCTCGTCGGCCCACGAGGTCGAGACGACCTTCTTCAGCGTCGTCTCGGGGTAGTCGCAGTCGACCTTGGCCGGGTCGTCCTGGCAGCCGTCCTCGTAGGGCGGCAGCGCGACCCGCTCGAGCGGCACGTCGGCGAAGAGCCACTGCGGCTCGTAGAAGTAGCCGATGAGGAACTCCTTGTTGTCCTCGGCCTTCTGGAAGGCCGTGATGCTGGCGGCCTCGCTGCCGGAGAAGACGACCTTGAAGTCGAGGCCGAGGTTGCTGACGATCGCCTCGTCGAACTGGACGTACGACGGGTCCGCGCCGAGGAACTGGCCCTTGCCACCCGACTCGCTCGTGGCGAAGTCCTTCGCGTAGTCGTTCAGGTTCTCGTAGTCGAGGATGTCGGGGTGCTCCTTCGCGAGCCACGGCGGGACGAACCAGCCGATGATGCCGACGTTGCCGTTCTCCCCGAAGTCCTCGGCGCTGCCGTCGCCGGAGTCGGCGAAGAACTTCTTCTCCAGGTCCGGGTGGCCCCAGTCCTCGATGATCACGTCGACCTCGCCGGTGCCGAAGCCCTGCCAGGAGACGTCCTCCTTGAGCTCCTTGTAGGTCACGGTGCAGCCGATCGACTCTGCGACCGCGCCCACGACGTACGCGCTCGCCTCGTAGCCGACCCAGGGGTTGACCGCCATGTTGATGTCGCCGCAGTCGCCCGCCTCGGCCGCGGCCGACTCGTTGGCCTCGGTCTCCTCGTCGATCGAGCCGCCGTCGCCGCAGCCCGCCAGCACGAACGTCGCGCACGCCGCGACGGCCGCCAGCCTGGTTCCCGTCCTCTTCCGCATTGCATCTCCTCCGTCGTCGCGAGTGCGAACCCTGGTGATCCCTAGTTCCGAGCCTTGGTGCCTGGCGAGCCGCCCTCCGTGCGGGCGGCCGCCGCGCGGCAGATGCGGTCGACCATGATCCCGATCAGCACGATCGTGATGCCGGCCGCGGCGCCCTTGCCCCACTCCTCCGAGCGGGAGAAGCCGAGCACGATGTCGTAGCCGAGCGCACCCGCGCCGACCATGCCGCCGATGACCGCCATCGACAGCACGTAGAGCAGTCCCTGGTTGGCGGCGAGCACGAGCGAGCCGCGGGCCATCGGCAGCTGGACCTTCGTGATCTCCTGCCAGGCCGTCGCACCGGTCGAGCGGGACGCCTCGATGGTCGTCGGCGCCACGCCCTTGATGCCGTCGGCGACCAGCTTGACCGCGACCGGCCCGGCGTACACGACCCCCGCCACGATGGCGGTGAAGCGGGTCGGGCCGAAGAGGGCCAGCATCGGGATCAGGTAGACGAAGGGCGGGATGGTCTGGCCCGCGTCGAGCAGCGGGCGGAGCACCAGGTCGACCGCGCGTCGCCGGGCCATCCAGACACCGAAGACGACGGCCAGGACCATCACCAGCAGCGTGCCGACCAGCGTCATGGTCAGGGTGATCATCGCGTCGTGCCAGAGGTCGAGGTACCAGATGCCGGCCAGGCAGACGACGGTCGGGAGGACCGCTCGCACGCCACCGAAGACGAAGGCCAGCAGCAGGATCGCCAGACCGGTGACGTACCACGGCGACTCGGCGAGCAGGGACTGCATCGGGTTGAGCAGCACGCTGCTGATGAAGTCCTTGAAGCCCTCGGTCACGCCCTGGAAGGTGTCGGTGAACCACTCGGTGAAGGAGTCGACGGCGTCGGCCAGCGACGGCCCCCACGAGGTCTCGCGGAACTCCGCGGCCCAGAAGTACTGACGGGACAGGTAGACCGCCACCAGCGCCAGCACGGCGGTGGCCGCCAGCACGATGCGCCGCCGGCGCAGGTCGATCCCGCCGCGGGCGGCCTTCTCCGAGGCCTCGCTGGCGGCCGTCGTGGTGCGGTCGAGCATCACCGCCATGACCACGATGAGCATGCCGGGCACGAAGGCGCCGCCGACGTCGATCCGGGTCAGCGCGGCCAGCACGGGCTGGCCGAGGCCGGGCCCGTCGACGAAGGCGGCGATCGTGGCCATCGACAGCGCGGCCATGATCGACTGGTTGACGCCGACGACGATCGTCTTGCGGGCCATGGGCAGCTGGACCTTGCGGAGCCGCTGGCCCCGGGTCTGGCCGGAGGCGTCGGTCGCCTCGATGGTCGTGGCCGAGACGCTGCGGATGCCGTGTCCGGCGATCCGGACGATCGGCGGGAAGGCGTAGAGGACCGTGCAGACCACCGCCGCCGAGGCGCCGATGCCGACGAAGAGCACGACCGGCAGCAGGTACACGAAGGTCGGCATCGTCTGCAGGATGTCGAGGACGACGTTGATGGCCGCGACCACCGCCGGTCGCCGGGTCGTGCCGAGCCAGATGGCGAAGGGCATCCCGATGAGCACCGACACGGCGACGGCGACGAAGGTGACGATGAGCAGGTCCATCGAGTCGGACCAGTAGCCGAAGAGCCCGAAGGACACGAAGGAGGCGCCGACCAGGATCGCGATGCGCCAGCCGGCGACGGCCAGACCGACCCAGGTCGCGATCGCGGTGACGCCGAGCCAGCCGATCTGCGGCACGGGCCGCGGCAGGTCGGGCACCGAGATCATCCGTTGCGCCCAGTCGACCAGGTCCACGAAGGCCTGGCCGATGTTGTAGGTCAGCTGGATCAGCGGGTTGGTGTCCCGGCTCGCGAGCACGTCGTCGCGGAAGCCGGTCAGCGTCTCGTGCAGGTCGGTGTGCTCCCGGCCCGGGAGCGCGAGCGTGTCCTGGCCCTTGGTGACCAGGTAGACCAGGATCCATACGCCGACGACGACCAGGGCCCAGGCCCAGCGCGGCATGCTCGGGCGTTCGCGGACGACGGGCGGCTCCGCGTCCGGCTCGACCCGGGGCGGGGTGAGGGTGGCCGTCATGCGGGGTCCCCGACAAGTTGTGCGCGGAGCGAGCGCAGCGAGTGGAGCGTGGAACTTGACGGGGTGCTCATGCGGGGTCCCCGACAAGTTGTGCGCGGAGCGAGCGCAGCGAGTGGAGCGTGGAACTTGACGGGGTGCTCATGCGGAGACTTCCTCCTCGGCGACCACGACCCGGAGGATCGCGTCGTCGTCGACGATTCCGACGAGCTCACCGCCGTCGACGACCCGCACCGGGTGGTCGGAGGCCAGCGCGGCCTGCGCCGCCTTGCGCACCACGGTGTCGGAGGTCATCACCGGGCCCTCCGACGAGTCGTCGGGCCGCGGCTCGCGCATCACCCACTTGAGCGTGAGCACGTGCGACTTCGGCACCTCGGAGGTGAAGTCCTTGACGTAGTCGTCGGCCGGGGCGCCGACCACCTCGTCCGGCGTACCGATCTGCACGACCTCGCCGTCGCGCATGATCAGGATCCGGTCGCCGAGCTTGAGCGCCTCCTGCAGGTCGTGGGTGATGAAGACCATTGTCTTGCCGAGCTCGTGGTGGAGCCGGATCACCTCGTTCTGCATGTCCCGCCGGATCAGCGGGTCGAGCGCCGAGAACGGCTCGTCGAAGAGCAGGAGCGACGGGTCGCTGGCGAGGGCCCGCGCCAGGCCGACGCGCTGCTGCATGCCGCCGGAGAGCTGGTCGGGGTAGGACGCCTCGTATCCGGAGAGGCCGACCAGGTCGACGACCTCCGCGGCCTTGGCCCGGCGCTCCTTCCTCCCGACGCCACGGACCTCGAGTCCGTAGGCGACGTTGTCGATCACCTGGCGGTGCGGCAGCAGCCCGAAGTGCTGGAACACCATCGACGCATGGGTACGCCGCAGGTCCCGCAGCTCGCCCTCGCTCGCCCTCATCACGTCGCGGCCGTCGATGGCGACCTCGCCGGCGGTCGGCTCGATGAGGCGCGTCAGGCAACGCACCAGCGTCGACTTGCCCGAGCCGGACAGGCCCATCACGACGAAGACCTCGCCGGGCGCGACCTCGAAGGACACGTCCCGGACGCCGACCACGCAGCCGGTCCTCTCCTTGAGGTCGGCACGCGAGAGGTCGGCGTCCGGCGTGCCGACGATGCGGTCGGAGCCGCGGCCGAAGATCTTCCAGAGGCTCCTCACGGACAGTGCGGCATCGCTCATCGGGACTCCTCGGGGTAGAGCGGCATGCCGTCGCGGTGGCGGTAGTACGGCGCGTCGGCGGGCGGGAGCGGCGTGTTGCCGGCGATGAGGTCCGCGGCCTTCTCGGCGACCATCATCACGGGGGCGTAGATGTTGCCGTTGGTGACGTAGGGGAAGACCGACGCGTCGACGACCCGCAGGCCCTCCACGCCGTGGACACGCATCGAGCCCGGGTCGACGACGGCCGACTCGTCGACGCCCAGCTTCGCCGTGCACGACGGATGCAGCGCGGTCTCGGCGTCGGCGCGGACCCAGTCGAGGATCTGCTCGTCGGTCTCGACCCGGCGGCCGGGCGAGAGCTCCCCGTCGTTGTAGGGCTCGAACGCCGGCTGGTTGAGGATGTCGCGCGCGACGCGGACGGCCTCCACCCACTCGCGGCGGTCGTTGGGCGTCGACAGGTAGTTGAAGAGGATCGAGGGGTGCTGGCGCGGGTCCCGCGACCGGATCCGGACGTGGCCGCGGGTGTCGGCGTACATCGGCCCGATGTGCACCTGGTAGCCGTGTCCCTCGGTCGGCGCGGACCCGTCGTACCGGATCGCGACGGGCAGGAAGTGGAACATCAGGTTGGGGTAGTCGACGTCGTCGTTGCTGCGACAGAATCCACCGCCCTCGAAGTGGTTGGTCGCCCCGAGCCCGCGGCGATGGACCAGCCACTGGTAGCCGATCCCCGGGCGCCGCCGCCACCGCAGGCCGGGGGCGATCGACACCGGCTGCTTCGAGGCGTACTGGATGTAGACCTCGAGGTGGTCCTGGGCGTTGGCGCCGACCCCCGGCAGGTGCTGGACGACCGGGATCCCGTGCTGTCGCAGCAGCTCGGCGTCGCCGACGCCCGAGAGCTGGAGCAGCTGCGGGGTGTTGATCGCGCCGCCGCAGAGGATCACCTCGCCGGCCTCCGCCGTACGCCGGACGCGGCCGGCGCGCAGGTAGTCGACCCCGACGGCCCGGGTGCCCCGGACGCGCACGCCCGTGACGAAGGCCAGCGTCTCGACCCTGAGGTTGCTCCGATGCCTCACGGGGTGCAGGTAGGCGCGCGCGGCCGACAGCCGTCGGCCGCGGTGCACGTTGCGGTCGAACCTGGCGAAGCCCTCCTGCCGGTAGCCATTGACGTCGTCGGTGAGCGGGTAGCCGGCCTGCTGGGCCGCCTCGAAGAACGCGCCGAAGAGCGGGTTGTCGGCGGGCCCGCGCTCGAGGACGAGCGGACCGTCGCCGCCGCGCCAGGGATCGGCGCCGTTGCTGCCGTCGGGGAGCAGCAGGTGCTCCATCCTCTTGAAGTAGGGCAGGCAGTGGAGGTAGTCCCACTTCTTCATCCCCGGGTCCGCGGCCCACCGCTCGTAGTCCATCGGGTTGCCGCGCTGGAAGATCATGCCGTTGATCGACGACGAGCCGCCGAGGACCTTGCCGCGCGCGTGGAACACCCGGCGGTCGTTCAGGTGTGGCTCGGGGTCGGTCTCGTAGCGCCAGTCGTAGAGCCGGTTCCCGATGGGGAAGGGCAGCGCCGCCGGCATGTGGATGAAGGGGTCGATACGGAAGTCGGACCGGCCGGCCTCGAGGACCAGCACCGAGGTGCCGGGGTCGGCGGAGAGGCGGTTGGCGAGTGCGCACCCGGCCGAGCCGCCACCCACGATGACGTAGTCGTACCTGTCGCGGGTCATGCCCACCCCCGGGCTCACGAGAACCACCTCTGCTCCTGGGGGCGGATGTTGTGCCAGACGTGCTTGGTCTCGCGGTACTCATCGAGTCCGGCCCGCCCGAGCTCGCGGCCGACGCCCGACTGCTTGTAGCCGCCCCACTCGGCCTGCGGCACGTACGGGTGGTAGTCGTTGATCCAGACCGTGCCCATCCGCAGCCGGCCGGCGACCCGCTGGCCCTTGCCGGCGTCCTGCGTCCAGACCGCGCCGGCCAGCCCGTAGATCGAGTCGTTGGCGATGCGGACGGCGTCGTCCTCGTCGCGGAACGTCTCGACGGTCAGCACCGGCCCGAACGACTCGTCCTGCGTGACCGACATGTCGCTGCGGCAGCCGTCGAGGATCGTCGGCAGGTAGTAGAAGCCGTCGGCGAGCGCCGGGTCGTCGGGGCGGCGTCCGCCGGTGCGGAGCACGGCGCCCTCGGCGAGTCCGCGTGCGACGTACGCCTCGACCTTGTCGCGGTGGGCGGCGCTGGTGAGCGGGCCGGTCTCCGCCTTGTCGTCGAACGGCCCGCCGAGCCGGATCCGCTCGGCGCGGTCGACGAGGCGGTCGACGAAGTCGTCGTGGATCTCCTCCTCGACCAGCAGGCGCGCGCCCGCGGAGCAGACCTGGCCCGAGTGCAGGAAGACCGCCGTCAGCGCGAAGTCGAGGGCGACCTCGAGGTCGGCGTCGGCGAACACCACGTTGGGGTTCTTGCCACCGAGCTCGAGCGCCACCCGTTTCACCGTCGTCGACGCCGCGGCCATCAGCCGCCGTCCGGTCTCCAGGCCCCCGGTGAAGGAGACGAGGTCGACCCGGGGGTCGGTGGCCAGCGGGACTCCGGCCGTCGCTCCAGCACCGAGGACGAGGTTGCCCACGCCCGCCGGCAGCCCGGCCTCCTCAAGCAGGCGCATCAGGTGGATCGCGGTGTGCGGCGTGAGCTCGCTGGGCTTCAGCACGAAGGTGTTGCCCGCGGCGAGGCACGGCGCGACCTTCCACGAGACCTGGAGCAGCGGGTAGTTCCACGGCGTGATGAGGCCGCAGACGCCGACCGGCTCGTGGACGATGCGGCTGACCACGTCAGGGTTCCCGGTGTCGACGACCCGTCCGGCGTCCTCCGTTGCGACCCGGCCGTAGTGGCGGAGCACCGCGACGACGTCGGCCACGTCGTACGCGCTCTCGACGAGGCGCTTCCCGGTGTCGAGCGACTCCTGCCGCGCGACCTCGTCGGCGTCGCGCTCGAGGAGGTCGGCGAGCCGGAGCAGCAGGTCGCCGCGCTCGCGACTCGACGCCCGTGGCCAGGGACCGTCGTGGAAGGCGCCGTACGCCGCCGCGATCGCGCGCTCGGTGTCGGCGGCGCCGGCCTCGTCCACGGTGGCGACCAGGGCGCCGTCCGCCGGGCACCTGATCTCGCGGCGCGCCCCACCCACTGCGCCCGTCCACGCGCCGTCGAGGTAGAGCTCGGCCACCGGCACCCCATTCTGCGGGGACAACCCATGTTGCGTATGCCGCAACACGATGCTCTCCGCGCAACTGGTTCTCAGTCCTGAGAATGGACACCCCACCCCCGGCCGTCAAGCGAATCGACCAGATGTCACCCAGCGGTGATCCGGCCGCGCGCACCCCGGACGCATCGCGCCCGGCCGGGTGCGGGACCCGGCCGGGCGCGGCCCCCAGTCGATGGAACCGTGGTCAGGGACCCCCGGGGAGCCGGTCGGCGTGCCACGGCGGCCTGACGCACCCGCGAGGGAAGGGGCCCGCAGTGTCGCTGTGACCTGGGTCACACGTCAAGCCCGGACGGCGGAGGTCTGGACCCCTGCGCACGTGAAGGGCGCTATCGCTGACCCCAGCCGAGACGGTGCGAGACCTCGGCCGCCGCGGCGACCAGCTGGGGGACGACGTCGTCCACGCGGGCCGGCCCGAGCCGGAAGGACGGGCCCGACACGCTCATCGACGCGACCACGTCTCCGTGCGCGTTGCGCACCGGCGCCGCCGCCGCGGTCAGGCCCTCCTCGAGCTCGTCGACCGCCACGGCGTACCCCTGCTCGCGGACCCGACCGAGCTCGTCGCGCAGCTTGGCCTTCGTCGTGATCGTGAGCGGGGTGTAGCGGGCGAGCGACCCGAGCACGTCGGCCAGCCGTCCGTCGTCGAGGCCGCTGAGCAGCACCTTGCCGTTACTGGTCGCGTGCAGCGGGATGTGCTGGCCGACCCAGTTGTGCGGCTGGAGCGCGGAGGATCCGGCCACCTGGTCGAGGTAGAGCGCCGAGCGGTCCGACAGCACCGCGATGTTGACGGTCTCACCGGTGTCGGCCGCCAGCTGGCGGCACACCGGGCGCGCCTCCTGCACCAGGTCGAGACGCGCGGTCGTCGCGCCGGCGAGACGGAGCACGCCGACCCCCAGCCGGTACCGGCCGCGGTCACCGGTCTGCTCCACCAGGCGGTGCGCCTCGAGCGTCGCCACCAGCCGGAACGCCGTGCTCTTGTGGACGCCCAGCTCGCCGGCGATCTCGGTCACGCCGGCCTCGCCGACCCGAGCGAGCACCTCGAGCACGGTCAGGGCGCGGTCGACCGACTGGACTCCGGCGGGCCCCTCGCTCATGCTCGGAGAGTAGCCCAAAGCGGTGTTGCGTATCGCAGAATGCGTTTCGGCCAGCGCAACGCGGCCGCATGTCAGGAGAGCCCAGCGCCGGAAGGTGGATCCGCCCGTGTCCCTTGCCATTCCCACCACCCCGGCGGGCGACTACGTCCTCATCCTCTCCTGCCCCGACCGCCCCGGCATCGTGCATGCCGTCTCCGGGTTCCTGGTGTCGCGCGGAGGCAACATCCTCGAGAGCCAGCAGTTCGGCGACCGCCTCACCGACCGGTTCTTCATGCGCATCGACTTCGTGGCACCCGGGCCGGTGGACGCCGACGTCATGCGGGAGGCCTTCGCCCCCGTCGCCGAGCAGTTCGAGATGACCTACGAGATCTGGGACGCCTCCGAGCCGTACCGGACACTGATCATGGTCTCCAAGCAGCTGCACTGCCTCAACGACCTGCTCTTCCGGGCCAGCACCGGCTCCTTGCAGATCACCATCCCGGCGATCGTCTCCAACCACCCGGACGCCGAGACGCTGGCGGCGTCGTACGGCATCCCCTTCCACCACGTGCCGGTGACGCCCGGGACCAAGCCGGAGGCCGAGGCCGAGCTGATGCGGCTCGTGGACAAGCACGCCGTGCACCTCGTCGTGCTGGCCCGCTACATGCAGGTGCTCTCCGACGACCTGTGCCGGCAGCTGTCGGGGCGGGCGATCAACATCCACCACTCGTTCCTGCCCAGCTTCAAGGGCGCGAAGCCCTACCACCAGGCCTTCGACCGCGGCGTGAAGCTGGTCGGCGCGACCGCGCACTACGTGACCGGCGACCTCGACGAGGGCCCGATCATCGAGCAGGACGTCATGCGCGTCGACCACACCTACGACCAGGACCAGCTCGTCTCGGCCGGCCGCGACGTCGAAGCACAGGTGCTCTCCCGCGCCGTCCGCTGGCACTCCCAGTCGCGGGTCCTGCCCAACGGCTCCCGGACCGTCGTCTTCCGATAGCCCGTTGAATCGGGAGTTCTGACGGTTGAATCCGGACTTTTCTCCCGACTCGACCGTCAGAAAGTCCCGATTCGACGGCTCTCAATCGCCGAGCTCGGCACGCCGGCGTACGACGTAGGCCTCGAGCTCCTCGCGGATCGCGTCGTCCAGCGGCGGGGGCTCGTACTCCTCGAGCCTCTTGCGATAGATCTCCGTGGCGCGGGCGGCGGTGTCCTTGGCGCCGCCCCGCATCCAGCGCTCGTAGTTCTCCGACGAGGAGAGGAACGGTCGGTAGAAGCAGGTGCGGAAGCGCTCCATCGTGTGCATCGCGCCGAGGAAGTGCCCCCCGTGGCCGACCTCCTCGTGGGCGTCGAAGGCGAGGGAGGCCGCGTCGATCTCCAGCGGCGTGAACTCGTGCTGCAGCATCTCCACGAGCTGGGCGTCGATGACGAACTTCTCGTAGCCCGCCACCAGGCCGCCCTCGAGCCAGCCCGCGGAGTGCATGACGAAGTTGGCGCCGGCGAGGAACGTCGGCAGCAGCGTCATCAGCGCCTCGTAGCCGGCCTGCGCGTCCGGCACCTGCGACGACGTCAGGCCACCCCCGGTGCGGAACGGGAGGTTGAAGTGCCGCGCGATCTGCCCGGTGCAGAGCAGGCCGATGCCGGACTCCGGGGTGCCGAAGGTCGGCGAGCCGGACTGCATGTCGATGTTCGAGAGGAACGACCCGAAGACGACCGGGCAGCCCGGCCGGATCAGCTGCGACAGCGCGATGCCCGAGAGCGCCTCGGCCATCTGCTGCACCAGCGCGGCGGGCACCGTCACCGGTGACATCGCGCCCATCAGGATGAACGGCGTGAGCACGACGGGCTGGTTGGCCGCCGAGTACTCGAACTGCGCCTCGAGCATCCGGTCGTCCCAGCGCAGCGGTGAGTTGCAGTTGATCAGCGAGATCAGCGCCGGGGTCTCCTCGATCGCGGCGCGCGACCCGAAGAGGATCTCGGTCATCGCGATCGTGTCGCGGGCGTTGACTCCGGAGACGACGTTGCCCATGTAGGCCTTGTCGGTCAGCGTCTGCAGCGCGTAGGTCATGTCGAGGTGCCGGCTGTCGAGCGGGGTGTCGTTGGGCTCGGTGACCACGCCACCCGCCGAGTCGAGCGCGGCGAAGGACTGCGCGAGGCGCGCGAAGTTGCGGAAGTCGTCCATCGTGCCGTCGCGGCGGACGTCGCCCTCACGCACGAACGGCGGACCGTAGACGGCGCCGAACGCCATCGCGTCGCCGCCGATGTGGACCGAGTGCTCGGGGTTGCGCGCCTGGAGGTCGAACTCCCGCGGCGCCTTCGCCACCTGATCCAGCACGAAGTCGGGGTCGAGGAAGACCGTGTTGTCGTCGACCTTCTGGCCGGCCGCGGCGAACAGGTCGCGGGCGCGGACGTCCATGAACTCGACCCCGATCTCGCTGACCAGGCGTCGCCATCCACCGTCGAGCGTCGACATCGCCTCCTCGGACAGCACTTCGTATCGCGGCATCTGGTTGCGGAACATCGGTCCTCCTGCCTAACCTCATGATGTGGGACCACAGTTCCACATCATGGGATCACTGACCAGAGGGAGAATGGTGGCGCAGGCGAGGGCACAGGCGACGGCGGAGTCGAGCACGGGCACCCAGGCCGTCGACCGGGCGGCGGCGCTCGTGTCGACGGTCGTGCACGCCGACGAGCCGCTCACCTTCGGCGACCTCCAGGAGTCCAGCGGGCTGGCGAAGTCGACGACGTCGCGCATGCTCGCCGCCCTCGAGCGCGGCGGCCTCCTCGAGCGCGACGACGACGGGTCCTACGTCGCCGGCAGCCTCTTCTGGCTGTACGCCGCGCGGCACGACCCGTGGGACGAGATGGTCCGGCTGGCCCGGCCGGCGATGGAGCAGATCGGCGAGGAGATCTCCGAGACCGTGCACCTGTCGGTGACCCGCGGCGAGAAGGTCGTGCAGGTCGCCCAGGTCGACAGTCGCTATCTGCTCGGCACCCGCGACTGGACCGAGATCGAGGTCCCCGCGCACTCCTCCGCGCTCGGCAAGGTGTTCTACGCGTGGGGCGCACTGCCCCTGCCGGACACCGAGCTCCAGCCTCTCACCGAGGCGACCATCACGACCCTCGAGGGGCTGCGCCGCGACGGCGCCCGCGCCCGCAAGCGCGGGTGGACGGTCACGCACGACGAGCTCGAGGTCGGCTTGACCGGCATCGCCGTACCCGTCCGGGGCACCCGCGGCGACGTCGTCGCCGCCCTCGGCATCTCGGGACCCACCCCGCGACTCGAGGACCGCCTCGAGGAGCTCGGCTCCAACCTGTCGTCCCATGCCGCGCAGCTGTCCATGCTCCTGCGCGGCCGAGCGCCCAAGGAGGGTGTGGCATGAACCCTGAGGAGATCCTGCAAGGGCTGTACGACGAGACGCTGGTCGGCAACGCCCCGCGCGTCCTCGAGCTGACCGAGGAGGGCCTGTCGATCGCGATGGAGCCGCAGACGCTGCTCTTCGACGCGCTGATCCCCTCCCTCGAGGAGGTCGGCGCCCGCTTCGAGCGCGGCGACTTCTTCGTGCCCGAGATGCTGATCGCCGGCCGCGCGATGGCCGGCGCGATGGAGCGGCTGCGGCCGCTGCTCGCCGAGACCGGCGTCGAGACGATCGGCAAGTTCCTGATGGGCACCGTCAAGGGCGACGTCCACGACATCGGCAAGAACCTGGTCAACATCATGCTCGAGGGCGCCGGCTTCGAGGTGATCGACCTCGGCGTGCAGGTGGCGCCCGAGAAGTTCGTCTCCGCGATCGAGGAGCACCGGCCCGACATCGTGGGGTTCTCCGCGTTCCTCACCACGACCATGCCGATGTTCAAGGCGAACATCAACGCGCTCGAGAAGGCCGGGCTCCGCGACTCGGTCGTGGTCATGGTCGGCGGCGCCCCGGTGACGCAGGAGTACGCCGACGCGGTCGGTGCCGACGGGTACGCCGCCGACGCCTCGGCGACCGTCAAGCGGGCCAAGGCGCTGATCAACGAGCGCCGCACGAAGGTCCCGGCCTGATGGCCTACGAGGGAGCGCCCCTGCACACCGTGCTGCGATCGGCGCGCAAGGAGGTCGTGATCGGGCACGACCGGCGCTTCTGCCTGATCGGCGAGCGGATCAACCCGACCGGCCGCCGGATCTTCCAGGAGCAGCTCCGCGCCGGTGACCTGTCCGCGATCGAGCGCGACGTCAAGGCCCAGGTCGAGGGCGGCGCCGACGTGCTCGACGTCAACATGGGCGTCCCGCTGACCGACGAGCCGGAGCTGCTCGCCGGGGCGATCCGGATGGTGCAGTCCCTGACCGACCTGCCGATCTGCATCGACTCGTCGGTCGTCGAGGCGCTCGAGGCCGGGCTGTCGGTCTACGAGGGCCGCGCCCTGGTCAACTCCGTCACCGCCGAGGACGACCGGCTCGCCGCGATCCTCCCGCTCGTCAAGAGGCACGACGCCGCGATCATCGCGCTGCCCAACGACGAGGACGAGATCCCGATGGAGGCCGACAAGCGGCTCGAGCTCGCGGCGAAGATCATCCGCGTCGCGACCGAGGAGTACGGCATCGCGAAGGCCGACATCGTGATCGACCCGCTCGCGATGCCGATCGGCGCCGACACGACCACCGCCCTCGTGACGATGGACACGATGCGCCGGATCCGCGACGAGCACGGCGTGAACATGACCTGCGGGGCGTCCAACACCTCCTTCGGCATGCCCGACCGACACACGCTCGGGGCGGCCTGGCTGCCGATGGCGATGACCGCCGGGTTGACCAGCGCGATCATGGACACCCGCACGCCGCAGATCGTCGACGCGGTCAAGGCGGCCGACGTGTTCCTCGACCACGACGAGTGGGGCATGGCGTGGATCGCCGCCCACCGGGCGAAGGCCGCCGCGACGGCGTCATGACCGAGCGGGGCGCCGAGCACGACGGGACCGGTCGCGTCGACCTGAGCTTCACGGTCGACGAGGCGCAGCGGACGGTGCGCGTGCCGCCGGGCGTCACCGTCTTCGACGCCGCGTCGTGGAACGGCATCGCCATCGACTCCACGTGCGGCGGCCACGGCACCTGCCACAAGTGCAAGGTGCGCGTCGAGGGGTCCACACCCATCACGCGGCACGACGTCAAGACGTTCACCCGCGAGCAGCTCGACGCCGGCTGGCGGCTCGCCTGCCTGGTCAACGCCACCCGCGACCTGGCGGTCGATGTCCCGCCGCTCACCACCCGGCCCAAGGCCGCGACCGTCGGCGTGGGGCGCCAGGTGATCCTGCGGCCCGCGATCCAGAAGCGGTACGTCGAGCTCGACGAGGCCACGCTCGCCGACCAGCGCACCGACCTCGCCCGGCTGCTCGAGGCGATCGACGACCTCGAGCCCGTGCCCGACCTGCACGTGCTGCGCCGGCTGCCCACCGTGCTCCGCCGGGCCGACTTCAAGGTGACGGCGGTCGTGGTCGACGAGGCGCTCGTCGACGTCGAGCCGGGCGACACCACGCGCACGGCGTACGGCATCGCCTTCGACCTGGGCACCACCACCGTCGTCGCGACACTGCTCGACGTCTCGACCGGCACGCCCGTCGCGGTGGCGTCGATGCTCAACCGGCAGCAGCCCTTCGGCGGCGACGTGATCACCCGGATCAGCGCGACGATGCTGGACCCGGACGCTCTCGGTCGACTGCGGACCGCCGCCTGCGAGACGCTCGCGGTGCTGGCGGAGCAGGTCTGCACCGAGGGTGGCGTCGACCCGGCGCACGTCTACGAGGTCGCGCTGGCCGGCAACGCGACGATGACGGCGCTCGCGCTGGGGATCGACCCGGAGCCGCTGGGCGTCGCGCCGTTCGTCATGTCGACGGCGCAGCCGCCCGACCTGCTCGCGGCCGACCTGGGACTGGCGCTCCATCCCCGCGCCCGGGTCACGCTCTTCCCGGCCCTCGGCGCGTACGTCGGCGGCGACATCGTCGCGGGCATGCTCGCCACCGGCATGGACCGTGACAAGCGCACCCGTCTCTTCATCGACGTCGGCACCAACTGCGAGATCGTCGTCAGCGACGGCGACCGGATCCTCTCCACCGCGGCGCCGGCGGGGCCGGCGTTCGAGGGCGGGGCGATCCGCTGCGGCATGCGTGCGGCGGACGGCGCGGTCGAAGTGGTCAAGCTCGGCGAGGGCGTGGAGCTCGGGGTCATCGGCGACGTCGAGCCGAAGGGGCTCTGCGGATCCGGGCTCGTCGACGCGGTGGCCGAGCTGGTGAAGGTCGGGCTCCTCGACGCGTCCGGGCGGTATGTCGCCGACGACGTCGCCAAGGAGATCGCGCCCTCGCTCGCCGACCGGCTCACCTACCTCGGGCAGGAGCGCGTCTTCGTGCTCCACCGGCCGACGCCGGACGCCGAGCCCGAGGACTGCGTCGTGCTCTCGCAGCGCGACGTGCGGGAACTCCAGTTCGCGAAGGCCGCGATCTCGACCGGCTGGACGCTGCTGCTCGAGGAGCTCGGCCTCGAGCACCGCGACGTCCAGCAGGTGCTGCTCGCCGGGTCCTTCGGCTCCTACCTCTCCGCCGCCTCGGCCGTCCGGATCGGGCTCGTCCCGAAGCTCCCGGTGCTGCGCATCGTCGCCGCCGGCAACGTCGCGGGCGAGGGCGCCAAGATGGCGCTCCTCTCCGTCCGTGAGCGCGCGGGCGCCCGAGCGCTGCTCGAGGAGGTGACCTATGTCGAGCTCTCCGACCGCGCCGACTTCAACGACCTCTTCGTCGACCAGCTCTCCTTCGGTGGTTGAGGAGGGCGTTCTGCGCCCCTCTCGAAGCCTCAGGACCGCGCTCGTCGCCTGTGGCGCGATCGCCCAGCCCTGCCTGGAGATCGTGGCCCGCCACGGCTGGCCCGTCGACGTCCACCCGCTGCCGCCGCTGCTGCACAACCAGCCCCATCTGATCGCCGACGCGGTGCGCCGGCTGGCGGGCCCGCTGCAGGCGTCCTACTCGTCCGTCGTCGTCGGATACGCCGACTGCGGCACCTACGGCGCGCTCGACGCCGTCTGCGCCGAGCTCGGGCTGGCCCGGCTGCCCGGCCTGCACTGCTACGACGTGTACGCCGGGGCGTCGCGCATCGGGCGGTTCTTCGACGAGCAGCCGGGCACCTACCTGCTCACCGACTTCCTGGTCAGGTCGTTCGCGCGGACCGTCGAGCAGGAGCTCGGCCTCGACCGGTGGCCCGAGCTGCGTGACGCCTACTTCGGCCACTACACCCGCGTCGTCTGGCTGGCGCAGGCGCCGGACGACGAGCTGCGCCGACTGGCCGCCGGGGCGGCCGACCGGATCGGCCTCCCACTCACCGTCGTCGAGACCGGGCACGCGCGGCTGGAGGACGCGCTGCGTCGTACCGTCGCAGGATGAGCCCGGATAGCCTTCCCGGCGTGGAAAGAGGCATCGCGCACGACCTCCACCGCCTCCCCGAGCTGGGCGTCACCGACCGGGCGGTGCTCGACGCGCTGCTCGACTCCCAGTGGGCCGGGGTGCTGTCGACCGTGGCGGACGGCGAGCCCGTCGCCGTACCCATGCTCTACGCGCGCGACGGCGACCGGGTGCTGCTGCACGGCTCCACCGGCGCCGGTGCGCTCCGGGCCGTGGCGGCCCGGGCGCCCGCGGTGCTCACGGTGTTCGCGCTCGACGCGCTGGTGGTGGCGCCGACGACGTTCGAGTCGTCGGTCAACTACCGCTCGGCCACCATCCGCGGCGCGCTGACTCGGGTGGACGACGTCGCTCTCGACGTCTTCTCCGAGGTGCTCATCCCGGGTCGTACGGCGGAGGTCCGACCCTCGACCCCCAAGGAGCTGGCCGCCACCCAGGCGCTGTCGCTCCCGATCGGCGCGGACAACTGGCTCCTCAAGGTCGCCGACGACTGGCCGGCCACCCCGGAGGAGGCGGGCGCCGGGCCGGACGTGTGGAGCGGGCTCGTGCCGGTGCGCACGGTGCTCGACCCGCCGGTCCCCGCGCCGTGGGCCGTGGACCTGCCGGTCCCGCGATCCGTGCGCGACCTCGGCGCGTGACCTCGACTCAGCGGCTCGACCGCCGCAGCAGGTCCTGGCGCCACGCCTCGGTCTCGGCGATCTGGTTGAACGTGAAGACGTGCAGGCCCTCGACGAGGGCGGTCGGTTCGCCCAGGGTGGGCGCACACCTCTCGAGGAACGACTCGCCGGTGAAGCCGCCCGGAGCCGCGAGGCGGGCGAAGGTGCCCTTGTGCTTGGCCAGGAAGCGGGTCGACTCGCCCACGCCGATCTTCGTGGCCATCGCCAGCAGCTTGGTCCGCTCGACCGGGCCGGGGATGCCGAGCAGCAGCGGCATCGTGATCCCGCGCCCGCGCATCCGGTGCACCCAGTCGCGCAGCACCCCGGGGTCGAAGGTCAGGTTGCTGACGACGTGGGTGGCGAAGCGGCGCTTGTCCCACATCGACTGCACCGTCAGGTCGTCGGTGATCGTGGGATGCGACTCGGGGTAGCCGGTGATGCCGACCTGGGCGAACGGTCGGCCGAGCGCGGCGAGGTCCTCGAGCAGTGACAGCGCGTCGGGATAGCTGCCCGCCGGGTCGGCGTCGCCGCCGGGCACGAAGATGCGCGAGATGCCCTTCCCCGTCAGGCGATCGGCGATCTCGGCCAGCTCGGTGCGTCCCGCCACCATCCGGGCCGCCAGGTGGGGCACGACGACGTACCCGTGCCCGGTCAGCCGCTCGGCGAGGTCGAGCGTCGCCTCGAGGCCCTTGCTCGGCGACGCGGTCACCGTGACGACGACGTCGCGGGGCACGTGGTCGAGCACCTTCTGCTCCGTGCTCGGCGTGGGCAGCACCTCGTAACGGGCCTGCTCGAGCAGCCGCGTCAGCGTCTGACGGTTCGATGGCTTGTTGCGCATGATGCAACTCATTTCGGGATGCGCACCAACGCGTCGAGTCTAGCCCTCCGGCCGCCGGATCGTCACCCACGAGATCAGACCGCCCAGCGCGAGCAGCACGGCGCAGATGACGGTGGCGGAGTCGTACGCCGCGTCGAGCGCGACCGGATCGGCGTACTCCTCTCCGCCGAGGCCGACGGCGACCGGCAGCGCGGCGACTGCGAGGAGCGAGCCCGCCCGGGCGACGGCGTTGTTGACGCCGCTGGCGATGCCGGCGTGCTCGTCCGGCGCCGCCGCGAGCACGGTCGCGGTGAGCGGCGCGACCATCAGGGCGAGGCCGAGGCCGAAGACGGTGAGCCCGGGCAGCACGTCGCGCCAGTAGCTGAGGTCGTCGTCGACGCCGAGCAGGAGCAGGGTGCCCGCCGCCATCACGAGTGGCCCCACGGTCATCGGGATCCGCGGGCCGATGCGGGTCGCGAGCTCGCCGCCCTTCTTCGCCAGGAAGAGCATGCAGACCGTGATCGGCAGGGTCGCGACCCCCGCCTCGAGCGCGGTGTAGCCGCTGACGGTCTGGAGCTGGAGCACCAGGAAGAAGAGCACGGCGCCGAGAGCCGCGTAGACGACCAGCGTCATCGCGTTGGCGGCGCTGAACGTGCGGTCGGCGAAGATGCCCAGCGGCAGCATCGGGTGGTCGCTGCGGCGCTCGTCGACGACGTACGCCGCGCCGGCGAGTGCGGCCAGCACCACGGCCCACGGCGCGAGTGGGTCTCCCCACTCGATCAGCGCATAGGTGATGCCGCCCAGGAAGAGCGCCGCCATCAGCGCGCCGACGAGGTCGAAGCGGCGTGGCGCGTTCGGGTCGAGCGTCTCGGGGACGGCCTGCTGGGCGATCAACACCGTCACGACGGCCAGGGGCAGGTTGATCAGGAAGATCCAGCGCCAGTGGGCGTACTCCACCAGCCCGCCGCCCACGAACGGACCGATCGCCGCGGCGATGCTGCCCAGGCCCGACCACGCGCCGATGGCGGCGGCGCGGTCCGCGCGCACGAACGCCCCCTGGATCATCGCGAGGCTGCCGGGCGTCAGCAGCGCGGCGCCGCAGCCCTGCAGCACCCGGGCCGCGATCAGGACCTCGGCCGTCGGCGCCACCCCGCACAGCAGGGAGGCGGCGGCGAACCAGACCGTGCCGACCACGAACATCCGCCGCCGGCCGTACCGGTCACCCAGCGACCCGCCCAGCAGGATGAAGCTCGCCAGCGAGAGCAGGTAGCCGTTCGAGATCCACTGCAGCTGCGCGAGCGAGGCGTCGAGGTCGTCGCCGATCGTGCGCAGCGCGACGTTGACGACGGTCCCGTCGAGCATCGTCATGCCCGAACCGAGCACGGCGGCCGCGACGACCGCCCGGCCGGCGGCCGTGCCCAGGCGGACCCCTCCCGACCCTGCGACCGATCCTGCGGCGTCCGTCACACCCCGGACGGTATCGGGGTCATCCCCGATGAAGGCTCCCCTAACCTCCACCTAGGATTCTGCAATGGCGCGTGTGTCCCTCAACGAAGCGAGGCTGGCCGAGCACGTCGACCGACTCGGTCACGAGCACCCACCGATCGATCTCGACTCCGTGGACTACGCCGTACGACGTCCCGACCTCTTCAACGCCCGCTACGGCCACGTGCTCGACTACATGGCGCGGGTCGAGCTCGAGGTGGACCGCAACGTCCTCGAGCTCACGACGCTGCTGCCCGACCCGCCCGAGATCGATCGGCGCTTCTACGCGGAGGTGTGGCAGCCGCAGGAGACCCGCCACGGGCTGATCCTCGACCAGCTCCAGGTGCACCTCGGGCGCCCGGCCGCGGTCGCCGACCTCACCTCGGTCGGCATCAAGATGAAGCTCCTCGGCGCGCTCGCGCACCTCGACGCCTTCCAGGACGTCTGCCGGATGCTCTACTACCTCACCGGCATGGCCACCGAGCGCTCCGCGGTGGTCGCCTACAACCTGCTCCACGAGGGCGTCGTGGAGCTGGGCGAGGAGGCCGTCGCCCGCACCGTGATCGCCCCGATCAAGCGGCAGGAGCCCGGCCACTACGCGTTCTACCAGCTCTCGGCCCGCGGCCTGTGGGCGCAGCTCGCGGGCTGGCAGCGGTGGATGGTCCGCCGGATGCGGCACTTCTCCTTCGCTCCCGTCGGCGCCAACGACGAAGCGCAGAGGGCCGACTTCGGCGACCTGATGCACTCGCTCGGCATCGACGGGCGCTCCGACGACTTCGCCGAGCAGATCTCCCGGGTCGAGCGCGAGCTGCTCTGGGCCCACCGGCGCGGGTTGACCGTGCCGCCGTACGTCGCGAAGGCGTTCCGCGAGGCCGTCGAGCTGTCCGAGGTCCGGCTGGCTTCATAGGGCCGGGCGCTGCCGCGACCCCGCGACCGACTTCTCGAGGTGTTCCCTCGCTTCTCGGGTGTTGCAATGCCCGAGAAGCGAGGGAATACCCGGTGCACCGGGTATCCCGGCCTCGGACGCCGCCGCTCCACGCTGGCCGGGGGCATGATCCGGGGCGCGTGGCTTGTAACCTCCCGAGCATGGGTCTCTCGGGCACGCGGCGCTTCGGCGCGGCCACGATCGCGCTGGCGTGCGTGCTGGGGGTGCTCGCCGTCCTGGCGCCGTCGGCGTCCGCGGCGCGACTGGTGCGCAACGACCGCTACACCGGCGTCGAGGACACCGTGCTCCGCGTCAAGGCGTCGCACGGCGTGCTCGCCAACGACCGGGTCCGTCGCGCGGTGCGCCGGGTCGTGGTGGTCAAGGCCCCGCGCCACGGCACGGTCAAGCTGGGCCGGCGCGGCGCGATCCGCTACCGGCCGACGGCCGACTGGTCGGGGCGGGACCGGTTCCTCTACCGGGCCGTCGACAGGCGCGGTCGGCGCAGCGTGGCGGTCGTGCGGATCGAGATCAAGCCCGCCGACGACCCGACCATCACGGTCGACGAATCGGCTGGCGTGCTCGAGGACGGCGTCGTCTCCGGCAACGTCCTCGTCAACGACAGCGACGTCGACAGCCCGCTGCGGATCCTCGAGCACAACGCCGCCCGGGCGCCCGGCTCCTTCACCATCCGGCCCGGCGGCGACTGGACCTACGCGCCCGCCGCCGACTGGAGCGGCACGGCGCTCGTCGGCTACGCCACCACCACCGGCGCGCTCGGCACGCTCACCGTCACGGTGACGCCCGTCGACGACCCGACGGTCACAAAGGACGACTCCGCTTCCGTGGTCGCTGGCGGTGGTCAGATCACCGGCAACGTCTTGACAAATGACAGCGACGTCGACTCCGCACTGCGCGTGACTTCATTCGCATTCGATGCCGGGGACGATGACGATCCGGTTCCCTTCGGATGGGATCCTGACGGAACTTGGTACTTCACGCCTGGCTCAAGCTGGCGTGGGAGCGCCATCGGCACCTACACGACCAACACCGGCGCCACGGGCACCCTGACCATCACGGTCGGCTAGGCCGCCCACGCCGACCCGCCCGAAAGTTTCGGGCGGGTCGGCGTGTGCTCAGGCGTTCTCCTTGCGGAAGGTCGCGGTGCCCCACCAGGTGCCGAGGGCGGCCAGCACGACCGCCCACACCGTGCCCCAGAAGACCGACGACGTGCCGAAGTCGCCGGCGAAGGAGTCGCGGACCGCGTCGACGATGTAGCGGAACGGCATGAAGTCGCTGACGTTCTGCAGCCAGTCCGGGCCGATCGTCATCGGCAGCAGGATCCCGCTGAGCAGCAGCACCGGCATCATCACGATGTTGATGACCGGCGCCATCACGTCCTCGCTCTTGGTGGTGAGCGCGAGGGCGTTGGACGCCGCGGCGCACGCGCCGCCGACCACGAGGGTGATGAAGATCCCCAGCAGCACGCCGCCGAGCGATCCCCGCATGCCCATGACGTAGCCGAGGCCGACCAGGATCAGCGCCTGCACCAGCAGCTGGATGACGTCGCGCATCAGCCGGCCGACCAGCAGCGCCGTCCGGTTCGCCGGCGTGACCCGCTCGGCCTCGATGACGCCCTCGCGCCACTCGCCGATCAGTCCGAAGCCGGCGAAGAACGCGCCGAACATGCCGAGCTGCACCAGCAGGCCGGGCACCAGGAACGTGTAGGCGTTGTCGGTGCTGACGCCGAACGAGCCGACCAGCGGCTCGAGCAGCGGCCCGAAGAGCAGCAGGTAGAGCACCGGCTGCATGATCCCGATGAGCACCCACGCGGGGTTGCGCAGGTTCATCCGGATCTGGCGCCGGAAGACGATCGAGCTCTCGCGCGCGAAGGCCATCTCAGGCCACCTCTTCCTTCTGCTCGGGCTCGCCCTCGGACGAGGAGGCGTCGCCGGACTCCGCGTCGCGCAGCGACCGGCCCGTCAGGGTCAGGAACACGTCGTCCAGCGTGGGTCGCAGCACCTCGATCGAGTCGAGCAGGACGCCCGCGGACTCGAGGTCGCGCAGCAGCCCGGGTACGACGCGGCCCGCGCGCTCGACCCGCCCCCGCACCCGATGGCCGTCGATCTCGACGGCCTGGGCGATCGTGCCCAGCCGCTCGGCGGCGACGCCGACCTGGGCGTCGGCCGCCACCTCGAGGTCGACCAGGTCACCCGCGACCTGGGCCTTGAGGTTGTCGGCGGTGTCGCTGGCCACGATCCGGCCCTGGTCGATGATCACGATCCGGTCGGCGAGGGCGTCTGCCTCGTCGAGGTAGTGGGTCGTCAGGAAGACCGTCGCGCCGTGCGCCGACCGCAGGCCCTCGATGTGCTCCCACAGGTTGGCCCGCGCCTGGGGGTCGAGCCCGGTGGTGGGCTCGTCGAGGAAGACGAGCGTCGGGTCGTGGATCAGCCCCATCACCACGTCGAGGCGGCGCTTCTGGCCGCCGGACATGTTCTTCGGCATCCGCCGCCACAGGCCGTCGAGCTGGAGCCGCTCGAAGAGCTCCTGGCCCCGGCGTACGGCGTCGGCGCGCGCCATCCCGTAGAGCATCCCGTGGTCGACGACCTCGTCCCCGGCGTAAGCACCGGAGAAGGTCGAGCCGACCTGCGAGACGTAGCCGATGCTGCGGCGCGCCTGCACCGGCTCCTTCACGACGTCGAAGCCGGCGACCGTGGCGGCGCCGGCGGTCGGGCGCAGCAGGGTCGTGAGCATCCGCAGGGTGGTGGTCTTGCCGGCGCCGTTGGGGCCGAGGAAGCCCACGACCTCGCCCTCCCCGACGTCGAGGTCGACGCCGTCGACGGCGTGGACCTCCTTGGCCGCCTTGCCGCGTCCGGTGTGGAACGTCTGCACGAGTCCTCGTGCCGTGATCATCTGGTCTCCTCTGTTCAAACTTGAACAGTCAGTGTTCAACATTGAATAGCCGGCGTCAAGCCCGGCCCCCGGGGACCGGGCGGCCCGGACTCATCGGTTCGCGCGCGGGCTCACCCCCAGGTGATCGCGGTGCGTGCGCCCCACGCGGCGCCCAGCTCGGGCCGGACCGTCCGGTTCCACAGCGCCAGGTAGAGCTCGACCGCGGTGCCGGTGAGCTCCCAGTCCGCCGGCGGCAGGTCGGGCCGGGGGCCGGAGCCCCGCTCGGCGACGGCCGGCCGCGGCCCCAGCCGGAGCAGCCACCATGCCGGTACGTCGTCGGGCGCGACCACCAGCACGGCGTCCTCCGCACAGCGCAACCGCGAGCGCGGCCGGGTCACGAAGCCGGTGAGCATCTCGTCGATCCCGTCGCTCGCGAGCTCGGCACCGATCCAGGTCTCGGCCGGGTCGGGGTGGCGCCCGAACACCGCCGACAGCGCGTCGACGGCGTGGATGGTCGTCTCGTGGCACTGCCGCCGCGCCCAGAACGCCCGCGGCGCCGGCGCGTCGTCGAGGAACACCGGCGCGCGCACGTCGTCGGCCGCCCGGGCGATGGTCTCGACCAGCTCGATCGCCCCCTCACGCAGCCACTCCAGCGGGTCCTCCGCCGCGCGCCCCTCGGCCTCGAAGTGGTCCGCGTCGGCGTCGCGAGTCCACTCGCCGCGCAGCAGCCGGGCCGCCCAGCGGTGCACCATGCCCTGGTGGGCGACCAGGTCGCGCACGCTCCACTCCGGACACGTCGGCACCGGCGCGGAGAGCCCGGCGCGGTCGGCGTACCGCACGAAGGCGACCATCGCGGAGCGCAGGCCCTCGAGGTGCTGGGACGGGTGGAGCTGGGTGGGCACCCGACGAGGGTGGCACGGCTACCGGTCGAGAAGCGCGCGATATTTCTCGCGGTCGGCGTTCATCTGCCAGCCCGGGTCGTCGGCCGGCGGGGTCCACGATCCGTCATCCGGCGACGTGGACAGGGTGCCGTCCTTCAGGTCCTGGATCGTCTCGCGCAGCCAGGCGAGCTCGGCGACCGCGAGGTCGAGCCAGAGCAGCATGGTGCGGGTGGCGTGGGGGGGTGTGAGGCCGGTCTTCGCGTCCGCGAACTCGGCGACCGTCGCCTCGAGCTCGACCCGGCGGCGGGTGAGCGACCGGACGATCGTGCGCTTGTCGAGCAGCGGCAGCATCGAGAACGCGACGTTGAACGCCGTGCGCTCGTAGGGGTTGACGGTCTCCAGCGCCTCGACCATGAGCCGGTCGAGCTCGGCTCGACCCGTGTCGGTGAGTTCGTAGACCGCGACGTCGCGGCCGCCGTCGGTGAGGTCGTGCCGGACCAGGTGTCCCTGCCCCGTCAGCGAGTACAGCCCGTGGTAGATCGACCCCGGGTTGGTGTGCGCCCACCGGTCGACCTGCCAGGACAGCAGCTCGCGCCGGATCTGGTAGCCGTTGACCGGCTCGAAGAGCGCGACCGCACCCAGGAGCAGCATGCGGGTCTCCTGGCCGGCCATGTCGTGGAGTCTAGGAGTCATAGGGTCGAGGCATGACAACCGAGCAGCCCTTCGGGATCGACTTCGGCGGCACCGGCATCAAGGGCGCCCCCGTCGACCTGGCGACCGGCGACTTCGCGGCGGAGCGCGAGCGGGTCAAGACTCCCGAGAAGTCCACCCCGGACGCCATCGCCGAGATCTTCGTCGAGCTGCTCGAGAAGTTCCCCGACTGCCGGGGCGCCGTCGGGGTGACCGTGCCCGGCGTCGTGAAGCACGGCGTGGTGCACTCCGCCGCCAACATCGACAAGTCCTGGGTCGGCGCCGACGCGGACCGGCTCTTCACCGAGGCGACCGGCCGCGAGGTGCACGTCGTCAACGACGCGGACGCGGCCGGGCTGGCCGAGGTGCGGTACGGCGCGGCGCGCGGCCGCTCGGGCCTGGTGATCGTCACGACGCTCGGCACGGGCATCGGCTCGGCGCTCGTGCACGACGGCGTACTCGTGCCCAACTCCGAGCTCGGCCACCTCGAGATCGACGGGCACGACGCCGAGTCACGGGCCGCCAACAGCGCCCGCACCCGCGAGGACCTCTCGTGGAAGCACTGGGCCAAGCGGCTCACGACGTACTACCGGACGCTGGAGAAGCTCTTCTCCCCCGAGCTCTTCGTCGTGGGCGGCGGGGTCTCGAAGGCCTCCGAGGAGTTCCTGCCGCTGCTCGAGCTCGACACCGAGATCATCCCGGCACGGCTGCGCAACAAGGCCGGGGTCGTGGGCGCCGCGCTCTACGCCTCCGAGGGCGGCGGCTGATCCGGGCCCTGTGCCTCGAGGTGCTCGAACGCGGCGATCACGCCGCGCAGGTAGCGCTCGACCACGTCGCGCTCCTCGGCGCTGAACGACCGGTCGAGCCGGTCCAGCTCGCGGAACATCGGCAGCAGGTGGGCGAGCACCTCCTCGCGCCCGGAGGTGGTGACCTCGACCTGGGTACGCCGGCGGTCGAGCTCGTGCGCTCGCCGTTCGACGTGCCCGCGCTGGGCGAGGCGGTCGACCAGCCCCGTGGCCGCTGCCGTGCTGACGCGCAGGATCCGCGCCAGCTCTCCGGGACCGAGCGGCTGACGCATCAGGTGCTCCATCGCGACCAGGTCGCTCTCGGAAAGACCGGCCCGCCGCGCGATGACGTGTCGCAGCCGGCCCGCGCGTTCGACGGCCTCGCGCAGCGCCAGCAGGCTGCCGGTCTGCTCCCACCCGTCGGCGAAGGCGGATGCGGGTCCCGTCATTTTGTCTCACCCTCTTGATTGCTAAGTTGGTTAGCGACTCTACGCCTGGAGGAGGGCACGTGCGCCTGACGTCGATCATCGCCGGTCGCCGGACCGCCTGGCTGTTCGCCGTGGCGCCGATCCTGCTCGCCCTGGCGCTCATCGGCGGGGTCGGCGAGGCCGACCACGAGGCGGACGCCCGCGACCTGCTGCCCGACGACGCCGACAGCACGGCCGCCGCCTGGCAGGTCGACGAGCTCCCCGACGAGGCCACCGAGGCCGCGATCGTGCTGTGGACCGCCGACACCGGGCGGCTCGACGACGCCGCGCTCGGTGAGATCGAGGGCCAGGCGGAGGGCTCGCTCGTGCCGGCGGAGGACGGGACCGCGGTCTTCTCGGTGGTCCCGGTCGAGGCCGGCAGCGCCGACGCCGTCGGAGCCCGCGTCGACCGGCTCCGCGACGAGCTGCGCGCGCACGCCCCGGACGGCGTCACCGTGCAGGTCACCGGCCCCGCGGGCATCCACGCCGACCTCGGCAAGGTCTTCGACGGCGCCGACCTGCGGCTGCTGCTCGCGACCATGCTCATCGTCGCCGTCCTGCTGGTGGTGACCTACCGCAGCCCGGTGCTGTGGCTGGTGCCGCTCGTCGTCGTCGGCCTCGCCGACCGGGTCGCCGTCGTCGTCGCGACCCGCGCGCTCGACGCGGCCGGGCTGCCCTGGGACGGCACCACCACCGGCATCCTCTCGGTGCTCGTCTTCGGCGCGGGCACCGACTACGCCCTGCTGCTGATCTCCCGCTACCGCGACGAGCTGCGGGCGACCGCGTCTCGACACGAGGCCATGGCGCACGCGCTGCGGCGCACGTCGGCGGCGGTGCTCGGCAGCGCGACCACGGTCTTCCTCGCCGTGCTCACCCTGCTGCTCTCCCTCACGCCCGCGACGCGCGGGCTCGGACTGGCCTGCGCGGTCGGCATCGTGGTCGCCGCCGGCTTCGCGCTGGTGGCGCTCCCGGCCGCGCTCGTGCTCTGCGGGCGGTGGGTCTTCTGGCCGATGGTGCCGCGTCACGGCGATCGACCGGCCGTCGACGCGGACTCGGTCTTCCACCGGGTCGGGCGCCTGGTGGCGCGCCGGCCGGCCGGGGTCGTGGCCGGCACCCTCGTACTGCTCGCGGTGCTGGCCAGCGGCCTCACCGGCCTGCGGCTGGGGCTCGACGAGGCCGACCAGCTCCTGGACCGGCCCGAGGCGGTGACGGCGGCCGAGCGGCTCGCCGAGTCCTTCCCGGCCGGGACGGTCGAGCCCACCCAGGTGCTGACGACCGGGGAGGGCGACCGGGTCCTCGACCGGGTCCGCGCCACCGACGGCGTCGGGTCGGCGCGGATCACCGCCTCGGGCAACGGCGTCACCCAGATCGAGGCCGTGCTCGCGGCCGAGCCCGGCTCCGCCGAGGCCCGCGCGAGCGTCGAAAGGCTGCGCGACCGCCTCGACGACGTTCCCGACACCCACGTCGGCGGCAACGAGGCGGAGGCGATCGACGCCCGCGCGGCGGCCGAGCGCGACCTGCTCGTGATCGTGCCGCTGATCCTGGGGATGGTGCTGCTCGGCCTCGCCGTGCTGCTGCGCTCGCTGCTCGGTCCGGTGCTGCTGGTGCTCTCGGTGGTCGCGACGTACGTCGCGGCGCTGGGGGCGTCCTGGTGGATCTTCACCGGGGTCCTCGGCTTCGACGCGGTCGACGTGAAGATCCCGCTCTTCGCGTTCCTCTTCCTGGTCGCCCTCGGCGTCGACTACAACATCTTCCTCGTGACCCGGGCGCGCGAGGAGGCGGCCGCGCACGGCTCGCGCGAGGGCATGCTCCGGGCGCTGACCGTCACCGGCGGCGTCATCACCAGCGCCGGGATCCTGCTCGCCGCGGTGTTCGCCGTGCTCGGCGTGCTGCCCCTGGTCGCGCTCGCCCAGCTGGGCACGATCATCTGCGTCGGCGTCCTGCTCGACACCCTGGTGGTGCGCACCATGCTCGTGCCCGCGATCGCCGTCCTGCTCGGCGACCGGTTCTGGTGGCCGCGACGGGTGGGCTCGCCGCTGCGCTGACGTACCCGATTTCGGGCCTTGACGGCCCGGGTCGGGCGCGAGAGGTTCGATCCCATCGGGGGAGCTGCACTCGGGTCTGCCGTCCTCACGACTCTCCGGGCGAGGCTCCAGCTTCGGTCCTGGGAGGGTGCCGTGAACCGTTCACACCGTCGATCCGCCGTCCTCGTCGCGGTCGCCGCGCTGGTCGCCCCGGCCGCCGCGACGGCGCTCGTCACCGGTCCCACCGAAGCGGCACCGGGCGGCAACCCTCATGGCCGTCACGGGCACGGCCACGGGCACGGCCACGGCCACGGGGACCCGCGGGCCGACACGGCCGTGTACTTCGCCTCCGACGGGCTGCGCCAGGACCTCGTCGAGAAGTACGCCGACCAGGGCGTGATGCCGACGATGCGCTCCTTCCTCCGGCACGGCGTCAAGGCGCGCGGCAACGGGATGCTCACCCAGGCCCCGCCGAACACCGGCGCGGGCTGGTACACGATGGCCACCGGCGCCTGGCCGGGCGTCACCGGCTCCACCAACAACACGTTCCACAAGAACGGCGACCCCTTCGCCAACCGCACCGCAGCCTTCGACCCCGGTGTGCTCCAGGCCGAGTCGATCGCGGAGTCCGCCGAGCGCGGCGGCCTCAAGGTCGCCCAGGTCGAGTGGGCCGGCGGCCGCAACGCCTCGATCCAGGGCCCGACGATCGACTTCCGGACGTTCCACTCGGGCCGCGGGGTCGCGACCAACTTCATCGGCCAGCCGGGTGAGCCGATCTTCGACGACGAGCCGTTCATCCGCTCCTTCGGCCTCCAGTTCGACCACCCCGACGGGTACGCCGGCCAGGAGCCGTTCCCCGGGGCGGCCCCGACGCCCGCCACCGGCTGGACCCAGGTGCCGAGGTCCTACAGCCCCGCGCGCGAGATGCGGCTGCGGGTGCTCGACGGGGGCGTCGACAAGTACGGCCTCAACGCCTACCTCTACGACAGCCGCAACGACCGGCGCACGGCGTACGACCGGGTGCTCCTCTCCACGACCCGGAGCGGCGCCGACGCCGTCGGCGACCTGCGCGAGGGCGAGTGGGCAGACGTCAAGGTGACGCTCCAGGGCGGCGCGCTCGACGGGAAGACCGCGGGCATGCTGGTCAAGGTCGAGACCCTCTCCCGCGACCTGTCCCGGGTGCGGCTCTTCCACACCTCGGTGAGCCGGGCCATCGCCAGCTGGCCGACCTGGCCGGGCGAGCCCGGCTACCCGGAGCCCGAGGACTTCGACGAGTTCCTGGCCGCCGAGTTCCCCACCTCGACCGCCGCCGACTTCGCGATCCTCGAGGCGGGCGTCACCAGCGAGGAGACGTACGTCGAGCAGGGGCTCGCCTGGTCCACCGCGCACTGGCCGATCCTGCGCTACGTCGCCCGCACCTACCGGCCCGACCTGCTGATGGTCGGCATGCCGACCACCGACGAGTTCCAGCACCAGTTCCTCGGCCTCGTCAGCAGGCGGCTGCCGAACGGCGAGCGCAACCCGGCGTACGACGACGTCGACCTCGACGGCAACCCGGACGGCCGGGTGCGCGAGCGTGCGTCGTTCATCCGCGAGGCCTACCGCGAGTCGGACCAGACGTTGCGGCTCGCGCGGTCGCTGGTCGGCCGGGACCCGACGACGTTCGTGGGCTCCGACCACGGCTTCGCCCCGCAGTTCCTCGCTGTCGACGCGAGCCTGCCGCTGGTCGAGCTCGGCCTGCTCTCCCGGCCGCAGACGTCGAACTGCCGCCCGGCCACCGGCGAGACGATCGGGATGGCCAAGGCGTGCTGGGCAGGAGGCGCGCTGCAGGTCTACCTCAACCTCGCCGGGCGCGACCCCGCCGGAGGCGGGTTCCAGCAGGTGCCGGCGGACCAGGAGGCGGCCACGGTCGCCGCGATCAAGGCCAAGTACCTCGGGCTCACCGACCCCAACGATTGGACCCACGACGGACGGCCCGAGGGCTGGCAGGTCATCGACCGGGCCTACACGAAGGCCGAGGCGCGGGCCATCCCGAACGGGCCGAACAGCACCGCCGACATGGCGCACCCGACGCGCACCGGCGACCTGGTCGTCTTCGCGTACCCGCCGTACCAGTTCGACGCGGAGACCCCGGGCACGCTCGTGGCGCCCTCGCACTTCTTCGGCCAGCACGGCTACGTGCCCGACGTCCAGGCGCTCGACGCCAACGTCAACATGCGGGCGACCTTCCTCGCCGGCGGCGAGGGCATCTCGCGGGGCTCGGTGACCGCGCGGTCCATCGACCTCGCGCCGACGCTGGCGTTCCTGCTCGGGATCCCCGAGCCCCAGCACAGCCAGGGCAAGGTGCTGCTGGACGTCGCCGACGACGGCCACCGCTACACGCCGGTGCCGATCGTGGGGCTCAACGACTTCCACGGCCAGCTCGACCCGACGACCCGGCCCTACGACAACGCCATCAACGCTCGCGTCGG
The DNA here is from genome assembly GCF_029210375.1 of Nocardioides sp. YIM 152315. Taxonomy (GTDB): domain Bacteria; phylum Actinomycetota; class Actinomycetes; order Propionibacteriales; family Nocardioidaceae; genus Nocardioides. The sequence goes on along the minus strand of NZ_JARGER010000037.1, from coordinate 371,949 downwards.
CGGCGCGGCGTACCTCGCGAGCATGTTCGACGAGGAGCTCGACGCGCTGCCGGGCCAGGGCCTGATCCTGGCCGGCGGCGACAACGTCGGTGCCTCGCCGCCGAACTCCGCGCTGCTGCAGGACATGCCCGCCATCGACGTCGAGAACGCCTGGGGCCTGGACGCGACGTCGTACGGCAACCACGAGTTCGACTACGGCGTGAGCCGGCTGCTCGAGCACCAGGAGCGCGCCGACTTCCCCTTCCTCGCGACCAACATCGTGGACGAGGCGACCGGGCGCGCGCCGTCGTGGGTGCGGCCCTCGGCGGTCTTCCGCGTCAACGGAGTCAAGGTCGGCGTGATCGGCGCCGGGCTCACGCAGACGCCCGAGCTGGTCGCCGCCGGCGCCACGGAGGGCCTGGAGTTCCTCGACGAGGCCCCGCGGATCGCGGCCGAGTCGGAGCGGCTGCGACGCCACGGCGTCAGGGTCCAGGTCGTGGTGATCCACGAGGGCACGTCGCTGGGCACGAACCCGGTCGGCAACACGCCGGGGACCGAGTGGGAGGGCCCGATCCTCGGCATCGCCGACGCGCTCCAGGACACGACGGTGGACGCGATGGTCGTCGGCCACACGCACCGGGTCTCCAACCTGATGCGCGGGCACATCCTGATCACCGAGGGCGTCAACGCGGGCGCGTCGTACTCGGTGCTGCAGCTGATGGTGCGCCGCGGTGACGTGGCCTGGGCCGGTGGCGCGACCCGGATCGCGAAGACCCTCGGGGTCGACGCACGCTCCGACGTCCAGGCGATCATCGACGAGGCGAACGACGAGACGGCCGTGCTGCGCAACCAGGTGATCGGCACGCAGACCGACGACATCCTGCGCGACCCGGCCCGGCTCCACGAGTCCGAGATGGGCAACCTGGTCGCCGACGCGATGCGCCTGAAGTACCCGGGCGTCGACGCGGCGTACACGAACTCCGGCGGGCTGCGCGCCGACCTGGTGTGCTCGCCACCCAGCGCCAGCGAGGCCGCCTGCGAGATCACGTGGGGCGAGATGTTCGCCGTGCTGCCCTTCGCCAACCGCACGACGATCGTCACGGTCACCGGGGCGCAGCTGCGGACCGCGTTCGAGAACGGCTTCTCACCCGTGTGCGACTCGTCGATCCACAGCGGCCGCTTCCCCCAGGTCTCCGGGCTGCGCGCGACCTTCCACTGCACCGGCACCACGCCCGTCATCGACGGCATGTGGAAGACCCCCGACGGCATCGGCGGGCCCGAGACCCCCATCGCCGACGGGGATCCGGTGCGCCTGGTCATCAACGACTTCATGTACACCGGCGGCGACGGCTACACGATCTTCGGCCAGGGCACCGACGTGCTCCAACCCGGCGACGACCTGATGCAGGTCGCCACCGACTACGTCACCGCCAACGCCCCGGTGAACCCACAGGTCGAGGGGAGGCTCACTCAGAACTGACCCCGCGGCGGTTGAGGCAGGCGGTGGTTGAGGCAGGCGCCGTACGCCGCCGCGGTGGTTGAGGAAGGCGCCCTGGCGCCTGTCTCGAAACCATCCCTCCACAGGACGTCGGTCCGGGTGTGGATGAGCACTGTGGATCGTGACCTGTTCGTGACCCAGGACCCTGTGGAACATGGGGTTCTGAGCGTCGCAGTGTCGGTGGTCGGTGCTTGAGTAGACCCATGACCGCAGCGGCCACACCACGACACCGGGTGTCGACGCGAGCGTGTGGTCCATGGACGCCGCCGAGACCGGCACCACGCTGGTCGAGCTCACCCGGTTGGCAGCACAGATCAGCGAGCTGCAGGCCCGGGTCGCCGCGCACGCCGACGACCTCCACATCGGCTCCGACGTCGGCGCCTCGTCGGCGGCGAACTGGCTCGCCCATGAAACGAAGGCGACGCGGGCGGAGGCACACCGTGCGGTCCGGTTCGGCCACGACCTCGAACAGCACTCGTTGACCCGCGACGCCCTCGCGGCCGGGGACGTGGTGGTGGAGCAGGCGCGGGTGATCCTCCGCTGGGTCGACCGCCTCCCCACCGACCTCGGCGCCGACGTGCGGGAGAAGGCCGAGGCTCACCTGCTCGCCCAGGCCCGGGATCACGACGCGAAGGCGCTCAACCACCTCGGCCGGCACCTCTACGAGGTCGTCGCGCCCGAGGAGGCCGACGCCCACGAAGCCGCCCAACTCGAAGCAGAAGAGAACGCCGCCGCGAAGGCCTGTGCGTTCCGGATGTACGACGACGGACAGGGCCAGGCCCACGGGACCTTCACCATCCCCACCTACCACGGCGCCGCCCTGAAGAAGGCGCTGAGCGCGATCACCGCACCCAAGCACCAGGCCGCCACCCACGGTGCTGGTGTGGAGCGGAGGCCGACCCCGGAGGCGCTCGGGCGGGCGTTCTGCGAGCTCATCGAGCGCTACCCCACCCACCGCCTCCCCCACACCGGCGGCGTCAACGCCACCGTCACCGTCCTGATCGACCTCGACGTCCTCCTCGACCGCCTCGAGAAGGCCGGCGTGCTCGACACCGGCGAGAAGATCTCACCGGCGCTGGCCCGACGGCTCGCGTGCGAGGCCGGGATCATCCCCGCCGTCCTCGGCGGCGACTCCATCCCGCTGGACCTCGGTCGGAAGCGGCGGTACTTCACCGAGCACCAGCGGGTCGCGATGCTCCTCCGCGACCACGGCTGCACCGCCGAGGGCTGCGACCACACCACCGGACTCCACGCCCACCACCGCATCCGCTGGACCGACGGCGGCACCACCAACCTCGACAACGGCACCCTGCTCTGCCACTGGCATCACAACCGCGCCCACGATTCGAACTACGACACCACCTACCTGCCCACCGGCAAGGTCCAGTTCCACCGCCGGACGTGACAGGCAGTGCATCCGCTGCCTCACGGTTCCGCCGTGCCCGAGTCGGCGTCAGCCGTCGCCCCGGATGGCGGCGGCGACCGCCTTGGGGACGTCGGGGTGAAAGACCGTGGGGATGATGAAGTTCGGGTTGAGCTCGTCGTCCTTCACGACCAGCGCGATCGCCTCGGCCGCGCGCAGCAGCATGTCGATGGTCACCTCGGACGCGCGGGCGTCGAGCAGGCCACGGAAGACGCCGGGGAAGGCGAGCACGTTGTTGATCTGGTTGGGGTAGTCCGACCGGCCGCTCGCGACGACCGCGGCGTACTTGTCCGCCTCGGCAGGGTCGACCTCGGGGTCGGGGTTCGCGAGGGCGAAGACGACCGCATCGGAGGCCATGTCCTGGATCCACTCCGCCTTCAGCACGCCCGGGGCGCTGACGCCGATGAAGACGTCGGCGTCGGCGAGCACGGTGGGCAGGTCGCCGCGCACCCGGCGCGGGTTGGTGGCCTCGGCGAGCTGGCGGTGCACGGGGGAGAGCTGCTCGTCGTCGGCCGACAGCGCGCCGGCGCGGTCGACGACCACGACGTCCGTGACGCCGGCGGCCAGCAGCAGCGTGACGATCGCGGTGCCGGCGGCGCCACCGCCCGACACGACCACCCGCACCGAGGCCAGCTCCTTGCGCACGACCCGCAGCGCGTTCGTGAGCGCAGCGAGCACCACGATCGCCGTGCCGTGTTGGTCGTCGTGGAAGACCGGGATGTCGAGCGACTCGCGCAGCCGGCGCTCGATCTCGAAGCACCGCGGCGCGGCGATGTCCTCGAGGTTGATGCCGCCGAAGCCCGGCGCGATCATCTCGACGGCGCGCACGATCTCGTCGGTGTCCTGGGAGGCCAGGCAGATCGGCCAGGCGTCGATCCCGGCGAAGCGCTTGAACAGCGCGGCCTTGCCCTCCATCACCGGGAGCGCGGCCCCGGGGCCGATGTTGCCGAGGCCGAGCACCGCGGAGCCGTCGGTCACGACGGCGACCGAGTTGCCCTTGACCGTCAGCCGCGGGACGTCCTCGGGGTTGTCGGCGAGGGCGCGGCTGACCCGGCCGACGCCGGGGGTGTAGGCCATCGACAGGTCGTCGCGGTTGCGGAGCGGGACCTTCGAGGTGACCTCGATCTTCCCGCCGATGTGCAGCAGGAACGTCCGGTCGCTGACCTTGTAGACCTCGACGTCGCCGACCTGGTCGACCGCGCGCTCCAGGTCGGAGGCGTGCTCGGCGTCGCTGGCCGAGCAGGTGACGTCGACGACGAGGCGCTCGTGACTCGACTCGGCCACGTCGATCGCGGTCACGATGCCGCCGGCCTGGGAGATCGCCGTGGCCACCGCGCCGACGATCCCGTGGTCGGGTGCCGTGTGCAGGCGCATGGTGATCGAGTACGACGAGGTGGTGGCGGCCATGACCCGAACCCTCTCCCCGTCGCGCGGTTACCGGCAAGTCCGGCCGCCGATGGCAGCCATCAGCCCCACAACAGCGCGCGAATTTGCACTTATGAGTCGATGGTGCAAAACTGCACTTCATGACCGATAGTGCAATGACGCTCCGTGAGCAGAAGCGCTGGGAGACCAGCCACCGCATCACGGTCTGCGCCCAGGCGCTCACCGCCGCGCACGGGCTCGACGGCTTCACGATGGAGGAGCTGGCCGAGGCCGCCGACGTCTCGCGGCGCACCCTCTTCAACTACTTCCCGAGCAAGACCGACGCGGTGCTCGGCGAGCCGCCGGAGATCCCGGAGGCCGCCGTCGACGCCTTCCGCACCGGGGGGCCGCACGGCGACCTCGTCGACGACCTCACCGAACTCGTCCGCATCGCGATGTCCGTCAAGCAGCCCGACCGCGACCAGGCGCAGCGTGCACGCCGCATCCTCGCCGCAGAACCGCGGCTCCTGGCGGCGGCGCACCAGCGCTTCGAGACGATCACGATCGAGTTCACCGAGCTGGTCCTCGAGCGCGAAGGCGCCGACTTCGGCGCCTCGCGGGCCCGGCTCCTGCTCCGGCTCCTGCTGGCGCTGCTCGACGTCGCGCTGGATCGCTTCACCGCCGACGACGACCGCACCCTGGTCGACCTCTTCGAGGAGCAGCTGCGCGACGCCCGCGCCCTGCTCGCCTGACACTCACCCGCCCACCCACAGGAAGCCCACACCCATGGCCACCCTGCTCCACCGACTCGGCAAGGCCGCCTACCGGCGGTGGCCGGTCTTCATCGCCGGCTGGATCGTCGCGATGCTCGCCGTCGGCGCCGTCGCCGTCGGCTTCTCCAAGCCGATGACCGACGCCCTCTCCATCCCCGGCATCCCGTCGGAGAAGGCCCAGGACCTCCAGCAGCAGCTCTTCCCCGACGCCGGGGACGCGCTGGACTCCGCCGACGTTAGCGTCGTCGTCGCCGCCCCCGAGGGACACACCCTCGAGGAGAAGAAGTACGCCGCCGCGGTCGACGCCCTCGTGGGCGACCTGGCCGCGCTGCCCCAGATGCCCGACGACCCGCAGCTCGCGAACCCGGTGCAGGCGGCCGACGCCCAGCGCCAGCAGCTCGTGCAGTCGGCCGAGCAGAGCGGCACCCCGCCGGGAGTGGCGCGCGCCGACGCCGCCGCGCTCAGCCCGCTGTCCCAGGACCGTCGGGTCGGCACCATCGCCTTCACCTTCGACGTCGACACCGCCGCCGACGTCGAGGCCTCCACGGTCGACGAGCTGACGTCGGCCATGGAGCACGCCCGTGGGTCCGGCCTGACCGTCGAGGCCAATGGCTCCGGTCTCAGCGGCATGGGCGAGGTCGGCGGCACGTCCGAGCTGATCGGCATCGCCGTCGCGCTCGTCGTGCTCGTGCTCACCTTCGGCTCGCTGGTCGCCGCCGGCCTGCCGATCCTCACCGCCGTCTTCGGCGTCGGACTCGGGATGCTCGGCATCACCGCGATGACCGCGGTCATGGACATCGGCTCCACGACGCCGATGCTCGCCACGATGATCGGCCTCGCGGTCGGCATCGACTACACGCTCTTCATCCTCGCCCGCTACCGCACCGAGCTCCACCACACCGAGGACCGCGAGGAGGCCGTCGGCGTCGCCGTCGGGACCGCGGGCTCCGCGGTGGTCTTCGCCGGGCTGACCGTGCTGATCGCGCTGAGCGCCCTGGCCGTCGTCGGGATCCCGTTCCTCACCACGATGGGTCTCGCGGCCGCGGCGACGGTGCTGGTCGCGGTGCTCGTCGCCCTGACCCTGCTGCCGGCGCTCCTCGGCATGCTCGGGTCCCGGGCCTTCGGTGGCCGGGTCCGTCGCTACGCCCCGCACCGCGAGCCGGACGGACACGTGCTCAACAACGGGGTCCGCTGGGCGCGCCTGGTCGGCCGCCGTCCGGTCGCGTTCGTGCTCGCGGTCGTCGTCGCGCTCGGCGCGCTGGCGATCCCGCTCAAGGGTCTGCACCTGGGCCTGCCGACCGACAGCACCGCGGCGTCGGACACGACCCAGCGCCGGGCCTCCGACCTCGTCGCCGAGGCGTTCGGCGAGGGCCGCCAGGCCCCGCTGCTGGTCGTGGTCGACGCTCGGGACGTCGACGATTCCGACCGCGGCGCCGCGATCGGCGAGGTGACCGCGTGGGCCGGCGGACTCGGCGACGTCGTCAACGCCCAAGTGGTCGCGATGAACGAGGCCGGCACCGGCGCGCAGATCCTGGTCACTCCGGCGTCGAGCGCCGACGACACCGAGACGGAGGCGCTGCTCGGCGACCTGCGCGACGGACAGTCGGACCTGGAGGCGCGGACCGGCACGACGATCGGCGTCACCGGGCAGACCGCGATCCAGGTCGACGTCTCCGAACGGCTCGCCGACGCCCTGCCGATCTACCTGCTCGTCGTGATCGGACTGGCGTTCGTGCTCCTGATGATCGTCTTCCGCTCGGTGCTGGTGCCGCTGACGGCCACCCTCGGCTTCCTGCTCTCGGTGCTCGCGACGCTCGGCGTCACGGTCGCGATCTTCCAGGACGGCGCCTTCGGGCTGATGGAGGGCCAGCCGATCGTCAGCTTCATGCCGATCTTCCTCGTCGGACTGGTCTTCGGCCTCGCGATGGACTACCAGGTCTTCCTCGTCAGCCGGATGCGCGAGGCGCACGTGCACGGCTACTCCACGCGCGACGCCGTCGTCGACGGGTTCCGCAACAGCGCGCGCGTCGTCACCGCGGCCGCGACGATCATGACCGCCGTCTTCGCGGCGTTCATGCTCCAGGACGAGGCGATCATCAAGTCGATGGGGTTCGCCCTGGCGGCCGCCGTCGTCTTCGACGCGTTCCTGGTGCGCATGGTGTTGATCCCGGCGACGCTCTACCTGCTCGGCGAGAGGGCGTGGTGGCTGCCACGCTGGCTCGACCGGCTGCTGCCGGTCGTCGACGTCGAGGGCGAGAAGCTCGACCGGCCCTACCTGCGCGACACGTCGTACGACGACGCGCTGGACGAGCTCGCCACCGAGGACTCGCGCGCCTGAGGGAGTGGCATCGCCCACGTTTCGTCCGGTCGTCCAGCGGACACTGGTGGATCGACCGCGGCGCCGCCGCGGTCGATCCATGAGTTCAACCGGCCCCCGCCCGGGTCCAGGAGGTCGGCATGTCGGTCGCAACGTTCGTGATGGTCGGCCTGATGGTCTTCGTGCTCCTGGCGCCCACGCTCATGGTCGCCGTGCTCGTCTCCGGCCTCTCGCGGCGGGCGGACCCGCTCCTCAGACCAGCCGGGCGCGCACCTGCGCGGCCTGCTGGTGCCCGACCGGGTTCGCGTGCCCGTCGAGCAGGACCAGCACCGATCGGTCGCCGAGCTCGATGACGACCCGGTCGGCGGCGATGTCGACCACCTCGCCACGGATCAGGTAGGTCTCGCCCTCGACGCGGTCCAGGGCGACGCCGGGCGGGCAGCGCTCGACGTCGCCGACGGCGATCGCCCGCAGCTGCGGCCGTCGCGGTCCGCCGTGGCGGGTCAGCAGGATCGCCGCCACCGCGAGCGCGACGTCTGCGGCCAGCGTGACCACCAGCAGCGTGGAGAGGTCGGAGCCCGCCGGGCGCTCGTCGGCGATCAGCGTGCTGTGCACCAGCGGCAGGTTCACCAGCACCGCCGCGAGCAGCAGCACCAGGCCATAGCGAGTAGGCCGCGTCACCGGATCACGTCCATGGGTCCAGTATCGCGGCCGGTCACTGCAGGGTCGCGGTCAGCCTCATCAGGTTGTCGACGTACCGCTGGCGGCGCCCGCGTCCGAGCCAGGCGTCGAGGCTGAGCTCGGTCGACAGCGAGCGGTAGGTCTGCTGCACCTGCTCGAGGCGGGCGACGACCTCGCGACCGGTCATCATCATCACGACCTCGTAGTTGAGGGCGAACGACCGCATGTCCATGTTGCTCGACCCCACGACGGCGACGTGGTCGTCGACCGTGAAGTGCTTGGCGTGCAGCACCCACGGCTCCGGATAGAGCCAGATCCGGACGCCGGCGCGCAGCAGCGCCTCGTAGTAGGAGCGCTGCGCATGGGCGACCATGAACTGGTCGGCGGTCGCGCTCACGAAGAGCTCGACCTCTACCCCCCGCTGGGCCGCGGTGGTCACGGCGTACAGCAGCGAGTCGTCGGGCACGAAGTAGGGGCTGGTGAGCGAGAGCCGGCGCTCGGCGGAGTAGAGCATGCTGTTGAAGAGCCGCAGGTTGTTCTCGCTCACGAAGCCCGGGCCGCTCGGCACGACCTGGAGTCCGACGCCGGTCACGGCGCCCGCCCGCTCCGACGGCGGCGGCGGGACGTCGCTGACGAGCTGGCGCAGGTCCTCGCCGGTCTCGGTGAGCCAGTCGGTCGCGAAGACCACGTTCAGCTCCTGGACCGCGGGACCCTCGACCCGCGCCATCAGCTCGACCCAGGCGCGGCCGAGCCGCTGGTTCTTCGGCTTGTCGTAGCAGGGCTCGATCAGGTTCAGCGAGCCGCTGAACGCGACGCGGCCGTCGACGACCAGGATCTTGCGGTGGTTGCGCAGGTCGGGTCGGCGGACCTCGCCCTTGAGCGGACGGATCGGGAGCATCGCCGCCCACTGGATGCCGGTGCCCGCCAGGTTGCGCAGCATCTCCTTGTGGACGGGGATGCCCCGCGAGCCGATGTGGTCGAAGAGGAAGCGCACGTCGACCCCGCGCTCCACGGCGCGCACGAGCTCCTCGAAGAACGGCGCGGTCACCTCGTCCCACGCCGAGATGTAGAACTGGACGTGCACGTACTGCTCCGCGGTCGCCACCTCGCGGGCCATCGCGGCGACGCAGCCGCCGTAGTCGTCGATGAGCTCGACCGAGTTCCCGAAGGTCATCGGCAGCACCCCGAGCTCGCGGTTCAACCGCACGAACCCCTGCACCAGGGGCGCCAGGTCGGCCTGCCGCTCGGCGTCGGCCAGCTCCGCGAGGGGCGCCCGCGCCAGGATGGCGGCATTGACCTCCTCCTGGCGAGCGCGCCGCTTGCGGCCGACGCTGGTCCGGCCGAAGAGCAGGAAGAGCAGGAAGCCGAAGAGGGGTACGGCGAGGATCAGGATCAGCCACGCCATCGCAGTCTGCGGCCGGCGCCCGCCGGGCAGCACCACCAGCGCGCAGACGATGATCGCGACGTCGACCGCGACCAGGATCGCGCTGATCGCCGCGCCCGGCGAGGACAGCCAGGCCGTCAACCGAGGCGCTTCTGCTCGGCGGCCGCGTGGTCCATCGGGGCACCTCTCTCGGGTCTCCGACCCGCTCGTCGGGACCGGCGGATCCACCGTAGGCAAACGGCACCGCCCACGAGGTCACCCAACTCGGGTGAGCCGACGGGGCTGCGCACTCGACCACGATGGACCGACCAACGACGGCCGACGGGAGTACGACGTGCCGATCACGAGCGAGCCGGCGCGATCCGCGCTGCCCCGCGGCGTGCTCGTGCTCGTCGGGCTCGCCGCCACGGTCGTCGTCGTCGCCGGCATGAAGGCCTCGGCCGACATCCTCGCGCCGACGTTCCTCGCGCTGGTGCTCACGATCCTCGCCCACCCGTTGCGACGCTGGCTCGACGACTGGATGCCGTCGTGGGCGGCGTCGCTCGTCTGCACGGTCGCGATCTATGCGCTGGTCCTCGGCCTGGCGATGGCCGTCATCGTGTCGGTCGCCCGGTTCGCGACGCTGCTGCCGGAGTACACCGACGAGCTCGAGCGTCGCATCGACGACCTCACGTCCTGGCTCACCGACGTCGGCGTCGGGCAGGCGGAGATCGACAAGGTCGGGTCGTCGTTCGATCTCGGGCAGCTCGGCGGGTTCATCGGCTCTCTGCTCTCGGAACTGATGGGCCTGGTCTCCAACCTGTTCTTCATCCTCGCGCTGGTGCTCTTCATGACGATGGACGGCGGCTCGTTCCCGCGCCAGCTCGAACGCGCGCGCAGCGCTCGGCCCGCCGTCGTCGAGGCGCTCGGTGACTTCGCCAAGGGCACCCGTCGCTACCTCGCGGTCTCGACGGTCTTCGGACTCATCGTCGCGGTCTTCGACACGATCGCCCTGGCGCTGCTCGGCGTGCCCGCCCCCTTCCTGTGGGGCCTGCTCGCCTTCATCACGAACTACATCCCGAACATCGGCTTCGTCATCGGCCTGATCCCGCCGGCCATCCTGGCCCTCCTCGAGGGTGGCCCGGGGCTGATGCTCGCCGTGATCGCCGTCTATTGCGTGCTGAACGTCGTGATCCAGTCGGTGATCCAGCCCAAGGTCGTGGGCGACGCGGTGGGGCTGTCGACGACGCTGTCGTTCGTCTCGTTGGTGTTCTGGGCGTGGGTCGTCGGTCCGCTCGGCGCCCTGCTCGCGATCCCGCTGACGCTCTTCGCGAAGGCGCTCCTGGTCGACATCGATCCCGCCACGAGGTGGATGCGGCCGCTGATCTCCAACAAGGACGAGGCCGGGGACGCCGGCGTCAATCCGGGATCGTGACGACCTCGACGACCGAGATGCCCAGCGAGTTGAGGAGGTTGAGCACGCCCTGGAGCTCCTGCTGGTCGGTGACCTCGCCGGTGAGGGTGGTCGTCGCCGGCTGGGTGCGCGCGGTCAGGTGCGGGAACGCCCCACTCAGCTCGTCGCTCAGCTCGGCGTCGACGCGGATCAGCATCCTGGTCATCGTCGCCGTCACACCCCTGCCTGCCATCCCCGTCCCCGCACCCGACGGTAGGTCGGGGGTGGGGAGGGCGCATCACCGGAAACGGGCGAGGCGGACGGTGCGGCCGCCGACGACCGTTGCTCCATGGCGACGTTGGCGGCCTGGCGCTTCGCCACGGCGGGCGGCGCCGCCCGGGCGTCCGTGGCCCTCGGCGGGCTCCGCGAGGAGTGGCTCGTGCCCACCGACTCCGCGCTCGTCGAGTGGCGCGCGGGTCAGCGCCGGCCGCACACCCGGCGGCTCACCCCGGACGATGCGGGTGCGCTGGGCGACGGGTTCTGGTCCCTGCTCTTCGGGCTCACCTTCTTCCTGCCCCTGCTCGGTGCAGCCGTCGGCGCGTCGACCGGCTCCGCCGCGGGGTCGCTCGCGGACGTCGGCATCGACGACCACTTCCTCAACCGGGTGCGCGACCACGTGACGCCGGGCAGCTCGGCGCTGTTCGTGCTCGGACCAGACGCCGCGGTCGACCAGGTGCGCGGGGCCCTCGGCGGCACCCCGCGCAGCGTGCTCATCACCACGCACCTCGACGCCGCGCACGTGGACGCGCTCCGCGCCGTGTTCGGGACCTGAGCGGACCCAGCGAGCAGCGCGTCAACCCCTCGAGAGATGAAGTGGACCGCGGTCGGGGTCCATACTGTCTGTCATCCAGCGGTGGAACGCGTTCGGGGCGGCCACCCGCGCGTCGGATTCGAGGCGCTCGATGTCCCAGCCGATGTCGAAGAGGGTCCAGCGCGGATCGAGCGCGCAGATCGGGCGCGTGCCCCGGCTCCCCCGGGTCTACGTCCCGCGGCAGCGGCTGTGGAGCCGGCTCGACACCGCGACCGAGAGCGCGGTGACGCTGCTGGTCGGACCCGGCGGCTCCGGCAAGACGCTCGGCGTGGCGGGCTGGCTGCGCCGGACCGGCCGCGCCGACGACGCCACCTGGATCACGGTCGCCGACACCTGGGGGCCCGACCGGCTGCTGCCCCACCTCGCGCGGCGCACCGGCGACGACCGGCCCGCGCTGGTCGTCGTCGACGACGCCCACCGGCTGCCGCTCGCCACGATCCGGGCCCTCGACGGCCTGCTCGACACGGACCCGGACTCGCTCCGCGTGCTCCTCGCGTCGCGCTGGGACCTCCCGTTCAGACGACTGGCCCCCGAGCTGCTCGGCCACCTGACCCTCCTCCGCGGCGACCTCCTCCGCCTCGACGACGAGGAGACCTCGGCGCTGGTCGCCGCGCACACGCGCACCGGCGCCGCCGACGTCACGCGCGCGATCGCGCGGCGGACCCAGGGATGGTGCGCGGCCGTGGTGCTGACCGCGCGCGCGGTCGGCGCCGCTCCCGACCCCGTCGAGCTCGCGCAGCGGTACGCCGAGGGCGGCCCCTCGGTCGCCGACCGGGTCGCCAGCGAGGTGTTCGCCACCCTGCGACCCCGCGAGCGGCACCTGCTGCTCTGCGTCGCCAACGAGCCCGTCGTCACCCCGGCGCTGGCCGAGCACCTCTCGCACGACAGCGAGTCCGGAGCCATCCTCGCCGACCTCGGAGCCACCGGCCTCCTGGTGACCCGCGTGGACACGCCCGAGCCCGACGACGGCGGCGTCCCCGTGGAGCGCTACACGATCCATCCCCTGCTCGCGGAGGTGGTGCGCCGGCGCATCTCCGCGGGGGGTGTGGACGTCATGCGTGCGTCCGCGACCGTCCAGCGCGCGGTCCACCTCGACGTGGCCCGGGGCGTCACCGAGGACGCGCTGCACCGGCTCGAGGCGATCGGCGAGCACGACGTCGCGGCCGCGCTGGTCGCCGAGGAGGGGCCGCGCCTGCTGCTGCGCGGGCACGGCGCACCGATCCACGACTTCGCCGCCGCCCATCCGTCCGCGATCGAGGTCAACCCAGGGTCGTGGTTCGCGGTCGCACTCGAGCGCTGGTTCGTCAACGACGTGCACGCGACCGTCCAGTGGCTCGAGCGGATCCTCCACGAGCCACAGCCCGACACCACGGTGACGGTGCTGCGGGTGGCCTGCGCCCGGTTGATGCGGGCCCGTCTCGGGCTCGAGTCGATGGCCGCGGCGGTCGAGCACGCCCAGCGCGTGGTCGCCGATCCCGAGCTCACCGCCGACGGCTCCGCCGTCGTCCCGATCCTGCTGTGCGAGCTGGCGATCACCCAGAACTGGACCGGCGACCTCGTCGCCGCCGAGGACAACCTCGGGGCCGCGGTCCGGCTGAGCCGCACCCACGACCTCCCGGCCCTGACCGCGGTCGCTCTCTCGCACCTGGCGTTCACCGAGTACATGCGCGGGCGCGAGAGCTCCGCGGCCGAGGTCGCCGAGCTCGTCCTGGCCCTGGTCGCGGAGCGCGGGTTCGAGGCGCCGTACTCGGTCGCCCGGGCGCGCCTCGCCCGCCAGCTCGCGGAGCTCAGCGGCCTGCCGCTGCGACGCCCCGCGCGGACCCTGGACGACGGCGACCTCCCGACCCACGCTGCGGACCTGGCGACGCGCTTCTGGACCCGCACCCGGCGGGCCCGGGTCGAGCTGGCGCGCGGCTCGGTCTCCGGCGCCGAGATCGTCCTCGAGACGCCGCTCGAGACGCCGCCGCTGCCCGCGCACCTCGCCGTCGCCCTGCTGGTCGAGCGGGCGTTCCTGGCCAGCCTCTCCGGCGACGCCGCCCTCCTCGACCGGCTCCACGAGCAGCTGGTGGAGCTGGGTGCGTCGGCCGAGGCCGCGCTGGTCAGCGGCCTGCGTGCCGATCTCACCGGCGACCGGCGCGCGGCCGCCCGACGGCTCGCCGAGGCCGCCGGCGGGCCGGCGGTCGAGCAGCCCGCGGTCCGCGCCCTCGCCCTGGTCACCCGCGCCCAGCTGCTCGACGGGCTCGGCGAGGCCGATCAGGCGATGGAGGAGCTCCGTGAGGCCCTGCGCGCCACGCAGGTGCGCAAGAACGCCGTGCCGTTCCTCGGCTGGAGCAGGCACGGCACCCCGGTCCCCGAGCTGATGCAGCGCCTGGTGCCGGCCCACGGCGACCCGTGGCTGATCGAGCTGGACGCCGACATCGCCGGACTGTCCGGGATCGCCAGCTACTTCGGCCCGTCCACGGCGCGGCCGCGCGAACGCGAGGGCCAGCGCACCGCCGCGGTCCGGCCGACGCTGAGCCCCCGCGAGCGCGACGTGCTCTTCGAGCTCGCCCGGGGGGCGACGTACGCCGACATCGCGGCGAACCTCTTCGTCTCCGAGAACACCGTCAAGACCCACGTCTCGAGCCTCTACGCGAAGCTCTCGGTCAACCGGCGCAGCGACGCCCTCGCGGCCGCCCGGGCGATGCAGCTCCTCTGAGCGTGCCCGCACCGGGCGTCACCAGTCCACCCGATTCGGGCGAGGGCACCGCGAACGCGCGGACGGCATCGTGAGGAGCCAGCCCGCCCCTGGAGGTTCCATGAGCGACCACACCGTCACGCCGTACGACCGGTCCCGCGGGGTACCGCCCGCACTGGCGGGGCTGGCCGAGCACTGGGGTCTCGTGCTCGCGTACGGCGTCGTGACGCTCGTGCTCGGTGTCGTCCTGATCGTGTGGCCGGACGCCACGGTCACGGTGTTCACGGTCCTGCTCGCCATCCAGCTGATCGTCGCGGGCATCTTCCGCATCGTCGGCGCACTGCAGATGCACCGCAGCGACGGCGTGCGGGCCCTGGTCGGGCTGACCGGCGGCATCGCGCTCATCGTCGGGCTGCTGATCCTGCGTGACCCGCTGCAGAGCGTGCTCGTGCTCGGGATGATCCTCGGCGTCTTCTGGCTGATCGTCGGGATCGTCGACATCCTCGGCGCGATCGTCGCACCACCGCCGGAGGGCCGGGCCTGGCCGCTCTTCAGCGGCATCCTCGGCGTCGCGTTCGGCGGCTTCCTGGTCGTCTACACCGACCTGTCCCTGCGCGTGCTCGTCGTGCTGGTGGCGATCTGGCTGATGATCGCCGGCGCCCTGGCGCTGGTCGCGGCGTTCCAGCTGCGATCGTGGCGATCCGCGAGCTGACCCGACGGCCGAGAGGAGGGCCCGATGACCGAGGAGAAGCCGTCCGAGGTCGAGGAGCTGCGCGCCGAGCTCGCGCGATTGCGGTCCGAGGTGCACGGCCCGGCGCCCACCTCCGAGCTCCCGGTCGAGACGTCCGGGCGCACCGGCTGGTGGCGGCCCGTCGTCGCCACCGTCCTGATCATCCTGATGGCGGTGCTGGCACCGCTGTCGGTCGTGGCGCGGTGGGCCCACGACACGGTCGCCGACACCGACCGCTACATCGAGACCGTGGAGCCGCTCGCCAGCGACCCCGCGGTGCAGGCGGCGGTGATCGACCGGATCACCACCGAGATCGTGACCCGGCTGCGGGTCGAGTCGGTGACCGAGCGGGCGATCGACGCGCTCGCGGACCGGGGGCTGCCGCCGCTGGCCGCCTCGAGCCTCCAGGCGCTGTCGTCGCCCCTGTCCGACGCCATCGAGGGCTTTGTCGAGGACCAGGTCACCGGCCTCGTCGAGTCCGACGAGTTCGAGAGCGCCTGGGTGGAGGCCAACCGCCAGGCCCACACCCAGCTGGTCGCCGTGCTCACCGGCAAGGACAGCGACACCGTCGAGGTCAGCGACAACGCCGTCAGCATCAACCTCGCGACGCTCATCGACGCCGTGAAGCAGCGGCTCGTCGACCGCGGGTTCAACCTCGCCGCGCAGCTGCCGACGATCAATGCACAGTTCACGATCTTCCAGTCCGACGACATCACGAAGGCGCAGACCGCCTTCCGCCTCCTGGAGGCGATCAACACCTGGCTGCCGATCCTGGCGCTGCTGTGCCTGGCCGGTGCCGTCGCCGTCGGCCGCTCACGCCGCCGCACGCTGATCGCGGGGACCCTCGCGCTCGCGCTGTCGATGATCGTGCTCGGCGCGGTCCTGAACGCCTCCCGCGAGATCTACCTCAACGCGGTGCCGACCGACCAGCTGCCGACCGACGCGGCGGCGGCGATCTACGACACGCTCGTCCACTTCATCCGCCTCAACCTCCGCGCGGTGCTGGTCGTGGCGCTGGCGATCGCGTTCATCGCCTGGATCACGGGTCCCGAGGGCGCACCGGCCGCGCTGCGTCGTGGCGCGACCCGGACGTTCGGCGCCGTGCGCCAGGGCGGGGACCGGGTCGGGATCGACACCGGCGCCTTCGGCGTGACGCTGCACGCGTACAGGACGCCGATCCGGTTCGCGGTGCTGGGCGGGGCGCTGCTGCTCTACGTGCTGCGCGACCACCCGACCGGCTCGTTCGCGATCTGGCTGATCGTCGTCGCGGCCGTCATCCTGCTGTTGGTGGAGCTGCTCTCCCGTCCGCCCGATCCCGCCGCCGCGGAAGAGGCAGGCGCGGCTCCACCACCTCCCACGTCGTCGTGACGACCCGCCTCACCGTCGGGTCCTCGGACAGGATCCGTCCGACCAGGGCCGCCGCGACCATGATCGCGGCGAAGCCGATCAGCCACGTCGACACCGCCAGGATGACGCCGAGCGTCCCGAACTGGTCGGCGTTCGCCTCGACGTACGGCGGCATCACCAGCGACGAGCCCCGGTTGTAGACGACGCCGAGGCAGCCGGTGAGCAGCGCCCCGAGGAGCAGGTGCCGCCACGCGACGCGGCCGAAGAGCAGCACCCAGCTGGTGGCCCACCAGATCAGCGACAGCGCCAACCCCTGCACCGCGAGCTCGAGCCCGTCGCCGACCGGGCCGCCGAACACTTCCCCGACATCGGCGGAGATCCGGCGCAGCGCACCGGCGAGCTGCAGGGTCATCAGCCAGCCGAGCAGCCACAGCAGGCAGCGTCGGGCGCCGGTCATGCCGCCGACGTGCCGCCGCTCCCAGATCCGCTCGTACATCCGCTGCACGGCCCGGGCGAAGCTGGTCGCGGAGAAGATCGTGATCGCCAGGCCGATCAGTCCGGTCTGGGTGCGCACGTCGTTGCGGCTCACCTGGTCCTCGATGAGTCGGGTGCCCTCGCCACCGACGCCCGCGGCGCTCGTGAAGGAGCCGACAGCGTCGCCGGTGACCTGCGGCAGGAAGGCCGACAGCACCACGAGCATCGGGATCAGCGCGAGCAGGCCCTGGGCGGCGATGAGCATGCAGCGGTCGATGAACTCGATCCGGACGAACTCGCTCAGCAGCCGGCCGAGGACAGGGATCCGGTCGACGAGGTCCAGCGCCCGGTCGCGACGGGTCCGGTACGACGTCGCGACCCGGTCGCGCAACGCGGCGAGATCCACCTCGTGCCCACCTCCCGCGTCGCCGCCGTTGGATCCGGCAGGATGGGCCCATCGTGGGCGGCGCGGGCCGTCCGGCGATCACCCGGAGCGGGTGAACCAGGGAGGGCCGACCGTGGCGGGCTGGAAGCGAGCGGTGCGCGGGGTGGTGCTCGGCGGCCTCGCGCTCGGTGCCTACTTCGTCGCGCCGGTCGGCTCCGGCGGCGAGGACCTCGTGGTCCGGGCCGCGCTGACCGTGCTCGTGATCGGGCTCCTCGCGGCGGGCGTCGTGTGGCAGGTCGTGCTGCAGGTGGAGGACCCCGACCGCCGCGTCGATGGGCTCGCCCTGGCGCTCGTGGTCGCCGTGCTCGCCTTCGCGCTCGCCTTCTACAGGCTCGCGATCGACCAGCCCGACCAGCTCCCCGGCCTCGAGACCAGGCTCGACGGCATCTACTTCACGATGTCGACGCTGCTCACGATCGGCTACGGCGATGTGCACGCCGCGGGCCAGGTCGCCCGCGGGCTGGTCCTCGTGCAGATGGTGTTCAACGTCGTCGTGCTGGCGATGGGCGCAACGACGCTGACCAACCGGGTCCGGACGCGCGCGGAGGAGCGAGCGCGGGCGCGGCGCGCGGCCGCGGACTCAGCCCCGCCGGAGGAGTGAACGCAGGCTCAGGCGCGGCGTACGCACCGGAACCCCACGTGGGACGTGGTGTCGTTGACGCCGTGCCCCTGCCGCGCCGCCGGCCGGTAGCGCTGGCAGTAGTGCGGCGAGCAGAGGTGCGACCCGCCCTTCGAGACGAAGCGGTCGGTCTCGGCGAGCCGGATGCTGCCGCCGCAGCAGGGGCTGGCCGTGGCCTCGACGGTCACGGTGTCACCGGCCCGGGAGTGGGTGTCGGTCCACCGCGTCGACGTCCACTCCCAGACGTTGCCGATCAGGTCGTGCAGGCCGTGGCCGTTCGCGGGGTAGCTGCCGACCGGCGAGGTGCGGTGGTGGCCGTCCGGATCGTCGCTGCGCCAGGGGAAGGCGCCCTGCCACGTGTTGGCCAGCCGCGCGCCGCCGGGCATCAGCTCGTCGCCCCAGGCGTAGTCGCGGCCGACCAGGCCGCCGCGCGCGGCATGCTCGAACTCCGCCTCGCTCGGGAGCTCCTTGCCCGCCCACCGGGCGTACGCCGACGCGTCCCCCCAGCCCACGTGCACCACGGGATGGTCGGGGATCTCCCGCCAGTCGCTGCCCGGGCCCTGCGGCGCACGCCACGACGCGCCGGGCTGCCACCGCCACCACTGGGTCCAGTCGTCGAGGCGGACCGGACCCGCCGTCGGAGTGAACACCTGGGAGCCCGGCACCAGCAGGGCCGGGTCGGCGCCCGGGAAGTCGGCCGGGTCCGGCGCGACCTCGGCCACCGTCACGTGGCCCGTCTCCTCGACGAAGGCGGCGAACTCGGCGTTCGTGACCGGGTGGACGTCGAACCACACGTCGCCGACCGTCACCTCGACCAGCGGGCGCTCCTCGGGGTAGAACCGCTCGCTCCCGAGCGTGGCCGTCCCGCCCGGGACGAGCACCATCCCCTGGCGGTCGACCGCCGTGCTGCCCTCTGTCACGCCCCCTGTGTAGCAGACGGGCCGTCGTCGCCCGGCGAGGCCAACCGCAGCGCCAGCAGCGTCGTGTCGTCGTCCCCGCCCTCGTGCAGCCCGAGCAGCCGGTCGAGCCAGAGCTGGAAGTCGGAGCCGGCGTACGTGTCACCGGCCAGGGCGCGCAGCCGCTCGGTGCGCGCGCGCAGGTCGACGCCGCGACGCTCGACTAGCCCGTCGGTGTAGAGGAGCAGGGCGGCGCCGGGCACGAGTGGCACGTCGACGGTCACCGCCTCGCCGGCGCCGACACCGAGCAGCGGCCGGAGCGGCACGTCGAGGTCGCGCGCGCCCTGCGCGGTGACCAGCAGCGGGACGGGGTGGCCGGCGTTCGCGAGGCTGATCCGGGTGCGCTCGGCGTCGACGATGCCGACGACCGCGGTCGCGACTCGCTGGTCGAGGAGGTTCGCCATCAGGTGGTCGAGCCGGTCGAGGGCGGCGGCGGGCGAGTGGCCCTCGACGAGGTAGGCGCGCAGCGCGGTGCGCAGCTGGGTCATCGCCGACGCCGCGGAGACACCGTGGCCGGCGACGTCGCCGACGACGAAGGCGACGCTGCCGTCGTCGAGGTCGAACACGTCCCACCAGTCGCCGCCGAGCTGGAAGGTCGAGGCGGGGCGGTAGTGGGCCGCCAGCTCGAGTCCCGCGACCTCGGGGGTCTGGTCGAGCACCACGCTGCGCTGCAGCGACTCGGCCATCGCGATCTGCTCCTTCGAGCGGCTGAGCAGCAGGCCGATGATGTGCTTGCCGAGCGCGTCGGCGGCCTCGAGCTTCCAGGGCGCCCACGGCAGGCTGCGCCCGCGGACCACCTCACGCCACTTCTCGAAGGACTTGCGGGGACTCAGCCGGACCTCCGGTCCCTCCGCGGCCGCGAGCGCCTTGTTGGTGGGGTCGCCGCCCCAGTCGACGATGCGCTTCTGCTCGGGGCGGAGCCACATCAGCCAGCGGTCGGGCGCCGACCCCACGCGCAGCACGCCGGCCGCCGAGGTCCGGCCCGCCAGCTCGGGCATGAGGGTGTCGAGCCGGTCGGTGCAGGTGGCGTACACGACCGGGTCCTCGAGCGTCGACGCGATCCGCTGGAGGGTGTCGTCGTCGAGATCGATGTCTCCGCGTCGCGTCACCGCGCCGTCGTACGAGAGCACCGCACCGGTCGCGTGGACGAGGGTGAGCAGCTCGGGGTCCTCCATCAGGCTCACGAGCGGTGAGGCGGGGTTGCTCGAGATGCGCGCGAACATCCGGGCGAGCACGGTCTGGGCGGCGAGCGTGCGCTCGCGCGAGTCGGCCCGCTCGCGGTCGGAGGCGGTCTGGCTGGCGACCTGGCCGAGGAACTCGGCGGCGGCCCGCGCCTCGTGGCTGGGGCGGTGCGGACCCGAGTAGTGGTGACACGCCACCAGGCCCCACAGCACCCCGTCGACGACGAGGGAGATCGACATCGAGGCGGTGACGCCCATGTTGGCGAGGTACTCGATGTGGATCGGCGACACGCTGCGGAGGCCGGCGTGGGACAGGTCGAGCGGTGCCCGCGTCGCCGGGTCGAGGACGGGCTGCAGCGGCACCGGCGTGTAGCCGACGTCGGCGATCAGCCTGGTCCAGTTGATCGTGTAGAGCCGGCGGGCCTGCGCGGGGATGTCGCTGGCCGGGTAGTGCAGGCCGAGGAACGAGTTGAGGTCGGCGCGCCGTTCCTCCGCGATGACCTCGCCGTTCCAGTCCCCGTCGAAGCGGTAGACCATCACCCGGTCGAAGCCGAGCAGCGCGCGCACCTCCACGGCCAGCTGGTCGGCGAGCTCGTGCACGGACGCCGCCTCCGCCAGGCGCGCCATCGCGCCCCGGGTCGACTGGTAGGTCAGGCGGTTCGCGCCGGCTCCGCTGATCGGCTCTATCTCGACGATCCACCGACTGCCGGAGCGGTGGTGCCGCACGTCGACGTGCGCGCCGACCAGGGCGGCGCGGGGCGCGAGGTCGTCGAGACGGACGACCAGGGGCTCGGTCGTCACCTCCGCCGCGATCCGCTCCTCGAGCGCGGCGGCGAGCGCGGGCCCGACCAGCGCGGCGAGGGTGGCGCCGACCGCCGCGCTCGACGGGATGCCCAGCAGCTCCTCGCAGTTCGCCGAGACCACGACGCAGCGCAGCTCCGCGTCGAGGGCGAGCAACACGCCGTGCGGCTGGATCGCCCCCGGGACGTGGATCGGCTCGCTCTCGCAGGTGGAGAGGTCGACCTCGCCGTACGCCGGGGTGTGCGGCGCGAGGGGGGACTCGGACACGGTGTACTCCGGCCTGGGTGGCAGATGCTGCGGTGGACGACCAGTCTCGCGTATCCGGACGAGAAGCGACCCCATCCCGCGGGATGAGGCCACGCCCCGAGGTCAGGACAGGTCGAGGCAGCGGGTCAGGAAGGCGTTGCGGAGCTTGCCGCCGGGATCGGCCCGGAGCGCGAGCTCACGGAAGTCGTCGAAGCGCGGGTAGAGCGACCGCAGGCGGGAGGCGCCCGCGAGGAAGCACTTGCCCCAGTGCGGCCGGCCGCCGAGCGGCAGCAGCGCATCCTCGATGGCCGGCAGCGCGGCGTGGACGCCGGCGACGTCGCGCACCCAGGTGAAGTGGAAGCCGACCACATCGTGCCCGTGGGCGCCGCTCAGCCACAGGTCGTCGGCGGCGATCGTGCGCACCTCGGCGACCTGGAGCATCGGCGCGAACCCGGCGCGAGCGCGCGGAGTCGCTCGACGGCCGTCGCCGCGGCGGTTCGCGGCACGAGGTACTCGCTCTGCAGCTCCTCGCCGCGGCTGGGCGTGAACTCCATGCGGAAGTGCGGCAGCCGGCGGTGCCACGGGCCCGGCACCCCGCCCTGACCGGTCACGGCGGCGACGTCGGCGCCGGCGAGCATGTGCAGCGTACGGGCCGCCGGTCGCGCACCCCACAGGTCCGCGGGCGGCTCGGTCGCCCGGCTCTTCAGCCACACCTGCTGGACCGCACCGCTGACCCAGTCGGTGAAGAGGCTGACGCTGTAGGCGCTCGACGTGAGGTCGTCGAAGTGCTCGGCGGCGGCATCCCAGGACAGGTCGGTCCACAGGTCCTGGCGGACGTCGTACGTCGGCTCCACGTCGAGCGTGACGTGGGTCGTCACGCCGAGCGCGCCGAGCGCCACCACGTACCCCTCGAAGTCGGCGTCGCCCCGGCGCACGCTGCGCAGCTCGCCGCGCGCGTCGACGAGCTCGACCCCGGCGACCGCCGCCGCCAGCGAGCCGGTGCGGTCCCCCGAGCCGTGGGTGCCGGTCGCGACCGCGCCGGCGACGGAGATGTGCGGCAGCGAGGCCATCGTGGCGAGCGCCCAGCCGCGGTTCGCCAGCGCCTCCGCGAGGTCGCCGTACCTGAGCCCGCCCGAGACCCGCACCTGGCGGCCGTCGGAGTCGACCTCGACCTCCCGCGGCAGGTCGGCGGTCGACACCAGGTCGCCGGTGCTGTCGGCGAGGTCGGTGAACGAGTGCCGGGTGCCGAGCGCCCGCACCCGGGGGAGCCGGGCGACCAGCGCCCGGAGCTCGTCGACACTCTCCGGCGAGTGCACCCGCCCGGCGGCGTAGGTGTGGTTGCCCGCCCAGTTCGTCAGCACCCGGCCATCCTCCCGCAGGGCCGCGGACTCACCCGGTCCGGGTGAGCCCCGGGCGGCGGTGCCGGGCACACACTCGGGCCATGTCTCCGTCCACCACCGAGAGCGCCTGGGCCGAGGGCATCGGCATCTTCGCGGGCGCCGCACTGCTGACCGTCGGCATCTTCCAGTTCCTGGAGGGTGTCGCCGCGGCCGCCGAGGACGACGTCTTCGTCCGCACGCCCAACTACGTGTTCGAGTTCGACCTCACGACGTGGGGGTGGGTGCACATCATCGTCGGCATCATCGTCGCCGTCGTCGGCGGCGCGATCCTCGCCGGGCAGTCCTGGGCGATGGTCGCGGGCGTCGTGGTCGCGGTCGTCTCGGCGCTGATGAACTTCGTGTGGCTGCCCTACTACCCCTTCTGGGCGGTCATCGTGATCGCGTTCGACATCGCCGTGATCTGGGCCCTGAGCACCACGATCGGCAGCCGCCGGCGCACCTAGACGCTCGACCGCGTCCGGGCGGCCTGCCGCGTGAGGTGGTCGCGCTCGGCCGCCGAGGTCGCCTGCCGGGCGGCCCGGGCGTAGAGTTCGTGCGCGACCGAGAGGTCGCCCGCCCGCTCGTGCAGGTAGGCGCGCACCGCCGTGTGCCGGGGTACGTCGTCGGGCACGCGCTCCACCGCCCGCAGCCCGGCCAGGGGTCCGTCGACCTCGCCGACCGCGACCGCGCGGTTGAGGGCGACGACCGGGCTGTCGGTGAGTCGGGCCAGCTCGTCGTACCACTCGAGGACCTGCGTCCAGTCGGTCTCCGCGGCGCTGGGGGCGTCGGCGTGCAGGGCGGCGATCGCGGCCTGGGCCTGGTACTCGCCGAGCCGGTCGCGGGCCAGCGCGGCCTGGAGGATCTCGACGCCCGCGGCGATGGCCGCGGTGTCCCAGCGGGCGCGGTCCTGGTCGGCGAGCGGCACCAGCGCTCCGTCGTCGGTGAAGCGGGCGGTCCGGCGGGCGTGGTGGAGCAGCATCAGCGCCAGCAGCCCCGCGACCTCGGGCTCGTCGCTGCTGGCGGCGAGCTGTCGGGTCAGCCGGATCGCCTCGGCGGCGAGGTCGACCTCGCCGGTGTAGCCCTCGTTGAAGATCAGGTACAGCACCTTGAGCACGGTGCGCAGGTCGCCCGGCTGCCCGACGTCGGCGGCGCCGATGGTGCGCTTGGCGCGACTGATCCGCTGCGCCATCGTCGCCTCCGGCACCAGGTAGGCCTCGGCGATCTGGCGGGTGGTGAGACCCCCGACCGCCCGGAGCGTCAGTGCCACGGCCGAGCCCGGCGTGAGGCTGGGGTGGCAGCACAGGAAGAGCAGCCGGAGCGTGTCGTCGCGCTGCTCGGTCGGCCCCGGCACCGGCTCCTCGAGGTCGGCCAGCTCCCGCCGGTGGCGTGCGACCTCGGAGCGCCGGGCGTCGATGAACTTGCGCCAGGCGACGGTGATCAGCCATCCGCGCGGCTCGGCCGGCGGGTCGTCCGGCCAGCGGCGCACCGCCTCGACCAGTGCCTCCTGGACCGCGTCCTCGGCCGCCGCGAAGTCGGCTCCGCGGCGGACGAGGACACCGAGCACCTGAGGAGTGAGGTCCCGCAGCAGCTCCTCCATCGCTCCGACGACCCTCAGTCGGTGACGGTCGGCGGCTCCTCCATGAACGGCCGCACCTCGATCCACTCCTGCAGCGGCCGGCCGTCCTTGCCCGGCGCGGAGGAGAGGTACGCCGCGGCCTCGTGCGCGCGCTCGACCGAGTCGACGTCGATGATCATCCACCCGGCGATCAGGTCCTTGGTCTCGGCGAACGGCCCGTCGGTGACCGGCGGCTTGCCGTCGGCGTCGTACCGGACGAACGTGCCTTCGGGCGAGAGCGCCTGCGCGTCGACGAACTCGCCGCGCTCGCGGAACGTGTCGGCGACGTGGCGCATGAACGCGATGTGGTCGGACACCTCCTCGGGCGTCCACTGGTCCATCAGGATCGCGCCGTTCGGCGTCGGCGTCGGGCCGCCGCGGTAGTGCTTGAGCAGCAGGTACTTCATGGTCGTGCTCCTTCGGTGTCCGTGACGGCCCATTCTGGCCGCCTCCGACCCGGGGACGGAGCCGTCACGACGTCCTCGACATCCCCCGGGCGAGGTTTTCGCGCGTCGCGTCGCCGTCAGCCCTCCGCATCGCCACGGTCGCGGGACTGCACCAGGTGCTCGGGATGCTGCGCTTCCACCGGGGGAGGCCGGTACGGTGCTGATCAACGTCCGTGTCCCGTCTTGGAGTGAGGCTCGAAGGATGAAGGCGTCAGAGGCCATCACCAACTTGCACACTGACGACGTCGAGGTGGCGCGAGAGTTCTTCGGGTTCCTGGGGCTCACCGAGGAGAACATGAACCAGGGTTGGGTGGCTCGCTTCACCTCCCCCGAGTCGGGTGCGTCCGTCCAGGTGGTGACGCGGGACGCCACGGCGCCGGAGGACTCGGTCATGACCATCAAGGTCGACGACGTCGATGCGGCGTACGCGGAGGCCCAGCGACGCGGGCATGAAGTGGTGCACGCCCTCACGGACGAGCCGTGGGGCATTCGCAGGTTCTTCGTCCGCAGCCCGGACGGCCACGTGATCAACGTCGCGCAGCACCGCACGTGAGCGCACCGGCGCAGGAACGAACGGCGACCCGCGTCTGATCACGCCAGCGTCTCGGCGACGGGGTCCGCGGCTGTCAGCCTGGCGGACGCTGATCGCCACCGGGAGGCGATGACGCTCGCGGACCCATGCCGGCGAAGAGTGCGGCGAGCACCTTGTCGACGTAGTCGTGGGTCACGGGCTCGTCGGCGATCAGGACCTGGAAGTAGATCGGGCCCGACAAGATCGACATCGCGAGCTCCAGGTCGAAGTCGGGCGAGAGCTGCCCGCGGTCGCGGGCCTTCTCCAGTCGGGCGATCGTCCGCTGCGTCTGCGGCGCGATGAAGCGCTCGTTGAGCGCGGCCGACACGGCAGGGTCGTGCTGAGCCTCGCCGAGCAGGGACCGGTACAGCGGACCCAGTGGAGGGCGGCCGAGGAGGTCGACGGCCGCGTACATCTGTTGGCGCAGGTCGGCGACGATGTCGCCCGTCTCCGGGTACTCGAACGCACCCTCGTTCAACGCGAGCACTGCGTCGAGGAACAGCGCGCCCTTGGAGGGCCAGCGGCGATAGATCGTGTGCTTCCCGACGCCGGCTCGGGCCGCGACCGCCTCAATGCTGAGCTTCGCAAAGCCCCGCTCGTGGGCCAGCTCGAGCGTGGCCCGCCGGATGGACTCGCTGCGGGCGATCGCCTTCGTTCCGGTCCACTCGGCTCCCATGGGGCCAGCCTAACCGGAACGGCACGTGCCGTATTGACGCCCCGCGCGTCCGAGGTCAGGATTACGACACGGCACGTGCCGTTCCGACACGGGGCGTCACGACATTCCATGGAGATCAAGGGAGCAACCCATGCAACGAGAGGCATCGACGCTCGTCCTCGGCGGCACCGGCAAGACGGGACGACGGCTGGTCCAGCGGCTCATGGCAGCCGAGGTGGGCGACGGCGTCCAGCAGGTCCTCGGTCGTCCGGCGCGTGACTTCACCGCCTACGCCCGCGACACCGCGGCCACCGGCATCTGGAGCCGGGAGGACGTCGCATGAAGCACCTGCAGCACGGCACCCTGCTCGCCGCAACCCTGTCCACCGGCCTGATGGCCGGACTGTTCGCCGCCTTCGCCTACTCGGTGATGCCGGGTCTGGCCCGGTCCTCCGACCACACCTTCGTGGACGCCATGCAACGCATCAACGAGGCGATCCTGAACCCGGTCTTCATGCTCCCCTTCATGGGCTCGATCCCGCTGCTCGGCCTGGCGATCGTCCTCGCCTGGAGGACACCCGGCCGCCCCGCCGTGGCCTGGCTGATCGCCGCGCTCGCCTGCTACCTGATCGCCTTCATGGTCACCAGCGGGGTCAACGTCCCGCTCAACGACCAGCTCGCGAAGGCCGGCGACCCCGACCACGTCAGGCGCCTGGCCACGGTCCGGAGCGACTTCGAGCACCAGTGGGTCGCCTCGAACATCGTCCGCGCCGTGCTGCACACCGCGTCGTTCGCGTGCATGGCCTGGGCGCTGCTCGTGTACGGCGCACACGCCCTGCCCGCCGGTCGGTCCACCGAGTCACCTGCACAGCGGCACACGGGCTCGCCCGGTGCCCTGCACGATCCGGCCGCTGCGGACTCACCTGCCGTCGCGGCCCGGACCAGCGCCGCCGGACGTCCACGGTGAGGAGATTGAAGTGGACGAGGCCCCGGATCCTCGGATCCGGGGCCGCTATCCCGCGCACGCGGGGCCTCGACCGCCGCTCCCGGTTGCGCCATCGCCGTACCGAACCGACTAGGCCGCCGTACTTGGCAGGCGCCTGGTCCACAAGAGCTCGGTGCAGCCGTAGGAAGAAGCCTGGGTCGACTTCCTCACGCACCGACCCGACCGCGTCTTGCGCCGCAGATCGCAGCGCTGCAGAGGGCGTCTGGTGGGAGGCATCTGCGTCGGCTCTGTTAGACCTGCCCATGCGAGACAGACGGCGATGTCGAAACCATCGCCATGATTCGCCGATCGGCCGCCCCTGAGGGTGTTCTCGACTCGTCCGTCGAGCGGCTCACCCGGACAAGCGCGCGGTCGCTGGGAGCTCAAGCACGGCTCGGTGTCCTTCGCGAGTGAGCGTGGTCCCGAATTCGTTGCTGAGCCGCACCAGTCGGTCGATGATGCGTCCGGCGCGCGGGCCGCCGGCGAGGTCCGGCACCCCTCGAGCGGCTCCGGCACGATCGCGACCCAGATCCAACGGATGAAGCACGAGGCACATGCCGCTCTCGTCCCAACGCAGTGTCGCCAAGGCGGACTCCAGCACATTGTCGCTGCTGAAGATTACGCGGTTGCGTGAGTTGAGCAGCTCAGGCACGGTAGCCGTCCCTGGCTCCGTCCGACATGAGCGCCACGTGTCAAGTGGAACTACATCGAGACTGTTGGACATCATCGCGAAGTCGCCCAGCGAGTGCAGGATCGGCACCCCCTTGTGGACCTCGACACCTCGCAGTTGATGCGGACCATGCCCGACGACCAGGTCTGCCCCGGCCTCGACGGCGCGGCGACACAAGTCGGCCGCGAACGGTGCGGGTCGGGTGTCATCGTTCGACGGCTCGTGGGAATGCAACGAGAAGATCACCAGGTTGCTGTTCTGCCGAGCCTGCCGCACGGCGAGCAGCACGGCGGCCACGTCCTCGGGATCGGGTTCGTAGCGCACCTCACCGGAACGACCGTCTGGCGCGCCGTGCCGGAACCGCCCACCCATCGCGCGCAGCTCCTCGGCGCCGCTCTCGTTGAGGAAGCTCGGGTTGTCGGCGACGAACCGGGCGAGCTCGTCCCAGAGTCCCTCCGGAACGGACGCGACCGGGCTCGAGCGGATCGCCGCCACGCCCGGGCGGGCCGGCACCTCGCCGAGGGCATCGCCGGCGCGCGACGCGGCGGTGAAGGTCGTGGTCGCGGCCACCAGGGCGACCCGGCCGTGCGGGGTGTCGACGTAGCGGGGCGCGACCGCGCCGCTCCAAGAGCGTCCCGCGCCGGCTGCGACGATTCCCGCGGCCCGCACCGCCGCCATCGTGTCGAGGAGCCCGCGAGCGCCCCAGTCTCCGGCGTGGTTGTTGGCCAGGCTGAGCAGCCCGAAGCCGAGGCGGGCGAGGTCCGGCGCCACGGAGGGCTCCGCCACCAACCAGGTCCCTCCGGACTCGGCGGCGGGAGCGCAGTCCGACCCCGCGAGGTCGAGCAGCATCGTCTCGAGGTTGCCGAACAGCAGGTCGACCGACCCGAGCAGCGCCACGAGATCCGGCCGGGTCGCGGCCAGCGTCGCGGACATCGGGCGCAGGTACATCAGGTCGCCGACCGCACCCATCCGGAATCCGGGGCGGATCGGGTCGCGCGGGACGTCGTCGATCTCGACGTCCGTGCCGGGCATCATCCGATGGCGGCCGGCATCGAGTCCTTCACGACCTGTCCTCCCTGCATTACCAGGAGCACGTTCGCGGCATCGGCGAGCAGCCCGATGTCATCGATCGGATCGCCCTGGCACACGACGAGGTCGGCGACCTTGCCCACCTCGACACTGCCGAAGTCGGCGTCCATGCGCATCAGCTCGGCGGCGGTGCGGGTACCCGCGGTGATCGCGGCGAGCGGGCTCAGACCGATGTCGGTCAGGTGGGCCAGCTCGGCGAGGTTGTGCCCGTGGGCGCCGACCCCCGAGTCGGTGCCGAGCGCGACCTTCACGTCGCGGCGTACCGCCTCGCTGAGGCGTTCCATCGCCACGTCGAGCAGCCGCTGCTTCTTGGCCGCCGCACTCGCGGCGAAGTCCTGGCCGGGGGCGTGGAAGGTCGACAGCGTCGGCACCAGGAAGGTGCCGCGCTCCACCATCAGGTCGATGGCCTCGTCGTCGAGGAGGTAGCCGTGCTCGATGCTCGTCACACCACCGCGGACGGCGTTCTTGATCCCCTGCGTGCCCTGGGCGTGCGCGGCGACCGGGACCCCCCGGTGCCGGCGGGTCTCCTCCACCACCGCCGCGATCTCCTCGACGGTCATGCCCTCGTCCTCGGGCTGGTCGCTCGGGCTGTTGACGCCGCCGCTGGCGCAGATCTTGATGACGTCGGCCTGGTCCCGCAGCAGGCGTCGCGTCGCGAGGCGCGCCTCGTCCGGCGTGTCGGCGAGCTCGTTGAACGGCTCGAGGATCGCGCACGGGTCGAAGCCGCTCGGCAGCCGGAAGTCGGCGTGACCTCCGGTGTGACTCATCAGTCGTACGGCGACCTGGAGCCGCGGGCCCTCGATGAGCCCCCGGGAGATCGCCTCCCGGTAGCCGGCGTCGATGCCACCGAGGTCGCGCACGGTCGTCACGCCCGCGTGTAGGGTCTCGCGCATCCGCTGGGCCCGTTCGAAGACGGTGACGGTCGGGAAGTTCGAGAGCAGCCGGTTCCGGAAGTCCCCGTTGTTGTCCATCAGGAAGTGGACGTGCACGTCGAAGAAGCCCGGCAGCACCGTGCGCCCGCCGAGGTCGATGTCGTCGTCCACCTCGACGTCGGGACAGCCCTCGGCCGGCCCGACGTACGCGAACCGGCCGTCCCGGATGAGGAGCGTCAGCCCCTCGACCGGGCCGGCACCCGTCCCGTCGATCAGGCGCGCGCCGGAGAGCCTGACGATCCTGGTCGACACCGTGGTCTGGTCCATGTCCATCACCGGGTCCATCACCGCTCCTCGAAGGTACGTCGGGCCTCGTCCACCAGCTCCGGCCGCGCGAAGAGCGCGACGGCCGTCATCGCGAGCAGCAGAGCGCCGTCCAGCGCGCACCGGTCGCCGTCCGGTCCGCCGGCCAGCTCGGCCGCGCGCCGGCTGTGCATGTCCAGCCCGGGCACGATCTCGACGGTCGGATGGATCGAGGGGATCACCTGGCTGACGTTGCCCATGTCGGTGGAGCCGGGGTAGACCTCGGTCCGGGGCGGCTCGGTGCGGCGCCCCAGTCGCGCGAAGTGGTGCTCGACCAGATCGCCGAGGACGGGGTTGGGCCGGATCGCGGCGTACACCGGGGCGGTCGGCCGGATCTCGACCGTGGCGCCGGTCGCGAGCGCCGCCCCCCGCGCGCAGTTCTCGACCCGGGGCTGGACGTTCTCGAGCAGCAGCTGCGGATCCTCGGTCCGGACGCTGGCCACGATCCGGGTCCGCTCGGGGATGATGTTCTGCGCCTCGCCGCCGTCGGTGATGATCCCGTGGACGCGAGCATCGCTCGGCAGCTGCTGGCGCAGCAGCCCGATCGCGTTGAGCGTCAGCACGGCCGCGTCGAGGGCGTTGATGCCGAGCTGGGGGCTCACCGCGGCGTGGGCGGCCCGGCCCTCGAACTCGATCTCGAGCCCGGCGCGGCTCAGGGTGCGCATGGCCGAGAGGTTCTCCCCCGACGGGTGGATCATCATCGCCGCGTCGATGCCGTCGAGGCAGCCCGACTCCAGCATGGCGATCTTGCCGCCGCCGCCCTCCTCGGCCGGACTGCCGACGACCACGAGCCGGCCGCCGATCTCGGGGTGCGCGACCAGCCACTCCCGCGCGAGCAGGCCGGAGCCGAGCCCGGCGGCGGCGATCAGGTTGTGCCCGCAGCCGTGGCCGATCTCCTCGAGGGCGTCGTACTCGCAGAAGATCGCAACGGTCGGGCCCGGACGTCCGGTGTCGTGGGTGGCGAGGAACGCGGTCGGCAGGTCGGCGACGCACTGCTCGATCGCGAAGCCCGCGCCGGCGAGCGCCTCGACCAGCAGGGCGCTGGCGAAGTGCTCCTCATAGCGCAGCTCCGGTCGGGCATGGATGCGGTGGCTGAGGTCGAGCAGCTGGTCCTGGAGGCGGGCCAGCCCGTCGCGCAGCTGCCGCTCGTCCTCGGTCGAGCGCTCGGTGGTCTCCGTGGACACGGACATGATCCTCCTGGGGTGACGGGGTACGGCGGGGCGGTGACCGCGGCGCCGCCGGGAACTCAGGGAGTCCGCTCGGCGGACCCGGGTAGCAGGACGACGCGGCCGCAGGCCCCGCCGACGCGCAGCCGGCGGACGGCGGCGGGGGCGTCCTCGAGCGCGAACGTGGCGACGTCGACGGTCAGCTCGCCGGAGGCGACCAGCGCCACCAGCTCCGGACCCCACCGCCGGGACGCCTCCTGGCGCCGCATCATGTTGACCGGCAGGAGCGCCACGTCGTCCAGCAACCAGCCCGGGAGGTCGAGGGTCACCTCGGTCCCGGCGACGTACCCGACGACGGCGACGCGACCGCCCGGCGCGACCCAGCGACTGCGGTCGGCCAGCTCGGGCCCACCGACGGTATCGACGAGCAACGTGAAGGGACGCTCGCGCGCGAGGTCCTCGTGCCGGTCCCGGTCCTCGAGCAGCACCGGGACCCCGCCCTCGGTCAGCCGCGCCGCCTGGTGCTCGTCCTTGACCAGGCCGTGCACCCGGCACCCCGCCCGCAGGGCGAGCTGGACCGCGGCGGCACCGACCGCTCCCGCGGCGCCGGTGACAAGCACGGTCTCGCCGTCGGGTGCGGAGACGCCGGCCGCGTGCCACCGGCCGAGTCCGGCCACGTCCCAGAGGGTCACCGCGGCGGTGGTCACCGGCTGTCGGTACGTCGCGGCGATCGGCGCCGGCATCTCCGGAGGCACCGGCGTCGCGCACTCGTCCGGCACCACCACGAGCTCGGCCCAGCTGCCACCGCGGTGCAGGCCGAGCCCGTCGCCGCGCACGTTGACGAGGGTCCCGGCCGCGTGGGTCGCCGACGCGACGACCAACCCTGCGCCCTCGACCCCGCCGACGTGCGGGAGCTCCGGACGGATCCCGAAGTCGCCGCTCGCGACGGTCAGGTCCAGGTGCGAGACCGCGGCGGCCGTGATCCTGACCAGCGTCTCACCGGCACCCGCGGCCGGCTCGGGTACGTCCTCGACCAGCGGCGGGCCGCCCCACTCGTGGAACCGTGCGGCCCGCATCATCGGTACGCCGGAGCGACCGACTCCCAGGGGCGCGCCTCCTCGAGCTGTCCGGCGACGGAGAGCAGCAGGTCCTCGCGGCCGTACGCCGCGGCGAGCTGGATGCCGATCGGCAGCCCGGTCCCGGTGGTCCCGGCCGGGACCGAGATCGCCGGCTGCCCGGTGGTGTTGAACGGTGCGGTGAAGGTCAGCACGTCGACGGACCTCTGCACCCCGTCGGGCTCGGTCCAGGGCCAGCTCAGCCGGGGCACGACGCTCGCGAACACCGGACTGAGGAGGAGGTCGTACTCCTCCCACCAGCGCGCCATCTCCTGCCGGTAGTCCTCCTGCCAGGTCAAGGCACGGATGAGGTCGATGCCGGTCATCTCCGCGCTGCGGTCCAGCCACAGCTGGGTGACCACGTCGAGGTCGCCGGGCTCCGGTCGGACGCCGGTCTCGGCGACGAGGTTCTCCAGGGTGAGCCCGACGGTGACGCTGAGCGCGTCGAAGAAGGTCGGCAGCACGTCGGGGTCGAAGAGCGCCGCGGGGTGGCTCTCCTCGACGGTGTGACCCAGCGACTGCAGCAGCTCGCCTGTCGCGACGACGGCGTCCCGGATCTCCGCCTCGACCTGCGGGGCGTGCTCGGGCGCGGAGGCGACCACTCCGATCCGGAGCGAGCCGGGGTCGCGGCCGACGGCGTCACGCAGGTCACCGTGGGCGAAGTCGGGGAGCCGCGGGCTGCGGTGCTGGCGGTCGGCCATCACCTCGATGGCTCCCGCCGTGTCGCGCACCGTGCGGCTGACGACCGCCGACACGCTGTGCCCCCAACGGTCCGCCGGGGACCCCTTGCCGGGGACGAGCCCGAGGCTCGGCTTGAGGCCGACCTGCTGGCAGAACGCCGCCGGCATCCGGATGGAGCCGCCACCGTCGCCGCCCGAGGCCACCGCCACCATCCCCGCGGCGACCACTGCAGAGGCGCCGCCCGAGGACCCGCCGGAGGTGTGCTCGAGGTTCCACGGGTTGCGGGTGATGCCGTGCACGGCGGTCTCGGTGGTCGACAGCACGCCGAACTCCGGCGCCGCCGTCGTGCCCAGGATGACGAACCCGGCCCGGCGCAGCCGCTGCACCAGGGGGCTGTCCGCCTTTGCCACCCGACCCTGCTTCGCCAGGTAGCGCGACCCGAGGTCGTGCGGGGCTCCCGCCAGGGGGTCCATGCTCTTCGTCAGGGTCGGTACGCCGGCGAACGGGGCGTCCAGCGGCACCACACGTGCCTCGGCCAGGGCCTGCTCGTAGCGCTTGTGCACGACGGCGTTGATCTCGCCGTCGTGCGCCTCGATGGCGTCGATCGACGCCTGCACCAGCTCCTCGGCGCTGACCTCGCGGTCGCGGACCAGCCGGGCCTGGTCGTGGGCGTCGAGGTCCATCAGGCCGCTCACGCCAGCTCCTTCTCGCGCTCGAGGACGACCGGCTCTGCGCCGGAGGTCGGGAAGTGGCAGGCGGCCAGCTGGGTCGGGCGGAGCTCGATGAGCTGCGGCACCTCGCTCCAGCAGCGCTGCTTGGCCATCGGGCACCGCGGCGCGAACGCGCAGGCGGGCTCAGCCCGCTCCTCCGCGCTCGGCTCGTAGTCCGAGGGCTCCGGCTCGCGCGGCTGCTCGGTCACCGGGTCGTCGTCGCGACGACGCGGGTCCGTCGACGGGACGGCCGCGATCAGGGCCTTGGTGTACCAGTGCTGGGCGTTGGCGAACACGTCCTGGCTGGTCCCGACCTCGACGACCCGGCCGGAGTACATCACCGCGACGCGGTCGCTGATCAGGCGCACCACCGAGAGGTTGTGCGAGATGAAGACATAGGTCAGGTCGCGCTGCCGGCGTACCCGGTCGAGCAGGTCGAGCACCTGGGCCTGGACCGACACGTCGAGGGCCGAGGTCGGCTCGTCCAGGATGACCACCTCGGGGGAGGAGCTCACCGCACGGGCGATCGCGATGCGCTGCTTCTGGCCACCGGAGAACTCGTGCGGGAGACGCTCGCCGCTGTCCTCGGGCAGGCCCACCTCCTGGAGCAGCTCCCGGACCCGGGCCTCGGCGGCCCGGCGGTCGACCCCCTCCACGGCCAGGGGCTCGCGGATCGAGCGACCCACCTTCATCCGCGGGTTCAGCGAGCCGCCCGGGTGCTGGAAGACCATCTGGATCTTGCCGCGGATCTTCCGGCCGAGCGAGCCCTTCAGCTTCTCGTAGCCCACGCCCTCCATCCGCAGGTGGCCGGCAGAGGGCCGGTCCAACCGGACCAGCAGCTTGGCCAGCGTGCTCTTGCCCGAGCCGGACTCCCCCACGATCCCGAGCACCTCGCCGCGATGCACCTCCAGCGAGACGTCGTCGACCGCGGTCACGTGCTGGCCCTTGGAGCGGAACCGTCGGGTGGCGTGCGCGGCCTCGAGCACCACGTCGGCGGGCTCGGCCGGCTCCGCGCCGGTCCCGATGCCCGGTGCGTCCTCGATGGACACCGCTTCGAGGTCTGGGGCCGCGTGGAGCAGCTTGCGGGTGTACTCGGTCTGCGGAGAGAGCAGGACCTCGTTCACCGAGCCCTGCTCGACGATCTCGCCGTTGAGCATCACCGCGACCCGGTCGGCGGTCTGCGCGATGACCCCCATGTCGTGGGAGATCAGGACGATACCGACGCCGAGGTCGTCGCGGATCGACCGGAAGAGCTGGAGGATCCCGGCCTGGACGGTCACGTCGAGCGCCGTGGTCGGCTCGTCGGCGAGCAGGACGTCGGGCTTGCCCGCCAGGGCCATCGCGATCGCGGCCCGCTGGCGCAGACCGCCGGAGAGCTGGTGGGGGTACTGCCGGGCTCGGCGCTCCGGCTCCGGCAGCCCCACCTGACGCATGAGGTTCAGCACCTCCTCACGGCACCGCTGTCCGGACAGCTGCTGGTGCCGCTTGACGACCTCGCCGACCTGCGCCCCGACCCGCATGCACGGGTCGAGGGCGCCCATGGCGTCCTGGAACACCATGGCGATCTTGCGTCCGCGCAGCTTGGTCAGGTGCTGCAGCGGCGCTGAGAGGACGTTGACGCCGCAGACGTCGAACCGCTCGGCAGTGGTGGTCGCGTTGCGGGGAAGCAACCCGAGCGCGGCCATCGCGATCGTGCTCTTGCCACTGCCACTCTCCCCGATCAGCCCGAGGATCTCCCCGGGTGAGACCGTCAGGCTCACCCCGGTGACGCTGGGAGCGGCGTCACCGTAGGTGATGGTCAGGCCGCGGACGTCGAGCAGCGTGTCGGTCGTATCCGTCGCTGCCGTCCCGAGGGGCTGGCCCTCTGCTGTTCGGGAAGAGTTGTCAGTCACGGGTAGGTCATCCCATCCAGGCGTTCTTGAGGAAGATGCGGGTGCTGGTCGCGTCTGCGAAGAAGTCGTGCAGCTCCGTGTCCCACATGTCATAGGCGCTCGGAGCGGCGTACGGCACGATCTGGTAGACGTTCTCGGCGATGTAGTCGCCGATCTCCTGGTAGCGCGCCTTCCTGTCCTCGTCGCCGTCCTGCGTGCTGATCGCGTCGGCCATCATCTGCCACAGCTTCGGGTCGTCGACCTTGGTCGCGGTGCTGCCCTCGTCGAACCACAGCGCGAGGTACTGGCTGGCGTCGGCATTGAGGGCGGCGTTGAGGACGATCATGTCGGCGTCCCACTTGCCGGAGAGCAGGTTGCTCACCAGTGTGGCGAACGGCGTCGGCACGACCTGCAGGTCGATGCCGATCTTGCCGAGCTGCTCGGCCAGCAACTGGGCCGTCGGCAGCGCGTTCTGGTTCTCCGACTGCAGGATCAGCTTGAGGTGGATGTTGCTCTCACCCGACTCCGCCAGCAGCTGCTTGGCCTGGTCCGGGTCGTACTTGTAGTTCGGCGTCTCCTCGGTGGCCGGTGCGCCCAGCGGGTCGGCCGGCGGCACGGTGTAGGCGAGCTCGCCGACGCCCTGCGAGCCGATCTCGATGAGCTGCTGCCGGTCGATGCCGACGCTGATGGCCTGGCGGACCATCGGGTTGGCCAGCGGGCCCTGGTCCATGTTGAGGCCGACCCAGTACGACAGGTTGTAGCCCGGACCGACGTTGAGTCCCTTGGCCTCGGCCGTCTGGGCGTTCTTGGGCACCCGCGCCTGCATCATGTCGATGGAGCCGGAGGTGAACGCCGCCATGCGGGTGGACTCGTCGGCCATCAGGCGGTACTCGACGCCGTCCAGGTAGGGCTTGCCCTCGTCCCAGTAGTCGTCGAAGCGGACGGTGCTGATCAGCGAGCCCTCACGGAAGTCCTTCAGCATGAAGGGGCCGGTGCCGTTCTCCTGGGTCTTCTGCGCCTCCTCGTCGGTGCTCTGCACCCAGGCCTTGCTGACGATGCCGGCGCTCCAGGGCTGGGCGAGCAGGTGTAGCAGCGACGCCTGCGGCGCGGAGAGCTTGATGACGACCTTGTCGTCGGCGGGAGCCGAGATGCTGTTGAAGTTGTAGAGCGAGGCGTACGGCGAGTGCTGGTTGGGGTCGACGATCCGCTCGAGGCTGAACACCACGTCGTCGGCGGTCACGTCGGAGCCGTCATGGAACTTGACGCCGTCGCGGAGGGTGAACTCGTAGGTCAGCTCGTCGGTCTGCTTCCAGTCGGTCGCGAGCGCCGGCTCGAGACTCTGCCCGTCCTCACCGAGGGAGAGCAGGCCCTCGTAGAACTGGGAGACCATCCGCTTGGCGTTGAACGCCTGCGCCATGATCGGGTCGAAGCCGCTCAGCGGCTGGCTGTCCTCACCGATGATGAGGGTGCCACCGGCCTGCGGGGTGCCGCCCGAGGACGGGCCGTCCCCGCTGGACCCCGACGTGCCGCCGCAGGCAGCAAGCGAGGTCGCCAGCGCCGCGGCTGCGACCATCGCGCCGAGCCGGCGGATTCTACGAGTATGCGACATGGGTCGCGCCCTTTCTCTGTGGCCGTCGCCGGGGCGGAGACGGTTCGTGGTGATGCGGTCCCGAGGGGTCAGATGAGCGAGCGTTTTCCGGCGTTGAAGCCCTCACCGATGAGGCCCCAGCCGACGGAGGCCAAGAGCAGTGCCGCGGCCGGCGCCAGTGGCAGCCAGGGGCACTCGGTCATGTAGTTCTGGGAGGCGAAGATCATGTTTCCCCAGCTGGGCTCGGGCGGCTGGACACCGAGGCCGAGGTAGCTGAGGGAGGACTCGACGAGGATCGCGATAGCCGCGGTGTTGGCGAACTGGACCGTCAGCAGCGGCAGCACGTTGGGGACCAGGTGCTTGGTCGCGATCGCGACGGAGGACACGCCGGAGACCCGGGCCGAGAGGACGAACTCCCGGCTGCGCAGCTCCATGCAGGAGGTGCGGACGACCCGGGCGAACTGGGGCACCGAGATCAGCGTGAGCACCAGGATCAGGATGGTCTTGGTGGGGTTGAGCACGGTGACCGCACTGAGCGCGAGGAGCAGCGACGGGAAGGACAGCACGAGGTCGATGCCGGCCATCAGGATCGAGTCGAGCCAGCCGCCGCGCAGGCCGGCGGCGATGCCGATCACGGCCCCCACGACCATCGCGAGGACGGCCACCGCGACGGAGATCCCGAGCGAGGTCCGGCCGGCGGTCAGCAGCCGGACGAGGTAGTCGCGACCGAGGTCGTCGGTGCCGAACCAGTGGGCGCTGCTGGGCGGGTCGAAAGGCGGACCGGCCACCTGCGAGGGGGTGTAGTCGGCCCACAGCGGCACCGTCAGCGACAGCAGGATCATCACCGCCAGGATGACGACGCCGGCAGTCACCTCCTTGCGGGAGCGGATGGCGGACAGGCGCCCACCCCGGCGGGCGGTCGGCGTCGCGGGGCTCTCGACGATGTCGGTCATCAGTCGCGTCCGATCTTCGGGTCGATCAGGGGCAGGAGTAGGTCGACGATGAAGTTGAGGAGCACGAACGTGGCGCCGAGCACGAGAATGCAGGCCTGGGCCACGGCGTAGTCGTGCTGGGTGATCGCGGTGACCGTGAGCTGGCCGATGCCCGGGATCGCGAACACGTTCTCGATCAGGATCGAGTTGCCCACGATCGCGGCCATCTGCAGACCGGCCACGGTCGCCACCGGTGCGGCGGCGTTGCGGATGCCGTGCTGCATCGTCGCCTGGAGCTTGGTGCTGCCGGTGGCGAGCGCGGTGCGGATGAAGTCCTGCTCGTAGACCTCGAGCATCGAGCTGCGCATGTAGCGGCACAGTGTCGATCCCAGCGGCAGGCCCAGCGCGATGCTCGGCAGGATCATCGTCTGGAGGTTCTTGAGTGGATCGTCGGCGAACGAGACGAAGCCCAGCGTCGGCCAGCTCGGGAAGAACACGGAGAAGAGGAGCACCAGGCCGACACCGAAGACGAACACCGGGATCGCCAGGCCCGCGAACGTGGCCGAGCGGGCGGTCACGTCGAAGGCGCGGCCGCGGCGCAGCGCCGCGATCGCCCCGGCTGGCACGCCCCAGGCGATCGAGATGAGGGTGGCGAAGATGGCCAACTCGAAGGTGTTGGGCAACCGCTCGCCGATCAGCTCGCTGACCGGGAGGCCGTTGAACACCGAGGTGCCGAGGTCGCCGTGCAGCATGTTGCCCAGCCAGGTGACGTACTGGACCGGCAGCGGCTCGTTGAGCCCGAGGTCCTCGGTGAGCTGGGCCCGGGTCGCGGCGTCGCTGTAGGGGCCGGCCAGGGTGTCGACCGGGCTGCCCGGCAGCATGTGCACGAGCGCGAAGGCGAGCAGCGAGAGGGCGAAGAGCACGCCGAGCCCGCGCAGCATGCGCCAGATGATGAAGGTCAGCAAGGGCGGCAGACCCGCCACTCGACGGGTGCGACCCACACGGATCGAGCCCATGGCCCCTGGTGCGACGTCGGTCATGTCAGTGAGCTCCTGCCGATCGGGACGGTCGCGCGAGCGGGGCGCTGGTCCGGACGACGACGGTCGGGTGGAGTGCCGCCACACGGCACCGATCCCTCCCCGAGGCCGACCGGCCCCTGAATCGTTCTACGTATCGTACGCAGTACGGACTCCGGGTCAAGGCCTCTTCCCTTCTCATCTGTTACGTCTTGATGACGTTCGAAAAAGCCCATCTCCGAGTGGGTTCTCAGCTTCAGCGGCCCCGTCGGGAGAGGTCCTCGCCGGCCCGGACCGAAGGCTCCGGCTGGGCACGTCGACCATCGACTGTGACCGTGCGCACACGATGCTGCGCAACCTGTCCACGACGGAAGTGGCTGTCCCGCGTCGCGGGACCGGCACGCTGCGTGAGTCGTCACGCGCCGGCGCGATCGGCCGCCGATGCCACCGCGGGCCGCAGCCCGTCGGTGAGGGCGAATCCCCCGAAGGCGCTCTCGAGCACGCCCAGGGCCGCCAGGACGAGGTCCTCGCGCCAGGCCGGCCCGACCACCTGGACGCCGATGGGCAACCCGTCGGCGACGGCGACGGGAGCCGCACCGGCGGGGAGGCCGGCCACGCTATAGGTGTGGGTGTAGTTGAACGACTCGTAGCGCAGGTAGCGCTCTCGGGGCACCCCGGCCGGCGGCTCACCGTGCCGTGGCGCCGGCCCGGCGCAGACCGGTACCAGCACCACGTCGTACCCGCTCATCCAACGGCGTACGTCGGCGCGTAGGTCGAACATCGCCTGCAGGACCCCGAAGTAGTCGACGGCGCTCGTCGAGCCGCCGTACGGCGGGTTCAGCACCAGGTCCATGAACTGCGGCACGTGGTCCTCGGGCCGGTCGCCG
Source organism: Nocardioides sp. YIM 152315 (assembly GCF_029210375.1). Classification (GTDB taxonomy): domain Bacteria; phylum Actinomycetota; class Actinomycetes; order Propionibacteriales; family Nocardioidaceae; genus Nocardioides. Next base: position 332,200 of record NZ_JARGER010000037.1, on the reverse strand, counting down.
ACCAGGCCGAGGATGCCGTCCCCACCATCCGCGGCGGTGGCCCGGAAGAACAGTTCGGTGGCCCGTCGTACGGCGTCCGGGGGACGCACCTCGGCGACCGCGGCGCCGGCCCGCTCCATCGCCGTCGCGGCGGACTCGACCGCCGCGCGGACGACGGGCAGCGGCGCGGCGATCCCGTCGTCGACGTACCAGCCGACGCGGAGCCTTGTCACGTCCACCGCCGCCGGGTCGCCGAGCGGCACCGGTGGCACGAACGGGTCGACCAGGTCCGGGCCCGCCAGCACCCGGAGCAACGCGGCGATATCCGCTTTGCTGCGGCCCATCGGCCCGACGCAGGTCAGGTCGAACATGCTGCCGGCGCGGCCGGGAGGCCAGGCGCCGGTCGTCGGCACCCGGCCGGTGGTCGGGCGCAGCCCGAAGAGGCCGCAGAATGCGGACGGCACCCGGATCGAGCCGCCGCCGTCGGTGCCGATGCCGATCGGCGACGCGTCGGCGCCGAGGATGGCGCCCTCGCCACCGCTCGAGCCGCCGGGCGTCCGGGTCGGGTCGAACGGGTGGTCGGTCCGGCCGTAGACCCGGTTGTCGGTCTCGTAGGAGAGCCCGATCTCGGGCATGTTGGTCTTGCCCACGACGACGGCGCCGGCGTCCTTGACCCGGCGGACCACCTCGGCGTCGCGGACCGGATCGTCGAGGCGGGCCAGCGACCCGCTCCGGCACGGCATGCCCACCGCGTCGAGCGCGTCCTTGACGGTGATCGGGATCCCCAGCAGCGGACCGTCCTCGCCGGCGCTCCGGCGTGCGTCGGCCTCGGCCGCGGCCACCAGCGCCGCCTCGTCGTCGCGCGCCACGACCGCGTTCAGGTGCGCAGCGTCGTCGAGCCGGCCCAGGTAGTGCCGGCACAGCTCGACGGCCGACAGCTCCCGCTCGCGCAGCCGCTTCGCCCATTCCTCGATCGTCGGCTCCATCAGGCGTCCACCCGCCCGCTTGTCACCGCATGCACGGGTGGGCGGCGGTCCGCCCAGGGCGCGGCCTGCTCGAGCTGCGCGGCGAGCTGGAGCAATAGGTCCTCGCGACCGTACGCCGCGCCGACGTGCAGCCCGACCGGCAGCCCGTCGGGACTGATCCCGAGCGGGACCGACATCGCCGGCTGTCCGGTGGTGTTGAACTGCGGGGTGAAGCACAAGATGTCGACTGACCGCCGCAGCCCGTCCTCCCGTCCGAAGAGGCCGAGTGGCGTCGCGGCGTGCGGCAGGACCGGGGAGAGGAGGAGGTCGAAGCCGCCGGCCCACCACGCCCCCATCCGGCGGGTGAAGGCGTCGCGCCACGCCTGGTTCTGGGAGTGCTGGGTGGCCGTGAGCGCGGCGCCCTCGTCGCGCCACCACCAGGCCATCTCCTCGGCCTCGTCCCGTGCCACGGGACGGCCGGCCAGACGCTCGAGCTCCTCGAAGAGCGCGGAGACGCTGGGGCTCAGCAGCTGCTGCCAGCGCTGGAGGTACTCAGGGTCGAGCAGCGCCTCGGGGTAGGCCTCCTCGACCTCGTGGCCGAGCGAGGCGATCAGCTCTGCGCCGGCCCGGGTGGCGGCGCGGACGTCGTCGTCCACGGGATACCCGTTCACCTCCGCTAGGTCGAGCAGCCCGATCCGCAACCGGGGCGGCGCCTGGGTGGCGAGCTGGGCGTAAAGGAGGGCGGGCGGCGGCGGGACGAACGCGTCCCCGGGCCGGTAGCCCGCCGCGAGGTCCAGGCCGGCCGCGGCGTCGCGCACCGTCTGGGTCAGGAAGCCGTTGGTCGTGTGGCCCTCCATGCCGTCGCCGCCCGGCGACATGCTGATCCGGCCACGGGTCGGCTTGATCCCGAGCAGTCCGCAGTGCGAGGCGGGCATCCGGATCGAGCCGCCGCCGTCAGTGCCCTGAGCCATCGGCACCATCCCCGCGGCGACGGCAGCAGCCGCACCGCCGGACGAGCCGCCCGGTGACCGGTCGAGGCTCCAGGGGTTCCGGGTCGCGCCGTACGCCGCCGGCTCGGTCGTGCACACCAGGCCGAACTCGGGCACGTTCGTGCGCCCGAGCACGACGAACCCCGACTCGCGGATCGAGCGGGTCAGTGCGCTGTCCTCGTCGGCGGTGCGCCCGATCCGCTTCAGCAGCTCGTTCCCCATGTGGTGCGGCTCGCCGTCCATCGGGTTGCCGAGGTCCTTGAGCAGCGTGGGCACGCCGCGGAAGGGTCCGTCGGGCAGCGGGCCGTCCGCCTCGGCGAGGGCCCGCTCGAAGCGCCGGTGGACGACGGAGTTGATGGTGCCGTCGAGCGCCTCGATGCGCTCGATCGCGGCCTCGACGAGCTCGCGCGGCGTCACCTCGCCGCTCCGCACCAGGGCGGCCTGCTCGGTGGCGTCCAGCTCGGCGGTCTCGGTCGCGAGGCTCATCTGTGGTCACGGCTCCTACGGGGTCGCGCGCCATCGGCGCTGTCGGGGTCGGCAGCGCGGTGCCGCAGACGCAGCGCAGCAGACACCGTCGCGAGGACGCCTGTCCCCGCCACCGTTTCGCTCAGTGGACCCAGGGCGGGTCGCGGGCCGGGACACGGAACAGGACTGGCGGGCGGACCTGCGGCCGAGGTATCGCCCGCGCCGGTTCAGGTCAGCGGCCCACCGACGGTCGAGCGCAGGCCGGCGACCAGTGCGTCGAGACCGAACTCGAACTGCTCGTCGGAGGCCATCGTGGTGACCATCGGGCTCAGGTCCACCAGGTTGGGGAACTCGTCGCGCGGCAACGAGGCGTAGAAGTGGGTGCGCTGGCGGCGCAGCTCGGCGGCCTCGTCGCCGCCGAGGCCCCACTGCCGGGGCAGCTGGTAGCTCGCGAAGCCGAGCGCGTAGATCATCAGCGCGGCGTATACGCGGACCGCCGCGTCGTCGTCGAAGCCGGCCGCCCGCAGGCAGCCGATGACATCGTCCATCGCGCCCTTCATCGACTTCGCGCTCGTGGTCGTCCGGCTGGCCATCAGGTAGACGACGCTCGGGTGCCGGCGCATCATGCCGAGCAGCGCGTGCGCGAGCGAGCGGATCGTCTCCGCGGCGTCGTGGCCCTCGACCTCCGGCACCTGGAAGTTGCCGAGCACGTGGTCGGCGACGCCGTCGAGGATCTCCTCCTTGCTGCGGAAGTAGCTGTAGAGGGTCATCGGGCCGACGCCGAGCTCGGACGCGAGTCGGCGGATGGTGAGTGAGTCGATGCGCTCGCTGTCACAGATCCGCACGGCCATCTCCACGATGGCTTCTGTCGTCAGCATGCGAGAGCCGTTGCGGCCCTTCGTCCCTGTTGACTTAGACATGGTGGTCGTCTTCGCTCTCCACGGTCAGCGACCGCCGCTCGGCGTCACGTGAGAGAAGGGTGCCATATCCGGGCGCCTCCTCGGGCAGTCCCAGGGCACGCAGCACCCACCACAGCAGGGCCTGGTTGCTGGTCACGAGCGGCCGCCCGGTGCGCCGCTCGATCTCGTCGATCACCGGCGCCACCTGCACCCCCGCGCAGCTGAGCAGCACCGCGTCCACGCCGTCCAACCAGAGGCCGGCGACGGTGTCGACCCACGCCTGCGGCGGGATCTCGCCCTGCTCGACGGGGGTGCCGCACGGGCGACCGCCGACCTCGACCACGTCGACCCCGTGGTCGGCCAGGTAGGCCGACTCGGCCTCCACGACCTCGGGGAGGTACGGCGTGACCAGGGCGACGCGACGGACGTCGAGATGCTCGAGCGCCCCCAGCACCGCCTCGATCGTCGTGACGGCAGGTACGCCGGCGTGCTCGGCCACCACCTCACGGATCCGCTCCGGCCCGGCGAGCATGGTCGCCGCCGTGCAGTTGACCGCGACCAGCTCGACCGCGGCGTCGGCGAGGAGCTCGCTCTGGGCGCCGACGTGCTCGGCGAACCGCAGGTCGTCGGCGACCCCGGTGCGTCGGAACGGCACCCGGGTGGTGACGAACTGGACCCCCTCGGGCGCCATCATCTGGATCTCGTAGTCGCAGAGCCCGCCAGAGGGATAGAGGTGGCCGACCCGCGCCCGGGTGCCGAAGCCCTGGCTCATCGTTGTGCCACCTCCTCCGGCGACCGGGACCGGAACGGCCCCTGGTAGGCGTGCTCCGCGCCCGGCCCGGGGCGCCGCTCGGCCGGGACGCCGACCGAGGAGCGCGCGGGGTAGCGGTGCGCCCAGGGCCGGGCCGCCTCCAGTTGGGCCGCGAGGCGCAGCACGACGTGGTCCTCGCCGTACCTGCCAGCGAGCTGCACGCCGACCGGCAGACCCTCGTCGGTCCAGGTCGCCGGGACGGAGACCGCCGGTGCGCCCGTGCTGTTGAACTGCGGCGTGAACTGCAGCATGTGGACGCTGTCGACCACGCCCTCGGGGTAGGACCAGAAGGAGCCGAGCTCGAGCGGGAGCTGCACGGTCACCGGGGAGAGCAGGACGTCGAAGCCGTCGGCCCACCAGGTCGCCATGTCGCGGCGGAACCGGTCGAGCCACAGCAGCGCGCGGGTGTGGTCGGCGGCGCTGATCTCGCGACCTCGGCGGGCCCAGTGCTCCGTCACCACGTCGTGCCATTCGGTCCCGTCCGTCCCGCGCGCGGTCTCCTCGAGGTCCTCGACCGCGAGCGCCACGGCCGGGCTCAGCAGGTCGAACCAGCGCTCCCAGTAGGTGGGGTCGAACATCACGCCCGGGTGGCTCTCGACCACCTCGTGACCGAGACCGCGCAGCACCCCGACCGTCTCGTGGACGGCGACGGCGACCGCGGGGTCCACCGACCAGGCGCTCGCCTCCGGAGTCTGCGCGACGTAACCGACCCGGAGCGGAGCGGTCTCGCCGAGTGCCTCCACCAGGCTGGGCCGCCGCCGCGGCGCGACCACCGGGTCGCCGACACCGGGACCCGCCACCAGGTCGAGCACCGCCGCCGTGTCGCGTACGCTCCGGGTCAGGAAGCCCTGGACCGCGTGCCCGAACAGGCTGTCGGCCTCACCGGGTCCGTCGCTCACCAGCCCCCGGCTCGCCTTGTGCCCGACCAGGCCGCATTGGGCCGCCGGCATCCGGATAGAGCCGCCGCCGTCGTTGCCGTGGGCGAGCGGGACCATGCCGCTGCTCACCGCCGCCGCCGACCCACCCGACGACCCGGACGGCGTGCGCGCCAGGTGCCACGGGTTGCGGGTCACCCCGAAGGCGGCGTTCTGGGAGTCCGAGCACAGTCCCAGCTCGGGCACGTTGGTGCGACCGACCACCAGGAAGCCCGCGGCGCGGAGGCGCTGCACCAGCCACGAGTCGCCCTGGTGCCGGCGCCCGGCCGCCGCCAGGGTCGGATTGCCCTGGTGGTCGGGGTGCCCCGCGACCGCGGCGCCGAGGTCCTTGAGCAGGATCGGCACCCCGGCGAACGGGCCGGACAGCTCGCCCCTGCTCTCCGCGCGGGCCTGGTCCAGGCACTCGTAGGTGACCGCGTTGATCAACGGGTTGAGCCGCTCCATCGCGGCGGCCGCCAGGTCCACCAGCTCGGTCGCCGAAACCGCACCGTCGCGCACCGAACCGGCCAGCGCGGTGGCATCGGCGGTGGCGAACTCCTCCTCGTCCAAGGTCGCTCCTGTAGTTCGCGGACCGGTTCGGGATACGGTCGAAAAGGTTCGTACTAAGTATGGTGCTAAGTGATTCCACTTTGTATGGTGGCGCGGTCGATGTCAACGTCCGCGCGAGGAGTCCCATGACCACCACGAGCACGAGCGACGTCCTCGGGCCGGCCATCGGACTCCGCGTGCCGCCCTGCCGACCGGCGGTGGAGGTCGCCGCCTTCGCCCGTCACGTCGAGGGTCTGGGCTTCGACCGTGTCTACTTCCCCGACTCCCAGCTGCTCTGGCGCGACCCCTACCTCACGATGTTCGCGGCGGCCAGCGCGACGTCGGACCTGGTCCTCGGCACGGCGGTGACGAACGTCGTCACGCGGCACCCGAGTGTGGTCGCGGGTGTGGTGCGCTCGGTGGCCGAGGCCGCACCGGGCCGCGTGCATCTCGGCCTCGGCGTCGGGAACAGCTCGGTGGAGCCGATCGGGCTGCGGCCCAGCCGGCAGGCCGAGCTGCGCGACGGGATCGCCCAGATCCGCGGCCTGCTCTCGGGCGCGGACGTCCAGGTGAACGGCTGCATCGCCCGGCAGCGCGACGCGCACCCCGGCGTCCCGGTCTACGTCGCCGCCAGCGGCCCGCAGAACCTCGGCCTGGCCGGCGCCATCGGCGACGGCGCGATCCTGCTCAGTGGCGTCTCGCCCGCGCTGCTCGACCGCGGCGTCTCGCTGGTCCGGCAGGGCGCAACGGACGCCGGGAGGGACCCGGCCTCGGTCGACCTGGTGGTCAGCGCCTACGCGATGGTCACCGACGACGTCGAGCGCGACGCCCGGATCCTCAAGCCCGTGCTCGCCGGGATGGCCCAGCACGGCGCCCGCGCCGTGCTGGAGACCGTGGGCATCCACGCCGACGTCCCCGCCCAGGTCCCGGAGATCTACCCCGACCTGGTGCACGCCGAGGACTGGTCGCTCGCCGTCGAGCACTGCTCGCGCTGGATCTCCGACGCGGACGCCGTGCGGTACGCCGAGGAGTTCTGCCTCTTCGGCAGCGCCGAGCACATCGCCGAGCGGATCCGGGACGCGCGAGCCCGGGGCGCCTCGACCCTCTACCTCCAGCACGTCGGATCCTACGACCTCCCCGAGCGCCTCGCCGAGGACATCGCCGGACGGGTCCTCCCCCTGCTCGCCGCCTGAGCTTGCCCACCACGACAGGAGAGATCCGACGATGACCGTGCCGCACCAGGCCATCCGCAAGGGCTATGCCGACTCCCGCTTCGGACAGCTGCACTACGTCGAGACCGGCACCGGCGGCCCGCCAGTCCTGATGCTGCACCAGACCCCGCGGTCCTCGGACGAGTACCGCGACGTGCTGCCGCTGGTCGGCGCGCACACCCGGGCGATCGCCATGGACACCGTGGGCTTCGGTGCCTCCGTACGCCCCGACGAGCCGATGAGCATCGAGCGGTTCGCCGACGGCGTCGAGGACCTGGTCTCCGGTCTCGGGCTCACCGAGCTCGTGCTGGTGGGTCACCACACGGGCGGCGTGATCTCGGTCGAGGTGGCGGCCCGCCGCCCCGACCTCGTGCGCGGCCTGGTGCTCTCCGGGACGCCGTACGTCGACGCCGCGCGCCGCGAGCAGGTCTCGACCTCGCGGCCCCCGATCGACCTGGTCACCGTGGCCGAGGACGGCTCGCACCTGCTGGAGCTGTGGCAGCGGCGCGGCGCCTTCTACCCCGCCGGCCACGCCGCCGTGCTGAACCGGGTCGTCCTCGACGCCCTCCGTGTGATCGACCGCGTCGAGGAGGGCCACCAGGCGGTCAACCACTACCGCATGGAGGACCGCATCGGCGAGGTCGCCTGCCCGGTCCTGGTGGCCTGCGGTGAGCTCGACTCCTTTTCGCTGCCCGACGTGCCGAGGTTCCTGAAGCGACTGCCGCAGGCGACCTCTACGGTGCTGCCCGACACCGGCGTCCCCTCGGTTGACCACCACCCGGCCGCATTCGCCGCGGCGGTCAACGACTTCGTCGGTCGGCTCGGGATCGAGGGTGCGTAGTGCCTGAGTACGACGGCCGCGTCCACTGGCTCGCCCTCGGCGGCACGATCCAGTGCCTCGGCGAGGACCCTCTCGACATCGACCGCTACCACCTCACTGGCGGCACGCTGCGGCCGGTCGACCTGATCACCCCGGTCTCCGAGCTCGTCGGCACGGTCACCTCGGAGGAGGTGAGCGGCACCCCGAGCCACGACCTGGCGCCGGCCGCGGTCCTGGACCTGCTCGGGCGGGTGCGTCGGCTGCGCTCGACCGACCTCGGCGCCGCACCGGTCGGCTACGTCGTCTCCGTCGGCTCCAACGGGATGGAGGAGCTGGCCTACCTACTCTGGCTGCTGCACGAGGGCCCCGAGCCGCTGGTGGTGACCTCGTCGATGTGGCCGCCCACCGCCGTCGGCAGCGACGCCCTGGGCAACCTCGTCGGCTCGATCGCCGCCGCGCGGGCGATTCCGCCGGACACCGGCTACGGGCCGGTCGGCCCCGGCGATCTCTCCGGCCCGACGCCGGTGATGATCGTCGCCGACGGGGTCGTGCTGCACCCCGCCGCCGCCTTCAAGACCCACACCACCCGCCGCGACTCCTTCAGCGCCTCGGCCGCGCCGATCGGCAAGGTCTGGCCGGGCGAGGGCGTCTCGCTGCGGGCCCGGACCAGCCGGTCCCCCGTCGCCGGGGCTACCGTGACCGGCGACCTGCCCCGCGTCGACATCAGCTACTCCTACCTGGGCGCCGACGGCACCGCCATCGAGGCCGCCGTGGCGGCGGGCGCCCGCGCCGTCGTCTGCGCCGGCATGGGGGGCGGCTTCGGCACCGCCTCCGAGCGTGACGCCGTACGCCGGGCCATCACCGCCGGGGTCGTCGTCTGCCAGGCGACGCGGACGCCGTTCGGGTCGGTCAACGAGCCGTCGCGCACCACGCTGGACCCGGCGGTGCTGCTCAGCGACCGCCTCACTCCCCAGAAGGCCAGGCTCGCCCTGTCCGTGGGCCTCGCGGTCGGCCTCGACCGCGCCGGCCTCCAGGCCCTGCTCGCCACGCCGGCGCTGCTGGAGGGCGACGCGTGACCGGAGTCCAGGTGGCTCCGTCCCGACCGACCGCGGCCGCGCTCCGTCCGGTCACGGCGGTCGTGGCGGTGATGGTCTCCGCCGCCATCCCGCCGTTCGCGGTGGGTGCGGTGGCGGTCCAGGTCGGCCGGGCCGTGAACTTCTCCGCCGCCGACCTGGGCATCGGCGTCGCGGCCTACTACCTGGTCTCCGCGCTGCTCTCGCCCACGGGTGGCGCCCTGGTGGTCCGGTTCGGACCGGTCGCCTGCATGCGGGTCGCCACCGCCGCCGCCACCCTAGGCATCGTCGCGATCGCCACCGCTCCGTCGGGCACCGTGATCGTCGCCGCCCTGGCCGTGCTCGGGGTGCCGAACGCGGTCGTGCAGCCGTGCGCCAACCAGGTCCTGGTCACCATTCCCGCCCGGGCGCAGGGCCTCTCCTTCGGGCTCGTCCAGTCGGCGATCCCCCTCTCCACGCTGATCGCTGGTGCCCTGCTCGCGCTGTTCGGTTCGGGCGAGACCTGGCGCGTCGCGATGTGGGTCGTCGTCGGCATCACCGTGCTGGCCCAACTTGTCATCGGCTGGGCGCGGACGACGGCGGCCGTGCACGACGACGCGACCGCGGCACCCGCGGACCTGCCGGCCCTCGGCGGCCGGCCGCTCCTGGCCCTGTTGGTGGTCGCGGCGTTCGCGGGCTCGGCCGCGGCGACCACCCTGCCCGCCTTCCTGGCCAGCACCGGCGACGACGCCGGGCTCGCCCCCGGCGGCATCGCACTCGCCCAGGTCGTCGGCAGCACCGCGTGCGCCGTGACCCGGATCGCGGTCAGCCACCGCGCCGGCTCGCACCCCGGCCCGGCCAACTTGCTGACCGTCGCCGTGCTCGTCCTCGCCGGCGGCGCCGGCTTCGTACTGCTCTCGCTCTCGACGGTGGGCGGCCTGGTCTTCGGCCTGGGCGCCCTGCTCGCCTACACCTGCGGCTGGGGCTGGAACGGCCTGTTCAACCTCGCGATCACCAAGGCGCGGCCCGGGCGGGTCGCGGCCACCACCGGCCTCACCCAGGGCGGGATCTTCCTGGGTGGCGCTGCCGGTCCCTTCCTCTTCTCCCGACTACTCGAAGTCGGGGGCTACCGCCTGGCCTGGAGCACCACGGCCGGCATCGCCGTGATAGCGGCCGCCTCCCTCACCGTCGCGAAGCAGCGGTGGTCGAGGGCAGTCGGCCTGGCAGAAGGAGCAGCATGAACCCCACCTCCGTGGACCGCCACCAGGACCTCCTCGTCGACTCCCTCGCGGACACGCTCGAGGACACGCTCGAGGACGGCGTGATGGACCTCGCGGTCCACTCGATGACCGCGGCGGCCGACGGCGTGCTCGTCCTCGAGCTGGTCGATCCCGAGGGCGGGCTGCTCCCGTCGTGGACGCCCGGCGCGCACATCGACCTCGGGCTGGCCGACACCGTGCGCCAGTACTCCCTGTGCGGCGATCCCCGCGATCACGACCGCTACCGGGTGGCCGTACTGCGCGAGGAGCGCTCGCGCGGCGGCTCGTCGTACGTGCACGAAGAGCTGCGCCCGGGTGAGGTGGTCGAGGTCGGTGGCCCGCGCAACCACTTCACGCTGCAGCCGGCCGAGCAGTACCTCTTCATCGCGGGCGGGATCGGGATCACACCGATCCTCGCGATGGTGCGGGAGGTCCGGGCGAGCGGGTCGCCGTGGCGCCTGGTGTACGGCGGCCGCAGTCGCGCGAGCATGACCTTCGTCGCGGAGCTGGCCGAGCTCGCCGGGGACGGCGACGTCCGGCTCCAGCCCCAGGACGAGCTCGGGCCGATCGACGTCGCCAGCCTGCTGGCCGACCCGGTGCCCGGCCTGGCCGTCTACTGCTGCGGGCCGACGGGCCTCATCGAGGCGGTCGAGTCGGCCTGCGCCGACTGGCCCGACGGCGCTTTGCACACCGAGCGGTTCGTGGCCAAGGACCTGAGCGGCCTGGTCTCGGCGCCGGTGGCGGTGCACTGCGCCCGCTCGGGACTCGACCTGCAGGTGCCGGGCTCGACGACCATCCTCGACGCCCTCGAGGACGCCGGGCTCAGCGTCGCCAACGCCTGTCGCGACGGAGTGTGCGGCTCGTGCGACCTGGCGGTCCTCGACGGCGTACCCGACCACCGCGACTCCTACCGCTCCCCGCAGGAGCAGGACGACACCGGCGCCATGGCCGTCTGCGTTTCGCGCGCGAAGACACCCTCGCTGGTCCTCGACATCTGAGCCGACACAGGAAGGCAACCCGATGACCCACACCCAGGAGCCACGCCAGGCGACCCGCCGGCATGCACCCCGGTCGCGTCGTACCGGCAGCACCGACCCCGACCACGGCAAGGACTGGTCGACCTGGCCGACCTACGACGCGGCCGAGCTCGGCCTGCGCAACTACTGGTACCCGATCATGTGGGCCGAGCAGGTGGGCCAGAAGCCGGTCCCGATCGAGCTGCTCGGCGAGCGGATCGTGCTGGTCCGCGACCACGACGAGATCTACGCCCTGCACGACCGGTGCCCGCACCGCGGCGTACCGCTCTCGCTGGGCCGCCGCCAGTACGACGGCACCATCAGCTGCCCCTACCACGGCTGGACCTACCGCCTCGACAGCGGCCGCATGTGCGCCGCGCTCACCGACGGCCCCGAGTCCCCGATCAACAACAGGGTGAGCGTCTCGACCTACCCCGTCGAGCAGCGTCTCGGCCTGGTCTGGGTCTACGTCGGCGACGAGGAGGCGCCACCGGTCGAACGAGACATCCCGCGCGAGCTCCTCGACCACGACTTCGTGATGGGCGGACGCTGGGACATCCGCGAGGGCAACTGGCGCTTCGCCGCCGAGAACGGCTTCGACGAGGGCCACGCGAAGTACCTCCACAACACCGCGCTGTGGCGGCTGTTCAAGGTGATGCCCGCCTGGAACGTCACCCGGGTCGTGGAGGAGGACGGCTGGCTGATCCGGGTGCAGGACGAGGTGCACTGGGAGGCGGAGTTCCCCGAGCTCGGGACCTGGACCAACAAGCGCTGGTGGAAGCGGATGCCGCTGCCCGACGCCCCCGGCAAGGGCAAGAACATCAACCCGGTGATCGCGGGCCTGAACATCCCGGGCTTCGTCTCGTTCCGGCTCCCCGGGCTGCTGCGGGTCGCCTACCCGCAGTTCATCCACTACGAGTGGTACGTCCCGGTGAACGAGGACCAGGTCCGCTACGTGCAGATCATGGTCCGCTACGAGGAGGGCCTGAAGGCGGGCGCGTTCAAGGCGAAGTACCTCGGTGCGATCCGCTGGCTGTTCCACGGCCAGTTCACCGGACAGGATGCCTGGATGGTCGACGTGATGGACGCCCCGCCGGAGAAGCTCTACCGGCCCGACCTCTCGCTGACCGCGATCCGCCGCCACATCGAGCAGGTGGCGCCCACCGTGCAGGTCGACCGCACGCCGGGCTCGAAGCGGACCCGCAAGCCGGCCGCCCGGGAGATGTCATGAACCCGCGACTCGTCGTCCGCGTACTCATCGTGCTCGCGCTGCTCGCGCTGCTCCCGGTCGTCGTACAGAAGGTGCTGCTGCGGCTGACCGGGACCGTCGTCCGGGAGGAGCGCCGATCGCGATGACCGGGGGGTCGACCGAGCACACCCCGGGGACGCCGGCGCCCAGCCACCACGAGGCCGCCAACAGCGTCCTCGGCAAGGCGCGGCTGATCCTGGAGTGCTTCGAGCTGGGCGACGCGGACCTCTCCCTCACCGAGATCGCGCGACGCACCGGCCTCGCGAAGGCGTCGGTGCACCGGCTCAACCAGGAGCTGCTCGAGTGGGGGATGCTCGAGCGGTCCGGGCAGGAGTACCGCCTAGGCCTGCGCGCCTTCGAGCTCGGCAGCCGCGCACCCCGGATCCGGGTGCTGCGCGACGGCATCCGGCCGCTGATGGAGAGCTTGTTCCACAGCCAGGGCGAGACCGTCCACCTCGGCGTGCTCGACGGCCTGGAGGTCGTCTACATCGAGAAGGTCGCCAGCGGTCCCCACGCGACCCGGCCGTCCACGATCGCCGGTCGGATGCCGCTGCACTGCACCGCCACCGGGAAGGCGCTGCTCGCCTACGGTCCCCGCGAGCTGCTGGACGACGTGGTCGAGAGCGGCCTCCCGCGACGTACGCCGGCCACGGTCGTCTCGCCGCGCCTGCTCGGCGAGCAGGTGGCCCGGGCGCGTGAGCGCGGCTACGCGACCGAGCACGAGGAGACGGTCGTGGGCTACTGCTCGGTCGCGGTGCCGGTCTTCGGCCACAGCGGGCTGCTGCTGGCCGCGCTCTCCATCACCGCGCCGACCTACCGCGCCGACATCGACCGCTACGCCACCACGCTGCTCGACGGGGTCCGCCGGCTGCAGACGATGCACATCGTCAACTGAGCCACCGGCCGCTACCCGGCCAGGAACCGCTCCACGGCCGCCACCACCTCCGCCGGACGCTCCTCCATCACCGGAATGTGGGCGCCGGCCACGATCTCGCTGCGCACCTCGGCCGCCTCGGTAAGGGCGCCGGCCAGGCGCGGGACATGCGGCATCGCGAACGGGTCGCCGGCCGCGCACAACACTAGGGTCCGGGCGCGGACCAGGCCGATCCGGTCCTCCATCACGTAGCGGTGTACGGCGCGGTGGCCCTCGGCAGGATCGATCCCCGGCGCCAGGGCGTCCCGGACGAACCGGTCCAGCAGATCCGGCCGCCCGGCCGGGTAGTAGGGCAGCCGCTGGGCCCACAGGGTGGTCAGGTGCGAGCCGTCCTCCTGGATCTCGGCGTCGTCGACACCCAGGTCGGAGCTGTCCCGCTCGGAGCGCCACGCCGCGTCGTTGTAGGGCGAGGAGGACAGCACCAGCGTGCTGACCCGATTGGGTACGGCGGCGGCGACCTCGAGCGCGACCAGGGCACCCGTGTGGTGCCCGAGCACCGTCACCTCGTCGATGCCCAGCGCGTCGAGGAGGGCGAGCGCGCCCTCGGCGTACTGCTCGATGCTCTGGGGCGCGGGCAGGCCCGGACTCCCGGCGAAGCCGCGCATGTCCATCGCGACGGTCCGGCGCGCGGCACCGAACAGCGGGAGCACCTCGCGGAACTCGTCCCACGACCGAGGGGCCTGGTGCAGCAGCAGCAGCGCGGGCGACCCCGACCCGCACTCGGCGTAGTGCAACTGGCCGAGAGACGTGTCGGCGTACCCCATCCGGATGGGCCCGGGGGACGTGGTCGAGGACGTCATGTGCTCTCCATCTGCCAAGGGCCGATCTCCACCGGCCGGTCTCCAGCGGGAGCCCCCGACCGGGCGGCCGCGGGCCGCTGGTCTGCTGGGCGGACCAGGAAGGTGGCGCGGTCCGTGTCCGCGGCACATCGTTCTAGCCCGATGGGAACACCTGCTGGAAGGACGGTCCCGTGACACGGAACCAGCTCGACCGCGACGCCTCGAACATGCTCGAGAAGGCCCTGCGGATCCTCCAGGCGTTCCGCCCCGAGGACGACCACCTCCGCCTGGTCTCGCTCGTCGAGCGGACCGGCATGGCGAAGTCGACGGTGCACCGCCTGGTCACCGAACTCCTCGACCACGGGCTGCTCGAGCACGACGACCGGCGCGGCTACCGCCCGGGGATCGTGCTCTTCGAGCTGAGCAGCCTGGTGCCCCTGAGCCGGCACCTGCGCGAGGAGGCACTGCCGTTCCTGCAGGACCTCTTCGTGGCCACCCATCAGACGGTCCACCTCGCGGTGCGCGAGGGCAACGACAGCGTGTACGTCGAGAAGATCCACGGCCACTCCGACCTCGGCCTGCCCTCACGGGTGGGCGGCCGGCTCCCGCTCGTGTGCACGGGCGTGGGCCGGGCGCTCCTGGCGTTCAGCGAGCCGGAGGTCCAGCGGCGGGCCCTCGCGCGGCCCACGCGGCGGATCATCGACGGCACGGTCCTGGACGCGGGACGCCTGGCGCTCGACCTGGCCGAGGTACGGTGCACCGGGCTGTCCTACGAGCGCGGCGAGATCGCGACCGGCCAGGGCTGCATCGCCAGTCCCGTGATCGTCGACAGGGCGCCGGTGGCGGCGATCTCGCTCTCGGTGCCGATCCACCACTACAACCTCCCCGCGCTGGCCGGATCAGTGAAGAAGGCCGCGACCAACCTGGCCGGCAAGCTCGCCCAGGCGCCGGCGCTCGGTCGGGCGGTCTGACCGGGCCGTCCCGCCCCACGGGACCCGGGGGTCACGGGGGCCGTCCGGCGGGCCATGCTGCTGGTCTCCACCCCGCGAGTTCGACCCGGGTGGCGCTGAAAGGGAGTGAGGATGCCGCGCACGAAGGTCGCGATCATCGGGTCCGGCAACATCGGCACCGACCTGATGATCAAGGTGATACGCACCTCCGAGCACCTCGAGATGGGGGCGATGGTGGGCATTGACCCGGACTCGGACGGGCTCGCCCGGGCCAGCCGGATGGGTGTGGCGACCACCGCCGACGGCGTCGCGGGCCTGCTCGCGATGCCGGAGCTCGCCGATATCGAGATCGTCTTCGACGCGACGTCGGCCAAGGCCCACGAGGCCAACGCCGCCGCCCTGGCCCCGCTGGGAAAGCGACTGATCGACCTCACCCCGGCCGCGATCGGCCCCTACGTGATCCCGGCGGTCAACCTCGACGAGCACCTCGACGCGCCGAACGTCAACATGGTCACCTGCGGCGGTCAGGCCACCATCCCGATCGTGGCCGCGATCGCCCGGGTAGCGCCGGTGGCGTACGCCGAGATCGTCGCCTCCATCGCCTCCAGGAGCGCCGGTCCGGGCACCCGCGCCAATATCGACGAGTTCACCGAGACGACGTCGGCCGCGATCGCCGGCGTCGGCGGTGCCGCGCGCGGCAAGGCGATCATCATCCTCAACCCGGCCGAGCCGCCACTGATCATGCGCGACACCGTCCTGGCGCTCGTGCACACCCCGGACGCCGACCTGCGCGATCAGGTCGTGGCGTCGGTGGAGAAGATGGTGGCCGACGTGGCGGCGTACGTCCCGGGCTACCGGCTCAAGCAGCAGGTCCAGGTCGTCGAGATCCCCGAGGACCAGCCCCTCCGGACGCTGGTCGACGTGGGAGCGCGGCCCACCCACCAGGTGACGGTGTTCCTTGAGGTCGAGGGTGCCGCGCACTACCTCCCGGCCTACGCCGGCAATCTCGACATCATGACCTCCGCCGCACTGCAGGTGGCCGAGCGGATCGCCGCCTGGAAGCTGAGCGCATCAGAATGAGCACCCCGATCTTCGTCCAGGACGTCACGCTGCGCGACGGCATGCACGCCGTACGCCACCGCATCTCGCTCGACGACGTCACCGCCATCGTCGCCGCCCTCGACGCGGCCGGCGTCGACGCGATCGAGGTCGCGCACGGCGACGGTCTCGCGGGGAGCTCGCTCAGCTACGGGCCCGGCTCGCACCGCGACTGGGAGTGGATCGAGGCGGCGGCCTCGGTCCTGCAGGACGCCCGGCTCACCACGCTGCTGCTTCCCGGGGTCGCGACCATCCACGAGCTCAAGACCGCCTACGAGCTCGGCGTCCGCTCGGTCCGGATCGCCACCCACTGCACCGAGGCCGACATCTCCGCGCAGCACATCGCGGCCGCGCGCGAGCTCGGCATGGACGTCTCCGGATTCCTGATGCTCTCGCACATGGCGCCGCCCGCCGAGCTCGCGGCGCAGGCGCGGCTGATGGAGTCCTACGGCGCCCACTGCGTCTACGTCACCGACTCCGGCGGACGGCTGACCATGAACGACGTCGCCGCCCGCATCCGCGCCTACCGGGACGTGCTCGACCCGGGGACCGAGGTCGGCATCCACGCACACGAGAACCTCTCGCTGTCGGTGGCCAACTCCGTGGTGGCGGTGGAGCACGGCGTCTACCGTGTCGACGCGTCGCTGGCCGGCCACGGCGCCGGTGCGGGCAACTGCCCGATCGAGGCCTTCGTGGCGGTCGCGGATCTCGTCGACTTCAAGCACGGGTGCGACCTGTTCGCCCTCCAGGACGCGGCCGACGACCTGGTCCGGCCGCTCCAGGACCGGCCGGTCCGCGTCGACCGGGAGACCCTGACGCTGGGCTACGCGGGCGTCTACAGCTCCTTCCTCCGGCACGCCGAGGTGGCCGCCGAGAGGTACGGGGTGGACGTGCGCGACATCCTGATGGAGTGCGGCCGGCGCCGGCTCGTGGGTGGCCAGGAGGACATGATCGTCGACATCACCCTCGACCTCGTCGCGCAGCGCAGCGACGCGTCCGCGTGACCCCTGCCCGGTCCGGGCCGCCCCGGTCCCTGGCCGAGGCGGTCCGCGAGCGGGCCGAGCGGGATCCCGATGGGGAGCTGGTCCGGCTGGTCGGCGGACCGGCCTGGACGGCAGCGGCGCTCCACGACCGCGCCACAACCCTGGCCCGCGGCCTGGCCCGTGTCGTACGCCCGGGTGATGCGGTGGTGACCTCGGTCGACCCGGGGCCGGAGACGATCGCGCTGACCACGGCGCTGTCCCTGATCGGCGCGGTGGAGGTGGCGCTGCCCGACGGGACCGATCCCGGGTGGGCAGAGCGGCTTTCCCGCGACAGCGGCAGCGTGCTCGCGGTCGCCGACCCGTCCCGGCTCGCCACCGAACACGCGCTCGATCCCCTGGAGCGGCTCTCGCCACTGGGAGTCGTCCGCACCCGGCCGACCGGCTCGACCTGGTCGGAGGTGACGCTGGACGACCTCGCCGCCGAGCCGCGGCCCCTCCCGCGCCACGAGCCGATCCTGGCCACGCCGGCTCTGGTGGTGCCGACGTCCGGCACCACCGGCCGGGTGAAGGGCGCCCTGCTCCCGAACGGCGCCGCCATCGGCCAGGCCCGGCGGGTCCAGCGCGCGATGGCCTACGGCGTCGACGACGTCGTGTTCAGCTTCTTCCCCTGGCAGCACATCAACGCCCGGCACGCCGCGTTCCTGCCCGCCGCCCTCGCCGGGGCGCGCGTGGTGATCGGCCGGCGGTTCTCCGCGTCCCGCTTCTGGGAGATCGCGGCGGTCGAGGGCGTGACCGCCTTCAACTTCATGGGCGCGGTCTGCGCGATGCTCCTGCGCCGGCCGGCCGGCGAGCTCGACCGCGCCCACGCAGTGACCCGCGCGTACGGCGGCCCGGCGCCGGCCTGGCTGGTGCGGGAGATGGCCGCGCGGTTCGACGTGCAGCTGCGCCAGGCCTACGCCTGCACCGAGCTCGGGGACGTGGCCACCACGGGCGTGCGGGTCCGTCCCGGCGCCGCGGGGGTCCCGGTCCCGGAGTACGAGCTGCAGGTCCGCGACGACGCCGGCACGCCGGTCCCCGACGGTGACACCGGCGAGCTCGTGGTCCGCCCGCGAGCCCCGCACCTCACGTTCACCGGGTACGTCGGCAACCCCGAGGCGACGCGACGCGCCTGGCAGGACGGCTGGTTCCGCACCGGCGACCAGGTCCGCCTCGACCACGGCTGGCTGTTCTTCGAGGGCCGCAGCGCCGACGTGATCCGGCGCCGGGGCCACAACATCAGCGCGGTTGCCGTCGAGGACGCGGTGGCGACCTTCGACGGGGTCGCCGAGGTGGCCGCGGTGGCGGTCCCTTCCGAGCTCACCGAGGACGAGGTCCTGGTCGTGGTGGTGCCCTGCGGCGACTCGCTCGACCCGGAGGCGCTGCACCGCCACTGCCGGTCGGTGCTGCCCCGGCACGCCGTACCCCGCTACGTGAGCGTCGAGCCCGCCCTTCCTCGCAGCGCCAACCTGAAGGTGCTACGCCGCGACCTGCGCGATCGCGGCCTGCCCGCGTCCTCCTGGGACGCCGAGACCCGCCTGACCACCTCAGCACAGGAGCTCGGATGACCGCTGCCCTGCGTGTCCTCGACCTGACCGACCCCCTCGCCCACCACGCGGCGCGGGTCCTCGTCGGCACCGGTGCCGACGTCCTCCGCGTCGAGCGGCCGGACGCGCCCGTCGTCGACGAGGCGAGCGACCTGCACTGGCACGCCGGCAAGCGGGTCGTCACGGTGCGCTCGGAGGAGGAGTACGACGAGGTCGTCGCCCGGCTTGCGGCCGGGGCGGACGTGGTGCTCGAGTCGGGGCCGCTGCGCCGGATCCGGACCCTTTGCCTCCGCGCCGCCGACCCAAGCGCCTGGGCGCGCGTCGCCCACGTGGTCGTCACCCCGTTCGGACCCACCGGCCCCCGCCGCGACTGGCTCGCCGGCGACCTGGTGCTCACCGCCGCGGGCGGAATGGCCTGGCTCGGCGGCGACCCGGGCGAGGCACCTGAGCCGCCGCCGCGCGACCAGGCGGGCCAGCTCGCGGGCGCCCATGCCGCCATCGGCGCGCTGCTCGCACTTGTCGCCCGGCGTCGTACCGGGCGCGGGCAGCTCGTCGAGATCTCGGCTCAGGAGGCGGTCGCGGCGACGCTCGAGACCGGGGCGATCTCCTGGATCCATGCTCAGTCGATCCCAGGTCGCACCTCCGGTGTCTACGGGCACGTGGCCCACCGGGTCTTCGCGGCCGCCGACGGCCACGTCGCCGGCGGCTACTCCGGCAGCCCGCGGATGTGGGACGACCTGCTCGCCTGGATGGTCGAGGAGGGGGAGGCCGAGGATCTCGACCAGCCGGTCTGGGACGACGTCGAGCACCGCTGGAAGCAGCGACCGCACGTGGACGAGGTGGTCGCCCGGTTCGCGGCCCGGCGCACGACGGCCGAGATCGCCGAGCAGGCGCTGGCGCGGGCGCTGCCCTGGGCCGAGGTCGTCCCGCCCGCCAGGCTCGCGGAGAACCCCCAGCTCGCCGATCGGCGGTTCCCGGTCACGATCGACACGCCCCGGGGAGAACTGCACGACGTCGGCTTCCCTTTCGAGTCCCCGGGCCTGCCGCGTCCCGTGCGGCTGGGCCCGCCGCGTCGCGCCGCCACCACGGTCGCCTGGCTCGCCGCGCCCGCTCGGGTCCTCGAACCGTCCCGACCGACCGCGCCGGAGCAGGGCCCCGGCGCGCTCGCGGGCGTGCGCGTCCTCGACCTGACCTGGGTGCTGGCCGGACCCTACGTCACCAAGATCCTCGGCGAGCACGGCGCCGACATCGTCAAGGTGGAGTCCTCCCACCGCAAGGACCCGACCCGGTTCGCGCCCGGCATGCGGCTGCGCCCGGGGGCGTCGTACGACGACAGCGGCTACTTCTTGAACTTCAACCGCAACAAGCGCAGCCTGGCGCTCAACCTCCGCACCCCTCGAGGCCAGGAGCTGCTCCGGGCACTGGTGCCCCACGTCGACCTCGTGGTCGAGAACTTCAGCCCCGGCGTGCTGGCCAGATGGGACCTGGCCTACGACCAGGTGCGCGCTCTCAACCAGCGGGTCGTGCTGGTCTCTATGGCCGGCGTCGGGCAGGACGGACCATGGCGCTCGGCGGTGACGTTCGCCGATACCCTTTCAGCGATGTCCGGACTCACCTCCGAGACCGGGCGGCAGGACCGGGCGCCCCAGGGCCTGACCTTCGGACTCGGCGACATGGTCGCTGCGAACGCGGCGGTGGCCGGCGCCCTCGAGCTGCTCCACGCCGGCGTGGGCGGGCACCTCGACCTCTCGCAGCTCGAGGCGATGGCGGCCAACCTGGGCCCTGCGGCACTGGAGGCGCAGCTGGGCGCTCAGGCGTCGCCCGGTGTGGTCCCGACGGTGGTGCGGACCCGCGGTGCGGACCGCTGGCTGGCGGTGGGCGACTGTCCCCCCGAGCAGCTGCGGGCCGCCCTCAGCACGCTGGCCGGCACGACCGCGCCGGTCTCCTCGGCGGACACCGCCGCGGCGCTTCGAGCACTGGCCGCCGACCACGACGCCGACGAGCTCGCCGGCCGACTGCAGCTGCTCGGCATCCCCGCCCACCCGGTCCGAGACGGCCGGGACCTCGTCGAGTCCGACCCGCAGCTCACCGCCCGCGGCTTCTACGCCCCGATCGAGCACCCGATCGCGGGGCCGGTCCGGCACGAGGGGGTGGTCGAGCACCTCCACGAGACCCCGGGCGGGCTGTGGCGACCGGCGCCGCTGCTGGGCGAGCATACCGACGAGCTGCTCACCGAGCTGCTCGGCCTGTCCGGGCCCGAGCTCGCCGACCTGCACGAGGAAGGGATCCTGTCGTGACCCGCGAGACCACCACCGAGTACCTCGGCTTCCGCACCCGCCGCGAGGGCTCGGTCGCGGTCGTCACCCTCGACCACGGTCGGGTCAACATCGTCGACCCCGAGCTCATCGAGTCGCTAATCGCCGGTCTCCCGGACGTCCTGGACGACCCGGAGGTGCGGTGCGTCGTGCTGCGCGGCAAGGACCGGATCTTCGTCGGTGGCGCGGACCTGCGGGTGATGCGCAGGTTGGACCCGGACACCTACCGGGCGATGCGCCGCTGGGTCGTCGTCCAGCGAATGCTCGAGCTCGCGCCGAAGCCGGTGGTCGCGGCCCTCAACGGCCATGCGCTCGGGGGTGGCGCCGAGCTCGCCCTCGCCTGCGACCTCCGCATCTTGCACGCCGACGCAACGTTCGGCTTCCCCGAGTCCGGCCTGGGCATCTTCCCCGGCGCCGGCGGCTCGCAGCGCCTGCCGCGGCTGATCGGCCCGCACCGGGCCAAGCGGCTGATCTTCGACGCGACCCGGCTCACCGCCACGCAGGCCCTGGACGAGGGACTCGTCGACCTGGTGGCCGGCGACGACTTCGAGGACGTTGTGGCCGCCGAGGCCGCACGGCTTGCCGCGCGACCGACCGCGACCCTGGGACTGGTCAAGAGGGTGATCGCCGAGGGCCTGGAGGTCGGCCTGGACGAAGCGATGGCGGTCGAGGAGAGGTACGTCCTTGAGAACATCGCCCTGGCCGATGCCGCCGAGGGCATCCAGGCCTTCCTCGACAAGCGAGCGCCGGAGTTCACCGGCCGGTGAGCCCGTCGCCTCCCGGGCTATCGCTCAGTTGACGGACCGGTCGAGGGCGACCTTCCGGCTGACCGCGGTCAGCGACGCGGCGTACTTCGCGACGTCGGCACGGAAGGTCGGTGCCGTGATGGACAGCGCCGCCAGCAGCATCCCGGTCGGCCCGAAGACGGGCACCGCGACCGAGCAGTAGCCGACGGTCAGCTCCTCGAACTCGCTGGCGTAGCCGTTCTCGCGGGCCTTGGCCAGCTGCTCGGCGAGCAGCTGGGGCACGACCAGGGTCGCCGGAGTGACCCGGTCGAGCCCGCGCGCGAGGACCGACTCGAGCACTGTGGACGGGCCGAAGGCGAGCAGCACCTTGCCGGTGGCGGTCGCGTGCAGCGGCATCCGGCCCGCGATGCGGGAGGGCCGCGCGGCCTGCGGGGTCCCGACGATCTTCTCGAGGTAGAGGACGTCGAGCCCGTCGAGCACCGCGAGGTGCACCGTCTCTTTGGTGGCGAAGCTAATGCTCTCCATGTACGGCCGCACCGCGTCCCGCAGCACCCGGAACCGCGGGACCCGGCTGCCGAGCTCGAAGGCGCGCAGGCCCAGGCGGTACTCCTGGCCGGACCGCTCGAGCATCCCCCACTCGAGCAGCTCCTGGTTGAGCCGGTGCACCGACGGCTTGGAGATCCCCGTGCGTCGGGAGATCTCGGCCAGCGACAGGTTGACATCGTCGATCTCGAAGCACTCCAGGATCAGCCGGGCCTTGCCGAGGACGCTGTTGGCGCCCCGGCCCTGCCCCGCGCCGTACGTGCGGCCGGCCGCTCCTTCTGGCACGTGTGCCCTGCTCTCCGTCTGTCTGGTGCCGTCTCTGCCGTCTAGCCCGGCGCGTGGTGCGGGAGGGCGAGGACCGTTCGCACCAGGATCTCCGCCAATCGTCGCATCTCGCCGAGGTCGACCAGGTTCATGCCGAGCGTGAAGTCGACCTCGCCGCCGTCGGGCGCTCGCGGCACCTTGGGCATGCCGACCCGCGCGGTCGGGACGCCGCGCATCCGCAGGATGTTGGCGTCGGTCGCGCCGCTGTTCTGCCCGATCGGGATGTGCGGGCCGCCGGAGACGGTCTCGAACGCCTCCGTGGCCGCGCGCACCACAGGCGAGTCGTGGGCGGTGCGCGTCGCCGGCACGTAGGCCACCTGCTCCACCGAGACCTCGTCCACGCCGAGCTCCTCGCAGATCTGCTGCACTTCGGCTCGGACCTCCCGAACGACGCCTGGCCCGGTCTGTTCGGTGGTGAGGCGCACGTCGAGTCGGAGGCGGACGACCGCGGGGGTTGCCGCCGCCAGCCGGTCGTCGCCGCCGTGGACGCCGGCCACGATGCCCTGCGGCCGCATGGTGGCGTGCTCGTGCCGCTCGGCGTACTCCCCGAACCACTCCTCCAGGTCGGTCGCAACCCGAGCGGCGAGCGCGACCGCATTGCGATAGGGCATCCGGTGCCGGCTGCCGACATAGGTGTGCCAGCCCGGGATCACGACGTCGATCCAGACCAGACCGACCTCCTCGTGGGAGACCGTCCAGCCGGGCTTGGCGATCACCGCGTAGTCAGTGGTCCACCCTCGCTCGAGCAGGAACGTCGCGCCCACCCCGTGGCCGGTGTTCGCCCGGCCGGGGACGCCGGCACCGTCAACGGCGAAGGACGGCATGCCGCCCGCGCCGAAGCCGGCGACCAGGTCGCCGGGGGGTACGACGCCCGCGGCCGCGAACGCCTCGACCACCGCCATGATGGTGGCGGCGTGGCCCTTCGGGTTGCCGGCCGCGAGGCCCTCGACCAGGTCACCATGGACGACCGCGTGCGGCGCCATGTCGGGCCGCTCGACCGTGGCGGCCCAGGGCACGTCGTGGGCGGGGTCCCCGACGGTGAAGGTGTCGAGCGGCGCGTAGAGCAGCAGCGACGGGCCGCCGGAGCCCGCCAGCACGCCCACGGCATTCGCCTGCCGCTCGTCGAGCTCCTGGAGCTGGCCCCGCACGCCCTGCGCCCTGAGCCGGGCGGCGATCCAGGCGGCCAGCGGACCCTCCCCACCGGTCGGGCTGGGGATGTCGACCACGCCGACCACCAGCTCGGCGAGCCGCTCCCGGGTCACATGCTCCATGACCGCCGCGACCGTGGCGTCGAGCTCACGCTGGGTGCTCACTGATGTCCTTCCGTCGTCGCGAGTCTGGAGGAGGTGGTGAAGCCCATCGTGACGGGTGCGAGCCCGTCTGCGTACGCCGCGTAGTGCTGGCCTGCGGTCACCGGGAGTGCCGGCCCGACCGGGGAGGCGAGCACGACCTCGCCCGGGCGCAGCACCTGGCCCTCGGCCGCCCAGGCCAGCACGAGCGATCGGACGTCGACGAGCGCCGCGTCGATCGACACGTTGAGCCGCCAGGTGAGCTCACCGTCGAGCTCGAGCCGGGCCGGCAGTGGCCCGGGGCCGAGGTCCACGGCGGCCCGGTCGACGCCGATCACGAACACCCCGGCTCCCGCGTTGTCGCAGATGTCATCGACCAGGGACGACTCGGTGCCGACGATCCGGCGGTCGGTGGCCTCGAGCGCTAGGGAGACAGCCACGCCGGCGCGCACCTCCTCCAGCGTCGGGACGTCGGCGTCGTCGGGATCGGCGCGGAGTTCGCCGAGCACGGTGCAGGCGAGCTTCAGCTCGACGCGTGCCTGCAGCAAGCGGCTTGTCGGCACGTGGGCGCCGTTGGCTACCAGCATGTCGTCGAGCAGGACGCCAGTGCTCCGGTGCGCATCGCCGCCCGACGCATGCGGCCCAACCTTGGCGCCGACCCGGACCGCACCACCGATCAACTGCAGCTCCAGGACATGGCGGCGTACGGCGAGCGCGCGGGCGACGTCGTCCCCGATGAGGTCGCGCAGCGAGGGACACGGTCGACGCAGCGTCCCCGCCTGGCGGAGTCGCTCGGCTGCCGCCTGGACCTCGTCCGGCATTCCGGGTTGCTGCGCGCCCACGTCGTGCGGACCTCAGGCCCTCGGGACCAGGACGCCCCGGCCGCGCAACCGGCCGGACCGGAGCAGTTCCACGGCGCGACCAGCCTCGCCGAGCTCGAACTCCTCAACGCCCAGGGACAGCTCACCGGAGACCAGCAGTTCGGCGAGTCGGGGAGCGAGCTCACGGCTCTCCCGATCGCGACGGATCATGTTGACCGGCAACATCGCCACGTCGTCGAGCAGCCAGTTCGACAGCTCGAGGCTGACCTCGGTGCCGCCGACGTAGCCGACGAGCACCGCCCGGCCGCCCGCGCGCACCGCACGCAGTCGCTCGAGGAGCCCGGTGCCACCGACGGT
Organism: Nocardioides sp. YIM 152315; assembly: GCF_029210375.1. Classification (GTDB taxonomy): domain Bacteria; phylum Actinomycetota; class Actinomycetes; order Propionibacteriales; family Nocardioidaceae; genus Nocardioides. Next base: position 307,300 of record NZ_JARGER010000037.1, on the reverse strand, counting down.
GTCCACCAGCAGCGTGGCGGGCCGGTCGGCGGCGAAGGCCTTCAGCGCGTCCGCGTCGGTCGTCACCACTGCGGCCACGCCGTCGGACAGCGCGGCGGCCTGCTCCTCGTCGAGCACCAGGGCGGTCACCGTGGCGCCGGCCCGCCGGGCGAGCTGCACGGCGACCGAGCCCACGGCGCCCGCGGCTCCGGCCACCACGACGTGCTCGGCTGCAGCGTCGACGCCGTCCAACCAGTCGCCGAGCCGGCCGACCGCGTGCAGTGCGGTGTGGGCCGTGGTGGTCGGCACCCAGAACGTCGCGCCGAGCGCGGGACCGAGCCCGTCGACCACCGGGGTCAGCGCAGCGGTCTTGACCGTGACGTACTCCGCCCACGTCCCCGGACGCACGAGTCCGAGACCGCCGCCGCGCAGCACCACCCGGGTGCCGGGCTCGAGCGCATCGGAATCGACGACCACGCCGCAGCCCTCGACGCCGCCGACGTACGGCAGCTCCGGCTTGATCCCGAAGCTGCCCCCCGCGACGGTCAGGTCGAGGTGCGCGACCGCGGCAGCCTCGACCCGGACCAGCGTCTCCCCCTCACCGGGCACCGGTCGAGGCACCTCGTCGACGGCCGGGGGCTGGCCCCACCGGTGGATGCGGACCGCCTGCATGGTGCCGCCGCTCCCGCTCACGCGACCGGGTGCTTGGCCAGGAAGTCCAGACTGATCTGGTTGTATCTCTCGGCCTGCTCGTGCTGGGGCCAGTGGCCACAGTCGTCGAAGATCACCAGCTCCGACCCGGGGATGTTGTCGTGCATGGCGCTCGCCTCGGGCACGTCTCCGAACGGGTTGTTGCGGCCCCACACAATGAGCGTCGGCGTGGTGATCCGAGCCAGGTCCTCGGGCTTGAGGATGTTCCGCAGCCGGGTCTCCATGTCCTGCAGTGACAGCAGGTTGTCGATATTCTGGACGAAGTCGGGCCGGTGGTAGATGTCGTGCCGGATGGCGACGAGCTCTTCGGTGGCGTTGATCGGGTCGGCCATCAGCAGCCGCATCCGTTTGCGAGTGAGCTCGAGGTCGTCGGTCTCCACCGCCAGGCGGGTGCTGGTGCGGATCCGCTCCATCACCTCCGGGTTGGCGACGGTGCCGCCCGCGCACAGCAGCTGCAGGGACGCCACCCGATCGGGGTTGTCGATCGCCGTCCGGCCACCGACCCAACCGCCGAGCGACTCACCGCCGAGGTGGGCCCGTTCGACACCGACGGCGTCCATGTAGGCGAGCAGGTGGTCGCGGTAGAGCGGGATCTCGTAGCGGTGGTCCGGCTTGCCCGTGTAGCCGTGGCCGAGCATGTCGATCGCGTGCACGCGGTACTTCTCGGCGTGTGGCCGCAGGTTGCGGATGAAGGCCTCGAGGTGACCGCTCGTGCCGTGCAGGAAGATGATCGTCTCGTCGCCGTGCCCGGCCTGCAGCGACCGCGTCGGGACCCCGCCGGCGTCGACGGTGCTGAGCGAGAAGTCGAGGTCGGCCAGCTCGGTCCAGATCGAGCGGGGCAGGTCGTCCGTCATGGTGTCTCCTTGTCGTGGCGCGAGCAGGCTCAGCGCTGGTTGATGCGGATCACGCGGGTGTTGACGCGGCTGCTCATCTCGGGCAGCAGCGCCTGATGGGTGGCGAGCCGCTGGCTGACGGCCCGGAGGGCGAGGATGCCGAGCACGAGGGCGGCGAGGGGTTTCATGGTCTTCTCCCTGGATCGTGGCGCAGTGGGTCGTGACTCAGAGGAGCTCGGCGGACGCGAGGAAGCCCGACACGACGGCGTGGTACGCCGCGGGTCGCTCCTCCTGGAGGTGGTGCGACACGTGGTCCATCACGTGCAGGCTGCCTCGCGGCACCATCCGCGAGAGCATCAGCGGGTAGTCGGGGGTGAGGAACGCGTCCTCGCGGCCCCACATGAACAGCGTGGGCGCGGCGACCCGGCCCAGCTGCTCGGTCAGGTCCTGCCAGTCGCCGCGCGGCGAGTCGGACATCGCGGCGAGCTCGCGCTCCTCGGGGTCGAGGCTCTGCTGGTAGCGGAGGTCGAGGGTCTCGTCGGGGAGCCGGTCGGCGTCGTACCACTCAAGGCGGGTGAGCAGCTCGCGCATCTTCTCCCGGCTCGGACCCTCGCCACCGTAATAGATGTCGCGGGCGGTGCGGCCGCGGTGGCCGCGCTCGGGCAGCGGGGCGAGCGGGCCGTAGAAGACCGGCATGCTGCCGGTGATCACCAGCGAGCGCACCCGGTCGGGGTAGAGGGCCGCGGCGTTGAGGGCGATCGTGCCGCCCCAGGAGTTGCAGACGAAGTCGACGCGCTCGATGCCGAGCTCGTCCATCAGGGCGATGGTCTTGGCGGCGTGGAAGTCCCACATCGGGCCGGCGATGCGGCACTTCTCGGACCGGCCGTACTGCAGGATGTCGACGAGCAGGCAGCGCCGGTCGCGGGCGAAGTACGGCGCCACGGGGCCGAAGTCGCTCCAGCCGGTGCAGCCCGGTCCGCCGCCGTGCAGGAAGATCGTGTTCGGGCCGGAGCCGAGATCGTGGTAGTGGTACTCGACGCCGTCGGCCTTGACGAACCGGCTCTCCGGCGGCGGTCCGGCGGCGGGGGAGGTGAACGGTGCGGTGCTCATGCAGTGCTTTCCTTGTCGGGAGGGTCTCGGAACGCCGGGTCAGGACGTGGCGGGCTCGATGACGGCCACGCCCATGCCGGTCAGCCACTCGGGCATCGGGGAGTAGGCGAGCGCCTTGCCGGGCGCGAAACGGAGGGCTGCGACCATCGCGATCCAGGTGCGCAGCTCCTGGCCGCCGTTGCCGGCGACCTCGAGGATGCGTTCGGTGGTCAGCTCGGTGTAGGGCTGCAGCTCGCCCTTCTCGAGGTCGGCGAGGAAGCGCTCGTCGAAGTCCTCGAAGATGGTCGGCTGGGCGGCCACGATGATCTCGCGGCGACGCTTGTCGTAGCGTTCCCACTCGCCGCGGCCGTTGAGCCAGGCCTCGACGAGGAACTCCTCGTCCTCGCCGTTCGGCTCGGTCCAGTCGCTGGGCCACGGGAGCTGGTGGGAGAGTCCGCCCGAGGCCACGATCACGACCCGGCGATCCTCGGCCATCTCCTCGATCGCGGTCGCGATGTTGGCGCCGAGCTGCGCCACCCGCGGCAGGGTCGGGAGCGGCGGCGCGAAGACGTTGACGACCAGCGGTACGACGGGCACGTCCAGGTCGCCGAGCAGCCACTGGATGGCGTGCGCCTGTCCGTGGTCGATGGTCATCCGTGCAGAGATCGCGACCTCCGTGCCCGCGTCGACCAGTGCGGCGGCGAGCGCGCGGGCGAACTCCGGGTCGGTGCGCTGCGCGCCCTTCGGCGTACCACCGTCGCCGGCGGCGATGACCTCGCCGACCCCCATCGTGAACGAGGGGATCAGATCGAGCCAGAAGCCGCGGAAGTGGTTGGAGCCGATCACGACGACCACGTCGGGCCGCGCCTCGACGATCCGGTCACGGGCCGCGGCCAGGGCGTCGCGGAACGCATCGGCGCGGTCTCTGTGGACCACGGCGTCCCAGTGCGTGTTCATCAGCGTGGAGTGGGAGGCGCCCACTCCCAGTACGATCGATGCCATCGGACCTCGTTCCTCGTCGGCGGCGAGCTCAGGCGGACGGGTCCGGGACGGTGATGCCCTGTTCGGCCAGGGCGTCGATCCGGTCCTCGGTCACGTCCTCGGCGAGCTTGCGCCACTGCAGCAGTGCGTCGTCGGGGCGGTAGAGCTTCTCGGGGGGTGCGTCGGTGACTTCGACCATCCACTTGTCTTGCCCGGAGAACTGGCCGTGGAAGAGCCACCGGATCGCGCCGAGGTACTTGGCGTAGAAGGGCAGGGTCCGGACGCCGTGCGCGAAGTTGGCCATCATGCCGACGTAGAGGTGGTTGTCCGCGTCGGTCGGCACGTAGAACTCGTAGTGGATGAACGTCGGGTAGGCGATCCGGAGCACGCCGGGCATGCTCACGCTCGCGAAGCCGGGGAACTCCTGGGCGGCGATGACCGGATTGGTCTCGCGGTGCGACGGGGTGTTGCCGATGTTGGTCGTGTCCTTCGGCGGCTTGATCTTGTACCAACGCTGGCCCGACCACGGGCCGAGGCCGGGGAAGTCCGCGTCCCAGAACTGCTCCTCCTGCACCCGGTAGATCCATCGGCCGCGCTTGACGATCTTCGTGGTGTTCCACACCGGCATCGCCTTGAACAGCCGCCAGAGCGCGGTGCGGTGCAGGTACTTCGCGTGGCCCTCGTCGTAGCCGTTCTCGCAGGCGAAGCGCCAGTTGCCCTCACGCGGTTGGATGCGGGCGCCGAGGACGGCGGCGTTCTCGACGAGCTCCTCGGGGAGCTGCTCGTCGATCGGGTGCGGCTTCTCGCCGTCGCCGACGAAGATCCAGACCATGCCGAGGCGCTCCTCGACCGGGTAGACCGGCTGGGTCACCTTGCCGCAGATCGGCGACTCGGGTCCGTCGGTGATGGCGGCCTTGAGCTCGCCGCTCTCCAAGTCGAAGGTCCAGCCGTGGTAGACGCAGGAGATGGTGCCCGGGAACTGCTTGTTGCCGTAGCTCAGCGGCACCCCGCGGTGCGGGCACCGGTTGGCCATGCCGCGCACCCGGTCGCCGTCGCGGATCACGAAGATGTCCTCGCCGAGGAGCTTGACCCGGACCGGCCGCTCGCCGACCTGGTCGGCGAAGAGCACCGGGTACCAGTAGCCCCGGAACCCCGCGCTCGCGGCCTGGTAGTGCGGCCACGTCCGCCAGTCCTGTCGGCCCGGCAGCTGGGGCGGCGTCTTCTTGGCGGCGACCTTGCGGGTCGGCCTCTCCGCGCGGGCGGCGCCGGGCTTGTCGCCCACTGTCTGAGTCATCGTCACTCCACGTCTCGCGCGGTCGGCGCGTGTCGGTCGATCTGTGCCGGCGGCGGCCTTCGCCCACCGGCGGCCGGCCCCGGCGCGGGGTCGTCAGAACACCACTGCCGTCCGAGCGCCGACAACGAGACCGGTTCGCCTAACGGAATCCAGGCCGGATCCGCACCGCGATTTCGGTGAGCGAATCGGCACGGGCGCGGCGCGACGTCGCGACACCTACAGTCCTGCGCCGTGACACCCCCGTCTCGAGGAGGCACCGTGACCGCAATATCCGCCACAACACCCGTCGATGTCAGCACCGACGTCCTGATCGTGGGCGCCGGACCCACCGGCCTGTACGGCGCGTACTACGCGGGTTTCCGCGGACTCTCCACCGTCGTGGTTGACGTGCTCCCGCAGCCCGGCGGGCAGGTCATGGCGCTCTACCCGGAGAAGGAGATCCGCGACGTCGCGGGGTTGCCTGCGATCCGCGGCCGCGACTTCGTGGCGAACCTCGTCGAGCAGGCGGGCGCCTACGCGCCGACGTACCTCCTGGGCCGCCAGGCGGTCGCCCTGGCCCACGAGGACGGCGAGCCGGTGATCACCCTGGGCGACGGGACACTCGTGCGCGCCCGCGCCGTCGTGCTCACCGCCGGCATCGGCACCCCGACGCCGCGACCGCTCGTGGCCGGCGGCGAGTGGCACGGCCGGGGACTCTCCTACTTCGTTGTCGACCCGGCCGCGCACGCCGGGCAGAACGTGGTGGTCGTCGGGGGCGGCGACAGCGCCCTGGACTGGGCCGACGCCCTGGCCCCGATCGCCAGCTCGGTCACCCTGGTGCACCGGCGCGCGGCGTTCCGGGGGCACGCGGCGACGCTGGCCCGGGTGCGCGCCGGCGACACCGTCATCCACACTGACACCGAGGTCGTCGACCTCGGCGGCGACCTCGAGGCCGGGGTGCTCGAAAAGGTCACCCTGGAGGCGAAGTCAGGCGAGCAGACCGTCGTACCCGCCGACCACATCATCGCCGCGCTCGGCTTCATCAGCGACCTCGGTCCGCTGCGCGACTGGGGCATCGAGCTGTCCGGGCGCTCGGTCGCGGTCGACCGAGCCGGGCGCACCAACCTGCCGCGGGTGTACGCCGCCGGCGACCTCACCGACTACGACGGGAAGGTCAAGCTGATGTCCGTCGGCTTCGGCGAGGTCGCGACCGCGATGAACCACGCGGCGGTCGAGCTCGACCCCGACCTCACCCTCTTCCCCGGTCATTCGACCGATGCCGCCTGAGTCCCGGCGACTCCCGCACCCGTAGGACAGGAACCCGAACCATGAGCTACATCATCGGCGCCAACTGCATCGACGTCCTCGACCGGTCGTGCATCGAGGTCTGCCCCGTCGACTGCATCTACGTCGGCAGCCGGAAGAGCTACATCAACGGTGCCGAGTGCATCGACTGCGGCGCGTGCGAGGTCGAGTGCCCGGTCGAGGCGATCTCCGTCGACCGCCGGGCGCGCAAGGACCCCGATCTCAAGGCGTTCCTGGAGGACTCCGTGGCGTTCTTCGAGCTGCCGCTGCCGGGTCGTGACGCCCCCCTGGGCAACCCGGGCGGCGCGCAACTGGTGGGCGACGTGGGCGACGACACCGAGTTCGTCGCGGACTTCGTCGCCGAGCACTCTGCCTGAAGCTCCGTCTAGCGGACGGCGCCCCCGAAGACCGCCCGCACCGAGCCCAGCCCGGTCACGTCCGCCTCGACCTCGTCGCCGGCCCGGACGGCGACCATCGGTCCGAGCGCTCCGGAGAGAACCACCTCGCCGGCCCGCAGCGGCTCGCCGAGATCGCGGGCGGTCGACGCCAACCAGGCCAGCGCCGCCAGCGGATCGCCCAGGCAGGCCCGGCCCTCGCCGGTCGACGCGGTCGTCCCGTTGACCCGCATCGTCATCTCGACGTCGACCGGCTCGACGTCCTCGAGGGCCCTGGCGGTCGCACCCAGCACGTAGAGGCCGCTGGAGGCGTTGTCGGCCACCGTGTCGCCGAAGGTGATGTCCCAGTCGGCGATCCGGCTGTCGACGATCTCCAGCGCCGCCACGGCGTGGCCGACCGCGGCCCGTGCGACCTCGACGTCGATCTCGTCGTCACCGAGGTCACGTGCCAGCACAAAGGCGATCTCCGCCTCCACCTTCGGCTGCAGCAACCGATCCATCGGCACCGGCGCGTCCTCTGCGCACTCCATGTCTGCGAACAACGTCCCGAAGTCGGGGCGCTCCACGCCGAGTTGGCGCTGCACGGCCGGATTGGTCAGCCCGATCTTGCGGCCGACCGCGACCCCGCCGGCGCCTAGCCGCTCCTCGGCCAACAGTCGCTGGACGGCGTACGCCGCCGCGACGTCCGCGGCTCCGATCAGATCCCGCACCGGCGGGCACGGTGTACCGGTTGCGGATGCGGCTCCCAACCGGCGCGCGGCCTGGCAGACGGCGGCAGTGGACACGGCGGGATGTACGGACATCGAGCGGCTCCTTACACAGACAGTAGTCGGCGAGCCTGAACGCTAGAGCCGGGACGTGTCGGCGGCGAAGGCGCCGGGCTCACTCACCGGAACGTCCCGCTGTCGGGCCGCCGCCGCTAGCGCACCGCCTTGATCTCGAACTCCTAGCGGAGGCCCCCACAACCCAGCGAGGGGGCTCGCTGAACGCAGTGGGCTTGTCCGTTGATCGCGAAATGTCCGAGGTCGCACGTGGGACCGGGCACGTCTCCGCGGCCGTCGTCGAGAACGACCAGGAGCCGCCCGGTAGGTCGAGGGTCCGGACTCGCGCAGGCCCAGGCGTCGAGCCTGGTCGTCAGTGACTGCAGATCAATCCAGTCGCCCGCCAGGCTGGACTGCGGTGAGGCCATCGCGTTGCGCACCAGGTCGTGTGACCGGCTGACTGGAGGCCTGTCGGCTGGCACCCAGGTGCTGCGGGACATGGCCGTCCGGATCCGCGGCCGTCGCCGACCACGGGCCTCCTCTCTGTGGTCTGGCAACAGAACGTCGCGAGGCAATCCAAGCCCCCGCGGAAAATAACGTTGCCGAAATGAACCAAGCCCCGGATCTTCGGATCCGGGGCCGGTTCGAGACGGCACTGGCGCGCCGCCTCAACCACCGTCGTGGTGCGCGAGGGGGGAGTTGAACCCCCACGCCCTTTCGGGCACACGGACCTGAACCGTGCGCGTCTGCCTATTCCGCCACTCGCGCGTGAAGCGGGGTCAGGCTATCCCAGTCGCGCGCGTGCGCCCAAACCGGGGCGAGGGCCTCCCGCGGGGCGCGCCCCCGCCGTCCCCCGACCGGCTGCGCGACCCCGATACGATCGTCGAAACTCGGCCTCCCGGTCGGGTGGCTCCGGTTTCTGCTGCCCGGGCAGCGGGCACGACGACCGGGACCGACCCCGGGCTGCACCGACGCCGGGGCCGGACGACTGGGACGGAAGGAGGGCACGTGGGCGGGATCCAGCGACTCGAGGACAAGCTCGAGCAGATGATCTCGGGCGCGTTCGCCCGCGCCTTCCGCTCCGCGGTGCAGCCGGTCGAGATCGCCGCGGCGCTCCAGCGCGAGTGCGACAACAACGCGCAGATCCTCTCCCGCGACCGCCGGCTGGTGCCCAACGACTTCCACGTCGAGCTCTCCGCCACCGACCTCGAGCGGCTCGCGCCCTACGACAGCGCCCTCGCCGACGACCTGGTCCGGCAGCTGCGCGACCACGCCGACGAGCAGAGCTACGTGTTCCCGGGCCCGGTGAGCATCGCGTTCGACGCCGCGGGCGACCTGACGACCGGGCGGTTCCGGATCCTCAGCAAGGCCCAGGCCAAGATCACCAGCGACGCGACGGCAACCCAGGTGGGCCGGGCGCGCGCGTTCCTCGAGGTCAACGGCACGCGCCACCCGCTCCAGCCGCCGGGCCTGGTGGTGGGGCGCGGCACCGAGGCCGACCTGCGCATCAACGACCCCGGCGTGAGCCGGCGGCACGTCGAGTTCTTCGTGACCGGCGGCGGCTCGCGCGGGATCGCCGTCGAGGTGCACGACCTCGGGTCGACCAACGGGATGCTCGTCGACGGCCACCGCATCACGGCCACCGGTCTCCGCGACGGCTCGGAGGTCCGGGTCGGCAACACCAAGCTCGTCGTCCGCATCCTCGAGGACCGGTGAGGCAGGCAGCATGTCCGAGCTGACGCTGTTCCTGGTGCGCATCGCGTACCTGGCGATCCTGTGGATCTTCGTGCTCTCCGCGATCTCGGTGATCCGCTCCGACATGTTCGGTGCGCGCGTCCCGGAGGCGGCCCGCGGCGGCGGGGGCAAGGCGCCCAAGCCGCCCAAGGAGCCCAAGCCCGGCAAGCGCCGCGGCGCCCCCACGCACGCGATCGTCACCGAGGGCTCCAACGTCGGCGAGCGCGCCGAGCTCGCCCAGGCACCGATCCTGATCGGCCGCGGCACCGACGCGGCGATCCGCCTCGACGACGACTACGTGTCCACCCGGCACGCGCGCATCGCGGCCTCCGGCGACCAGTGGTTCGTCGAGGACCTCGGCTCCACCAACGGCACGTACGTCGGGACCGTGCGGATCACCCAGCCCACGACCATCACCCTCGGCACGCGGGTGCGCGTCGGCAAGACCATCATCGAGCTCCGGAAGTAGCTGCCGATGACCGACCAGCCGACAGGGCAGCCGACGGGCCAGCCGACGGGTCAACCGGCTCCGCGCTTCCGACTCGACTACGGCGCCGTCTCCGACGTCGGCCGGGTGCGCCGGGAGAACCAGGACTCCGGGTACGCCGGCCCCTGGCTGCTCGCGGTCTGCGACGGCGTCGGCGGCGCGGTCCGCGGCGACCTCGCCTCGTCGACCGCGATCGGCCAGCTGCGCCGGCTGGACCAGCCCCCGACCAGCGACTCCGCCGACGACCTGCTCGGCCGGATCGCCGGCGCCGTGCACCGCGCGCACGACCGGCTGGTCGAGCTCGTCGACGAGGACCCCGCGCTCAGCGGCACCAGCACGACCGCGTCCCTGCTCGCCTTCGACGGGTTCCGCATCGGTGTCGGCCACGTCGGCGACAGCCGAGCCTACCTCTTCCGCGACGGCACCGTCCGGCAGCTCACCACCGACCACACGTTCGTGCAGACCCTCATCGACGAGGGCCGGATCACCGAGGACGAGGCGAAGGTCCACCCCCACCGCAACCTGATCCTGCGGGCCGTCGACGCCGTGAGCGACAGCGAGCCGGACCTGTCCGTGCTCGAGGTCGTCCCCGGCGACCGGCTCCTGGTCTGCAGCGACGGGGCGAGCGGCGCGCTCGACGACGGGCGGCTCGCCGACATCCTCTCGACCGGCAGCCCGGAGTACGCCGCGGTCGAACTGGTCCGCGCCAGCCTCGAGGCCGGCAGCACCGACAACGTCACCTGCGTGGTCGCCGACGTGCTCGAGGCCACCGGGGCCGACCCGGCCCCGGTGGAGCCGCTCGTCGTGGGCGCGGCGGCGGACCGCCGGGTCCAGCGCGGCCGCACCGGTGGCCTCTTCCGCGGGCACCGCTCGGGTGACACCGGGGAGCTCGACCCGATCCCGGCCGACCTCCCCGACGACGTGCCGTACGCGATCACCGCCGACCCGATCGACCCCGAGGCGGCCCGCTACGCGCCGCGGGGGCCGCGCCGATACACGTGGGCCCGGCGCGTCTTCGGCGCCGTCACCCTGGTCGGGCTGGCGTGGCTGGCGGTCGCGGCGCTCTGGTCGTGGTCGCAGCACCAGTACTACGTCGGCGAGGAGGACGGCACCGTCGTCATCTTCCGCGGCGTCAACGCCTCGGTCGGCGGCTTCGACCTGTCGGAGCCGTACGAGACCACCGACCTCGCCCTGGACCGGCTGTCGGACTTCGACTCCGGGAAGGTGCAGGAGGGCATCTCCGCCGAGGACCTCGACGACGCCCGCCAGACCGTGCAGAACCTGGCCGACAACCAGGAGACCCAGCCGTCCGACCAGCCCACCGACGAGAGCTCGGCCCAGAGCTCGGCCCAGAGTCCGGCCCAGAGCTCGGCCCAGAGCTCGGCCCAGAGTTCGGCCCAGAGTTCGGGAGAGAGCTGAGCGTGGCCCAGCCGTCGTCTCTCCTCGGGTTCGTGCACCGCCGCCGGCGGGGTGCGGAGCTCTTCCTGCTCGTCCTCGCGCTGGTCGTGGGCGTCGGGGCGTACGCCGCCGTCGGCATCGGCGTCGAGGAGGAGGTGCCGCCCGACCTGTTCGGGTACGGCGCCTGGCTCGCCGGCCTCGTGATCGGCGCCCACCTCGTGATCCGCTTCGTCGCGCCGTACGCCGATCCCGTGCTGCTGCCGGTCGTCGCGGCCCTCAACGGGCTCGGTCTGGCCGTGATCCACCGCATCGACCTCGCGCGCGAGGCGGAGGGTCGCTTCCACGAGTTCGCCCAGCAGCAACTGACGTGGATGACGCTCGGCGTCGTGCTCTTCGTCGTGACGCTGATCGCGGTCCGCGACCACCGCGTGCTCCAGCGCTTCACCTACACCAGCGGCCTCGCGGCGATCGTGCTGCTGCTGCTGCCGCTGCTGCCCGGCCTCGGCCGGACCGTCTACGGCGCGCGGATCTGGATCCGGCTCGGCCCCTTCAGCTTCCAGCCCGGCGAGGTCGCCAAGGTGCTGCTGGTGATCGCGGTCGCCGGCTACCTCGTGCTCCACCGCGACGCCCTCGCGCTCGCCGGGCGACGGGTGCTCTTCGTCGACCTGCCCCGCGGCCGCGACCTCGGGCCGATCCTCGTCATGTGGCTGGTCAGCCTCGGCATCCTCGTCTTCCAGCGCGACCTCGGCTCCAGCCTGCTGTTCTTCGGCCTCTTCCTGATCATGCTCTACGTCGCGACCGAGCGACCCGGCTGGCTGGTCGTCGGCGGGCTGCTGTTCGTCGGCGGCGCGGCCCTCGCCTACTTCCTCTTCGGTCACGTCCGGGAGCGGTTCGACATCTGGCTCAACCCCTTCGACTTCTACGACTCCGGTGAGAGCTTCCAGCCGATCGAGGCGAAGTTCGGCCTGGGCTGGGGCGGTCTCATCGGCCGCGGCTTCGGCAACGGCGACCCCGACCGGGTGCCGTTCGCGGAGTCCGACTTCATCCTCGCCTCCATCGGCGAGGAGCTCGGCCTGACCGCCCTGATCGCGGTGCTGATGATGTACGGCCTCATCGTCGAGCGGGCTCTGCGCACGGCGCTGATCTGCCGCGACGGCTTCGGCAAGCTCGTCGCCACCGGCCTGGGCAGTGCGATCGCGCTGCAGGTCTTCGTTGTCGCCGGCGGCGTCACCGGGCTGATCCCGATCACCGGCCTGACCACGCCCTTCCTCGCGTACGGCGGCTCGTCGCTGGTCGCCAACTGGGTGATCGTCGCGGTGCTGCTGCGCATCTCCGACCAGGCGCGGCGGCCGCTGCCCACCGTCTCCGACGACACCGCGGCCTTCAGCGAGGACGCCACCCAGGTCGTGCGTCTGGGAGGAACGTCGTGAACAAGCCGATCCGCACCGTCTCGATCTTCTGCCTGCTGCTCTTCCTCGCGCTGATGATCAACGCGACCTACGTGCAGTACTGGAAGGCGGGCGCCCTCAACGACGACCCGCGCAACCGGCGGGTCCAGGTGGCGTCGTACTCCCAGGAGCGCGGCGCGATCCTGGTCGGCCGCACGCCCGTCGCCGAGAGCGTCGAGGCCGACGACGAGTACAAGTTCCAGCGCACCTATCCCAAGCCGTTCGTCTACGCGCCGATCACCGGCTACTTCTCCTACTTCGGCGCCACCGGCATCGAGCAGACCAGGAACGGCGTGCTCTCCGGCGACGACCCGCGGCTGTTCGTGACCAACCTGCTGGACCTGCTCGGCGGGAAGCCGGCCCAGGGCGGCAACGTGGGCCTGACGATCAACCCGGCGGCGCAGCAGGCGGCGTACGACGGGCTGAAGGCGCTCGGCGGCGACATCGAGGGCTCCGTGGTGGCGCTGGAGCCCAACACCGGCAAGGTCCTGGCGATGGTCTCGCTCCCGACCTACGACCCCAACCAGCTCGCCTCCCACGACCTCGGCGCCGTGACGAAGAAGTCCAAGCAGCTCAACGAGGACCCGTCCGAGCCGCTGCTCAACCGCGCGATCCAGACCCGCCTGCCACCGGGCTCGACGTTCAAGGTCGTGACCGCGGCTGCCGCGATCGACAAGGGGCTCTACGACGCCGACTCGCAGGTGCCCGGCGGCGTGACCTACCAGCTCCCGCTGACGCACGGCCCGACCGGCCAGATCGACAACGAGGGGCGCTCGTGCGGCGCCAACGGGAGCAAGATCCCGTTCGCCCAGGCGATGGAGAACTCCTGCAACACCTCCTTCGCCCAGATCGCCGGCGAGGTCGGGGCCGAGGACATGGAGAAGACCGCGGAGGGCTTCGGCTTCAACCAGCACTACTTCGACGACCTGTCGCCGCAGGCGATCTCCCAGTTCCCCGAGGGCGTCGACGAGGCGCAGCTGGGAATGACGGGCTTCGGGCAGTTCGACGTGTCCGCGACACCGCTGCAGATGGCGATGGTCGCGGCCGGGCTCGCCAACGACGGCACCGTGATGAAGCCCTACCTCGTCGACGAGGAGCAGGCGGCCGACCTCAACGTGCTCGACAAGACCGACCCGGAGGAGCTCTCGCAGGCGGTGTCGGCCACGGCCGCGAACGAGGTCACCGAGCTGATGGTCTCCACCGTCGACAGCGGCACGGCGTCCCCCGCCGCGATCCCCGGCATCGACGTCGCCGGCAAGACCGGCACCGCGCAGACCGGCCAGAGCGAGCGCTCGCCGTACGCCTGGTTCATCTCGTTCGCCCCGGCCGACAACCCGGAGGTCGCGGTGGCCGTGATGATCCAGAAGTCCGACATCCCGCGCGACGAGATTGCCGGCGGCCTGCTCGGCGGTCCGATCGCCAAGGCAGTGATGGAGGCGGTGATCCGGTGACCCAGACACCAGGCAACGGACCAGGCAGCGGAGCTGGAGACGGCTACGCCGACGACTCCCGGCGCTATCGGCTCGACGGGCGGCTCGCGACCGGCGGCATGGGGGAGGTGTGGCGGGCGACCGACACGGTCCTCGACCGTCCGGTCGCGGTCAAGCTGCTCAAGGCCGAGTACGCCGACCACTCGTCGTTCCGCGTGCGCTTCGAGACCGAGGCCCAGCACGCGGCCTCGCTGCACCACGCCAACATCGCGACGGTCTACGACTTCGGCGAGTCCGTCATGACCGACGGGTCCGGCACCCACCGCCCGTTCCTGGTGATGGAGCTCGTCGACGGCCAGCCGCTCTCGGCGCTCCTGCGCCCCGACGTGCCCATGGACCCGATCGCGGTCCGCGAGCTGCTCGCCCAGGCCGCCGACGGGATCGGCGCAGCCCACGCGGCCGGCATCGTGCACCGCGACGTCAAGCCCGCCAACCTGCTCGTCACCCCCGATCGGCAGGTCAAGGTCACCGACTTCGGGATCGCCCGCGCCGCGGAGGGTGTCGGCCTGACCGGCACCGGCGAGGTGATGGGCACGCCGCAGTACCTCTCGCCCGAGCAGGCCCAGGGCCAGACCGCGACGTCGGCGTCCGACGTCTACTCGCTCGGCGTCGTCGCCTTCGAGTGCCTGGCCGGGCGGCGGCCGTTCGTCGGGGAGACCGCGGTCGCCACGGCGCTCGCCCACCTGCGCGAGCCGGTGCCCGAGCTGCCGCCGTCGGTGCCGGCCGACCTCGCTGCCGTCGTACGCCGGGCGCTCGCCAAGGATCCCGCCGAGCGGTTCGCCGACGGCCGGGCCCTGGCCTACGCGCTGCGCAACCCGGCCACCGAGGCCACCCGCGTGGTGCCGGCACCGGCGCCGGCCGCCGACGCCTCGAGCACCCAGGTGCTCGCACCGGTGCCCGTGGCGACGACCGGCGGGCCGGCCCCGCAGGAGGAGCGGCGCCGACGCTCCTGGGTCTGGCCGGTCGTCGGCGTGATCGCGCTCGTGGCGGCCGTGGTGCTCGTCGTCGTGCTGCTCACGTCGGGCGACGGCGACGAGGACCCGGGCGACGAGCAGACGACGAGGGCGACGCCCACGAAGGCCACGAGCGAGGCGTCCGAGCCGAGCTCGCCGACGAGCGAGGCCGAGGACACGACCGTCCGCGTCGACGAGCAGGCCTACGTCGGTCGTCCGGTCGGCGACGTGCAGCGCGAGCTCGCCGACCTCGGCCTCCGCGTCGTCACCGAGCAGGTCGACAACCCCGGCGACCGCATCGAGGGCGACGTGACGAGCGTCAACCCGACGGGCGCCCTCGAGGTCGGCGACACCGTGACGCTCGGCGTCTGGGGCCCGGTCCCCGACGAGCCGACGCCGTCCGAGACCGCGTCGCCGACGGCCACCGAGAGCCCGACCCCGTCCGACACCCAGTCGCCGGCCGACCTCCAGTCGCCGGCCGACACCACGTCTCCGAACAGCTAAGGGCAAGGCATCGTGAACAACCAGCAGCCGCTCCTGATCGGCGGGCGCTACGAGCTCGGTGAGCTCCTCGGCCGCGGCGGCATGGCCGAGGTCCGCAAGGGCACCGACACCCGGCTCGGCCGGGTGGTCGCCGTCAAGCGGCTCCGCACCGACCTCGCCAGCGACGCGACGTTCCAGGCCCGGTTCCGACGCGAGGCGCAGTCGGCCGCCTCGCTCAACCACCCGGCGATCGTCGCCGTCTACGACACCGGCGAGGAGCCGGCGACCGACGGGTCCGGCATCTCCCAGCCCTACATCGTCATGGAGTACGTCGCGGGCCGCACGCTGCGCGACATCCTCCGCGAAGGACGCAAGATCCTCCCCGAGCGCGCGCTGGAGATCACCAGCGGCGTGCTCTCGGCCCTCGACTACAGCCACCGCGCGGGGATCATCCACCGCGACATCAAGCCCGGCAACGTGATGCTGACGCCGAGCGGCGACGTGAAGGTGATGGACTTCGGCATCGCCCGCGCGGTCAGCGACGCGGCTTCGACGATGACCCAGACCGCGGCCGTGGTCGGCACCGCGCAGTACCTCTCGCCCGAGCAGGCGCGCGGCGAGACCGTCGACTCCCGCTCCGACGTCTACTCCGCGGGCTGTCTGCTCTACGAGCTGCTCACCGGTCGTCCGCCGTTCGTTGGCGACAGCCCGGTCGCGGTCGCCTACCAGCACGTCCGTGAGCCCGCGATGCCGCCGTCCGACCACGACACCGAGCTCCCGCCCGAGGTCGACGCCATCGTGCTCAAGGCCCTCGCCAAGCGCCTCGAGGACCGCTACCAGTCGGCGGCCGCGATGCGCAGCGACATCGAGCGCTACCTCGCCGGGCGTCCGGTGCAGGCGCCGCTGCCGCCGCCGATGGCGCCCGACCCGCAGCCGACCGCCGCCACCGCGGCCGTCGCGCCGCAGCCGACGTACGCCGAGGAGGAGCCCCGCAGCCGCACCGGGCTGCTCGTCGCCCTGGGCCTGCTGCTGATCGTGCTCATCGCCGGCGCCGCCTACCTGCTGCCGCGGCTCTTCGAGCAGGCACCCGAGCAGGTCCCCGTGCCCAACGTGATCGGCAAGACCGAGGACCAGGCGCGCGCGCTCATCGGCGACGCCGGCCTCGCGGTCGGCTCGATCGAGCGGGAGGCCAGCAGCGACGTCCGCTCCGGCAGGGTGATCACCCAGGCGCCCGACCCGTCGGAGTACCGCGACCCCGACACCCCGGTGGACCTGACGATCTCGCTGGGCAAGCCGCAGGTCGAGGTCCCGTTCGTGATCGGCCAGGACCGCGACGAGGCCGAGGCGGCGCTGGTCGCCCAGGGCTTCGAGGTGAAGCTCGAGGAGGAGGAGTCCGACGAGGACAAGTTCACCGTCACGCGCACCGAGCCGTCGCAGGGCACCACCGTCGCCGAGGGCACGAGGATCGTCGTCTTCTACTCCGACGGCCGCGAGAAGGTGCCCGACGTGGTCGGCAAGCAGCAGGCCAAGGCCGAGGAGGCGATCCGCAACGCGGGCTTCGAGCCGCGGGTGATCGAGTCCGCCGACACCACCGAGCCGGCCGGCACCGTGATCGACCAGAGTCCGCGCTCGGGCGAGACGCCGTCGGCGGGCTCGACGGTGACGATCGTGGTGTCGACCTACGCCGCGCCGAGCGAGACGCCGACCCCGACGCCGCCGGCGACCACCCCGCCACCCGAGACGCCGACGGTCACGCCACCGGCGCTGTAGCGCCGCTCAGCTGCGCAGCGGCGTGGCGTAGTTGAGGTCGAGGAGGCCGTCGTACCCCGGCGCGGTGACGCTGTTCTCGAGCGTCAGCGCCCAGCCGACCGAGATCTCGGGGTCGGCGGCGTCCTCGCGGTAGGCCTGCAGGTAGGAGTCGCCCTCGAGAGCGGTCAGCAGCGCGGCCTGGATGCCGACCGCCTGGATGACGTAGGGCTGCGGGTAGGGCACGCCCTGGAGCTGCACGGAGTTGCCCTCGCACCTGATGCCGGTGGTCGACACGACGCGCTGACCTTGGATGGTGACGGCGCTGGCGCCGCCCTTCCACAGCGCGTTGACCACGGCCTGGATGTCCTGCTGGTGCACCAGCAGCGGGTTGACGTCGCCGGTCGTGGAGTTGATGACGTCCTCGGGGGCGTCGGAGAGCACGATGGTGACGCCCGGGCCGCGGCGCGGCTCGAGCCCCGCCGGGTCGCGCAGCCGCTCGATCCGGCGCTGGTAGCGGTTCACCTCGTCGTCGCTGAGCGACGAGCTGAGCTCGGTCACCTCGGCGTTGAGGTTCGCGACCCGGTCGCGCAGCGCATCGTAGCTCTCGGCCTCGTCGTCCACGAGGGCCGCGAGGTCGGTGTAGCGGCCCGGTCGCAGGTCGGTGCCCTCGCTGCTGGTGGCACTGACGACGAAGAGCGCTCCGCAGGCGAGCACGACCAGCGGCGTACCCAGCCGCCACCAGCGGGGTCGCCGGCGCGCCGGGTCTTCGGACCCGGAGGGCCTCGCGTGGGATCCGGCGCTCACGACGACTAAGGTAGCCCGGAGCCCGGCCAGGGCAGGAACCGACGAGAACGAACCACTTCAGGAGCCTCCGTGTCGAAGGTCAAGGACCCCCTCGCCCCCGCCCGGGGCCCGGTGCTGTCGAAGCGCTTCATCCTGGCGCTGGTCCTGATGCTCGTCGGCATCGCCTGGATCGCCTACTACTACGTGGTCTTCGACCCGACGTCGTTCCCGACCGACGACGACGGCTCCCCCGCCTTCATGGCCGACCTCGGCGACTGGAACTACCTGATCGGCTTCGGCCTCTTCTTCGTCGGCCTCGTCGTCTCGGCCCACCCGTCCACGCCGCTGGGTCGCGGCCGCGGCGTGGTCGTCGGCATGCTCGGCTGCTTCCTCCTCGGCCTGGCCTGGATCTGCACCTACTACGTCTTCAGCGACGACCTGAGCAGCATCTGGGTCTTCGACGACCTCGGCCAGAAGAACCTGGTCGTCGGCATCGCCTTCATGGCCGTCGGCTTCACCTTCGCCACGCGCTGGGAGTAGGTCGAGACGCCCCACCACCTCCGCCGACCCGCCCGAAACTTTCGGGCGGGTCGGCGTCATTTCCGGGGTCGTGTCCGCGGGGTCGTCTCCACAGCGGTTATCCCCATGGTGGAGAACTACACGCCTGTAGTTCTCCACAGGTGATTCCACAGCTGTGGATGCGCCGGCGCCAGCGACGCGCTCAGGACAGCTGGGCGATCCGGGCGACGGCGCCGATCGCGAGCACCGCGACCAGGGCGACGAGGCCAAGGGCCTGGTACGCCGCGCGGTGCCGCCGGGGCGCGTAGACGAGGATGCCCGTGGCGAGGACGCCGCCGACGAAGCCACCCAGGTGGCCCTGCCAGGAGATGTTGGGCACCGCGAACGTGATCAGCACGTTGACGATGATCAGCCCCCACAGGGCGCGCATGTCGCCGCCGACCCGGCGGGCGACGATGATCAGCGCGCCGAAGAGGCCGTAGATGGCGCCGGAGGCGCCGAGGGTGAGCTGGTACTCCCCGGCCGCCCACATCACCACGGTCGAGCCGGCGAGCAGCGAGACCAGGTAGAGCGCGAGGAAGCGCGTCCGGCCGAGCACCATCTCGAGCTGCGGGCCGATCATCCACAGCGCGAGCATGTTGAACCCGATGTGGGTGATGGTGACGTGGGTGAAGCCCGACGTCACGAGCTGCCACCACGCGCCGTCGGCGACGCCGGGCAGCCAGCTGCCACCCTGCGCGGTGCACAGGGCCTCGGGCACGTCGTACCCGCCGTTGCCGACCAGGCACAGCCCGCTCGGGCGGAGCCCGAGGAGGTCCACGAGCCGGCTGCCCGAGCCGCCGGTCACCATGATCGCGATCCAGACGGCGGCGTTGACGGCGATCAGCACACCGGAGGTCACCGACGCGTTGGTCGGGCGGAGGCCGCCGTACGCCGTGCGCCCGGTGCGCGTCTCCTTCCGGCCGGTGGCGACGCACTCGGGGCACTGGAAGCCCACGGCGGCGTCGCGCATGCAGTCGGGGCAGATCGGCCGGTCGCAGCGCTGGCAGCGGATGTGCGACTCCCGGCCGGGGTGCCGGTAGCAGGTCGGCACCCCGGCGGGGGCCGGATGGTCGGTCACGGGTCGCGCGGGTGGGTCAGGCGCCGACGATCTCGACGGACTCGATCACGACCGGCTCGACCGGGCGGTCCCCGGGACCGGTCTGGGTCGTGGCGATCGCGTCGACCACGTCGCGGGAGGCCTGGTCGGCCGCCTCGCCGAAGATCGTGTGCTTGAAGTTCAGCCACGTCGTGGCGCCGACGGTGACGAAGAACTGCGAGCCGTTGGTGCCGGGGCCCGCGTTGGCCATCGCCAGGAGGTAGGGCTTGTCGAAGGTGAGCTCGGGGTGCGGCTCGTCCTTGAACGTGTAGCCGGGGCCGCCGGTGCCGGTGCCGAGCGGGCAGCCGCCCTGGATCATGAAGCCCTCGATCACGCGGTGGAAGGTCAGGCCGTCGTAGAACGGGCCGGAGCGCCCGTTGCCGGCGTCGTACTCCTTGGTGCCCTGCGCGAGGCCGACGAAGTTCGCGACCGTCTGCGGCGCGTGGTCGGGGAAGAGGTTGAGCGTGATGTCGCCCCGGTTGGTCTTGAGAATGGCCTGCTGGTCAGCCATGACTGCCTCTCGGTGTCGGTCCGTGCCTTGATGGGTACACCACGGACGTAGCGCGGTGCGGGGTCGTGCCGTCCGATCCTCGCATGGTCGGCAAGCAGCCCGCCCGCTGGCCGGGCCACTGGTTCGGTCACCAGTGACATGATCGAATGAGCCAGGGACACGACGAGAGGAAGCCCCATGGGTCTGCGGAAGAAGAAGTCGCTCCTCGACCAGGCCGGCGACACGGTCAACGGGTATGTCGAGCAGGTCAGGCCACAGGTCGAGTCGGCCGTGGCGACGGCGCGCGAGAAGGCCGGACCCGTCCTCGCCGACGTCCGGGAGAAGGCCACCCCGGTCCTCGCCGACGCCCGCGAGAAGGCCGGGCCCGCGGTCGCCACCGGTGCCGCGATCGCGGCCGAGAAGATCGCCGTGGGCGCGAGCATGGCCGCCGAGAAGGCAGCCGAGGCAGCCGGCGCCGCCGCGGAGAAGGTCGCCGAGGTGGCGGAGCCCGAGAAGAAGAAGGGCGGCAAGCTCCGCAAGCTGCTGCTGCTCACCGGGATCGCGGCGGTCGCCGCGTTCGTCCTCACCAAGGTCAAGGGGAGCAAGGAGAGCGACAGCTGGCAGTCGTCGTACACGCCGACGCCTGCTCCGGCGCCGCGGTCCGAGGACGACACGGCCGGAGCGTCGCCCGCCGAGGCGATCGCCGACCAGTCCGAGAGCCCCCGGCCCGTGACCACGCCCGAAGACCCGTCCGACGTCGTCGAGGTCGACGACAAGAGCAAGTAGCGCCTCGGAGCAGCGCTCAGGACCGGCCGGTGGGGTGATCCGCCGGCCGGTTCTCGTCGATCCAGGCGTCGATCCGCTCCCACCACCCGAAGAGCCACTCGATCCGCGCCTCGCGACCGGCCGGGATCTCCTCGCGCGGGACCTGCCACCACCGCATGACGATGCGCTTGTCCATCGGCAGCTCCCGCCACACGTCGCCGACGGTCAGCAGGTGGTCGAGCCCGGTGTGCGCGACGAGCACGACGTCGGCACCGGGCGCGGCGTCGAGCGCGGCCAGGAAGCCTCCGGGCCGCGGCGCGATCACGTGGATCATCTGCTCGGCCCGCTGCGCCATCCGCTCCATCCCGAGCCGCCGCAGCCGGTCGATCGCCCGCTGCCGCCGCGCCGGGGTGAAGTTGCCGCCCTCCGGGAAGATCACGAAGGCGTCGTTCTCGTCCAGGCCGGTCGCGAGGTCCGCGATCTGCCGCTCGAGGTCTGCTCCCGGCCGCGGGTTGGGGGTGATGAACCGGGCCGGGATGCGGTTGAGCACGACGTCGATCATGGGGTCCCAGGCCAGCGTGTCCTTGAGCACCACCCGCGGCTCACGGGCGTACCACGCCATCAGCGTGTGGATGAGCACGAAGGAGTCGCCCGGACCCGCGTGCCTGCAGCAGACCAGGATCGGCCGGACCGGATGGGCGACCGGGGTCGGGCCCTCGGTCTCGATCCGCAGCCGCAGCACCCGCCGCGCCTCGCGGAAGAACACCCACATCGTGCCCTGCACGAGGTCGTAGTGGATGCCCTCGAAGTACGGCGAGCGCACCCGCCACCCGAATCCGGACGCCAGCCAGAGCCCGAGCATCACGACCAGCAGCAGCGCCTCGCAGGTGAGGTAGAAGATCGCCACCCACATGACGCGCAGCGGTCGCAGCCATCCCGGCACGATCGGTGAGATCGCGGCCGCACCGATCAGCCAGAGCGGCAGCGTGAACCAGATGAAGACCGCCAGCGCGACCACCGCCGGGGCGATCACGCACCGGCGGAGCACCCAGATCACGGGTCGCCCAGGTGCTCGTCGAGGTACGCCGCGGTCGCCTCGTAGGTCAAGTCGATCCGCTGCTGGACGCCGGCGAAGTCCCGGGTCCCGAGGAGCGTGTCGTCCCTCGCCGACGTGCCGCGGGCCGGGAGGACGTGCGCCTCGACGCTCGCGGGGAGCTCCTCGAGCTCGCGGTTGAAGCGATGCCGGCGCGCGATCTCGAACGACACCCGCGCCACCTCCCACGGTCGCCGCGGCACGTCCAGCGGCCGGTCGATCCGGCCGACCTGCAGCACGAAGACCCGCGAGGCACCGAGCTGGACGGCGCGGCCGAGCGGGATGGAGTTCACGATGCCGCCGTCGAGGAAGTGCTCGTCCCCGACCTTGGCGGGCGGCAGCAGCCCGGGCACGGCGGCGCTGGCGACGACGGCGTCGACGACGCGGCCGGAGTCGAACCAGTGCTCGGCGGCGCGCTCGATGCTCGCCGCGCAGACCTGGAAGCGCACCGGCAGGTCTTCGAAGGTCAGGTCGTCGAGCTCGTCGTCGAGGGCCTGGCGCAACGGCTTCGCCGACCACAGGTGAGTGCCCGTCGAGACGGCCCGACGCACCGTGCGCAGCGGCGAGTCGCCGTACACCTCTCCGCCGGGGGCGCCGGCCCCGCGCCACAGCTCGGTCAGCTTGTCGATGACCGTGGCGTCGGGCTGACGCGCCACCATCGCGCCGTTGAGCGCGCCGATGCTGGTGCCGAGCACGAGGTCGGGCACGATGCCGCGCTCGAACAGCGCGCGGAGCATCCCGACCTCGACCGCGCCGAGGACGCCGCCGCCCCCGAGCACGAAGGCGGTCGTCGCCGAGGTGGCACTCACATGGGTGAGGATCCCACGAGGTCGGGGTGCTCGGCGCGCATCAGCCGGGTGACCCGGTGCTCGACCCAGAAGATCAGCAGCGGGACCAGGCCGGCGACGAGCATCAGCAGGGTGAAGCCCACCGACCACCGCGCGCGGCGCGCCAGCAGGAACGCGACCACGACGTACACCATGAAGATCCAGCCGTGGAAGAGCCACATGATGCTGGCCTGCTCGCCGAACTCCTGGAGGCCGCTGCCGTCCTCGGCGAGGTACTTCAGCGGCGCGGCGACCAGCGCGCAGAAGGCGAGCAGCACGCCGACGACGAACGCCAGCACGCGATAGACGTTGAACAGCTTCACGGCACCAGACTACGGATCGGTCGCGGCGGGCTCCGCGGCCTCCTCGGCCAAGGGGCGCCGCGCTGTCGTCTCCGTCACCCACCGCCACCAGATGAACGCGGCGAACAGCCCGAAGAACCACCACTCGACCGCGTAGAGCAGGTTGCGGATGCCGGTGAACGTGCCCACCTCCGGCAGCTGGTCGACGCTCGCGGCCGCCAGGCCGTCCTCGGGCACCTCGGCCACGCCGTACGCGCCATACAGGTCCTGGTCGACGTGCTGGATCAGGTCGGCGATGCGCAGCTGCGGGAGTACGTCGTCGCCGGGGTCCTCGTCGGTCTCGCCGGTCCCCTCGGGCGGCTGGAGCCAGGCGTCGAGCTCGGCGGCGCCCGTCGGGGGCGGGGGCGCGTCGCCCGGGTCCGCGATCCAGCCGCGGACGATCGGGAGCGCCCCGCCGTCGGCTCCATCGACGGCCAGCGGTGTCACGACCCAGTAGCCGTCCGTGCCCTCGTGCACCCGGCCGGAGACGTAGACGGTGCCGTCGGGCACCCACGTGCCCTCGACCGTCACCGGCTGCCCGATCCGGTTGCCGGGGAACGGGTCGTCCGGACCCATCACCTCGGCGAGGGGCACCGGCTCGACCTGGCTGAGGTCGACCGCCTCGGCGGCGCGATGGGCCCGCCACGCGTCGTACTGCCAGAAGCCCAGCGCGGCGGCGATCCCCACGAGCACGAGCGCCAGCAGGTGCGCGCCCCAGTAGCGCGGGGCGAGCGGGCTGGGCACGGCCTCAGCGTACGCAGCAGCGAAGTGCGCCGATCCAGCCCGCCCGCCGTGGGCCCTCCTACCGGTGACGCACGTCGCGCCGCCGGTGGTTGAGGAGGTTGTGCCCGGCAGACGTCTCGCTCCTGATATCATGAGATATCAGGAGGTGTTGTCATGCCCGATGTTCTGATCCGCGACGTCCCAGACGACGTCCTGGCGGGAGTGGACGCCCACGCCGCGCGACTCGGACTCTCTCGCGTCGAGTACATCCGGCGACGGCTCGCCTCTGATGCAGCGACCACCAATGCCAGCGTCACATCCGAGAACTTGCAGGCCTTCAGTGCTGCGTTCGTCGACCTCGCCGACGACGAGGTGATGGACGCGGCGTGGCAGTGACCGACTGGTTGATCGACAAGTCGGCCCTCGTTCGTCT
Organism: Nocardioides sp. YIM 152315; assembly: GCF_029210375.1. Taxonomy (GTDB): domain Bacteria; phylum Actinomycetota; class Actinomycetes; order Propionibacteriales; family Nocardioidaceae; genus Nocardioides. The sequence goes on along the minus strand of NZ_JARGER010000037.1, from coordinate 283,119 downwards.
CGGGACCAGCCCCGACGCCGAGGAGTGGGCGAGTCGGATCCAGAGGGGTCTGGTCAGGATCACGACGGTGACCAGGCTCGAGGTCGGCTATTCGGCTCGGACGGCCGAACAGTCACGTGTCGCGTTCACCTCGCCGCCGATCTCGGCGATGCCGGTCGAGTACCTGACACCCGCGATCGAGGACCGGGCTCTCCACATCCAGCAGTTGCTCGCCGACCGAGGGCAGCACCGTGCTCCGTCGATCCCCGACCTTCTCATCGCGGCCACCGCAGAGCTCACCGGCCTGACGGTGCTCCACCTCGACAAGAACTTCGAGCTGATCGCCCACATCACCGGCCAGCCACACGAACGGTTGCGGAGGACTTGACGGCGCGCTGCGGCATTTCGCCGGCCCTGCACTCAGGGAGCTTTCACCCATCCGACTGACGGATGCTGTGGCGGTGCGGTCCGTCTAGCCTCTCACCGTGTCCACCAGGTCCGAGCGTCGAGCCGCTCGCGAGACCGTCGGCGCCTACCACGAGGAGCAACTCGGCGAGCTCGTCCGTCACCTCAGGTCAGCCGTCGAGCGCTTCGATGCGGGCGAGCTCGACGCGTTCGACGTCGACGAGGTGGTCTTCCAGTACTCACGCGCGGCGAAGGAGCTCTGGAAGTTCTGCAACCTCGGGAACGTGGAGCTCACCGCGCGAATCATCCGAGACGACCAGGCCGGCGACTGGTGGGATCGCGGGACGCGTCGGCGACGGTGAGAGTGCTACCCGGGCCAGCACCGCCAACGGCGCTCAGCGACGTCCGATCGCCGCACGTGCGGTGGCCGCGGCGGTCCAACGTCCAGACCGATCGCTACTCGAGGAGCGCTTCCAAGCCTTCCTCGACGTCAGTTGAGGGCGCATGTCCCGAAACCTCCCCACCGGTCGCCCGCAGCGGGATCGGAGTTAGTAGAGATATACCGGAAATGGAACGGAACCGCAGGGTGACCTGCGGTTTCTCGTGGTGGAGCCTAGGGGACTCGAACCCCTAACCCCCTGCTTGCAAAGCAGGTGCGCTACCAATTGCGCCAAGGCCCCCTCGGGCGGACTGGGCCGCCCGGGATCAGGACCGGGTGACGCTGTCGGTCGCCTCGGCCCAGAGGGCCTGCTCGTGCTTGCCCTCGTCGAGCTTCTTCTTGACCACGACGGCGGCGCCGGCGGCGAGCAGGAGCAGCAGGATCTTCTTCATGGTGACTCCCATGGGCTCGGGGTGAGTACCGCTGGTCGGGCCGGGATGGTGGGCCTAACAGGACTTGAACCTGTGACCTCTTCCTTATCAGGGAAGCGCTCTAACCGTCTGAGCTATAGGCCCGCGAACCGGGGGAACACTACCCCACCCCCGGAGCGCCCGACAAAACGGCGGGCGGCTCGCTGATCACGCCGGAAGAGCGGTCAGCGCTGGTCCTCCGCGAGCGTCAGCTCGACCCCGCCGAGCAGGGCGGCGGCCATGTTGTAGAGGAACGCGCCGAGGGTCGCGATCGCGGTGATCAGCACGACGTCGACCACGGCGACGAGCATCGTGAAGCCCATGACGCGGGACATCCCGACGTACTTCTCGACGTCCCAGTTGGACGCCTCCTCACCGCCCACGACGTCCTGGACGGTCTGGTTGATCGAGTCCCAGACGCCGGCGGCGGAGAGCACCGACCAGATGATGAAGACCGACACGATCGTGACGACGCCGAAGGCGATCGCGAGCAGGAACGCCGTCTTCATCACCGACCACGGGTCGATCCGGGTCAGGCGCAGGCGGGCGCGGCGCGGCGGGCGCTTGGCGGGGGAGGCCTTCTTGGCGGCGGTCCTCGAGTCCGGGTTGGCGTTCGCCCGGTGCTCGTCGGCGGCCTGCCCGACCGCCGCCGAGATCCGCTCGCCGATGCCGGGACGGCCCTTGGGCTTGCTGGTCGGCGCGCTGGAGCTCGGGCGGACGGCGGGATTGCGCGTGGCGGTGCGCTCGGCGGAACGGTCGGACATCAGGCCTCACTCTCCCCGTCGGTGTCGGCCTCGGGTGCGTCGACGGCGTCGGCCGTCTCGTCTGCAGTTCCCTCGATTGTTGCACCCACACCCGCATCGGACGATTCGGCGGACGCCTCGCCGGCCTCGGACTCGCCCTCGAGGTCGCCGTTCTCGTCCTCACGCGCCTCGACGGACCGGGCGACCACGGCGACGGCGTCACCGCCCTTCGGGCTGACGAACTTCACGCCCATCGTCGAGCGCCCCGTGGGCCGGAAGTCGGCGTTGATCGGGCTGCGCACGACCTGGCCGTTCTGGGTGATCGAGAGGATCTCGTCCCCCTCCTCGACGATGAACGCGCCCACGAGCTGGCCGCGCTCCTCGTTCTGCAGCGCCATCGCCTTGATGCCGATCCCGCCGCGGTTGGTGGTGCGGTACTCCGAGATGCGGCTGCGCTTGGCGAAGCCGCCGTCGGTGATCGTGAAGACGTACTGCTCCTTCACGTCAGGCAGGTCGCCGGCCGCCGTGGACTCGCCGGCCGCCTCTGCCCGGGCCTCCGCGGCCTCCTCGGCCGCCACCTGCTCGGCGCGGATGACCGACATCGACAGCACCGAGTCGCCGTTGCGGAACTTCATGCCGGTGACTCCGGACGTCGCCCGGCCCATCGGACGCAGCTGGCTGTCGTCGGCGCCGAACCTGATCGCCTGGCCCTTGCGGGAGACGAGCAGGATGTCGTCCTCGGCGTTGACCAGCTCGGCGCCGATCAGCTCGTCGTCGTCCTCGCGGAAGTTGATGGCGATGACGCCGGCCTGCCGCGGGCTGTTGTAGTCGCCGAGCCGGGTCTTCTTGACCAGGCCGTTGCGGGTGGCGAGCACGAGGTACGGCGCCTGCTCGTAGTCGCGGATCGCCAGCACCTGCGCGATGTTCTCGTCGGGCTGGAAGCTGAGCAGCCCCGCGACGTGGCCGCCCTTCGCGTCCCGCGATGCCTCGGGCAGGTTGTAGGCCTTCGTGCGGTAGACGCGACCGGCCGTGGTGAAGAACAGCAGCCAGTGGTGGTTGGTGGTGGCGATGAAGTGCTCGACGACGTCGTCGCCGCGCAGCGTCGCCCCGCGCACGCCCTTGCCGCCGCGCTTCTGGATGCGGTACTGCTGGCGCTGGGTGCGCTTGGCGTAGCCGCCGCGGGTGATCGAGACGACCAGCTCCTCGTCGGGGATCAGGTCCTCCATCGAGAGGTCGCCGTCGGCCGCGATGATCTGGGTACGCCGGTCGTCGCCGTACTTGTTGACGATCTCATCGAGCTCCTCGGCGACGATCGAGCGCTGGCGCGTCACGTTGGCGAGGATGTCGTTGAGGTCGGCGATGAGCTCCTCGATCTCGGCGAGCTCGTCGATGATGCGCTGCCGCTCGAGGGCGGCGAGCTGCCGCAGCTGCATGTCGAGGATCGCGCGGGCCTGGAGCTCGTCGATGTCGAGCAGCTCGATCAAGCCGCTGCGGGCGGCCTCGGCGCTGGCGCTCGCGCGGATCAACGCGATCACCTCGTCGAGCAGGTCGAGCGCCTTGGCGAGGCCGCGCAGGATGTGGGCGCGCTCCTCGGCGCGACGCAGGCGGTACTCGGTGCGCCGGCGGATGACCTCGACCTGGTGGTCGACCCAGTTGGAGATGAACTGGTCGATGGTGAGCGTGCGGGGCACGCCGTCGACCAGCGCCAGCATGTTGGCCGAGAAGTTGGTCTGCAGCTCGGTGTGCTTGAGCAGGTTGTTGAGCACGACGCGGGCGACCGCGTCGCGCTTGAGGACGACCACCAGCCGCTGGCCGGTGCGGGAGGAGGTGTCGTCGCGCACGTCGGCGATGCCCTGCACCTTGCCGGAGTCGGCGAGCTCGGCGATCTTCAGCGCCAGGTTGTCCGGGTTGACCATGTAGGGCAGCTCGGTGATGACGAGATTGGTCCGGCCCTTGGCGTCCTCGTCGACCTCGATGACGGCGCGCTGGGTGATCGAGCCGCGACCGGTGCGGTAGGTCTGCTCGATGCCCTGCCGGCCGACGATGAGCGCGGCGTTGGGGAAGTCGGGACCCTTGATCCGCTCGATGAGCGCGTCCTGGAGCTCCTCGCGCGTCGCGTCGGGGTGCTCGAGGCACCACTTCGCGCCGTCGGCGACCTCGCGCAGGTTGTGGGGCGGGATGTTGGTTGCCATGCCGACCGCGATGCCGGCCGAGCCGTTGACCAGCAGGTTCGGGAAGCGGGCCGGCAGGATCACCGGCTCCTGCGACCTGCCGTCGTAGTTGGGCTGGAAGTCGACCGTGTCCTGCTCGATGTCGCGGACCATCTCCATGGCCAGCGGGGCCATCCGGCACTCGGTGTAGCGCATCGCCGCGGCCGGGTCGTTGCCCGGCGAGCCGAAGTTGCCCTGCCCGTGGATCAGTGGCGCGCGCATCACCCACGGCTGAGCGAGGCGGACCAGGGTGTCGTAGATGGCGGTGTCGCCGTGGGGGTGGTACTGACCCATGACGTCACCGACGACGCGCGAGCACTTGGAGAAGCCGCGGTCGGGGCGGTAGCCACCGTCGAACATGGCGTAGAGGACCCGGCGGTGCACCGGCTTGAGACCGTCGCGGACGTCGGGCAGCGCACGGCCCACGATGACCGCCATCGCGTAGTCGATGTAGGCCCGCTGCATCGAGGTCTGGAGCTCGATGGGCTCGATGCGGCCGCCGCCGCCGGCGCCGCCACCCAGGTTCTCGGTCTGCTCAGTCACGTCTCTGGTTCTCTCTGATCGCTTCTACTGGAATCTAGATCTGTCGCTAGACGGCTAGATATCCAGGAATCGGACGTCCTTGGCGTTGCGCTGGATGAAGGAGCGGCGCTGCTCGACGTCCTCGCCCATCAGGATCGAGAAGATCTCGTCGGCGTGGGCGGCATCGTCGAGCGTCACCTGCAGCATCAGGCGCTGGTCAGGGTCCATGGTCGTCTCCCACAGCTCGTCGGCGTTCATCTCGCCGAGACCCTTGTAGCGCTGGACCGGGTTGTCCTTCGGCAGCTTCTTGCCGGCCTCCTGGCCGGCGCGCAGCAGCGCGTCGCGCTCGGCGTCGGAGTAGACGAACTCGTGCTCGTGCGGCTTGTTCCACCGGAGCCGGTAGAGGGGCGGCTGCGCCATGTAGACGTAGCCGCCCTCGATCAGCGGCTTCATGAAGCGGAAGAGCAGCGTCAGCAGCAGCGTGTTGATGTGGTGACCGTCCACGTCGGCGTCCGCCATCAGCACCACCTTGTGATAGCGCAGCTTCTCGATGTCGAACTCCTCGTGGATCCCGGTGCCCAGCGCGGAGATGATCGCCTGGACCTCCTGGTTGCCGAGGACCTTGTCGATGCGGGCCTTCTCGACGTTGAGGATCTTGCCGCGGATCGGGAGGATCGCCTGGACGCGCGGGTCGCGGCCGGACTTGGCCGAGCCGCCGGCTGAGTCGCCCTCGACGATGAAGACCTCGCACTCGCCGGGGTTGGTCGACTGGCAGTCGGCGAGCTTGCCGGGGAGGCCGCCGCCGCCGAGCAGCCCCTTGCGGTTGCGGGCCAGGTCGCGCGCCTTGCGCGCGGCGATGCGCGCGGTCGCCGCCGCCTGGGCGCGGCGGATGATGTCCTTTCCCTCGCCCGGGTTCTGCTCCAGCCACGCACCGAGCTGGTCGTTGACGATCCGCTGGACGAAGCCCTTGGCCTCGGTGTTGCCGAGCTTGGTCTTGGTCTGCCCCTCGAACTGGGGCTCGCCGATCTTGATCGAGATGATCGCGGTGAGGCCCTCGCGGATGTCGTCACCCGACACCCGGTCCTCCTGCTTCTTCATCAGGCCCCACTCGAAGCCCCAGTTGTTCACCAGGGAGGTCAGCGCCGCGCGGAAGCCCTCTTCGTGCGTGCCGCCCTCGTGGGTGTTGATCGTGTTGGCGAAGGTGTGGACGGACTCGGTGTACGAGGTGTTCCACTGCATCGCGATCTCGAGGCTCATGTGGTTGTCGATGGACTCCGGCGTCTCGGCCTCGAAGGCGATGATCGTCGGGTTGGCCGCCTGCTTCTTGCGGTTGATGTAGTCGACGTAGTCGACCAGGCCGCGCTCGTAGCAGAAGACCTGCTCGATGCCGCCGCCCTCGCCACGCTTGATGCTGTCGGCCCGCTGCTGGTCGACGTCGGCGGCGACGGTGTCGTCCTCGACCGCGTCGGCGAGGTCGTCGGCCTGCGGACGCTCGTCGCGGACGACGATCTCGAGGCCCTTGTTGAGGAAGGCGTACTCGCGGATCCGTGAGGTGATCGTCTCGAGGGAGTACGTCGTGGTCTCGAAGATCTCGGGCGACGCCCAGAACGTGATCGTCGTGCCGGTGCGCTCGCCGTCCTCCATCGGCCGGACCTGCTCGAGCTCGCCGTCGGGCACGCCGACGCTGAACGACTGGCGCCACAGGTGGTCCCGGTTCTTCACCTCGGCCACGACCCGGCTGGACAGCGCGTTGACGACGGAGACGCCCACGCCGTGCAGACCACCGGACACCTTGTAGCCGCCGCCGCCGAACTTGCCGCCGGCGTGGAGGACGGTGAGCGCCAGCGTCAGCGCCGGCAGCTCCTGGCCGGGGGCCGTGCCGGTCGGGATGCCGCGGCCGTTGTCCTCGACCCGGATCCCGCCGTCGGCGAGCAGGGTCACGACGATGCGGTCGCAGTGACCGGCGAGCGCCTCGTCGACGGCGTTGTCGACGATCTCCCAGATGAGGTGGTGCAGGCCGCGCTCGCCGGTCGACCCGATGTACATGCCGGGACGCTTGCGGACCGCCTCGAGGCCCTCGAGGACCTGGATCGCGGAGGCGTCGTACTCGGTGTCGACCCGACCGTTGGTCGATGGGGCGGGGACGGGGTTCTCGTCGGGCTCGACGGGGTTGACGTCGCTCACGCGCACCTCTTCTGACGGTGGTCTGCACTGGATCTTCACATGGAGATGGCCGCGAACGCGGGCGCTCAGCGGCCGATCACCATGATAGCCCTCAGAAGGCCGCATTCCACGTCACGCACTGCCCGGTGGGGTCGTCTGTGGAGGAAAAGTGGCCCTGAGCGCGCCGTGAGTGCGGTTCCGAGCGCCGCGCAGGGGTGTCGACGGGTCCCCGTACGTCGGAGGGCTCCGCAGATCGTCTCCGGTGAGCCGCGGCGGTCAGCCGTAGGTGTCGCGCGGGCCGCGGCCGTCGCGGACCGACCGAGGTCCCTTCTTCCAGGTCGGCAGGTGCGGGCCGAGCACCTCGATCACGGCCACCGTGCCGTGGCCCAGCTCCTCGTTGAGCCTCCGCACCAGGGTGGGCGCGAGCAGTCGCAGCTGGGTCGCCCACGCGGTGGAGTCGGTGCGCACGACCAGACGGCCGTCGGCGAACGTCTCGGGGGTGCAGTGCTGGGCGACCTCCGCGCCGACCAGCTCCGCCCACCGGCCGAAGACGCCCTGCACCCGCAGGTCCAGCTCCCACCCGTGCTCGGCGACCAGGCGGCCGAGCGTGCTGTCGAGCGTCTGCGGGTCGCGGTCGTCGGGGTGCGCGCCGGTGACCCGCGCGCGGGTCGGCCGGTCGCCGGAGCGCCGTGGCCGCCGCGCGGCCGGAGTCGACTTCGACGTCGCGCGAGTCAGCGAGCGGGCGAGATCCAGGCCGTCGGGATCGTGCTCGGGCAGATGCGACGGCTCGGGGCCGGGCCGTTCCTCGCCCTCCTCGGGCCGCTCACTGCTCACGCGCGACCTCGCCTCCTCCCACGGCGTACCGCACCCCGGCGAGCGCATCCGGGACGTCGGCGCCGACGGCGGCGGTGACCAGGACCTGCTCGGCGCCGGCGACCAGCTCGGCGAGCTGGGCGCGGCGCTCGGTGTCGAGCTCGGCGAAGACGTCGTCGAGCACGAGGATCGGGTCGTCGCCGTCGGCACGGAGCAGGTCGTACGACGCGAGCCGCAGTGCGAGCGCGAACGACCACGACTCGCCGTGCGAGGCGTAGCCCTTCACCGGCAGGTCGCCGAGTCGGAGCATCAGCTCGTCACGGTGCGGGCCCACCAGCGAGATCCCGCGGTCGACCTCGTCGTTTCGGCGTCGCTCGACCTCGGCCAGCAGCGCCTCGGTCAGGTCGTCGCGCTCGGTGCGACCCTCGAGGTCGAAGGACGGCTTGTACTCGATGTCGGCGTCGTCGCGGCTCGCGCCGCGGGCGACGGTCTCGTACGCCTTGCCGACGTAGGGCCGCAGCGCGTCGACGAGCGTCAGCCGCTCGGCCAGCAGCTCGGCGCCGGTGCGAGCGAGGTGTGCGTCCCACACCCCGAGGGTGTCGAGGGCGCCGCGGCTCATCCGTGCGGTCTTGAGCAGCGAGTTGCGCTGGCGCAGCACGCGGTCGTAGTCGGAGCGGACACGCGCGAGCCGAGGCGTCCGGAGCACGAGCAGGTCGTCGAGGAACCTGCGCCGGTCGCTCGGGTCGCCCTTGACCAGCGTGAGGTCCTCGGGGGAGAAGACGACGGTGCGCACCAGGCCCACGAGCTCGCGGGCCCGGGGGAGGGGCGAGCGGTTGACGCGCGCCCGGTTGGACCTGCCGGGGTTGATCTCGACCTCGAGCACCGCGGTGCGCCCGTCGCGGACGACGGCGGCGCGCACCACCGCCTGCTCGGCGCCGGCGCGGATGAGGGGCGCATCCGAGGCGACACGGTGCGACGCGAGCCTCGAGAGGTAGTCGATCGCCTCGACCAGGTTGGTCTTGCCCTGGCCGTTGCGCCCGATGAACGCCGTGACCCCGGGCCCGAGCTCGACGTCGACGCTCGCGTAGGACCGGAAGTCGTGGAGGGTCAGGTGCGCGACGTACACGGGTGGTCACTCACGAGCTCACGTCCCCGCCGGGAGGAGCCTCGGTGCGTACGGCGTGACCGCCGAACTGGTTGCGCATCGCCGCGATCGCCTTCATCGCCGGGCTGTCGTCCTGCCGCGAGGTGAAGCGGGCGAAGAGGGACGCGGCGATCACGTTCATCGGCACCGCGTTCTCGATCGCCGCCTCGACGGTCCAGCGGCCCTCGCCCGAGTCCTCGGCGTAGCCGGCGATCTTCTCGAGGTGGGTGTCCTCCTCGAGCGCCGCGACCAGCAGGTCCAGCAGCCACGACCGGATGACGGTGCCGGAGCGCCAGGAGTCGAACACCTCGGCGACGTTGTCGACGAGGTCGGTCTTCTCGAGCAGCTCCCAGCCCTCGGCGTAGCTCTGCATGATGGCGTACTCGATGCCGTTGTGGACCATCTTGGCGAAGTGGCCGGCCCCCGGCTGCTGGCCGGCGTGGACGAAGCCACCCTCGTCCGGCTTCAGCGCGTCGAAGGCCGGCTGTGCCTTGGCGACGTCGTCGTCGGTGCCGCCGCACATCAGCGCGTACCCGTTCTGCAGACCCCAGACGCCGCCGGAGACGCCGCAGTCGACGAACCCGATGCCCTTGGTGGCGAGCAGCTCGGCGTTCGCCTGGTCGTCGGTCCACTTGGAGTTGCCGCCGTCGACGACCAGGTCACCCTCCCCGAGCAGCTCGCCCAGGTCGCGGATCGTGTCACGGGTCGGGTCGCCGGCGGGCACCATCACCCAGACGACGCGGGGCGCGGGCAGCCGGTCGACCATCGCGGCGAGGCTGTCCACGTCGGCGACCTCCGGGTTGCGGTCGTAGCCGACGACCGTGTGCCCCGCGTTGCGCAGGCGGGTGCGCATGTTGCCACCCATCTTGCCGAGTCCGACGAGTCCGATGTCCATGTCACGACCCTAGCCGGGCGCGACGAAGGAGGGCACGGCGTGGGACGGGAGGCTGAGCAAGTCCGCGACCGAGCTTGCGAGAGCGCGGCGGCGCGTCGAAACCCAATCCTGGGCGGGCCATTCAGCTCAGCAGGCGGCGCGGCATCAGCAGGTAGCGGAACGCCGTCTCCGGCTGTCCCTCCGTGGACCCGCTGATGACCACCGGCTTCGACGACTGGGTGAAGGCCAGCTCGACGACCTGCTGGTCGATGACCGTGAGCCCGTCGAGGAGGAACTGCGGGTTGAAGCCGGTGGTGATGTCGTCGCCCTGGATGCTCGCCTCGATCGACTCCGACGCCTGCGCCTCGTCTCCGGAGCCGGCGTCGAGGGTGAGCACGCCGTCGCTGAAGGCCAGCTGCACCGCGGTGTTGCGCTCGGCCACGAGCGAGACGCGTCGCACCGACTCGATGAGCGCGGTCTTGTCGACGAGCGCCGTGGTGAGGTGCTCGCTCGGGAAGAGGCTGCGCACCTTGGGGAACTCACCGTCGAGCAGCCGGGTCGTCGTACGCCGACGGCCGCCGGGCGCGTCGCCCTCGAAGCCGATGATGCCCTCGCCGGTGCCGGTCGCCGCGAGCGCGATCGTCACCTCGCCTCCGGCCGTCAGCGACTTGGCGGTGTCGCCGAGCACGCGGGCCGGGACCAGCGCGGCCGCGGAGACGTCGGGAGTGCCGGGGTTCCAGTCGAGCTCGCGCAGCGCGAGACGGAACCGGTCGGTCGCCAGCAGCGAGATCGTCGAGCCGTCGATCTCGACGCGCACGCCGGTCAGGACGGGGAGCATGTCGTCGCGGCCGGCGGCGGTCACGGCCTGCGCGACCGCGTGCGCGAACGCCTCGCTGTCGACGGTGCCGGTCGCGGCCGGCATGTCGGGCAGGGCGGGGTAGTCCTCGACCGGCATGGTCTGGAGGCTGAAGCGGGCCGACCCGCAGGTGAGCGAGACCCGGGCGCCGTCGAGGACGACGTCGACCGGCTTCGCCGGCAGGCTGCGGCAGATGTCGGCGAGGAGGCGGCCGCTGACCAGGGCACGGCCCTCGTCGTTGACCTGGGCGCTGAGGGTGGCGCGTGCGGACGTCTCGTAGTCGAAGGTGGAGAGCACCAGCCCGGCGTCGTTGGCCTCGATGAGCAGGCCGGCGAGGACCGGCACGCTGGGACGGACCGGGAGGCTGCGGGCAGCCCAGGCGACGGCATCGGCGAGGACGTCGCGCTCGACGCGGAACTTCACGATGGGTCCTTCGGATCGGTCGGGCACGGACGGGTGGGATGCGAATCCTGCCATGCGGCGCCGACGCACGGGAGGTTCGGTGTGGTTTGGCGTGCGCACCTGTGGCACGTGGAGTTCGGCTCGGGGTGGTTGTCCCCAGGGAGGGGCCCGGTTCGAAGTTCACGGGAGATCGGTCCGAGTACAGGTACGTCGGAGTCACAGCATCGGTGGAAACTGTGGATGACGGGCGTCGTCGCAGGTCAGTGCGCGGTTCGGCCGTGCACAGGGGGTGTGGAACCACCGATGGACGAGTCACGGGCGATGTGGAGCGCGTCGCGTCGTGCGCAGGAGTGTCGTTCGTCGTCCACAGTCTCTCCCGGCTGGCGCCGTGGTCGCGCACACCTCGTCCACAGGCACCGAACGACACGAAATGGGATCGACCCGGCCCAGGGTTCTGGTGCCGGGTCGAGGACGGAGCCGGTGTCCGTCAGGTCTGACGGGCCTGCATCTTGATCCGGTTGGTCAGCTCGGAGACCTGGTTGAAGACCGCTCGCCGCTCGGCGAGGAGCTGGTTGATCTTGCGGTCGGCGTACATGACGGTCGTGTGGTCGCGGTTGCCGAACTGCGCGCCGATCTTGGGCAGTGACAGGTCGGTGAGCTCGCGGCACAGGTACATGGCGATCTGCCGGGCCATCACCAGGTGCCGGCCGCGGCTCGGGCCGGTGAGCTCCTCGATGGAGAGACCGAAGTACGCCGCGGTCTGCGCGATGATCAGCGCGGCGGTGATCTCCGGCTCGCCGCCCTCGGGGATGAGGTCCTTGAGCACGATCTCCGCCAGGGTCATGTCGACCTCCTGGCGGTTGAGGTTGGCGAAGGCGGTGACGCGGATCAGCGCGCCCTCGAGCTCACGGATGTTCGTCTGGATCTTCGACGCGATGAACTCGAGCACGTCCGGAGGCGCGGTGAGCCGGTCCATGGCCGCCTTCTTGCGCAGGATCGCGATCCTGGTCTCGAGGTCCGGCGGCTGGACGTCGGTGATCAGGCCCCACTCGAAGCGGTTGCGCAGCCGGTCCTCGAGCGCCTCGAGCCGCTTCGGGGCGCGGTCGGAGGTGAGCACGATCTGCTTGTTGGCGTTGTGGAGCGTGTTGAAGGTGTGGAAGAACTCCTCCTGGGTCTGGGTCTTCCCCTCCAGGAACTGGATGTCGTCGATGAGGAGCACGTCGACGTCGCGGTAGCGACGCTTGAACCGGTCCTGCCGGTCGTCGCGGATCGCGTTGATGAACTCGTTGGTGAACTCCTCGCTCGAGACGTACCGGACGCGCGCCGCGGTGTAGAGCGAGCGGACGTAGTGGCCGATGGCGTGCAGGAGGTGCGTCTTGCCCAGACCGGAGTCGCCGTAGACGAGCAGGGGGTTGTAGGCCTTGCCGGGCGCTTCCGCGACCGCCACGGCTGCGGCGTGCGGGAAGCGGTTGGACGAGCCGATGACGAACGTCTCGAAGGTGTACTTCGGGTTGAGCCGCGTCTCGAGCGCGGTCGGCCGTGGGCCGGCGTCCGCGGGCTCCGGCACGGGGGCGGGTGTCGTCAGCGGTGGCGCGGCCGGGGCCTGTCGATTTGTCGACAAGTCGTCTTGTCGACCGACCTGCTCCGGGGCGGCGTTCTCGACCGGCGGCGTGGCCGCCTCCAGCGCGGGGTTCACCGTCACGGCGATCCGGATCTCGCGGCCGAAGCGCTCACTGAGGGCGTCCTCGAGCTGGGCGCGCAGCCGACCCTCGAGCTGGTTGCGCGTGAAGTCGTTGGGCACGGCCACGATCGCGGTGCTCTCGTGCAGGGTCACCGGCTCACTGGCCTTGAGCCAGGCGCGCTGGTTGGGCTGGAGGTCGTCGACCACGCCTCGCCAGGCGTGGTCGAGGTCCGAGGTCTGCTGCTCCACCGTTCCCGCTTTCTGCGCTGCTGTCCGAGCTGTCCGAGCTGGTTTGGGCTGGTGCGGCCCCATGGTCCTGGACGCTGGTCCGGATCCGCAGCGGAACAGGTCAGCTCGGAGGCACTCCGGATCGCTCCGGCGGGCTGCACTGGGCGTGGCGGGCCGAGTTGCGTCCACAACTTTGTCCACAGGTTGTGAACCCGATCCTCTCGTTGTGGAGAGGGCCGGTTCCGAGACACGTCCCCGAGCCACGCACTTCCGTGTTTCCGCAGGTCAGATGGCCTTTTCCGGATGTTGTGGCGGGGGTCACACGACCTGCGGGGAAGTGGGTGGATCGAAGCCGGCGGGGAACCTCGGTCCCGAGGAACGTAACAAGCGGGGAAGCGCACCGGCAAGACGTCATCCACAGGCCGGCCGGATCCGGCCCGATGCCGGTTTGACCCTGTGGATTGCGGGCGCGTACCGTTGTGCGGTCACCCCGTGTCGACCGGTGCCGCATGCCCACGAAGACAGCCGCCTCGCGGGGGCTGTCGTGGGTGCGCGGTGCCTGCCGAAGAGGCTACGGCACCCGTCGCCGGCCGGGATGGCCGCCTTCGGACTTCGCTCGAGCAGCTCGGGCCCGACCAGCATGGAGAGAACCTCGTGAGCAAGCGCACGTACCAGCCGAACAACCGCCGCCGGCACAAGGTGCACGGCTTCCGTCTGCGCATGCGCACGCGCGCGGGCCGGTCGATCCTCTCCTCGCGGCGCCGCAAGGGCCGCAAGAGCCTCGCCGTCTGAGGCACGCCGCCGCCCGGGCCGGCACGTGCTGTCCAGCGCGCATCGCCTCACCGACGGTCCCTCGTTCCAGCGGGCAGTCCGCACCGGACGCAAGGCGGGCTCGCGGACGCTCGTCGTCCACCTGGCCGATGACCCCGACGGGAGCGAGGCGCGCGTCGGCTTCGTGGTCAGTAAGGCCGTGGGCAACGCCGTGGTCCGCAACCGCGTGAAGCGCCGACTCCGACACCAGGCCCGGGAGCACCTCGCGTCGCTCCCGGGCTCCGCTGTGCTCGTGGTCAGGGCGCTCCCGGGTGCCGCCGGGTCGTCCTCGTCGGAACTCCAGGGCGATCTCGCACGTTGCCTGTCGCGAGTGGGGGTGTCGCGGTGAGGTACGACCCGGTGCGATGGGGGCTGATCGCGTTCCTGCGCGTCTACCGCCTGACGATCAGTCCGCTCTACGGCCAGGTGTGCCGCTACCACCCGTCGTGCTCGGCGTACGCGCTCGAAGCGGTGACCGTGCACGGGAGCGTGCGCGGGACCTGGCTCGCCGTACGCCGGCTGGTGCGCTGCCACCCCTGGGCGGCCGGCGGCTACGACCCGGTGCCGCCTCGTCGCCGCCCGACCCAGTCCTCCCGCCCCACCGCGGGCACGTCCCCAACCCCTGTGCAAGGAGCCTGATCCGTGGGATTCCTCGGCGACCTCGGCGGTCTGATCATGACGCCGCTCTACTACGCGATCTCCGCAGTGCTGGTCGCGTGGCACTGGCTGCTCGAGTCGATCGGGATGGACCCGGACAGCGGCCTGATCTGGGTGCTGTCGATCATCGGCCTGACGCTGACCGTGCGGGCGGCGCTGATCCCGCTCTTCGTCAAGCAGATCAAGTCCAGCCGGAACATGCAGCTGATCCAGCCGAAGGTCAAGGAGCTGCAGAAGAAGTACGGCCACGACCGGGAGCGTCTCGCCCAGGAGACGATGAAGCTCTACCGGGAGAGCGGCACGAACCCGTTCGCCTCGTGCCTGCCGATCCTGATCCAGATGCCGATCTTCCTGGCGCTCTTCCGGCTGCTCGACCACCACGCCGCGAAGGGCGACGGCAAGGCGTTCATCACCACGGACCTCGCCCACAGCTTCCAGAACGCCGAGCTGTTCGGGATCCCGCTCAAGGCGACCTTCCTCAAGGCGGACGGCGACGTCGCGGTCATGATCGTGGCGGCCCTCCTCGTGGTCGCGATGACGGCGACCACGTTCACGACCCAGCGCCAGCTGATGAGCAAGAACATGCCGCCGGACGCGCTGTCCGGTCCCTACGCCCAGCAGCAGAAGCTGCTGCTCTACGTGCTGCCCGTCGTCTTCGCGGTCGGTGGCATCGCGTTCCCGATCGCGGTCCTCTTCTACTGGACCACCTCCAACCTCTGGACGATGGGCCAGCAGTTCTACGTGATCCGGAACAACCCTGCTCCCGGCACGGCCGCCGCCAAGGCCAAGGAGGAGCGGGACCGACTGCGGGCCGCCAAGCACGGCAAGGCTCCCGAGGTGCAGTCGACGCCCGAGCCCGAGCTCGAGCGGCGGCCGCCGCAGCGCGCCCAGCCCAAGAAGCAGTCGCGTCAGCAGCGCAAGAAGGGCGCGCCGCGACCCAATCCCAAGCCGAAGCCCGAGGGAGGCACCAGTGAGTGACGAGACCATGACGGACGAGACGCCGGTCGACGAGACGGTCGACCCGGCGGGTGAGCGGGCCGAGGACGCGGCCGGCGACGCGGCCGGGGACCAGTCCGAGGGCCCGTCGCGGACGGAGCAGCTCGAGCAGGAGGGCGAGATCGCCGCCGACTACCTCGAGGAGCTGCTCGACATCGCCGATCTCGACGGTGACCTGGACATCGACGTCGACGGCGATCGCGCCGCGGTCTCGATCGTGGGTGCCGAGCTCTCCCAGCTGGTCGGCGACAAGGGCGAGGTGCTCGAGGCGCTGCAGGAGCTGACGAGGCTGGCTGTCTACCGCGAGACCGGTGAGCGCACCCGGCTGATGCTCGACGTCTCCGGCTACCGGGCCCGCAAGCGCGAGGAGCTCGAGCAGGTCGCCGCGGAGTCGGTCGAGACGGCGAAGCAGACCGGTGAGCGCGTGTCGCTGTCGCCGATGACGCCGTTCGAGCGGAAGGTCGTGCACGACGCGGTCGCGGCTGCCGGACTGACCTCGGAGTCCGAGGGTGCGGAGCCGCGCCGCTTCGTCGTGGTGCTGCCCGGCTGAGATGGCGTCCGACGTTTCACGTGAAACGCCCTCCACGCCTGGCGCGGCGCGGAGGGCGTTTCCGTCTGCCCGGCTTCCGCTGGCGGAGCGGTATGCGACCCTGCTGGCGACCGAGGGCGTGGTGCGCGGCCTGATCGGTCCTCGGGAGGCGCCGCGCCTGTGGGACCGACACCTCGTCAACTGCGCGCTGCTCGCCGAGCTGCTGCCACCCGACGCCACGGTGTGCGACATCGGCTCGGGCGCCGGCCTGCCGGGCGTGGTGCTGGCGATCGCCCGGCCCGACCTGCGCGTCACCCTGGTGGAGCCGCTGCTGCGGCGCACGACCTTCCTCGACGAGCTGGTGGCAGATCTCGGGCTGCCGCACGTCGAGGTCGTCCGCGGACGCGCCGAGCAGATGCACGGCGAACGCCGCTTCTCTGTCGTGACCTCTCGGGCAGTGGCTCCCCTCGGGCGCCTGCTCGGGTGGTCCATGCCGCTCGTCGATCCGCAGGGTGCCCTGATTGCGATGAAGGGATCCTCGGTGACCGAGGAGATCGACGCGGCCCGTCCGGAGCTGGCTCGGTGGCGTTGCGCGGAGCCCGAGGTGCACGTGCTGGGCCGGGGATTGTCTGTCTCCCCCACGGTCGCGCTCCGGGTGGCTTGGGCCGACCCGGGCCGGGTATCTTGGCCGCTTGCGACGGGCCCGACCACGCGCCGAACCGCGGGTCGTGGTCGGTCCACAGCGAAGGGGAGACGCAGGACGTGACGGAGAACGCCGGACCCGGGGATGGGTTTTCCACCGGGTCGGAGACGCCCCCCGAGCGTCCTTATCCACAGAACCCGTCCGTTTCTCCACAGGACGGCCCGACCCAGGACGAGCCGGCGGTTTCACGTGAAACCGACGCCCAGGCCCCCCCACGGGTACGGACCGCCGAAGATCTGGCGGTGACCGCACCGGCGTTCGAGGACGACCACGGGACCCCGCTGGCACGGGCCGCGGAGCACAGCGTGCTCGCCAGGACCGGCGCGCGGATGCGGCCACCGATGGGCCGACCGGAGCAGACCCGGGTCTTCGTCGTCGCCAACCAGAAGGGTGGGGTCGGCAAGACCACCTCGACGGTGAACATCGCGGCCGCCCTCGCGCAGCTCGGGCAGCGGGTGCTGGTCGTCGACCTCGACCCCCAGGGCAACGCATCGACCGCGCTCGGCGTCGAGCACCGTCGCGGCGTCGCGTCGACGTACGACGCGCTGGTCGACGGCGTGCCTCTCGCCGACGTCGTGAGCGCCTGTCCCGAGGTCGACAACCTCTGGGCGGTCCCGGCGACCATCGACCTGGCCGGTGCCGAGATCGAGCTCGTCTCCGTGGTCGCGCGCGAGAGCCGGCTGCGCAAGGCGATCCACGGCCACCCCCTCATCGGCGCGGCGGCCGAGGTGGGGGAGGAGCGCTTCGACTACGTCTTCGTCGACTGCCCGCCCTCGCTCGGCCTGCTCACCCTCAACGCGCTGGTCGCCGGCGACGAGATGCTGATCCCGATCCAGGCCGAGTACTACGCGCTGGAGGGGCTCGGCCAGCTGCTCGAGACGGTCGAGATGGTCAAGGCGCACCTCAACCAGCGCCTGGACGTCTCCACGATCCTGGTGACGATGTACGACGCCCGCACGCGGCTCGCCTCGGGGGTCGCCGACGAGGTGCGCGAGCACTTCGGCGACCACGTGCTGCGCACGACGATCCCGCGGTCGGTCCGGGTCTCGGAGGCGCCGTCCTACGGCCAGACGGTGATGACCTACGATCCCGGCTCGCCCGGTGCCCTGTCCTACCTCGAAGCCGCGCGCGAGATCGCCCTGCAGGGAGCCAATAGATGAACGCCAACCGTCCGCCCCAGCGTCGTGGACTCGGCAGAGGCCTCGGGTCGCTGATCCCGACCGCGCCGTCCGCGCCCGCCCCCGGAGCCGACGCCGACGGGGCCGACACCGTCGCGGGCGGCGTCCCGGCTCCGCCCGAGATGCTCGAGGGGACGACCGGCCTGGCGCCGGTCGCGGGGGCCTACTTCGCGGAGATCCCGGTCGCGCAGATCCGCCCGAACGACGTGCAGCCCCGTCAGGTCTTCGACGAGGACGCGATGGCGGAGCTGGTGCACTCGGTGCGCGAGATCGGCGTGCTCCAGCCCGTGGTCGTGCGCAAGCACGGCCCGGAGGAGTACGAGCTGGTCATGGGCGAGCGGCGGTGGCGGGCCACCCAGGCCGCTGGTCTCGACAGCGTCCCGGCGATCGTCCGCGAGACCGACGACGTCGACATGCTGCGCGACGCCCTGCTGGAGAACCTGCACCGCTCGCAGCTCAACCCGTTGGAGGAGGCCGCGGCGTACCAGCAGATGCTCGACGACTTCGGCTGCACCCACGAGGAGCTCGCGGGCCGCATCGGCCGGTCGCGGCCGCAGATCAGCAACACGCTGCGCCTGCTGAAGCTGAGCCCCGCGGTCCAGCGGCGGGTCGCCGCCGGAGTGCTGTCGGCCGGGCACGCCCGGGCGCTGCTGGCCGTGGGCGACGCGGAGGTGCAGGACCGGCTCGCCTCCCGGGTGATCGCCGAGGGCATCAGCGTGCGCGGCCTCGAGGAGATCGTGGCGCTGCGCGACACCGAGGAGTCGACGGCGCCCCGCGTCGTGCGCAGGAAGCCGGTGGCGCCGGGCCTGGTCGACCTGGCCGAACGTCTCTCCGACCGGTTCGAGACCCGGGTGAAGGTCGACCTGGGCCGGGCCAAGGGCAAGATCACCGTCGAGTTCGCCTCGCTCGACGACCTGCAGCGGATCGTGGACATCATGGACCCGCGCAACCGGTCCGACCGCCCGATCTGAGCGGCCGCCCGCAACGACAAGACGCCAAGTCGGTAGGCCGACAAGTCGTTAAGTCGACTTATTCCTGCGCCGCTCGGCCCGAATCCGACGCTCCTCCGCGTCGAGGCGGGCGGCCTCCTCGGGCGTCGGCGCGCTCCCGCCGTACGACGCGGGCAGCCACCACGATCCCGGCGGCTGCTCCTCGGCGGGGTAGGCCCGGATGGTGCGATCGAGCAGGCCGGTCATCGCCGAGCGCAGCTCGGCGGTCTCGGCCACCGGGTCGGCGCCCGTGGGGTGCAGCGGCTCGCCGACGGAGATCGCGATCGTCCTGTCCCGGGAGAAGTCGCGCGGGTGGTCCTTGGTCATCATCCGCTGCGTGCCCCACATCGTGACGGGGACGATGGGGACGCCCGCCGCCGCGGCAATACGGACGGCGCCGGTCTTGAACTCCTTGAGCTCCATCGACCGGGAGATCGTCGCCTCGGGGAAGATGCCGACCGCCTCACCGGCCCGCAGGTAGTCGACCGCCGTGTGGAACGAGGCGAGCCCCTCACCGCGGTCCACCTCGATGTGGTGCATCGACCGCATCACGGGGCCGCCGACGCGATGGTCGAAGATCTCCCGCTTGGCCATGAACCGGACCAGGCGCCGCGAGGGGTGAGCGGCGAATCCGCCGTAGACGAAGTCGACGTAGCCGATGTGGTTGCACGCCAGCAGGACGCCCCCGGAGCGGGGCACGTGCTCGGTGCCGGTCAGCTGGAAGCGCTGGCCGAGGAGCCGGAAGGCCGTGCGCGCCGCGACGATGACGGTCGGGTAGGTGAGGTCGCGCATGGGGTCCTAGCGTCGGGTCGCGAGGAAGTCGGCGATCCGGCCGATCGCCTCCTCGAGCACCACGTGGTCGGGGAGGGTGACCAGCCGGAAGTGGTCGGGACGCGTCCAGTTGAAGCCGGTGCCGTGGGTGACGAGGATCTTCTTCGCCCGCAGCAGCTCGATGACGAACGCCTCGTCGTCGTCGATCGGGTAGACGTCGGGGTCCAGGCGCGGGAAGCAGTAGAGCGCCCCGCGCGGCTCCACGTTGGTGACCCCGGGGATCTCGTTGAGCAGGCGGCTGGCCAGCTTGCTCTGCTCGTAGAACCGGCCGCCGGGGACGATCAGCTCCTCGACTGACTGGTAGCCGCCGAGCGCCGTCTGGATCGCGTGCTGCGCGGGGACGTTGGCGCACATCCGCATGTTCGCCATCAGCGTGAGGCCCTCGATGAAGTCCTCGGCGATCTCCTTGGGCCCCGAGATCATCACCCACCCGGCGCGGTAGCCGCAGACCCGGTAGGCCTTGGACAGTCCGCTGAAGGTCAGGCACAGCACGTCGCTGCCGGCATACGCCGCGGCGTGGTGGTGCACCGCGTCGTCGAAGATGATCTTCTCGTAGATCTCGTCGGCGAAGACGACCAGGTCGTGACGGCGCGCGATGTCGACCAGGCCCTTGACGGTCCGCTCGGTGTAGACCGCACCCGTCGGGTTGTTGGGGTTGATGATCACCAGGCCGTGGGTGTTCTCGGTGATCTTCGACTCGATGTCGGCGAGGTCGGGGTTCCAGCCGTCGCCCTCGTCGCACTCGTAGTGGACCGCGGTGCCGCCCGACAGGGTCACGGCGCCGGTCCACAGCGGGTAGTCCGGGGCCGGCACGAGCACCTCGTTGCCGTCGTCGATGAACGTCTGCAGCACCATCGTGATCAGCTCGGAGACGCCGTTGCCGATGAAGACGTCCTCGACCGAGACGTCCTTGAGGCCGCGCGACTGGTAGAACTGCGCGACCGCGGTGCGTGCCGGGTAGATCCCCTGGCTGTCGCTGTAGCCCTGCGCGTCGGGCAGGTGGTGCACCATGTCGGCCACGATCGCCTCGGGTGCGTCGAACCCGAACGGCGCGGTGTTGCCGATGTTCAGCTTCAGGATGTGGTGCCCCTCGGCCTCGAGCCGCTGCGCCTCGACGAGGATCGGCCCGCGCACGTCGTACCGGACGTTCTGCAGCTTGCGACTCTGTCGGATCTTGCGCACCCCGTCATCCTGACAGGCGCGGGCCTACGATGGCTCCCGGGATCCCACGACGGGAGCTGTGATGTCGCGCAAGGTCACCCGCCTCACCCTCGACCACCTCGAGGAGCTGGCCGCGCCCTGCCGCTCGTGCCTCTTCTGGGAGATGGATCCCGTCCGGCGGGGCCGCGTCGCCGACGCCTGCGCCGAGAAGGACGCCTGGATGTCCGAGGTGCTGCGCGAGTGGGGCTCGTGCGGCCGGGTGGTGCTGGTCGACGACGTGCCCGTGGCCCACGTGGTCTACGCGCCCGAGGCGTTCGTGCCGGGCGCGGCCGGGTTCGCCACGGCGCCGGCGTCACCCGACGCGGTGCTGCTGACCTCGGTGCACGTCCACCCCGACCACCGCGGCGGCGGGCTGGGACGGATGCTCATCCAGGCCGCCGCCGCGGATCTGGTACGCCGGGGCGGCTTCGGCGCGATCGAGGCCTACGGCGACGTGCGCGGACGCGGCGACAGCTGTCGGCCGGCGGTCGGATTCCTCGCGGGAGTCGGGTTCAAGACCCATCGTGCCCACCCGACGACGCCGCGGATGCGGATGGACCTGCGCACCTCGGTGCGGTGGCGCACCGAGGTCGATGCGGCGATCGAGCGGCTGGTGGGAGCACTGAGGCCCGCGCCGAAGTCGACGCGGGCCTCGAGGAGTGCTCGATGACGAGCTCGGGTGACCTCAGACGAGGTCCTCGAGCTCCTTGAGCAGCGCGGCCTTGGGCCGCGCACCGACGATGGTCTTCACGACCTCGCCGCCCTGGTAGACGTTGATCGTCGGGATGCCCGTCACCCGGTAGCTGGAGGGCGTGACGGGGTTCTCGTCCACGTTCATCTTCAGGAATGTGATCTTGTCCCCGTGCGTGCCGGCGATCTCGTCGAGGATCGGGGCGACCTGGCGGCACGGGCCGCACCACTCCGCCCAGAAGTCCACGAGGACCGGCTTGTCGGACTTGAGGACCTGCGCCTCGAACTCGGCGTCGGTCACGGCGTTGATGTTGCCCACGTCAGGCATCCCTTCTTCGGTGAACTCGGAGGTCTGATCACACTCAACAGCACCGCGCGGACGGATGTTCCCCGCCGCGCGGACGGGGGATCAGGCGCCCGCGGTCTGGGCGACCTCGGAGACGAGCTCCGCGTCGGCCCGGTCCTGCGCGTCGCGCGGACCGGTCGCGGCGTGGTCGAGCTCGGCGAGGTAGCGCTCGGCGTCGAGGGCGGCGGCACAGCCCGTGCCGGCGGCGGTGATCGCCTGCCGGTAGTGGTGGTCGACCAGGTCGCCCGCGGCGAAGACGCCGGGCAGGTTGGTGCCGGTCGACGGGTGGCTGGCGATCACGTAGCCGTTCTCGTCGAGCTCGACCTGGCCCGGCAGCAGCTCCGAGCGCGGGTCGTGGCCGATGGCGATGAACAGGCCGGTCGCGGGCAGGTTGCGGGTCTCGCCGGTGACGGTGTCCTTCAGCGTGAGCGACCCGAGCCGGTCGGCGCCGTTGATCTCCTCCACGACGGAGTTCCAGAGGATCTCGAGCTTGGGGTCCGCGAACGCGCGCTCCTGCATGATCTTCGAGGCGCGCAGCTCGTCGCGTCGTACGATCAGCGACACCTTCGAGCCGAAGCGGGTCAGGAAGGTGGCCTCCTCGATCGCGGAGTCGCCGCCGCCGACGACGGCGATGTGCTGGTCGCGGAAGAAGAACCCGTCGCAGGTGGCGCACCACGACACGCCGCGGCCGGAGAGCTCCTCCTCGCGCGGCAGGCCGAGCTTGCGGTAGCCCGAGCCCATCGCCAGGATCACGGCGCGGGCCCGGTGGGTCTCGGTGGCGGTCTTCACGGTCTTGACGTCGCCGGTGAGCTCGACCTCGACGACGTCGTCGGCGACCAGCTCGGCGCCGAACCGCTCCGCCTGGGCGCGCATCTCGTCCATCAGGGCGGGGCCCATGATGCCGTCGCGGAAGCCCGGGAAGTTCTCGACCTCCGTGGTGTTCATCAGGGCGCCGCCGGCGGTCACCGAGCCCTCGAAGACGAGCGGCTTGAGGTTGGCGCGCGCCGTGTAGAGCGCGGCGGTGTAGCCGGAGGGGCCGGAGCCGATGACGATGACATCTCGAACGACGTCACGAACGGTGTCGGACATGAAGCGTGCTTCTCCTCGGATGGATGCGGTCTGCGACCAGTAGAACCGATCGTAGGTGAGGAAACTTCCCGCACGCGCACCCGTCAGGGCGCGGGGACCGTCGTCGACCGGAGTGGCTCGTCGGTGCCGCACAGGTAGAGGTCCACCCGACGGTCGCCGTCCGCGGCCGGACGTACGACGAGCACCGCTGGCCCGCCGTCGTACGTCGCGGCGACCTCGCGGCCGGGCCCGCGGTCGTCACCGGGGCACCGCGCGGCGGAGGGCGCGCCGTCCTCGGCCTTCCCCTCGTCGGCGTCGAGGGATCGGAGCTGGGAGAGCTTCGTGAGCCGTCCGGTGCCGGCGTAGTGGGCGACCTGGCGCTCGAAGGTGGCGGACCGGAGCGCGAGTGGCGCGCCGGCGTCCGGCGACGCGTCACCACCGGCCTCCGCCTGGTCGCGGGCCGCCGGCGCCTCCGCCGACGAGTCGGCCGAGGAGCCCGCGTCGTCGTCGGCTCCGGAGAGGTCGATGCGCGAGATACCGACGCCGACCACGACGACGACGGCGGCGGCGAGCACGAGGTTGCGCAGCCAGCGCCGACGCTGCTCGGCGGTGTGGTCGGGCAGGCGGTCCGCGGCGGGCTCGGCTCGCGCCGGGCGGAGGTCGGCGAGCACCCGGTCGAGCCGGTCGACGACGTCGTCGGGCATCGGCTCGACGTGGCGGGCCTCCGCGAGCAGGCGACGGACGTCTTCCTCCTCGCGCGTCAGGTCGGGCTCGGGCACCGGTGTTCACCCCCTCGGGTCGTGATCGTGGTCGGGACGGTCAGCCCGTCGTGGGCGGGCCGCGGGGTGCGTCGCCGGTTTCGACGGGCGCGGGCCGGGCGGGGTTCCGGGGCGGGGTGTCGCCCGGGTCACGCGCGGACTCGTCGAGCAGCGGCGCGAGCACCTCAGCCAGTCGGGCGCGGCCGCGCGAGCACCGCGACTTCACGGTCCCGACGGGGCAGTCGAGGATCGTCGCGGCCTCGGCGACCGGATAGCCCTCCATGTCGACGAGCACGAGCGCGGCGCGCTGCTCGTCGGGGAGGGCGCGCAGGGCGTCGAGGACCACCTCCCTGCGTTCCCGCGTGGCCGCGAGGTCGGCCGGGTCGTCGTCGATCGCCGAGACCAGCGAGCCGCGTCCGGCCCCGTGGTCGTCGAGGTCGTCGGGCAGCGCCTCGGCGCGACGTACCTTCGCGGCGCGGAGGCGGTCGAGGCAGGCGTTGACCACGACGCGGTGCAGCCAGGTCGTCACGGCGGCATCGCCGCGGAACGTGCCGGCCCGGCGATAGGCAGCGACGAGCCCGTCCTGGAGGCCGTCGGCCGCATCCTCGCGGTTGCCCATCGTGCGCACCGCGACCGCCCAGAGCCGGTCGCGATGGCGGGCGAACAGGATGCCGAACGCCTCCGCGTCGCCGGCGACGTGGGCCGCCAGCAGGTCGCGGTCGGACCGGTCGTCGCCGTCCATCGGTGGGGTGGTCATCCCCGGACCGTCACCTCGGCGACCTGCCCGCGGAACTCCGCACCGACCGCCGGGACCGACGTCAGCCAGACCACGACGTACCGGGCCTGCGCGGGCTGCTCGAGGGCGATCTGCTGCTCGTCGTCGACGGTCGCGCTCGCGGCGGGGGTTAGGTCGGCGACGTCGGTCGGCGCGGTCTCGCCCAGGTAGAGCGAGACGCCCGTGGACCCGCCGAGGACCGTGACGTCCACGGCCGACACGTTGCGCACCGACCCGAGGTCGAGCAGGAGACCGACGCCGTTCTTCAGGCCGCCGGGGCCGAAGTTCTGCTCGTAGTCGAGGGTCCGCCACGCGGTGGTCGGGTCGCCGTCGACGGCGAGGGGAGCGAGGTCGGGGTTCTCGTCGGGCGGGTCGCCCTCCGGGTCGAAGTCGGCGGCGGTGACGCCCGCGATCGGGTCGGCCGCCGGCGCGATCGGCGACTGGGTGGCCGGCGTCGGGGCCGGGCTGTCGTCGTCCGGTACGGCGCCGAGCGGGGTCCGTCCGCGGCCGAGGTTGTAGGCGACGACGACCGCGAGCAGCAGCACCACGGCCGTCGCGATGATGGCGGCGAGCCGCAGCCAGCTGCGGCCCGGCACCTCCTCGACGGGTTCCTCGGCGAACGCCAGCGGACCGGTCCCGGTGTCCCAGGGCCAGAACCCCCGGCCGCTGCCGCCGGCTGCGGCCGGGGCCGGTGCCGGCGCGGGCTGGGGCGCGCGGGCGCCCGGGCGCGGCGTACGGGCCGGGCCACCTCCGGTCGGCGAGGGTGCGAAGAGCGGCCGCTCGGGCGGCTCCTCGAACGGGGGCGGGGGCGGTGCGGGCTCGCCCGGGCGGGCCAGCCACGAGACGTCGTCGGCGGCATCGTCGAAGATCGGCAGACCGGCCTCGGTCGGCAGGTCCGTGGACCGCGTGGACGGGGCGGAAGGGGCGGAAGGGGCGGACGGGGCGGACGGCGTGGACGGCGTGGACGGGGCGGGTCCCGGCTCGGGGACGGGCTCCGGGACGGGCTCGGCTTCCGGCGCCGGCGCGGCGTCCTTGGGCCGTGGATCGGGGACCGCCGGGAGGGCCGCGATCTCGGTGGTGTCGCGGTGCCCGGCCTTGGCCTCCGCCTCGACGAGCCCGGTCGCGTCGCCGACGAACGCGCACAGGTAGTCGGAGATGCCCTGCGCGGAGGCGAGGTCGTGGGACTCGCGCAGCCGGGCGCCCGCCGGGCCCGAGTAGGGGTTGACGACCTCGTCGCACAGCCCGTCGAGCGGGCGCGGGATGCCGGCGCGGACCTGTCGGGGCCGGAGCACGCGGCCCTGCACGAGCGGCGCCGGAGGGACCGCCGAGGAGGAGACGCCCGGCCACTTGCCGGTCAGCGCGCAGTAGAGGAGCCCGCCGAGGTCCGCGACGTCGGTGGACACCCGCCCGGGCGGCAGTCCGTGCATGGCCGCCTCCACGGCGTACCCGATGATCCGGACCGCGCCGGTGTGGTCGATGAGCACGTTCTCGGGGGCGAGCCGGCCGTGCGCGACGCCGGCCTCGTGTCCGGCGGCGACACAGCCGGCGACCTCCGAGACCAGCCACGCCGCGCGGCGCGGACCCAGCGGCCCCGCCGCGAGCATGATGTCGAGGGAGTCGCCGGAGCCCCACTCGTTGACGACGAAGCAGTGCCCGTCGGCGTGGTCGGCGTCGAGCACCCGCAGCAGCCGGCGGTCGTGGATGGTCGCGGAGCGCTTGGCGGCGTGGAGCAGGGCGCTCGCGCGCTCGTCGTCCTCCGCGATGACGTGCAGCGCGACGTACCTCTCCAGCACCCGGTCGTGGGCTCGCCAGAACCGGCCGCCCCCGCTCTCGGTGAGCAGGTCGACCAGTCGGTACCGGTCGGCGAGCACGTCGCCCGGCCGGATCGAGCTCGGCACTCAGCTCCCCTCGTGTCGGCTGCCCGTGCGGTCTTCGCTCACGTGGCCCCGATGCCCATCGTAGGCTGCCCTCACCCCCTCCGTGGGAGGGGCAGCCGGCGAGTGATCGTGTCGACGATCGAGGTGAGCTCCTCGAGGCGCATCGCACGCGCGGTGCCGATCAGGACGAGGCCGCCCACGGCAGCGGTGGCCCCGACGCCGACGACCGCGGCCCAGAGTCGGGAGACGCCGATGACGTCGTGGAGGAGGTACGCCGTCCCGGCGGCCGCCGCGGCTGCGAGCAGTGCCGCCACGGCCAGGCGGCCGAGGAACCGCCCCAGGGTGCGGGTGTGCAGGCCGCCGAGCCGGCGGGACAGCATCGAGTAGGAGAGCACGGCGCCCACGGCGTACGACGCCGTGTAGGCGAGCACGAGGGCGGGGGCCGTGGCCGCGGCGTCGGTGAGGCCGACCAGGACGAGGGCGGCGACGATGTTGGTGCCGGCGACCGCGCACTGGATCCAGAACACCGTGCGGGTCTGCTCGAGGGCGTAGAACCCGCGCAGCACCAGGTAGTGGACCGTGAAGAAGAGGAGTCCGCCGCCGAAGAGCGCCAGCGAGGGCGCGAAGTCGGGGTAGTCGTCGGCGGCTGCGCCGTACCCCCAGATCAGGCGGGAGACCGCGAGCGCCAGGGACGGCAGGATCAGCGCGAACGGCAGGATGAGCGAGAGCGCTCCGCGCAGCGTCTCGGCGAGTGACGTGGCGAGGCCGGCGTCGTCGCCGTCGGAGGCGCGGGCGGCCAGGCGCGGCAGGATCGCGGTCGCCAGCGACACCGTGACGACCGAGTGCGGGACCATCGTGATGAGGAACGTCTGGGAGTAGATGGAGTAGCCGGTGCCGTCGGTCGACGCCGCGGTGCCCCCGGACGCCAGCCGCACCACCACCGTGTAGGCGACCTGGTTGACGACGACGAAGAGCACCGTCCAGACGCCCAGCCGGAACGTGTGGCCGAGCCCGGTGTGGAGGAAGTCGAAGCGCGGGCGGTAGCGGAACCCGGTGGCGCGCAGGTAGGGCACCAGGATCGCGAACTGGGCCGCGATGCCCAGCGTCGAGCCGACGCCGAGCAGCAGCTCCTGGTCGGCGGTGTAGGGGCCGAACACGTCCTCGGCCGGGCCGAACACGACCAGGTAGACGACCAGCACCGCGATGGAGATGACGTTGTTGGCGATCGGCGCCCACATCATCGGCCCGAACCTGCCGCGCGCGTTGAGCACCTGGCCGACGAGGACGTACATGCCGTAGAAGAAGACCTGCGGCAGGCAGTAGCGCGCGAAGTCGACGATCGACTCCCGTTGGGCGGCGTACTCCGCCGTGCTCAGGTCGTGGGTGAGGAAGAGCCTGATGAGCCACGGGGCCGCGACGACCAGCAGCACCGTCACGATGCCGAGGAACAGCGCGGCGAGGGTGATGATCCGGTTGGTGTAGGCGTCGCCCCGGTCGGGGTCCTCCTTCATCGCCCGGACCAGCTGCGGCACCAGCACGGCGTTGACGACCCCGCCCGCGAGCAGGATGTAGAGCATGTTCGGGATCGTGTTCGCGATGTTGAACAGGTCGGCGTGCAGCTTCGCGCCGAGGGCCGCCGCCAGCAGTGTCGAGCGCACGAAGCCGCTCAGGCGGGACACGATGGTGCCGGCCGCCATCACCGCGCTGTTCACGAGGACGCGGTCGCGCTCCTCCTCGCGGGCCTCTCCGTCGAAGCTGCTCATGGTGCGCTCACGAGCGCGCCGCCGCCCGGATGCGGCGGAAGAGGCGCACGAAGATGGTGGCGAAGAGCAGGGCCACGCCGGTGCCGAGGATCAGCCAGATCACGTTGCTGACGCGGTTGGAGCGGATCGGCAGCGAGTCCGCCGAGCCGATCGGCGCGCCCTCGACGTCGGTGAGCAACAGTGTGACGTTGCGGACGCCGACGGCGGACGACGTCGCGTTGAGCAGGATGGTCGTGCGGGCCCCCGGGCCGATCTCGACGTCCTCGTCGGGGACGCTGACCTCGAGCGCGGGGTCGGTCAGGGCGTCGAGGCGCACGGTCACGGGCTCCTCGAGCGCGTTGCTGACGGTGGCGGAGAAGCGGCCGCTGCCGCTGGAGAGGATGACCGCCTTCGGGGCCTCGACCCTGACCGCGGTCAGGTGCTGCTCGATCCATCCGCGGGACCGGGCGGCCGAGGCCCGGCTGCGCAGCGGGAAGCGGCGGCTGGCGTAGGACACGTCGGTGAGGGCCTCGTCCTGCACGGCGCCGCCGACCCGGTCGTTGAGCGTCAGCAGGTTCTGCAGCGTGGCGCCGGCCTCGCTGAGCCCCGTGGCGGCGGCGAAGTCGACGCTGTCGAGCTCCGCGTCGCGCTGGCTGTCGGGGTAGACGATCCGCTCCCCGTCGACCTCGCGGCCGGGACGCTGCGAGATGGCGTCGACGGTCGTCAGCCGCAGCCACCCGGTGTCGAGGCCGTCGAAGAACCCGGAGCTCGTCTCGGGCGCCCAGCCCTGCGGCAGCACCACCACCAGGGGACGTCGTCCGGGGCTCAGCAGCCGCAGGGCGGCCTCGCTCACGATCCGCTGACGCACCGACAGCGGCGCCAGCGTGTCGCCCGGGCCGGGCCCGCCGCTCGCGGCGCCGGTGGAGGAGACCACCATCGTCCGGCCGTCGGTGTGCGCCACGGTGGGCGCGTGGTCGGCCCGGTCGCCGAAGACCCGATCGGAGACGAGCACCTGCGTCTCGTCGTCGACGAGGTCGAGAGCCGTGGTCGGCAGGAAGCCGGACGGCGACGCGATCGCCGGCGTCGTGGTCAGCCCCCACGGGGCGAGCTCGGTGCCGGAGCGCTCGCGGGCGACGTCGTACGTCGGGGGGTCGTGGCTCGCGGCGCCGGCCACGTCGAGGTCGCCGTACGGGAGGCTGAGGATCTCGTTGCCGGAGAGCGCGGTCTGCATCCGGCCCAGCCAGTCGGTGGCCGCGGTGGCCGCTTCGGTGACGGCGGCGTCCTGGGCGTCGGTCGTGCCGGCGTCCTCGTCCGCCGACGGCGACTCGTCGGTGTCCTCGCCGGGCTCCGGCTCCGTCGCGTCCTCCGACGGCTCGGGTGAGCCGGACTCGTCGTCCGGCTGCTCGGGCTCGATGGTCGCCTCGATCGAGCGCGGCGGATTGCCCTCGGTGAGCCGTACGGCGGCGTCGACGACCGCCGGGTCCACGAGCCACGAGATCGGCTGGTCGCCGGCCGCCGCGCCGAAGTCGGCCATCCGGCGCAGCTGCCCGTTGCCGCCGAGCGCGCGGGTCCAGCGGGCCAGGTTGGCCACCCGGCCGTCGGTCTCGTGCTGCACCGATCGCCGGATCGGGAGCACGAGCGCGGTGTCGACGGTGCGCGAGGTCGGCGGGACCAGCGGCAGGAAGGTGCGGGCCCGGCCGTCGGCGACGTCGTCGCGCGGCTCGTCGGCCTGGCCCAGCGCGTGGACGCCGAACCAGTAGACGCCGGCTGCATCGGCGCCGACGCCGTCCGGGGACTCGGCGGCGATCCGTCGACGGGGCACCGAGAAGGAGAACGCCTCGGTCTCGCCCGGGTCCAGGTGGTCGATGGTCTCGTAGGGGCCCGGGTCGGTGACGCGCTCGCCGACGAACTCCTCGGACCCGGTCACCGCCGCGTCGGCCAGCTCGGCCGAGGTCGTCATCGGGGCGTCGGCCACGAACGAGTAGAGGTTGATGGTCGTCCACGCCTGCTCGTCGACGTTCGTGACCGTCCCGCTCACCCGGACCTCGCCGCGCCGGGGGAGCGCGGACGGCGTCAGGTTCTCGATGGTGACCTCGAGCGGCGCGACCTCCGCGGTCCTCTTCGGCGCCGACTCGGCGGCACCGGCCGGTGTGATCGGCGTGGACAGCGGGACGAGCAGCAGCCCGACGAGCGCCGCCGCCACGAGGGCAGGCAGCAGCGACACCGGGCGAAGCACGCAGCGACTCTACTGGCCGACCCTCACGCCGATCAGGCCACCGGGCCGGTCGCCACTAGACTTGCCGCCCGTGCCCGACGCCCCGCCGCCCCCGCTCGCCATGGCCGACGTCCAGCGCTCGGTCGCGACCGAGCTGGACCGGATCGCGCCGGTGATCGACGAGCTCGGCCGACGGTTCGCCGAGGCCGGCCACGAGCTCGCCCTGGTCGGTGGCCCGGTGCGCGACGCGATGCTCGGGCGGCACCACAACGACCTCGACCTCACCACCTCGGCCCGGCCCGACGAGACCGAGCGCCTGCTCAAGGGCTGGGCGGAGGCGATCTGGGACATGGGCCGCGCGTTCGGCACAATCGGGTGCCGGAAGGGCGAGTGGCTGGTCGAGGTCACGACGTACCGCTCGGAGTCCTACGATCCGACCTCCCGCAAGCCGGACGTCGACTTCGGCGACTCCCTCGCCGGCGACCTCGGCCGCCGCGACTTCACCGTCAACGCGATGGCGGTGCGGGTGCCGGGCCGCGAGGTCGAGGACCCGTACGGCGGGATCGTCGACCTCGCCCACCGGGTGCTGCGGACCCCGGGCCGCCCGGAGGACTCCTTCTCCGACGACCCGCTGCGGATGATGCGCGCGGCACGGTTCGTCGCGCAGCTCGGGTTCACCGTGGACCCCTCCGTCGTGGAGGCGATGCGCTCGATGGCGGGACGGATCGAGATCATCTCGGCCGAGCGGGTGCGCGACGAGCTCGTCAAGCTCGTGTGCGCGCCGTACCCCCGGCTGGGCCTCACGCTGCTCGTCGACACCGGGCTCGCCGAGCTGGTGCTGCCCGAGCTTCCCGCGCTCGCGCTCGAACGCGACGAGCACCACCGCCACAAGGACGTCTACCAGCACACGCTCACCGTGCTGGAGCAGGCGATGGACCTCGAGTCTCGGCTGCCGGCCGGCGGGCCGGACTTCGTCGCGCGCTTCGCCGCGCTGATGCACGACGTCGGGAAGCCGCGGACCCGGCGCTTCCTGGACGACGGCACGGTGACCTTCCACCACCACGACGTGGTCGGCGCCAAGATGACCCGCAAGCGGATGAAGGCGCTGCGCTTCTCCAACGACGACATCGACGCGGTGAGCAGGCTGGTCGAGCTCCACCTGCGGTTCCACGGCTACGGCAGCGGCGAGTGGACCGACTCCGCCGTACGCCGCTACGTGCGCGACGCCGGCGACCAGCTCGAGCGGCTGCACATCCTCACCCGCGCAGACTCGACCACCCGCAACCGGCGCAAGGCCGAGCGGCTGCAACGCACCTACGACGACCTCGAGGAGCGCATCGCCCGGCTCGCCGAGCAGGAGGAGCTCGACGCCATCCGCCCCGACATCGACGGGAACCAGATCATGGAGATCCTCGGCGTCGGCCCTGGCCGCGAGGTCGGCGAGGCCTACCGCTTCCTGCTCGAGCTGCGGATCGACCGGGGACCGCTGACCCCCGCGGAAGCCGAGACCGCGCTGCGGGAGTGGTGGGCCGCTCGCTGACGCCCGGCCCGGCCGCGCGTCGCTTCATCAAGGGATGAAGGCGGAGCCGCGCTCCCCTCGCCGGGCTCGGCACGGGAAGCGCGGTCTGACCGACATCCCTTGATGAAGCCGCGGCTGCAGGACGCGCCGCCACCCCGGATGCACCTCGACCCGCCCGAGAAGACTCGGACGGGTCGACGGTGGGTCAGCGGGGGACTGTCACTCCTCGCCCTTGATGAACGCCTCGACGCGGCGACGGCCCTCGTCGTCGGGGAGCTGCACCGGCGGGGACTTCATCAGGTACGACGACGCCGAGATGATCGGGCCACCGATGCCGCGGTCCTTGGCGATCTTCGCGGCGCGGATCGCGTCGATGATGATGCCGGCGGAGTTGGGGGAGTCCCACACCTCGAGCTTGTACTCCAGGTTCAGCGGCACGTCGCCGAACGCGCGGCCCTCGAGGCGCACGTAGGCCCACTTGCGGTCGTCGAGCCACTGGACGTAGTCCGACGGGCCGATGTGCACGTTCTTGTCGTAGACCTTGCCGGCCAGCTCGCCGTTCAGGTTCGAGGTGACGGCCTGGGTCTTGGAGACCTTCTTGGACTCCAGGCGCTCGCGCTCGAGCATGTTCTTGAAGTCCATGTTGCCGCCGACGTTGAGCTGGTAGGTGCGGTCCAGCGTGACGCCGCGGTCCTCGAACAGCTTGGCCATCACGCGGTGGGTGATGGTGGCGCCCACCTGCGACTTGATGTCGTCGCCGACGATCGGGACGCCGGCGTCCTCGAACTTCTTGGCCCACTCGGGGTCGGAGGCGATGAACACCGGGAGGGCGTTGACGAAGGCCACGCCCGCGTCGATCGCGCACTGCGCGTAGAACTTGTCGGCCTCCTCGGAGCCCACCGGCAGGTAGGACACCAGGACGTCGGCGCCGGTCTCGCGCAGCACCTGCACGACGTCGACCGGCTCGGCGGCCGACTCCTCGATCGTCTCGCGGTAGTACTTGCCGAGGCCGTCGAGCGTGTGGCCGCGCTGCACCTCGATGCCGAGGGTCGGCACGTCCGCGATCTTGATCGTGTTGTTCTCGGAGGCGTTGATCGCCTCGGAGAGGTCCTTGCCGACCTTCTTGTCGTCGACGTCGAACGCGGCGACGAACTGCACGTCGGAGACGTGGTAGTCGCCGAAGGTGACGTGCATGAGACCCGGGACGGTGCCCGCAGGGTCGGCGTCCTTGTAGTAGTGCACGCCCTGGATCAGGGAGGTGGCGCAGTTGCCCACTCCCACGATTGCCACTCGTACCGAACCCATCGGGATTCCCTTCCTTCTGTACTTCTTCGAGGTCTGCTTCGAGATCTACTTCTGGGTGGCCTGCCGGCCGGTGCTGGTCGTGTCGGCTCCGGGGTCCTGGATGTCGGCCCCCGCCCGGTCGAGCTCGCCCTTGCGCTCGGCGTTGATGAGGTCCGAGAGCCACCGGACCTCGCGCTCGACCGACTCGACGCCGTGCCGCTGGAGCTCGGCCGCGTAGCGGTCGACCTCCTTCTGCGTCATGGCGAGCTGGCTCTGGACGCGGTCCAGCCGCTCCTGGAGGCGGGTACGCCGGCCCTCGAGCACGCGCAGCCGGATCTCCATGTCGGTCGAGGAGAAGAAGGCGAACCGGATGTCGAAGTTGTCGTCCTCCCAGGCGGTGGGGCCGACCTCCGACATCAGGCGCTCGAACTCCCGCGTGCCCGCCTCGGTGACCTGGTAGGTGATGCGCGGCCGCTTCGACACCGGTGTCCCCGGCGTCTTGGTCGTCATCGTCTCCTCGATCAGCGAGGCGCGGAGCATCTTCTTCAGGGCCGGGTAGAGCGACCCGTAGGAGAGGACGCGGCCCCAGCCCAGCATCAGGTTGAGGCGCTTGCGGAGCTCGTAGCCGTGCATGGGTCCCTCGTGCAGCAGCCCCAGGACTGCCAGCTCGATGGTCTCCGCACGACGTGCCATGGGACCTATCGTAGCGATATATCCGCGTGTTGCGAATAGGGGACACGTCGACGCGCTCCATCGCGCACGTCACCCGAGCGTCGTCTTGGGCGCGCGCGGGCCGCCCCCGTACTCTGTCGAACGGCCCGGATCCCGGTCCGCGCCCGCCTCCCGCCCGGGAGGACCCGTGTTCACCGATCCAGCGGAGCCAACGACCGTGAGTGGCAAGCGCCGGGCCGCCGGCCCCGCACAGACCAGCACCACTGCCAAGAAGGGCGCCACCGCCGAGGGCAGCGGTGCGAAGCGACCCCGGACCCGCAAGCAGCAGGTGTGGCGCGTCGCCCGGTGGCTGCTGGTGGTGGGCCTGGTCGGCATGCTCGTCGCCGTCGGAGGCTTCATCTACGCCTACCAGACGACCGACCTCCCGGACCCCAACGACGAGTTCGAGACCCAGACCTCGTTCATCTACTACTCCGACGGCAAGACCGAGGTCGGCAGCTTCGCGACCCAGAACCGCCAGTCGATCCCGCTCGACCAGATGCCGCAGAACCTCCAGGACGCGGTCGTCGCCGCCGAGAACCGCAGCTTCTGGACCGACAACGGCATCGACCCCAAGGGGATCGTGCGGGCCGCGTTCAGCAACGCGCAGGGCAACTCGACCCAGGGTGCGTCCACGATCACCCAGCAGTACGTCAAGATCCTCTACCTGACGCAGGAGCGCTCCTACGAGCGAAAGCTGAAGGAGGCGATCCTCTCGCTGAAGCTCCAGCGGGAGATGTCGAAGTCGGAGATCCTCGAGGGCTACCTCAACACCATCTACTTCGGGCGGTCGGCGTACGGCGTGCAGGCCGCGGCGGAGGCGTACTTCGGCAAGGACGCCAAGCGCCTCAGCCTGCGCGAGTCCGCCGTGCTCGCCAGCGTGCTCAACAACCCGTCGAACTTCGACCCGGCGAACGGCAAGGACTCCAAGAAGGCGCTCAAGGAGCGCTACACCTACGTGCTCGAGGGCATGGCCGATGCCGGCAACATCAGCGCCGAGAAGGCCGAGAAGGCGGGCCGGAAGCTGCCGAAGTTCCCGGAGATCGCGGCCGAGAGCCGGTACGGCGGGCAGAAGGGCCACATGCTCGCGATGGTCCGCAGCGAGCTGCACGACCTGGGCTTCGACGACCAGCAGATCGACGGCGGCGGCATCCGCGTCACCACGACGTTCACGAAGAAGGCGATGGACGCCGCGGCGGCCGGCGTACGCGAGCAGCGCCCGGAGGGCCCGGAGTTCTCGGACAAGAACCTGCACGTCGGCGTCGCCTCGGTGGAGCCGGGCACCGGGGCCATCCGCGGCATCTACGGCGGCCAGGACTACCTCCAGTCGCAGATCAACTGGGCCGTCACCGGCGGGATGGTGGGGTCGACGTTCAAGCCGTTCGCGGTGGCCGCCGCCCTCGAGGAGGGCTTCTCCCTCGAGGACACGTTCGACGGCAACTCGCCCTTCTACTACAACGAGGAGGGCACCGGCGACCGGGTGCGCAACGAGGGCTACGGCTCCGACGGTCTGGGCACCGACTACGGCTCGGCCATCAGCCTGCTCCGCGGCACCGAGGACTCGATCAACACGGTCTTCGCCGACCTCACCGTCTCGATGCCCGACGGCCCCGAGAAGATCCTCGAGACCGCCGTTGACCTCGGCATCCCGAACTGGAACAAGAACGCGCGCGGCGGCTACAACAACCTCGACAACAGCCCGGGCCTCGAGCCGGTCAGCGGCATCGCGCTGGGCTCGGCGACCATCGCCCCGGTCAACATGGCCAACGCGTACGCCTCCATCGCCAACGGTGGCCGCGCGGCCCGGCCGCACGTCGTGCAGAAGGTCGTGGACAAGGACGGCGAGCCCCTCTACACGTTCAAGCAGTCGACGAAGCAGGCCATCGACGAGGACGTCGCGGCCGACACGTCGTACGCCATGCAGCAGGTCGTCCAGTCCGGAAGCGGTACGGCGGCGCTCAACCTCGGCCGTCCCGCGGCCGGCAAGACCGGCACCGCGACCAACGCCGACGACGACGTGGCGTCGGCCTGGTTCGTGGGCTACACGCCGCAGCTCGCCACCGCCGTCATGTACGTGCGCGGCAAGGGGCAGGAGAAGCTCGACGACTGGCTGCCCGAGTACTTCGGTGGCTCCTACCCGGCACGCACCTGGACCGATGTGATGGGCCGGGCGCTGGAGGGCGCCGAGATCGAGGACTTCCCGGAGCCGGCCCACCTCGACGGCGAGGCGCCCGACGACGGGCACGACCCGTACACGCCACCGCCGAAGCCGACGAAGAAGCCGACGAAGAAGCCGTCGAAGACGCCCGACGAGCCGTCGGACACCCCCGACGAGCCGTCGGACACCCCGACGCCCAGCGACACGCCGACGACCCCGCCACCGGCGACGCCGCCGACCTGTGACCCGCTGGTCGGCTGTCAGACCCCGCCGCCGAGCACTCCGACTCCGACTCCGCCGGCGGCGACCGCGCCGGCCTCGACCCCGCCAGCCGCGCGACGGGGCTGAGGAGCGCGCCGGTGGGGGATCGCACCTGGGTGGACCCCACCGTCGACGACCCGATCGTCGCCTCGCTGAGCGAGAGCGTCGGCGGCCCGGTCGGCACGCGTGCGGGCCGGCACCCGTGGTGGACGCCGGTGCGGGTGGTGCTCGCCCTGACGGCGGTGTGCATGGCGCTCGGCATGATCCAGAAGTCCGGGTGCTACGACGACACCTGGCAGGACGGGCAGCAGCGCTACAGCCAGATGTGCTACTCAGACCTGCCCTACCTCTACACGGGTCGGGGGTTCGCCGAGCTCAACTGGCCCTACAGCGACGACCAGCAGGTGCGCGATCGGTTCGAGGTGATGGAGTACCCCGTCGGCATCGCCTACTGGGCGTGGGGCACCGCCTGGGTCACCCACTGGCTCACCGGGTCGCCCGACCTCGAGCCGCGCTACGCCGCCGACACCGGCACGGTGGCCGGCCGCCCGGACGTCCACCGCGAGATGCGGGTCTTCGTGATCGTGAACGCGATCGGGTTCGCGGTGCTCGCGCTGCTCTGCACGTGGCTGCTCGCGGGCGTGAACCCCCGCCGCCCGTGGGACGCCGCGGCGTTCGCCCTCTCCCCGGCACTGCTGCTCACCGGCCTGGTGAACTGGGACCTGATCGCCGTGGTGTTCGTGGCCGGCGCGCTGTGGGCGTGGGCGCGGGACCGGACGCTGCTGACCGGCGTGCTGATCGGCCTCGGCACGGCGGCCAAGCTCTATCCGCTGTTCCTGCTCGGCGGCGTGCTGGTGATCTGCCTGCGGGAGCGCCGCCACCGGGACTTCGTCGTCGCGGCCGCCGGGGCGGTGGGTGCCTGGGTGGTCGCGAACCTCCCCGCGCTGCTCACGGGACCGTCCGAGTGGAAGGTCTTCTGGAGCTTCAACTCCGACCGGGGGGCCGACCTCGGCTCGATCTGGCTCGTCGTGCAGCAGGCGATGGACACCGTGCCCGACCCGTTCTCCTTCGACCCGCACACGATCAACCTCGGGTCCTGGATCTTCTTCGGCGCATGGTGTCTCGGCGTCGCCGCGCTCGGCGTGACCTCGCCGTCGACGCCGCGGCTGGCCCAGCTCGGCTTCCTCGTCGTCGCCGGCTTCCTGCTCGTCAACAAGGTCTACTCGCCGCAGTACGTGCTCTGGCTGCTGCCACTCGCCGTGCTCGCCCGCCCCCGCTGGCGCGACCTGCTGGTCTGGCAGGCCGGCGAGGTCCTCTACTTCGCGGCGGTCTGGTGGTACCTCGGCGGCTACCTTGCGCCGGCCGCCGGCGGCGACGCGGGCTTCTACTGGGCCGCGACCCTGCTCCGCCTGGCCGCCGAGCTCTACCTGGTCGGCATGGTCGTGCGCGATCTGTGGTCGCCGCGGCACGACCCGGTGCGGCAGTCGCGGAATACCCGGTTCACCGGGTATTCCCGCGCTTCTCGGGTGTTGCATCCCCCGAGAAGCGAGGGAATCGCCTGAGAGGTCAGGTCACGACGATGCGGTCGAAGGACGTTGCCGTGAACCGCACGCGCACGTCGACCTCGTCGCCGACGCCCGGCACCCGCGCACCGTGGGGCAGGAACAGCATCGACGCCTGCATGTGCGGGGGCTCGGCGAAGAGCCGCTGCTTGCCGTCGATCGAGAACGGCGAGCGCACGAAGCCGGCGGCGTCCAGGCCACCCCGGGCGAGGGTGGCCGCCCGGCCGCGCAGGCTCGCCTCGCCGAGCGGCGCCTCCAGACCGATGCCGTGGGCGGTGCCGCCGCTGACGACCAGCACGTGCCCGGCCTTCGGCGCCGTGCGGTGCCGGTAGCCGAAGCCGTCGCCGCGCTCGACCTCGTGCACGTCGAGCACGGTCGCGGTGACCCGGAGCGCGCCCCGGTCGCCCAGCCACAGGTCGGTGCCGAGGCGCGGGCGGAAGGTGAAGTCGGGGTACGACGAGCGCAGCGCGGTCAGCTCCGCCGCGCTGAGGTGGCTGACCCACACGGTGTCGAGGGGCAGCTCGGTCGCCACGACCTCGGTCATCAGCCGGTGCACCTCCGAGAGGTGCGCGCCGTTGGCGAGCGGGAGGTGCAGCGCCACGCCGGCGACCCGAGCCTTGGGGTTGGCGCGCACGACCTCGGCGGTCGACCACAGCTCGCGCGCGGTCATCCCGTGGCGCAGCATGCTGGTGGCGCGCTCCAGCACGACGCGGGCGTCGGGCTGGCGGCCGAGGAGGTCGGTCAGGTCGTCGACCCGGCTGACCGTGTGGATCACGCGCCGGGCGAGCCCCGGGTCGAGCTCGGCCGCCGCTCCGAAGGGGCGCCACGGGGTGAGTACGAGCAGGTCCCCGTCGTACCGGCTCGCGACCTCGGGGAGCTCCTCGTAGGTGCCGACGGCGAGGGTGTCGAGCCCCAGCCACTGGGTCTTGCGGGCGAGCCGTCCGAGGGTGAAGCCGTAGCCGTTGCCCTTGGCGACCGGCACCAGCCCGGGCTCGGCGTCCGCCACCTGGCGCAGGTGGGAGCGCCAGCGGTCGCCGTCGACGGTGAGGGTGAGTGCCATCAGCGCCGCCTCATGTAGACGTCGAAGGCCTTGTAGAGCGCCTTGTTGAGCGGCAGGTCCCACTCGCCGGCGTACTCGACGGCCTCGCCGCCGGTGCCGACCTTGAACTGGATCAGCCCGATGTGCGGATCGTCGGCGGCGAGCGTGTCGGTGATGCCGCGCAGGTCGTAGAGGTCCGCCCCGGCGGCGATCGCGTCGCGCATCATCTGCCACTGCACGGCGTTGGAGCCGCGCACCTCCCGCTTCTCGGTGGAGGAGGCGCCGTAGGAGTACCACGCGTGCGCACCGACCCGGATCGCGATCGTGGCGGCGACCAGCGTGCCGTCGTGGCGGGCGGTGTAGAGCCGGATCCGGTCCGGCTCCTCTCCGCCGAGGGCGTCGGCCATGGTCTCGAGGTACCGCAGCGGCCGCGGCGTGAAATGGTCGCGCTCGGCGGTGTGCACGTAGAGGTCGTGGAACGTCTTCAGCTCCGGCATCAGCGCAGGGCCGTCGTACGACGCGACCTCGACGCCCTCCTTGGCGGCCTTCTTGATGTTGCGCCGCCAGAGCTGGTTCATGCCGGCGAGCACCTGGTCCTCGGTGCGGCCGGCGAGCGGCACCTGGAAGACGAACTGCGGCTGGCCGGCGGCGAATCCGCCCTCGGCCGCCTGCGGCCGCCAGCCCAGCTCGCGCAGCTGGGCGACCACGCGGGCGCCGCCGTGGCTGCGCTCGCTGGGCGCGAGGTCCGTGAGGCGACGTACGTCGGGGTCGGCGATGCCGGCCTTGACCGTCGCGGTGTCCCAGCGGCGGGTGACCACGGGTGGCCCCATGCGGACGCCGAACGCGCCGCGACCCTTCAGGTGCGCGGCCAGCGGAGCCAGCCAGGCGGCCAGGTCGTCGTCGTCCCAGTCGATGACCGGGCCCTCGGGGAGGTAGGCGAGGTAGCGCTTCACCTTCGGCAGCTGCCGGTAGAGCACCAGCCCGGCGCCGACGAGGTCGGAGCCCCGGAACCAGCCGAGCGACTCGTGGCGCCACTCCGACTTCACGCGCCCCCACGCGGGTGTCTGCAGGAAGCTCGCCGCGCGTCGCGACCGGATCAGCTCGAGGTGGTCGGCACCCGGGATCTCGCGGACGGTGAGGGCGGCGCTGGACACCGCTCGAGGCTATCGGACCGCCCGTGAGCCCGAATCCACCGGCGGGCCAGCCGCCCGGACGCCTGCGGACCGGACCGTTCTCCGCATATCTTCAGCACGGACGTATCAGGAACGCGTTCCCTCCCTCCTCGGGGGCGTGAACCTGATTGAGACACATCGGGGAGCGAGACGTCCCATGACCAGGACCGGGCACAGCCGGGCGGGCGACGGCCCATCCCACGACGAGCGGTCGAGCGCCGTCTGGGCCCGGGCCACCGACGGGTTCAACCGGTGGACCGCTGGCGACCCCGCCGGCCTCGACGACCTCGTCGCCGTGATGACTCCCGTCCTCTGGCACGTCGTGCGTGCCTACCGGCTCAGCGACAGCGCGGCCGAGGACGTCATCCAGAACACCTGGCTCGCGCTCGTACGACGCCGCGCCGCCATCCTGGACCCGGTGGCCGTGGGTGGCTGGCTGACGACGACCGCGCGCCGCGAGGCCTGGCGGACGGCCGGCGCGAAGACCACCCCGACCCCGGTCGAGGACGACGACCTCGAGCACGTGCTGCCGCAGCAGCGGTCGGCCGAGGAGAGCGTGGTGCAGCACGACGACGGCGACCGGCTGTGGGCGGCCGTCGACGGACTGCCCGAGCGCTGCCGGCGGCTGCTGCGGATCGTCGCCTTCGAGAACAGGCCCGACTACCGCGAGCTCGCCACCGAGCTCGGCATGCCGGTCGGCAGCATCGGACCCACCCGCGGCCGCTGCCTCGCCAAGCTGCGGGTGGCCC
Source organism: Nocardioides sp. YIM 152315 (assembly GCF_029210375.1). Taxonomy (GTDB): domain Bacteria; phylum Actinomycetota; class Actinomycetes; order Propionibacteriales; family Nocardioidaceae; genus Nocardioides. Next base: position 242,431 of record NZ_JARGER010000037.1, on the reverse strand, counting down.
TGATCGAGGCAGGAGAAGTCTGATGAACACCCCACGAAATCGCGGGATTCCCCCGCTGCGCTCCTCCATCCCACGATTCCGCGGGGGCCCCGCATGAGCGAGCTGAGCCGAGAGGCCCTCCTGGAGATCGTGCGGGGCGTGTGGGAGCGTCACGACCCGATGCCCGACCACCTGGTCGCGACCATGCAGGCCGCTGCCGCCGTCGCCGACTCCGACCTCGACCTCGAGCTGATGGAGCTCGTCGAGCGGTCGACGGAGCTGGCCGGGGCGCGCGGCTCCACGTCGTACACGCTCCGCTTCGTGCACGGCGACACCGACCTCCTCCTGCGCGTCGCCGTCGACAACGGCAGCTCCCGCGTCGACGGCTGGATCGTGCCCGCGGAGCCGATGACGATCCGTGCCCTGCCGGGCGAGGACCCGGCGGACGTCGAAGCGGTCACCACCGAATCGGGGCGGTTCTCGCTGACCGGTCTGCCCGTCGGGCTGATGCGCCTGCGGCTGGAGCCGCACGACGCCGGCCGCCCGGCGTTCGCCACCCCCACCTTCGAGATCTGAGGACCCCGTGACCGAGCACCCCGACGAGAACGACAAGAAGCAGCCGCCGCGGAAGGATCGCCCGGAGGACAAGCCGCGCAAGCAGCTCGACCGCGACCCGGTCCCGCCGCGTCCGGGCTCCGTCAGCACGGTGCAGGGCCGGATCCTCGACCCTTCCACCGCGTTGATCGTCGAGAACGTCGTGCCGCGTCCCACGGTGTACGTCGGACAGCGGCTGCTGGTGTCGAAGTCCGTCGACTTCGACGTCGCCTTCGAGGTGCTCCGGGTGGTCGCCGACCAGCTGGGTTGGGACGTCGTGCCGGAGGCTGAGGACCCGCGCACCGTCAACCTGAGGTTCGGCTTCCGGCCGGTCCGCGTGGAGGTGACCAATCGCGCCAGCATCGCCCCGGACGCCTGGACACTGCTGCAGCAGACCCGCGCCCAGTACGGCGTCGATGCCGTCATGGGAGTGAGCCTCGACCACGTGGTGTCGCCGGCGATCGGCTCGGACACGATCGACAGCGACCCGTTGCACGACTCCAACCCGTTGCACGACTCCAACCCGCTGCACGACTCGAACCCGTTGCACGACTCGAACCCGCTGCACGACTCCAACCCGGCGGCGGACGCCAGGAGCTCCCGTGCCATCGTGAGCTATCTCCAGATCGGGTTCGGTGGGCGCCAGCCGGTCGCGTACGTCGGACCCAAGCCGCACCGGTGCCCCGACGACGCCATCGCCGGACGCCGGCCGGTGGTCGCCGTCCTCGACACCGGCTGCGGCAAGCACCCGTGGCTCGACGGCATCGTGAAGAAGACGGTCACGCTGGGCGGGGACGTGATCGGCTACTCCGACGCGACGTCGGTCTCGCCCGAGGACGACGGCGACCAGGACGGGCCGCTCGACGGTGTGATCGATCCCCTCGCCGGCCACGGCACGTTCATCGCGGGCCTGATCCGGCAGCGTTGCCCGGACGCGGACATCATCTCCTGGCGCGTCGTGGGGTCGGACGGACCGATCGTGGAGTCGGACCTCGTGGCGACGCTCGCCCAGATCGCCGAGCTCGCTCGCCGGCACCGCGCAGGTGAGCCGGGCGGTCACCCGATCGACGTGCTCAGCCTCTCGATGGGCTACTACCACGAGACTCCCGAGGACGCGCTCTTCGATCCGACGATGTACTCCATCCTCGAGGACCTGGCGCGCAACGGCGTTGTCATCGTGTGCTCGGCAGGCAACGACGGCACCAGTCGGCCGTCATTCCCCGCCGCGTTCGGCCGTTGGTCCGACGGCGCGGGCCCGATCCCGTTCGACCCGGACATCGCGCCGATCGTCTCCGTCGGCGCCCTGAACCCCAGCCGACACTCCGACGCGATGTTCAGCAACGCGGGGCCGTGGGTGCACATCTACGCGCCGGGAGCGTCGGTCATGAGCACCATGCCGGCCTTCCAGGGAGGCTTCGAGCCGGTCGCCCGCACACGCGCCTTCGACCGGGTGCGGGAGGCCATCGACCCGGACGACTTCCGCGGTGGGTACGCCGTCTGGAGCGGCACGTCGTTCAGCGCGCCGGTGATCGCAGGGACGATCGCGGCCGCGCTTCTGGACACCCTGGAGTCCCCGACCGAGCCGGTCGACGCCGACAGCGCGGTGACGAATGCGTGGAATGCGGTCACCGCGTGCACCGGTTTGGCGCGATCATGAGGCGGTGAGCTCGGCCCAGGACCTGCACGCCCGGGGCGTGCGCGCGATGAATCGCGGACGCCACCGGGAGGCTCAGCGGCTGCTCGAACGCGCCCGAAGCGACCTCGACCGGACCGACCCGCGCGACGCCGATCTCTCCGCACGCATCGCGGGCAGTCTGGCGTACGTCCTCTCGGAGACCGGCGATCACACCCGGGCGATCGATCTCTGTCGGGACTCGCTCGGCACCGGGGACCTGGCGAACCCGACGCGCGGGGTCCTCTACTCGCAGCTCGGACTCCTCCACATGCTGCAGGGGGAGACGGCTGAGGCCATGGACCAGTTCGATGCCGCGCTGCTCCTGCTGGACGAGCCCGCACGGATCGCTCGCGTCCATCTCAACCGCGGCAACGTGCACCTTCAGCGCAAGCTGCTCAACGCGGCGACCCAGGACTTCGCGGCGTCCTTCCTGTCCTACCGCGAGGCCGGTGACGAGTACGGCGCGGCGAAGGCGGTCCACAACCGCGGCTACACCCAGTTCCTGGCCGGGGACCTGGTGGCCGCGCTGCGCGACATGGGCTCGGCGTACCCGGTCTTCGAGGCCGAGGGGCCCGTCATGACCGCCATGGTGGACCAGGACCGGGCCGAGGTGCTGATGGCGGCCGGCCTCCACGAGCAGGGAGCGGCTGCCCTGGCAGCGGCCGCCGACGCCTACGGTCGCCGCCGTCTCTACCAGCGACGCGGCGAGGCCGAGCTGGCGCTCGCGCGGAGCCTGGTGCTGCGCGACGCCGACCGCGCGCGGGTGGCGGCCCGGGACGCGCAGCGCCGCTTCCGGCGTACCGGCGCCCGGGCCTGGGAGGTGCGTGCCGACGCCACGCTGCTCGCCGCCGAGGTGGAGACGGGAGGCTCCGGGCCGTCGCTGGCGCGGCGGGGGCTGGCGCTGGCCGACGAGCTCGGCGAGCAGGGGTTGCGCTGGGAGGCGGCCCTCGCCCGCATCGACGCCGCCCGCGTCCGGATCCGCCGTGGCGAGCTCGACCTCGCGCGGGAGCACCTGCGTGGCGTGGGATCGGTCCGGAAGGCGCCCATCACCGTCCGGCTCCGCGAGCGCGACATCCGGGCGAAGCTCGCCGCGGCCGACGGCCGGCGGGCTGAGGCGCTCAAGCACCTGCGGGCCGGGCTGAGCGACCTGCACTCCTGGCAGAGCTCCTTCGGGTCGCTCGACCTGCAGACCGGGGTGGCTGGGCACGGCACGCGGCTCGGGGTCCGGGGCCTCGCCCTGGCGGTCGACTCCGGCAAGCCGGACGTGCTCTTCGAGTGGTCGGAGCGCGCGCGGATGCTGGCCAGCCGGGTGCAGCCGGTGCGCCCGCCCGAGGACGAGCAGATCGCGGCGGACCTGAGCGAGCTGCGGGAGCTGGCCGCCGAGGGGGACCGCCGAGACACCGCCCGGGAGGAAGAGCTCCGTCAGCGGGTGCGCGAGCGGGCCTGGCAGCACCGCGGGTCCGGGGAGGTCGCCGACCCGGTGCGCCTCGACGAGGTGGTCGGTGCGCTGGACGCCGACACCGCGCTCGTCGCGTACGTCGTCACCGCCGCCGCGGTGGTCGCCCTCGTCGTCACGTCGACGGGCCCGACCTGGATCGACCTCGGCCATCGCGACGAGCTCGACACGCTGCTCGGCGGCCTCGTGCCCGACCTCGACATGGCGGCCTCGGACCTGCCCGACGCGATGGCGCCTTCGTCCGGGCCGAGCTGGCGCAGCGGCTCGACACGCTCGCGGGGCTCCTCGTCGCTCCGGTGCTCGAGGCGGTGGGCGACCGACGGGTCGTGCTGACGCCGTCGGGCGTGCTGGCCGGGGTGCCGTGGACGCTGCTGACCGGGTTCGTCGGCCGCCCGCTGACGGTCGCGCAGTCGGCGACGGCTTGGCTCACTCGCCGTACGGTGCCGTTGCGCACAGCCCGCGCCGGGCTCGTCGCCGGCCCGCGCGTCGCGCGCGCCGAGGACGAGGTCACCGCTGCCGCGAAGGAGTGGCGCGACGCCACGGTGCTGACCGGCTCGGATGCGACGGCGGACGCGGTCTGCGAGCTCGCGGCCTCCGTCGACGTCCTGCACGTCGCGGCGCACGGCCGGCACAGCGCCGAGAACGCGATGTTCGCCGGTGTGCAGCTCGTCGACGGGCCGTGGTTCGGCTACGACATCGACCGGCTCCGGCACGTCCCCGACGTGGTGCTGCTGTCGTCCTGCGAGGTCGGCCGCTCGACCGTGCGCTCGGGTGAGGAGCTGATCGGCATGACCACCGCCTGGCTGCACGCGGGCGCCCGCTGTGTCATCGCGTCGCCGGCGGCGATCAACGACCAGGCGGCGTACGACGTACTCGTGGCCGTGCACCAGCGCCTGTCCGCCGGGCTGGACCCCGCGGCCGCGTTGGCCGAGGCGGTGCCGGCCGTCTCGGCCGGCACCGCGCCGGTGCCGCTCGTCTGCTTCGGCTAGCGCCGACGGGCGCGGGCCTCCGGGATCTCCCCGATGTCGCCGGGTCGCCGGCGGCGCTAGCGTCGCCCCAGCGACCCCCGGTCGCACCCGACAGCCCGAGGGGAGACCGATGAAGGCGTTGGTCCAGGATCGGTACGGCTCGCCCAATGTCCTTCGGATCCAGGAGGTGCCGACGCCGGTGGCCGGCGCCGACGAGGTCCTCGTGCGGGTGCGGGCCGCGTCGGTCAACGCCCGCGACTGGCACCTGATGCGCGGTGAGCCGCGGCTGGCCCGGCTCGACCGCACGACGTTCGGCCTCCGGGCGCCGAGGTCCCGGATCCGCGGCACCGACTTCGCGGGCACCGTCGAGTCCGTCGGGAGCGGCGTCACCGCCTGGCGGCCCGGCGACGGGGTCTACGGGGAGGCCGACGGGGCCCTCGCCGAGCAGGTGGCGGCGCGCGCCGACGTGATCGCCGCGAAGCCCGACTCGGCGACCTGGGAGGAGGCGGCCGCGATCCCCCTGGCCGCCACCACCGCGCTGACCCTGCTCCGCGCCGTCGACACCGAGGCGGGGCAGCGCGTGCTGGTCAACGGCGCCTCGGGCGGAGTCGGGACCTTCGCCGTCCAGCTCGCGAAGTCGGCGGGCCTGCACGTGACGGCGGTGTGCAGCGGCCGCAACGCCGAGCTGGTCGGCTCGCTCGGCGCCGACGTCGTCGTCGACTACGGCCGCCAGGACTTCGCCACGACCGGCGAGCGACACGACCTCGTCGTCGATCTCGTCGGCAACCGCTCGCTGCGCGACCTGCGGCGCGCGCTCGCGCCGACCGGGACCCTCGTGCTCTCGGGTGGCGGCGTCTCCGGCCAGGGCCGCTTCGTCGGACCGCTCGGCCTGATGACCCGTGCGCAGGTGGTGGCGCGGCTCTCGGGGCTCCGCGTGAAGGTGCCGATGGCCGTGCCGAGCGGCGACGACCTCGCCGAGCTGGCCGCGCGCGTCGACGCCGGCTCGCTGCGTCCGGTCGTGGAGCGCACCTTCGCGCTCGACGACGCCGCGGAGGCGATCCGCTATCTCGAGGTCGAGCACGCCCGGGCCAAGGTCGTGGTCACGGTCGGCTGAGCCCGGCGTATCTGGGCACCGCGACGTCGCTCCTCAACCGACGACAGGGAGAACGCCGACCTGCGAGGAGCACCGACCATGACGCTCACGGCCACACCCAGCCGCACCGCGCGGGGCACCACCGTCCACGTCGTCCACGACCCGCACCCGGGCCAGCAGCTGTCGGTGCCGGCGGGGGCCCGGCTCGCGGTGCGGTTCCGGCGCCGGGGTCTCGGCCTCAGCCGCTGGCAGGTCGTCGAGCGGCCCGGCTACCTGTTGCCGCTGGAGGAGGGCCCGCACGGCTTCCTCTTCCTGGTCTTCGACGTCGACGGTGCCACCGATGAGCAGCCGTTGCGACTGGTCCGCCGCCGCGTCGACCGTTCCGGACCCGGTGAGGTCCGAGACCTGGTCGTCCGCGTCGGCTGACCGCCGGGGTCGGCCGGGCGCTGCGGGGGAGTGCCCGGCCGACGAACCTGTCGGCGTCGACGCCTCATCACGGGATGAGGGTGAAGCCGCGCCTACCTCGACGAATTCGTCCGGGGGAGCGTGGTTTCATCAAGGGATGAAGGCGAGCCGTCGACCGGAGGTTCGTCTTCATCCCTTGATGAAACCGCATCACACCGGCCCGTCACCCGCCACCGCCCGGCTACAGCCGCCCGGACAGCCAGCCCGCGTCGGCGGCGTGCTCGGGGGCGCCGCCCGGCGTCTCGAGGATGACCGGCGCACCGGCGTCGCGCACCACGGCGGCCAGCAGGTCGGGGTCGACCTTGCCGGCGCCGAGGTTGGCGTGCCGGTCGGCGCCGGAGTCGAAGTCGTCGCGGCTGTCGTTGCAGTGCACCAGGTCGATCCGCCCGGTGATCTTGCGGACGTCGTCGACCACGGTCTCCAGCGCGTTCCCCCCGGCATGGGCATGGCAGGTGTCGAGGCAGAAGCCGACCATGCCGAACTGCTCGGTCGACGAGATCGCGTCCCACACCCGCTCGATCCGCTCGAGGTAGCGGGTCATCGCGTTGTCGCCGCCGGCGGTGTTCTCGATCAGCAGCGGCAGCTTGAGGTCGACGGCCTCGATCGCCTTGCGCCAGTTGTCGAAGCCCTTCGCCGGATCGTCGTCCTTGTTGACGTGGCCACCGTGCACGATCAGCCCGCGCGCCCCGATGGACGCGGCAGCGTCGACGTGCTGCTGGAGCAGCTTGCGGCTGGGGATCCGGATCCGGTTGTTGGTGGTGGCGACGTTGACGATGTACGGCGCGTGCACGTAGAGCCCGACACCCGCCGCCTCGGCGTCCGCGCGCAGGCCGTCCGCGCCGCCGGCGTACCGGAACTCGGGCCCCTGGTAGCCCTGCGGGTCGCCGAGGAAGAACTGCACGTGCGGCATCCTCCGCGCCTGCGCCTCCGCGATCGGGTCGGCCTGGTCGACGTGGGCTCCGATGGCGATCGTGCTCATGACGCCACAGTAGGCGGCGCCGCGGACAGCGCCCGCGCCAGCACCTCGAAGTCCGCGTTGCCGCCGGTCTGCACCACCGCGACCCGCCGCCCGGCGACGGCCTCCCGCTCCGCGAGCAGGCCGGCGAGGGCGAGGGACCCGGCCGGCTCGGCGAGGTTGTGGGTGGCCCGGTAGACCAGCGCCATCGCCTCCGCGGCCTGCGTCTCGCTCACCCGCACGATCCGGGCCGCGCCGCCGACGATGCGGCGCACGGCCTCCGGGTCGGGAGTCCGGCACGCCACCCCGTCCACGAACGTGTCGGCCGCCGGCGTCGACACCGGCTCACCCGCCGCGAAGGAGAGCGCGTACGCCGGAGCTCGGTCGGCGACGACGCCCACGACCTCGGTGTCGGCGCCGACGAGGTCACGGACCGCGATGTTGGCGCAGATGCCGCTGCCCATCCCGACCGGCACGTAGACGACGTCGAGCCCCGGCACCTGCTCGTGGAGCTCCGCGGCGTACGTCGCGACGCCCTCGACCAGCCAGGGGTGGAAGGGCGGCACCGGCAGCAGGTCGCGCTCGGCGGCCAGCCGCTGGGAGTGCTCGAGCGCCTCCTGGAAGTCGGCGCCGTGGACGACCAGCTCGGCGCCGTACGCCTCGGCCGCGGCGTTCTTGTCCGGCGAGTTTCCCTCGGGGACGACGATCGTGACGGGCAACCCGTGGCGGGCGCCGGCGAAGGCGAGGCTCTGGCTGTGGTTGCCGCGGCTCGCCGAGATCAGCCCGCGGGCATCGCCGGAGGCGACCAGCCGGGCGGCGAAGTTGAGCCCACCGCGCACCTTGAAGGCGCCGGTCGGGTTGTGGTTCTCGTGCTTGACCCAGGTCTCGGTGCCGGTCGCGCGCTCGAGCAGCGGCCAGCGGCGCACGGGCGTGGGCGGGACGTGGGCGGCGACGCGGGTGCGGGCGGCGTCGAGGTCGGCGGCTTCCACGCGGCCACGCTAGCCGGTGATCAGCAACGCGACGGCCGCGCAGCACAGCGCGATGGCGACCAGGAAGCACGCGATCGCGACGGTGGCCGCCCGGCCGCCGTCGCGGGGCGGCGGCGCCAGCCGGTCGGGTACGACGGGCCACGGTCCGTCCCGCGGGACGTCGACGCGCCGGAGCCTCTCGAGCGCCGCGGCGGCGCTCGGCCGCAGCGCGGGGTCGGGGTCGAGCAGGGCCGTCACGAGCGGCCGCAGCGGACCCTCCGGCACCAGCAGGGGACGGCCGGCCCGCGGTGGTCGGCCCGTGAGCAGCTGCGTGGCGACCACGCCGGCGGCGTACACGTCCTGGGCGGGGTCGGGCACGGAGCGGTCCTGCTGCTCGGGAGCGAGGTAGCCGTCCGTGCCGACGACCGCCGGGCCACGGGTGAGCCGCACGTCCTCCACCGGCACGGCGACGCCGAAGTCGCCGAGGCGCAGGTACGGCGGGCCGTCGCCGGTCGGCTCGAGCAGCAGGTTGGCCGGCTTCACGTCGCGGTGCACGACGCCGGCGGCGTGCACCGCGGCCAGCGCCTGGAGGAGCTGGTCGAGCAGCACCGCGGCGTACGACGTGGGGAGCGGCCCGGTCTCGCGGAGCAGCTCGTCGACGGAGCCGCCGCGCACCAGGTCCATGCCGAGCACGACCCGGTGGTCGTCGGCCGCCCATCCGGTCGGGGTGAGGACGTGCGGATGCCGGATCCGCAGGCCCTGCTCGCGGACGAAGCGCAGCAGCATCCCGCTGTCGTGGGCACCGAGCAGCTTGGCCGCGACCAGCTCGCCGCTGCGCAGGTCGCGCGCCCGCCAGACCGTGCCCATGCCGCCGGTGCCGATCCGGTCGAGCAGCTCGTACCGACCGGCCAGCGGGGGCGTCGTACGGTGGGTCATCGCGGGCCTCCTACCCCTGTGGACCGGCATTTATGGCCGGGCGCCGAGGCGCTGTTAGCCTTGGGCGTTCTCTGCGTCGACCAACCGGGTCGCGCCGGGACGACAACGCAAAGCCCTCCTGCCACGGAGAGTCCGTGGCCGCCTAGTCCAGAGGAGGTGGAGACCGCTGTGCGTGCCTATGAAGTGATGGTCATCCTCGACCCCAGCATCGAAGAGCGGACCGTTGAAGGGTCCCTCGACAAGTACCTCAACGTCGTCCGCAAGGACGGTGGCACCGTCGAGTCCGTCGACGTGTGGGGCCGGCGCCGCCTGGCCTACGAGATCAAGAAGAACGCCGAGGGCATCTACGCCGTCGTCACGCTCAACGCCGAGCCGGCCACGGTCAAGGAGCTCGACCGTCAGCTCACCCTCAACGAGTCGATCCTCCGCACGAAGGTCATGCGTCCCGACGCTCACTGAGCCTCTTGTGGACGACCACTTCCCAGTGTCGGCGCCAGCGGCGACGATGTGCGGACGTGGTCGGACGACTCTGATCAGAACCAACGCTTAGGGAGCATCCATGGCAGGCGAGACCGTCATCACGGTGGTCGGCAACCTCGTCGACGACCCGGAGCTGCGCTTCACCCCGTCGGGTGCGGCCGTGGCGAACTTCCGGATCGCGTCGACGCCGCGCATCTTCGACCGCCAGACCAACGAGTGGAAGGACGGCGACGCGCTGTTCCTCTCCTGCTCGGTGTGGCGGCAGGCCGCGGAGAACGTCGCCGAGTCGCTCCAGCGCGGCATGCGCGTCATCGTGCAGGGTCGCCTGAAGCAGCGCTCCTACGAGACCCGCGAGGGTGAGAAGCGCACCGTCGTGGAGCTCGACGTCGACGAGGTCGGCCCCTCGCTGACCTTCGCGACCGCCAAGGTCACCCGCGCCTCGCGCGGGGGTGGCGGCGGGGGCTACTCCGGCGGCGGGCAGCAGTCGCGTCCGCAGTCCGGTGGCGGCAACGACCCGTGGGCCACCCCTGCTCCCCAGGGCGGCGGTGGGGGCGGTCAGGCCGCTCCGGCCAACGACCCGTGGGGCGCGCCGGCCGGTGGCGGCTCCGACGAGCCCCCGTTCTGAGCGCCCATCGCCTCGCGGAGCGAGGCGATGACCAGGCACCAGGTCGAGGAGCCCCAGTTCTGATACCAGCAACACCACTCATCCGAACACCCTCAACCATTCCGGTCTCAGTACCCAGTCTGGGCCGGGCTTCTAGAGAGGAAGCACCACAATGGCCAAGGCAGTGATTCGCAAGCCGAAGAAGAAGGTTTGCCAGTTCTGCAAGGAGAAGGCGACCGGCGTCGACTACAAGGACGCCACCCTGCTCCGCAAGTTCATCTCCGACCGCGGCAAGATCCGCGCACGTCGGGTGACCGGCAACTGCGTCCAGCACCAGCGCGACGTCGCCATCGCGGTCAAGAACGCCCGCGAGGTCGCGCTGCTGCCCTACACCTCCACCGGTCGCTGAAGGGAGCCGAGGACATGAAGCTCATCCTGACCCAGGAGGTCACCGGCCTCGGTGCCCCCGGCGACGTCGTCGAGGTGAAGGACGGCTACGGCCGCAACTACCTCGTGCCCCGTGGCCTCGCGCTGAAGTGGACGCGCGGCGGCGAGAAGCAGATCGAGTCGATCAAGGCCGCGCGCGCCACGCGCTCGGTCCGCGACCTTGGCCACGCCGAGGAGGTCAAGACCAAGCTCGAGGCCCAGTCGGTCAGCGTGAAGGTGCGCTCCGGTGCGGGCGGCCGGCTCTTCGGTGCGGTCACCGTCGGCGAGATCGCCGACGCGCTGGCCGAGATCTCCGGCGAGAAGGTCGACAAGCGCACGATCGTGGTCACCAACCCGATCAAGTCGCTCGGCACGCACGAGGTGTCGGTCAAGCTGCACGACGACGTGTCCGCCACCGTGGCGCTCAACGTCATCCCCGCCTGACGCACCACCACGTCGACCCGCCCGAAACTTTCGGGCGGGTCGGCGCG